>NZ_JBISEQ010000001.1:0-1248575 GCF_044383785.1 Terribacillus sp. JSM ZJ617 | reverse complement strand
GATCAAACTCTCCATGAAAGTTTTGATGCATTGCTCGTTAGAGCTGACGTTGATCTTGCGATCATGTCGTTTAGTTCGTAATTGGTTGTTTTGTTCAGTTTTCAAAGATCAATGACTGCCTTGCGACAGTAACTCTATACTATCACCATGTTTCGATACTGTCAATACTAGTTTCAAAGAAATATAGAATATCTGCGAGGAAGCCGTCGAACCGTCTTCCTCGCAGTGCTTTTACCTTATTTAAAGACGAGTTCGCCTTTCCATTCCAGCATTCCGCCATCCATATTGATCACATCATAGCCTTGGTTCTCCATAAACGCAGCAGCATTCATGCTTCGATGACCGCCGCGGCAGACAAGTACATATGTGTCGTCCGTCGGTAATTCAGACAGCTTCTCAGGTATTTGCTGCAGCGGGATATGAATTGCTCCAGGAATCATACCTTGCTCTACTTCTTCATCTTCCCGTACATCAATCACTTTATAGGAAGAGGTGCCATTTTCAATTAGTTCATCCAATTCTTCCGGTTGTATATTCCGCATGTTCCGTTCCCCTTTACTTAAAATAGAATCCCTTCCGTAAAACAGAAGGGATTCGCTGTCAGTTTGCTACTACATTGACTAGCTTGCCTGGAACGACAATCACTTTACGGACAGTCTTTCCTTCCAGCCAGCTTTTCATTTGTTCGTCGTTTAGTGCGATTTTCTCAAGTTCTTCTTTTGAAGCATCATGAGGCACCATAACTTTTGATCGCACTTTACCCATTGCCTGTAATACGATTTCGATTTCTTGTTCAACAAGCTTCGACTCATCATGGACCGGCCATTCCGCAAACGTAATCGTATCTTCATGACCAAGTTTACTCCATAGCTCCTCTGCAATATGCGGTGCCACCGGTGAAAGTAATTTCATGAATCCTTCCGCAAATTCGCGTGGGATGACAGGAGCTTTGTAACAATCATTGATGAATACCATCAATTGAGAGATACCTGTATTGAAGCGCAAAGCTTCAAAGTCCTCTGTCACTTTTTTGACAGTCTCATGATACGTTTTTTGCAGATCTTCCGATTCTGTGTCCTGTACTTTCTCCGAAAGTTCTCCTGTTTCTGTGATAAATAATCGCCATATACGATCAAGGAATCGACGGGAGCCATCCAATCCATTTTCAGACCAAGCAATGGAAGCATCCAACGGCCCCATGAACATTTCATATAGACGAAGTGTATCTGCACCGTGGGAATCGATAACATCATCAGGGTTGACCACGTTACCTTTGGATTTACTCATCTTCTCATTATTTTCTCCAAGGATCATTCCTTGATTATATAACTTTTGGAAAGGTTCTTTTGTCGGTACAGCACCGATATCAAACAAGAACTTGTGCCAGAAACGCGCATACAGCAAGTGAAGCACAGCATGCTCTGCTCCCCCGATATATACGTCAACCGGCAGCCATTTCTTCAGCGTCTCAAAATCAGCCAGCTTCTCCGGGTTCTTCGGATCGATATAACGAAGGAAGTACCAGCAGCTTCCTGCCCATTGCGGCATTGTATGTGTTTCACGCTTCCCTTTCTTACCTGTTTCCGGATCAGTGACATTCACCCATTCCGTAATATTAGCAAGCGGGGACTCACCAGTGCCGGATGATTTGATTTCATCTGTTTTCGGCAAAACAAGTGGAAGCTCTTCTTCCGGTACACTTGTCATTGTACCATCTTCCCAATGGATTACTGGAATTGGCTCACCCCAGTAGCGCTGACGGCTGAAAATCCAGTCACGCAGACGATAACTGATCTTTTTCGAACCGTGTTTGTTCTCTTCCAGCCAAGCAATTGCTGCAGATATTGCATCTTGTTTATTCATACCATCAAGGAAATCAGAATTGATATGCGCTCCCTCACCAGTATGAGCTTCATTTTCTATATCAGCACCTTCGATAACTGCTTTGATCGGCAAATCGAAAGTCTTTGCAAATTCATAGTCGCGTTCATCATGAGCAGGTACAGCCATGATAGCTCCGGAACCATAACTCATAAGTACATAATCCGCAATCCAGATCGGCATTTTCTCGCCATTGACCGGGTTGATTGCATATGCTCCGGTAAAGACACCAGTTTTCTCTTTCGCAAGATCTGTACGCTCCAAATCACTTTTCGCAGCAACTTCTTGTTTGTATGCTTCTACAGCCTTTCGTTGTGCCTCAGTAGTAATTTTATCAACTAACGGGTGCTCTGGGGACAGTACCGCGAATGTAGCACCGAACAAAGTATCCGGACGAGTCGTAAACACATCAAAACTTTCATCAGTGCCTTCTATGCGGAATGTTACTTCCGCACCTTCCGAGCGTCCAATCCAATTGCGTTGCATTTCTTTCAAGCTTTCCGGCCAGTCAAGTTCATCCAAGTCTTCTAGCAGGCGATCGGCATAAGCAGTAATACGAAGCACCCATTGCTTCATCGGCTTGCGGATGACAGGATGTCCGCCCCGTTCACTCTTTCCGTCGATGACTTCTTCATTGGAAAGTACAGTACCAAGAGCTGGACACCAGTTCACTGCTACCTCATCCACATAAGCAAGACCCTTTTTATACAATTGAAGGAAAATCCATTGTGTCCATTTATAGTATTCTGGATCTGTCGTATTAACTTCACGATCCCAATCGTAAGAGAACCCAAGCTCCTTGATCTGTCTTGTGAAGGTCGCGATATTCTTTTTCGTGAATTCTTCCGGATCATTTCCAGTGTCGAGCGCGTACTGCTCTGCAGGTAATCCGAAGGCATCCCAACCGATTGGATGCAGTACTTCATAGCCTTGCATCCGTTTCATGCGAGACAGAATATCTGTAGCTGTATAGCCCTCAGGATGCCCAACATGCAAACCCGCACCGGATGGATAAGGAAACATATCCAGCGCATAAAACTTTTGTTTTTCAGAGGAAGTATCTGTTTTGAATGTTTTATTTTCTTCCCAATAAGCTTGCCATTTCTTTTCGATTTCATGATGATTGAATGACATATCGTGTGCCTCCTGTACTCTCTTCAACTTGAACAATCTGACCGTGAAGCAAAGAAAAAAGCCCCTCATCCCAATAATGGGACGAGAGACTTCTCCCGCGGTACCACCCAACTTAGCGCTAATTGCGCCCGCTCGACATTCCTTAACGCGGAAAACGGCAAAAAGTACTGGCAGTTCCCTTTTGCAATTACGAAGGCGAGTTCACAAGATGCTGGGACGGCTTGCACCGGAACGCCGTCTCTCTTAAACCAAGCAGAGCTTGCTACTACTCCTTCTCCTCATCGTTCACAGTATTGTTGTGTCCAGTGTACGGAACTGGACTGCATTTGTCAAGATTCGGCAGCTTCCGTCCGGAACACCGAAACAGCGTCCTGCAGTTCACTTGTTACACGGTCAAGCTGACCGACTGTCATTGCCAGCTGCTCATACGCTCCATACTGGGCATTGGTGGAATGATGGACGATATCGGTCTTCGCAGTATTTTCCTGGAGGGTACTGCTGATTTGTTCTACCCTGCCTAGTACCTCAGCTCCCAGCCGCTCCGATTGGATGCTGCCGTTTTGGATTTGCTGCAGCCGATTCGAGATGGACTGAAACTTTTCTTCGATCTCCATGAATGAGCTTTCCATACTTTCCATAGAAGCTGTTTCCGCTTTGGCAATTTCATGGCCGAATTGAACAGCTTCGGATAAACTCATAGTACCCTGTCGAATCGACCCTACCGTCTGATAAATAGCATCTGCAGATGATTTGGACTCATCCGCCAGTTTTCTAATTTCATCTGCAACGACAGCAAAGCCTTTCCCCGCTTCACCCGCTCTTGCAGCCTCAATTGCGGCGTTTAGCGCAAGCAGATTGGTCTGTTCAGCGACAGAAGATACTGATGCTACCATTTGCTCGATTTGCTGGGAGTATTGGATGAAACCTCGAAGCGATGCTTCCATCAAGTCCCTGCTTTCTCCGTTTTTGACCATGAGCTGCTGCTGGTTATGTACAGTTTCCCTGCCGCGTACCGCTGCCTCAGACGCAAGTTTGCCCAGCGCGACTGTTTCCGTAGCAAACGCACTGTTTGCACTGCCTTGCTTATCCATCTGCTCTATCAGCGTCACCGTCTGCTGCAAATCTGCAGAAATTCGCTGCGACCCGGAAGTGATTTCCCCAACTGAAGCAGCAATTTCTTTATGGAGCCCCTGTAGATTCTGGTTGTCTTTATCAATTTCAACAGACATTCCGGCTACTTCATCACTAGCCTTCTCAATGGAACCAATCAAATTCTTCAGCTGCTCCGTCATTTGTCCGAAGGCTTGGTTCATCTCACTGATTTCCAGACTACCTGTTTTCTCTAACGGTCCCACCGTTAGATCACCCGCTGCAATTTGGTTCGTCCTGGATGCGAGTGCCAATAGGGGATCAGCAATCGACTTACTCGTTCTTCGTGATGTGTAGTTTGTGATGACTATGAGCAGCAATACGCCTATAACAGACACCACAATCACAAATGTAATCTGATTCTGCAGGGCAAGCTGTTCATCCTCATAAGCTGCTGTACTGTATGCGTTCGCCATATAAATATCATTCAGCAGTCCTTGGACACGGCTTGATAACCGTAGCGCATCCATCTCATTCACATTAGTCAGCAGACTCGTTACTTCTGCCTGCCATTCATCATATTTTTCCTTTCCCGCCTCAAGATATGCTGCTGACTGCCCTTCCGATGATTGCAAAAGCTGCTTGAAGCTTGAATTGCTTTGTTCCATGTAAGAGCGTAAATCAGCCGCGGAAGCATCCGTGCGGATTGTAGTCGTATTCCGCAGTACCTGTCCGGCATTGTTCAGCTGACTGTCAAGCTGTTGAAGCTGAAGGAGATGCTGAACTTGCTCATAACTCGAAGCATTGATCCTTATCATACTGAAAATGATAAATGCAATGAGCGCCAATGCCAAAGCACTCGTCCCTGCTGCCTGCAGGAATAGTTTCCGTGTCAGTTTCATTTAGCTCACTCCGATTCTAACAGCTTTTGTGTCGCTGTATGGACTTTCCCTTCAACTGTGTCGGTAATACTGACAACAGCGATAGGACTTAACCCGACAGCCTGCTCTTCTAAACCGATCATATGATTTTCAGGCAACTCTTTGCCTTTTGATAACCGTTCAAGAAAATCGAATATAATATGATCAATTTGCACCTGAGCAGACGTGACGACATTTTCAGGAGCGAGATAGCTCTGGTCACCTCCAGCGCCGATCGCATATACATTCGCGAGTGCTGCTTGCTGCAGCATTGCCTTTCCAGCATCGCCAGGCTCAGCGAAAAGAATATCTGCTTCTTCAGCGATCATTTCCTTTGCCGCTTTGCTGCCTGCTGCCTTATCATCTGGCGAAGTCCCCCGAACGAGCAGTTCGGTATCCTTGGACGTATCTGCAATTCCTTGTTCGAAACCTTCCAGGTAAGCACTGGACGACCCGCCAATGAACCCTGCTTTACCAGACTGCGTCACAGTGGCAGCCGCCACTCCAGCCAAATAACCTGCCTGTTTTGTATCAAATGAGTAGCCGAACAGATTTTCTCCTTCCAGCTCCGTCTCAAAAGCTATGTATGTAGTATCGGGATTGACCTTCGACTCACTGATTACCGCATCCTCCGCTGCTGTTTCCAACGTGATAATCGTGTCCATTCCTTCTTCCGCTAGTTCCTTTAATGCTTTTTCATAGGTTAGTTCTGCAGTGATCTCTTTATATGAATAAATGATATCAAGTCGGTCTCTCGCTTTTGTCAGTCCCTCGATCGCTAAATCATTTCCTTCCTGATCTCCGAGCCCTGCTTCTGTCAAAACGATACCGATACGTTTTTCTTCATCCAATTTAGCTGCTGCCGGGTTTGCCGCACACCCAGATAAATAACATAGAATCAAGGCACAAATAGGTATTAGGATGTACTTATACATGTCGATATACTCCTTTCTCTTTCTTCATACTAATACTATGGTCCTTACATCGACAGGTTTCTACATATATTTGGTAAATTAATTGTAAATTTTCCTTTACATTAAAGAGATTTGATTTGCTAAATAAGCGCATGTAGCGTAAAAATAAGAGAGTACAATTTGTCAGAGAGAGGATTCAGGGAAATGCTAAAACACGTTATCGCTTATGCACACGAACTGATGGAGCAAGTGATTCAGCCAGGAGATACAGTCATTGATGCAACATGCGGAAATGGGAACGATACACTCGTACTCAGCCGTTATGTCGGCGAAGATGGAAAGGTGCTGGCATTCGATATACAGGAGCAGGCCATCGAAATGACGAGTAAGCACTTAAGCCTGCATGATGTCACGAATACGACTTTGATTCTGGACAGCCACCAGCGTGTCGATCATTATATAACTCCCGAAGATGAAGGGAAGCTTGCTGGAGCCATTTTCAATTTAGGCTATTTGCCAGGGAGCAGTAAAGCTATTACCACCAATGCAGAAAGCACGATTACTGCAATTGAGAAAATCCGTCACGCAATGAAACCCGGCGGCAGAATCGTTTTGGTCGTTTATCATGGCCATCCGGAAGGCGCCATTGAAAAAGAAGGACTGCTTGCCCACGTAAAGGATTATGATCAAAAACATTACGCCGTCTTGCAGTACCGTTTCCTTAACCAAAAGAATACTCCGCCATTCATCATTGCAATCGAGAAGAAAAAATGAAAGAAGCGCGAGCCCCTGGCCAATCGGGGTACGCGCTTCTTTTTTATAGGCTTTCAGCAAGAAACTTGATAATATTCGGTGTTATACATATACTCAAAGTCTGTTTTTTAAAAACTGATACGCCATCTGATCAGCTTCCTCTCCCATTGTGGGGCCGTGATTAGCCTTGGAAGCAGCTAGATACATAGCCTCCGCACCAGAAGACACTAGGGCTTTATAAAGGCTCTCGCTTTGCTCAATCGGTACCAGAGGGTCTTTACTCCCATGCAAAATCATCATCGGTGGATTATCGGCGCTTGCGTATGTAATCGGACTGCATTTTTTGGCTAGTTCTATATACTTCCAATCCAGTTCACCCGTATCACCGCTTTCCAGCAATCCATTCAAATCCAACAACGATTTTCCAGGCTCAGTATATCCAAGAATTTGGGTTACAACAGTATCCATGGACTTGTCTGCATGATCAACTTCTGTTCCAGACAAATTCTTTAATGCTGCATTGGTATCACTCTTGATGAGTTCTACTATGTCGGATGGCGCATAAAAAATTGCTGCTGCCCTTACCGCACTTGTATATTCTTGGTTACCGCCGACATCCCCTTCCATTTCCCTGCAATTTGCGCTCATTGCGACCATTGCTGCTAGATGTCCGCCAGCAGAGTTCCCCAACACGCCAATTCGTTCAGGATCGATATGGTATCTATTTGCATTCGCTTTCAAATAACGCACCACTCCCTTGCAGTCATGAATGCACGCCGGGAAAACAGACTGACTGGCCAAGCGATAGGATGGAGATACAATGGTATATCCTTGTTCTACCAACTTTATAAGTTCCCTGAAATATACTGCTTTCTGGGTAACCTGCTTGTATTCTCCATACATCCACCCACCACCAAAATAGTAAATGATGCAGGGACCTGGAGTTTTCTGGTTAAGGTCTTGATAAATGTCCATTTTCAGTGTGTATGACTCACCAGTATCAAGCGCTACCTCGGCAAAGGGTATATCTTCGTAGCGCGGCGGACGGCCTGGCGGACATAATGGTTTTACATTAGAAATCTGTTGTCCCATACACGTTTCCTCCCAATATATGTTTCAGTCTTTTATAGACCACCTAGTTGATAAAGGATTCATCCTGATTTGGAATCAAGCTCTCTATCAGGTTAAAACAAAAACGACTCCAGCTTATTCCTCGTTATACAAGCTGATTGCATTCCATTCATCAGTTCCTGTTATTACATAATCAACTTACAGGGAACATAATCATCGCACCAACACTTAGCGCGAATATTCGAATCACATACATAGGTACGGAGAACAGCCAGAACTGCGGCAGCTTATACTTACCCATACCTAAGATCATAGCAGGCATACCATCGACTGGCATGTAGCCGCCGTTCCATGCAGATATTACAACTGCAACCGCTGCAGCAGTTGGATCAAGACCCAAACTCAGGCTTGTTGCAATAGCGATCGGTGCAAAGATATATACAGAACCCATATTTGAACCAGTAAACGTAGCACATGTACTAGTTAAAAGAGCAAAAATGAAGATCAGCATGAATGGACTGATATTAGTCCCTAAAGAATTTGCCACGTAGTCTCCTACCATAGCTGTGAATCCAGTCTCCGCCAACGCATTGGCAACCCCTATAACACCGGCCATTAACAGGATGACTGGTGCACTCATATTATCTCGAACTTCCTTGAAGTCAAGTACATTAATTATCAGCAAGAATGCCCCAGCCAAGCCAGGTATGACATAAGCCGCTTCGCCGAATAAATTCATGAGCATCATGCCTGCTACACTTAAGACAAAAGCCGCTATCGTAGCGTATTCTTTCCATTGAGGCATGGTATTGATTTCAGACGCAACTGCCACTTCATCAAATCCAGAATCTTCCGAAATCGGATGATCTGGCAATAGACGATAAGCAACCAAAGCCCACGCCAAAAAACCAAGGGTCAAGATGAAATTCACCACTGCAAACTTAGACATAGAAAGCCCGCCGGTAAATCCAGCTGTTTCCAGTACACTGACAGTAACACCATAAAACAGCGCCACATTGAAAGGAATCAAAGGATGGTTAGTCGCAAATCCCAAAGGCATCATTAATTTAGACGTAGGCATTTTTTTATTGTAAGGGATAGTAGATATCAAAGATAAAATAAGCACGTAGTATCCAGTGGAACCAGGTCCAGCTAAACTGGCACCAAACATAACCACTACAATCAAAAGAGCATAACTTTTGTATCCTCCCTTATTCACCAAAGCAAGCATAGAACTTTGAACCTTACCAATTACACTCGTCTTCATTAGTCCCGCCATGACAACCATAAAGCCGGCGACCATGATAACGCTTGAATTTACAAAGCCGGCGAAAGCCTCGGGAACTGTGGCCAGACCTGTCACTACAAGCAAAAGGGAAGCTATGAGTGGTGGTGCGCCGAAGGCAAACTTATCTGACATGATCATCACAATCATCAGCACCAAGATACCAAGTGCAAGATACATATCCATTGTCATTTTTGTTACTCCTCTCTTAAGTGATGACACTTTGCCATCATCTTGAAGACTTCCTAGAGTCTCTTATGAGTTGTACATCATACTCCCTTACAATCTCGAGCTAATCCTTCCCGATGAAGCGGTTACATTTTAAGGCGCTCCAATGGAAATTTTATATAGGAGCATGTTAAACCTCTCAGATTGCTCTGCTGCAATTCAACCGCGCACCTTTTCTAGCAATGTGTTCAAACTATATGCGACAGCGTTGCATGAAAGTGTGCTGCGGCTGCTATGCAAACGCAGCACACCGATGCTAGAGTATTAGGAGACAGCCGCTATGTCGCCCCACACTCTTTTCATTTACTGGTAGATTCATCTGGCCTTTCTACTTAGCTTATTTCTCCAGAAGTTGGATTGTAGACCCCTTCGTATTCGCGCTTTGCGCCATAAATGTCCTCAACTGAAAAACCATTATATTTTACACACATTCTATTTTTATACGCGTAAACTAGGTGTAGATACCCTTGCGGATCCTGATAAATAGTTGGATATTCGAACTGTGAATTGTTCGTTTTATTCTCCACTCCAATGAAACCTTCAGCGTGTTCTATAATCCGACCAATCGGCCAAGTTTTACCAGCATCCTCCGACACGGAAACTACGACAGGGTTTCGTAATCCAGGCCAAGCTACTTTGCCTTTTTCAGGGTTATTAGCTGAATTAGCGTTATATGCAATCGCAATTGCACCGTTATCCAGTTTGATTGCGCTTACACTTGAATTGTTATTTGGCAAGGTTGTTGGCTCAGGAGCTGTCCAAGAATCTCCATAATCGGCCGACTCACTTCTATATATATAATCTGCGAATCTGCTTCTCATAAATGCCACGAGATGACCATTCTCCAATTCTATGACGTTGGCATGTACTCGTCCATTACTATCAGGCATACGTACTTCTTTCCAAGTCAGTCCTTCATCGTCCGACACATGCATTACTGTGGGATCATTCGTCAGACCAAATTCGGAATCTTCACATACCCACGTGCTGAAAATCCATCTGCCATTGCTTAATACTTGAATAGCTTGTCGTGCAAAAGTACCTTGCTGGTTGAACAACACTTCTGGCTCGGACCAACTTTCACCATTGTCACTTGTTTTTTGATACTTAATAATGGAAGTGAATTGCATATTATCTTTATCTGGCTGTCTGCCTTCCTGGGAAGTATAGATCAACCAAACGGAATTATCGGGTGCATGGAAGAATGATGGGTTTTGCTCACTGCGCGTATCGTCCTGTGAGATGATTTTCGGTTCGTTCCACTCTTGGGAGAGATGATCGAATTTAGATAATACAATTGAAATGTCCGGGCTGCCTTCAAATGAACCTGCAAACCACGCACATAGTAAATCACCATTTTCCAACTTTGTAACAGTCGGTGCATGTGCAGTTGAGAATGGTCCGGATGGAATCAAAGAAAAATCAATATTTGTATATGCATCATGATATAATTTACCGTTTGGAATTGACTCGTTAATTACTATTTTATTACTCATGCTATTCACCTTATCTTTCTATTTAAATTTCGATTTTAATAATTGCTTTTTTATAACTCGTCGTTTCATCTATATGTTTTAGAGATTTATGTCCATCGTGAGGCAGACAAATGTAGGCCATGCCTTTATTGATTTTCATAGTCGTTTTCGGACTGCCGTTTAATCGAACGACATCTTTCTCGGCATTGTATGTAACATCTACTGCTAATTGATCAATGGGTGCCCATGCTACATATTCCGATCCATCCAATACAATTTGAATATCGATATATTTTTTATGAGCTTCAAACGTCCCTTCATCTATGTGAGTCGTAGATCCTTCCTGAAAGAACAAATAGCCTCCATCAAAATCAAATCGCTTATTATAATCTATCTTTGCTTCTTTGAATTTCTTTAAACCGTTGTCGAATTTTGGATTTAAGGATTTATACTCATCCAAATTCTCTATTACATCGAAGATCACACAATTCACTCATTTCTGCATTAACGTTATGAGCTAACTTCTTCCCCAGATAAGGGGTTACATTTTTCACATAAGCTTCTTTGAAAACTTCTTGAGCAAGATTCTAGGTTCGACACCCATACTGAGATTTTTGGGGAACAAGCACCCATTTTGCATAATGACTATTTTAATTCTTATTTCAAAACTTCCTTTGGAGACAAGTCAGCTGCCGATTGGATAGCTGCAAGCATACTTCTTTCATCTGCAATATTTTTTCCGGAAATATCAAATGCAGTACCATGGTCTACGGAGGTACGAATAACACCGCCATTTAAACCAACCGTGATATTGACCCCCTCTTCCAAGCCTAATACCTTTATCGGAACATGGCCTTGATCATGATAACAGGCAACGATCAGATCAAAATCACCACGAACTGCTCGGAAAAACACAGTGTCTGCAGGATGCGGACCGCTTACATTTATGCCTTCAGAAAATGCTTCCTGTATTCCAGGAACTAGTTTTTCTTCTTCTTCCCCTTCACCAAACAACCCATTTTCACCCGCATGTGGATTAATTCCGCAAACCGCGATGCTTGGATTTGTATATCCTGCACGTGTCAACGTTTCGTGAGCAAGCTTTACAACCTTATACGTTCTTTCTGGCGTGATAGACTCTACTGCACTAATCAAGCCAACGTGTGTGGTTAAATGGATGACTTTTAGTTTTGGCGAAGATAACATCATGGAATAATCAGCTGTTTCCGTTAACTCTGCAAGAATTTCAGTATGTCCTGGATATAGATGTCCTCCTTTGTGGAGGGCTTCTTTATTTAATGGCGCGGTACAGATCGATTGAATCTCCTTCTTTTTTGTCAACTCAACTGCCGTTTTCAAATATTGGAAGGCAGCATCTCCTGCTTTTGGGGATAACTCTCCAAAAGGTAAATCAGCTGGCAATAAATCCAAATCAATACAATCGATTCTGCCAAATTCAAATTTACTATCTGAGACAGATGCAATAGTCTCAACGGTTAATGGAGATTGTGTGACGCGGATGGCTCTTTCAATTATTTTCGTATCACCGATCACAATCGGTCTGCATATATCGTATACGGCTGTATGGCTCAAGGCTTTTACAATAATTTCAGGACCCACACCGGCGGCATCTCCCATGGTAATCCCTATAATCGGCTTCATCATATTCCCTCCCACGAACTTCATGCTCGGCCTGTCAGCATTTAGCCATGCTGAAAGCTATAGTAACAACTAAACTAGTAATTTGCGATAAATCGTTTCCATATCCTCTACACTTATATCCTTTGGATTGTTATCCAACAGACGTGTGACTTTAGAAGCCGAAATAGCTAATTCCGGGATATCTTCTTCTGTTACGCCATATTCCTTCAAGTTTTGTGGAATTTCCAGTATGTTCGTCCATTCTACAATACGGTCCACTACATTTTGAGCCACTTCTTCTTTTGAATGCCCTTGAATTTCAATGCCCATTGGTTCAGCTACAAGGTACAAACGATCTATTATGCTATCCATATTAAATTCCATGACATGAGGTAAAAGCATTGAATTTGCTACACCATGAGGAATTTTGAACTTTCCTCCCAATGGATAAGCCAGTGCATGTACAGCTGCTGTACCCGCTGCCGTCAGGGCCATCCCGCCATACATAGAACCAACAAGCATTTTTTCTCGCGCTTCAACAGACTGTCCATCTTGATAGGCTTCAACGATACTCGACGAGATAAGGCGAATAGATTCTAACGCAACCATGTCACTGATTAAGTTTGCTTTGGTTGAGATAAATGATTCCAGTGAATGGGTAAACGCATCCATTCCTGTTGCAGCTGTAATAGGCTTTGGTAACCCTAAAGTTAAAAGCGGATCAAGGATTACAATGTTCGGCAGAAGATGCTTGCTTACTATTCCGACTTTTAATTCTTCATCAGGCAATGTAACGATCGCGTTTGGCGTTACTTCAGCTCCTGTACCTGAAGTAGTGGGAATTAACACTGTTGGGGTACCAGGTTTTTCAACTAAATCTGTTCCTAACAGTTCACGGACTGATTTATCATTCGTTCTTAATACAGATAGAATTTTAGTGGTATCAAGAACGCTTCCTCCTCCAATACCAATTAATACGTCGTAATTTTCAATGGATGTACTTTGAAATACTTCTTCGATGTTTTCAACTGTTGGTTCAGGAAGGATGTTCGTATTAACTTGCGCCTTAATACCCTTTGCTGATAGTTGGTTTGTTATTTGATCTACAAACCCTAAATCTTCCATTGGCGGCTGTGTAATAATTAAAGCCGACTGTATTTTTGTGCCTACTAAATGAAGTTGCTCTCCTAAATCACCAAGAGAATTTGGTCCGGCAATAATATGATCTGCTGTTTGAAATTTATATAACTTCTGCATTGTCGTTTGTATTGTCCTTACCTCATTTCCTTCACTTTTTATGAATGCAATGGAGTATAGTGTCACTGGCACTGGCATTCTTATTTAAATTCCGCTAATACTGCTCCATCCAACCAACTATTGTTTAATTTTTAAACACCATTCATTTTTATAACGCTTTCATAAATTCATTATATATATAGTTGTTTAATTTATCAACATATTTTTTGAAATTTACATGCACTGTCACCGGGAGATGGTATGGAAGCAAATCCGGATACACCTATCACAGTCACAAGCAATTTCCGAATGGTGTCATCCTGATATAATGTGGATTTGAAATGAGCTTAGAATGTCTTAACCGGTACCGGAGTATGTACAGAAATTCCTGTTGTTCGACCTGCTCATGTGTTTTTAGCAGTCGTTCATCAGAGAAGAAAAAATGAAAGAAGCGCGATCCCCTAGCCAATCGGGGTACGCGCTTCTTTCATTTTATTGTATGCCTTGATATTCAAATGGAAAAACTTCGATTTGTTGCCGCTTGCCTTGAGCAATGTTTTGATCATCTCTTTACTATCCGAAAGCAGACTCACTTTGCGATCTGCCAAGTACAGTCCGACAAGCCCGTGATGGACCATCTCATGGAATGACGCATGCGGTAGACGCTGGACACTTTCGTTCGTCCGTTCTATGAAGTATAGGAGTCTTTCCTTCATTTCCTCCGAGTCTCGGTAATAATGGCAGAAATTCAGATCGCCTTCCTCTTCATCCTCCATCTGATCAATATAGTAATCGAGCAGAATGTGAAGTCCTTGCATATATGGAAAATAGCTTTGATAGATATCATCAGCCAATTGCTGGTCGATTTCCATCCCCATTCCATAAGAAACAAAGCAGAAGATACCGAGTGTCGACCCGCTGCATGCCGAGAATTCATACCACGTAAGATCCCGGTGTTCCTCTTGATGCAGGGCAAACCAGTTTGTCAGTCTTTCAATCCGTTCTTCCTTCGCTACATGCTTGTGCACTTGCAAATCGCCGTATAATCCAGAAAGTTTCAGCAAATACGGCTGCAGAACTTGCAGATTAGGCTGTTTGCCAAGGATAGTCTGACACGTGAAAACAAGCGAGTGCAAGTATCCGCCGTCTTCTGTTTCATCACGCAATGCATAATAATCCTTCAGCTTTTCACCTGGCTGCAATGCATCCAGCATTGATTGATGCAGCAGGCGAAAATCGTCTGGATCGAGTGAAGTACTGCGATCACATAAATTATCGAGATAGTCACTGATAGTCTGATAGGCAATAATGAACTTGATTGCCTGCTTCCATGCATCACCAGCAAGCAGACTGTACACCGCTCCACCCTGGCAATGGAAGCGTTTGGTCCGAATACTCTCCAGCGCCTGCTTTCGCAGTTCCGGATCCGGTATCGCTTCTGCCCTCTGTGTCCATAGTTCCAATTCTTTATGTACTTCCGGGAATATTTTCCGATATACTTGATGCATAAGTAAAACCGATGACTTTGGTATTTGTTGGGTCATAATGTGATTTCGCTCCTCGAATCCGGGATTGTCTTCATTCCAAAAAATCTATTAATTCTATAAGAACATAAACGAAGGGAGTATTCAAATGATATACGAATACGACAAGAAACGTCCACATGTTCACAAAGATGCTTATGTTGCCCCTGATGCTGTTATTACAGGGGAAGTTACGATTGAAAAAGATGCCAGTATATGGTTTAAGACAGTTATACGCGGAGACGTTGCTCCAGTTGTAATCAGTGAAGGCGCCAATGTCCAAGATCTTTGCGTCCTTCATCAAAGCCCTGACCTTCCTCTTATTATAAAGGAAGGAGCCACGATTGGTCATCAAGTTACGCTGCATTCTTGCACAATAGGGAAAAATTCCCTTGTAGGGATGGGCTCACTCGTCCTTGATGGTGCGATCATCGAGGATGGCGCATATGTAGGTGCGGGGTCACTCGTGCCTCCTGGCAAAACGATTCCTTCCGGCAAGCTCGCATTCGGCAGACCTGCTAAAGTCATTCGTGATTTGACCGAAGCCGATTACAAAGATATGGAGCGCATACGAATGGAATATATCAAGAAAAGCAAACAGTATAAAGAAACAACATAAAAAGCCGCCCCTTTTACAGGAACGGCTTTTTTATTATGTGGTCTGCAGCTTGCTTTCCACTCTGTCGACTTTTTGGAACTCCGCAAAGTCATACTTACGTTCAACATAAATCTGATGCCATAGCATGAAGGCAAGTACAGTCCAAATTTTACGGCTGTAGTCTCCCTTGCCTTGACAATGCGCATCCAACAGATTCAAGATATAGTCTTTATGCAAAAGATGATCTGTTTGGCTTTCATGGATGAGTGTCTTCGCCCAGCCATTCAATTCGTTTTTCAGCCAGTGGCGCATCGGTACTGGGAAACCAAGTTTTTTACGATGTAAAACATGATCCGGCACAATGCCTTCTACTGCTTCACGAAGCAGGCTCTTTGTTGTGTTGTTAGCGATTTTCAGATCTTCCGGAATCTCACGGGCAACGCGGAATACTTCTTTATCCAAGAATGGTACGCGAAGCTCAAGTGAATGTGCCATTGTCATCTTATCTGCTTTCAATAGGATGTCTCCGCGCATCCATGTATGAATGTCGATATACTGCATCTGATCGACAAGGGATTCGTTTTTCACATTCGCATACAATGGGGCAGTGATTTGTTGATAATGGATTGCATCATTGTATGTTTTCAATAGCTTCTGCTTGTCTGCATCTTCAAACATTTTAGCATTTCCGATATAGCGATCCTTCAATGGTGTTGTACCACGCTCTAGGAAGCTCTTACCGCGTACACCTTCTGGCAAGATTTTAGCCACTCTTGCAAGCAAAGCTTTTGCAGGTCCAGGAATGCTGTCGAACATGCGCAAGGATTCTGGCTCACGGTAAATATTGTAACCGCCGAATAGCTCATCGGAACCTTCACCAGAAAGTACAACTGTTACATGTTTGCTAGCTTCTCTTGCCACAAAATAAAGGGCCACAGCGGATGGATCAGCCAATGGATCATCCATATGCCACATGATTTTCGGAAGTTTCTCTAAATATTCTTCTGGTGTGATGATATGGGAATAGTTTTCTACTCCGAGTTTTTCAGCCGTTTCTTTCGCGACATCAACTTCGGAGAATCCTTCCCGTTCAAAACCTACAGAGAATGTTTTCAAATTCGGATTAAATTGCTTCGCAATGGCTACAATGATGCTGGAATCAATTCCGCCGGAAAGGAAGGAACCGACCGGCACATCACTTCGCATATGCTTGCTCACAGAATCATGAAGAACATCCTGGATACGCGTGATCCAAGCTTGCTTGTCCATGATCTTCGGTGAGAATGTCGCATGCCAGTATCGATGGAATTCTATCGGTTCACCTTCACGCTTCACGAAGTAATGACCAGGCTCTATCTTTTTGATACCTTCTGTCATCGTGAATGGCTCCGGTACATACTGGTAGCTCAAATAATGCTGCAGCGCTTCGGTATCAACTGTTTCTGATTCTTCCAGAAGTGTGATGCTCTTCTTCTCAGAAGCGAAGAAAATCTCATCTTCTGTCTCCTTATAAAAGAGCGGTTTGATGCCGAATGGATCACGTGCTCCGAAAAGTGTTTTCTTTTCTTTATCCCATAGCAAGATGCTGAACATACCGCGAAGCTCTTTAAATGCTTCCGTTCCGTATGTATGGTACATCGCAGCGATGACCTCGGTATCGGATTCCGTTTTGAACTCTGCGCCTTTTTTCAGCAATTCTTCACGAAGCTCTACATAGTTGTAGATTTCTCCGTTGAAGACCATCCAGATTTTTTCGTCGTCATAGCTTAATGGCTGGACACCAGCCTCGATATCAATAATACTCAAGCGGCGGAAACCGAATGATACATGCTCGTCATGGTAATATCCTTCATCATCCGGACCGCGGTGCGTGATGATGTTGTTCTGTTGTTTGAATTTATCCTTATCAGCTTGCGTTAGTTGTTTTACGTTCTTTCTAATTACGCCAATCAAACCACACATTTACTTATTAGCCTCTCTTTCATTACTTCTAGCCATTAATTATAGCATAAAACAATTCGGTTCTTGAAGGAAGATTATGGGCGCCGACACAAAAAAAAGCAAGAGCGTAATTATCGCTCTTGCCTTTCAAGCAGATTATGCAAATGTATAGCTTTCCAGCTGTACTGCTTTGTCAGTCTGCTCCCAAGGGAAGTTTTTATCTGTACGTCCGAAGTGACCGTATGCAGCTGTATCTTTGTAGATTGGCTGACGCAGGTTCAGCATTTTGATGATGCCGGCAGGACGAAGATCGAATAGATCGCGTACTGCTTTTACCAATGCCTCTTCGGATTGTTTGCTTGTTCCGAAAGTATCGATACTGATGGAAACTGGTTCAGCAACACCGATTGCATAAGCAAGCTGTACTTCACATTTATCAGCAAGACCTGCTGCAACAATGTTCTTCGCCACATAACGTGCTGCATAAGCACCGGAACGGTCCACTTTCGTAGCATCTTTCCCGCTGAATGCTCCGCCCCCGTGACGAGCATAGCCGCCATACGTATCAACGATGATTTTACGGCCAGTCAGACCTGCATCACCTTGCGGCCCGCCGATAACGAAACGACCTGTCGGATTGATGATGTATTTCGTATTTTCGTCCAGCAATTCCGCTGGAACAACAGGTTTGATAACAAGCTCTTTCAAATCAGCGTGGATCTGAGATTGCTCGACTTCCGGATGATGCTGCGTGGAGATGACAATCGTATCAATACGTACTGGATGATCGTTTTCATCATATTCTACCGTTACTTGTGTTTTCCCATCCGGACGCAAGTAATCCACAGTTTCATCTTTCCGTATCTTCGCCAATTGCTTGGATAGACGGTGCGCCAGTGAAATTGGCAGAGGCATGTATTCTGGTGTTTCATTGCTTGCATAGCCAAACATCAAGCCTTGGTCACCTGCGCCGATTGCATCGATTTCTTCGTCTGTCATCAGCCCTTCACGAGCCTCAAGCGCCTGATCGACACCGCCTGCGATATCTGGAGATTGCTCATCGATTGCTGTCAATACAGCACATGTATCAGCATCAAAGCCATATTTCGCACGTGTATAACCAATTTCCTTGATTGTTTTACGGACGATGCTTTGGATATCAACATAAGCGCTTGTTGTGATTTCACCTGCAACAAGTACAAGACCTGTCGTAACAGTCGTCTCACAAGCAACACGGGCATTCGGATCCTTAGCTAGTATTTCATCTAATATAGCATCCGAAATCTGGTCACAGATTTTATCCGGATGGCCTTCAGTAACGGATTCTGAGGTAAATAATCGACGATTAGCAGTCATTCTGCCAAATCCCCCTTCAACTACGATTAATACGGAAGTTTTACTCTTTCCAAGTATGTTATTAAGAAACTTGATAATGGGTGAAGGTTGAAAGAGCACTACCAATAGTATTGCTCTTTTTCTGTTATTAAGCCGTTACATAAAAAAAACCTTCCATCATAACAGAAGGATGGCTTATTCCCTCTCTTATCGTTCAAGGTATCCCTTGCTCAGGTTGAGCACCATTTCACAAATGTGACGGTTGCCGGGTTTCTTAGGGCCTGTCCCTCCGCCTACTCTGAATAAGAGTGTTTTCCGTTCGCAACTATGTTATCGGAACAGCCTACAGAAGTCAACAAAATCATGTTAATACCAACTAAAAAACTAGGAATTATTATTCGATAAAGCATCCGCTTATTGATTGCATTTTAAAATAGTATGTATTAATATTTTAATGTGTTATACTAATTAAAAATTTAAAAAAGGCGGGATCCAGATGCGAATGATGCACGCATTAACAGCGTTAGAAGAAATGCGCTCCCAATCCAATGTAAGAAAAAACTTATCCGCGGCTCAGCTGACGGAGGCGGCATTGTCCCGCCAGGAAGCACGTCTGACAAAGACTGGTGCTCTGCGGGCTGCGACAGGAAAATATACCGGCCGCTCACCAAAAGATAAATTCATCGTCAAAGACGAGCTTTCCGAAAACAAAGTGGACTGGGGAAAAGTCAACCAGCCTATCAGCGAAGAAATATTCGAACACTTATTAGGTAAAGTCGTCGACTACCTGCAGGCGCAGGAAGAAGTTTTCTCATTCCAAGGCTTTGCCGGAGCTGATGAACGCTACCACCTTCCGATACAGGTAATCAATGAATACGCTTGGCATAATCTGTTTGCCCACCAATTGTTCATCCGGCCGAGTGAAGAAGAGCTGGCTGCACATAAACCTGCATTCACTGTCATCTCTGCTCCTGGTGTAAAAGCAGATCCGCTAGTCGATGGCACTAATTCAGAAGCATTTGTAATCGTCTCTTTCAAACAGCGCGTAATCGTGATAGGCGGTACAGAATATGCCGGGGAAATGAAGAAATCCATTTTCTCTGTAATGAATTTTCTCCTGCCGCAGCAGGAGATCCTTCCGATGCACTGCTCAGCCAACGTCGGACCTGATAATGATACAGCCCTCTTCTTCGGTTTATCCGGAACAGGTAAGACGACACTATCAGCTGATCCGAACAGACCTTTGATCGGGGATGACGAACACGGCTGGTCACCTGATGGTATCTTCAATATCGAAGGCGGCTGTTACGCTAAGTGCATCAATCTTTCCGCTGAAAAAGAGCCGGAAATTCATGGCGCCATTAAATTCGGTACGATTCTTGAAAATGTAGCAGTTGATGAAGCTGGTGTTTGTGATTATGAAGATGGATCTGTAACGGAAAACACACGTGCAGCTTACCCGATTGACTACATCAAGGGCAGTCTGCCGAAGAGCTTGGCAGGTCATCCAAAAACAATCGTCTTCCTGACAGCAGATGCGACCGGCGTCCTGCCGCCAATCAGTAAACTGACAACTGAACAGGCAATGTATCACTTCCTTAGCGGCTATACGAGCAAGCTTGCCGGAACAGAGCGAGGCGTCACAGAACCTGAAGCAACATTCTCGACTTGCTTCGGTGCTCCATTCCTGCCGCTGGCACCTTCTGTTTATGCTGATATGCTCGGGGAAAAAATCAGTGAGCATCAAGCAGAGGTATATCTAGTCAATACCGGCTGGACGGGTGGAGATTATCACTCCGGTTCCCGAATGAAGCTTGCCTTTACAAGAGCAATGGTTCAGGCTGCTCTCAGCGGAGAACTGCATGATACAGAGACTACGCAAGATCCGATCTTCGGCCTGCATGTTCCTGTTTCTATTGCAAATGTGCCAGCAGAGCTGCTGATGCCGGAAAATGCATGGGAGGATAAAGCTGCTTACAAAGCGAAGGCACAAGAACTTGCAGTAAAATTCCATCAAAATTTTGCTAAATTCGATTTCATTGATGAAACTGTCCGCCAAGCAGGACCGCTATACAGATAAAAAGAACTGCCCCATAATCGGGGCAGTTCTTTTACATTGTCTTTTCAAACTTATCTATATGGTGCAATGCACTAGGCAGCACCTTATCTTTCATCATAAAGCTATATTCTGCATGCTGTGCCAGATGGGAAGGGAACTTCTCGACCAGTACTGGTCCATATGTTTCCAAGTAATTGGATTTCTTTTTCAGTTCCGAAATGATGGCATAATAGACATTCTTTACGATATGTCCAGCCTTGCCAGCTACGAAGTACTGACCGACATACTTCAGCTGCTGAACCACACCGCCAGTCTCCTCCATTACCTCCCGCAAAGCAGCGTGCTCAGCGGTTTCTCCTTTTTCCACCTTGCCGCCAGGGAACTCCAATCCCCGATCCTTATGACGCGTGAGCAGCCATTTGCTGCCGTATCGGCAAATCACCCACACATGTTTAGGCTGATCAGAAAATGGATGATCGGCAAAAGACATCTTCACTTCATTATTGTAGTAATCTCTGAACGTAATCATCTTCCCACTGCCTTCTTCACATCAAACCTACAAGTATTTGACTGCTGCGATCTTCCAGCCTCCGTCATACAAGAATTTGATCTCGATTGTATAGTTACCGTGCAAATCATCGGTATTGCTTTGTGTAATTGTAACATACTTATCGGAGTCTGTTTCCACTTTGTATGAATTATCAGGATTGAACCAAGCAGGTGTCTCCGTTGGCAGAATATACAAGCCATCCGCTTCCTCTGTGAAATAGAAATCGACAATCGGCCCGCTAACATCTCTGGTAGCCACTTCGTCAAAACTTTTTAGCAAATCTTCCTTCGTACTATAATTTAGAACTTTGTAATTTGTATCAATGTCCTGTGTGACTTTATCCATAAATGCATCTGTCAGTTGTACTATTTGTTCTTTATTCAGTTCCGCCTTCTCGACAGTCTCATTTTTTTCAGCTGTAACTGCAGATATATTGTCTGTTTGGTATGATAGCGCGAATGTAAATGGGACTAGGAGCATGATGATTGCAGCTATTGCTTTTTTCCAAGTTGGTTGAAGCATAAATAGTCCTCCTTATGTAGTCATGTTATAGGTATTCCTCATCTGTAAGCATTTAAAACCCTGAATGTTTGTAGGATTTTCATACTGTTTGTCGCTTTCTGACACTTAACCTCCATTAAGTATTCAAACGCTATATTTGAATACGCATCTTATTTGTAAAATAAAGGGAAGTGAGCATATGAATTACAAATGGCTTGATGAAGAATTACATACAACACGTTTAACTCAAAATCCTTTCTAATTTATCTGGCTAACAAAAGATAATGGATGGTTATTCTTGATGAAGCACTGGTATCTAAGTTTGTTTATACTCAGCACTATTTCCATCCTGTGGTGCAGCTGATTCTTTCCCAGTGAAGCAGCAGCGGATCAGAATAAAACAATTCCTTCGGCTGATGATATAAAGTTTCGATAAACTTATCTATGCGGCTTACATCGATAAAGCCTCTCACTTGCCACAATATATAAATTTACAGATGGCAATAGATGCTTCTGCAGGCGGAGAGTCAGCTGCGATTGATATCGATCAGCTATAACATAGGAAGACTTCAATCGTAAGGAACCGACTCAGATACTGCCGAAGCTCAAAATGCCCCGGACATAGCAGCTTATACATCCTCTGACTTCTAATGTATCCAGAACTCGTTTAGATGCCAGCTTTATAATGACGTGAGTATTAACAACTGCTGCTCCCTAAAGTAAGCATTTAACCTGACTCTAGTGCTGACGTCTCACTCCTCATCTAGGTATTATGCTTCCCTTTTGTAATCATTTCCAAAAAAGTCGTAGTTACTTATTACTGAATGTAGAATTTTGTAGGAAATTGTGAAGCGAATTCATGTAAAATACGTAATGAATTGATAAGCTTTCCATACGGACTAATTTTTGACATCTATTGTAATAAGACATGCTCCGTTTGTAATAAGGTAACGGGGTCCGTGAAAAGCAAATTATTTTGGAGGGATTAGATGAAATCGGTAAAACACCTTGGCTGGTTAGTATTAGCACTGGCTCTATTCTTGACTGGATGCGGAACAGACAGCGCTTCTACAGATGCGGAAGGCAAAGAAAAGAAAGGCCCGACGCCGGAAGAAATCCTGCAAAAATCCGCCGAAGCCAATGAAAACTTGAATAGCTATGATATGGATATGACAATGGATATGGACATTAAAGCTTCTGGAATGGATCAATCCATGACTACAACTGCAGACGGTACTATCGTGATGGATCCACTTTCCTCAAAACTCAGCATGGATTCCATGGGACAGCAATTCGATATGTACATCAAGGACAATATGATTTATATGTATGAGCCAGCATCCGATATGTGGATGAAGATGGATGCTGAATCAGAGATCGGCGCTTCACTTGGAACCGATCAGGTTGCACAGCCTTTGGATGAGCAGATCCAGCAAGTTAAAGATTTGGCAGAAAGTATCAAAGTATCCGAAACGGATACGGAATATGTACTTGATGTTGTAGTAGCAGAAGATAAGATGATGAGCTTTATGGAAGAACAGATGGGTGCAGCAGGCGAAAGCCTCGAGAGCATGGGTAACTTTACTTTCGATAAGTTCAATTACACGATCTCCATCGATAAAGAAACAAATTATCCGAAGAATATCAAATTGGATATGGTCATGAAGATGGAAGAAGCCGGTGACGAAGCGACCGTCAATGCATTGATGGATATGAATTACGAAAACTACAATGCAGCAGACAGCATCGAAATTCCAGCTGAAGCAGATAGCGCAGTAGACATCTCTGATCAACCAGCTGCAACTTACTAAACAAAAAAGGCACCAGGATACCCTGGTGCCCTTTCACTTTAAATATTATATTTCACATCTGCATCTTTTTCGAGCTCGTCCACTTTTTCAAGCATGACTGTCTGCAGGTTCTGCTGTTCCATTGTTGCTTTCAGCTGATCTTTGATGTCATCATATTTTGGCAGGCTGTCTTCCTGTTCACTTTCTTTAGCCTGTTTTTCCATTTCATCATAATATGTCTTCATATCGTCTTCTGTCACTTCTTTTGGTGAGAGCTCTTCATCCACATATTTATTTACAAGCAAACCTTCTTTCAAACGCTGCTTGTACTCATCTTCTGTTGTACCGGCAGCTTCCAAAGCTTCCTTGAATTTGTCTTCATTTTCGAACTGTTCTTTTGCAGATTGCATTTGCTCATCCACTTCTTTATCAGAAACCTCGTAGTTTTTCTTCTCCGCTTCCTGGAAAAGCAGTTCATTTCCTACAAGACTTTTCAACACTTGGTCCTTTAATTCCTTCGCACCATCATCAGTTGTCGGATCCTCTCCGTTGGCCTGTGATTGCTGCTGAGCAGAAGAAAGAAGTGAATTATACTCTTCGCCTTTAATCTCCGTACCGTTGACAGTCGCAACTGTCTTATCCGGATCTACTTGCTGTTCCTCCATCTTTTTCTGCATTTCTTCCATTTGCTTTTGTGCTTCTTCCTGATCAGCTGTGGAAGCATTGTCAGATGATTTATCCTCATCATTCCCGCATGCAGCCAATACGATAGCTAGTACCAGCATCAAGCATAGGGTTGTAATACGTTTCATAAAATAGAAACCCCTCTCTTCGTGTATGGTTACGAATGTAACATCTATTAGCTGTCAACTCAAGTATACCACGTATTTTTAGTAGAAAAGTAAGAGAAAGGCGCCCAGTTAGTGGGCGCCTTTTCAAGCATACTGTTTTTTACTATTTTTATGATCTTTCACTACCAGGGCGGCATGTACGGCTCCCGGAACGAAAAAGATGAGCGTCAATATTAGATTAAGCAATGCTTTAAATGGCTTGCCCGTGAACAAAACGGCAACAGGCGGCAATACAATTGCCAGCAGGTACATAAACATAGGTACTCCTCCTCTAAGCAGCATTACTATAGAAGTACCCTAATCTGCTCCCTTTGACACCTATTCGCCAGCAGATACCTCTTTGGACACGTGCAGCAAGTAATCCAAATCCACCTCTACCCCGATACCAGGTCCATCTGGAACTCGCATGCTTCCTTGTTCCACTCGCAGCGGCTTTATCAGCAGGTCTCGGTCGAAATAGCGATCAGATCCAGACAAATCACCAGGAATTGAAAATCCAGGCAAGGAGGCGAGCGCCAGATTATGCGCCTTCGATATACCAGTTTCCACCATTCCGCCGCACCAGACAGCTAAGCCAGCCTGCTGGCATAAATCATGGATTCGGATCGCTTCCGTCAAGCCTCCTACCCTGCCAATCTTGATATTGATGGTTCGGCATGCTCCCATTTCAAGAGCCTGCCAGGCATCCGAAAAGCTCTCCACTGTTTCATCAAGACAAATGGGCGTGTCCATGCGCTGCTGCAAGCGATGATGTAAAATTACATCTCCAGGCAAAAATGGCTGTTCGATCATCTGTAAATTCAAACTGTCCAATTCGGCAAGCAAGGGGATATCCTCTCCCTTGTACATCCCATTACCGTCAATCATAAGCGGCAGCTCTGGATCAATTTCCTTGACCAGCTCAATGGCCTTGCGCTCGTTATATTTTGTCACTTTCAGCTTGGCACGCTCAAAGCCTTGGCTGCGTATCATCTCTATAGTCTGTTCAAGATCATCGGACAAGCTGATGACTGCTCCTGCTTTCACTTTCGTCCTTGTACCGCCGATGCAAGAAGTGAGGCTCTTACCCTGCTGCTTCGCGTATAAATCCCATACCGCTCCTTCGACAGCAGCCTTGGCCATTTGATTGCCGACAATGCCTGCAAACAGCTGCGGAACTTCTGTCGGATGATTTAGCTTATTGGCGAATAAAAGCGGAAGTAAAGATTCCTGAAGCAAGCTCCAGCTCGATGCAACTGTTTCACTCGTATAAAAAGGAGCAGCAAAAGCAACTCCCTCGCCAAAGCCAGAACGCCCATCATGATCCTGAAGCTCGACAATAATGCCTTCTCTTTCGTTCAATGCACCAGCATGAGTCGTGAAAGGTTGTTTAAGCGGCAGCGTGTATCGGAATAGACGATAGCTTCTCAGTTCCATCACGCACTCCCCTCATCTAACAGGTGCTGCAGCTTATAGCGCATCAGTTTATTACTGGCGTTACGCGGAAGCTCATCCACAAAGTGCCAGTACTTTGGAATTTTATAGCGGGCCAGTTTTTGCTGGCAATACGCCTGTAATTCATCGGCGCTCACTTCTGCACTTTTTACAAGGAATGCTACTGGTACAGCTCCCCAATTCGTATCAGCTTTCCCGATGACAGCTGCCTCTTTTATGCCAGGGTGACTTGTCAATACACCTTCCACTTCTGCAGGATAGATATTTTCACCTCCGGAAATAATCAAGTCCTTCCGCCGGTCAAGCACATACAAGTATCCCTCTTTATCTGTGTAGCCAATATCTCCTGTCGCAAGCCAGCCTTCCCGGAAAGCTCCATCTGTTGCGTCTGGATTCCGATAATATCCTTTTGTAATCATAGGACCTTTCACTTGGATTTCCCCGGGCTCTTCCGGCTTGGCAAACCCGGTCTCGGTCATGATGCGCAGCTGGGCAGGAACTAGTGCTTTTCCGGCAGATCCTAACTTACGAATACTATCCTCAGGGCTTAACGTCACGATTTGTGACGCAGTTTCGGTCATCCCATACGATTGGAATACAGGGATATCACGCGTTTTTGATTCCTCAAGCAAATGGAGCGGAGCAGGTCCTCCGCCCAAAAGCATGCAGCGGAATTTCTCGGGATATGTGACACCATCTTCCTCCTGCAGCCTCAGCAGGCGCTGAAGCATGACCGTCACAACAGAAACGATGGTCACTCCCCGCTCCATGATCGCTGTTTGTACGTCTTTTTCATCGAAGCTCTCGGTCACGTATAATGGCATCCCGTAAATGGCACTCTTGAAAATGGTCGATAATCCGCCTACATGGAACATCGGCAGAGGAGACAGCCATTTATCCTCCTGTGATAGACCGAGATTCAGGGCAGACCCTATAGCACTCCACCAGTGGTTGCCATAAGTATGCTCGACGCCTTTCGGATTGCCTGTTGTACCGGAAGTATAGATGATAGTGAACACATCATCCAATTGCAGCTCTGTGCAGCATGTATACTCCTTTTCAGGCTGGTTCTGCAGCATTTCGATTGTCACTGAAGGAACACCAGTATCTTTTGCCTGCTTTTCAAATCTTGCCTCAGTGAGCAATAATTCAGCTTCACTATCCTGCAGCTGGAATGACCATTCAGCAGCTGTCAATCTCGTATTAAGCAGGATCAATGTTGCCCCGATATAGCTCATAGCATGGACAAGCATCACCATCTCCACACTGTTATGGGACAGCACGGCGACCCGGGATCCTTGCTTTACACCTAGCGAAGTGAGCTTCCGAGCCCGGATATCGACTGCTTTATGCAAATCACCGAATGTTATTGTCGTTCCCTCGGGCGTCTCCAAAGCTAAACGCCCTGGACTAAGATCAGCCTGCTTCTGCAGCCAATGCGGAATGATTTCCGTCATGTTACATCCATTCCTTTCTGTCATAAAGAAGAACCTTTGCAATATGCTGCAAAGGTTCCTGGTGATATCTATTAAGGGAAACGCGGGAATTTCTTGAAGTCAGGCGTGCGTTTTTCCTTGAACGCATCGCGGCCTTCCTTCGCTTCATCCGTAGTATAGTAAAGCAATGTCGCATCTCCGCCCATTTGCTGCAAACCAGCAAGTCCATCTGTATCCGCATTAAGAGAAGCTTTCAAGAAACGCAATGCTGTCGGAGACATGGAAAGCATCTCTTCACACCATTTAACTGTTTCTGCTTCCAGCTGATCCAATGGAACAACTGTGTTGACCAAGCCCATATCCAATGCTTCTTGTGCATTGTACTGACGGCATAGGAACCAAATTTCGCGAGCTTTCTTCTGGCCGATGTTACGTGCAAGAAGACCAGCGCCATAACCAGCGTCAAAGCTTCCAACACGAGGGCCAGTTTGGCCAAAGATTGCGTTATCAGCAGCAATCGTCAAGTCACAGACAACATGAAGCACATGTCCGCCGCCAATTGCATAACCAGATACTTCTGCAACGACTGGTTTCGGAATAACACGAATCAAACGCTGCAAATCAAGTACATTCAAGCGAGGAATTTGATCTTCCCCTACATAGCCGCCATGACCGCGTACCTTTTGGTCACCGCCGGAACAGAATGCTTTATCGCCGACACCTGCAAGTACGATAACGCCGATGTTTGAGTCGTCACGTGCGTATGTAAACGCATCAATCAGTTCATTTACCGTTTGCGGACGGAACGCATTGCGAACTTCCGGACGGTTGATTGAAATTTTTGCTATTTGATTGTATTCTTCGTACAAAATGTCTTCGTACGTACGGGTAGCTTCCCATGTAATTGCCATTATGATTCCTCCAATATATCCGCTTCATTATGAAGCAAGTATCTTCTTACTATTTTATCAAAGATTCGCGGTTGTTCAACATGGACGCAATGACCGGCCGATGCAACGATGTGTAATTCTGCTGCAGACAGCCGTTTTTCCATCTCCTGATTGATACCGACGAATTTATGATCCATTGATCCAGCAACTAAAACGACTGGTTTATCCAAATAGGACAGCTTGTCCCAATAGGAGTCTTGTTTGCCCGTTCCCATAGTCCGTAGTGAACTTGCCAAACCGGTTGGTTGCTGCGATAAGCGTTCTTCCCTGATGATCTGCTGGATAAACTCAGGCAAGTTTTTTTGTGTATCAAAAAGCGGGATGTTCTCCCAATATTTCACAAACTCCTCTAAACCATCCGTTTCAAGCCGACTGGCCAGCCGTTCGTCCTGTTTTTGCCTGGCCAGCCTTTCTTCTTCTGTTCGCAGCCCGGGGGATGCACTTTCCAACAGTAGTTCACTTACTCTATCCGGATAACGGCAGGCAAAGGCAATTGCCGCCCTGCCTCCCATAGAATACCCGAGCAGCTTAACGTCCGCAATTCCTTGTTGGACAAGAAAATCAGCAATATCATCCGTAAACCGGTCCATTGTCAGGTCATCCTCAATGGCAGTCCTACCATGGCCCGGCATATCCACAGCGATCACATGATGTTTCTCACTCCATGATTCCAGGAAAGGCAGCCACGTTTGATGCGTGCCAGTAAATCCATGAAACAGCAGGAGTGTATCTGATGCTGAATCACTGCCGCTTTCGATATAGTGAAACCTAGGCATGATCAGTATCCAAATAATCCAGCAGCTGCCGCTCAGCTTTCTTCCATATTTCACGGTGCCAGCTAACATTAGCGTCACGCTCGGTACGCACCTCGATGATATGCATGCCCTTTTTATTATAACTCTCCTGCAAAGCATTGGAAAATGCTGCACGATCATCTGCCAGTGTATAAGGCAGCTGATATAAATTGGCTGTATGCGCAAAGTCCAAGTTCGTAGGTGTACCGAAAAGTGCCTCAAAATGAGCTGCCTCCTGCGCTTGCGGAAGGAAGGAGAAGATACCTCCGCCATTATTGTTGATTACAACAATGGTGAGATCCAGACCATAATTGCGGCCTAGCATCAGCCCGTTCATATCGTGATAGAAGGAAAGATCCCCGATTACGAGTGTAGTGCGCTTGCCGCTGGCAGCAACACCCAACGCTGTGGAAACAACACCATCGATACCATTTGTTCCGCGGTTGCACCATGGCTGTATTCCTTTATCTGTTGCAAAGAAGAAGCTGTCCAAATCACGGATCGGCATACTGTTACCAACGAACACATGACTATCCTCCGGTGTTTCACGCAGCATGTCCTGCACAGCTATTCCCTCAGTCAGCTCTTTTGTTTCCATATCATCATGCAATACGTCCTGCGCGATGCGGTTCATTTCCTGCCATGTTGGCAGCCATGTTTCCCTCTTAGCGGCAGGAATTATTGCTAACGACTTACAAAGCTTAGCCGGATCAGCATAAATAAATTGCGTGTCCACCCCGACTGGTTCACGGTAGCCTGCATGTTTCTCTACTACAATATGGTTATTGCCGGTATATTCTTTCATAAGAAATAGATATGGCTTGGAAACAGGCATAGCACCAAACCGGATAATAAAGTCTGGCTGCAGCTTTGCACGTACTGATTCCGATTTCAGGATCGTATCATACGTTTCAATAATAACATCCTTCGCATGTGCACCGCTTCGTAATTGCGATAACGGATCTGCCAGGATTGGCAGCTGCCACTTCTCCGCAAAATCAACGACTGCATCCGCAAATCCTTTATCCTCCTGCGGACCGACTACGATCAAGCCTTTTTTAGAGTTTTCAAGTATTTCGGCAAACTGCTGTACAAGGGTTGCGTCCAATTGTGCTGATCCATACAGAGCAGGCTTTACAGCTGTTTCTCCTGAGGTCCATATGTTCTCAATGGTAAAATCAGGTGTAAGCGGCTCGCGGAACGGAAAATTAAGATGCACTGGACCTGGATTTCCTTCCAATGCCTGCTGCATCGCTCTGCCCGCTTGCTGCTGTACATATCGCAACGCAGCCGGATTCGATTCGGGCAGCATCATCTCATGGAACCATTTGACGAAGCCGCCATACATCTGGATTTGATTGATGGCCTGCGGCGCACCTACATCCCGCAGTTCATGCGGGCGGTCAGCTGTCAAAAGAATCAATGGGATACGACTGTAAAAAGCCTCGACAACTGCAGGCATATAGTTCGCTGCAGCAGTACCTGATGTGCAGACAAGCGCTACCGGCTTTTGGCTTTCCTTCGCAAGACCGAGCGCGAAAAATGCAGCGGAGCGCTCATCCAAATTCACCCATTGCTTCATTTGCGGATGCTCGGTCATCATAAGAGCTAAGGGTGTAGAACGAGAACCTGGAGAAATAACGACCTGCTCCACACCGCTTCGCCAAAGTGCGTCCACAAAATGTCCAACATATTTGGTCAATGTTTCAATATGACTCATTCTGATACCTCCAAAGCTTCCAGCATCGGACGGAATTTGATTGCCGTCTCTGCGAATTCCATATCTGGATCTGAATCCTTCACGACACCACAGCCTGCAAATAGCACAGCCTGCTTCCCGTTCAGCAGACCAGAACGGATAGCAACGGCTGTATCACCATTACGATAGCTGTCTATCCAGCCTACCGGCGCACCGTACCAGCCTCGTTCAAGCGGTTCTTTCTTTTCAATGAAATCCAATGCTTCCTGCTTTGGCAAACCGCCCAGCGCAGGTGTTGGATGCAGTTCCTGTACAATCTGCTGCAGCGAGGCTCCAGGCAGGAGTGTGGCAGAAACCGGAGTATGCAAGTGCTGAAGCTGCCGCAGTTTCAATAGCTGCGGTCCCTCAGGTACAAGCAAGTCCTTGCTGTATTTGCTGATTACATCGGTAATCATCTTCACAACGTATTGATGCTCTTCACGGTTTTTACTATCTTGCAGCAGCGCATTTCCGATCACTTTATCATCTGTCTCATTTTTACCGCGCGGAGCAGTTCCAGCGACACAGCTTGTATGCAGTGTGCCAGACTCAACACGCACCAGACGCTCCGGCGTTGCCCCAAGGAAACATGCTGAGCCATTTTCGACAGCAAAAATAAAACTGTCCTTTTGGGTGTCCAGCAAATTCCGAAGCACACCCGCTGCCTGAAGCTTTTCTTCAAATTCAAGTTTCATCGCCCGTGCCAGCACGACTTTATCCAATTCAGTCGACTTTATTGTGTCCGTTGCTTCTTTAACTAATCGCTTCCACGCTTGTGACTCAAGCTCTTCTTTACTAATGAGCTCAGTCTGCAGTACAGGAATATCATTTTCAGAGAACAGCTGCTCAAGCTGCTCAAGTATACTGGTGATTTGACTCTCGATATTTGAGCTGTCCACTAATTGATTGATGGTTACATAATATTCTTTTTCCGTTTTGGTCAAAGTAAAAGCAGGTATGCGATATTGTGTATCAGGAAAGTCCTGCCACAGCTCACGTTCGCGCTCCTGCTGAAAGTTCATTCCACTGAAAGCAACAGGACCTGTACCAGCTATCGCAGAAAGATTGTGAACAACTGCACTTTCTATAACATGCTCCCATTCTTCTGCAGTGCGCATATCCAATATTGCCGATCCTGCACCAACCAAGCAAAAATCATCTTTTTGGCTGTACCAGAAATGGCGGTTTCCTTCCAAAGAAGAACCGTTAGCAAAGAAACGGAGAGGATCTATCGCTCCGACTTTCTCAGTCCAGCTGACAAGTATTTGCTGTTGCTGCTTAACATTAACAGCAGCTTTTCGAAGAAAAGACTCGAAATCTGTCTTATATTGTTGAATCATATTTTCCGACCTCCACATTACTGCAAGGACAATTAGTTCGTTTACGTTCATTTTCTGATGTCCTTCCCTATTCTATTCCCTTTTTCGCCGATAAACAAGGAGTAGCACTTGATAACTTATTTTAAGTAAGCAATTTGCGTTGACATGCTATCTTTGTTTCCCTAAAATTAATATGATATAATGCCCTGCATTTTTAAGGAGAGAAAGTATTATGCAATCCATCGGTAACGATAACGTGCGACAAGCACTTAATGAGCGCGAAGGCTTCCAAATTTGGTGGCGTCTCATGCGTCCTCATACTTTGACAGCTTCCTTTGTGCCTGTCTTTATAGGAACGATGCTCGCTGCATTGGACGGCAAGATCAACTGGCTGCTTTTCGGAGCTATGCTGCTTGCTTGTATGCTGATCCAATGTGCGACAAATATGTTCAATGAGTATTATGATTTTGTACGCGGACTGGATAATGAACAGTCTGTCGGAATCGGCGGTACGATCGTACGTGACGGTATCAAGCCGAAAACCGTTTTGTCACTTGCACTGACATTCTATGCTATCAGCATGCTGTTAGGCGTGTATATTTGCATGGAATCCAGCTGGTATATCGCCTTAATAGGATTGGCATGTATGCTTTGCGGTTATTTGTATACAGGTGGTCCATATCCGATTTCCTATACACCTTTTGGTGAATTGACATCTGGTGTTTTTATGGGTGCTATCATCATCTGCATCACCTATTACATTCAGACGTTGACGCTTACTGGAGACGTCGTTTTGATCAGTATCCCAGTGACTATTTTCATCGCGTGTATCAATTTTGCCAATAACCTGCGTGACCATGATGGTGACAAAGTGAACGGCAGAAGAACAGTAGCTATCCTGCTCGGACGTAAAAAAGGTGTTACCTTCCTTGGTATTTGTTTCATCGTCAGCTATGTTATTACTGCTGTGTTCATTGCTGTAGGATTACTTCCAATTTGGGCTGTCATTACATTCCTGAGCATTAAAAAAGCCCGTGATGCTTACCGGGGTTTCATCGGCAAGACAATGCCGCTTGAGATGATGCCTGCAATGAAAGCAACGGGACAAACGAATACGATTTATGGTTTATTGCTTGTGATTGCTTTACTGATCCAGCAATTCGTACCACTTTCATTCTAATTTAGAAGCGGGCATCCTGCCCGCTTTTTTATATAGGTTTAATACAGACTAGTACGGGAAATACATTACCATACAGAAAGCAGGTTACTATTATGGACTTCTCAGAAACATTAATGGAGCAGCTGCAAATGCGGGTGGTCGAAGCAAGCAAGGATCAGGTTGTGATGGAAATGCCCGTCGGGCCGCATAACCGGCAGCCAATGGGTTTCTTGCACGGAGGTGCCAGCGTAGCTCTGGCAGAGACAGCAGCAAGTATCGGCGGCAACCTGCACGCAGACCCATCAACACAGGCGGTGTTTGGGCTGGAGATCAATGCAAACCATATTCGCAGTGTCCGGTCCGGTATCGTGACTGCGGTCGCTTCTCCCATTCATATTGGAAAATCGACGATGGTATGGCAAATAACCATTTCAGATGAGAATAAGGACCTGCTCTCTATCGCCCGCTGTACGCTGGCCGTGAAAACGAAAAGGCACTAAAGGAGATGGAATGAAAATGGATAAAAATAAATTGGATTATTTCCGCAATCAATTGCTTGCAATGAAGGAAGAAGCAGAGGAACAAATTAAAGGGAATGACAGCTATAACAGCGCCAAGGAATTCCCTAATGATTCCACCGGGGAAATATTGAAGATGCACTAGACCGAATCGAAGAAGGCACTTACGGAGTAAGTGAGAAATCAGGCGAACCTATTCCGGAGGAGCGGCTGAAGGCTGAACCGACTGCCCGTTTACTTGTAGAGGAACAAGCTGAAGTAGAAGAAGCAAGAAGAGCTTAAAAAAGAGCATAAGAAAAGGCACCCTCGCAGGGTGCCTTTGTTAATTGCGGCGTATAAAGCCGTGCGGCCACATCCGCACGTGTCTAAGACGCGCTTTACCGACTTATGCAATTCAGCTCATCGCTAGACTATTGTAGCATGGACTACCCTTCTTTGCAACAACTGTTTTTAAGACATAAAAAAAGCTCCCAAACGGGAGCTTCTCTTATGCTGCAGCTGTTCTTTTACGCTTTGCAAACCAAGGTTTCAGTTTAGCAAATAGCGGTACGAATACAATCGCAATGATGATACCTTTCAAAAGGTTAAACGGCAGGATACCAGCAATGACTGCTGCCCATTTTGCATCAGCGCTCATCACAGGAGATCCTAAGAAGATGCTATATAGCGGCAGGACAACAAAGTAATTCAACAAACCCATTCCGACTGCCATGGTAACTGTACCCGTAGCCAATCCTGAAATAAGTGTTTTCTTGCCTGCTTTGAATTTATGATAAAAATATGCAACCGGCATTACGAAAAGCATGCCTGCCAAGAAATTCGCTACGACGCCAACCGGGTCACCAGCACCTGTAAAGATAAGATATAATAAGTTCTTGATTGCCTCGACAGCAACACCTGCAAGTGGTGAAAACAGCAGTGCTGCAATCAGTACCGGAATCTCACTGAAGTCTATCTTCAAGTAAGGCGGCAGGAATGGTAGCGGGAAATTCAGCAGCATAAGCACCATGCTGATCGCTCCCAATAAAGCGAAAGTGATTGTTTTAGTTAACTTGGATGAACGCATAATCGTTCTCCTCCTTCATCTTGTTTATCGATTCTAACTCTTGATGAAGGGGAAGCTGCCTATCTACGTTAAAAAGCCCCGGAGCATAATGCTCCGGGGCTTGGAATATACGCAAATAAGCATGAAGATGTTAAACATACGGATACCGTATGGAAACAAGGATAGCCCGTTCGGCATCCCTCTTCTGCTTCGTATCTTCTCCCATCCAGACTTTCACTGTCGGTCCCGGACTTGCACCGGATCAGCCGCAGAACTATGTTCTGCGGGTCACGGACTTCAGCAGTTTCCTGCTGTCACCGTCGGTCGGGAATTACACCCTGCCCCGAAGATAGAATCGATTTAGTTTTGTTATTATATTATAACTGCTTTCTGCGCATTTGCAACCCCTATGCTCACAGATCCAATGGATTCAAGCTTTCTTCACCTGTCAGGTTTGTCAGGAATTTTACCAATAGATCGATCTCCTGCTGGATGACCTGCAAACTTACTGTTTCTACTGGGGAGTGCATATAGCGAAGCGGCAAGGATACGAGCGCAGTCGACACGCCTTTACCTGAATAGCGCATCTTATCTGCGTCCGTTCCGGTAATGCGGGGCGTCAATTCGTATTGCAGCGGAATATCCAGTTCCTTCGCTGCTTGCTCCAGCAAAAGATTTGCTTTACGGTTGATAGGTGCCCCCTTCGCCAGCACAGGACCCCCGTCCAAGCTGACATCCACTGCTTTCCGCTTATTGACACCTGGATGGTCGGTCGCAAATGTAACGTCACAGGCAATTGCTAAATCCGGCCGGATACCAGCTGCTGCGAAGTACGCACCACCCATATTCGTTTCTTCATTCACTGTGCTGACTGCATATACGCCAATATTGACGTTCTCTTGCTTAAGCCTGCGGACAACTTCTCCTACGATGAATGAACCTGTACGATTATCCAGACCTCGCCCAGTAACATAACGATCCATCAGCACTGATGGCTGCCGCTGGTACACAATCAAGTCACCTACTTGCACGTATTGCTCCATTTCCTGTTTAGACTTAGCTCCGCAATCAATATACAGATCTGGCAGTTCAAAGTCTCCCTTTACGCCTCCGAGATGCATCGCATTTACACCTACGACACCTGGAATCGTCTTGTTATAGCCTATGACCTGTACGGTCATACCAAGTGCAGCTTTTGCATTGAAGCGTCCCATTTCATCAATCTGCAGGAAACCGTTTTGGTCTATCCCCGTTACGACCATCGCAATTTCATCACAATGACCAGCAAGCAGCACTTTGAATTCTGCATCTGGATTCACTACTGCAATGGCATTACCTGACACATCTGTACGCATCTCATCTGCGTATGGAGCATATTCCTTCATCCACTTCTTCTGTATATCCATTTCATAGCTGGACGGAGATGCCGTCCGCAGCAGCTCCATTAAAAATTCCTGGTTCTCTAGTTGCATATCTTCTATCCGCCTTTTTTATGTAGTCTTCTATCACTGTAGCATATTAAGAGGCTTATTTGTTTAGTTTATCCTATCGCTCGGGTAAACTAAACATCAGAAAGGATGAGGCACATGACGACATTAAACGAATGGTTTGAAAAAGGTATTAATATCGATGCGTATTTGGACTCCATGCAAACACATAAAGAAAATACAATGCATATCTACGATCACTACGAGCTTCCAGCTGACACAGAGTTTTTCAACACACTCCGCTCCCAAAAACTGCGAGCTATCGTACTGACAGAAGACTGGTGCGGGGATGCCATGCTGAATTTGCCGATTTTCTATCATATCGCACAAGCCGGAGCAATCGATGTTCGCATCCTTCGCCGTGATGAGAACTTGGAATTGATGGATCAATACCTGACTAATGGTAAAAGCCGTTCCATTCCAATCATCATCTTTATCAACCAAAATGGAGATGAAGTTGCGAAATGGGGTCCGCGAGCTCCAGAACTGCAAGTTTATATTGATGAATCCTTCAGCAGTCTGCCGGATAAGGATGCACCTGAATATGAGGAAAAACGCAGCCAAATGCTCACTTTCATCACAAAATCCTATCGTGACAATACAGACTTCTGGCAGCGAGTCTATGCAAGCTTGAAAAGAGGCCTAGAAGAAGCATAAAAACATCCATCTCGGATGTTTTTTGCTTTGTATTAAATTACTGCAGGGGTACAGTTGCTATTCAAAATAAAGTATCCCATATTAAACAAATCGGCTCTCCATTTCAGCTAATAGCTTACTGTTAGGTCCATATTCAAGCAGCTCATAATATAAGCCTAGTTTGGATAGCTGCTCTGCCCGCCGAAAAATCTTTTCCTTATCATCAGCTTCATACGCGCACAGTACTTGTTGCAAGAAAACCTTGCTTATCTCACTTATTCCAGCAAAATCGATAGCTGGATCACCGACATGCATATCACTGAAATCAATGATACCGACTTGGCAGGACGATTCCTCCCACAATATATGCGCTGATCGTAAATCTCCATGCACAACAGCGGTACAAACTGGTTCTAATTCCGCAAACAATCAATCTTTCTGTGTAATTAATGACAAAAGCAGGCAAACTCGGATAAAAGCTGCTTATTCCTTCTAAAAGCCGATCATAATAAGATTTGTCTCGTTTCGGTAACCTGTACATGGAAGCATCCAGTTGATGGAGTTTCGAGAGAAAGGCACCCAGCTGACTCGCTGCCACCTCAAGAACTATATCTGACATGTTTGCAGATATAGGATGTCCCGGTATGTATGGATAAAGTACAGCTTCGCTTCCCTTCGGAGTCGTTAAGATAGTGAATGCTGGCAGTGCAATGTTTGTTTTAACTTGTAAATCCTTGAGCAGCTTCTTCTCTTCCTGATTGACTGCTCCACTCTTCTTCGGCACTCGTAATACCCAGCTGTTATTCAGTACATAAACGTCATGATCCCAGCCCATATCAATAGTTTCTACATGCCAGATTGCTTCCTGCAAGTAGCCTTCCAGCCAACCTGCCATCATTTTATCCAAATCTTCCCCCTCCTGTCCGTTTAAACAATCTGAATAAACATATACTAACAAAAAAATGAGGAGGGATAGTATGGTCACGCAGTTTCTGCGACGTTTCTATTTCCGCCTTCCCATATTTGTCCGTCTTTTCTCCACTATACTTATCGTGATGGTGATATTCGGAATATGCATGCGCCACATAGAACCGGAGCAGTTTCCCACCTATTTTGATGGTGTCTGGTGGGCATTCGTCACCGCATCCACAGTCGGCTATGGGGATTTGATCCCCGAAACATTTTCCGGTAAGATTCTTGCGATTGTCCTTATCCTCTCAGGAGCGGGTCTTGTCACTTTTTATTTGGCCACTATTGCTGCTGGAACTGTAAAGTATACCCAGGATCTTTCGAAAGGACTAACCGAATTCAAAGGAAGCAATCATATAATCATTATCGGCTGGAATGAGCGGGCCAGGGCACTGCTTGAAAAGCTGACCGAAAAACATCCTGAACAATCTGTCGTCTTGATTGATCAGTCATTGACTATGCTCCCCTACCGGGAACACCCTTTGCACTTCATCCGCGGCGACGCTTCTGAAGATAAGACTCTTCAAAAAGCGAATATCCAGCATGCCAAGACCGCTATCATCACTGCCAACGCTGGCAAAAACGAGAAACAAATTGATTACATGACGATTCTGACGACGATTGCCTTGCGGGGCAACAATCCAAAGCTTCACATTGTAGCTGAAGTTCTGACATTTAGTCAAAAGGAAAATCTACGACGCGCAGGAGCAGATGTCGTCATTCGATCTAACGATTTTGTGAGTACATTGTTTTTCCACGAAGTGTATCATAAAGAAAAGAAAAGTCATTTGGAACTTCTTTTGCATTTTCTGCGAGAACAGGAAATCAGAATCATCTCCCTGCCCAATGAATTAGCGGGTAAAAGCTACTTTGAAGCTAGTCGTTATTTTGCCCGCAAGGAAAAAACGGTAATCGGCTATATGCGAGGAGAAAGTATGGATATGAACCCAGACTTCCAGGAACCGATGCATCAAGAGGACTGCATCATCACCTTACAGCATATCGAATAAAAAATCCCTTCTAGCCTTAATGGCTGAAGGGATTTTTTATTATAATCTTTTTTCTAATTTTGCTTTCTCTTCTTCATAGCCAGGTTTGCCAAGCAGCGCAAACATGTTCTTCTTATAAGCTTCCACTCCTGGCTGATCGAACGGATTCACACCAAGCAAGTAGCCGCTGATTGCACAAGCTTTCTCGAAGAAGTATACAAGATACCCGAAACTGAAGGAATCGAGTGCTGGAACTTCTACGACTAAGTTTGGTACGTCACCATCTGTATGAGCAAGCAATGTACCCTGGAAGGCTTTATGGTTCACTTGATCGACCGTTTGACCTGCAAGATAGTTCAGTCCATCTAGATCTTCCTCTTCCGCTTCTATCGTCACATCAGAGACCGGCTGTTTCACATGTACGACTGTTTCGAACAAGTCACGACGGCCTTCCTGTACGTATTGACCGAGGGAATGTAAATCGGTAGAGAAGTTAGCAGATGCCGGGAACAACCCTTTCAAATCCTTCCCTTCACTCTCTCCGAACAATTGCTTCCACCATTCATTGAAGTACTGCAATGACGGTTCATAGTTCACAAGCAGTTCGATATTCTTGCCTTTGTTATACAGGACATTACGAATAGCTGCGTACTGATAAGCCGGGTTCTCCTTCAATTCGGATACAGAAAGTTCTTCCTGCGCCTTTTGTGCGCCTGACATGATGCTGTCGATATCGACACCAGCTGCCGCAATTGGCAATAGTCCAACTGCTGTCAGGACAGAGAAACGGCCGCCAACATCATCAGGTATGACGAACGACTCGTAGCCTTCTTTGCTGGCAAGTGTTTTCAGAGCACCTTTTGCCTTATCCGTTGTGGCATAAATACGTTTGCGTGCTTCATCCACTCCGTATTTTTCTTCCAGGTACTTCTTAAAGACACGGAAGGCAATTGCTGGTTCCGTCGTCGTACCGCTCTTGGAAATGACATTCACGCTGACATCTTTGCCCTTGATCGCATCAAGCAGCTGATTCAAATAAGGGGCGCTGATGCTATTGCCGACAAAGAATACTTGCGGCGCTTTGCGGTCTTCTTTGGAAAGTACGTTGAAAAAGCTGTGCGTCAGTGCCTCGATCGCCGCACGGGCGCCAAGATAAGAACCGCCGATTCCGACAACGAGCAGGACATCCGAATCTGATTGGATCTTCGCTGCCGCCTGCTTGATACGAGCGAATTCCTCTTTGTCATAATCTGTCGGCAAATCAAGCCAGCCAAGGAAATCATTGCCGGCACCTGTTTTATTATGTAATTGGTCATGCGCAGCCTGTACGAGCGGTGCAAGGTAATCAAGCTCCTGCTCCCCGATATATGGCATCGCTTTCTTATAATCGAATCCGATGTGTGTCATATTCATCCTCCTTGAAACTGCTTACTACTGCAACTTTACCGAAACTGGACAAGTAAAGCAAGAATTGTTGCAGGAATATAATCAGCCAACAAAGGCATGCTAATAAAGATTTATCATCCCGCTTCATGAAATGGAGGTTATGCAGTTGAATATGGTACAGCGTATCGCTCTTGTTCTTGTCATAATCGGCGCGATTAACTGGGGACTAGTCGGTTTATTCAACTACGACTTGGTTGCAGGTATCTTTGGTAACGGCAGTCAAGCTGCTGCTTTTCCACGGATCATTTACAGTCTTGTCGGCTTGGCTGGTCTTGTGTCGATTTCCGCTCTGTTCCTTGAGCGCAAAGAAGTGGAAGAAGCGTCAACTACCAAGGCATAAACGGATAAATCAAAAAAGACCCCCTTCAATGGGGGTCTTTCTAATTATTTGCGGTTGCCTTCAGTTTGTTTGATCCAGTCTTGAAGTTTATCCTTCAACGTATTGAATCCTGCTGGAGCATCCTCAGAAACAGCTTGCTTCTGGCTGCTAGCTTGCTGCTGTTTTGCAGGTGCTTCTTCAGTAGCACGGATGGAAAGGGAATATTTACCGCTTTCTTCGTTGATATCAAGGATTTTAACTTTAACTTCATCGCCCACGGATAGGTGCTCATTGATGTCTTTTACGAAACCGTGAGTCACCTCGGAAATGTGAACCAAACCTTGAACCTGCTCATCCAATGCAACAAACGCACCGTAAGGCTGGATTCCTGTTACTTTACCTGTCAATACTTGTCCTGTTTCGAACTTCTCTGCCATACTAAACAACTCCTGATTTTTTCTACTTTTATACGCAATAAATAATTCTATCACAGTAAGTTGGTTTCGGCAAAAATTTATCTAAGTATGATTTTTTTATCGGAACAGGTTTGCTAGTGAGCAATTTGGGCAATACATAGTACTGTAAGACTTTCTCGTATTCCCCCTGTAGGCAAAGCGATCCGTATCGCTTTGCTATTTTTTTTGCATATAAAGTATGAAATGACCGAGACTAGAATTAATTGCAGGCAAAGGGGCAGCTAGAATGTCTTATTCGAACCATACCTTCCATTACAAAAAAATAGCTATCGATTACCGTATTTACCCTTCTCACAATACTGACTCATCACGTACAATCCTTCTTCTTCACGGTTTCCTTGCCTCAGGAAGCTGCTTTCATCGCATGATACCCGAGCTGCGTCAACGTTACCAGGTAATAACATTGGATTTCCCTCCCTTCGGAAATAGTGAAAAATCATCTGAATTAGCTTTTTCCTATGAAGACTATACCGACCTTGCTGCATCTCTTCTTGATCACTTGCAAATAATGTATCTGGATATTGGCGGTCACTCCATGGGCGGTCAAATTGCTATGCGTCTCGCTTATTGCTACCCGGAACGTATTAATAAGCTATTTCTATTTGCACCATCAAGCTATATGCTGCCAACGGACACGTTTTCAAGCATGATCGCTTCTGCCAGCATCTTCCCTGCGATTATGCAATTCGTATTCGAAGCTACCAGCGTCGTCGGTTTCCTCCGCCACCTTGTTGCAGATCCTGAAAAGGTCACCCTTCGGATGGTGATTGCATACAGCATTCCCTTTATGGCCAAGGAACTTTTTCCAAGTCTGGCTCATTTTATCCGATCACGAGGCGGCGATTTGCCGAATGACAGCCTGCAGCAAATAAAAGCAAAAACAATCATTTTCTGGGGAAAAGAAGACCCATTACTGCCTCCTTCCATTGGCTATCGGTTGCTTGCAGAGCTGCCCCATGCGACGCTCCATATCCTGCCTGATGCCGGTCATCTCCTACCCGAAGAAACACCGGAGACGATTGTTTCGTATATAGAATGATCAAGCCTTTCGCTTTTCGAAGCATTTCTTTATATAATGGGAAAAGAAATGATGGAAGGAGTACGGACTATGCATAATTTCGAAATAGTACATGACCGCAGAAAGACGCGGTCCGTCAAATGGGACAATCTCAAAGCATTATATGGAGGAGAAGATGTTCTGCCAATGTGGGTCGCAGATATGGATTTCCAGGCGCCTCAAGCCGTGATAGATGCCTTGAAGAGCAGAGCTGAACACGGCATCTACGGTTACACAATCACAGATGCGAGTATTTCCAAGACCGTATCCAATTGGGTTGAAAAACGTCATGGCTGGCGCATTAAGCCAAGCTGGCTTCTATACAGTCCGGGCGTCGTGACGAGTTTGCATATGGCCATCCAGACATTTACCGAACCTGGTGAACAAGTTGTGATTCAAACACCTGTCTATGCTCCTTTTTACAGTGTGGTTACAGCTCATGATCGTGAAATCGTCGAAAACCCTCTCCTTGAAGAGAATGGCACATATCAAATGGATTTCGAACACTTGGAGACATGTTTCCGAGAAGGAGCAAAGGCGATGATTCTTTGCAACCCGCATAATCCAGTTGGACGTGTCTGGACGATAGAAGAGCTGGAGCGCTTAGCAAAGCTGTGCGAGACCTATGATGTTTTGCTCCTGTCAGATGAGATCCATGCTGATTTGATTCATGAAGGATATCAGCATATACCCATTGCTTCCTTGTCTGAGGACATGGGCAAACGGACGATCACATTCCTTTCTCCGTCAAAAACATTCAACTTAGCAGGATTGCAGGTATCTTACAGCATCGTTCAGCAGGAAGATATGCGTCAGCAGCTGCAGGAGACGTTCTCGAAGCAAGGCTTCCATATGCTGAATGCGATGGCAGTTGCCGCAATGGAAGCTGCTTATACTGACGGTGAGGAATGGCTGGAAGGACTGCTGGACATACTGGCCGTCAATCGAAAGCTGACGGAAGAAGCATTGGCAGATACTTCCCTGATCCAAATTGCACCTCTGGAAGGCACCTATTTGATGTGGCTGGATTGCCGCCAGATGCAGCTGGAACAAAATGAATTGATGGACTTCTTTGCCAAGAAAGCGAAACTCGGATTCAATGATGGCATTCAGTTCGGAGAAGCGGGTGCTGGATTTGTTCGGATGAACATTGCCTGTCCGCCTGAAACGATGCGCGATGCCCTGCAGCGGCTGACAAACAGCCTTAAGGAATTCGAGGCAGCAAAATGACTATGGAAATCGGCAGCGTCGTAAAAGCACGCTACAAAACTGGTTCCTATGTCGGAAAAATCAAAGAGGAACGCGGCAAGTTCTATTTGGTGGAGATACTGGCCGTTCTCAAGCATCCACAGCAAGGTGATCTGCACCATCCAAAGGAAACAGAAGATGTTTTCTTCCATGAACGCCGCGCATTGGCTCAGCATGAAAAAGCGAATATACCGAAAACAGCTGTATCAGAATTTGCAGACGAAGTACCTGAGTACTCCGCTTCTTTACGTACTGCACTTCAGCAGCTTAGAAACGATTTAAAGGAACAATCCGCCTCGCGTTATCAAGAACTCGCGCTTGCAAACGTTGATACACTGGAAAAGGATTACTTCAAATAAACAAAAAAGGCAGGAGCTTAGCTTCTGCCTTTTTTCAGTCTTAAGAGCCTGGCACTTTCAGATTACGTTTTTTCGTCACAGGCTTACCAAAAATCTTGTTTGTTACCTGCGGGGCAAATTCGAACAGCAATACACCGATGAAGGCTGCCAGGACAATGTAGATGCCAGCAAATACTTTTGCCGTACCCATTGCAATACTGGCTATTACAACACTGAATTCTCCTCTGGCACATATAGACAATCCGCCGCGGAAAGCGACTCGCTTCGGCAATCCGTACATCAATCCTCCAAAGTAGCCTGTCATCACTTTGGCTGCTATTGTCCAGATCAGGACAATCAAAAGCAATAACGGCATTGGTACACCGTCGCCGAAATCTATGGTTGTTCCAAAATAGATGAAAAACGTCGGAAGCAGCAAATCTCGAATTGGTATCACAGCATGTTCCACACGCTCGATTTTACCTGATTCCGCTAAAATCATCCCAGCCAGGAAGGCACCCAGCACCTCGGATAATCCAAGGTAGACAGCAAGCCCGCCATATGTCAAAGCTATCCCGATCAACAGCACAATTTTAAAGTCCTCGTCTTCCAGCTTATCCATGAAGGTATCAAATCTGCGGAAGACTGTTTTGCTGAGAACAACTGCCCCTGTAGCTAGGGCAAGTATTTTCAGCACAAGATACACAGCACTAACCGGATCAAAGCTTCCCGAGCTGCTGATACCAATTAGCACAGCTACTAAAATCGGCGCGATGATATCCTCGAAAATAAGGAGTGCCAATATGAATTCTGTCTCCATATTGGCCATTCTGCTTCTGTCATCCAGCAGCTTAGCAGTAATGGAGGAGCTTGTAGCATATGCTACCGCACCAATAAGGAATGATGTAAACAAATCAACCTTCAAAATGAGGCATATCCCCATCGTAACACCAAGACTTAAGGCCACATCCAGCAGTCCGGTTGACCAGATTTTCTTAGCTATTCCGCCAAGTCTCGAAATACTGAATTCTAAACCGAGCACAAAGAAAAGCAAAACGATTCCAACCTCACTGGAAAAGTGAAGAATCTCATTATGAACGAGCAGATCAGCAAGAATGATGCCAAACAAGATATACAGAATGACATTAGGAAAACGGATCTTGATGGAAAGAAAACCCAAATAGAAAATGCCGAGCAAAACAAGGCCAGCTCCAAGCAGCGTTGGAAGCTGCACACTCAAGTCTGTTCGTCCTTACCTGCACAAAGGTCGATCATCGCATCTATTTGTACTTTCTTTCCAATGGACATCAGTACGTCCCCAGGATGCAAAACTGTATCCGGCTCGGGAATAGCAATTGTCTCATCACCTTGGATGATCCCGATAACAGTTACCCCGGTTTTGGAACGTACCGCAGCTTCACCTAGCGTCTTATTCGCAATCTCTGATGATTCCGATAATTCAATGTAATCTACGATGATTTGCTTACGAAAGAGCTTCAGCTGATCGGTATCAACTGGCTGATACGTTGCACCTAGAAGCTGTGCGCCTAGTTCCCGTGTTTCATCCGCTGTCAAATCCATTGCGAAATCCGCTTCATCATTGGAAGCATCCTCGAAGAAATACAGCTCCCGTTTGCCAGAATGGTGGACGATGATGACAACCATCCCCTCTTCTCCAGTGCGCAGCGTAATTTTGCTTCCGATACCAGGAAGCTGTGATATATGACATTTCATCAGCCAGGACTCCCCCTACGGTGTATTAAACTCCTTGAGAAAAGTATAAAAAAAGCCGGAGAAAATCTCCAGCTTTTTCGATCAGCTCAAATGGTTTTCCAACACTTCCTGGATACCTTCTAACGCTGCTTCCTCATCATTTCCGTCTGCTGTAATAACAACCTGTGCTCCCTGCGGTACACCTAGTGACATGACACCCATAATCGATTTCAAGTTCACTTTTCTTTCTTTGTATGCAAGCTCAATCTCAGAGTTGAACTGGCCGGCTTTATTAACGAGCAGCGTAGCAGGTCTCGCATGGATACCTGTTTCGCTAGTAATGGTGAATGTTTTCTCTTGCATCGTAATTCCCTCCAAAGCAAATAGCTCATGTATGTAAATGTGAAAGTGGTAACATAATTATTATAGGAGAAAAGAAAGCGGTTTTAAATAAATATGCCACTTTTTTAAGTTTAAAAACAGCTTCTTGGCAGAAGATTGAGTTTCTCCAGTATTTATGGTAATTTTGACACATCTAGAAAAAGGAGTGCTGTCATGAGTGTACATATAAATGCAGAGGCTGGCCAGATTGCAGACAAGATCCTGCTTCCTGGCGATCCGCTTCGCGCAAAATACATCGCCGAAACATTTTTAGAAGATGCAAAGCTTTATAACGAAGTAAGAGGAATGTATGGCTATACTGGTACATACAAAGGAGAAAGAATCTCCGTTCAAGGTACTGGTATGGGTGTCCCTTCCATCAGCATCTATGTAAATGAATTGATTCAAAGCTACGGTGTGAAAAAACTGATCCGTGTTGGTACTGCCGGCGCTATTCAGAAAGATGTAAAAGTTCGTGATGTAATCTTAGCATCCACGTCGAGCTCTGATTCCCAAATAAACCGACAGGAATTCGGCACAGTCGATTTTGCACCTACAGCTGACTTTGATTTGCTGTTGAAAGCCTATCAGGCTGGACAAGCAAAAGGCTTGAATATCCGTGTTGGCAACGTGTTTACAAGCGATCGTTTCTATCGTGACAACACATTGGAATTCTACGGAAAATTGGCAGATTACAAAGTCTTGGCTGTCGAAATGGAAACGACTGCACTCTACACGATAGCTGCGAAACATGATTGTCAAGCGCTATCTGTTCTTACAGTCAGCGATCACATCCTCACTGGCGAAGAAACAACTGCCGAAGAACGTCAGACTACTTTTGGCGATATGATGGAAATTGCATTGGATGCAGCAATTCAGGCATAGAAGGAGGCTTCTATGCCTTTTTCTTTGTCTACATTGTAAACCTCAGTAAAATTCAAGTTGACAATAGTAGTGGTGTCGTTTACTATTTCTGCAAGGAGTTGATAAGTTATGAGTCGTACTGGTAAATTGACTGCAAGCGCGATGTTTGTTGGCTTGATGACAGTCGGAGCAAACATTTCGGTCTGGCTTCCGTTTCTTGCTGTACCAATCGGAGGACAAACCGTACCATTATCATTGCAGCCGTTCTTCGCTTTACTTTCTGGATTGCTGTTAGGCTATAAATGGGGAGCCTACAGTATGATCTGTTACGTATTGCTTGGTCTGACGGGGTTGCCGATATTCGCAGATCTCTCAGGAGGATTTGGTGTCTTTGCTGGTCCCACTGGCGGTTTCTTGCTATCTTTCATACCTATTGCCTTTATCGCTGGATTCATCATGGAAAAGACATCTATACGATACCGGGCATTCGGGGCGGTAATCGCTGGTGTAATTGTAAATTATCTTTTGGGTGTCACGTATATGTATGGCGCCATGCACCTTTGGATGGGTGTGGATATCAGCTACTTGGCTGCTTGGATCAGTATGATTCCATTCTTTATCAAAGATTTCGGTTTCGCTATACTTGCAGCCCTCTTTTACCCTAGAGTGGCTCATGCTTTCAAAAAAGGTAAAGTGACATATAATACTTCGTTTAAATGACATTTTCTCAGGGAAATTTAGTTATAATGAGTACATCATATATTATAGCTTTTTCTCTGAAAGGATGTAGCAGTACATGTCATTGTTACAAAATATGCCACTATGGAGTGCGTTGATTGCCATCGTTTTCGCACAAGTAATAAAAGTACCCATCCGCGCGATTGCCGATAAGCGCATCCAGGCCGATCTTGCATTCAGTACGGGAGGTATGCCGAGCAGTCATTCAGCAGCAGTGGCTGCCCTGACAACCTCGATCGGCTTTGAAAGCGGACTTGATTCCCCTATCTTTGCCGCATCCTTTGTCTTTAGCATCATCATCATGTTCGATGCATCTGGTGTAAGAAGACAAGCTGGTGAACAAGCGGTATTGCTTAATTTGCTATTGAAGGATTTCCAGCGCTTTGTAGACGAAGCAAAACACTGGGGCAGTAAACAAGAGTTCGAAAAGAATCGTGAAATCAGGGAAATGCTCGGACATCAGCCGATTGAAGTCTTTTTCGGCGCCCTGACCGGCATTGGTATTTCTCTAGTCATCTATTTGCTGTTTTAATTGCAAATGCAGCTGCTTGCTTCCGAAATCACGCACAGGAAGCTGCCTCTGTTCATATTGGATGACGTCCTCTGCAGTTAAATTCGTCAGCTGGCTCCATGTCACATACATAGCTGTAAGCCAGAGGGAACAAAGGAGTGCTCTAATGCACCATCGTCGTATCATATCTTTCACCTCTGGTACCAGCATCGACAAATGAGAATATCCCTATACAAAAGAAAAGCAGCCATATGGCTGCTTTTTGTTTAGCTGAAGATATTGAATTTCCCTTTTTTCAAAACCAGTCCTACACCGCCAAGCTGATAAAGATAGCGATTATCCGATGCCTTCTTCATCACATCTGCTGGCTTTCCGAACAGCTTCTTGCCCATTACCATACCCATGGCATCACCGCCTCCCAAGGAAGCCAGTGTACCTTTGATTTCCGGCACGAATTTTTGAGTGTTTCTTTCTTTACGGATGAGTGCTTTTAGATTTTGGGCACAGTTGTAGCCCATCTGTGTAGCAATTTGTGCAGTCGGCGGATATGGTTTTCCGGTTTCATCATTTATCACTGCAGCACAATCGCCGACAATAAAGATATCGTCATGATGCGGGTCTCGCAGATCGTCTGTGACCATTACCTTACCGCGATTTACTTCAAATCCAGATTCCTCCAAAATCGAATTTCCTTTGACACCGGCTGCCCAAACAGTTGTATTGGTTTTGACCGTATGCCTCTCGCCTGCTTTTTCGTAAACGATGCTGTCGGCCGTCACTTCCTTAAGGAAAGCATTCGTCTGGAATTCTATACCGCGGGATTCCAGTGAGTTCAAGGCGTATTCTACAAGCTGCGGATCAAATCCCATCATGACGGAAGCACCTGCTTCCACAACGATAACACGTACTTTATCGCGGTCGATATCATATTCCTTACACAGTTCTGGTATACGTTCTGCTAGTTCTCCAGCAAATTCAATGCCCGTGAAACCGCCTCCGCCGATCACGATATTAAGACGCTCTTCTTTCTTTTCCGTTTCATTGTTATACACAGCGAAATTGTGCTCGATATGCTCTCGAATCAAACGGGAAGAATTGATGCTCCGAATCATGTACGCATGGTCAAGCAGACCATCAATCCCGAAATTCGCCGGTTCAAAACCTAAGCCTACAACAAGATAATCATAGGAGATTTCGCCGTTTTGCATCACCAGCTTTTTTTCGTCCGGTTTGATTTTCGTTACCGTATCCTGTACAAAATTGACTTTTTTTGCATCGATAACATCCTTGATGGCAATCCGTGTCTGATCATGATGTCTCGTCCCTGCTGCGTTTTCATGGAGCCATGTTGTCTGATAATGGTAATCATGCTTATTGACGAGTGTAATGCTCGCCTCGTCCGCTCCAATCAGTTTCTGAAGTTTCACTGTCGTGATCAGGCCGCCGTAACCAGCACCTGCAATCACAATTTTGGGTTTGCTCATCTTCGATCACATCCATTAACATAGTTTGGTTTTTCCTAAGCTTCAGCAACCTAACAACACATTAATTTTTTTGTTTGTGATACTATTCACTTTATAAAGCAGATGAAAACATAAAACTGTCACAAAACCGTCATCAATATTATGGTAAACGTTTTCTTTCCTTTTATCAACCAAAAAAGGGGAAGCTTATCACGTACCAGGGCATACTACCATACATTAAAAATCCTTCTTCTTACTCATATTTCAGCAACTATGATAAAATACCAGGTGTTACGTTTAAAAATACTAGGAGGAACCGGTATGTCAGATCAAGTTTATGATGTGACCATCATCGGTGCAGGTCCAGTCGGACTTTTCACCGCATTCTATGGTGGGATGCGTCAGCAAAGTGTCAAAATCATTGAAAGCCTTCCCCAAGTGGGCGGACAGCTTTCTGCTTTATACCCAGAAAAATACATCTACGATATTGCAGGCTTCCCCCAAGTCCGCGCGCAGGAATTAGTGGACAACCTGATGGAACAGCTTAAACGCTTCGATCCAACGATCGCTCTTGGTGAGTCGGTAGATAAAGTCGAGCGTTTGGAAGATAATACATTCCGCATCGAAACAGATAAAGACGTGCACTTCTCAAAAACGATCATCATCACAGCAGGAAACGGTGCCTTCCAGCCGCGTCGCCTGACTGTTGAACGATGTGACGAGTTCGAGGGTGTCAACCTGAATTACTATGTGGATAATATGCAGAAATACGCTGGCAAGCGTGTTCTATTAGCAGGTGGCGGCGATTCGGCTGTTGACTGGGCGCTGATGCTTGAACCGATTGCCAAAGAAGTCATTCTCGTGCATCGCCGCGATGAATTCCGCGCCCATGAGCATAGTGTGGAACGACTCATGCAATCCAATGTTAGAATCATGACTCCTTATACACCAGTTGAAATGCTTGGTACCGACCGCATCGAACAGGTTGTTCTGCAGAAGGTGAAAAGCGAAGAAACGGAAACGATCGATGTGGACGAAGTGCTCGTCAATTACGGCTTCATTTCTTCCTTAGGTCCGATCAAGCAATGGGATCTGGAAATCGAGAAAAACAGCATTGTTGTAAATACAAAACAAGAAACGAATATTCCCGGCATATACGCTGCAGGTGATATTTGCACATATCCTGGCAAGGTTAACCTGATCGCCTCTGGTTTCGGCGAAGGCCCGACTGCCATCAACAATGCCAAAACATACATTGATCCAGACGCACGTGTACAGCCTAAACATTCCACAAGCATGTTTTAAATAACACCGCACCGGTTACCTTTATGGAAACCGGTGTTTTTTTATACTTCTTGTATAAGGAAGCCTGTCTATCACACACTAGTATCGATAAAGGAGGAGCTGTATGGAAAACGAATTTGAACATCGATTGATTCCGCTTGCCTCAATAAAGAGCGGAACAGAAACAACCGTCTCCCCAACTGTTCATGGCTATCTTGACAGAATAGTGCATGTCTTTTTCATTGAAAATCCTGTTACAAAAGAATGGGTGCTTGTCGATGCTGGAGTCCCTGATACAGCAGGCAATATCAAGAAAGCTGCTGCTGAACTATTCGGAGAAGGCGCCAAACCAGCATGCATCATCCTCACACATGGTCACTTTGACCATGTCGGCAGCATCGTCGAGCTGGTAAAGGAATGGGATGTCCCTGTCTATGCGCATGAGCTCGAGCTTCCATATCTAACGGGACAGCTAGATTATCCGGAAGCTAAGACAGATGCTGGCGGCGGACTGATCACCAAGCTGTCCAAAACGTTTCCGAATGCCGGGATCGATTTAAGCAAACATGTACGGCTCGTTCCGCTCGACCATCAAGTACCGCATCTTCCTGGCTGGGAATGGATCCATACGCCTGGCCATACTCCCGGACATATCAGCTTATTCCATACAGAAGACAAAGTCTTGATTGCGGGGGATGCGTTCACGACTGTGCAGCAGGAATCCCTGCACAAAGTGCTCACGCAGCAAAAGGAATTCAATGGTCCTCCCCGCTACTTTACAATGGACGAGCAAGAGTCCTTCCGCTCCATCAGGAAGCTGCAAGAGCTGCATCCGCAAGCGGCAGGTACTGGACACGGAATGCCTGTATTTTTTGACGAATTGGAAGCGGGCTTAAAGAAACTAACTGAAACAAAAAAATAGGAGAAGGGATTATACCCTTTCTCCTATTTCTGCTTTCTTCTTCAATTTTGGTACTGATTTGCGGATTGTCATCTGACGGAAATCCTGCTCCAATTCTTCCAGTGTCCGATCCTTTGTTTCCGGAAGGAACTTTTGGATAAAGAGAATGGCAGCAATCCCCAGGACAACGAAGATCAGGAAGGTGCTGGATAGACCAATTGCACTTAACAGTACTGGGAACGTCAAACTAATCGTGAAGTTCGTCATCCATTGGAAGAATACTGCGATTCCCATCCCCATTCCACGCAGTCTGGAAGGGAAAATCTCTGCCAGCATCAGCCATGTGACTGGTGAAACAGCTCCCTGCTGGAAGGCAAGGAATGTGACAGTAAGAGCTAGCACCATGTAAGGAAGTGCTGTTGTTCCTTCAAAGAAAGTAGCAGCTATCGTAATAAGCAGCAGCGCACTCGTTGTACCGATAAAACCAACTGTCAGCATCTGCCTGCGCCCTACTCTGCCTAGCAGCCAGATACCAACAAATGTGGCAAGTACAGAAATGACACCATTAGCAATATTACCAATCAGTGCTGCTTTTGTTCCAAATCCTGCATTACTCAGAATCTCTGTTCCGTAATACATAATGGAGTTAACCCCGGTGATCTGCTGAATAATACCAATACCCATACCAATAAACACAATTTTTCTGATCCATGGTATTGCAAGATCTTTGTATGTAGCCTTATCTTGCTTCTCCTCTTTTTCCACTGTCTTGCGAATTTCCGCCATTTCCTGTTTCGCCTGATTTCTGCGGCGTATCTTCGAAAGAATTTGGAAAGCTGTCTTCAGCATACCTTGCTGTGCAAGCCATCTTGGGCTTTCCGGCATGACTAGCATCCCGAACCAAAGTACGATAGCTGGCAAGGTCGCAATAACCAGCATATAACGCCAGATATGACCTGTATCACCGAACAAATTCCCGAGTGCAGCGTTGGAAGTATAAGCAAGCAGCTGACCAGTTACGATCATCAATTCATTTTGCGTTACCATTCGCCCGCGCTTCGCTGCTGGAGACATCTCCGCAAGGTAAGCCGGGACGGTTACGGAAGCACCACCGACGGCCAGACCAAGCAGGACGCGGAAGATAACCATCGTCTCCGTGTTCGGAGCGAATGAACAGCCCAATGTCGCAATAAAGAATAAAACAGCAAGATACAATATAATACGTCGACGGCCTATCTTATCGGCAAGCTTCCCGCCGAATACAGCACCGAATGCTGCTCCTAGCAGCAGCGAACTGGCAACAACACCTTCTGTCAGCGGGGTCAGGTTAAGCTGATCGGACTGCCGCATAAATGGCAGAGCACCATTGATGACTCCTGTATCATATCCAAACAATAATCCTCCGAAAGTAGATATGATGGCGATCCATCTCAGCCTTCGCTTCGAATGTTTTCCATCATCCTCATTCTGTGGGACGTGCCCTTTTTCAGTCTCGTGTTTGTCCATATTTTTCTCCTCCATTTACGCATTTGACTGCTGCATGAATCATGCCTTTACCCTTGTTTGTATGTAGAGGGTGGTAGAAGTTATATACCCGTCTTTTATCAAAATAATCACTTTTGTTATATTACAACTCTGTTTCAATTAAACAGTTGTACCACAGCAAACATATTAATTGTCGTTTTCCCCCATAAAAAAGACATAACAATATCTTTCTTTATAGCAGAAAATCCCCACCTGATAGTCAGGAAGGGATTGTTTTATTTACACTCTTTCACTTAATCCAGCTTTTTTATTCAGTTTTGGAACAGTCTTACGAATCTTTTTATTACGGAAATCGTGTTCCAATTCCTCCAGTGTACGGTTTTTCGTTTCTGGCAGGAATTTTCGGATAAAGATAATCGCACAGACACCTAGTACAACGAAGATAAGGAAAGTACTTGATAATCCAATTGCGCTAAGCAGTACAGGGAATGTCAAACTTACAGTGAAGTTCGTCATCCAGTGGAAGAATACAGCTATTCCCATTCCCATTCCGCGAATACGGGAAGGGAAGATTTCAGATAGCATCAGCCACGTAACCGGGGAAACAGCCCCTTGCTGGAATCCTAAGAATGTAACCGTAAGTCCCAGTACCATATATGGCAGCGCAGGACTACCCTCAAAGAAGGTTGTGACGATGGTAAGCAAAAGCAATGCACTTGTCGTTCCGATGAACCCGATTGTAAGCATCGGTCTCCGGCGAACCTTACCTAATAACCAAATACCGAAAATAGCGGCAGCAACGGAAATGATACCATTTGCGATATTACCTATGAGTGCCGCATCACGGCCTAATCCGGTTTCACTTAAAATCTGCGTACCATAATACATGATAGAGTTAACACCAGTTATTTGCTGGATGACACCAATACCCAAACCGATCAGCACAATGTTTCTGATCCATGGAATAGTCAAATCTTTAAAGGAAGCTTTATCCAGCTTCTTCTCTCTTTCAACAGTTTTCTTAATTTGTTCAATTTCCTGTTTCGCACGGTTTTTACGGCGAATCTTCAATAAGATTTGAAAAGCGGTCTTCAGCATACCTTGCTGCGCAAGCCATCTTGGGCTTTCCGGCATGACAAGCATACCGAACCATAAGACAAGTGCAGGAATTGTTGCAATAACAAGCATATAACGCCAGATATGAGCTGTATCTCCGAACATGTTTCCAAGAAACGCGTTAGAAGAATAAGCAATCAGCTGGCCAGTAACGATCATCAGATCATTGATTGTAACCATTTTTCCTCTTGATTCAGATGGAGATACTTCAGCTAGATAAGCTGGAACTGTTACGGATGCCCCACCGACAGCCAGACCGAGCAAGACTCGGAAGACAATCATCGTCTCCGTATTTGGTGCGAATGAACAGCCTAAAGTTGCAATAAAGAATAAGACAGCTAAATATAAAATGACACGGCGGCGGCCAATTTTATCTGCCAGCTTCCCGCCGGATACAGCACCAAATGCAGCTCCTAGAAGCAAGGAGCTTGCTACCATCCCTTCCGTTAACGGTGTCAGATTCAACTGATCCTCCTGACCCATGAAAGGCAATGCCCCATTGATTACACCTGTATCATAACCGAATAATAATCCACCAAAAGTGGAAATGAATGCGATCAGTCTCAATCTTCGTTTCGAACTTCGACCATCATCCTCCATTTGAGGGACTTGCCCTTGTCCGTTAGCTTGTTTGTCCATCTTTCTCTCTCCTCCATTTTTTGCATATGTCTGTTGCAAAAACAAACAATGCTTTCACCCATGATTTATATGGTAGGAGTTATATACCCGTATTTTATTAATATAATCACATTCATACATTACAATATTTGGTTTTGTACATGAAAGAGGTCTTATAGAGTTCTATAGACTTATCATAGATTTTTGGTCATAGTTACAGTTTCCACGTGAATTCCATTGGGCTTTACGACTGTTTCACTGTCGGTTATATAAAATTCATTCTTTTTGTATAAATTGATATTTCTTATTTCTGACAGCCTCACCTGACAGCAAAGCACAGCAAAATCATAGGCTGCTGCATAATCTTCTAATGCCTGAAGCAGCTGTCCTGCTATTCCTCGGCCTCTTTCTTCTGGACATACAGACAGGCGAAAGAAATATATAGCATCGTCCTGTTCTTTAAAACGGACGGTTCCTAAAGCTGTTTCACCCCCCCAGTGTTAGAAGGCTTTTTCATTCTCATTTAAAGAAGTTCTGATCGAGTCCGCATTTTCATTTAAAGCACTGGAAGGAATCGCCTTATGTCTATTTTCCTCAAATGCAGCAAGCATGACACGTGTTGCCAAAGTAATCATGATAGACCTCCTTTGATGACATACATGAAATTTTGAACTGCAGTCGAATTCCAGTACACACATTTACCCAGATAAATGGAAAAGCAGAAAACTACACTGAGTTGGGAAATAAAAACTTACTCGATAGCTATTAGGTGATAAAAATTGTTTCTTTCATTATATAAACAAGTGAAACTTACCCTTATTTTCCCAATACCGGAATTCTAGTTTATATTTTACAATTTAATAGAATTACTCATTTATTGATAGGAGGAAATATAAAATGAAGAAAAGTAAAATCTTAACGCTCTTTTTTATCAGTCTCGCAATGGTGTTCGCTTTATCTGTCTACCTGCAGCCTTCTAAAGTACAAGCGGCCACTGCCAACACACCTGTTGTCTTTGTTCATGGTTTAACTGGCTCCGATTCAAATTTCTATTTCATTGAGAGATACCTGCAGGGGCAAGGCTGGTCAGAAGATGAACTTTATTCTATTGATCTTCCAAGCAAGCAAGGGCACCAAGAATTGAATTCAACTGCCATAAAAGGATTTGTCAATGATGTACTAGAGGAAACAGGCAGTGACAAAGTTAATATCGTAGCCCATAGTATGGGTGGAGCAAACAGTCTGTATTACATATTGAATAAAGGCGGAAGTGACAAAGTAGATAAACTGGTAACGCTTGGAGGAGCAAATAGACTGACAACCAGCGCTGCACCTGCTGGTATAGACACTACTTCTATCTATTCTACAAGTGACTATATCGTGAACCCGTCTCTTTCTATCCTATCTGGTGCGGATAATATCCGAATTTACGGTGTATCTCACATCGGCCTTTTAAACAGCTATCAAGTAAATGGCCATATTAAAGCGGCTCTTCAAAATTAAAGGTCTTCTGTATGCAAAATAAGCCTTCCTGCCGTTTGCAAGAACAAACGGCCAGGAAGGCTTATTTATGCATCAGCAATTCTCAGGCGTACCAGCATTCGTCGCTGTCTTAAATGACGAACCGCACCCGCAGCTGACGATGGCGTTCGGGTTATCGATCGTAAACCCGCCGCCCATCATATTTTGTTTGAAAATGCTGATTTTAAAGTATTTTTAGTTATTATGTCGGGTTATAAATTGCAAAATAGATTGTTAATAACATACTATCTCGATTGTTTATATCGCTAACTAATTCTAACCCAAAACAGCACTTGAGACAATAACTAGTTCACGTAGAACACACGTGAAACTCTGTTTATAAAGCTATTTTGCACGATAATTACACGGTACTATCTTCGGCTCTGAGTGCGGGGGTATTACTGCTACCTTATATATTAGAAAACATGACATTGGAAATGGTAGAAAGCTTCCCCTGTATACTCAAGCTATATTGTTACACTCTAAAAAGTTTAATTTATAAGTTATCTATAACTAAACTCTCCATTTCTGAATAATGAGTCATATCTAATTCCTTAATAACATCCATTATCTCATCTACAATATTTTTACTCTCGCCCAATAGATTGTCTATAGCATTATCACTAAATTCTATCGTCGCATTATGTGAATACTTGTTGATAAACCTGTAAACTCTTTCCCTTCTTTGAACATCACTTATCGCCGCCTCTAGCAATTGATTAAAGTCATTTCTCTTTTTTGGAAATTTGAAAGTGAGGAAGCCTTCTAATAATTTTCTGGACAGGTTTGATACCAAGAAAGCTTCATCTAAGGATAGTTCTTCACTTCGCTTAAAGGAATAAACTTTATGAAATAGATAATGGTATTCAGAATTGTACTTTATTAGAGCATCTTTTGCGTTAGTTATAAAAGACCTTCTTTCGCTACTCTCTCCTATACTTTCAATTGCATAACACCTTGATTTAACCTTATCTCTTTTATTTTTCCCCAACATCCAATCCCTACATAATTTGAAGAAAACAAAATTATGGGTTAGTACGAATAACTGTTTAGCCTCTTGACAATGAGCTCTTAAAAATGCGTAAGCACTAAATAAGTTATTCGAATCAAAACTGGAAATAGGGTCATCTATTACAATAATTTGATTACTAATCTCATTGCCCTTTTCTCTAAGCTTAGTAATAAAATAAACAAAAGCTAACGCTGTTTTTTCTCCCTCACTTAAATTCTTCGCAGCTTCCCTAGTCCTAGTCCTAAGTATCCTATATCCTTTCTTAAGTTTATCAAATTCCAATGATATCTCATTATGACCGATAAACAACTGTAATTGTTTATTAAATTCTTCTGCACCAAGACTTTCATTCGATAGCTCTTTTTCTATTAGGAACATAGATTGGTTAATCATATTTAAATCGGAATCTAGTTCCTGTATCTTTAATTTTATATTATTCTTTTCCTCTTCAGCATAAAAATAGTCATACTCTTTTAATGCCTCGGCAGTGTAACTCAATTCTAGTTTATGCTTTTGTTCTTTAGTTTTTGTTTGGTAATTTTCAAATTTGTAATTATGTAATTTAATTATTTCGTTCAAAGAAACAATAGCGGTATTATATTCCTGAAGTAAGGAAATAGAAATTTCATCTAGTTCTGTTACTTGCAATTTCTCAAAAGGATTTTTATTTTTTTTATCTAGAACGTTGACCCAATTTTCTAGTTTATCATTAATATTTTTTTCTGTTAGAGTTAGGATGTTCATTTGATTATTAAAAGCATCATAAAATTCTTCGTACAAGGAATAAAGCAATGCCTTTTCATTCGAAGAATTTAACATTTGCTTCCGAACCCATTCTTTGGCTGTTATTAATTTTTCTTTAAATTGTTGGTACTCATCATTAAAATGCTTTTCCAATTCCTCAAGTCGGGAGCTTGGTATAAGTTGTCCACAAAATTCACATATTCCAGTTATAGACCCGGAATGTAATTTAAATCCTTCCTCCACCCAGTGACTAATTACTTCGTTGTCTTTAAGGCTTTGAACTGTTTGGTTAATGATAGAAGTATTAATTAAAGTCTTAATTCTCTCGCTACCCTTTATTAGCAAATCTTCATCTAAAGTGTTAAATACAAAATCAATCTTACTTTTTGATTCTGGTTTTATAGATTTTGTTACATTAATGGACTCTTCTTCTGTCAACAATGACTCAACACTCTGTACTTTATCTTTATATACCTCAATAAATTTTTCTAATCTAGTCCTGTTGTAGTTTAGATAATACTTATCAGATGTATCTATAATTTTAAATCTTTCTTTTACATGCTTTGCAGTTGATGAGAGGAAGTTTTGGTTACTTTTGTATAAGTTGTCGTACTTATCTTTAAGGTCTTTTTTTAATTTTACTATTTCTTGCCTTTTAATTTCATATTCTTTAATTTTTTTCTGTTCTTCGATTTTCTCTTCAGATATGAGCAAAATACTTTTAACAGTATCATTCCAATCAATATTATCATTTATAAAATTCGAGTTAAATACTGTCATTAATAGGTTAGATTCTTCAGTATCTTGATATATCTTTGAACCATCCTCTAACTTAAACTCATATTGACTATCTTTAAAATCTGAAGTTTTTATATCATTATTTATTATTGCAAAAAGCTTTGACAGCGTACTTTTACCGCTTCCATTCCACCCATAAATTAGGTTAAACTTAGCAAAATCATGCAAGTCAGACTGCTTTTGATAATCCTTATATATACCAAAGTTATTTATTCTCTCTATACTTTTTATCATCAAAGCTAACCTACCTTTACTTTTTATGATATTGTAACTTTTTTCCTATTTTCATTATAATACATTCTATCTATTTTTCACCTTAATTACAAAAACAAAAAGAAAGATTTTTGATTACTATTGTAGATAAAATAAAAAACACCCTTTTTGGGTGCATGCAATGTTTATTACTATCACATCAATTCAAATACCTGGAAAGGGATATAACTCTAATAACAAAATGAACGATTATTTATCAATAAGCCTTTTGAGTTCCTCTTTGCTCAGCAAAGTTTTTTTACTATGAAGCATACTATGGCAATTAGAACAAACTAAATCTATATCAGCAACTCTAGTTACGTCACCGTCTTTTAATTCTGATACAGGAACTGTGTGATGCCCTTCAATAAAGTCCTGTCCAATTTCCCCATATTTCTCATAAAAATCAAAACCACACACTTCACAAAATAGTCTTCCATTTCTATCCTTAAAGCGTTTCTTCGCAAGTCTAATTACTTGGGGATTACGCTCTCTAACAAAGTGCTGCTTAAAAGTCTTTTTTCCTTCTTCAAATGCATTATTTCCATCAATATTATCAAACTTAGGATAGAATGCATTCGACTCTAAAAAATGTGATTCTTCCGGTAACTCTAATCTCCCTTTTTTGTATTCTTCCAAATCCCTTTCGTACCGTTCTTTCACGGTCACATTTTGATTTATTAATCTTAAGAGTGACCTAGTAGGATTCAATTTATGAAGATTAAATAAGATTTTTATTGAATCGTCCCCTAACTTTTCATCTAACAACTTTAAATGTGCTTTATGCATAGGCTCAAGAAATAATTTTCTTAAGGCTGTCATTCTGTCTTGGTTATATAATTGGAGAAATTCATCGTATGACATATCTAGCATTCTTATTTTGTCAACTCGATAACGAATAATAGCAAATACCGAATTAAATCCTTTCGGCTTTGAAGACTCCTGGGCTTTCTCCCAATAGTATTCTTTAAAATATTCAAGTTCATCTTCTGTATCGATTAATATCTGCAATTTATTCATCTTATGATTAAAGTGTTTATAATTAGGGCTAAATCCAGTACTAAGGTATTGCAAGGTTTCACTAGTAAACTCCATTATTACACCTCACTATATTTTCTTTAACTCCGCATAAATCGTACTTCTTGGAACACCCGTTAAATTTGATATATCTTTTACACTCATTCCGTTTAAATCTCTTTCATTGTAAAACTTCAATGCTTTTTCAATTGCTTTTTTATCCTGCGGTGGTCTCCCCATATGTTTACCCTGTTTTTTAGCCCGCTCTCTTCCTTCACTTGTCCTTTCAACAATTAAATCTCGTTCAAATTGAGCAAATGAGCCTAATATGTTAAATAATAATGTTTGTAGGGAGTTATTATTTTTACCTGCTTGAAAATCAATATTTTCTTTTAGAAATTTAACACCTACTCCCTTTTGATTCAGTTCCTTAACAATATTATGTAAGTCAATTATAGACCGTGCTAAACGGTCAATCTTAGTCACAACAAGAATATCACCATCGCTTAAAAATTTAATTGCTTCTTTTAATTCATCTCTTTTAACTGTGGTTGTTCCCGTTATCTTCTCATAAAATACGCGCTTACACCCTATTTCCTCTAATAACTGCCTTTGTGTTTCTAATCCATTTTCTTGTCCGACTGTAGAAGTTCTAGCGTATCCAATTAACATTGCATAAACCCGCTTTCTATTCAAAAGTTAGTTATCTTCTGTACAATCAATTATAGACTATCTTCTAGACAAATCCAAGTATGAAAAATATATCTTTTAGACAATTTGAACATCGTGGTTAGAAGTTGAAACTTCTAGACAAAACGCAATTTATAGTTTTTATACAAGCATTATTTAGACTTATTTAACTCATTATAAAAATCCAAATAAAAAAGCCTTTACAAAGGCTTTTAAGATTAATTGTTATCAATAAGTGTCATTAGAATTAATAGTCTAAGTGTGTTGATTTACCTTCTCAAAATAGTTTTTCCTCTTCTCCAATGGTTATCTAAATACTCAGACCAAATTTCTTCTTCCGATATACCCCTAATACCACTTCTTCTATTAACCAACCTAGTATAGTATACTGTATCACACAATAGATGCGATATTACCCTCCTGAATAGTTCATATTTTTGTGTAGTTACACCATCAGATAGGTCAGGATTAAAATCTTTATGAATCTCTGTTCCTGCATGTACATATTCTGAGCGTAAGCTATATACACTTTTTAATAATCTTGCAATTTCAATATCTGATACGTCATCTAATCTTACTAGTCTTGAATATAAGACAGCTAATTTATTTCGTTTAGCATCTTCCTGTTTTAATAATATATTCTCACTTGCAATAGTCATTAATAACAATGAAATACTAATGCCTTGATAAATATTCCTATTTCTTTCTAAGTCAATTGCTTCTTTGAATAATTTAAATCCAACAGTAAATTTATAAGTGATTCTTTTTTCATGACTATTATAGAATAGTTCATGAAAAATCTTAGTGTATAATGTTCGGTATGATTTTTCATGAAGGAAATCCAAATTTATTTTACATGTAGTATCAAAGTTAGCCGCCATATGATTAATGCGCCAATCTTCTTTACCGTACACCAAAATATGGTATGCGTTCCCCACATCAAATGGACTATAAAAAATAGGATATTCATATTTTGGATATACTCGTCCCCAATAGAGAGCTTGCAAGATACTATTCGCATAAAAGCTAAATTTTCTCGCCATATTGTATACATAGTTATATTGATGCCTTACCCTTATTGCTAGTAATGGATGCTCAAAAAAATGCTTTGACTTCCTAGTTGTATGCTCCACTCTAGACTTTGCTTTTGCCATAGAAGTTCTGCCTAACCGCCTTAAAACATCTGTTTTTTCTTCTTTATTTCCTCCAATAAATACAAAATCTTTAAATCTAATAGTTTCAGTTAAGTAGGCATTTCTAAGAGGAAAAACAATCCAATTTTCAGCAATATTTCTCTTTAAACCATCATATAAATTATTTATAAGGTCATCAGCATCATTAGTACTAAATCTGTTTTCTGATTGAGGAATAATATCTTCTAAATGAGAGCATACCAAAGACTCAGCAAGTTCAAATTCAAAAATATCTTTGTATAAAGGATGTTCGAAGGCTACCTCTAATAAATTCTTCAAAGAGTTATTGCTGTAAGCAGAAATCTCCGTAATATCTATTCTTTTAGCATGATAAAGGAGTGACAAAGCAAACTTTCTTAGTTTTTCCATTTTTTACAACTCCCGATATTTGTCTACCTTAATGCCTTAAAGTTATTGCAAACACATTAATATATCTGTTAGTACAATAAGATAGTATGTCTAGTATATTCTTTTCTCATTCAAATGTACGATTTTACCTATAATAGATTATATAATAGTTGCTATCCGTAGATAGTATCTCAAAGCGTATTCCCCATAACTATAGTTTCTTATGTTAAGTCTTTGATTAGCATTATGTTTCCATTTAAGTTAATTAACTATCTTTAAACTTAAGGCTAATCAAAGATTTACTCTGTACGTTTTTACCTATAATAGATAATTAAATATTGAGCTTTTCGCAAGAAAAGCCAATTAACTGATTATCTTTACAATACTCTCATATTGTCTTCTAGGTAACATTTCCTTTATTGTCTTTTTATCAAAGTAGAAAAGTATACAAGAATTAAATGAATCTACATATTTTGAATCTTCATCCACTATTTTGAATTGGGTTTTATTTTCCTTTAATTTAAGTTCAATATCAATTTTGTAAACGTTTGGTTTCTTTTCTTTTTTTAATTTTCCATTGCCATCATAATCAGGACGATTACGTTCTACTATTTTCAAAAAACCATTTTCCTCAAGTATATTTATTAAGTTTCTTGTTGTTTTCTCAGTTAAGCCGCTCGACTCACTCATTTGCTTATATGTCATATAAAAATTACCGTTTTTAATAGCATATCTTTTGCTATGTACAAGTAAACAATATGCTAAAATCTTTTCGTTCTTAGATTTTAATTTCATTATTTCTTTAGTTTCATCATATGTAATATATAAGTCTTTTTTTACTACTGTTAGATTTACTTCTTTCTCGTAAATATATTCTGTTATTAATTCAATATCTTTGACACAATCTCCCCATTTAGTGGTATAACACCTCGTGTCCTGTTCGCCCATCCATTCGATTAATGCCGAGTTACACTCCTCTACAGTATGACCTTGGTGCCGAAAATACTTTGCTAACTTAAATAATGAGTTGTGTCTTGTTCCTGTTATAGTTAAACCGTTTTGCAATAAACTTTCTATTGCCTCTATAGTTTCTCGTTCTTGTATATTTTCCCCATATATCTTTAGAGGAGTATACTGGTTATCAATAAACCCCTTAGTTTCTTCTACTTCTATTACTTCTCTCTCATCAAGTACGTCGCGTTCACGCTCTAAAATATCATAAATAACGTCAGCACTCATTTGTTTGATTTTTAGTATGTAATTTTTATTCCTAATTGGCTTTAAACCCTTATCATAACTTACAAACCAACAACGTTTTTTTCTTTTGTTTCTAAAATTGATTCCTAAAGGAATTTTCACTCCTTGTTTCATCGCATTAGGTCTATATTCTACTTCTCCATAATCAATATTCAACAAATTACTCATATTCAATATCATAAGATAAAATTCATAAGCAACTTCATTTTTAATTGGTATATTAAAGTGCATTTCTATGTGATAACCTTTATTGCCAGATAAAGATATATGTATATCATTTTCTGGCACTCCAACTTCTATCAAAGATGCAACAATACGATAAACTGTCCATTTGGCTAGTTTTTCATCTACAACATCCACGTCAAAGCATATAAACTTAGTATAGAATGAAGAAGCAAAAACACCTAAAGTTAATTTCCCATCCAAATGCCGCTGAATTGTGTAATCATTTAACGAATATACATTAGAATTTTTATATCTATTAAATGTTTGATAGTTTCCACGCTCACCTAAAATTAAATATTGGTATCTTGCCATTATGTAAAGTTCATTTATTTTCCTTATTATTTCTTTATCCTTATTACTCAATATAATCCCCTTTTCCTTGAAGAAAAAAGAGGTTGTTCCATATTTTTATATATTCACGTTTATTATTCGCTTACAAATTAGTCAAAACTTTATGTTTAGAAACACCCCTTCATTTCTGCTTAATTGTTAATGTATGATAATATTCGCTATTACTTTGTAGGTTCCTACAATCAATCTCTAATCAGTGTATAAGTACAATCACTTTCTATCACCCAAAGATGATTTAGTTAATCCCTAAAATTATCCCCTTTCCAAAATTCATTCCTCTTTTTTATTATTAATCTATTGACAAAAGATATTGATTAAGTGTATTATTATATTATAGTCAATAAGTTTATATAAATAAGAGGTTTTCTCTATATTATACTATAATATAGAGAAAATGTCAATACTAAAACCCTATCTATTTTAGATAGGGTTTTATATATATAGTAGTCAATCAACTAGATGCTTTATGAAAAATACTTAATGTGCCCTAGATTAGATAAAATCAGAATTTTATTTAATCTTTTCAACAATTATGCTTTATGGTAGTTCTAATTCCAACGAACTATACTGCCCACCAAGTTCAGTCAAAAGATTACTAGTATCTCTTGTATATGTTAAATAAGAACCTGTTGGAGAAGTAGCCAAACTAACATATATAGAGTGATTCGAGTAGTAGTCTTCAAAATCCTCATGTAGCTCTCTATATTTTTCAGGTGGATTTTTCAGTTCTTTTACGTTGTCTTCTATAGTAGTTTGTGCATTTTCCATGCTATCATATATCCCTTCAGATAATAGGACATTGCGTACCGTTTCAAGAGCAGCATTAAAATCTCCTCTTCCAATGTATTCTCCCCTAGGGTTAACTCTAATCTTATCTGTAGGAACATTATCTATAACTACTGATTCTTCTACCCCTAAATATTCCGCAATCGCACTTACATACAAATCATTTTCAATAGTTACATTCCAAACGTCACTATACATATATATAATTTGTCTAGACGATTCATTCACTTGGTTTATGGCATCGGTTGTGTTACTTAATAATTCTATATATTCTTCTTCTCGATTTTCCCTCTCTTCTTCCGCAGCTGCTTGCTGAGATTTGTGTTGACTTATTAGATACCAAGTCAAACTTACTCCAATAATAACCAATGCCAAGATACCAATAAATTTACTTTTTTTATAAAAGGGCTTTTTCTCAGTTAAATTTTCCTTTACCTCCACAATAATACTCCTCGCGTATATATTTTTACCTATTACAATTGTATCATCTTATTTACAGTACAAGTATCTTATTCCAATAATTTCTTGATTCATCTTGTCTTTTTTATTATTTGCATTACCGGAGAATGAATATCATGACTTTTTCGGAGGTCATCAGTATCCATTTGTATGTACCTTCTCATGGTTCTAATGTCTGACCATCCTCCCATCTTTTGGAGTGTGAAAGCATCGCAACCATTTAGTGTCATGTTTTTTGCCCACGTATGTCTATAAACATGCGCAGTGACTTTTTTATCTTTTATTCCTGCCTTCTCACCGTAGTATTTTAAACGCTTGTTAAAATGGTTCTGACCTAGAGGCTCACCATAAGAGGATAAAAATAATCTGTCAGTGGAAAAGTGCTTTTTATTTTCATTTACTAATTGAAGTAATAGTTTCACTGTATGAGCTGATATTGGAACTAGCCGTGGCTTACGATTTTTATTTCTTTCTCCATCAAGAGTTATAAACCTAGTTTGAAAATCAACATCAGTTATTCGTAAACTAAGCAATTCATTAGCTCTAATACCACTATCCAATAATAAAAGCATTGCTACATAATCTCTAAAACCTACATAATCTCTTTGGTTTGGTTGTCTTAATAATTCTTTGACCTCATCATTTGTAAAACAATTTGTAAGGTCTATATCTTGTCTTAATAGCCTTACATTAGACATAGGATTTACCTCGATTAACTCCTCTCTTTCCAGAAAATTGAACATTGCTCTGTAGACTCTTAAACGGATATTGATTGTAGTATCAGACAGTCCACGCCCTTGGTCATTATGAATGTACTTGTGTCCTTGATATTTAGGTGCATCGTATTTAAGGTAATTAATATAGTCTCTAAATATGTGAGGAGTTAATTTATCTACTGTCTCAATTTCATAATTTCTTTCAAGCCAAGTTATAAAATAACCCCAATCCTTTCTATAATCTTTCATTGTTCTTTCTCTCAACCCCTCAGCACTCTTACCTGCTATGACTAAATCAATCGCTTGTTGTAGTGTTAAGGCAGGAAATTCCCTTTGATTTGACATCTTCCCTACTGGTTGTCGTTTCTTTCTCTTATTCAAAGACATAAAAAAACCTCCTCCAACAGTTATGTTTTAGACATAAACTATCGAGAAGGCATGTAATTTACAACCTTAGTTTGCTATTTAAAGGATTGTTAACACAGTTTTTATGGACTGTGTTTATTACAAATCCCCTTGTAATTAATAACCCTGAACAACTAACTCAATATATCAGCAATTCTCAGGCGTACCAGCATTCGTCGCTGTCTTGAATGACGAACCGCACCCGCAGCTGACGATGGCGTTTGGGTTATCGATCGTGAACCCGCCGCCCATCATATTTTGTTTGAAATCGATCGTCGTGCCTTGGATAACCGGAATGTCCATAGAACGGATGATGACCGGGATATCGTTGACCTCTTCGAATGTATCCAACTCTTCATTCTTTTCGTATTCAAAGCCGAGACTGTAGGAAAGGCCGCTGCAGCCGCCGCCTTTTACGCCAAAGCGCAGCAAAACAGTTTCTGCTTCTTCTTCCTTCATCATTTCCTTGATCTGAAGGCTCGCACTGTCGGTAATATTCAATACCATGTTAGGTTACCTCCCCATTCTAATCTTACTGTAAGTATACGCTCCTATACGCTGATGCTCAAGCACCGTGCTCCCAGTGAAAAATACCAGATACAGTCTTCTCGGCAGCACCACGCATCCAGACGGAACCATCTTTTTCCCAGCGGATGAACAGATCGCCGCCGCTAAGATGCACGGTTACCTCTTCTCCGTATGGTGCTTTGCCATTTTGAATGGCTGCAACAACTGCTGCACAAGCGCCAGTACCGCATGCCTGGGTGACACCAGAGCCGCGTTCCCATACACGGAAATGCAATTCTTTCTCGGAAACCATTTCGATGAACTCTACGTTAACACCTTCTGGGAATCTGGGATCATTGGTAATAACCGGACCCTGGGTATAAAGCGGTGCTTCCTCAATGTTATCGACAAAGAATACGGCGTGTGGATTGCCCATGCTCACTGCTGTGACTTGAAGCTGTTCTTCACCAGCTTCAAAAGCTTCGTTGACGACTTCCTGACCAGTCTCACCTAGCATCGGAATCAATTCACGCTGTAAAATCGGTGCTCCCATATCAACTGTCACTTCATGCACATGCTCTTTTGTGCCATGGACTTGCGCTTCTACTTGGCCTGCCTTCGTCTGAATCGTGAATGTATCATTTTCTACCAGACCGTTCTCATAAGCATATTTGGCAACACAGCGCAGGCCGTTACCGCAATTCATCGCTTCAGAGCCGTCCAGATTGAAAATACGCATGCCTACGTCACATGTTTCGCTTGGATGGATGAGGATCAAGCCGTCAGATCCGATTCCGGTATTCCTGTCTGCAACAGCAATCGCAAGCGGTGCGAGCATGTCCTCCTCGAGCTGGAATTGAAAGAGATTCACGAAAATGTAGCTGTTTTTTAAGCCATGCAGTTTTACAAAAGGGATATCCATTGTCATTTCTCCTCTACTATGAAAAAAGCCATGGCCTGCGAAATGCAGACGCACGGCCAATTAAAATAACGGATTTTCTTCGATGAACTTGTAGACGTTTTCGACAAGCTCATCAGGTGTCTCAGCTGTCACCGGTTCGCCATTTACGAGTGCGAACATGTGTTGGGCACAAATGCCGCAAAAGCTTGTACAGCCATATTCTATCACATCAAGGCCTGGGTCACTGTCCAGCTTCTCAAAAGCCGCCTGCGAGCCGGAGGCCAGATTGTTAACACAAAATTCAATGATCGGATTCATCCCGCTCATCTCCTATTCTAGGATGTAACGCTATCAAGTGATAATCCTACCATAAGGCGGGATATCAGCACAACTAGGTTGCGCTGACTGTTTCAACAGCTTTCGTGACTGCCTTAATCGAAATGATTCCTTCCCCAGCTATTTCATCATTGACAAGAACAACTGGATAGAACAAATCCTCTTCTATTACCTTCGCAGCGAATTGTTTGTGCTTTTCTTCATCAGGCGGCTCATTGATGTCAATGTACTCGAATCGAAACTGTTTGTTTTCGAACTTCCTTGCCAATGCGGCCTGCAGCCATTCATACGTGTCCTTGGAGCTTGGTGCATTCACACAGCTTGCACAGATAATATCAGCTCCATAAACGGTAATATTAGTGGTCATCCGGCTCCATCCTCTCGTATACTGATAGCTTCAGTTTACCGTAACAATCACGATGTTGGAATTTATTTTTTAATTGATAGAATTTCTCAGTTAGCCAGCGTGGATTTTTTGCCCGAAAGGATTTATAATGAATATATAATCGTAAGGGGGATAATGGATGATGGAAAACCAAGTACAAGAAGTTTTGAATAAATTGCGTCCATTCTTGCTGCGTGATGGCGGCGACGTCGAGCTAGTCGATGTTGATGAAGGTATCGTGCGTCTGCGTCTCATGGGAGCATGCGGCAACTGCCCAAGCTCTACGATCACATTGAAAGCCGGAATTGAACGTGCCTTGATGGCAGAAGTTCCTGGAGTGCGTGAGATCGAGCAAGTATTCTAATACATTGATAGAACCACGGAAAAGTGAAAGCTTTCCCGTGGTTCTTTATTTATACGCAAGACATTCCATAAACGACAATGATAAACCCACAGAAATCATCCGGTTTCTGTGGGTTTTGTTAAGCTTCAATAGCCAACTCGACTGCGCAGCTCCCTTTGGCAGCACAAGAAAGCAAAAGCCATTCAAATTCAGGATACAATTTCTGATAGTGTGAATGAACCGACTCCGCTCGGGCTTCATCAACTAAAGCAATCATTGTCGGCCCAGCTCCGCTTAAATAGACACCATATGCTGCTTTCTGAAGTGAGTCCGCGATTTTCTTATAATGGGGAATCATTGACTGCCTGTAGGGCTGATGGAAAAGATCCTTCGTCAACATTTCTCCGAGCAGCTCCCAGTTTTGCTGCAGCAAAGCAGCAACGGCTACATTCGCAATGCCACTTGCCTTCACAGCGTCTTTATACAGGAGCTGATCTGGAAGAACTGCTCTGGCATCTGCTGTTGCGAGCTCGAATGATGGAATAACTGCCAGGAATTGTACATCCTTAATTAGTGTCTGCACATAATGGACTTTGTCATCATAATAGCCGATTACACACCCACCTAAAATGGATGGTGCTGCGTTATCAGGATGTCCTTCCAAACTGACAGCGATATCGAGCTTTTCTTCATCACTCAACTGAAGCGCCAAAAGACAATCAGCAAGTTCAATTCCTGCGACAAGGGCGGTGGCACTGCTGCCTAATCCTCTAGCCAGCGGAATATCACTACTCATTCGGACTGTACATGCCGGCAGATCACTATATCCATAGCGATCCGCAACATAAATGGCCGTTTCATAGATCATATTGTCCTTACCTGCCGGAAGTCCTTGTACAGCTTCCGACATCGGAATGAATTCCCACTCTGAACCAGGCTGGACTTCCAGCTCCAAATACAGATCTAAAGCGATCCCAACTGAATCGAATCCTGGTCCGATATTGGCAGTGCTTGCGGGTACGCTTATTTGCCAGCGTTTCATTACATCCGCTCCCTGATGGCGTCTGCAATCACCTGTTCTTCGTTCGGGAGGACAACCGGCTTGATAGTACTGTATTCTATTGCTGTATTCGGATCCTTCAATCCGTTTCCAGTCAGTACACTAACGACTGTTGCACCTTTGGGCACCTCACCTTGCTCCAACGCCTTCAGCAGTCCAGCGAATGAAGCACAAGATCCTGGTTCAGCGAAAATTCCTTCCTCACGGGCGATTTTTTGATAAGCAGCGATAATCTGCTCATCTGTCACTTCATCGATTGTTCCGCCTGATTCATCTCTTGCAGCGGTTGCTTTCTGCCAGCTTGCAGGATTACCAATACGTATGGCAGTACCGACTGTTTCCGGATTGTCGAACACCCTATCATGCACAATCGGAGCTGCCCCGCTTGCTTGGTAGCCTTTCAGTACTGGAAGACTGTATCCTTTTTCTAGTTCATATTCCTTGAAACCTTTCCAGTAAGCACTGATGTTACCTGCATTGCCAACCGGAATGAAGAGATAATCCGGCGCTTGTCCCAGTTGTTCGCACAGCTCGAAGGCCGCCGTCTTCTGTCCTTCGAGACGATATGGATTGACAGAATTCACGAGTGCTACCGGCTCGGTTTCACTTAAATGCCGTACAACACGCAGTGCATCATCAAAATTGCCTTCGATCGAGAAAATTTCCGCTCCGTACATGACAGCCTGTGCCAGTTTCCCTTGTGCAATTTTACCTTCTGGAATGACGACGAAGCAGCGCATACCAGCACGGGCTGCATATGCAGCTGCTGAAGCAGATGTATTGCCTGTGGAAGCACAGATGACTGCTTTCGCCCCTGCCTCTTTTGCCTTGGCAATGGCCATGACCATACCGCGATCCTTGAAGCTTCCCGTCGGGTTCGCTCCTTCGATTTTCGCATAGGCCTCGATACCATACGCTGCTGACAGCTTTTCAAGTTTTACTAAAGGTGTATTTCCTTCTCCTAAACTTAATGCTGGTGTTTCCTCTGATATCGGTAAATGATTCTTATACGCTTCTAAAAGACCTTTCCATCCCATGCTTCTCAATCCTCTCCGTCTACACGATAGCAGCTGATGACGCGTTTCACGACGTTCAATTGCTCCAGCTGCTGTATGCTGTTTTCGATTTGCTGCTTGCTGTGTTTATGTGTCACCATGACAACTTCTGCTGTTTTTGATTTGGAATGCGGCAGCTGGAGGATTTTCGCAAACGAGACATCCTGGCCTGCAAAGACATTTGTGACGGCATGGAATGCACCTGTCTGATCCTCTGCTTCAACACGAATGAAATATTTGGCGTGCTTTTCTGTATTATCCTTTAAAGCAGTTTTATATTGCGGCTGCACATATGCCTTACCACTGACTCCTAAGCGAATATTCTTGATGACCTCCATAAGATCTGATACGACTGCTGTCGCTGTTGGCAGACCGCCAGCTCCCGGACCATAAAACATCGTCTCCCCGACAGCGTGCCCATATACATAAACGGCATTGAACTCATTCTTCACTTGTGCCAGCGGATGTGCTTCCGGCAGCAAAGTAGGCTCGACGCTGACTTCGACTTTTCCCTCATCAATTGCAGCGATACCGATCAGCTTCACAATATAGCCGAGTTTTCCTGCAAACTCGATATCTTCCTGCGAGATGGAAGTGATACCAGCAACTTGGACATCACTATATGCCACTGGCATCTTGAAGGCCAAGTTCGCCAGCAAAGTCATCTTACGGGCTGCATCCAGACCTTCTACATCTGACGTTGGATCAGCTTCGGCAAATCCAAGTGCCTGCGCTTCCTCCAGCACTGTTTCAAAGGATAGGTTTTCATCTGTCATTTTCGTAAGAATGAAATTCGTCGTTCCATTGACGATTCCCATCACTTTCTCAATTTTATCTGAAGCAAGACCGTCACTGAGTGAACGAAGAATCGGTATGCCGCCGGCCACACTAGCCTCGTAATAAATATCGGTACCATATTCCTGGGACAGTGTAAACAGCTTATCACCATGCTCTGCCATCAAGTCTTTATTGGCTGTCACGATATGTTTTCGATTCCGGATGCCTCGTTCCAGCAGCTGAAATGTATCTTCCATGCCGCCCATCACTTCCACAATGATATCAATGTCCGGGTTATCTGTAATATCAGCGGCTTCCGTCGTAAGGATGGAAGCATCCCTGATATACTCCCGCTTCTTCTCCTTATCCTTGACGAGCACTTTCGCTACTTCCACTTCACAGCCGAGCTTATACCGAATTTGTTCCTGGTGATCCTGCAAAATTTGAACCACACCGCTTCCAACTGTGCCAAGGCCGCATAAGCCGATTTGTATCCTTTGTTTCATCTCATCCAGCCTCCTGTCCACCTCAAGTAAACAAATGTTTTTATATAAAGGACATTATAACTCTATCAATCTGCTATCGCAACCAACTTTACAAATAATTTTCCAATATCGGTATCTCAAGAGTATGCGCATCGACTTGCATACGGTCGAATAATCCGCTTAAACGTTGCTCATACTTGCTTTGCTGCATGATGAGAGTTTCATACGCTTTTCCAGTCAGACCTTTCTCCATCTGATCGTACAGATGAAGCGGCATGATCAATCTGGCATACAGCAGCCGCATTCCGAAAACAGAGAGCGGCCGCTGCTGCATATAAGACTTCAGAAATTCAGCCGTTTCCCCTTCCTCCTCCTTACAAAAGGCAGTCCTTGTGAATTCTGCCAAGTCACGAGCTGGATGGTCATAAATGATGTTATGAGGCAGCACATATGTATCTGCCAGTTCAGAACCGTATTTGGTGAATACCGTGGTCGGCTGATCATAGTCCGTAAAACGGAACTCATTGCTTGTTTCATTCAAATATTGGATGGCAAGCTCTGTCCTGCCGATAACATAGTGAAAGGTATCCAGGAATATCCGTTCTTCATGGACAAGCGGCCGTTTCTGATACATGTTTGAATAAAGACTTTCTGCCTGCGACAGACGAGCAGTCCAAAGATCACTCCATTTTCCGTAGCTGGAGAGTGTATCAGGCGCAAATGGACATCCGGCACCCAGCTGATGAAATGCTGCCAGCTCTGCCCCATGCGCATCAAGTCCCCTTGGATAAGGCGGCGGCATTTCCACTACGAGATACGCCGTATTTTCATAGACCGTCAATATCTGTCCATCCGTTGTCAGCATTGGCTGCGCAAGACGTGGAAAACCTGCCTCTTGCATATAAACAGTGATAGCAGCCAATTCATAATAACTGTCTTGATCCGTCCTTGCTGGTATAATGACATATAATCGATCTGTTGTCTGATATGCGTGATAATTCCGGTAGGATACCGGCTTGCCGCTGAAACCTGGAATATATTGCTGCATCAACTGCAACACGAGCAAACACCTCCTGTCTCATTTTATGATGCATATGTAAGAAACATGTTCCAGTACTGATGGTTGGCGCATAGGCTAGAAGGGTATACTGCTAAACAGAGAATCATACATAGGAAAGTGAAGTGATCTTATGACAGCTGAATTAGAGAAAAAAGCGCGGGAGTGGCTCATCGAACGCGGTGTGCAAGTAAAAGATATCGCAGAGCTTGTACATTTTCTGCAAGAGAAATATTATCCTGGCCTTACGATGGACCGGTGTATTTATAATGTAGAACGTGTATTGTCCAAAAGAGAGGTTCAAAACGCCATCCTCACAGGGATCCAGCTTGATGTACTAACGGAACAAGGAAAACTGGAACAGCCGCTTCAAGATAACCTGGCGCGGGATGAAAGCCTGTATGGTATCGACGAAGTGATTGCACTTTCCATCATCAACTTATATGGATCTATAGGATTTACGAATTATGGCTATATCGACAAACAGAAACCCGGTATTTTGGCCAAGCTGAATGACAAAAGCAGCGGGGAATGCCATACCTTTCTGGACGACATTGTAGGGGCAATCGCGGCTGCAGCAGCGAGCAGACTTGCACACAGCCAGAACGATGAAGAAAATATTGATGGGTAACAAAGGAGCAGCTTTCTAGCTGCTTCTTTTTGTGTGTATAAAAACTGTATCCATTCAGTATATTCCCGAATATAGTGTAAACGTCTAGTATACGAGGAGGGAATCTTTTGGAAAATACCACAGCCGGCTATCCGAACCATTTAGCATGGCATGAAACTCTTGAACTGCATGAACTTGTCGCTTCACAAGCTATTGCCTTGATGAAAATGAAACAATTCATTGGGAATATCAATGACGGTGAACTTCGCTCCATTTATGAACAGACAATCAAAGGTTTGGAGAACAATTTGAATGAACTGCTTCAGTTTTTTCCTTATGCACCCGGACCCAACGAGGTAACGGATACACGACAAGTCAGTCCTGCTTTCTATGCCGGTGATTTGCTTCTTTTCGCCAAGACATCTGTCCGGAATTATGCGATTGCTATCACAGAAACTGCTACACCTGGTCTCCGCGAAACGCTGAGAAAGCAATTACAGCTGGCAATCGATACGCATGCGCAAATCTTTGATTATATGTACAGAAGAGGCCTTTACCCAGCATATAACTTCGAGCGTTTGCTGCAAAATGATATTAGAAATGCCAATAGAGCACTGCAGATGGGTTACTGACATCTTGATATAAGAGCTTAATTAATAAGGAGCAGCCTCCAATAGAGGCCGCTCCTTATTTGAATTCCCATTCCGTTAACGTATCAATCGTATATGTTGGTTTCGGGTCTAAAGAAGGAAGCTCTTCCCTTCTTGTAAATCCGGTGCAAACCATCAGTGTATCCATTCCTGCCCGGATACCTGCTGTTATATCTGTCAAATAGTTGTCACCAACCATAAGAACCTGTTCCTTATCCATATCCAATAGCTTCCTTGCTTGCTCCATCATGATGTTCTCTGGTTTGCCGATAAAAGTCGGTTCAATACCAGTGCTGACAGAAATGACAGCTGTCATCGCACCGTTTCCCGGCATTAAGCCAGCATCTGTAGGCAGGGCTCGATCACTGTTTGTGGAGAGGAACTTTGCTCCTGCCCGAACAAGCAGACATGCCTTTGCCAGCTTCTCATATGTGATCGATGTATCAAGACCAATAACAACAAAATCACAATCTTCTTCTGCTAAGGTGAGCTCTTCTTTCGCCAAGGCATCAAACAGCCCTTCCTCCCCGATGGCAAATACCCGGGCAGCTGGATTGTGCTCACGGATGTATGCTGCGGTCGCCATGCTCGTCGTGAACACATCTTCCGGTTCTGCTGCGATATCCATTTGACGGAGCTTAGCAGCTACTTGCTCCTGTGTGCGCGTGGAATTGTTCGTTACGAAAAGATGCTTTTTACCAGCCGCCTTTAGTCTCTGAATGAATCCTGGCGCGGCTTCGATCCGCTCCTTACCGAGGTACATCGTTCCATCTAAATCAATCAGATATCCATCATAAGCTTTCATCTTGGCTGCCCCTTGAAAAAGCGGAAGCTGTCCGCGTCTCGTCCACCAGATATGCTCTTACCCACTCTATATATTGCCCAAGCAAATCGTGATGCTTCTCCATCGTATCCGAAAGTCTTTGGTGATTCACCTGCTGATATTCAGCAGTGAGCATTTTACGCAGCGCAATCACTTCTTTGAAGGCTGGTGCAGTGTCTTCGGCTATCACCTTTTCATCTGCAAGGATATTGATAATATCATCATAACTTCCCGGATCACGCATAATGAATCCATCAATTACACTGTTGCCAGTATCCAGTATACCTTCAATCAAGAGCTGCGCCCGCCGTTCAGCAGCCAGCTTATCTGTCAGCCCTGAAGAATGAGATACCTCAGCTGCCAGCAGTTCTTCCATATATGTAAGGATTGCTTCTATCTTTCGTTTATCCACAAAGTACATCGTATTTGCCCCTCTCTTGCGCGTTTACTTTGCCGGAACTTTTTTCACGACAAAGTATGCACAGCCAAAATTGCAATACTCATACAAATAATCTTCCAAAGTGCTGATTTTCGTATCGAAGGTGGCCTTTGGGTTGTCGTCATCAAAAAAACCTTTCAGACGAAGCTGTTCATATCCCCAGTCACCGACAATGTAATCATATTTCGTCAGGATTTCGCTGTAGCGGTTTTGGAATGCCTGTTCCTGAAAGGCTCCCTTTACATCCTGCACCACTTCATAGTGCTTGCCCTGTACTGTTGTTTTCACCATCTATCGACTCCCCTATCTTGTTTCTAGTGTAGCATATTTCTTTTATATTTTCGCATACCTTCCTCTCAACTATTGATCGGGACTCATGAATTTCTGATCTCTGTACAAACTAACAGTAAACGTATAAGGAAAGGTGAGCAGCACATGAAAAAGATGCACATTGCCATGCTGCTAATCCTCCTGCTAAGCAGTTTCCCGTTCTCCGTCTATGCAAAAGGAGAAGAAAACGTGGATAAAGCAAAACAGGATCGCATGGCGCTTTACAAAAAAACAGCAGCTGCCACAGGTCTTCCTTGGTATTATTTAGCTGCAATCGACCAGTACGAGCATAATCTTCCGTCACTATCCAAAGAAAAGAAACTGATCGCAATCGAAATCCCGGAAGAAAAATGGTTCGGGGCTGCTGCACACGGACAGCAGGCAGACGAAGCTTCTATCTTATGGTTTCAAGGATTAGGACGTGATGGAGATGGAGACAAGCAAGCCGATCCGGACAATCCAGAAGATGTACTCTTTACGATGGCTTCATTTATCCAGCGGGTCGGGACAACGAAGAACGATATCAAAATCGCCCTTTGGCATTATTATGAGCGCGATCTCACCGTACAGACGATCATGAATACTGCCAAGCTATATGAGAAATTCGGAACAATCGAACTGGATAAACGCTCCTTCCCGCTTCCTCTCCATCATAATTACAGTTACCGCAACACATGGGGAGATGCAAGAGGATTTGGAGGCAGGCGAATTCATGAAGGTACGGACATATTCGCTAACTACGGAGTCCCGGTATATGCGACTACGTATGGCGTCATTGAATTGAAAGGCTGGAATTTGTATGGAGGCTGGCGTATCGGTCTTCGTGACAGCAATAATATCTACCATTACTATGCCCATTTAAACGGATTCGAAAAAGGCGTTTCCGTCGGGAATGTTGTCAAACCTGGAGATGTGATCGGATATGTAGGTGCCAGCGGCTATGGACCACCTGGAACATCCGGCAAATTTCCGCCCCACTTGCATTACGGCATGTATAAAGACAACGGGCGCTCGGAGTTTTCCTTTGACCCATATCCTTATCTGCGGATATGGGAACAAAAATCCAAACAGCAAAAAAAGGAAGGCTGAATTTATTCGCCTTCCTTTTGCATTGGGATGGAGAAAGATGGAGATGAACCGGACTCTCCTCCATTGTTATAGAATTCCGGCACTTGCCCTTGAATTACCGTACTTCCCAACAGAACATCCTGCGTGACGGTTGTCGTCTTCGTGGAAAATGGAATGATGATTCGGACATTCGCTTTGATTTCGACCATGAAGACGAACATTGCGTTATTTATACCGTATTCTTCCACCTTTACATCAACACCGGATTCTACATAACCGATCATTTCGAATTTCACCGGGATCCGAGGACCAAGATTGGCAAGCAAAGCATTATTGGTTGCTTGACCGAGCGGTATCTCGACAAGTGTCGGATCTTCCTCCAATTTCTCCTGAATAACATCCGCCGCTGCTTCCTCAGCCAGCTGTTCCTCGCTGACTGCCGGCATTTCGCCATCCTCCATCAGCCGCAAATAGTTTTGGACGCGAAAGGTAACTTTCCGCAGCACTTCGTTCACTGTCGCTGCATCCCAGCTGGCATGTGTCACATTTCCGTTAGTATCTTTCTCTACTTGCACAAATGCGTTCAAGTCCAAATCCGCTTCCTTCTCTGCCTGTACAGCCTGATTTATCGCCTGTTTGGCAAACTGCTCTGTCTTTGTTTCAGCAATTGCCATAAGCGTCGGCTCCAGGCCCCTATTCACAAGCCAAAGGCTTAAACTAGTAAATAGCAGGAATAGCAGCAAGGTCATCAGGAGTACATGACGAAAGGAAGGTGATGCTTTAGTAGCTCTACGCTGCCATGGACGCATGGAAAAACCCCCTCGAATCAAACATATGCTTGACCAAGGAGGCTTAGAATAAGCTAGTTCATCTCAGCAGATGTCGAACAAGCTACAACTGTTATATTCAAATGTTCATACAAGTCTACCTCATATGGTTCAGGTTCAGTACCATCGGCTTCCTGAAGAATACGGATAATAGGTCTCGTATTTATATCTTCATTTTGACGAATCACGATACCCGTTCTTCCATCACTAAGACGGACAGTCAGACCAGTAGGATAGATTGCCACGCTTCGCTTGAAAGCCTCGACCATCTCCATATCGAACTGATCCCCCGCGCCCGCAAACAGTATTTCCAGACCTTCATGCGGCAGCATGGCATCCCGGTATACTCGGTTGCTTGTCACGGCATCGAAGACATCGGCAATGCCAATGATTTTCGCATACAAATGAATATCGGATCCGCTGATGCCTCGCGGATAGCCGGAGCCATTCATCCGTTCATGATGCTGGTATGCGCAATGCGCGACTACCAGAGGGATATTATTCATCTTGCGCAAATAATGGTAACCCTTTGTTGTATGTTCCTTAATCTGCTCGAATTCAGAGTCAGTTAATTTGCCGGTTTTCTGCAATACTTCCTGCGGGACGAACATCTTGCCTACATCATGGAGGATTGCTCCGAAACCAATCTCCTCCACAACGGAAACCGGAAGCTTCATTTCATTGGCGATGGCCATCGCATACAATGCTACATTGACTGAATGAGAGAAAATGTAATCATCATATATGAGCATATCGGAAAGAATCGTCAGTGTCTGACGCTTTGGCCGCAGGTTACTGACCATCTCCTGGATGGAATGCGTAATTTTATCCGTCATCTTTTCAGTCAAATAACGTCCATTGTCACTCTTTTTGATTTCCTGAAAACTCTTATGGATAACCTGCATTGCCTTTAGCCGTTTTTCATTGGAAGTGGAGAAGTAAAGCTCGATGTCCTGCAGCCTGTCGTCTCGGATATAGACATAGGTATATCGCAGCTCTCTTAAGCGATCGATAATATTTACTGTCAACTCCACATCCCGCTGGATGAGAATACTGCCTTTATCATTATATACGGGTTGAGCGAGCTTACTGCCGGGCTTTACCGATTTTGTCGAAACTAGTCTCATTGACGTACCCCTTATCTTCTCCGACATTCCATTCTGATAAAATAGTACCAGAAAATCGGAAAACAATCTAGATTGACGAGGCAAGCTTCGACAATTTTTTTAAGACAGTAGAAGTAATGCTTCTTTACCTATGATCCCAGGTTTCCAGCCATACGCTGCTGATGCTTCAGTCACCTTCTCAAGTGGTGCTGCCAGCAGCTGCTCGATCGTTTTAACTCCGACCGCCCTGCCGGATATAATATTGCGATCTGCCAGCTTTTCATTCAGCAAATCTACGTCCAATGCGCCGCACATAATATAGCCGACATCATTCGACACAACGAGCAAGGTTGTTTTCGGCAATACGACGGTCACAGCGGTAAAAGGCTTGCCTTCTAGAAATAAAGGTTCTACAGTCATCAATTTAAAAACACCTCCGTTATATCCTATGTAGGAGAAACGGAGGTGTTTGCTCATTTTTCTATTTCCTGAAATGCTTCCAGAAGTAAATCACGCAGCATTTCCGGCATGAAATATGTCTTGCCTTCTGCTTGCTTTATATTGGGCAGCAAGCTGCCGAAAGTAAAGGTATCCGCCATTGCGGTTAAATAAAGCTTGGCAGGATCAAGCGGCTTACCGTGTATCTTTACGTTTACAGCCACTGGTTTTGCTTCTGTTCCTGTAATGTCGAACGTCAGTCCGCTGTAAATCATCTTTCCGATGACCTTCCCACGGAAGCCGAATCCTTTAAGAGGGAATGAAACAAAATCAGGCTGCAATGCAGCATTTACGATTTGTTCCAACGCTTCTCCAGTTAATGGAACTGTTGCCGGATTGATAGGATGTGGGCAGATCCGGTGAATATCCATATAAGAAACCGCCCCTGCCGGAAAGCTTTCCAGCAGCACCCCTGCGTTCAGAAAAGCAAGATCTGCCTTCGTCCATCTGCGCAGATAATCCGTCAACAGATCCATTGCACGGGAATCTTCATAAGGAGCACAAGGCATCGGATCTGGCAGAACGACGGCAGGTCGATGCATTGCTTTTGCTGCATTTTCCGAATAAACAGCAACATGCTCCGCTGTGTCTGCGTCATCCTTCAAATCTGCCACAGGAATAGCCCTGGCTCGCTTGTCGATAATGCATCCCTGTTCTGTGTCCCAAATGATCTCCACTTCTCCGAAATGAAAGCCCTGCTTGCCTGCAGTCGTAATCAGACATTGGTTCACATATTCTCCTTCATGAAGCAAATGATGCGTATGCCCGCCGACAATCACATCGATTTCCGGAAAAGCAGAAGCTATGTCCCTGTCTGCATAAATTCCGAGGTGGGAAAGCAAAACAACCACATCGCAAGAAGAGCGAAGCGGGTCAATTTCACGCTTCAGAACTTCCATCGGGTCCTGGACGTTCCAGCCGATTAGATTATAGAAATCCGGAAACGGCGCTGTCAGTCCGATCATACCGACTTTTACACCGCCAGCTGTTTCGACCACCCAGGACGACTCCATCCAGCTCGGATCCTCCTCGGACTGTGAATGAAGGTTCGCGACTGCAATACGGAATTCCGCTTCATCGTACAAATGATAAAGGTCATCATAATCTAGTGTGATTCCTTCATTATTGCCGATTGTTGCGAAGTCATAGCCAGCTTCGTTCAGCAGGCTGATATTCGCCTTGCCTCGGAATGCTTCTGCAATCGGACGTGATCGATCGACATGATCGCCGATATCAATCAGCCAGCACGTCTCGCCCGCTTCCTTCAGCTTTTGTTTATTTTCCTTCAGATAGCCGACAATCTTCGGCCAGTTCTCGAAATAGCTATGCAAATCATTTGTGTAGTTGATAGTCAGCTTTTCCTGCATCCTTCTCTACTCCTTTATGACGACAAACCGTCCCAAATCAAACGGACAGCAACTAATACGAGCATGATACGCAATATCCAAACGACAGTATTTCCTTTCAGCATCTGGTTAATCCTCGCACCGAGGAACCCACCAATAATCGCACCTGGAATAAAGGCCCATACAACGTTCCATTCCACATGTCCAAGGGAAATATGCATAACGGTACTGACGATACTGAGGAAAAATACCATTAGCATACTTGTGGCAACAGCAACATGTGCTGGAAAACCGAACATAAGGATCATGGCAGGCACCATGAAACTGCCCCCGCCAATTCCGAACATACCAGAAAGCAGTCCGACGAACAAAGACAGCACAAATGCCGCCATGAATCGGAAGCTATATGTATAAGTGGTCCCGTCAATCTCTTTTGTAACGATGATTCCTTTTGGATTAATCACTTCACGTTCCTTACGTTTTACGAAGAACATAAAGAAAACAAGCAGTACAAGTATGCCAAAGTATAACGAAAAACCATCACCCGAGATAAAACGATTCAGGAATGAACCAAGAATAGCTCCTGGCAATCCTCCTGCCAGGAAAATGAGTCCGCTTTTGTAATCAACCCGTCCGCTTTTCATATATGTCAGCGTAGAAGTCAGGCCAGTAAAGATCATAAAGATGACAGACACACCAACGATTGCTTGTGGTGTAGCCCAGCTGAATTCATCCCAGAAGTTGCTCAAGATCAGCAGCGACGGTACGAGGATGATTCCTCCTCCCAAACCTACCAAACTGCCAAGCGCGGCTGCAAGGAGCCCTATTAGTAAACTTACGGCAAAAACCATGTGTATCCCTTCCATCTTTTCAACTGTAATAAAAAAGTATGACTGCATACAGCAGTCATACCATTATAACAGAAATCATTTGTATTTGACCGACCCGCCGTTCACCGGGAATTCTGCTCCAGTGACATAGGTCGCTTTATCAGAAGCTAAAAAGACGATTACATTGGCAATCTCTTCCGGTTTCCCGATCTCCCCGCGAGGAATCTGACGGACCTCCTTTGCGAAGTAGCTGACAGCATCCTCACCTTCTTTATCGAACATATCGCTTAGCATATCGACCATGCCGCCCGGTTTGTTCCACATCGTTGTTCGTGTCGGACCAGGGGATACGACATTCACTCGAATCTCTCCGCCAAACTCATCAGACAAGGCTTGAGTCAAATTCAGGATAGCTGCTTTACTTCCGCTGTAATCAATTGCAAACGAATCAGGTACATGGCCGCTCTCTGACGCCACATTGACGATGCTTGCACCAGGCTGTTTCTTCAGTTCTGGAATGGCTGCTTTCGTTAATGCTACTACAGCAAATAAATTCGTTTCGAAAGTCTCTCGCCAAATATCCAATGTTACATCCATGAAACTATCTTTATAGGTAGCAATCCCCGCAACATTCGCTAGGATATCCAGCTTTCCGAAATGAGAAACAGCCGCCTCGACCACTTTGTCAGCAGCTCCTTCATCTGTCAGATCCAGCTCCAGTGGCAGAAAGGAAGAACGATCTGCAATATCCTGCACATCATCCAACGTTAAGCTGACACCGACAACCTTTGCTCCTTCATTCAGGAAGGCTTTCATTGTCTCCAATCCGATACCGTCATTGGCCCCAGTCACGATTGCTACTTTGCCATCTAAATTGTAACTCATGGACTTCATCTCCTTCGTTTCTTCACATAAAGGAAATGTTCCCAGAGGTTGTTACTGTCAAACATTATACCTCTCGCTTTACTAAGCACAGTTTGCCATATAATTTTATGTGTTGTTCTTTCCCTTAAACTGCTTCAGCGTCGCTACTATAAGAAAGCTGACAATTACTAATAATAGCCATGAGCTCACCTTGCCTAAATGAACAAGGCTCCATGCTTCCGTTTGGTTCGGGTATTCCCAAGCACCAAAGAACGTAGCAATATTTTCAGCTATCCAGATAAAAAAGCCGATAAGTACAAAAGAAAGCGCAAGCGGCATTCGGTAACGAATACCACCAACCTCGTAAGTAACCCATGCTCGCCAAAAGACGAGGAGTACCAGTCCGGATAGGATCCACCGAATATCAATCCAGAAATGATGCAGAAAGAAATTCAAGTAAATCGCAGCTGCCAGAGGAACGACAATAAGATACGGCGGCCACTTCACGAGATCCACTTTTAACCTTCTCCATGCTTGGCAAAGGTAACTCGCAACACTTGCGTACATGAAGCCGCTATACAAAGGAACGCCAAAGATTTTGAAATAGCCTTCTTCTGGATAAGACCAGGAACCCATATGTACCTTGAATAGCTCAAGCACAAGACCGATAAAGTGGAACACCGTAATCACCTTTAGTTCATCCCGTGTTTCAAGACCGGAACGCAGCATCAGCCACTGCATCAAAAGGCAAATGATAAGCAGCCAGTCATATCGCGGCAGAAACGGGAGCGGGATAACTTGAGTCAAAGCTAAAGAAGCAAAGATGACGACGGGAAACAAACAGGATAAAGCCTGCTCCCACCCAAAACGGACAAGCTGCGTCAGTGCTCCCACCATTCTCGAGGCTAACGTTCTCTTTTGAAATGCGGGTAATTCCTGTCCTGCATAGTAAGTAATGCTTCGATTTCTATACATAGCTATATCCCTCCGGTACTTACTTACACTTACCACATGTCTGCTAATTCATTATTCTTCATCACTTCGGTATTCCAGGATATCTCCAGGCTGACAATCCAAAGCCTTGCAAATAGCATCTAGCGTTGATACTCGAATCGCCTTTGCTTTTCCGTTTTTCAAAATGGACAGATTCGCCATTGTAATTCCGACCTTCTCTGAAAGTTCTGTAACACTCATTTTTCTTTTAGCGAGCATTACATCTATATTTATAATTATCGCCATATTGTTCACCTCAGACCGTTAAGTCATTTTCTGATTTAATATCAATGGCATTTTTCAGCAGCTTTTGCAGGACAGCAGCAAAAATTGCAACTACCAACGGCGCGAAGATAAGCGCCATTCCTACCAAAATAAGTCCTGGAGCATCGTCTCTTTCGGCAACGACATAAATTAGCGGCAGAAGTATTACGTAAACAATACTTATAGTTATAGCGCAGAGTTTAATATTCTTTAATGCCTTAACAGACAAATCGGAAAAAGCTATATTTTTGTCAATATAACCAAGCAGGCGAAAAGACTGATAAAGAGCTAGGAAATATGCCAATGCCGTTACATACAATCCAACCAAAGCAGGATATTTTAAAAATTCCACTTCCGGATAATAATCTGCCGAACCAAAAGCTATATTCGGAATCGCAAAAATACATAATGCAAGAACCGGTAAAGCCATTAGAAAGACAGCTAGCTTTAAGAAGAGTGTTTCTCGTTTCATTATAAGCACCTCACTTGTTTTTCTTAATTACGATCTTAATATATTATTTATCGTTTTACAATAAATAATTATTCAAAAACGAAAATTATATGTTGATTCCGATAAAATGGATACTCTTATCTTCTCGAAGAATCAATTTTACACAACAAAAAAGACGAACTCCAAGAGTTCGTCTTTTTCATATTAATAGTAAAGCTATTAACCGATGGAACCTTCCATTTCGAACTTGATCAGACGGTTCATTTCAACGGCATATTCCATAGGAAGTTCTTTCGTGAATGGCTCGATGAAGCCCATTACGATCATTTCTGTTGCTTCTTCTTGAGAGATACCACGGCTCATCAAGTAGAACAATTGCTCTTCGGATACTTTGGAAACTTTCGCTTCGTGCTCCAAAGAGATGTTCTCGTTGAAGATCTCGTTGTAAGGAATCGTATCGGAAGTGGATTTGTTATCCAGGATCAGCGTATCACACTCGATGTTGGAGCGAGCGCCGTCTGCTTTCTTACCGAAGTGAACGATTCCGCGATACGTTACTTTACCACCTTGTTTAGAGATGGATTTAGAAACGATCGTAGAAGAAGTATTTGGTGCCAAGTGAAGCATTTTCGCACCAGCATCCTGATGCTGTCCTTTACCTGCAAGTGCGATGGACAATGTCATACCGCGTGCGCCTTCCCCTTTAAGGATGACAGCTGGGTATTTCATTGTAAGCTTGGAACCGATGTTACCATCGATCCATTCCATCGTACCGTTAGCATCTACTGTCGCGCGTTTTGTAACCAGGTTATAGACGTTGTTCGCCCAGTTCTGGATTGTTGTATAACGGCAGTAAGCATCTTTTGCAACGAAGATCTCAACTACTGCACTGTGCAGGGAGTTCGTTGTGTATACAGGAGCTGTACAGCCCTCTACGTAATGTACAGAAGCACCTTCATCAACGATGATTAGTGTACGCTCGAACTGACCCATGTTTTCAGAGTTGATTCGGAAATATGCTTGCAGCGGAGTATCAGTCTTAACGCCCTTCGGTACATAGATGAAGGAACCGCCGGACCATACTGCCGAGTTCAAAGCTGCGAATTTATTATCGGAAGGCGGAATAAGCTTACCGAAGTATTCGCGGAACAAGTCTTCATTTTCTTTAAGGGCAGTATCTGTATCTTTGAAGATGATACCCATTTCTTCCAGGTCTTCTTTTAGGTTATGGTAAACAACCTCGGATTCGTACTGTGCCGAAACACCAGCAAGGTATTTCTGTTCAGCTTCCGGAATACCTAGCTTATCGAATGTGTTCTTGATTTCTTCCGGTACCTCATCCCAAGAACGCTCAGAACGCTCAGATGGTTTCACGTAGTAAGTGATTTCATCGAAGTCAAGCTCAGCAAGGTCTCCACCCCACTGCGGCATTGGTTTCTTATAGAATTGCTCCAAGGATTTAAGACGGAAGTCCAGCATCCATTGTGGTTCTTCTTTCAATTTAGAGATTTCTTCAACGATTCTAGGTGTAAGGCCTTTTTCCGTACGGAAAATGGATACATCACGATCACTGAAGCCATACCGGTAATCTCCAATTTCAGGCGCTTTTTTAGCCATGGTAAAACCTCCTTATAGGATTACATCTATTTCACACGACAGTGTTCAAGTTTTAGTTCTTTTCGACGCCTTGCTCCATTGCCTTCCAAGCGAGTGTTGCGCATTTAATGCGTGCCGGGAATTTCGCAACTCCCTGCAATGCTTCCACATCGCCCATTTCCAGATTGCCAGGATCAATTTCCTTACCTAGCATCATATCGGAGAACAGCTGAGACATCCGGAGTGCATCTTCAACGGATTTACCTTTGATGGCTTGTGTCATCATAGAGGCAGAGGACATGCTGATGGAGCAGCCCTCTCCTTCGAATTTCGCATCCTTCACCTTGCCATCCTCCACCTGGAGCTGCAGCTGGATTCGGTCCCCGCACGTCGGGTTATTCATATCGACCACAAGTGCGCCTTCTTCCAGCTTACCACGATTCCGCGGATGTTTATAGTGATCCATGATCACTTGACGGTAGAGTGTATCAAGGTTATTAAAAGACATTTCCGAAAAACTCCTTCGTTTTTGCCAGTCCGCTGACAAGTTTGTCGATATCGTCTTCGGTATTGTAAACGTACATACTTGCACGGGCAGTAGCTGTGACGTCCAGCCAGCGCATAAGCGGCTGTGCACAATGATGTCCGGCACGGACAGCGATACCTTCTGTATCGAGAGCAGTCGCTGTATCATGCGGATGGACACCATCAATATTGAAAGTGACCACTGCAGAGCGTTTGTCTTTCGAAGGACCATAGATGGTCAGCCCCTCGATTCCGCTCATCCGTTCCATCGCATATGCAGTCAGCTTCTGATCATGTGCTTCGATATTATCCAGACCGATTTCAGTCAGGAAGTCAATTGCAGCACCAAGACCGATTGCTCCAGCAATGATAGGAGTACCTCCCTCAAACTTCCAAGGAAGCTCCTTCCATGTTGAATCATACAGATGTACGAAATCGATCATTTCACCGCCGAATTCGACCGGTTCCATATTTTCAAGCAGTTCCTGCTTTCCGTAAAGGACACCGATTCCAGTCGGTCCGCACATTTTATGACCGCTGAAGCAATAGAAATCACAATCAAGATTCTGCACATCCACCTTTAAGTGCGGTGCGCCTTGTGCGCCATCAACTAGAACGACAGCATTCTGCCGATGAGCAAGCTCGACGATTTCTTTTATAGGATTAATGGTTCCAAGAACATTGGAAACATGAGTCAAAGCTACGATCTTCGTTTGCGGACCGATCGATTTCTTCACATCTTCCATGTTCAACGTACCATCTTCGTTCAGTTCAAAGTATTTCAATGTTGCTCCGGTCGCTTTGACCGCCTGCTGCCACGGGATGATATTACTATGGTGCTCCATCGGTGTGATGATCACTTCATCACCAGGTTCCAAGTTCGCACGGGCGTAAGAGTGTGCAACCGTATTGATTGCTGTCGTTGTACCGCGTGTGAAGATTACTTCCTTGGTGCTTCTGGCATTGATGAATTGCTGCACCTTTTCTCTGGCACCTTCATATTTATCCGTAGCCCGGGTTCCAAGTGTATGCACACCACGGTGTACATTGCTGTTGTCGTTCCGGTAATAGGCATCCACAGCTTCCAATACTTTTATCGGCTTATGGGAAGTTGCAGAGGAATCCAAGTAGACCAGCGGATGTCCGTTGACTTCCTGATGCAGGATCGGGAACTGTTCACGGATAGAGCGGGCATCCATTAGTTTACTTTCCCTTCAATTACCTGGGTCAGCTGATTTTTTACCGTTTCAATCGGCAGCTGGTTAACTACAGGTGCAAGGAATCCATGGATGATTAGACGTTCAGCTTCATGCTTCGTGATTCCGCGGCTCATCAAGTAATAAAGCTGAAGCGGATCTACACGGCCTACAGAAGCTGCGTGTCCTGCCACTACATCATCTTCATCAATTAAAAGAATCGGGTTCGCGTCACCGCGTGCACCTTGGCTAAGCATCAACACACGTGTTTCTTGGGTTGCATCAGATTTGCTGGCACCATGTTCGATTTTACCGATACCGTTGAATACAGAGCTTGCCTGGTCTTTCATAACACCGTGGGACAAGATGCTTCCAACAGAATTCTTACCGAAGTGAACAATATTCGTCGTGAAGTTCTGGATTTGCTTTCCGCGTCCTACAACTACACTTTTCGCTTCGGAACCGGAGTTATCACCGATCAAGTGTGTAATATGCTCACTGATTGTGTTACCATCGTTCATTTGACCGATCGCCCAGTCAATGCGAGCATCACGGTAAGCTACACCGCGGCGTTTTGCATAGACAGTCGTACCTGCAGCATAGTTATCAACCGCACCATAAGATACGCTGGCATTATCTGCTGCAATGACTTCTGTCACAACGTTTGCGAATGTTGCTTGGTCAGCGTTATGTGAAATGCTGTTTTCAACATATGTTACAGCACTATTCGCTTCCGCAACGATCAAAATATGATTGAAGGAAGCTACTTTATCATCTTCCTGCCAGAAGATAGTTTGAAGCGGCTCGTCCACTACAACATTTTTCGGAACATAGACGAATACTCCGCCGTTCATCAATGCTGCATGCAGAGCAGTCAAACGATTTTCATCAATATTCACAGCATCCTTCATGTAGAATCTCTTCACCAAGTCGCCGTGCTGCTGCAGGGCAGTGAAAATATCCGTGAAGATAACACCTTGGTCGCTCCATTTTTCGTTTAGAGCAAGGTATGCTGCACTATTATTACGCTGAACGTAAAGGTTTGGAGCATTATCCGTATCAATCAAAGCCGCCACACTTGCTGGCAGGCTTTCCAACGTATTGATTTTCTCCCCTGCTACTTCATGCACATACGTATCGAAATCCCAGTTCTTGATCCCAGTTTTATCGGGTTTTGGCATGTCCAAAGATTCCGATTGGGAAAGAGCTTGCTGACGAAGTTCCTTCATCCATTCAGGCTCATTGCGGGAACTGGAAAAACGGCTGATATATTCATCATTATATTGTTGCTTCGTTTCAACAGTCATAAGATCCCTCCTCCAGTTTACGCGTTAATTGTTTCGTCTTCGATGTTAAGCTCTTGTTTGATCCAATCGTAACCTTCTGCTTCCAAACGCTGAGAAAGCTCGGATCCGCCGGATTTCACAACACGGCCTTGCATCATAACGTGTACGAAATCAGGCTCGATGTAGTTTAGCAAACGCTGGTAGTGGGTAATAATTAAGCAACCGAAGTTTTCGTCGCGCAGTTTGTTGATACCTTTTGCAACAACTTTCAGCGCATCGATATCCAGACCGGAATCGATCTCGTCAAGGATACCGATTTCAGCTTTCATCATAAGAAGCTGAAGGATTTCATTACGTTTTTTCTCCCCGCCGGAGAAACCTTCATTCAAGTAACGCTGTGCCATGTTCTTATCCATTTCAAGGAAGTCCATCGCTTCGTCCATCTCTTTGATGAATTTCATCAATGGAATTTCGTCGCCTTCTTCACGGCGAGCGTTGATGGAAGAACGAAGGAAGTCAGAGTTTGTTACACCGCTGATTTCACTTGGATACTGCATTGCAAGGAACAGACCCGCACGAGCACGCTCGTCCACTTCCATTTCCAAAACATCTTCCCCGTCCAAAGTGATGCTTCCGCTAGTCACTTCGTATTTGGGATGTCCCATGATTGCGGATGCCAATGTAGATTTACCAGTACCATTCGGTCCCATTACTGCATGGAATTCTCCGCTCTTTATCGTAAGGTTTACACCTTTTAGAATTTCCTTATCTTCAATCGAAACATGTAGGTCTTTGATTTCTAAAACTGAACCTGCCATTTATAAACCCTCCGATAGCTGCTATTTTATAAGTTTCGATAATACGTTATTTAAACACATTATCAATTTATTCTCATTACAATCTTAAAGCATTATTCGACCATTATCAACTTTTTTACTAGATAAAAACACAGTTTTAACATGATCTTCTCCTATTGTATCACACATCCATTTCAACCCAAAAATATAGCCTCTGCTGAGAATTCCAGCAAAGGCATGAGAATAGTATTTCTTATTTATCGACAGGAAGAATCGCTCCGTCATAATTGTCTTCGATGAACTGTTTGATTTCATCGGAATGAAGGACATCCATCAATTTTTTCAATGCTTCATTGTCTTTGTCTTCGGCACGTGCAGCCACGATGTTGCCGTATGGAGAATCTGTACCTTCAAGGATCAATGCGTCTTCAGAAGGCGTAAGACCTGCTTGCAATGCATAGTTCGTGTTGATGACAACTAGCGCATCCTCTTCTGATTCATACGTATCAGGAAGGAATGCTGGGTCAACATCCATGCTGAATTTCAGGTTTTTCGGGTTATCACCAATATCATCCAAAGTAGCATCTACAGGTTCTACACCATCTTTGATCGTGATAAGACCAGCATCTTGGAAAATAGATAGGATACGGCCTTGCTCTGCTACGTTACGACCCATGATTACTTCTGTACCATCTTTAATATCATCGACGTTCTTGATATTTTTGGAATACACACCCATTGGCTCCAAGTGAACTGCTCCAAGGCTGATCAGGTCATAGCCAGTATCTGCGTTTGAAGTTTCTAGGTAAGGGATGTGCTGGAAGTAGTTCGCATCCAGGTCGCCGCTTGCCAAGTCGTCGTTCGGAAGTACATAATCCTGATATTCTTCAATCTCCAGATTGACTCCCTCTTTTTCAAGGATAGGCTGCGCTTCTTTAAGAATCTCTGCGTGTGGTGTGCTGGAAGCACCAACTTTGATTGTTGTTGTTTCTTCGTCACCCGAGCCGCTGCCAGATGAACCGCAAGCTGCCAGGAAGATCATGAAAGCTGCTGATAGAATAACTAATAATGCCTTTTTCAAATGAATCCCTCTCCTTTATCGTTTATCTAGTTTATTTGAAATCAAGTCTCCAATGAATTGGAAGACGAATACAACAATAACGATTAATAGCGTACAGATAAATACAACATCAAACTGACGTCGCTGGAAACCATAGAAGTAAGCAAAGTCGCCTAATCCGCCTGCTCCGATAACACCTGCTACCGCTGTGGATCCGATCAGCGCAATTGCTGTTACTGTAAGACCAGAAACAAGGGCTGGCATGGATTCTTTCAGCAGTACTTTGAACATGATCGTACTGTTCTTCGCACCCATTGCCTTCGCGGCTTCCACTACCCCGTTGTCCACTTCCTTCAATGCAATCTCGACTAACCGTGCATAGAAAGGTGCTGATCCAATGATTAGCGCGGGCAGTGCTGCCTCTGGACCACGGATGGTGCCGACTACAAAATCGGTGAAAGGGAACAGAAGTAATATCAGGATGATAAAAGGTATCGCCCTGAATATGTTGACGACAGCTGCTACAACTCCATAGACAACCTTATTTTCCCAAAGCTTCCCTTTACTAGTCAGGTAAAGCAACAGACCAAGGATGATACCAATGATGAATGTACCAATCAAAGAAAGGATCGTCATATAGAATGTTTCATAGATGGCTGTATTCAAATCTGCAATATCTACATTCGGGAACCACTTCTCAAACAAGTTCCTGCACCTCCGCTCTCACATTCGCTGCGCGGATGAAGTTCAGTGCCTTCTCCACTTCCTGTTCACTGCCTACCAGCTGCAGGAACAAATTACCGACTGCTCCGGTTTGTGTCTGCAATACATTTCCTTGCAGGATGTTAATATCAACATCAAATTGTTTCGCAGTCTGGCTGACAACCGTCTGATTGACGTTTTCGCCGGAGAAGGAAAGCTTCACGATCGTACCTGTACCTTCTTTCACTACTGCTGCAGACAAGGAATCATACTGCTCGCTTCCATCCAGCTGCTGGACGAATCGCTTTGTGATATCCTGCTGCGGGTCTTGGAATACATGAGCAGCATCGCCTTCTTCTACCACTTTACCGGTATCCATTACAGCTACACGGTGACAGATTTTACGGATAACATTCATCTCATGCGTAATCAATACAATAGTCAGACCGAGTCGTTTGTTGATGTCCACAAGCAAATCAAGGATGGAATCTGTTGTTTCCGGATCCAGTGCGGATGTTGCTTCATCACAAAGCAGCACTTTCGGGTCGTTAGCCAATGCCCTTGCAATGCCGACACGCTGCTTTTGTCCGCCGCTCAGCTGTGATGGATAGGCATTTTCGCGCCCTTTCAATCCGACTAGCTCAATCAGCCGGTCTACTTTTGCTTTTCTTTCTTTTTTCGGCACACCAGCTATTTCTAATGGAAAAGCAATGTTTTGGTGTACAGTACGGGACCACAGCAGGTTGAAATGCTGGAAGATCATCCCGATTTCTTGTCTGGCAAGACGAAGCTCGTTTTTTCGCTGTTTAACGATATCCTTGCCATTGATGATTATTTCGCCGGCGGTCGGTTCTTCGAGACGATTCAGCAGGCGTACGAAAGTACTTTTTCCAGCACCGCTGTAGCCAATCACGCCGAAGATTTCACCCGACTCAATCGTAAGATTAAGCTGATCGACCGCTGTAATATTCTGTTTTTTTGTGCGATATGTCTTGGAGAGGTTTTTGATAGTGATCAATATCCGCTCCTCCTTCCTCATGTGGCTTTATAACCATAAAAAAAAGCGTCTTCTTGTCCTGAGAACAAAAAGACGCATCTGCGTTCGATAATTGTTCTCTCATCTGTACAGGTTTCCCTGCAGGAATTGGCACCATACAGGAAAACCTGTGGTTGCCGGGCTTCATCGGGCCAGTCCCTCCGCCACTCTTGATAAGAGTTTGGTATATGATTGCTAAAAGGAGTTTAGCATCTAGTTAATAATCTTGTCAACATATTTTACATACTTCCTGGAGCTCCCAGAAATAGTAGTGCCTCCACAAGCAAAATATGCTGATAATCCCCCTCCACCACTTGCCTGTGACGGATACTGCGAAGCTGCACCTCGCCGCTAAGGAGCTCCTGCAATGTCTGCTCATCGGTACGTATATGTAAAATGCCATAAGGCTTGGAAGCTGGTGTCGTGAGGCTGCTTCTATCTATATGCAAATCGAAATGGGCATCCTCCCATTCAATGAAGACCTTCAGCCGCTTGTCATTACATAAAGGCAGCAAATCCTCCCTCACCTCGATCTGATGCTTGAGCTTTGTCAGTTTTTCGATGATCATCCGCCATCCCCTCCATATACTGTATTTGGCTCTTCTCATTCTGATTTCCTGCAAGAAAAAACAGCTTTCCGGAAAGGAAAGCTGTTTTTATTCACTCAGCGTCTTGGCCAGCATATGCTGGACGGAATGAAAAGCGTATATTTTTTCCTGAACTTCACCTTGTTTGAAGATAATGAGACAAGGCACACTTTCAATCTGATGTTCCTGCATGAAATCAGGAAAGAGAGAGGCGTTCAGTTTATGATAGTATTCCTGGTCCATCATTGCCTCCACCGCAAGGAGCATTTTTTCAGCAAGCTGACATGTGCCGCAAAAAGGCGTGTGCACAAATATCCTTGCTTGCTCCTGGTGTATAACGGACTGGACCTCCGTTTTGATAATGTTGATAATTCATCCCTTCTTTCTTCAGACGAGGAAGAATGGATGCACCATGATACTTCTGCTAAGCAGGGCTGTGGCCAATTCTGGGGCCGGGGTCGCCGCTACCTCTCGATAGGTTCTGTCTACGTAAATATGCTGGGCATGCGGCAGCTCTCGTGCTAACTGTTTTCGCAGCTTATGACCAGCGCTGTCCTCATCCACCATAATATATACTTGCTTGTGATCCAAGTCATAGTCATACAACAGCTGTTCCAGCCGCTCGATGCCCAATGTTCCATTGGTGCAGATGATCGTCACTTCCTCATCGATGATCTTCCTTATCTGCTCTTTATCCGAGCGTCCTTCTACGATAATGACTTTTTCTTCATCACCCATACTGGCATCACCTATTCTGATCGATATTTGATTGCTTTCTTGCCCGAGCCCCCGAATAAAGGCAGCTTAGCAATGAACGCTTGCCATAGTATATGAAAAGAGACCGCCGCCCTTGCTAACAGATATCAACAAGGACCCAAAAAATTAATCCTCTTTAATCCGTCCTTCGTAATCCTCAACAGAAAGCAAGCTCTCATACGCTGCTTCATCGTCTGTTTCCACTACGATCATCCATGCTTTCTCGTATGGGGATTCATTTACGAACTCAGGGCTGTCGTCCAAATCTTCGTTCACTGCTACGACTTTACCGCTAATCGGAGCATACAGCTCTGAAACTGTTTTAACAGATTCGACGCTGCCAAATGGCTCGTCTGCTTTCAATTCGTCACCAACTGATGGAAGTTCCACGAATACGATGTCTCCGAGTTCATCCTGGGCGAAGTCGGTAATACCGATTCGATATTGATTGCCTTCTTCTTTTTTAATCCATTCATGTTCCTCAGTATAACGTAGATCTTTCGGTAAGTTGCTCATTTTTATTCCTCCACCTATTTTCTACAAGAATAGCTAACATATTTACTATAAGAGGTAATAGATAAAATTACCACCGTTTCTGCTTAATTCGAAGCAGTCACAGTTTCGTACACTTCCGGTTTGAAACCTACCGCTGACGCCTTCTCCCCAACTAATAGCGGTCGCTTGATAAGCATACCGTTTTCGGATAGCCATGACTTGAGCTGGGCATCATCTGCCTCTTTGATTTTCTCTTTATAGCCGCCCTCCCGGTATACCTTTCCGCTCGTATTGAACAGTTTGGTAAGCGGCAATCCGCTTTTATCCGCTGCTTCTTGCAGGATCTCCGGACTTGGAGGGTTCTCTACGATATGTATCGCTTCATAGGATACGTCATTCGCATCCAGCCATTTCTTTGCATTTTTACATGTACTGCAATTCGGGTACCAATAAAATCGGAACATACAGATCTCCTTCCTTTTGATACTGCTATTTTAGCATAGTCCTTTGCATCTTTCGCACAGAATAATCGCCAGGATCCCGGGTACGATAAAAAGGAAAGAGGAGGGATCCCATGCCAGCAGAAAATCAGCAAAATGTCATGCTGCAGCCGCCAGAAATGATCTCAGAAAAAGACTTACTGTACTTGAGCGATATGCTGAACTGGAACTTGAATGCCGCAAAAAAGGCACAGCATGCTGCCGGTGAAGTGCAGCTGACAGATGCCCAGGAAGCGCTGCACACTATCGGCCAGATGCATCAGCGCCATTATGATATGTTACTGGAGCATTTGAAGACAAAACCGCTCAATTAAGGAGGGAACGTTATGCCAGAGAATCAAAAGATAGAAAATCCCCAGACACCAGTCCCGACAACGCAGAACATGAATGACCGGGATCACGTCACTGATCTGCTTGCTACCGAAAAGTATATGACAGCTTCTTACAGCACGGCACTCAACGAAATGAGCAATCAGTCATTATATGAAACAGTAGCCCGTATGTTCAAGGAGACACAAGACTCCCAGCGAAATTTGTATAACTTGATGTTCCAGCATGGGTGGTACAGCCTGGAGCAAGCTCCGCAGCAAAAAGTGGAACAGGCTTATCAGCAATTCAGCAAAACACGACAAGAACTTCCCTATACATGACACAGAAGGACAATCAGCTGCTGGTTGTCCTTTTTTTAACCCAATCCAAAAAAATTATTGACGCATAGGATACAAACCCGTAATATACTTGCATGTGCAACTATTTGAGCTATCTGAAAGGAGCGGACCATGAGCAGGACACAAGACGAGTTAGGACTGCTTTTATCCCGGACATACTTATCCTTGAAACGGGAAACGTCCCGCATGCTTCAACAGTTTGAACTGACACCAGAACAATTCTCCCTTATTGCGGAATTGGACAAGCAGGATAACATCACCCAAAAAGAGCTTGCCGACTTAACGGAAAGAGAGCAGACAACCGTTACGAAGATAGTCGATAAGCTTGTCAAAAAGGGGCTGGTCACCCGCGGACATGATCTCCACGACCGCCGGGCAATCCGTTTGCAAATTACAGCAGAAGGCCGGGATCTGGTAAAAGATATCAAACCGAAGATAGAAGAAATCGAAAATCATGCTTATTTAGGTTTCCAACGGAAGGATATAGAATTGCTGCATACTCTGATTCGAAAGCTGCATCAGAATTTGCAGTGATTTTTTTCGCTAAATACATGCACGTGCAACTAATATAGAATGGAGTTTTTATTTTGCGTTTACAACCTTTGCGGGAAATGCTTAAAATCCCGAATACGAAAGTGGGCATGGCTTTTGCCATACTTGTCCCATTACTATTTTCCGTCATCTGGCTGACAGGCTATCATGATGCAACAAATCATCTGGACCGCTTGCATGTTGCTGTCGTCAATGAAGATGGCGAACAGGCCAATGCATTGGCAGAAAAAATGATGGATAGTATGCCATTTGATGCGGATCTTGTTTCATATGATGAAGCAAAGAAACAGCTGGATAAAAATGATATTACGATGCTGATTGTCATTCCGGAAGCATTCACCGAAAACTTAGCCAAACAGAGTGACACGACATTACAATTCTATTTGAACAGCTCCAACTCACAGGTTGCTTTGTCGGCAGCTGAAAGTACAGCAAGACAAATGACGGACTCTATAGCTGGTTCCAATGTACAAGCAGAAATCATCAAAGAAAATCACATTGATAACTTCGCAACCAGCATGGTGCCGATGATCCTTGGTTTCATCATCTTCATCGCTGTCATGACAATGAATATCCAAATGAACATTGTCACACAAATCCTGAGTCGTAAATTCGGCAAATGGCAGCTCTTCTGGAATAAACAGCTGCTTTTACTGATTATCGGTCTTGTCGTAACGACGATTATCGTAACGATTCATGCACTTGCAAACGATACAGCTGCTTCCTACATGCAGCTATGGGGATTCGAGCTGCTAGTTGTCTTTGCATGTATCGCTTTCACACAGATGAGCTTTGCTATTTTCGGCAATGCTGGTGCTTTATTCAACGTTGCTATGATTCCGTTCCAATTGATGGCTGCCGGGAATATCATCCCGACAGACCTATTGTCTCCTGTATTCCGTGTAATAGGCGCTGCACTGCCAGCTTCTAATGGGGTGCAAGGCTTCACTCAGCTAATTTACGCTGGAGAAAGTGTACCATCAACCATCCTCCATCTTGGATTGATCTTGATTATCACGTTCTTACTTACATGTGCAGCATTAATGCTGAAAAAACAGCAGCCTGTTCAGTTTGTTAAAAAAGACGGAAAAGCTGCAGCAGTATAAAAAGAAACCTCCGCATGCAGAATGCGGAGGTTTTTCTTATGCTACTACTTCATAACCTTGTTCTTCGATTGCTTCTTTCATATCTTCTTTCGTCACTAATGTGTCATCATACACAACATCGACTTTTCCGCTGGCCAAATCCACGTCCACCCCTTGAATTCCTTCCAGTTCTCCTAGTGCTCCTTTGACTGCTTTCTCACAATGTCCGCAAGTCATCCCGCTTACTTGTAATGTCATTTCCATGTCTTATCTCTCCTTTAATTGTCTTTTCAATCGTAAAGCATTTGCTACCACACTGACAGAACTGAAGGCCATTGCTGCTCCAGCAAGCCATGGTGCCAGCAGACCGATTGCCGCAACTGGTATACCCGCACTGTTATATGCAAGTGCCCAAAATAAATTCTGTTTGATGTTGCGTATTGTTTTCGCACTATACCCTAATGCTTTTGGTACGAGTTTGAGATCTCCGCCAAGTATGGTCACTCCTGCTGCTTCTATTGCAACATCTGTGCCGGTGCCGATGGCAATTCCGATATCAGCGGCTGCCAAAGCAGGTGCATCATTGATGCCGTCCCCTACCATCGCGACAGTAAAGCCTTCCTCCTGCAGAGCCGCAATTCGATCTGCCTTTCCAGTGGGAAGCACACTGGCAAAAACGGTGTCGATCCCAACTTTCGCCGCTATGCTGTCAGCTGTTCGCTGATTATCCCCTGTCAGCATGACTGTCCGGATACCTTGTGATTTCAATTGTTTAATAGCTTCTGCTGCATCTGGTTTAACGGCATCACTGACGGCGATGATCGATTCTATCTTTTTTTCTGCAGCAAGGTACATGACAGTCTTTCCGTCTTTCTCTAACGCATCAGCCTGGAGCTTAAAGTCTTCAAGCGGCACATTATTTTCTGACATCAGTGCACTATTCCCAATCAGAATAGCAGTCCCTCCAACTATTCCTTTGATACCCCTGCCAGGTATATTCTCAAACGTTTCCACTTCCTTGACTGGAAGACTATGCTCTTCCCCGTATTGAGCAAAAGATTGGGCAAGCGGATGCTCTGATTGTTTTTCGAGCGCAATCGCTTCAGGCAAATGGTGCGCGTCACCAAAAATATCTGTCACCTGCGGTCTTCCTTGGGTGATTGTGCCAGTTTTATCGAAGACGACAGCATCTACTTTATATGCTGTCTCCAGCTGTTCGCCGCCCTTGAACAAGATGCCCGCTTCTGCCGCTTTGCCTGTGCCGACCATGATGCTCGTCGGAGTAGCGAGCCCCAGTGCACAAGGGCATGCGATTACCAATACAGCGATAGCTGCTGTCAAAGCTGGAGCCATCTCCCCTGGATTCACCAGGAGGATCCATACCGCAAATGTAAGTATACTAATTACTATAACTGCCGGGACGAAAAACGAAGAAACGCGATCGGCAAAGCGCTGGATAGGTGCTTTGGATCCTTGAGCACGTTCTACTGCACGAATGATTTCCGCAAGAACCGACTCTTCATTCGAATGTGTCACTTTTACTTGGATTGTTCCATTTCCATTGACTGTAGCACCTGCTACCTTATCATCAATATCTTTGCTGACTGGAATGCTTTCTCCAGTGAGCATCGATTCGTCAACATGGGTACTGCCTTTCACAATGATGCCATCTGCAGGAAGTTTCTCTCCAGGGCGTACAATAACGATATCACCCTGCACCAGCTCTGCAGCCGCAATTTTCTCTTCCTGTTCCCCACGCAATACGGTCGCTTCTTTCGCCTGTAAGCCGACGAGGGAAGTGATTGCTGTAGTAGTTCGCCCTTTCGCCACCTTTTCCATATATTTACCAAGAAGAATCAAGGTGATCAAAATGGCACTCGTCTCGAAATAAAGCGCAGGCATATGTCCGCTACCTTGAAAACGGATTACTTCATATAAACTGTAGAAATATGCTGCACTTGTGCCAAGCGCAACAAGCACATCCATATTAGCGGACCCGCTGCGTAAGCTATGATAAGCTCCTCTGTAAAATTGCCAGCCGATCAAAAATTGAACCGGTGTAGCCAATAATAGCTGCACCCACGGATTCATAAGGATATGCGGTACTTCATACAAGCCCAAATGTCCGCCCATTGTAGCGAGCAGCGGCAAAGATAGCAAAGCGGATAGCAGTAGTTTCATTTGCATCAACCGGATTCCTTTGTCTCTGGCTTGCTCATTTTCTTCCCTGGATTTACGCGGGCTTGCATCATAGCCTAATTTCCGGATACGCTCGATAAATTCATCTGTACCTGTAAGCAGCGGATTATAGCGGATGGCTGCCGTCTCTCCAGCCAGGTTGACAACAGCTTGATGGATGCCCTCCTGCTTGTTCAGCACCTTCTCGATTCTTGCTGAACAAGCAGCGCAAGTCATTCCTTTTATATCTAGATAAACTTCATCAGGTTCCACTCCGTAGCCTAACTTTTCAATCTTACCTGTTAAATCTGTTTCATCCACCTGGTTCGGATCAAAAGAGATTGCTGCCTTTTCTGTTGCCAGATTGACATTGGCCTCTACCGTATCCATCTTGTTCAGCACTTTTTCGATACGGGTGGCACATGCAGCACAAGTCATACCGGTAATGGGTACTGTTACTTGCTTCTTATCCATATGGACCGCCTCCTATTTGCCGAATTGCTGCAGTACTTTCATCAATTCATCGATGGCCTCTTCCCCATCTCCATGCTGAATTGCATGGGAAACACAATGCTTCATATGTCTTTCGGTTACTGCGGCTCCGGTTTTTTTCAGTGCCGCCTGAATAGCTGATATTTGAACAAGGATATCCACACAATATCTATCTTCCTCGACCATGTTCTGAAGTCCTCTAACTTGTCCCTCGATTCGTTTGAGCCGATTAACAAGCGCTTGCTTCTCTGTCGTAGTCCTTGACTTGACTGGCTTTTTATCTGAATGTTCCATAGCACACCTCCTTTATACCCCCTACAGGTATATAAATATAATATACCCCCACCAGGTATATGTCAATAATTGATTTTAAATCGAAACGATTATGATTTACAAATCGAAATGATTACGATAGAATAAGTCTTTGTGAAGAAGTACGTGATTAGAAAGGTGATAGAAAATGACATCTATCCTTCAAATAGATACTATTAATTTCTCATATGAACAGAAGGCTGCCTTGCGCGAGGTATCCCTTCAAGTAAAAAAAGGTGACTTCCTCGGATTGATCGGTCCAAACGGCGGGGGTAAAACAACATTGATCAAGCTGGCACTTGGAATGCTGCAGCCTAATAATGGCTCCATCCAGCTTTTTGGACAGTCTGTTTCTTCCTTTAAGGACTGGAATAAAGTCAGCTTTGTATCCCAAAAGGCGAATGCCTTCAATAAAGGTTTCCCAGCTACTGTTTTCGAAGTAGTCGCAATGGGGCTTACCCCGAAGATCGGTTATTTCCGCAGATTTACCGCCAAGCACCGGGCCGCTGTAAAGCAAGCTGTTGCCCAAGTGGATATGAGCGATTATCTGCACGAAAATATCAGTAGTTTGTCCGGAGGCCAGCAGCAGCGCGTTTTCATCGCCAGAGCGCTTGTAAGCCAGCCGGAATTGATCATACTCGATGAGCCAACTGTCGGAATCGACCACGCCAATGTGAAAGGCTTCTATGAATTATTGCAGCGGCTGAATGAGGAAAAAGGACTTACCTTAGTGATGATCACGCATGATCTGGCTGGGATTGCGCATTATGCATCCAAACTTGTTTATTTGGATCAGCAAGTCCAATACGAAGGCAGCCCAGAACAATTCAGCCTGCCTGAAACCGATTTACATGTATTGCGAGGTATTCATGCATGATTGCTGATTTTCTTCAATTTGAATTTTTACGAAATACACTATATACCGGTCTGCTAATCGGCTTGATTGCTCCATTACTCGGCTGCTTCATCGTCGTACGCAGACTGTCTCTGATTGCGGATGCCCTATCGCATGTTACCTTAGCCGGTATTGCATTCGGACTGTTACTGGAGAAAAAGCTGGCAACTCCTGTGATAACACCGTTTTATGCGGGTCTTGGTTTCTCGGTTGCAGCATCACTGCTAATCGAGAAGCTTCGCAGCATGTTCCGTAACTTCCAAGAAATCGCTATTCCGATCATCCTTTCCGGAGGAGTCGGCTTGAGTGTTATTTTCATATCTTTGGCTAACGGTTTTACAACAGATTTGTTTTCTTATTTATTCGGATCTGTATCTGCTGTCAGCAGTGAAGACCTGCGTGTTATTGTGATCATCTCGATCATTGTCCTGCTAGTCATCGGATTCTTGTACAAGCAGCTGCTGGTGCTTTCCTTTGATGAAGAGCATGCGCGTGTCAGCGGCTTGCATGCAAGAGCAATCCATTTCATCTTCATGCTGCTGACTGCCCTTGTCATTGCAGCGAGCATCCGGATCGTTGGTGTGCTGCTCGTCTCTGCCTTGATGACAATACCTGTAGCAGCAGCCATCCGTCTGGCAAAAGGCTTCAAATGGGCAATGATACTGGCTATCCTCTTCGGAGAGACATCCGTTATTGTCGGCCTCTTCTCTGGTTATTATTTTGAAATACCGCCAGGGGGTACCATTGTTGTCGTATCGATCCTGATTCTTCTGTTGAGTTTCATCATTCAAAAGCTGCTGCTTGCGAACAAACGAAAAGCGGCTTTCGAGAAAGGAGTTTCCTGATATGCAAGTGGACAAAGGTATTGCGATTCTGAAGGAAAATGGTCATAAATATACAGATAAACGCGCAGATATCCTAGCTTATTTTATCCATGCCAAAGGATATCGAAGTGCAAAAGCACTGCTTGCTTTCATGGAAACTAGCTATGCTGGTATCAGCTTGGATACGATCTATCGCAATCTCCGTCTTTTCGAACAGCTGGAGCTGCTCGAATCCCGTGAAAAAAACGGAGAAAAGCTGTTTAAAATTGCTTGCAGAAGCGGCACGCATCACCATCATTTCATTTGTGAAAGCTGCGGACTGACCAAACCGCTCCAGAAATGTCCGCTGCCAGTTTACACAGAAGAACTTGCGGATTATCATGTAAATACACACGCTTTCGAGCTTTATGGTCTTTGCCCGACGTGTCACAATCGCTAAGGAGTCGATATATATGCCAATCATTACAGTTAAAATGCTGGAAGGCCGAACGGATGAACAAAAAGAACAAATGATAAAGAAAATGACCGACGTGATGGTCGAGACAACTGGCGCTCGCGCAGAAGCAGTTTCCATCATCATTGAGGAAATGAACAAATCAAATTATGGTGTCGCAGGAAAGCGCCTATCCTAATGAAAAAGCAGCATGCCAGTTTGGCATGCTGCTTTTTTTATAGTATCACTTCCTCCAGCACTTTCCGTTCCTCCTGCTCGAAGAGGTTTTTACCTTCCGTCTGCTGGACCTGCTTCTGCATATAACTCTCTATCAATTTGGCTTCTTCTTTATTACCGACGAGGTGGATGCTTTTCCATTCTCTATCTTTTGCGAGCTTATCAAGGTCAGGTGCAAGAGATTTGTACCAGCGCTTCTGGTTAGCTTCCAAGCGATTCTCGATCGTGTCCTTCTTCGATCCTTTTCCGCCTTTCCCTTTAATGGACAATGCCCGCTGCGGGCTAGCCTGCACCTTCCATTTCTCGGTGTCTATATCCATCTCATATATCTTTGTGTCATTTATCTTCCCTAGGACGGCATCGATTACTTTGACTTGATTTCTTTGCACCAGAATGACGCCTGACTCTGGGAATTTTTCATACAGAGCCTGAAATTGATCCAGCTTCGGCTCATCTTCCCAGTGAAATTCTGTCGTGACTGGCATTTGGAGGCATTCCGCAAACCAAATATCATCCGCAGATGCAAACACGACACAGCTTTTTTTCATGCTTTGACCGTTATTCTCCAGGAACGCTTTCACCTTATCCTTCACTTTCAAGAATTGCTCCAGCTCCTGGGGGTCGTTCTTGAGATATGTTTCGAAGTTCTTCAATCCATTCTTTACGTGAATCTTCCATTCGCCACCTGTCTGATCACGGTTGGCGGGATCCGTATTCACATACATGCTAAGTACTTTCTGAGGATGGCGCTTGGCTTTTTGTGCGAGTTTCTCCATGTCCTTTGCGTAACACAAACTGCAATCACTCCTCTTACAAATTTGCTTAGTAAAGTAAAACTAGCATATAGCACTACATACCACATACAAGCTGATTGAAACGTTAAAAAGGAAGGAAATAAGGGAATGATGTTAAGATCGAACTATGTTACCTGAAGGCTGTGATAAATCATGTTAAAAAGGACCCGCACACAAATCCTGCAATTTACGTCTATTGGCGTACTTAACGCAGCAGTTGACCTAGTCGTACTCAATATATTACTACTTATCTGGCCGACGAAGAATAATCTCCTGCTGCTCCTTTTCAATACCATCAGTTATTTGGTATGTATTTGGAACAGTTATTATTGGAATACGAGATTTACGTTCCGCAAGCAGAAAAAATCAAGCAAAGCAGAGAAAAGTCTGTTCTTTGCGCAAGCTTTAGTTGCATTAGTGATCAGCAATCTTGTTTTCATCGCGGGTCTAGCTGTCCTCCGAGCAATTACGTTTGTATCCTTCCCGGCATATATTGATAATAATATAGCCAAAGGAGCAGCCATGTTCCTCTCTTCGGCCAGCAGCTTCCTATTCATGAAGTACATTGTGTTCAAGAGAAAAAAATAGGCGTATACCATGCGGTATACGCCTATTTTCATGCCTGGATATAAGCCGCACGTCGATTGACGAGTGCTTGACTAGCATGGTCGAGATTACGGACATCCACCTGAATGTCATATTCCCTATATTTCAGCACTAGCTTGTCCAATGCTCCTACTGCTGAATCATCCCACAATCTCGCTTCCTGAAAATCCAAGATGATTTGCTGCGTATCCTCCCGTTTCGGATCAAATGAAGCTAGAAAGTCGGTTACCGAAACGAAGAACAGCTGTCCTTTGACCATATAGACTTTCTGTCCTTCTTGCTTCGTTCCTTTGACATCCACTTTTGATATCTTGGCTGCAAAGAACACTGCGCTCATCAGTACTCCGATAATGACACCGACAGACAGGTTGTGCGTCCACAGCACAGCCGCAACTGTCACAATCATGACTGCAGCATCCGTCAGAGGCATACGATGCAGGTTGCGCACTGAGGACCAGTCAAACGTTCCGATACTCACCATGAACATGACCGCGACAAGTGCTCCCATCGGGATTTGGACCAAAACATCGTTGAAGACGATTATAAGCAGCATGAGAAACGCACCAGCAATAAAGGTAGACAGACGGGTCCGTCCGCCAGCTTTAACATTGATGACAGATTGTCCGATCATGGCACAGCCAGCCATCCCGCCGAAAAATCCGGCAGCAATATTGGCAATCCCCTGGCCGCGCGCTTCACGATTTTTATTACTGTTTGTATCTGTATAGTCATCCAGCAACTGTGCCGTCAGGAATGTCTCCATCAGACCAACGATGGCTAAAGCAATAGCATATGGAAAAATGATTTGCAGTGTTTCCATATTGAACGGAACATCCGGTATGAAGAAGGAAGGCAAAGCCTGCTTCAGCTCACCCATATCACCGACTGTTTTTGTCGAACTATGCGTTAGAGCTGCAATTATGGTCATAACGACAATCGCAACAAGCGGAGATGGGATAGCTTTCACAAAACGCGGCAGCACATAAATAATCACTAGTGCACCAGCCACGAAAGCATAGATTTGCCATGACTCGCCCTCGAAATGAACGAGCTGCGCGATGAAGATTAAAATTGCCAAACTGTTGACGAAACCTATCATGACTGGTCTTGGAATAAATATCATCAATCTCGCTACTTTAAAGACACCGAAGAAAATTTGAATCACTCCGGTCAATATGGTTGTAGCGAAGAGATACTGCAACCCATGATCAGCGACAAGACTTCCCATTACAAGTGCCATCGCACCAGTGGCAGCAGATATCATCGCTGGCCGTCCGCCTGCAAACGCGATGACAACGGCAATACAGAAGGAAGCATATAATCCGACCATCGGATCAACGCCTGCAATAATAGAAAAAGCAATTGCTTCCGGTATAAGTGCTAAGGCTACTAAAACTCCTGATAATACATCCTTCGGTACATTAGAAAACCATGCTTCTTTTATAGTTGTAATCATGTACGACATAAACTCCTATCTCTTAACAATACAGCAGGTTATTATACCATATTCTCTAGAACTGTTGCAGCAGTGTATACCAGTAATCAAAACTGGACATATTGTATAAAAAAAGCAGCAGGTGAACAATGATGAAACATGTCAAAGCCATACTTCTGAAAGGGATATTCGCCTTCGCGATCCTTTATCTTTTCGCAGGTTTAATCTATCAATTATCCTTTACCAAGGTATTCCAGCTTACGATGATCCTCACTGTAATAGGCTATTTGATCGACATGCTATTACTGCCCAGCAAAGCAAATAAGACAACAGGATGGCTTGATTGTATATTCTTCTCCATTGTCAGCTGGATGCTTATTGTCCTAGCGACTGATGGTCCTGTACATCCATTGGTAAGCGCGATACCAGCAAGCTTGATTCTTGCATGGTTGGACGGGACGTTTTTGCATGCTTACGTACGGAAATATGTGATTCGAAATGGCAAAGATCAATATTATAATGTCATTTTCCTGGATCAGTTTCGTGCAAAAATTGCCGGGGATCTGCCGATAAGAGGTCCACATAAGGATTCCTGAAGCCAATGCATAAGAAAACCCGTGGAGATAACTCCACGGGCTTTTCTTATGCTTTTGGATCCCATTTGATGATGATACCGCATTCGGTTAGACCGCCGCCGAATCCGTATAGCAGCATTGTATCGCCATCTTTGACTTTGTTTTCCTGTAAAGCGAAATCAAATGCAAGCGGAATTGTCGCAGAAGATGTATTACCTGCATATGCCATGCTTGTCAGTGTTTTTTCGACTGGATAATCCAAACGATCACAGATAGATTCTACCATTCGCATATTGGCGCTATGCGGGATGAACCAATCTATATCATCGAGTGACATATTTGCTTCTTCAACTAGTTTCTTAACGCCCTTTGGCACACCGGAAACGGCCCATTTGTAAACTTCGCGTCCGTTTTGAACCAATTTACCTGGGTTAGTAAGCTCTTCACCGTTCAGTTTTGTGGACAGACCAGTTTGGTAAAGATGACGTCCGCCTTCACCTTTAGTTCCCATATGGAAACCAAAGAAGCCCGGATTTTCAGCATCATACTCGACTAATGCAGCTCCTGCACCGTCACCAAATAGAATACAGCTCGTACGATCCGTATAGTCGGTGATTTTGGACAAAGTTTCTCCGCCCAAAACAAGCACTTTCTTATGCAAACCAGATGAAACCAATCCGTTTGCCATATGCAGCCCGTAAACAAAGCCTGCACATGCGCCTCCCAAATCGAGTGCACCTGTGTTTTTCAATCCAAGTCTTGCTTGCAGCTGACTGGATACACTAGGGAATTTGTATTCACCTGTAACCGTAGCTACCAGAATCAAGTCCACATCATCCAATGACTTGTTGAAGTTCTTTGCAAGATTTCTTGCAGCATTTTCACATAGATCTGTTACATACTCATCTTCAGCAGCGATTCTTCTTTCTTTGATTCCAGTTCGCTGTACAATCCATTCATCGGAAGTATCGACCATTTTTTCAAAATCTGCATTGGTCAATACCTTTTCCGGGATATATGTTCCAATTGCTGTTATACGTGCTTTGGATTCCATATTATCTGCCTCCTTCACATCTGCCTCCATTATACCATCTAGTTTTAATACCTGGTACTAAAAAGAGAAATTTAATTATCTTTTTTCTCGGCATGGGAAGCTAACAGCTCTAAAACAGCATCGTCCATCGGCGGGTTATGCAAGCCGGCACGCACGTCCCGATAATGCTGCTCAAAAGCTTGCTTCTTGGAGAGACCTCGGCCTCCAGCAATCCGCATTGCCAAGTCGACTACTTTAGCTGCAGCTTTTGTTGCATTCACTTTAACTGCTGCAAGCTCCGGTCCCATCATATGCCGCTTCTCAGGATAGCTATCCCACAAGCTGGCAACATGATACATAAAATGTCTTGCTTGCATTAGCTCCAAGTCCATTTCACCTATCTTCTCCCGGATATGAGGCACACTGATAATCGGATTATCCAATGTGTTTGGCTGAAACGTTTTAGCAAATGAAACAGCTTCATCACGTGCACTTTTGGCAATACCTAAGTAACACGCTGGAATATGCAGTAATGATCCCTTCGGTCCGGCTTTCTTCCGGGTCTTTTCTACATAGCAATCTACTGGTACTCTTACTTGTTCCAGAATTAGATCGTCACTGCCAGTTGCACGCATTCCCATCGGGTTCCAAGTCTTTTCGACACGCACCCCGTTTATTTCCCTGGCAATTAAAAAGCTTCCGATCGTCTTATCTTCTTCTACATAAGCAGTCACTAAATAGTAATCCAGGTCAGCTGCCATGGATGTGAATGTCTTGCGGCCAGTCAGTATATAATCATTGCCTTCCCGCACAGCTTTCGTTTCAGGCATCCCCCCTCTTGTGGGACTTCCTGTATTCGGTTCAGATGCTGCGCGATTGACAATTTTACGCTCCTGAACAACTTCTTCCAGAAACTTTTCGAACATATCCTTTGGCCAATCTGCATTTTCGCATAAGTCCTGCATGGTACTCAAGTGCCACCCTATCGATAGGGCAGCTGCTCCATCGCCGGCGGCAACTATCTCCTGAGCCATTAAGAAATCATGCAGATTTGCTCCGTCTCCTCCTTGAGCTTTCGGTACAGTAAGCAATGTATACGCTGTCGTTCGAAAAGCATCTACCACTTGTGAACTGAGCTGCGCCTGTTCATCACCAAGCCGTTTGAATTCTTTTGCCACTTTCGCTACTTGTTTCGCTTTTAAAAGAATATGTTCATCATTTGCAATTATCATGCCGAACGAACCTCCTCATCTATCTTCTCTATTTTAGTGAAAAGAAAAAAAGAATACAAAAAAACCCGCTCAGGTGAGCGGGTTTTATGTGTTACATACTCATACCCATGTGCATGTGACCGGAAGTCATCAGCCAGTATGTGCCGACGATGATAACGATAGCGATGAAGAATCCGAAAAGTGTATTCCCGGAAATCAAACCGCCGTCTTCTCCTTCCGTCATGTGCATGAACATAACGAGCTGCAAGGCAGCCTGAATCACAGCGAAAATCAAGATGATGATGAAAATCGTTGTTGATGACCAGTCTGTCCATAGCGCTGTTGCGAAGGCTACAAGTGTCAACGCGATTGAGATCAAAAATCCGATGATGTGCTTCCAAGGGAAATGTCCTTTTTTCGTTTGTTGACTCATATTAATTCACCATCCCCATCAAGTAAACGCATGTGAAGATAAAGATCCACACAACATCTAAGAAGTGCCAATAGAGACTAGAGATAAAGACCTTTGATGCCGTTTTTGGTGTAAGCCCTCTTCTTGCTAGTTGGATCAGAAGAAGAATGATCCAGCCGATACCGATCGATACGTGTAGACCGTGTGTACCAAGCAAGATAAAGAACATAGACCAGTGTGCACTAGTTCCCAGTGTAACACCTTCGTGTACATAATGTACGAATTCGTATAGCTCATAGCCGATGAATCCTGCACCTAGGATAAGTGTAATGATCATCCAGCCAATAACACCTTTTACATTGTTCGCACGCATTTCGTGAATCGCGAGTCCGCAAGTGAAGCTACTTGTAAGAAGCAGCATTGTCATAATCATGACTAGGCCGGCTTCGAACATCTCGATGGATGTTGGTCCGTCGCCTACACGTGATTGTAACGCGAAATAAGACGCGAATAGTGTCGAGAACAAAGCGATCTCTGCACCAAGGAAGGTCCAGAAACCGGTGATGTTCAACCGGCCGGCTTCTGATTGGTATTCCAATGGCGCGTTGGGGTTCACATTGTGATCATGTGCCATTTCTTCACAACCTCCTTTATTTATTCGCTTTCGCTTCTGTTTCTTTTATTTCTTCCACGCTGACATAGTAACCATCATTGTAATCGAATGAACGAACAATCATAGTGATGAAGATACCGACAGCACCTACGATTCCGATCCAGTACCAATGGAATACAAGCCCGAATGCTGCCATACCCATCAATGCAGACATGATTGCCGGTGTAGATGAGTTACTAGGCATGTGAATTGGTTTATAATCCGTGTTCTTCTGTTGATCAAGACCTTTTTCCTTCATATCCCAGTAAGGATCAAGACCTGTTACTTCAGGAAGGACAGCGAAGTTGTAATGCGGTGGGATAGACGATGTAGTCGCCCATTCCAAGTTACGTCCAAGACCCCAAGCGTCACCAGTTTTCTCTCTTGGTGAATATCTCCAACTATAGTAGATATTGTATACGAAGATGAGGAATGCAAGACCCATCAGGAACGCACCGATTGTGGAAATCATGTTCAATCCTGTCCAGCCATCTTCTGGCAAATAAGTGGAAATACGTCTTGGCATACCGTCCAACCCTAGGAAATACTGAGGGAAGAAACATACGTTGAAGCCGATAACGAAAATCCAGAAAGCCCATTTACCGATTTTTTCGTTCAATTTATGTCCGAACATTTTTGGATACCAGTAAATCAAACCTGCGAAACAAGCAAATACAGTACCCGAGATCAACACATAGTGGAAGTGAGATACTAGGAAGTACGTATTATGATACTGATAGTCAGCTGCTGCCATCGCAAGCATTACCCCTGTTACCCCACCAATTACGAAGTTCGGGATGAAAGCAAGGGACCAAAGCATCGGAGTCGTAAAGGTAATACGTCCTCGATACATCGTGAATAACCAGTTGAATATCTTAACCCCGGTCGGGATAGAGATAGCCATTGTTGTAATAGAGAAGAAACTGTTTGCTTCAGCACTATTACCCATTGTGAAGAAGTGGTGAACCCATACAAGGAAGCTCAATACAGAAATCGTCACAATGGACACAACCATCGCTTTGTAAGCGAATAGCTGTTTTCTTGCAAATGTCGAGATGATCTCAGAGAAGATCCCGAACGCAGGAAGGATAACGATATATACTTCAGGGTGACCCCATACCCAGAATAGGTTGACCCAAAGCATCGGGTTACCATCACCTTGCAAGGTGAAGAGCACGGAACCGAATAAACGGTCAAATGTCTGCATAGCCAATGCAACTGTAAGCACTGGGAATGCAAAGATGATGATCAGCATTGTGATCAATGATGTCCAAGTGAACATGGACATTTTCATTAGTGTCATACCTTTCGTACGCATCTTAAGGATGGTAACGAAGAAGTTGATACCTGTCATCAATGTACCGATACCAGCAATCTGGATTGCTAGCAAGTAGTAGTTCTGACCAGGGCCTGGGCTGAATTCATTCGTCGCAAGCGGCGTATAACCAGTCCAACCGGCATCAGGTGAACCACCGATGATGAAGGAAATATTGAATAGAGCCATACCGACAAAGAATGTCCAGAAGCTCAAGTTGTTCAAGTACGGGAATGCAACGTCACGTGCACCGATTTGCAACGGTACGATGTAGTTGATCAAACCGATCAAGAATGGCATCGCCATGAAAAGGATCATGATAACACCGTGTGTCGAGAATACCTCGTTATAATGCTGCGGATCCAGGAATTCCATCCCTGGCTTCGCAAGCTGCGTACGGATCATCAAACCATCGATACCGCCGCGGAAAAGCATTAATAGGGCACTAAGGATATACATGATACCCAGTTTCTTATGGTCAACGGAAGTCAGCCATTCTTTCCATAGCCAACTCCATTTTTTAAAGTAAGTAAGGGCAGCTACAACGGCGATTCCACCGAGCAAGATGCTGATCTGTGCGCCCAGAATCAATGGATCGCCGGTAATGATAAACTCATTCCATTTTAAGTCCAAAACTCTTCCCCCTCTCTCTGTTACTCATGACCCGCATGTGCATGTTCTTCAGAGTCCATGTCTTCATCCGAGTTGTCTACAGTATTGTCTTGCTGATAGTACGGAATTTCGTCTTCAGGCAAGATGTTTTGAGATTTGTCTTTCGCATGCGGATTCTTCGGCTCATAGCCTAAGCGATCCCATGCTTCCAATGTGTAGTCCGCATTTTTTGAATGGTCGATCCATTGCAAGTGCGTACCATTGAATTCAGCTGTTCCGTCATCTGTTTTATCGTAGACACCAGGAATCAGAAGATTGTCATACTCGTATTGTGTCAGTTCTGGAGCGGAGTTTTGTACGTCTTCCACCCACTGTTGGTAATCAGCTTCTTCATCGGCGTAGACTTTGAATCGTTGTTCGTTGAAGCCTTCACCTGTGAAGTTAGCGTTTCGCCCATCGTACGTGCCAACGTGGTCTGCTTGCAGATAAAGAGTTGTCTGCATGCCTGCCATGTTATATTTCTGACCACCTAGGCTTGGTATCCATAGAGCAGCCATGGAATCGGCAGATGTCAATTTGAATTCCACTGGACGGTGAATCGGAATATGCAGATAGTTCACTGTTTCGATGTCTTCTTCTGGATAGGTGAATACCCATTTCCAGTTGATGGATGTTGCATGTACTACTAGAGGGTCTTCTTGCGCTGCTTCAGCCGTCTTAGGCTGAGGCGCTTCCTCCAGTGAATAGATCGTTCTGACAGTAGGGACAGCCAAAATTACTACGATGATAATCGGGATGATCGTCCAGATAGTCTCGAGCAGCATGCTGCCGTGTAGTTCAGGGCTGTACTTGTCGTGATCCTTTCTTTCTCTGTACTTGACAAGGATAATCGTCAAAAGTACGAATACAACCGCAACGATTGTAAGCATAAAGATGATTGATAGAATAATAAGGTCACTCTGCTGACTTGCCACTGGTCCTTTCGGATCAAGCACTTCCGGTGTAGAACAGCCGGCGAGCATTAGCGGCAGGGCAAGGAACAATAGAAGACTTAAGGGTTTCAATTTTTTAAGCATGCGCCTGCTTCCCTTCCTTTCTTTACCTGAATTCACAGAAACGCTTGTTTTCCCTCTGCATAGGAAAACAACCATATCCGCTATAATAGGGTTTTGATAAGTATTTCACAATGAAACTTCCGCATTCCCGCAGGAGTAGCAGAAACTCAGCTGGAAACACACAATCACACTGTCGAATAGACAGTGTCTGACAACAATCCAGAAACTAGTGTAATACAAAGCAGCCAAAAAGACCAGACTTGCCTGGTAAGTAAACAGTTCATTTTTCATTCTAACACCGGCAAAAAGAGAGAATAAGAATAAGTAGTGAACAAAATTTGAACGTTTCATGTAAATCTGCAACTATTTGTGGTTTACCAGCCATTATCTGGTTTTGCTGTAATACACCGTATTGCGAACAGTCTTACCATCTACATGCAGGCTGTCAGAATAATGTATCCCCTCCAGCTTATAGCCGAGCCGTTCCGGAACAGCCCGGCTTGCACTGTTTTCTTCATCGCATAGTATCTGAACCCGCCGGACACCAAGCTCTGTAAAGGCATACTCCGTTTGAGCTTCAACGGCTTCCGTCATAAATCCCTGGCCGGTATGGCGAGTATCCATCCAATATCCGATTTCTACTTTTGGAACATCCCAATCTATCCCGTGAAAACCGCTGGATGCAATGAATTCTCCAGTATCCTTACGGAAAATGAGCATCCGCAGATTGGTCCGATTGATCCAATTTGCGACCGACTGCCGGATATTTTCCTCCGTTTCTTCCGGAGTCGGCAGTTCCTGCGCAAATGGCATCCAGCGCTGCAGCTCCGGCAGAGATGCTTTGATAGCTTCGTTCATAGCTTTGCCATCACCGATTTTAGGCTGCCTGATGATAAGACGCTCTGTCTCAATAGTAGTCTTGAAATCTCTTAATATTGGATTCATCGCTGCTCCCCCTCCTAGAAATTTATTCTAGTATGAAGGAAGGTATTGGACCTTGCAATACTATTCAGGCTGCTTCTGGTTGCTTTTTCTCTTCTCGATAAGATATTGCGGATAATAGAATTCCAATGATAGAAATACCGGCTCCGATAACTGAAAGCCATGTATAGCCAAGATTTGCATCCAGCACAAGTCCGCCTATATAAGCTCCGCCAGCATTCGCCAGATTGAATGCTGACACACTTGCTGCTGCTGCAATTGTCGGGCCCTCTTTTGCTGCCATAACGATTTTTGACTGCAATAAAGGGGTTGTTCCAAAAGCACCGGCACCAAACAGGCCAATAATTAAAACAGCAGTGATCGCATATGGTGTTGCCAGCGGGAACAATAGGAGAATGGCAGTCAGCGTTGCAAATACATAGATTAACGTTCTAGTCACATTGCCAGCAGCTAGCCGCGGCGTTGAAAAATTACCAATTACGCTCCCCATTCCGAAGAAGAAGAGACTGATCATGATTCCGACTCCTCCGAAGCCAGTAACCGACCGCAGCAGCGGTTCAATGAACGTGTAGGCAGTAAATACACCTGAGTAGCCAAAGATGATGATAGCTATCGTCAGCAGCACCTGTTTATGTTTGAATACACTAAGCTCCTGCTTGATACGCGGCGTTTCTGCCGGCTTTGTATTCGGTGCACAAATAAGCAGCCCGATTAATCCTAACACTCCGAGAACTGCAATTAGCCAGAATACGAGACGCCATTCTATCAGTGAGCCAAGATAAGCGCCGAATGGGACACCGATCATGATGGCTATAGTAAGTCCGCCATTGACGGCGGCAATCGCCTGAACACGTTTACGCGGTTCCACAAGGTCACTTGCCATGACAAAAGCGAGCGCGAAAAATGGACCGTGCATAAAAGCGGAAGCGACACGCGAAACAAGCAGCACTGTAAAATTCGGTGCTGTCGCGCTAATAATATTACTGATGATGAAGATCAGCATAAACAGAAGCAGCATCGGCTTCCTTGGCAATTTGACAGATAAGGTTGTCATAAGCGGACCGAATATTGCCACACCAAGTGCATACATGCTGACAACAAGACCCGCTGATGCAATTGTCACACCGAGATCCGACGCGATATGGGTAAGTACGCCAGTGACAACATATTCCGTTGTTCCGATGGAAAAAGCGCAAATCATCAAGACGGCAATCACTGTCGTAGGTTTAAATTGTCTGCCTGCTAGAGACATGTTAACTCCTCCTTTTTTCTGACATAATATCCGCTAACGATACAACAGAAAAGCCCTCTATTCAAACCATAACCTGGTCATTTAACAAAAAAATTATAGGAAGCGCATCCAAATAATTTAACAGGTTTTAACGCTTTGCAGAAGGGGTAATTTCAGGAGGTAAATAGTATTTAAAAGCTAGGAGGGCAATCAGCTGGGATAAAAAAAAGCGACCCGCTGGCCGCTTTTAGAATTACTTTGTGAAGTTTTGTTGTATATCCTGTGTAATAGCAGTCACTTCCTGCATACTTGCTGCATTCTGTTCCGCGACAGATACGATGCTATTGATACTGTCAGTTACCCCGCGGGTGTTATCAAGAACCTCATACATAGCTGCTGAAATCGCTTCAATTTGATTGCTCGTTATGGTGACCTCTGCTTGCAGCTGTTCAAACGTGCTTTGGGTCGTTGTGATCTTATCAGATCCGGCAACAACTGCTTCCTTTCCTGCACCAAGAGCATCGACAGCTTCCTTTGATTCTGTCTGGATGGCTTGGAATACACCTGTTATGTCCGTTACAGCAACACGGACTTGATCGGAAAGCTTGCGCACTTCATCTGCCACCACTGCAAATCCGCGACCCTGGTCACCTGCACGTGCCGCTTCGATGGCAGCATTCAGCGCAAGCAGATTCGTCTGTTCCGCAATATCCTTGATTGCCTGGAGCAATGCACTGATTTGATCTGTCTTCCCATTCAAGCCGATTACTTTTTCATAGGAGAATGTAATTTTGCTTGTTATCGTGTCCATATGATTGACGGAATCATCCATATGAGATGCACCTTCTTTAGTCAATGCATCCATCTCACCAGCAACCTGCTTGGCTTCTTCCCCTTTTAACGCCACCATCATGACATTCTCAGCGAACTTCTGCATTGTTCCAGCTAACTCAGCTGAAGCATGGGATTGATTCTCTGAACCGATCGTAACTTCTTCTAAAGCGATTACAATTTGATTCAGCGCTTCACCTGTCTGTTCCAGCTTATCAGATGCCGAATCTCTTTCTGGTTCTACATCCGGCTCAACCGTCGCTGCTGTCTCCTGTGGAAATGGAATCTCTGCGGCAGCTTCAGCTGCTGTTTCTTCTGTTTCTTTATTGGATAGCAAAACATAAGTAAAGCTTCCCCCGGCCAAAATAAGTCCGATTATTAGATTTACCCACCACTCGAACAAGAAAACCCTTTCATTTTGCAGAAACAGCAAAATCGCATAAAGATATGCTGCACTCAGCACATTAATGGCATGTCTTTTTTTCATCATAATTCCCCCTTCCTCTCTTTTTTATTTATCGGCTAATATGTGCCGTTCATGAACCTTTTTCTACAATTTCTGCCTGATAACGCCTTTTTACTCCCCACATGCTATACTACAAGCTGACTAAAGGAGGCCTGCTGCTATGCCAGAACTATTGGAAGAAGCAACAGAATTCATCCAGATAAGCTATCAAGAACTCGGGAAATCAGATAAAGAAATACAACTGCGCCTGTCCGAGATCGAAAATGAAATAAACCAAAACTCTACATATAACCATACGGCTGAAGAGCTTGAGCACGGAGCTAGAATGGCATGGCGGAATTCGAACCGCTGTATCGGCCGCTTGTTCTGGAATGGCCTTCATGTAAAAGATGCACGGGAAGCCACGAATGCAGAGGAGGTAATGGAGAAGCTGTTCGATCATATTGAACAAGCTACAAATGATGGAAAAGTCAAGCCGATGATCACTATCTTCTCACCGGATGCTAATATCCGGATTTGGAATCATCAATTACTTCGGTATGCTGGGTACGAGTCAGAGCATGGCATAATCGGTGACCCTGCTTCTGTACGTTTCACCAATGTTTGCAGAAACCTTGGCTGGGAAGGCAAAGGAACGATGCACGACATTCTTCCGCTCGTCGTACAAGTGGGTGACCAACCGCCTGTACTTCAAGAAATACCTGCAGATATAGTGAAGGAGGTCCAAATCGAGCATGAGGAGTATCCTAAACTAGCTGATTTAGATATACGCTGGTATGCAGTTCCGATCATATCAGATATGAAATTGGAAATCGGCGGTATAACCTATCACGCAGCACCTTTCAACGGCTGGTATATGGGAACCGAAATCGGTGCACGGAACCTGGCCGATGAGGACCGCTACCATATGCTGCCGAAAGTTGCAGAGGTTCTTGAACTTGATCAAAGCAAGGCATCTACACTTTGGAAGGATCGCGCATTGGTTGAATTGAATATCGCTGTGCTTCAATCTTTCCAAAAATCAGGTGTTACGATTGTAGATCATCACACTGCCGCTAAGCAATTCGCCCATTTCGAGAAGCAGGAGCAAAAAGCTGGACGTGATGTGACAGGTATGTGGAGCTGGCTCATTCCTCCAATGTCACCTGCAGCAACTCATATCTTCCATAAACCTTATAAGAATGAAATCCTCAAGCCAAATTACTTCCATCAAGAAGATATGTATTAAAAAAGCGCAAATGCATCTCAGCATCTGCGCTTTTTTTCTTTCTTAATTTAATGCATCGGATACTTCTTTCACTTTTTCCATTTCAGACTCTAGTCCGCCACCAGATAGATACCAATAATCCGGACTTAAGTAAGTGATGTGGTTTTCCTTGGCTGCATTTGTACCATTAACTAATTCATTGTCCAATACTTTTTCAGCTGAAGATGAACCGCCTTCAACGACAGCGCCTCGATCCACTACAAACAAATAATCTGGATTCTTCTCAGAAATATATTCAAAGCCGATGGACTGACCATGCGTAGAAGATTCGATTGTATCATCCACTGCAGGCACTCCGTAAACATCATGGATGACTCCGAAACGGGAAGCTTTGCCGTATGCACTTACACTGCCGTCATTCACGAGTGTGATCAATGCTTTTTCATCCATGCTTTCTGTTTTCGTCTTCAGATCAGCAATAGCATCATCAATTTCACCCAGCGCTGTTTCCGCTTCTGTTTCCTTACCTACGATTTGTGCAATCGTTTCTGTGTTTTTCTTGAATGAGTTCATATAATCTGTCGTATCAACGCCGATGTAAATAGTCGGTGCTAACTCACTAAGCTGTTCATAATAGTCGCTTTGACGGCCAGAGATAAAAATGACATCCGGCTGCATTTCAGCTATTTTTTCTAAATCCGGCTCTTTCAGACCGCCGACATTTTCATAGTCGTTACTGCTGTATTTGGAAAGATAATCAGGAAGGTTCTCTTGTGGAACACCAGCTACATCGACACCGAGTTTATCCAATGTGTCTAATGCGCCCATATCAAACGCAACAATCTTTTCTGGATTTTTTGCAACTTCTGTTTTACCAAGCTCATGCTCGATTGTAAGCTTCTCTTCGTCTTTATCTGCACCGCTTGCACTATCGGAGTTGCTTCCGCATGCTGCTAGCAGAAGTACGAATAATAGACCTGTCATCAATAATGTAAGTTTCTTCATTTTATCTTGTCTCCTTTTTCTGTTTGATGTATGACATGCTGGCCAATAAAGGCAGTTAGCTTCATAACGGCATCACCCCTTTAACCTGTACGGGTTTTAGAAATAGACACATATACGATTACAGCTGATATTATGGACGTCTATATCCAAATCATAAATGGATTTGAGAACGTCGGATTGGATAATATCTTCAGTAGGACCTTCTGCTACAATCTGGCCATCCTTCATTGCCACGATACGATCGGAATAAACAGAAGCGAAATTGATATCATGAATAACCAGAAGAATTGTCTTGCCAAAGTCCTCCACCAGCTTCCGCAGCAGCTTCATCATCTGAACAGCATGTTTCATATCGAGGTTATTAAGCGGTTCATCAAGCAGGATATAATCTGTATCCTGCGCCAGCACCATAGCAATGAAAGCCCGCTGCTTCTGACCGCCGCTGAGCTCGTTCAAATATTTATCTTCCATTTCCTCCAAGTCCACGTATGCAATAGCTTCACTAACCTTTTGTTCGTCTTCGGCAGTAAGACGCCCGCTGGAGTAAGGAAAACGGCCAAAGCTTACTAACTCACGGACAGTCAGTCTCATTTGGACGACATTGGACTGACGCAGAATGGCGATTGTCTTCGCCAAATCCTTACTCTTTTGTTTATGAACGTCTTTCCCGTCAAGATAGACAATACCATCATCCTGTTTTAACAAGCGGCTCACCATGGAAAGCAAGGTACTCTTCCCTGCGCCGTTTGGCCCGATGAAGCTAGTGATCGCACCGCGTTTCACCTCTATGGAAACATCCTGAATGACTTTCTTGGATCCGAAATACTTGGAAAGCTTTTCTGCAACGATCATATCTTCTTACTCTCCTTTACTAATAAATAAATGAAGTAAATACCACCGACGAAATTGATGATGACACTGATTGGTGTTGAGAAGGAGAAGATCCTTTCGACAACTAATTGTCCGCCGAGCAATGCAATCACGCTGAGCAGACTCGCTGCAATCAGCAGGTACGTATGCCGGAATGTCTGGAGGAATTCCCGTGCCAGATTGGCAGTCAGCAATCCTAGGAAAGTGATAGGTCCAACTAATGCAGTCGACACGGCAACAAGTACTGCAATGACCAAGAACATCCGTTTGACGATTTTCTCATACGGCACACCTAGATTCACTGCATGGTCACGACCGATGGACATGACATCAAAGTAGTGACGATAACGGAAGATGTATATACAAAGCACTATAATGATTACTGCTGAAATGAGCAGTAGATCCGTGTTTACATCCGTGAAGCTTGCGAACATGCTGTCCTGAATCAGAAGAAACTCATTCGGATCGATAATCATCTGCATGAAAGAGGACAAGCTGCTAAAAAATGTCCCCAGTACCAACCCGACAAGCAGCAGCAGAAACAGATTACTTTGTCCCTTGCGGAACAGCAGCTGATAAAGCCCAAAAGCGAAACCGACCATCAATAGGATAGTAAGGAAGAAATACGCATCACTCTGCAGGATCACAAATGTTCCAGAACCGAATAGGAAGACCACGATGGTTTGAATGAACATATAAACACTATCCAGTCCCATGATGCTTGGCGTCAGGATTCTATTATGCGTAATGGTCTGGAACACGACAGTCGAAATACCAATCGAAACAGCACATAAGATCATAGCCAGGATTTTTTCCAGCCGCGTGCGCAGCAGGTACTCCATTGCTTGAAAGTTCATATGGATGAAAAGGTACAAGCCAGCCAATGACAAGGCGATAATAATCAGTAAGATGATTTTTCGTTTAAGCATAGGCGTTTCTCCTTAACAGCATATAAAGGAAGATACCTGTGCCTATGACGCCAACCATGAGACCTACCGAGATTTCATATGGATAGATGATCAAACGTCCTGCTATATCACATATGAGCAGGAATGCTGCACCAAGCACACCTGTATGCCAGATACTGTTCTTTAAATTGTCGCCCCTGTACATACTGACGATATTCGGTACGATCAAACCGAGAAACGGAATGACACCGACCGTCAAAATGACAACTGCAGTTATGATTGCGACAATAATCAATCCTACATTCACGACATATTTATAAGGAAGACCGAGATTCGTTGCGAAGTCTTCTCCCATGCCAGCAACTGTGAACATATTGGCAAACAGAAAAGCGATGATCAGCAGCGGTACACTTATGTAAAGAAGCTCATAGCGCCCTTCCATGATCAAAGAAAAGTCTCCTTGAAGCCATGAGGACATATTTTGAACCAAGTCAAACTTTAAAGCAAAAAATGTTGCGATCGAACTGACCACATTCCCCAGCATAATTCCAACCAGCGGTATAAAAATTGTGTCCTTCTGCTTCAGCCTCTGCAGAATTCCCATGAAAAGCAAGGTGCCGAATAAAGCAAAAGCTGCAGCGATACACATCTTCCATATCGGGCTGGCATCCGTGAAGAACAGCAAGGAAACAAGAATTCCTAATCTTGCCCAATCCATCGTCCCAGCAGTTGTTGGAGATACGAATTTATTTTGGGTAAGCTGCTGCATGATAAGACCGCATATGCTGAGACTTACACCAGCCATGACAATGCTGAGCATGCGCGGCAGCCGGCTGATCATAACGATATTCCAGGCTTCCTCATCCATCTTCCACAATGCAGAAAATGACACGTTTTCCACCCCGACAAACAGGGAACAGACAGCTAATATAAAAGTAATAACAAGCAAATAAAACAACTTCATAAGCGTCAAACCTCTTCAGCAGCATCAGTGATACTGATATTCATTATCAATTAGATTCTAGCTTTAGTATAGTAAATGGAAAAAGACTCGTCAATAGGAGTTTTGGACTGACAAAGAAATATAACAATATTTAACCTACATAAGGAGTGTATCCATGCTTCCGCTTTTAAAGAAAGAAGACATCAGCACCTCAAATCAACAGCTTCCTAATTGGGCTCTTGATGCCTATAAGCCTTTTGCTGAAACAGTCACTAGACGAGATTTCCCCTGCTACTTCGGAATTGCGGCTCAAAAGAAAGGCGACTTGCGATATGGCTTCGTACCACACGACAACTGGGATGACGCACTCAAGATTATCAATGAATTCACAAAACTGATGCATACGCAGGAAAAAGCTGTGCGTCGGGGTTTGTTCCTTTTCTTTGAGCCTGAAGAAACGGAACAAAATCTCGAATATTACCGCGATTACTTCTGGCGCTTCCTTCAGCGGCTGCATGAAGTGGACGACATACCGTGGCCAGCAGAACGCCCGCGGGATCCGGATCATTTCCTCTTTGACTATCATATTGGCGGTGAGGCTTACTTCCTTTTTGGTAATGCGCCAGCATATAAGCAGCGTATCACACGCGACCTGGGTCCTTCCCTTGTCATTGGACTGCAGCCACGCAGTATCTTCGACGGGCTGGAAGGAGACAAGCCCGCGGGGACAAAATCACGGGGTTCCGTCCGGGATCGGGTAGAAAAATGGGACAAGCTCCCCAAACATCCGGATATCGGTCATTTTGGTGATCATAGTCACCATGAATGGAAGCAATATTTCATTGGAGATGATGCGGAGCCAATACAAGGAGGTTGTCCTTTCCATCACAGGGAACTGAAGTATACATAAACTTCCTTCCAGTAGCGGATACTACCTTATATCTGCTTCGAAAGGAGGTCTACTATGCCAAACCCGGACAACCGTGCAGACAATGCCGAACGGATTGAGGATACAATCCAGCATACCCTGCAGAATGTGCATCAAACAGAGGACTTCGTCAAAGCGAACAGTGAGCATTTGACGGATGAAGAAATCTCATTTTTGAAAGAGAAGAACGAGCGACGCGCTGCAAGCGTAGATAGTCTTCGTCACGAGTTAAAAGAAGAAGCAAATTACCAACAGAATAAGAATAAATAAGAAGGTCCGCCACGTGGCGGACCTTCTGTTTAATGCGTTTGATTCATTGGAGCTGAATCGTAACTTTGCATCATGGCAGCCATATCGCTTGGCTGTAATTGTGCCACCTGATAATAATGGTGTTTGTTTTGATACAAGAAGATTTCGTAGCTCATTTCGATCAAATTCGGTACCGAATCAGCAACAATCCTTCTTAAGACAGGGTTAGTGATTTCACAAGCCCCGCGTGTGCTCATGGTAGCAAGACTCTTTGTCTGCGTGAGCATATAAGTGGAAACACATTCGTCCGTTAGTTCGTTAACGGATGTAATCGGCTTTTTAGGCTGGGAAGGCTTTATTCCATATACAACATCATTTCCTTGCTGCATGCTGTAAGAAGTGGTTGGAACTGTTGGATCCTGGCCAGTCTTAAATGTTTCCACCATCGTGTTATACGTTTGAGTAAGGAAATCACCTTGGCGCTGAGCAACCGTCTTTAGTTCTGGATCTTGAATGAACTGGTCAAAAATTTTATATTGATCAATCACACTGATCATCCCCGTAAGGATTTCATGTGTATCAAAAATTTCATGACCACCATGGTTTTGCTTGCCATGCAAAGTTGTCGGCTGATTCATCTGTGCAGTCTGCATCTGATTTTCCAATGTGATAACCCCCTATAAAATATCGTGCCTTGTTAGTATGCTGTATCATAAGAGGACTTATGAACGGTTATTTATGCCTTTTCGCGACACGCGCATCTGCTTTATCGGAACGTGCCTGTGCTTCCAAATCATCGATATCCGCTTCCTCCTGCGAAAAGGAGATATCTCTCCCATCTCCATCAAGATCGGTATAACGCATATAATATTCTTCCAATGATTTATCCTTGTCGTTCACGGGCTTTTCCTCCTTAACGATGCTTCAGATTTTCTTCCGCCATCCGTACAAGTTCACGGACCATATTACCGCCAATGCTGCCGCCTGTTTTGCCATTTTCTCTGCTCGTTCTATTCCCTAAATCATCAGCATGCTCTGTCTGGTATGACTGGTTGGCATCCTGAATGATTTTATGTTTCAACTGATCAAGACCTTCCCGCGCCTCAGGTACGAGTATTTTATTGCGCCTTGTCATCGATAATGACCAAGCGTATGTGCATCACCGGTCTCGCCCTCATAGTCGGCGCGCACGTGCTTCTTGTTTGGATCCTGTTCATCCCTATTGGCTGTAAGCCCTTCCTCCATGCCTGGCTGATACGTATCGTCAATCCAGATACCGCCATCCACACGATTCTTCTTCATGATGCTTCTCCTCCTTTCTGCATTAGTTTCTGTCTTTGGCGCCATAATATGAAAGGCACTTCTAGCCAAAAAAAAGACCCCTGTACAAGACAGGGATCAGTTATTGATGATCAAGAAGATTACGATCACAATCGCCAAAGCGATACGATAGTAGGCGAAGGGAACGAGTTTGTATTTGGAAATGATTTTCAAGAACGTCCGGATAGCAATCAGTGCAAAGATAAACGCGCTGATGAATCCGACGATGAAGAATGGAATCACATCCGGTGTAAAAGCATGCAAGTGATTACGCAGCGACACAAGACTCGCACCAGCCATGATAGGCACTGCCATGATGAAAGTGAAGTCAGATGCAACGCGGTGATTCAATCCAAGAATGACACCGCCGGAAATCGTTGCTCCGGAGCGGGAGAAACCAGGCCATAAAGAGATACACTGGAATAACCCAATCAGAAAAGCTTTTTTATACGTAAGACCATCTAATGAATCGATTGTTTCTGTCTTTTTGGATGATACTTTATCTGCAAAGATCATGAAAAATGCCCCAACGACCAATGCTACGATAACATACCATACGGAAAACAGATACTCATCAATCAGATCATCAAACAATAGTCCAAGGATCCCTGCCGGCAGCAAGCCAACAATAACGATTCCTAGGTTGAACTTGTTTTGTTTTCCTGGCATCGACTCTGTTTTTCCCTGCAGCTTGCGAATACCAAGAATCTGCATGAACTTGTCCCAAAATACAATAACAGAAGCCAAAATACTGCCAAGCTGAATGACAATAATGAAAGTATTTGCTACTTCATCGTTGAATAATTCGTGGATCTTCAGCCACATATCATCGACGATGATCAAGTGGCCTGTAGATGAAACCGGGGCAAACTCTGTCAACCCTTCGACCAGCCCCATGATCAAGGCCGAAAAGAATTCAATGATACTCATGCCTCTACTCCTCTAGCTACTTTTTTTCTTTTTATTCCGTCTGATGAACCAAATGACGAACAAGACGATAAGAATCGCCAGTACTACGATGACGACATCCTGGTAGTAACCAAGATATGTTTCCACTGTTGTCCAGGATTCACCTAGCCATAGACCGAGTAATACTAATACTGTATTCCAAATGAGTGTTCCTAATGTCGTGAAAATGAGGAACAGCGGGAAATTCATATTGGACATCCCAGCCGGTATGGAAATCAAACTCCGAATCACAGGTACAAATCGGCAAAGGAATATTGTCCATACCCCATACTTATCGAACCAAGCATCCGCTTTATGTATGTCTTCTTTTTTTATTCGCAAAATATGTCCCCAGCGGTCCACGATTTTCTCCAGACGTTCTACATCCAAGAGAAGCCCGATGCCATAAAGGATAATAGCTCCAATAACGGCACCGATTGTCGCCGCGATAATAACACCAACTGCTGTGACACTATCAGAGGTGGTTGTCAGGAAGCCGCCGAACAGCAGGATGATCTCTGAGGGGATCGGCGGGAATACGTTTTCGCCTGCCATCAGCAATACGATTGCAAAGTAACCGAATTGTTCCATAAACTGCGTTATCCAATTATCCATTTTACAACTCCAAACGTAAATTATTTACCAAATCATTATAGCATCCTGTACTCGAAAAGGTGGAATTTTTTACGGATAATTAACATTCTAGCAGACAACACCCAAGAGGTTAATAGAAACAGAGACTTAGTTTTCATTGGGCTGAAGTCCTAGGTTCACATTGTCGCACCTTTAACGTTATTTGTGATATAGTCTATAGAAGAAAAATGATTAATGTAGTAAGGGGGAATACGATGAAAATCGTGACTATCGAGCCTACCCCGAGTCCATATTCGATGAAAATCGTGGTGGATGACATGCTGCCAATGGGCAGCAGTTACGATTACAAACGAGAAGCTCAATCGTCTGCCGATCCAGACTACATCCAAGCTTTATTCAAAATAGAAGGTGTCAAAGGGATTTATCGTGTAGCAGACTTCCTAGCCCTGGAACGGAGTCCGAAAACAGCTTGGGAGACGATACTTCCTGCTGTACGGGAAGCATTCGGAGAAAAAAGCCAGGATACGACTGCAGAAGCTGGCATCCAAGAGCCGCATTACGGACAAGTAGATGTCCAGATTCAGACGATTTATGGTGTACCGATGCAAATCAAGCTTCTTTTTGATGAACAAGAGAAGCGGATCGGGCTTCCTGCTCTGTTTACGGAAGCAGCAATGGAAGCCGCCGGGGACGACAATATTGTATTTGCCCGTAAATGGGAAGAACAGTACCCCCGATACGGTGATCCAAATCAGGTAGGACAGGATATATATGAAGAATTGCTCGCAAGCTATAGTTCAGAAAGGCTGCAAGAACTCGTAGCACGTGCCAGGAATCCCCAAGCTCCGCCGGTAAAGCGAGAACAGCCTACAATGGATGTGTGGGATGAAGATGATTGGCGTGTACGTTATCGTGCCCTTGATGCGTTGGAGCCTGAAAAAGAGCATCTTTCTTTCCTGGATAAAGCTCTGCAAGACCCGAAAGCCTCCATTCGCCGGCTGGCAACTGCTTATCTCGGTATGATAGAAGATAAGGCTGTCTTGCCGTTGTTATACCGTGCTTTGCAGGATAAGGTAGTAACAGTCAGACGCACAGCTGGTGACTGCCTATCCGATCTTGGGTTTAAAGAAGCAACACCGGCGATGGAAGCAACACTTGCCGATCCGAGTCGGATAGTCAGGTGGCGGGCTGCAATGTTTCTATATGAACTTGGGGATAGCGAAAGCCTGCCGATGCTTGAAAAAGCAGCAAGACAGGAAACTGAATTCGAAGTGAAGCTGCAGCTGAACATGGCAATCGAGAGGATTGCCGGAGGCGAAGCAGCAAAAGGCTCCGTCTGGAAACAAATGACGGAAGCAGCCAAACAAAAGGAGGAATAAGAAAAATGAACGCATACGAAGAATATATGCGCGGCATCGTCCAGCCAATGCGGGATGAGCTGACACAAGCAGGATTCCAGGAACTGACTGACGCCGAGCAGGTTGAAAACTATGTAGAACAGACAAAAGGCAGTACGCTGATAGTTGTCAATTCTGTTTGCGGCTGTGCGGCAGGTCTTGCACGACCAGCAGTTCGCGAATCCTTACAGAACGCTAAAAAACCAGATCATCTTGTAACAGTATTTGCAGGACAGGATAAAGAGGCTACAGAAAAGATGCGGGAATACTTCACAGATCAACCGCCATCCTCCCCTTCTGTCGCATTGATGCAAGACGGTAAACTGGTTCATTTCATCCCTCGCGAACAAATCGAAGGATATGACGTGGAAGAAATCGTGGAAAATCTCACAACCGCTTATAACAACCATTTGTAAAGAGCTGCTATTGCAGCTTTTTTTGTTTGTAATGAAAACCATTATGCGTCTCTCCTGCTCCACTTTCTTCGAATCCAAATTTATGTACTTCCTCCCGCACTTGCCCACCTGACTGGCATGCTGATGTCTGCCTTTTACCTTATCTTTCTCAAATCATTTCATTCCAGGATACTCAGCAGCTGTTATATAGGTCTGTATATTGCCCAAGGTGCATTCTCTTCTTTTAATCGTTTTCAGCAAGAAGGAATATGTATGCATACCTCATCATCTTGCTTGCCTGCACTTCACTTTTACCAATACAACCGATACTCTATGTCCTTATATCAGGTATTGCGCATATCATGCTACTCGGACTTTCATCCTGGCTCTGTTTCGCTTATCATGCTTATCAATTTCACAGGCGGATTGGTAGTAAGCGCAGTGATCAATCTCAGTTTCTATCACTACTTGAGAAAAGACGACGGAAGCCAAGTGCAGCTGGAGGAAGAAAAACGTAACTTCGAGAGCCTGTTCTTTGCCAATCCGCAGCCAATAGTACTTATTGATTTTCATAGTAAAAATATTATTCTGTACAATAAACAAGCTGGACACTTTTTTGGTATAAGTCAACATACAGTCAGCAGCTTTTCCCTCACCTCCTTCTTACCTGACCAAAAAGAGCAAGAAATACTGCTAGGACAGCTAAAGAACGAAGTGAAAATCGAGAATTATATCACCATAATCTGGTACATCATGCAACCTGTATGATGCTGAATTTTGAGCAGCTCAGTTATAATAAAAAAGATGCACTTTTAATCAGCATGACGGATGTGACGAGCTTCAAAAGGATTGAAAAGGAACTGCAGGAGCATGCCAGCCGTGATGTCCTAACTGGATTATTCAACCGCCGTGCGGGCATTCAATTTATCGAGGATTTGCTCCAACAGGGGAAACATCCCTTCTGCCTCTGTTTCGTAGACGCGAATAACCTGAAGCATGTAAAGGACAAGTTCGGTCACAATGAAGGGGATCAGATTATCCAACTGATTGCCTCCACTATAGCATCAACCTTAACTGGAGATGGATGTCTTTTCCGACATGGCGGCGACGAATTCATTATTCTGCTGCCTAAAAAACCACAGGACAAATTAACCTATTTAGATGGAGATAAGATAAAACGATACCCGATCGCAGCAAGCTTCGGAACCCATGACTATGCCCCAGGCTCTACGCTGACTCTTTCAGAAATGATAGATATTGCTGATCAGGAAATGTACAAATCCAAACAACAGCACAAAGAAGCTCCATTCCAATAATTGGGCTTCTTTGTATATTGAAAACCCTTTCATAATTTGATAGACTTAATTTATCGAAGGAGGAGGGGTGCCAATGTGGAAAACAAACTTATTGATCAGCGGCAGCATAGTAGGATGTGCTTTAGTCACATGGGTTGCTTCTTTTTAAAATTTATTGAAAACGATATCATCTATATTAGAGGGTAAACTGGCTTTCAGGCTGGTCTACCCTTTTTCTAATTATCCTTATAATAACTTTATAATTATTATAAATAAGTATTGATTTTTAATAAAAAGATGTTACTATGTTTATAGATTTACAAACACTACATACTCTGAGGTGATTTTCTTGGCAGATAAAAAACTTACTACTAGCTGGGGTGCTCCAGTTGGAGATAACCAAAATTCCCAAACTGCTGGCTCACGTGGACCTACACTGATCCAGGATGTGCATCTTCTTGAAAAACTAGCACACTTTAACCGTGAACGTGTTCCTGAACGTGTTGTACACGCAAAAGGTGCCGGTGCACATGGTTACTTTGAAGTCACTAATGATGTTTCCAAATATACAAAAGCAAACTTCCTTTCTGAAGTAGGCAAAAAAACAGATATGTTCATCCGTTTCTCTACTGTAGCTGGTGAGCTTGGTTCTGCTGACACAGTACGTGACCCTCGCGGTTTCGCTGTTAAGTTTTATACAGAAGAAGGCAACTATGATCTAGTCGGTAACAATACACCTGTATTCTTCATCCGCGATGCAATCAAGTTCCCTGACTTTATCCATACTCAAAAAAGACATCCGCAGACGCATTTGAAAAACCCTGACGCGGTTTGGGATTTCTGGTCTCTTTCTCCTGAGAGCCTGCACCAAGTTACGATTCTTATGTCTGACCGCGGTATTCCGGCAACATTGCGTAATATGCACGGTTTCGGTTCCCACACATTCAAATGGGTGAACGAACAAGGCGAAGGCGTTTGGGTGAAATATCACTTCAAGACGCAGCAAGGTGTTAAAAACATGGATCCGGCCGTTGCAGCGAAAGTTGCTGGTGAGCATCCAGATTATCATACAGAAGATTTATTCAACGCAATCGAAAATGGCGATTTCCCTGAATGGAAGCTTTATGTTCAAATCATGCCGCTTGAAGATGCGAACACATACCGCTTTGATCCATTCGATGTAACAAAAGTATGGTCCCAAAAGGATTACCCGCTAATCGAAGTTGGCCGCATGGTATTGAACCGCAACCCAGAGAACTACTTCGCTGAAGTAGAACAAGCTACATTCTCTCCAGGAACTCTTGTACCTGGTATCGAAGTATCTCCTGACAAGATGCTTCAAGGTCGTCTGTTCGCTTATCATGATGCACACCGTTATCGTGTAGGTGCTAACCACCAAGCACTTCCAATCAACCGTGCGCGTAACGAAGTGAACAACTATCAGCGTGATGGACAAATGCGTTTCGATAACAATGGCGGAAGCAGCGTTTACTATGAGCCGAACAGCTTCAACGGTCCGAAAGAAGATCCAGCAAGCAAGATGGCACCATTCGAAGTATCCGGACAAGCTGACAGTGTTGGTTACGATGAAAACGACCACTACACACAGCCTGGAGATCTTTACCGTCTTATGACTGATGATGAAAAAGCTCGTCTTGTACAGAACTTTGTTGATGCAATGAAGCCAGTTACAAGAAAAGACATTCTAGAACGCCAAGTAGGTCATATCTACAAAGCAGATAAAGAATGGGGCCAGCGCGTCGCTGACGGTCTAGGCATTGCACTTCCACAAGAAGTTTAATCCTAAAAGATAAAACAAAGGATAGATGAACAATTATGTTCATCTATCCTTTTTCTTTTGTGTTACGCCTTATTCGATTCGGCTATGGATTTACATTAAACACCAAAAAAGTACACCACTCTTAAGTGATGTACTTTTCCTCATTTATCAGGAGCATCTCCTATGATTCGCACTTCCCGGTGAAGACTTACACCGAACTGCTCTTTGACTGTCTCTTGGACGTGTTTGATAAGATTGATATAATCTGATGCTGTACCGTTGGCTACATTCACCATGAAGCCTGCATGCTTACCTGATACCTCTACCCCGCCGATTCGAGTCAGCTGCAGCCCTGCATCCATGATCAGCTTACCGGCAAAGTGACCTGGAGGGCGCTGGAAGACACTGCCGCATGATGGATATTCCAGCGGCTGCTTCGACTCACGAAGGTATGTTAGTTCATCCATTTTCGCTTTAATCGATGTTTGGTCACCATCTTCCAATACGAATGTTGCTTCCACAGCGATGTAATTATTCTTCTGCAGAATGCTGGTACGGTAACTAAGCTCTAATTCTTCACTTGTCATCACCTTACGCTCACCAGTATCAGTTATGACCACTACTTGCTCCAGAACATCCTTGACTTCTCCGCCATACGCACCAGCATTCATATACAATGCCCCGCCGATGGAACCAGGAATGCCACAAGCGAATTCTAATCCAGTCAAACCCGCATCCAGCGCAATTCTGGACACATCGATTATCGCTGCACCTGATTGCGCTGTGATCCTGTTTCCCTCTACCTTCACTTCATCGAGTTTCGTCAGTATCATGACCACTCCGCGCAATCCGCCATCCTGAATGATCACATTCGATGCATTACCGAGGATTGTCAGCGGCACTCCATTTTCTTTTGTATAAGCAACAACCTGTTCAATTTCTGTGTAACTTCTCGGGAAAACAAGTACATCCGCTTTTCCGCCCACTTTTGTATACGTATAATCCGCAAGCGGTGCTTCTATAAGTACATCTGTAGCCTCTAAAAATTGCTTTATGTCTCTCTCCAATGCATTCACATTCATCATATAATCCCTCATTACTGTATTAGCCGCTGCAAATGAGCGTGCCCCAACCTGTATTGTATACCACTTTTCGCACACGTGACAATGCCCTTATTTACCTGTTGGGCCAGACACCTATAGTTTATGCAAAAAAATGACCAATTGCGCATCAATTACAGTTTAGAACAGTGTCCCGCAATCACTTGGTATTGATCACCGATCAGCTGCCACACACGTGTATAAATATAGTCACCGCTGATCTTTTCGTCCCCTTCCTGTCCTTCCAGGTGGATACGGGAAATTGTTACTGCTCCATCCTTTGTCGGTTTGATTTGCAAATCGGAACAAGATACTTGCGTGAAGCGCACAGCAAGTGTTCGATGCGCCTCCAAGTCCATATCCTTGGTCACATAGCTGCCCTCATGATTGATAAAAACAAGATCATCATGCAGGAAAGTATCCAATGCAAATATATCTCTCGTCTGCATAGCTTCCCTGAATTGCTGTTCCAAAAGTTCAAACTGATCCGGATTCAATACCTCTTCCGTCTGTTCAAGCTCTTCTTGACCCTCTCCATCATCTGCACGTTCAAACCGTATAGGTCTCTCGAATTCATCTAGAGTGGATTCAATCTTAACTATGTGCGCAGTGGCAATATGTACGTCCCCAATCACGACAAAAGCTTTATTCATCATGCCTTGGTTATTCGTTATATGCTCCAGTATTTGCTGTTCAGGTGCTTCAGTTCGAATTTTCTCACCTGTTGATAACGTTATAATTGTTTCATTCATCAGTCGTCACTCCGTTCTTTTCCTCCGTTATAATACAGCTGCCTTAATTGTATCGCGATACGGGTACTCAAGGAAACTATATGGCCTGTTTTCGCATTCGCAAACAATAAGATAACCTCCCAGAACTGTTTAGAGTAAGCTTAAAAGGGAAGGGATAAACTATATATGTAAATCTGGAGGTGTACAAGTTGAATAATGATACGCGCGAATACCGTACAGGACAAGGTGTACCGCAAACAGGTGTATACATCTGTCAGTCCGGTGAAAGAGTCGAAATAAAAGAAAATGATGTGTTTCCTGTATGCCCAGCTAAGGGCGAGGAAACAACATGGAAACACGAAGAAATATAAGGTGGTGCCGGGATTTTTCTCAGCACCACCTTTTTTTTATATCTGTACTAAATCCCTTCTCCATTCATTAAGTCAACTCACCTTACTTAAAACTAAGTCATGAAAGAACTAGCTTCGGATAGATTTTAAAGATTTCACCCTTAAAGAGGCAAAATAATATGTGCAGTTTCATCTAAACAATATATATAATCAAATTTGTAAGCGATATCATTTATTGTGACAGGGGGAAATATTGATGAGAATTCTACTTGCTTGCTCTTCTGGAATGTCCACAAGTCTATTAGTATCCAAAATGAGAGATGCCGCTCAAGAAAAAGGAATCGAGGCAGAGATTTGGGCAGTGGCACAGGATAAGGCTGAATCCGACATGGAAAAAGCGGATGTACTGTTAATCGGACCTCAAATGAGGTTCCTCTTCAAAAAAATTTCAAAAGTTGCTGGTGAGAAAGGTGTACCAGTCGATGTGATCGACCCTATTTCTTATGGACGCATCGATGGTGAAGCTGTTTTGGATAAGGCATTAGAATTGATCCAAAAAAAGGTGTAATGAGGGGGAACCATTATGGGAAGTAAATTTACCGAGACTTTAGAAAATATATTATTACCTATTGCAGATAAGTTAAATAATAACCGGTATCTTGGCGCACTGCGCGATGGTTTTATGGTTGCTTTACCTTTTATTATTTTCGGTTCTCTATTTGTAGTATTAGCGAACATTCCTTTCCTGGAGAAAATAATTAGTGAAAATGCTCTAGCAGAATATCAAAGTATCTTAGGACCTGCTTCTGCCTCTACTTTAAGTATTATGGGTCTTTTTGTCATCTTCGGCATCGCCTACAAATTGACTCAGCATTATGAGTTGGAAGCTTTGTATGGCGGCTTCGCTGCTCTGGCTTCATTCATAATTTTAACACCTCAAGTTTTAGAAGGGGTTGCAGGGGTTATTCCTGCTTCAGCGTTAGGTGCTCAAGGTTTATTCTTAGGGATTTTCACGGCCTTTGTATCAGTAGAACTATACAGATTTTTTGTTAAGAGAAATTGGACTATCAAAATGCCTCAGGGTGTGCCTGATGCTGTGTCGAAATCTTTCAGTTCCTTAATTCCACTAACTTTGACATTAACTTTCTTTTTAGCAATCCGCGCTATCTTGAGCTACACGCCTTACGAAACATTACAGAATTTTATTTATACTCTTATTCAACAACCCTTAACTTCTTTAGGAAGCGGTTTGGTGGCAACAATTATCGCCGTTCTTTTAATACAGGTATTTTGGTTCTTTGGACTTCATGGACAGATTATTGTCAATTCCATCATGGATCCGATATGGATGACATTATCCCTTGAAAATTTAGAAGCATTTAATGCTGGTCTAGAACGTCCAAATATTGTTAACAACCAGTTTATAGATACATTCATTGTAGGAATGGGCGGAACTGGTATGACAATGGCAGTAATTTTAGGTATTTTCCTATTCACCAAGAGCAGACAATTAAAAAACCTTGGTAAGCTTGGTGGACCAGCAGCAATTTTCAATGTAAACGAACCTCTCATCTTTGGTTTGCCAATTGTCATGAATCCTATGGTGATCATTCCTTGGCTGCTTTCTCCAGTAGTTGTTACTATCGTCACTTACTTTGCAATGTCAACTGGACTAGTTCCGGTTTCAACTGGAGTACATGTACCTTGGACAACACCAATTTTCATTAGCGGTATGTTGGTTACGAATTCCATTGCCGGCGCAATCATGCAATTAGTGAACCTAGTAATTGTTGTACTGATCTGGCTGCCATTCTTAAGAATTCTCGATAAACAATATTTCCAGACTGAGCAAACAACTGCTAAAGATCAAAAACAAGGACGGGATGATAAAATTGTCTAACAAAGTAATCAAAGTACCTGATAACTTCATTATTGGTGCAGCTTCCTCTGCCTGGCAAACAGAAGGTTGGACCGGTAAAAAGGATTTTCAGGACTCCTATTTGGACCTTTGGTATAAAAACAATAAGAATGTCTGGCATAATGGCTATGGCCCCGCTGTAGCAACCGATTTTTATAACCGCTACAAAGAAGATATTCAATTGATGAAACAAATTGGGCTTACTCATTATCGAACTTCTATAAATTGGGCCAGGTTTTTAACAGATTATGAAAATGCCATAGTTGATGAAGAATATGCTTCCCATTATGAAAACGTAATAGATGAATTACTCAACAATGGCATTGAACCGATGATTTGCCTGGAACATTATGAGCTTCCAGCTGTTCTTTTTGAAAAATACGGTGGCTGGGGTTCGAAACATGTTGTGGAATTATTTGAGAAGTATGCAGAAAAGGTTTTCAACCGATACGGCAGCCGGGTCAAACATTGGTTTACATTCAATGAACCAATAGTTGTACAGACCCGTGTTCATTTAGATGCCATTCGCTGGCCCTTTGAGCAAAATACAAGAAAATGGATGCAATGGAATTACAATAAATCTTTAGCTACAGCAAAAGTTGTAAGGCTATTCAAGCAAATGCAGTTAAAAGAGAAATTCGGTGCGAAGATTGGTAATATCATTAATCCTGAAGTAACATATGCAAGATCTTCTGCAGAACATGATCAAAAAGCTGCACGCATCTATGACTTATTCTTTAATCGTGTATTTTTAGATCCTTCTATTAAGGGAGAGTTTCCATCAGAATTATTTGAACTAATGGAGAAACATGATATCACGTTTGATTATACGGAAGATGAATTAAGACTTATTAAAGAAAACACAGTAGACTATGTTGGTTTGAACCTTTACTTCCCTCACAGGGTGAAAGCAAGAACTGCAGCATGGAACGAGGATACACCTTTCCATCCGGAATATTATTATGACAAGCACGAATTAACAGGGAAAAAAATGAACCCATATCGCGGTTGGGAAATTTATCCGCAAATAATGTATGATATCGCACTTCGAATGAAAGAGGAATATGGCAACATCGAATGGTTCGTTGCTGAAAATGGTATGGGTGTTGAAAATGAACATCGCTTTAAAAACGAAGATAATATAATTCAAGATGATTATCGCATTGAGTTTATCAATGAACATTTACAATGGTTATTAAAAGCCGTTGATGAAGGAGCCAACTGCACAGGTTATATGCTCTGGGCATTTACAGATAATGTTTCACCAATGAATGCATTTAAAAATCGTTATGGTCTAGTAGAAATCAATTTAAATGAAAATCGTAACCGCAGCCTAAAAAAATCGGGTTATTGGTATAAAGAGCTGATCGAGTCGAGACAGCTTGAAGTTTTAGAAGAAGAATATAAATAAGTGACGGACAGACTCCATGCAAGAAGGAAGATATTATGAAGAATTTTTTGGCTATTGATATAGGTGGAACATTCGTCAAATATGGAGAAGTTTCAGAAAACGCTGTAATCTCTCGCATAAATAAAGTGAAAACACCAGAGTCCCTCCAATCTCTATTAGATTTTATCCAGCATTTAAGTCAATCATTAAGTAATATTTCAGCTATAGCCGTTAGTTGTCCTGGCGCTGTTTCTGATGATGGAATCATTTACGGATCCAGCGCTGTTCCTTACATCCATGGCCCCAATATGAAACAGCTTATAGAAGAAAAAACAGGTTTGCATGTCTATCTCGAGAATGATGCAAATTGTGCGGGCTATGCTGAGATTTGGGATGGAAACGGCAAAGGAAAGAACGATGTTTTAGTAATGGTAATTGGTACTGGGATTGGCGGAGCTATTTTTAAGAATGGCAGTTTACATAAAGGAGCCAATTTACATGGTGGCGAATTTGGATATATGCTGCTCACTGACACTATAACAAATAGCGATGATGTCTGGAGCAGGCTAGCATCCACTAAAGCTTTAGTAAAAAAAGTTGCTACTTTAAAACAGATCGATCCGTATGTTTTATCTGGAGAACAGGTATTTGAATTAGCTGAATCTGGTGATGTTGAGGTATCCAAAATTGTGGAGGATTTCTATCACCTTTTAGCAGTCGGAATATATAACCTGCAATACATCTATGATCCTGAAGTGATATTAATTGGCGGCGGGATCAGCCAAAGAGCAGACCTGATTGAAAAAATCAACCAAAAGCTAGATCTTATCATAGGGAAAATCGACTTAGCTAAAATCAAACCTAGTATTGCTATATGTAAATTTGCACAACATGCTAATTTGTTAGGCGCTGTATATGGCTATTTAAAGTCTAATGAGCATCGTAGATAAGTCTTATATTGGAGGTTATTGAATGGAAACGATGGAAGAAATATCATTTCAAATCATTCTTTATGCAGGAAACGGTAAAGCAAATGCAATGGAAGCGATACAGGAAGCAAAGCAAGGAAACTTTGAACGTGCAGATGAATTGATCAAAGAAGCTGGTGAAGAATTAAGTAAAGCTCACAGTGTTCAAACAAAGCTGTTACAAGAAGAAGCAAACGGCAATGGGAACATTATTAGTGTATTGCTGATTCATTCCCAAGACCATCTAATGACAGCAATGACCGTTCGGGACCTGGCAGTAGAATTTATAGAACTTTATCGTTTTAAATAGAAGCCAATAGATGGAGGTTTATAAATGCAATTATCCTATACATTCCCCGAGGGCTTTTGGTGGGGCAGCGCTACTTCTTCTACACAAATTGAAGGTGCTGCAAATAAAGACGGAAAAGGTAAAAACATCTGGGATCATTGGTATGAGTTAGAATCAAACCGTTTTTTTAATAACGTCGGTCCTGAATCTACATCTGATTTTTACCATCGCTATAAAGAAGACATCCGTTTGATGAAGCAAATTGGCCATAATTCATTCCGAATGTCCATCTCGTGGTCACGTTTAATTCCAGCAGGTCGCGGAGAAGTTAACCAAAGAGCCGTTAGCTTTTACAACTCTGTAATTGATAACTTGATTGATAATGGTATAGAGCCATTTGTTAATCTCTATCATTTCGATATGCCGCTTGATTTGCAAAATGAAGGCGGCTGGGAAAGCCGAGAAGTTGTTGAAGCATACAAAGACTATGCGAAAATATGCTTTGACTTATTCGGTGATCGAGTTAAAAAATGGTTCACTTTCAACGAACCTATTGTCCCGGTTGAAGCAGGTTATCTCTATAATATGCATTATCCAAATGTAGTTGATTTCAAACGAGCAGCACAAGTAGCCTATAATACAGTTGTAGCAAGCGCAAAAGCAGTCGAAGTTTATCGTTCCCTTCCATTTGAGAATGGAAAAATAGGTATTATACTTAATTTAACACCTTCCTATCCAAGAAGCAGCCATCCTGCAGATTTAAAAGCCGCAGGAATTGCAGATTTATTCTTTAATCGCTGCTTCCTGGATCCGGCAGTACTTGGAAAATATCCTCCAGAATTAATTGAGATTATCAAAGAATATAGTGAGCTTCCGACTATACTTGATGGAGATTTAGATTTAATAAGAAATAATACCGTGGATATTCTTGGCGTGAATTATTATCAACCTCGCCGTGTAAAAGCAAAAGAATATACTGTTAATCCAGAAAGCCCACTTATGCCAGAATGGTTTTTTGATAGATACGAAATGCCTGGCAGAAAAATGAATAAATACCGCGGTTGGGAAATTTATGAAAAAGGCATATTCGATATATTGATTAACTTAAAAGAAAACTATGGAAACATAGAATCCTTTATCTCCGAAAATGGCATGGGTGTCGAAGACGAAGAAAGATTTATACAAAATGAGCAAATTCAAGATGATTATCGAATTGATTTTATTCGTGAACATTTAAAATGGCTGCATAAATCTATTGAAGAAGGCTGTAATGTAAAGGGTTATCACCTATGGACTTTCATGGACAATTGGTCTTGGATGAATGCTTACAAAAACCGTTATGGATTCATTTCCGTAGATATTGAAACAAAGGAACGCACTTTAAAGAAAAGTGCTCAATGGTTTACCGAAGTTTCACGCAATAATGGATTTTAGCCAAGAAAGCAGAATATCATAAGCGATAATACTATCAAGCGGTTCTGGTTCAGTTTGAGCCAGAACCTTTCCAGCACGAAAATAGAAAGCGCTTTCTCATAAATGTAGGAGTGGTGATTACAAAATGTTAACAAAAAGAGGCAAAATTATACTAAAGCAATTGATGTCTCTTGAAACACCGATAAGTGGAAAGTATTTGGCCAATCATAATCAAGTAAGCATCCGCACCATAAGGGAAGATGTAAAAATATTGAACTCGTTAATCAATGACCACGGTGCAACCATCGCATCTATTATGGGTAAAGGTTATCAGCTTCATATTATTCACGAGAAGCAATTTTATAAATATATCCGTTCTATAACTGGAGACCTAGAACTTCAATATGTGCCAAGTCAGCCAGAAGACCGTGTATCCTTTATAATAAAGCATCTACTCATGAGCGAACATTATGTGAAACTTGACGAGATTGCGGATTTATTATTTGTTAGCAAATCCACTGTTCAAAATGATTTGAAAATCGTTAAGGAGTCCCTTTCAAAATATAATATCCAACTCACGTCCCGACCAAATCATGGCTTGAAATTATCAGGAAACGAATTGAAAATGCGGTTTTGTATGTCTGAGTATTTATTCAACAGAAAAGCAGAAGGCAATCATTATTTACTGAGTGAGCAATTTATGTCTGAGGAAGAACTCCATACAGTTAAGAAAATCCTTTTAGAAAAAATCAATATGCACCATATTCCTTTATCTGATATAGCCTTTCATAATCTGTTGATTCATATTTCTATTGCTATTAACAGAATTAACTTTAATAACTACGTTAAAATATTTAAGAACGATCTAGATGACATATTGGACAAACATGAGTATATTGTCGCCAAAGAAATCGTAAAAGACGTTGAGTATACGTTTGATGTTACTTTCCCAAAGGAGGAAATCGCCTATATTGCAATTCACTTACTGGGAACAAAGATAGTTGCAGATTCACATGGAAATAAGGCAGTTAAAGGGCTTATAGAAGAAGGGATCGGTCAACTAGTAGACTATGCCCTTCAAAAAGTAGAACAAGAACTGAACCTGGGAATAAACGAAGATGATGAATTAAGAATGGCCTTAGCATTACACTTAAAACCCGCCATTAACCGATTTAAATATGGAATGAATATTAGAAATCCAATGTTGGACGATATAAAAAAGAATTACCTATTATCCTACGAAGCAGCTGTAATAGCAGGTAAAGCCATTGAGGCAGCCATAGAATCTAAAATAGACGAGAATGAGTTGGGATATATTGCCTTACATATAGGAGCTGCCATAGAAAAAAACAAGTTGAAAAAGGGTCCGAGTCGGTGTTTAGTTGTCTGTGCTTCCGGGTTAGGGACAGCAAAACTTATATTTTATAAACTCAATAACTACTTTGGCCAATCTCTTGATGTTGTTGGTACAACGGAATACTACAAGCTAAATCAATATAACTTAACTGATATTGATTTTATTATCAGTTCTATTCCTATTCAGCAAAAATTGGCTGTCCCGGTAATCGAGGTTAACGCAGTATTAAGAGAGGAAGACCTGCAAAAAATAAAGAGACACTTCCTCACAAAAAAGGAAAAACATCAAATCTACTTTCCTGAGAATCTTGTATTTTTAAGAGAAAAGTTCACATCTAAAGAAGAAGTTCTTGAATTTCTAAACAGTAAATTAGTGAAAGATGGGTTAGTTGATGATACATTTCTCGAAGCAGTTTATGAGAGAGAAAAGATCGCTCCTACTGCATATGAAAATCTAGTAGCTATACCTCATCCTATCTCACCTCAATCCAATGAAACAATCTTAGCCGTATGTACATTGGAAAAAGCTATCATGTGGAATGATAAACCCATACAATTTATAGGATTACTCTGTGTTAAAAAGAAGAGTATGGAGGACTTGCAGTCTCTCTATGATATCCTATTAAAAATAATTGAAAACAGATCCATTGTGCAAAAACTGATCAAAGCAAAAACATATAGTGAATTCATTAAATTGTTGTAAGGCAATGTTATTTTATCGCATTGCCTTTCTTATAAACATATTCTACTCATATTTATATACAGAAACTAATGCAACGGACCCTGAAAAAAATTCCCCCCCCCTTCTCCTATCCCAGCTGTATCCATATATATCACAGCTAACTAATTCTCCTATTAATCGAGCCAGATATCGATCGTAACACTTCTACTGTTGCATAAAAAAGAGCCTGGAACGTTTAAATGTTCCAGGCTCTTCAACTTCGGATTAACTAATGCTTTTGAAAGCATCATAGCGTGACAATAATCGGACCATTCTTAGTAAGGATAATCGTATGCTCCACTTGAGCAACATAGCTTTTTTCTGTAGCATATGTCCAACCGTCTTCTTTTTGGAATACTTCTTCCTCAGAAGTTGAGATAAATGGCTCGAATGCGATAACCATCCCATCCTTCAATAATTCATCATCAAATGTATCCTTGTAGTTATAAATATGGTCTGGTGCTTCGTGAATGGTGCGTCCAATACCATGTCCTGTAAGGTTTGTGATAACAGTTAAATCATTCTGTCTTGCTGTTTGGAATACTGCTCTTCCAATTCCGCTTTTTTTGGAACCTGGTTTTGCTTTCTTCAGGCCTGCTTCAAATGCTTGTTTAGCCACATCGCATATCTTCGTTAATACTTCTTCTCCTTCGCCTACTACAAAAGAGATTCCCGTATCTGCGAAGTAACCGTTCTTTGAGCCAGAAACATCCACATTTACAAGATCCCCCTCAGAAATAACGCGACTTCCCGGAATACCATGGGCCACTTCATCATTCACACTAATGCAAGTATGGCCTGGAAAATCATATTCACTTTTCGGAGCGGAAACTGCACCTTCTTTTTCAAACATCTCTCCGGCTATATTATCAAGTTCTTTGGTCGTAATTCCTGGAACCGTTCTTTGTACCAATTCGTCTCTGATCGAGGCAACAATTCTGCCAATTTCTTTCAGTGCTTTAAAGTCTTCTTCTGTTTTTGCAATCATTTTTTCTACCCCACTTTCTTTATCCCGCTTTAATTTTATACAAAAATCGTCATTTTATCATTGTATTCTATACCGAAACGAAAATGATGAATTAAACTTAAATAGAAACAAAAAGGCTTCGAAACACTGTAATCAGCATTTCAAAGCCTTTTTTCCATCCAATATGTAAGGATGGAGACGGTGGGAGTCGCTAAACCTGATTAGATATGCACTTAGTAATAAGGAGAAACACTTATTTATAAGGGTTTCTCCTTATTATGTTCTGTGTCAGTAAGTATATTAATTTATTCGTTTGTTACCATATATGTTACCACAAAATCTCCGTCTTAGGACTCCTTCTATAAATAATAAGTGCATCAACTGCCCAATCTTCCGGGGTGGAGCTTGCTGCATACTTAATGTCTAGTATTTCTAAATCCGGATGGTCGTTAAACCATCTGTTCATTTCAGCATCTATGACCCCTCCGCCAAATTGTTTCACACCAATTGAATTTGCACAGCCAAGATCCACAGCAATCTCCTCCTCTTTTGTTTCCCACGTTTCGGTTATGCGACTTCCCATTAATTCTCATAGAAGCTATAATTTAGACAGTTCATTAAGGAGGTACAGTATGGCTCTCCGTAAAGGGAGGTGCCGATTATCCGATCTTTTAGAGCAGAAGAGAATGAGCCAAGTAGAATTTGCAGAAAAAATGGGCGTATCAAAACCGACTGTCTCCCGGTGGGTTGCGGGTGAAAGGTACATGAAATATGATCACGCTGTTCAAGCAGCTTTTCTACTTAGTTGTCATGCAGAAGACTTCTACGAATGGATCGAAGGATAGGCGGTATTGAGTGGTTATTCCCACTCTTCCTCCGGAGCCGAGTTACCTCACAGGCAACTTGTATGTTTTAACTATATAGGAATGATATACCATAAGTAAAATGTAATATTTCCCATATTAAATTAAAAAGAACCCCACGGGGTTCATCGAAGAAAAATGTTTGATATCATATAACTGTCCTTTTCTTCGTCATCTTCTTCTGGTTTAATAAATCCAGGTTCTAAAGTAATTTCCGCCTTTTTGTAAGACTTCTGCCCTTCTTCATTCGCTATTTCAACGTTATACAAAAGAGTGTAAACATCTTTGTATGTCTTTCCATCCCATAACTCAAGGTTTTTTTCATTGTCTTCAAGTATTTCTATATTTCCGTGTTCTTTTTGATAATCACTTTTATTATAGTTTTTGAACTCTTCGTACGTTGAAAATTTTTCTTGTCCTACATTCTCATACATCGAATAGCTAAGGGACAGTGTGTCTTTCTCAGATTTTTCATTAAGGGTATCTATATATTCATAACTAAACACGTCATGAAAATTATCTGATGTTAAAAGATAAATTTGAGAGCGCTCTTCCCCTTTCTTTACCATCTCCATGTAATTCTCTGCAGCTTCTTTTGCAAGATCTTCATTATCGATTTCACCGCACCCGGCTATAAAGACGATTAAAATGAATAGTAAAATCTTTTTCACTTGTATCCCCCTACATTTTTTCTAAATCATACCATTTGATAGACATTCATCCTAGCTTGTATCTAATAGTTTCTTGAGCTGGTTTCTTAGCCGGCTGCGCACTCTTTCGTACATTTCGAATGAATTCATGAATAGATTCGATTTGAAATACACGAACATCTTTGTTTTTAATTTCATACCGAGTGTTGCTAATCATAAGAATAACGGGGAATGGTTTTGCTCTGAACTCTTCTGAGAATCTGAGTGCAGCATAACGCTCAATCTTCTGGTTCATTACTTTCTGTGAGTACACATTGCGCTGCACTTCGATGAAGAAAGGTGTGCCATTGAATTCCGTATATATGTCCGGCTCCGCTAATCCTTTGTTGTATTTCGGTTCTATCTGGAATGTACGAGGAGTGTAGTAGTTAGTAATCTGTTTGTATACATCGACTAGGCTCAGAAAGTGAGGTATCTTAGTAGAGTTTCGCTTCATTGTGGATCCAGCTGGAAAGTACGCAAACGGACTGAAGAACTTGCTGACTTCTATTTGCCCGTCCCTGGCCAGCCGTTTAAGGACCATGTTTGCACTAGTAATTGGATTCTTTAATTTACCAAAGTGAATAGCAGCTATGTCATCCCTGCCCATAACCCTAAACCTCTCCAAGTCTTTTATGATAGCCATGTCACGCTTATTCATTGGTAAACACTCCCGCATATTCGTCATAGGTGTCTTCTTGTTCCTGTTGCTGTACTTCTTCTTTACGATTCTTATACGGTGCGAGAAGCTTTATAGCCTTGTCATTCTCTAGCCATGGACATTGTATCTCTTCTGCAGCAGAGTTTACCTTTAGGATCATGCGCCCAGGTACTGTGATATTCTCCGCGCCCGGAGTGCCTATGATCTTAGAGTTTATCGCATCAGCTGTCCGAAATCCCATACGTACTGTAAGGTTCACTTTCAGTTTACCGTCCAGGAGCTTCGCATCGGGTCGTTGCATGGACAAAATTAAGAATACGCCCAATGACCGGCCAATCGATGATATCTCTTCCAATATGTCTGTTACTGCTGTTTCACCTTTGAGCAAGGCTACCTCATCGATACAAACCACAAGATAGGGCGGCTTCTTTTTTAGTTGATCTATGCTGTTCACTTCCTCCTGATCAAGCATATCTCCGCGCTTTTCCATCTCCCGCTTGACCTTTTGCAATACTGGTATCAATTCTGCTGGTGAGTGGTACACGCCTTGAACATGATTTATACGCTTGAACAGATGAAACTCCGACCTCTTCAAGTCACCCAGGATAAGCTGCAAGTCCTCTGGTCGCTTACTCTTAATCAACGTAGTCAGTATACTTCTAAGCTCACTGGACTTACCTGAGCCGGTTTCACCACTGATAAGTAGATGTGGATTCTCAACCATGTCATATACCTTCAATTCACCGTCAAAAGACTGCCCGCATACAACCGGAACGCGTAACCCTCCAATAGCTGTTGTGGCATCCTCATAGCGATACGTCCACTTATCCGGAAGCCCCGCATTAAACACCTGCAGTATGCCACGTTTCACATCTAAATCCAATTTAATGTTGTTACCAAAATGCTGTCTGAGGACGTAGGAGCGCTTTTCGATATCGTCAGGATTCATTCCCTTCGGAACACTGAAAACAAGTGTCAGCTTCTCTCCCTGCTCTGCTACTCTCAAGATGGTTGGGTACTCTCTTTTATCACCTTTGGTTTTGTACAAGTCACCATTCGCAAATGCCTTTTTAAGATTCTCTCGAAGCTTCCGTTTACGATACCTGCCTTTCAAACAGTACCGCTCAAACATGGGATATGCCCCACCTACAACCGTGCTGCCAATCATCACACAACCCAATGCTGTCAGTATCATCGTTGCTCTCCTCCGATTTAGCTCTCCACTTCTCTCTGTTTCACTTCGCTCGTTCCGAACACTTTTACAATTTCATGTTTCATAGGCTGCACCACTTAATTACTATTGCATCAATACTTTTGTAGAAACCTTTGTATCTACCTTTGCAGCTGCCATGGTATATCCTATGCAATAACTTTGTAGTATTGCACATCTTATTGAACTAATTAGCCACTTTTTTAAAGGTGTTTAACTGGCAGCAAGAGAAGAAGTACAAGGGTGATAATATGGATAGCAGGATTAAAGAATGGATTGTACGAAGAAAACTAAAGAATGATTTGGTGGCTGAAAGGCTCGGAGTATCAAGAGAGACTGTATCTAAATGGTGTAACAATAAAGCTGTACCATCACTTAAAAAAGCGTTCGAATTAGCTAATCTACTCAATTGCAAAGTTGATGACTTGTACTATTTCGAAACCAATGAGCTCGATCCTTAACTGTCCTCATACTTTTATTTCAAAGAGGGAACTTTAGTAAGAAAAGAGATGAGGCAACCGATGTCAGACGATTTTATAAACGTGCAGCTAAGCTCTAAAGAACTTCATAAATTGGTTATGGATGAAATAAAAAAGTATATATCTGCATTAGAAAGTGATCTTGTGTACTGGGACTCGAAAGACCTTTGCGAAAAGACTAGGATGAGCTGGAAATTCATCCAGGAGCAATTCTTTTTCGATGAGGCTTTTCCTAAATTCAAAGTGGGAAGTAAGTGGTACTATCCTGCTAAGGAGACAAGAGACTTTCTTGAGGATTGGCTTCAAAAACAAAGAAGGCATTAAGAAATTGTAAAGCTTGGAAAATGATTGACACCTTTCTAACCTTTTGTCCGATTATAGAGGTGAAGGGAGATGATCAGATTGATTAGACCAGAGATGTATTCGGAATATTTACTCGTGCGGCAGAAGGTAGTTCACGACTTTATTGCACATGAGGAAGGGTACGACTTGGAAAGGGCACTAGAATGGGATCACAGGTTTTTGAGGTTTACTGATGAAGAACGGAAGATGTTCGAGGAAATGTATATGGATCATGCTGCTTTGATTTTTGGTGACTATACTACCAAATAAATGAAAGCCTCTCCGCATGATTTCAATGCTCTTATTCTGACCTAAATAAGTTAAAGTAGAGTAAAGCAGCGTAAAGGAGAGCTAAATATGGATGTAGAATCTAAAGATATGAAGTATAAAGAAGTTGAAATTAAAGGTAAGCACGGAGACATAGTACTTGGGATTCCCATTAAAAAAGATACCCAAAAGGAGATTGATGATTTGCACAAAGCGATTGCGGAAGTGATTATAAATAACTCAAGAAATAGATAATCTTTTTGAAACGCCTCCTCCTTAATTGGAGGAAGCGTTGTTTATTTCAGTACTGTATAATTGGTAGAAAGGAGAGGGTAAGCTTGGGAGTATGGGAAGAAATTTTTAAGTTAATCGGCAGCACTGCTACTGTTATTGCAATTTTAACTTTTTTAGGGAGACAAGGAATACAAGGATATATTAACCTTGTAACGCAAAAAAGCTTGAGCAATTACAAATATGAGCTGGACAAAATTGCTAGAGAGAAAGAACACGATTTACAAAGAAAGATACATGATTTTGGGCTGTACAGCACCAAAAGACATGAAAAGTACAGCGAGGCATTCCGATTGTTACATATTGCTTATTCTTCTGCACTCAAAGTGGTAGAAATTAAAAACCTTAATGAGTACCTAGAAATGCACGGCAACAATTGGCGCAGTCTTTTAAATTATTTACATATACATGATATGGATAAAGAGAGCATAAATAAAATAATCTACGCTAGAGAGAACTTTCAATTTAAAAAAACCATGACTGATAATTTAGTACTTGTTAAGTATAAAGAACCTGCCTCAGTGCATTTCAATAACGCTGAAAGTTATATATTTCAAAATGAACTTTATTTCAGTTCGGAAGTTGAAGGCTTAGCTCAGGAAAGTTCTATTGCTATTAAGGCACTATTTACCAGTAAAAATTCTTGCAATGATTCTTCTGACAATGGTGATGATGCTTATAATAAGCTAGAAGAGTTAAAAGAAAAGATGAAACAAGAAATGTCTGTAGGATATTATGAAAACACCCCCTCCAATTAAGTAGGGGGCGCTTGTTTATTAAAACATCTTATTCCACGTAGCAGGTCCAACTACTCCGTCAGCTGATAAACCTTTGCGCTTCTGATAAGCTTTTACAGCTGCTTCGGTACCACTTCCAAATATACCGTCTACTTTCACATTCACGGCGCGCTGGATACGTTCAACGTCCTTGCCCTTTGAACCTTTTCTAATTAGTTTACCTGGATAAGGAACGACAGCAGAACCGCTTTCCTTGGCTGTTGGCTTCGTATAGGAATCAAGAGCTTTAGCAGATGCGGGTCCGTAGATGCCATCGACACTGATCCCAGTTGCTTTCTGCAATACTTTGACTGCTGCTACAGTTTCATCGCCATAATCTCCATCTGCTCCGTATTTAGGAAGCGAGAATCCTTTGGAGATAAGCTTCTTTTGTAATTCCTCAACGGCCTCGCCTGTACTTCCATTACGCAATACCTTCTCTGGATTAGATGCTACTGCAGATGCTGTTTTTGTTGGCTGCTTGATTTTAACGTTAGCATCGCCTTCCCAAGCGTTGACGTAAGTTTTCACATCAGAGATAAATTCGGACCACTTTACACCATTCGGATTTAGCCAACTCTCTGGATCACTCCGGCGCTCTGGATCAAGTGTTTTGTGAGCGACAATACGACTGGTGCTAATACCAAACTTCTTACACAGATAAGCATTGTACCAAACGTATCGGTCGTAAGCTTCGGAAAAGTTACCTGTACGGCACAGCTCGATTCCTATGGCAGCATCATTAGCATCATCACCAAACATCTGGTTATCAATTGGCTTTTGATATTGGACATGGTATGCAACCTCGTCCAGTGGAATAATCTCTAATATAGTGTCAGCATCGATGAATGCATGTGCAGATGCAGAAATCTTAGTCCCTTGAAAATAGGAATAATGGTCATGGGCATCAGCACTGTTGTTTGCTGTTTCGTGATCTACGATGAAACTTGGTTTGCCACCAGTAAGTTTCTTACGAGGGCGAGTTACCTTGTTTGTAATGAATTTCTGTTCGATAGAGTATTTGTCTTTAATAGCCATTCATCATCTCTCCCTTATTTAGACGATCCAGAACGTTTAACCAACAACTCATACAAGCCTGTACCTGCTAGTCCAGCCAGTCCACCAGCCCACAGCCTCAATACCAAATCAAGCTCTGTGAACGGTTCGAAAACAATACCTACAACCAAACCGACTATTACTGTTACCAACGGGATAAGATTGTTCGGCAAATTGACTGTTCTCTTCACCAATTCCATTACTGCTGCAGCTATTGGTGCGATAAGTGTTGCCAAAATGAGCACCTGCGTCATTGCATCTTCCATTTGAACCTCTCCTTTTTTAAGCATAATAAAAGCCCACCAGCTAGACCCGGCAGGCTTAACGTGTCAAGTATCCAATTAAAGCTTGAACCAAAGTAACAAGGGCACCTGCACTACCTCCGATGCCAATCGCCAACTTCCAGAAGTTCTGCTTATCCAGCAGCCTCAGTTCATGTTTACGATCCTGCGACCTAGTGTTTATTTCAATCAGTGTCCTAAACATTTTATCGTTCTGCTCACGTAAATAGCTGTTGTCTTTCTCGGCTTTCGTGTTGCCGTCAGATACTTGCTGAGAAAGATCAATCATCTGTTGCTTTATCTCTGCTTGTCCCTGCTCTAGACTGACAATTCTCCGCTCATGATCATTTAACATTATTTCCTCCTCCATTTCTTTTCTCGCCCCCTTTTATTCTTTTCACCGCTGTCACCTCCTTTACAAAAGAAAAAGCACCCCAATTGGGATGCTTTGACTTTAAAATTTAAAATTTAAATTTCGATATTGTAAGACTTTAAAAGTAGTTTATAAGCAATCAAAACGCTCTCGGTTGTCAGTTTATCTGCTAAACCCTTTAAGAATGTAATTGATTTCTTCTCTCCCTCTTGAGCCTTTTGAATTTCTCCCATTATGTCAGGATTTTTTAATATCTCTCTTACAAAGTGTGATGGGTCATCAGCATTCGATTGAGATATTAGATTTTCGATAACTTCATGATTCTCAGACTTATTAAAATACATACCTACATCGTACCCATTAATTCTGTTACCTACGAACTTCCCTCTTTTTCCATCATCGTCTCTGATACCTGACGGTCCATTATAAGTCACGCAAAAACCCCCTCCCTGTGCGTCTTTATTCGACAGATTGGGAGGACATTCCTTCTTATGCGACTAATTGACCCGGTTCAAATACGTCTGATGATTTTTCAAACTCAGGTAACTTCTTGATGTATTCATATCCTTGTCTTATAAAATTTTCAGATCCTATTGCCACAGATGGTTTGAAGGTAAATGTCTGAACTAACACATACATAACTCCATCAAGATAACCCTGACGGCTTACATAAGACATAACTTTTATGGTTAATTGTTCTTTGTTCCCTTCTAGTGTACTTATACGAATATAGGCATTAGGCACCTGCAAACCGTTATCCAATGTTATTGTTTGTTGTAGAGCCATATTTTATCTCCCCTTTACCAGTTTTCAAGAGTTATGCGTCTCCACATATCTTTTGAATAGCAAATAAATAAGTGTGTACCGTTTGCGGACCAATCGCCTGGTTTTCCGGCTGCAGTAGAGCTACTTGGAACACTTACAAATCTTGAGATTTGTTCCCCATCAATGACGGATGACGGTTTGCTTCCTGTTTTTTGCCACATGTCTCCATCATTATTAATCCAAATATAGGTATTTCCAAGAAGGAATGGTTTCGCATAACTTCCATTGACCGATGTAATTCCATCTTTAAATGCTACATCGCCTGTTTGTCTGTTTATCGCCATGGGTTGGCCAGCAAACGAACCGTCGTCTGATCTCCTGATAATTGATAAATCTGAGCCCTTATTGCTTCCTGACTCGGCTCCGTCTTCTATTCTGATGGCAAAGCGTTCAACACCATTCGTTTGAAGATGATATCCCCTTGTAGTGCCTGCAGCACCTGATACATAATGCTGATCCTTTATTGGAATATCAATATTAGTTAATATTGAATTTGACTTGATTAGGCTAATCGATGATCCTACGCTAGGCAATGTGGTTTCGGGCACCAAAGTCATATCTTCATCTCTTACGAACAACCACTGATTCATCCTGTATTCAGTATCTGGGTATAGGTCTAATCCATACTCCGTATTAAATCTGTCTACATATGCGTAGTAATAGGCATTGTCATTAAGTGATGTATTAATTACCTTAATTCGATATGTGGACAATGGTAAGGCATACTTAAGGAACAATTTCACATTGTATCTTCCGTCTCCAAAATCTTGGACGTATAGTCTCAAAAGATCGTTATAATCAGGCTTTCTATTATTGATAACTGTGTTAATTAAGGGCGTTACATCTAATGAAAACTTACTGTCTCCCTGGTAGATATTAACCCTAAGCGTAACAATTGCACTAAGAAATCCCGAGTCAGTGTTAGCGCTATTCAGAAAGAATGAAGTTACAAATTTCTTAACTGCCGGAGGTCTAACTGACTGAGGATTTGCTTGTAAATAGGAATCAAAATAAAGCACTCGATCAATTAGTTTTGTCCATTGAGTTGGAGCAATATCGACTCCATTTCTAGGCGTCCGAGCTTTGTATGATTCATACTGTAAATGGGTACCTGGTTCTTCATTGTGATTTCCTTCATTGAAATACTCTAATGACATCAGATTATCCCCTTCCTGTGGTATTCAATGAGTACTCGCTCTCCGGGATAGATTGTTTCACCTTCAAAATCAAAATATTTAAATGGTAAATAGACATTCCAAATGGCAAACCCATCAATAAAAGGCAGAGGAATAACATTGTCTAGTATCGCTTTGAACAACAAGCCTTGTACATCATAATTCTCTTCTCCAGTTGCTATCTGACGGATAAGTCCTCCGGTTTTACTCATGCAGCCAAATTCAGTAATTAGAATTGGTTTTCTCCAGATATCGTAGGTATCCGTAAGCACCTGGATCGAACTGTAGTTTTGAAGTGTTTTATATAAGCCGCGTTCCACATCGCGAACTGATATATTCCCATTTTCGTAGTACTCCCAATAATAGGAGTTGTATACGTTAGCACCTATGGCATCAACTAAGTCGAATACGGTTTGGATTGTAGGGTTGTTCCTCAGTTTCACAATAGAATTCTGTAACTCTCCATCTAAACCGTGCGTTGCAGCTAAAGTTAATTTTAATTTGGGGTATTGAGTTCTAATTGTATCAACCAGCTGCTTCCACTGCGCGTAATACTCGTTCTCAGTAGTCATTCTGTAATGCTCGCATGATATACATAGCCATTCAATATCATTCGCATCGGCTATTTCAGCCATAAATAGAAGTTCATTAGTCCAATTCGTAAAGAAGGCATTCATATCTGAAGGCAGATAGTCAGCTCTGTTAAGACCATCCTCAAAATTAGTTCCGATGTGTGGCTTCAACATTTGTATCGGTAGGTCTTTGCTCTTTGCCACATCAATTACAGCCTGTATCTTGTCTCTGGACAAATGTTCAAATGTGGAAGCTGTAGAGCTCTTTACATTATGGATGGTGATAAAAGTGGCTCCTAACCCCTGTAGGAGCAATCTATCAAATACTTTTCCGAACCACTCTAAATTGTCGTATGCTTGAGATTCACTAGAAGCCACTTTAAAACCAATCATTACCGACGCTGTCTTCATGCTTATGTTAGTTTTTTCAGGAACACCAATTGCTCTGTTCCCTATGCCGAGTATTTCTTGATTTGTATTTTGATATTGAGTTTCTTTTTCCGCATACTCATAATCCATTCTTTGATATAAGAGATCGTACACTTTACCATTAATGCCATTTACATGAGCTTGCTGCACTTCTTCAATAGGCGTTCCCGCTTTAACAGCTTCGTCTAACTGCTTCTGAGTGACAGTAGAAGCTAGAGATGATTCAATACTTCGTTGTTCAGCTACCACGCTTCGCACTTGGGCATCGTAACTCCGATTATCTGCGTTAACAGCCTTCTCAGCCATTTCACCAGATTTCTCTACTGACTGAGCGAGAGCATCACGAACATTAACACCATACACTTCATTTCTAACTTTTTTGGCTAAACTATTGAAAAAATCACGTATTGCCATTTGTTGTTCCTCCTTCCAATGCTGTTATCCTTGAGTCCATCTGGTCTAGGTCAACTGGATTCACAACTGAAATAAGCTGCAGTTTCTTCTGCAGCTCTCCTACGAGTGTTTTAAATTGATCAAGATCAATTGTTTGAGTTGTTGATATAAGATTCAGCTTAGCTTTATCTGCGGCAGGCATAAGCCCAGAAACTTCAGGCGTAGCATCACCATAAATTGGGATACCCTCAATAGCAGAATTAAGGTCATAAATCGCTTCGTTGAGATTAACAATAGCTTGATTCATTCCAGGCAGATCATTATCCATAATAGCTTGGTTAATTTGTGCAACACTTTCGTTGACGGCTTTCACTTCTACAGACAATGTACCGATGCGTTGTGACTGAGCTCCTACCTGTGACTGTATCTGAGCAATATTTCTAGCTGCTCTCGCATTATCCGCTTGGATTTGGTGCAGCTGTTTGAACTTGTCCCCTATGGTAAGGTCATTACCTTCAGGACCATTGATATCAATCGATTTTCCAATGATACGCAAGTCCTCGTTTATATTCATTATAGGGTTGAATACTGGGTGACTGTTTCCAACTTCGAAGCTGTCAATTGCTTTTCCGATCAATGATAGATCCACCGCACTAAGAGTGTATTGAGCTAAAAGCGTCTTTTGACTTTCCAGGTACTCCTGCCCTCTACGCTTCAAAACTGTAAGGTTAGATATATCGTCGTAAGTTACAGATCCTCCTTGTATCCCAAACTCATCAATCAGAGCGTACCCATCCAAATAAGGAAGTCCGTTGTTTACTGATTCAATTGTAATCCTTGCTTCAGAAGCATCCGTTGCAGAATCGTCCTCTGACTCAATCCTTGCTCCCAGTACAGTAAGCCGTGTAATAATGCTTGTAGGGTCAACTTGCTTCGTAATGTTCTTAAGATTCTTTGATAATCTGATAGGCGTATTCTTTTTTAGCTCGCCAATTCGCACTAAATAATCTAGGTACCGAACGCCGTTCACTTTACGTATTTGCAGTTCACCACCCAAACGATCAAGAAGCTTATCCTTGATGGTGTCGAAAGTGGTTTGTTCTGCACTGGTGTAGTAATAGACGTAATCGTTGGGATCCGTCACAGTTACCTGACCCAACCGGAAGGCCTTGTAATCCTCAACCTGACTGTTATGGTAGTTTAGTATCTCTTGCAAGAAAGCTGTAGGTGATCCCCGGTATTCACGGTGCTTCTGCTGGCTGTCATGTAAATACCCAAGTTCGCCCTCGCAAGTAAAGGCTGCATTGACGACACCAGTATCCTCCATTTCCTCATTCGGTTGTAGTACGCGCCCTTCAAAATCATACTGACCTGTTTTGAGATTCAATACATTGATCAATGTTTTAAACGGCCGTATCTTTCCGTAACCGGGATTACCTGGGTAAATTTGAAAATTAAAAGAGTCGATCAAATTAAGTTCCTTTGCGATCGACCCTGTAGGTAATTTAATGCCATTTACTTTTGGATGATGGATAACCGTTGGCTTGCCATCATTAATTGCAGTGACTTTGTACATCACAACATCTCCTTGTAATACACAAACTCAATAGTTCCAGTACCCGTAATTGTAATCATGTTATCACCGGATTCCAATGTGAAATCATCACTCTTATTCCTGCCAGTCGGCACTTCTAATGTCGTATTACCCTTACGCAAGAACATTCCAGATGATGTGACGATTTCAGGAATTACATCCGGTGTTCCTACATTCAAGAGGTTCACTGATAAACTGCTATTAACGTCAAAACGTACTTGTTGAGCAACATCCAATTCAAAGTTGAACTCATCCCATATATCATTGCCCTCTGGACGAGTACCGATCATAAACGGATAAGCAGTAAAGTTTGCTGTCAAAATACCGGTTCGCCAATCGTCATGAAAGCTCGCACCCTGATCAAGTTCAGCTAGAAAATAGTATCCAGGGTAGTCGTCATCAAGTAGAGGTTGCTTTCCGGGTGAATTAGCCAACCAGTTCAGTAACCTTGTACGAGCCGAAATGAGAGCATTTCTCGAGGGGTTGCCCTCATTCACGATATTTATTGGATACGTTAAGGACCGCGGTGAATACGTCTGCGAACCATACAACTCACTGAAATCATATGAGCTGTTACTGAATGGAACAGTAATCAAGTTCTTCTGTTTTTCGGCAATACCTATTTCCTTGTCCGGAGATATTGTATAGCCGAAATCCTTAAAGGAGTGTTTACCCATGAATGCAATACCTGACATCATGTAGCAAGCCCCCTTTCAGCTGAGGACAGTTTATCTAATCCGTGCCTATCTACCTGATCTGATACCAACTTACCATCCAAATAAGTATTTGTATCTTTTGCTAGGATATTATTAAGCACGCTTTTAACCTGTCTTAATTCACGCACAACTTTATCAAACTCATTTCTGTTATCAATAGTTACAGTACCTGTATTTTGTTCTCTGCTCGGCACTCTTACACGACTAACCGCATATCGAGCAAACATGTCCAGGCTATTTGTTACATTGGATGCAGCCGCCAATGTACCGGTAGCATAACCAGGATAATCCTTCTCTGCTACGCGTGCCATCCTCATTGATTCACCATGGGGAATTATTTGAGCTCCTCGAGGAACATACATAAGTTCCTTACCTTGTTCACCTACCCAGTTCAAACCGTTGGCAGTATGCATAAGCTCTTTACCTTGCTCTCCAACCCATGCCATACCTCCAGGCGCAAATCTGGTACCGCCCGCGAATCCAAACCAACCACCGACTGTCTTTGCTGCACCTTTTATCTTCTGTGTAATTGTTTGAACAATACTGACATTCTTGGTTACACTTTTGCCGGCTTCATCAGAGATTGCTTTCGCTTTCCCATAGTCAGTAACATCTACTTTTTTCATAGTGTCCTTATCAGTCTCATCACTAATAATTTTCGCTTCTTCATAACCATCACCTGTAAAGGTGATATTTTTTGCCTCAGATTCACTGAGTGTATCAGACATGTCGCCAGCTTTAGCAGCACCCTCTTCAATTCTTTTGTTTACTGTGGACTGTTCACCTTGAATCTCCTTAATAGAAGATTTTGCCTGACTGTATTTATTCAATGAGGTGTTTAGGTTTTCAAGCTCTTCTTCCTGTTTTGCGTTAAGTCCACCCTGTTCCTGTCTTACGTTAATAAGCTCATTACGTTTGTTGTTAGTTTTTTCAATAGATTGGTCCAATTGCGCTATGCCTTCAGCACCCTTTTCATTAATACCTGCTTGAGCAAGCTGCAAATCAATAAGCTGATCGTACAATTGCTGATTCTTCGCTATTTCTTGTTCGCTTTGTTCTAATGACTGCCTTTTCTCTTCCACTTCATCTGCGATTCCGGCCACAACATTTTTTGAGTTATCTACTAGCGCCTGCTGATTGTCGATTTGAGTCTGCATCATCTCAGCAGTTTCTTTGTGTCCAGCATTGTATGCATCCTGTTGTTGCTTCTTTAGTTGATCTAAATTGTATTGCGCAGCTGCAACTTCTACTTGCGCATCGTTCTGCTCAATTATTTTTTGATTTAGCTCTTCCATCGCCTCAATTTGGTTTCGTATACTTTCATCCATCTTTGCTTCAGCTTTAGTCCTTTGAAGTTCGAGTTCGAGTTCGAGCTGTTCTTTCATTTTTTCGTTAGCTGCAGCCAACTGGTCCGTGTTTTCTATAATGGATTGACCTCTATCCGAGAAAGACTGGCTAGTTTCAGGTGCTTGAGCTATAATCTCATCATTAAGCTCCAACATCCTGTTTAGTTCATCATTTGACATACCAGACTTTTCTTGAAGTTTACCTGCTTCGTCCTTTAATCTTGCAATTTCATCAGCTGAAGAAGCGGTCTTCAATTCTGCTTGGATGTCACGGAACCGTAAAAGCTGCTCGTTAGTTAACTGATTCTGATTTCTAAGCTCTTCGTATTTACCGATCATACCTTCAAACGATTGTTGTTGTTCAATCATTGATTCAGCATTTTCCAAGTTTACTTCTTTACTCTTCTCAACGGATTCATTTACAGCATAAACTCCACCTGCAAGCAGTGCTAATGCTCCAATTGTAATACCTACTGGACCTGTAGCTAAAGTCGCTAAAGTAGCGCCCAATCCTGCACTGCCGCCCACTGCGCCGATTAGTGTGCCGCTGACTGTAACTAGGCCGCCAATACCCTGCGCTAACCCTCCAAGTCCCATTAACGCAGGACCTGCCGCAGCAGTGATACCGGCTATGGTTATGATTGATGTTTGCATTTCCGGAGAAAGATTACTAAAAGCATCTGTCATTCCACCAACCATATCGACAATACGAGGCATGACATCTTCCGCGATATCAAGAAGCTGTTCACCCACAGGAAGAAGCTCTTCTTGTAAATCGCGCCATACCTTCAAAGCTTCTGTTCCAAAATTGTCTCGCATAGCATCTCCGGCTTTTTTCGTAGCCCCTTCCACATCACCCAGCATATCCTTAGTTGGGTCCAATGAAGAAATGACTTTTGATTCAAGGTCCTCAAATTGCGTACCGAAAAGTGCAACACCTGCAGTGTTTCTTTTTACCGGGTCTTCTACAGCAGCCAGTGCAGTGATGGTAGCCATAAATGCCCTTTCCCCATCCTCGCCGCCTTTGGCAATTGCCTGGGCCATTTCATCCGCATTTAATCCAATAGCCTTAAATCCATCCGCAGTTGTCTTAGATCCGTCCTTAGCTTTGATGTTAAATTCCTTGACAGCGTCTCCTACCTTATCCATGTTGAATGCTCCGTTTTGTGCACCTTGTACAAGTATGTTAAACATACCGTTAACATCTATACCCGCAGCTTTAAATTGAGGGCTGTATTCATTAATGGTATCAAGTAAGTCATTGGAGTAATCGCCCGTTTTCTGTGTTGCCACAGTAATATAATCAAAAGCTTTCGCACCATCAACACCGAAATTATCTACTAATGACTTAGCTGATCGTATACTTTCCTTCACATCATATTCAAATGCCCTTTGAAGATCTAAGGCGCCAATAGCTACATTCTCAAGCTGTTCATTCGACAATCCTTTTAGCAGAGTATCAGCTGTCCGAATAGCTTCGGATGCTTCTGATACATTGTTTGCTACGGCATCTTTCCAAAGACCTTTACTGATACCGGCTAGTTCTTCAGCTCTTTGTGATGTTGAACCCAATTGAGCTTGGATCTTACCTGCAGCTCCATCAAATTCTAAAGCTGCATTTACACTCGCCGCCCCAAATCCGAGTATAGGAGTAGTTACGCCTACTGTCATACTTCTACCAGTACTGAACATTTTCTCTCCAGCAGAGTGTATCTTATCTCCTGCCGCACTTATATCTTGGCTCAGCTGATTCCATGGGTTTGACTGTTCCTTGATTTCTGCAGTTAAAGCCTTCAACTTTGTTTGAGTCCTAGTGATTTGTCCTGCTACGTTATTGTATTGAGCTGCTAGTTTTTTTGTTTCATCCGCATCTGCGCCTTTTACTCGGACACTTTCATCGTACCGCTTCTTTATTTCAGCAAGCTTCTGTTGCTGCACTGTTAGAGTCCTAGAAAGAATATCAGACTGTTGCTTCATGCCGGACATACTGTTCTCGTATTCCTTGCCGCTCGCTTTAACCATATTCATTTCTGACTTTAATTGACGGAGATCAGCAGCCATTGACTTAGCTGATCGGGTAAACTGGGCATCCTCCATGGACACCTTGGTCCGTAAAGCAGCAATTTCTTCAGCCACGAATAGACACCCCCCTTACAAAATCCATTCAATAGAAACCTGTGGCTCTTCGAAAAGCTCAAAAAAGAAAAAGATATCCATCTCGTCAACTTCGGAAATAGACATCCCTTCACTCATTCTTCTTTTATAAAAAGTTTTTATGTCGCTGTACTGCTCAGCGACACTTTTTACTTTCCCACTGGCTCCGTATCTTGATTTTCTTCGATCTCTTCGTCAGCAGCTGGAGGATTTGCTTCAGTGATACCCTGTACACCACGGCAGTATGCTTTGATTCGGCCGACTGTTTGGAATAATTCATCTGTGTTTAGACCTTCATAAAACTCATCAGCTGAGAATTGGTGTCCGAATACATCTACACAAAATCCAACAAGCTCATCTACTACTTCCAGCTTCATTTCTGTATAGTCGATGCGCATATCCTGTTCTAAAGCCTTTCGAAGAAACACAGCCTTCACCTTGTTAATAGTGTATAATTTCTCTTTTTGTTTTCCTTTGTCATCAGTTATTGTAAGTTTCAATGTCAGCGCCATAACTTATCCTCTCCTCTAAAAAAATAGGAGGCTAATTAGCCTCCTTAAATTGTTGAATCAGTTGTTTCCTCTTCTGTATTAAAAGTTTGAGTTGAAGCTGGAGCCTCTGCCGTTGACTTATCGTACACCTGTGTAAACCAACTCTCAATCTTGCTTTGATTTACACCTTCGTCTCCACTTTTAACCTTGTATCTCCAGTCACCATCAGACGTACGTGGGATACCTGAACCGATGATTGTCGGTGTTTGGTACTCAACGTTTTCACCCTTCGTCTGGTGGTTGGAATCAGGGACTCGGAATTTAACTTTCAAAAGCCACACAAATAGCTCTTTCCCGTCATCTGTCTGCTTAGAGCTGAACCCAACTGCGAAATAAGGTGCCTGATCTTGGCTGTTCGAAACCATAACCCCGTCTTCATTAATTGTATGACCGAGCATCTCAGCTTCAATGCCTGCCGGCAAGTCAGTTGTGTTGAGTGTGAGTTCCACCGGACCAAGAGTCGTGTCTGCAGAAACAACTTGATCATCACCGTATAGGTTGTTTGAATTTGTTGTCGGTACCATTCCGACTGTAATAGACGGAGCTACTTTTTTTGGTGTATCATATGTCACTCCATCCTTATTGTCTGTCAATAGTTTTGCAATGTGTAAATTACTAACGCCAACAGATGCCATTTATAATTCCTCCTCTGGTTTTGTATCAATAGAAAAACGAAGCGCCGTATGCAGGAGCTTCGTATCTTCTTCATAATCCGGATATTCAAATGTTCGCCAGTACCCGGCAGCAATCATCGTTTCCTTTATTTTTCTCACGACCGTATTGATATTTTCATTTGCCCACACATCTACCTGAACAATATGTTTCGTCTTCTTCTCTGCGTCGTCCGCAGCTAATGCAGTACCCTGATGAACATAGAAGTATGAGATACTCGGAAGCTTGGTGCTTCTTCTACGAAACTTATCAACCGGATATCCTAGTGGTGTCAAAATTTCCTTTATGGTCATAGCCTCAGCTCCTTCCGCAGGGTTTCAGCCATGACGCTTATCATTTGTGCCTTTGTATTTTCGAAAGCCGGCAGCATTGTTGGCGTGGCCTTCATCTTTGATGTTCCTATCTCATGAAAGATAAGGTACCAACCATCATCGGAAGGTCCTACGTCGAATGCTATTTCACCATCAACTTTCTTTACGATAATGGACTTGGCCATCTTACCCGTAGCGACTAATCCTCGAGCACGAATCAAAGATTCGACTTCATCGCGATAGATGTTTGCCGCAGCTTCTACTGCTTTTTCCTTTGCTTGAGTGGTATCTTGTCCAAGCGACTCAATTTTACGGATCAATTCATCAATACCTTCAAATTCAAATCTCATCAGGTTGTTCCTCTTCAGATTGAATTCTGGCATTAACTGCCTTAACAACGATGGTCATGGTCTTCTTTTTCCCGTCATCGTCTGTAATAGAGACAATTTCATAATCTCTCTTCCGCCACCGGATACCCATTCGCGTTCCTTGTTCATCACGCTTTGCTATATCCTTTCTATAACGGATTAGAAACTGAAGGTTATCCTCATTGTTGGTTTGTGCAGCTGCATAAAAGGAACGATCCCGGAGTGTTTTCAGTTCTGCCCAAGCTTTAGTAAACTCCACATCCTTCTCCACTCCAAAACCATCGTCATCTTCTACATAACCCTTTTCTGTGAATGTAATACGTTGATCAAGTCTCCCGGGGTTCATATGGCAATGCACCTGCCTTTAACTGGAGGATAATATTCTGCAAACTAAACGGAAGATTAGCCGCAGTCATGCCCGTAACAACAGGTATCCTATTTTCATGGAAATGAGTGGCGCATAGGAATATAGCTAGCTTGTATTGCTCGAAAAGCTCTTTATCATCAGTATCAGTAACTTCCGGAACTCCAGAACCCTTTAATATTGACTTAGCAGAATAGAGGAGGGTTAGAATTGTTTTATCCTCATCATCCCCATCCACTCGAAGCCATTCCTTCACTTCTGGCAGTAATTCTTCTGCTGTAGCCATTACGTTGTACCTTCATTTCCAGGTGCAGGATCCGTTGTCACAGTAAGTGAATCACTTTCTGAAGAGTACAAATCATCATTAGAGATAGCTCGAACGGTATATTCATAGGAAGTACCAGCTGTCAAACCGCTATCAGCAAAGCTGGTGCCCACCCTAGTCCCGATACTTGCCCCATCACGGAACACTTCGTATTGCTTAATGCCCCCATCATAACTGACAGCATCCCAAGTCAGACTCACACTCGTGTCCGACTTGGAGCTTAGCGTCAGACCTTGGGGCGCATTAGGGTGTAGGTGCTTCTACTGTCGCGATACGGAATGCAGAATCAAGCGTACGTTGCTGATCGTACCAAGCAGTAAGAACAAATAGATAATCGCCTGTGTCCACATTCTTGTCAGTGTCATATGTCATGGCATCATAGTTAATACCGAAGTAATTGAAGTCACCGACGATTGGTTCAGTAGCTGCATCGACGAAGGTTGCAGGTTTCCCAAGTACTTGTTCTGGCTGTGCTTGGTAGAACGTAGCATTGCCGTTAGCAAGATCTTCGATAATATCGGTATAATCCTTGTAGCTCATTACAATTTTGGCATTTTCGCGGTAATCCTCATGAAGATCCGCAATTGCCGCTTTAATTGCAGCGTACTTTGTGGCACCAGAAACACGCTTGACTTTCGCGCCTTCGTAAAAGGACATATGCTCAAGTCCCTCTTTAGGAGTTGCCGCAAGAGCATCCTTCTTCTCTTTGGCAGCAAGTCCGGAAGCTAAAGCATTATCTACATACGTGACAAGCTCTACATCAGAACCATGAATGACTGTGTCTGAGATTTTAGCTTTAACCTTAAACTTATTACGGCCAAAAGCTACGGTATCACCTTTTAATTTAAGTTCTTTGGCAGTTTGTTCATCCGTAATAAAATCATCATCGTCCAAAGTGTAGCTGATACGTGGCACTTCCAAGCCTTTGATTCCTGTTACCTTAGATACTTCACGCAGCTTGTTTGTTGCGAACGGCTCATGAACCAATTCTTTTTGCATATTTGTCGGCAAGAAATTATCTCCACCTGTTGAGTTGCCAGCCGGAATAGCAATTAGCTGTTTAACATCATCAGAAATCTGTCTCTGTTGAACAGATGCACGGATGAATTCAGCTTTAGCTTTTACCGTCCGCTCTTCTGTGGAGAGTCCTTCAAAGGAGTTCTGATTCTGCTGCAGTTTTTGCTTCGTTTCTTTCTCCATTTGATCGTGCTGCTGTTTGATTACGTCAAAGCGCATCTGCAACCCATCACGTTCTTGTTGCAACTGTTTAATGTCATCCATGGTGGCTGTTGTATCCATGGCTTTATCTGCCAGGTTTTGCTCCACCTTTTGAAGCTGCTGACCGACAGTAGACATATTTTGTTTCAATTCATACAGTGTTTGCTTGCTGAAGAATTGAATTTGCAATCCGAGTGGCAACTTGTACTTTTTTGCTTGATGAAGTGCTGTTCTTTTAAATGACATAATTAAATACCTCCTAGGTATACATCCAAATAAGATTTGTTTGATTTTGCCGCGTCAGCAATTTGTTGACGCATTACTAGTTCTTCAGCTGAGATACCAGCTCTTTGTTCTGGTTTCTTCAATTTTTCTGGTACATTCTTGTATCGTTCTAGAAATTCATCACTGATGGAAGCGACCATTTGGTTTTCTTCAAGAACTACATCACACAGACCGTATGATAATGCTTGATCAGCTGACAGCCATGTTTCTGCATCAAGCAACTCTTGCAAACTTTCTTCTGTCAGCTTATCCCCTGCTTTCTGGAGATAAGACTGGACACTTGAGTTGCCAATGCGATCAAGGTCATCTGCAGCTTTTCTAAGCTCTGCAGCATTGCCAACTACAATATTCCATGGGTTATGAATCATAAGCATGGCGTTTTTCGGCATATGAATCGTCCCGACCATAGCAATCACACTAGCAATGGATCCGGCTAATGCATCGACATAAACATTAATCGTAGCTTTGTGCCGGGCTAACATGTTGTAAATGGCCAGACCTTCAAATACAGAGCCTCCAGGTGAGTTGATATATAGATTGATTGTGTCAACTTCTCCTAAATCATCTAGCTCTTTCTTGAATCCAGCAGCCGTTACATCAGTTTCTTCCCACTGATACCGTACAATGTCACCGTAAATATAAATGTCTGCAGTGTTATTACTTCCTGCAGACATCTTCATCTCCCAATATTTTTTGGTTTTTTTATTCTTCTTATCCTTGCTCATTCTCCTCACCTCCTTTCGATGGTGCTGCGCTTGCTGAAGACTTACGTTGGCTTGGGTCCATATCAATAGGATATAAATCACCACTAACCCATAACTTGTCCGCATTTCCGCCTTCTGGTGGAAGATCCTCAAGCCTTCGCACTTCATCCGGCTTCATACCGCCAGAACGAAGCATCATGTTATAGAAGGACGTCCTTGCTGCTGTGTCCCCACGGAGCAAACTATTCACGTTGAATTTAAAATACCGACCGCTTTTGCGCTCGGCCGGTGTCAATAATTTACGATTAAATTCCTGTTCGTACTGTCGGACAATAGGCATCAGTGTTAAATCCACGAACATACGCATCAACTGCTCGTTACTGGAGTAACTTTGCCCCTCAGTATCATTCAGCATAGTTGTAGGTACATTAAATACGTTAGCAACCCGGGAACGTGTTATCCGTTCAGATGTAAAGGTATCTGCAGCTACATACTTTCTATCCAAGGCATTGATCTCAACGCCTGGTTCCTGAAAGAGGATACCGCCGTTATCTTGGTAAAATCGCTTGAAATCATCAATAACTGCCTGCCTCTTCTTCTCGTCAATGTTTGCCCCGTATTTTAGAATGAAAGAATTCTGAGCACCCTGCATTTCTTTTAAACTGAATTCACGCACTGCCTTGTCAAAGTCATTTGCATTTTTTAATACATCAATTGGACTGATGCCTTTTAAGCTGCCGCTGCCGCTAATATGCTTTACATGAATCATATCCATGTTATGAACGAGGTATCTTTGGTTGTTTGCCCCCATTACCTCGTACCATAGCTCGCGCGTATCTGTATCCAGTACTGGAACAACGTAATTCGATTGCAGGATCCATAAGTTTTCAACTTGCATTCGGATATCTCGTTGAATTAAAGCATAGCCATTGCCGGACTCATTCCGCGATACTTCCAGCTGTCGGATAAAATCAAATCCAGTTGCATTTACATTGGGCGAATTTATCAAGGTATCTGATGTATCGGTATCGACTACATCAAATGATTTGTATAACTTCAACGGTAAAGTCGCCATGATATTGGAAAGTCTTGTAATGATGCTGAAAATTGTCTCGTTTGTGGCTAATGTAGAGTTCTCAATACCCCAAAATATCTTACCTCGCCAAGGAGAAAAGTCGTAACTTACTCCTTTCCAAGCCATATACGCCCCGTACACTGCACTTCTGACACGCTGATATAACTTCAATATCTCACCTCCTTCAATTCATTAAATCTGCAAGGGAAACGACGCTAATATCGCCATTGCCTGCAGGTTCAACCAAACGCTCCATGACTCTGGTATGTGCATTCAGTAATGCAGCAAAGCCATCTATCTTACGGTAACGGTTGGTTTTGGTAGGCAAAAGGTTACCGTTCCTGTCTTTTATCAACTCAACGTTGTTAATATACCAACGAAGCAAGGGATTTTTATTCGAAATCACTTTGCCATCAATAAAAAGATTTTTCAGGTCCTTTAGTGCCGGGCTTAGAGTAACGTAACCTTGCCGCGTTATTTCTGTTTGGAAACCGTGTGCTTCCAGTGCCTTATTCAGTCGGAACGCATTTGCCGGATCATATGTGATTAATTCGGCGTTATATAGATCTGCTTGTTCTACAAACCAATCAAAAACAGCTTCTTCATTCACATAATCACCGGGGACAATCGTAAGGTACCCTGCTTCCGCAAATTCCTGATACGGAATCTTTTCATTACCCTCATTTACTTTCCTCTGGGGAATCCAAGAGTGTGACAAGACAAAAACCTCTCCTGTGTCCAAGAGAGGAAATTCCAAGCAAGCGCTGGTGAAATCTTCAGTTGATGATAAATCATAGCCTCCTATGGCAACTTTTCCTCTCAGAATCTCCATATCAATGACTTTTTCATTTCGTTTAAGGACTTGGAATTCTAAGAAAGGATTTGCTGCAGCATTTACAAAGACATTGAACTGCTTTGTTATGAAGTCGGTTCGTTCAGATGGCGTCCGCTTATCTTTGTTCCAATCTTCAACCAATGTCTCCAAATCTAATGAGACCCCAATATTCGGATTGGCCTTAATCCACATCTTCGGATTTTCAAATTCTTCCTCGCTGTCTAATTCAGCAAGGAAATAAAAGGTACGATCATCATCAATGACTTCTTCTAATACATCAGCACCTTGCTCGTAGTAATTCACAAGAGGACCATCCAGCTGATAACCAGCTGTCGTAATGTAAAGAATCAGTGGCTGTTTACGAGATCCGCGAGATTTCTTAATGATGTTTATCAGCTTGTAATCTTTAAATTCATGTATCTCATCAAATACACCAAGATGCGTGTTCAATCCATCCAGCTTTTCACTATCAGAAGCCCTCGCTTCTATCTTCGAGAAGGATTCAGGATGCTTTATCTCAAATCGGAGCGTCTGATATCGTTTCCTTAATGGAGGCGACTTCTTCACCATAGCTTTTGCTTCATCGAAAATGATACTGGCCTGTTGTTTACTGTTAGCAAGGAGATAGACGTCCGCGCCATTCTCCCCATCTTTAGAAACAGCATAGTTAGCAACACCAGATATCATAGTCGATTTACCATTTTTCCGACCTACAAACTCAATAGCTTCCCTGAACCGCCTGATCCCAGTATCCTTATGGACCCATCCATAAATTGAGCCCAATATGAAATGTTGCCAAGGTTGGATGACCAAACTTTTGAAATCACCTTTAGATGGTCGACAGAATTTTTCAATAAACCGAATAGGGCGATGTCCCTTGTCTTCAACGAATATCCATGGGAAATCATCGGTACCCTGCTTCTGTAGGTCATTTAGATGCCGCCGAGCTGCCATGACGTTCTTCTTGCTAGCTAAGATATCGCCAGCAACAAGTTTTTCAGCATACCAGGTTGTCAGTAATCGATTAGCTGCAGCTTCAAGGATATGGCCTTTTTGTTTCTGCTCTACCAACCAACGCTGATACCAGCCTTTTGGTAGCGATGTTTTCTTAGAAATCGTCGAAGCCGTCATCGCTGCCACCGCCGTCCGATATAATCTTGCGTTGTGCCGGCGTTAGCCCTAGAGATTTCAATAAGTTGTTCAGCGTTTGTACCGTCTTGGTCAACTCAACCGCCAGAGGATTCTTGATGAGGTTGGTCGCGCCGCCCTTGTTCGTATACTCGTACATCAAATCAGTTTTGTTAATCTCTTTTTTAAGCTTTCGATAAAACCTATGGGTTTCGACATACAGTAAAATCAGTTCTTCATCTGATTCCTTATACGAATCTCCGAGATAATCGCGAAGCAATTTTGCTGTCGGAACTGCCATTCTTTTACCTCCTTCCTCTGGCGTTACCCCCCCTCATGAAAAGTTCCTGCGGTGAAAACGAAGGGCCTCCCTCCGGTCCCGCTGTGTCGTTCCTATACTTTTCAAGGGAGGGGGGCTTAGTATATGTCTGGGTTTTGAGCCATTTTCATTGGTTTTACTTTGTTTTTTGTATTATTTTTAATGCTTTTTCGCTTTTTTTGATTAAATTTTCGTTTGTCATGCTTCTCTGGATGCAACCGATTATGACAAGCAGCACATACACTGATCAAGTTGTCATCATGCAATCGCTTCGACCAATCATCAAGTAGATGGATGATGTGATGCACTGTTGATGCAGGAGTTAATCTCTTGACCTTCATACACTCTTGGCATAGGTGATTGTCCCTGGCTAATACCTTAGCCCGGCATAGCTCCCATGCTTTGGACTTGTAGAAGCTCTGCTTACTCCAGCAACTGTTGCAGTACTTATCACCTGCTTGGATATGGCTGCTACAACTACGACACTTCACAGGTTGTATCCAATAGTCCTGAAGTTCGGCCCGTCTTCTTTTGCGATATAAGTAATGTCTAACTGATTCATATCTTTCAGAGGTTCATCAGTTCGGGTATGCCAGTCAAGGCGCAGTCTATATAGTGGTTTAATGCGCTCACCTTTGTACCATACTTCAGGTACACTATTGATATCGCTAAGCTTTATCATTAGCAGTTCATCCTGGTCTTCTTCTACAGTGAGATGTTGAGCCATATCTTCATACATAGTCCCGAACAGTACTAGGCCTAGCTTAATCTTTTGTTCACCTTCCGGAAACTCTTTCAGTTTGGCTATGATAATACCGACATCCGATTCCCTGCTTTCTAAGCCTAACGTGGACAAAGCACTATTAAACCTATCTGATGTATCACGGCGCAAATCATATTCGTCTTTGGCATCTCGTATTAAATCAAAAGGTATCAACCCTTATCCCTCCCTATCCTCGGTTTACCTGCAGGTCCTTCGTTTGCTCTTAGTGCATCTAGTACAATACCAGATGACCTTTGCAATACTGCAGCTGCACCCAAATGTTCAATGATTGAAAGGTTATTCCTTACAACCAGTTGTGCTTGTGGTGATGGATCGTCAATGATCTTGTTAATCTTATGCGCGACCTCGTACTCTACTTGATCCAATAACTCCTCAAGTTTCCAACCATCATGATTCTCTGAACTCATTAAGATTGTTTTATTATCCTTTGATTTTGTTTCTGCAGCTGCTTTATATTCAGCAATCTTGGACAGATCTACCATTGCTCCATTGCATACCGCGCATACGATTACTTCTCCATATTTTTCACCAGTAGTTGATCTTGTTGATTTACACTTTAAACACTCATACTTTATCGAACCAGGTTGACCCAAATTATCTCCTCCTCTTATTTCTGAATGCTCCGCCCGGACCGCGCTTGTATGTGTCGCGATTAGTGCCCATTATTTCACGCCATTCACTTGACGATAACTCACGAGCCACTCCCCGCTTCTTCTCTGGTTTAGGTTTGTCTTTCTTCATACTGATCACCTTCAGTCATGAACATAGAAAAAGACGCCTTCCATCCTGTGGAAGTGCGCCTTCGTTGTATTGCCTAATATCATATTAACTCATCCAGTACCAAATAACCTGCCATCATTCTGCCATTTGTCTGCCATTATTCTGCCAAAGTGTAATAATGCGATGATAAAGAGAAATAAAAAAAGCCCGCATTTAGCGGACTTTATACTGTCATTGCCAGTTTACCTTTATAAACTTCAATGAGCTTTTCAGAATTTTCTTCTTTAGTGACATCTGATAAAGACATATCATGCTTCTCGCCTCTTATCACCCGGACCCTATCTCTTCGTTTTCTAAGCCTAGCTATTCTTTCATTCTCACTTAATTCAAAGGCCATATCTTCAAGCATTAGTTCAATAAGTACGCCTACAGCTATCGGATATTTGAAGAGAATAAGCTTAAACATATACATTGCAAAGCCTTTATCTTTCTTAAGTGATTTAAACGCCAATCTCAAATGGATGTAGATGATGTCTAATGGAATAATGAAGAAAAACCATTTCGCTGATCCCGTAATGTCTATTCCACTCGACTCAAATTTTTGCCTTGTTCCACTTACCAAACCAGCAAATACAACAAAAAGCAAGATAGCCAGCCCAATTAGAATTGTCATTATACTCACTCCCTTCAAATTTGGCCATAATAATAATATTCCAATCCATTAGTTCAATTCCCTTTTTTCCCTCGATAATACTCTGCTTTTTCAGCCAAAGTTTCAGTTTCTCGCATTTTTCTATAATGCTCACTTGCTCTTCTTCTGTATTCAAGCTCCTCAATGGTACTATATGCAACTAAATCGTTCATTGCCATATACACAAAAAAACCACAGGTTCCGAAAAGTACCCACTTTGTGAAAATAGCCATTAACCATTCAAAGTTCATTCCAGAAAAAGATAGTCCTACGAACAGACTAGACAAAATTACTGAAGTGCATACTCCGATTTTTTGTCTTTTTCTGTTTTTCGCTTGCAGCGGTTGATGACTAAAGTAGTCCAAGGCTAAGGGCAATAGAAACAGAACAAGTGCGCTTAGTAATGTTGACTGTTTCTCTACACTAGCAATTGTACCACCAAGTGCAATCCAAGTTATTAGAATTGAACCGAAACGAATTAAAAAGTAATGATCTGTATTATGCCCCAATAAAATCAACGCCCCTATGAGTACTTATCCTCATTTTACCATGGATTGGTAGAAAAGTGTCGTTTAATTACTCATATCTTACATTGTGTGTAACTAACATAATCGCTGAATCCCTTGCTACTCTTATTCTCATCCCACTTTGCCAAAATGAGTTACACATTCATTATTTATGGATAATTAACAGGGTTATTTGTGGGACATCATCGAGCAGGAAGTTTTAGGCAAACAAAAAAGCCCATCCCTTTATCATGGGATGAGCTTAGATTTTGAATTCCTTCATTGCTTTATCGATGCCGTCCTGATTGATACCGATGTATTTCAGCGTAATGTCTGGACTGGAATGATTAAATATTGTCTGCAGCATAGCTACATCCTTTGTTTGTTTATAGAAGTGATACCCGAATGTTTTACGCAACGTATGTGTACCAATCTCCTCAAGGCTTACGTACTCAGCAGCTTCCTGCAATATCTTATATGCCATGCTGCGTCCGATAGGCTTATTGATTCCTTCCCGGCTCTTAAATAAGAATTCATGGTCCTCTTTACCGATGATATATTCACGTAGTTCCCTACGCAGTGCGGGTGTCATATCTAATCGTTTCTGCTTACCTGTCTTCTTCTCTTTAAGGCTTAAGTAACTTCTTTTAGCATCACTGACACGCAAGGGCAATATATCAGATATACGCAGACCGCTGTTAATGCCAGTAACAAACAGCATATAGTTGCGCATATTCTTTTCTTTTAAAAATGCTTTCATAACCCGAATGACTTCAGGATCCCGAATTGGTTGTACAAATTTCATTCCGCCGGCACCGCCTGTCCATCCTGCACGTACACTTCTTCCCTCAATGCAAAAGCAAGCCTTAAGAAGGCGCGCGCCTTTATTCGGTAATACTTTCTTTCAGACATACCAAGCTCATTATATACCTCATAATCATAGTACTCTTCGTGCAACATATACCGCCTAATAATGATGCTTCTCTCCTGATATGAAAGCCGATTAACGGACTCCTGCATTCGTTGGATAAACTCAGTTCGATTCCTCTGGTAATCGACTATTTTTATGGCAGCATCTTCCGTAGAGGAATGAAAGGCATTGGTGTTTGATGGTGGCACGAGACTGTATCCAGCCGTCACCTTTGGTAAAAATTCTATATCAACCTGCAGCAATAAGATGCGGTATTGCTCCAACAAGTTCTCCACTCGGTTCTTAGTACCTACTCGATCGATTTCAGGCAGCACAAATGACAATTGTTGAGCCATATGTAATTCCTCCCCTTTAAATAAAAAAGAGCACTAAGGAGCATCCTATTCCGGATCGTCCTAAGCGCCCTGGTTGTTCCAGTAGCATTATTTAATTGTGTAGCTTACTTCTACATTAACCAACTTATTCTTTTGCCAGGTAAGTTGTTGTTTACCATATCCGGACTTTGGTTTGTCCAATTCTTTTAACGTCCCATTTGAGACCATATATACTGCATCAGTGTTCAAATCAATTTCTACATTCTGTTTATTTTGTTCCATTATACCACCGCACTGTCTAATTGAGTATTAATATGTGTAATTCATGCACTTATTCAGAACACTTGTTCGTGTTATAATGCCCTTATAAAGGAGTGATTACCTTGGATGATCAATTGAAAATTGTTCTTGGCTACATAGGCTTATCTCTGGCTTGTAAAAATTTTGAGAATGACATAAAACTGTATGAGAAGTCGGAGCTTCATGGGAAACGCATTTACATAGCTAGAACTGAAGCCGCCATTAGACTGATTCAGCAAGATCAAGAGCAGATGCGGCGCGCAAACCGTTTGGCCGTCAAAGTCATACATACTACCGAAGATTCTCGTGAATATCAATGGCGTACCAGATATGGCAGCGGTACTTTTCGATTATCCGGTCAGCAGCTACTACGTCTGACTGCTAAGGCAAGCCATCGCTACTGGGTAGACAAGAACATTGAATTTGATCTCAAACCATTTTATTAATATCCGTTTGCTTGCCGGTGGTAATTTTCCTCGTGCTTGTCCATGTATGCTGATTCGATGTCCTGAGCTGTAAAATCAAGCAGCCTACCAATATCAATGAGTAACTCAGTTACAGGCATGAGGAGTCTTATCATTTCGATTTTCATTCTTATTGAACCTGACATCTTATAAGCATCTGCTGCCTTCCACATTGAGGATATGCTTGAAATTAAAAGCCCGAATGCTCTTGGAATTCCAAAGGTACCATCATCAGATACATCTATCTGCTTCCAATCAACCCCAAGTTGATTACCAATCGATAGCACGAAATGAAGGCAATCTACATACTCTTCTGCAACGGGATTTCGAACACCATCGTGACCTGTTCCTGAACATTGAGAACATGTTTCATATTCGTAATATTCGTCAATAGCTTTAAAGCGTCCCTCTCCATTACATACTTCACAATCCTTTATTACTGTTAATCTTGGCTCTTGATCTGCACTCCAATGCTTGAAGAAGCGAACCTCATTTGCTAGCTCAGCGACTTCGACTTGTAAAGCAAAAATTGTATTCAGTAGCAGGTCTTGTCCTTCCAGACCACGCTTTTGTATGATGTGAGCGTCCAGCTGCTTCTGAAATGGTGCAAGTTTGATAAAATCTATCATTTGGATTCCTCCCAGTGACCATGACGTTTCATGACTTCTATGATTTCATTTACATATGGCTCACGACATTAATAACAATATAAGAGTTGTACCGTTGCTTACCGTCTTTGGTTCTTCCTTCTTCAATCAGGTCACATATATTATTGAACTCAAATTGGAAATCACTTTCCGCTTTCTCAGGTACATATTTTTTCACATCTTGTTCATTTATAACTGTATATCTCCGTTTTCTTCCTTCGAGTGGAGTTCCGACAAATGCTGGTTCGCTCATTACAATTCCTCCCTGATTGGATTAAATACTCCAATTTCCCTACCGTATGTTCCTTTAATGTCATCGCGGCTTATATTCCAGCAAGGTTCGCATATCTTGTGTCCATGCCCCATGTCAGACACAATCGGAGTATGTTGAACCTCTTTTACTATTTCATCGCAGTATGAACATTTCTTAATTTGTTTCGCTTTCTCAGGAGTAAGACTTCCGATTCCATTGCAATACTCGCATGGAAACACCTCCTCAATCTCATCTCCGCCAAAGAATCCACCGCCGCCGCATTTTTCACAGAGTATATGATTTGCTAATGCGGTCAACCTACTTCCTCCCCGTGATCCAACTTCTCATAATGACTTAAGTGCTCATCCTTTTTGATTACATACATGATTGTAATAGTTGCTGTAGCAATTAAAGAGTATATTGCTTTCTTCATGTACCTACTTCCTCCTCTTCTGCCCAACAGGCTTCAACACATACTCTCTATCGTTTATGACTACAGATGTCGGTATCTCTCTTTTTACTTTTACAACTTTTATAGGAGCGTAGAAAATGTCTCCTTTATTCAGCTTGAGAATATCTCTTAAACTCACGGTACAACCTCATTTCTGTACTTTTTGTCAGAGTAGCTGCATATCTTGTTTTGAGAGGACAAGTTATGCAGCTGTAGTATTGGTTGCCTGTAGCAGCTATATCATTAACTTCCGGTACCGATGATAAGGTTGATCCACCCCTTCACGAATTCGCGCATTGTACGCTGATATTCAATCTTTCTAAATCAACCAAGGACGCTTTGTGAAGTGCTTTGCCAACCGGTGTCTGCTTAATACCTGCTGCTTTTAGATACTTAATTAGCTGGAGTCTACGTGTTGTTTCAGCTACCCATTTGTCTGCATCCGTCATAATCTCTGTCACTAGACATCCCTCCTGGTTAGCTCTTCTGAAATCATTGCGATGATGCCCTTCTGCTGCTCTAAGTAATTCTCATCTGGATATTCGCTCACAGAGTGAGTACCTATCCGGCAATAGGCATCCTTAGCCAACTCACGTAATCCATCATCACTGAGCCTTTTCAAGTCACTTGGACTCATTTGTTCCACTTCCCATCCTATAAGCAAAAGGCCTGCTTATAACTTTCTTGTCAGCAAGATAAAAGAGTGCTAGAAACATAGAACGCCGGCTTACTGCATGCCTTTTAGCAATTGATTCAAGCTCTTCTCCTGCTTCCCAACTCTCCGCAACTTCGTGGAGATCTTCCCATTCCCAATCAAACTTGCAATCTTCTAAAATAATGACCCGCCGAGAATGAGCTTGCATTACTGCTTGTCCTTTACTTTTTGTTCGTTGAATTGCCTTAACATCTCTGCAGCATCCATTGCTTCCTCAGATGTAGTCAGCGGAGGGTCAATGAATATCGTTTTATTTTGAAACCACTCTGGAACAATCTCAGCTGGCTTGCTTGATACAGAATTGTTCTGCTTGCGCTGATTTTGGTTTGTAAATCTCTCCTGCTCATCTTGTGCTTGTTGGACAGTACGAATATTGTTTTGCAACCATTTTTTTAAGATGGCTTTCGCATAAGCCCAGGTTGGTTTGTTTTGATCTACTGCTCGCTTTAAAGCAAATAACACAAGTTCATCTCCAACATCGTCAATCCAGTGAAGGATTTCTTCTGAAACATATGCGGATGTCATTCCTATATTTTTCTGGAAGAATACAATGGATTCAGAAGGAGTAGGTGTTGTATCCGATTCGCCGTAAGGCGCTTCTTTTTCTTCTTCTAATTCTTCTTCTTTTTCTTCTTCTTCTTCTTTTTCTTCTTCTTTTTCTTGTCCCCTTATCGTGGTACGTATCGTAGACGTATCGTTCAAACCCGCATTATTACTGGATTCTGGTTTTTCTTCTACTGAAGTACCACTTATCGTAATACGTGCCGTTAACGATTCGTAATACGTATCGTAGATGGTTCGTATTTTTTCATTTGCAATTCCAGCAGCAACATACTTAATCAGGCTTAAATCCTTCACATCTGACAGCTCGCTTTTCACACAATCCTCGATTGGCTTCCCGCCCTTATTGAAGTTGTATTTGCCCCAATTCTTTATTGCAAGTTCACGAGTTTCGTAGTTGTATTTAATCAACTTATGATGATTTATAAAGCGATCCATCAGGGCATTTGCTGATTCAGTGGAAAAACCAATTTCGAAAGCCATCACCTTTTTTGTGATTTGATAAATACCAATTTGCGTAGTGCGACTGTTTGTAAGGAGATATAGGAAGAACAATTTGTCTTCCGGTGTCATCTCCTCAATTACTTTTGGATCACTCCAGAATTCAGTGTGAACCATTCTGAATTTTGCCATGCTACTCTCTCCTTTTAAGTAATGCGTAGTTCTCTTCTATGCGATCTAACTCCCATCCTGGATGAGTGTTTAAGACATAACTAGTGACATAGGCTTTAAATTTCTTCCTTACTTCATCGATGTCAGTATCTGCTGGATATGCGTTAGCAGCTAAACTGTGATAGAAGTAAGGAATTGGGATTTTCAAAGCTCATCCTCTTTTGTCCATGTCTTACAGCTGTAGCACTGCACCTTACCTTTTTTCTTTTTCGATTTATCATTCACAGCCCCACATTCGAAGCATGTCCATGCATCAGGTTGATTGAATGTCGTAAGTACTTCTTTCTTAGTGGCAGGTTCAGGATTAGCTTTCTTAATTATCTTGGCTGGAGACTTTTTTCGATGAGTCTCCTTTGCTTTAGGCGATATTGTTTTAGTCAATGGTTCTTTAATAACTTGCTTATGCTGCTTCTTAGCTGCAGGCTTATACCCTTCTCCAATCAGGTTGACGATTGGGCGATTAATACTGCCGTCGCTTGATGGAATCATTTTTTGTACTGAAGCATTTACTGCCTTATGACTTACGAATAGCTTGACTGTATTCAAATCACGGATAGGCTCGCCTTCCCAAATAACCTGAGTTCCACTGGACTTGCCGTCGGTAAGAATAATTAGTTTGCTATCCTGTATAGTCTTCAATCTAGATCGTAGTGAGACGTTCTCTTCTTCCGTTTGGTTAAACACTTTTTCCATTTCAGTGATGGTCTTTTGCAGTTCAACAATTTGTTTAGCCAGATCTTCCTTCAAAAAATTCCGCACCAACTTTTTGATTTCATCAGTCATACTGCGAACCTCCCTTGAATAATCTGTTACGAATGGGTAAAATCGAATTAAGGTATTTTTTTAGGCACTGATCTTTGCTTGGCGGCTGATCAGTGTTTTCTTTTTTTCTATATATGTTCTTCGCAGCACCTCCTTCATTAGCTTCCGATAATCCCAGATACGTAGAGGAATAACCATACCATCCCGCCTAAGATCAGATAAAAGTAATCGATCTTATCAAACTTCATCGCACTAACCTCAACTTCCGATTGTTCTCGGCCACTTCTAAGCGGATTATGCAACGTTGAATAGTCAGCATTGTGTTTAATGAATTATTTGCTCGTTGCTGATATCTCAGAGCGCTCTTTTCATCACCATCAAACGAAGCTTCTGAAGCTTTTGATGTAAAATCCAAATGATCGGAGGCTGCTATAGCAAGCAGTCCTTTGTAGTAATCCTTACGAGGATTTGACATTATCAGTTACCTCCACGAATTCATATCCCAAGTATATAGCTGCTAATTCTATGCCATGTACTCGACCTTCTTGAATACTCACTCTATTACCATGAGCGTCATTGTCTTTCATTTTGTTCAATTCTTCTTGTTGTTCAGCGTAAGCCTTTTCGAGTAACTTGAGTTTCCCTTCTCTCAGCTCTGGCTTCTCCATCTCCATATATGGTTTAAGCTTGTATGCCACTGAGTTCAGCCTCCCTTTCGATTGCTGGTAAAATACCGTTTTGTTTCAGCAGCTCATACAAGAACAATCGTCCCTTTTGCGTCCACTTCATATTCACCTTGGACTTGTCCGCATCGATAACATGAGTTGTTGTTTGGGTGTATCCTTTGTCCTGATGTTCTGCATACAGCAGCCAAGTGCCGCTCTGTTTGTATTGGACTCGCAGTTCGTGTAATTTACGGTTCAATGTAGTTCCGCTCATCCCGTAATCCTTGGCAATCTTGGTAATGGTCAGCAGGGATTTTGTCTGCAAAACCAAATCATAGTAGGAGGCTTTTGGTTGAAATTCCTGAACCTGCTGAGAAAGTACAAGATTCTGTGTTTCCAATTTCTCTTTTTGTTCTACCTCTAGTAGTAGTTGCTGCAGTGCCTCTCTGTAAGTACCAGGTAACTTTGGCCCCTGAAGGCGCCTCTCCATTTCTTCAAACTTTTTTGTATAAGCAGCTGTGAAAAGAACACCTTTTGTTCCAGTCATTTTGTTGGCCACCATGTCGCAACCAATCTTGGTCAGCAGGTAACTCTTGTATGTTTTGTTGTTTCCTTCAACTTTGTAAGATGATTCAACAAAGAAATCCTGAGAACGCAATTTTGCGTTTTCTAAAATCTCTACGTAATTTGCGATATCCCGAATTAAATCTGAATGCCGCCTTTCAAGCATTTCTGAAACTTTACGGCTATCCGTAAAAATAATTCCATTCTGTTCGACCATGACTAAATCATTCATCCAACAACCTCCTCGCTGTTTTCCCAAAAGAGATCATTCAACGTTACACCCATAATTCTTGCTACCATTAAAGCCTCCGGAATAGTGAAATGCTCTTTTCCTTTTTCTTTTAAATGGTATGTCTGAGGGTGTATTCCAAGCATGTTTGCAACTTCTTTCTGCTTAAGACCCTTCTCGCGACGAACGACATATAGTTTGCCATTCACTCTATCACCCCCTAACTACACTTAAAGTGCAGTTTTGTATAAATGAAATCAACTTACTATCGGAACCCTAATTCTGTCTGGTTCCATTTTCAATACATAAGCCACTGCATAAACCATGTACGGCTTCACCAAGACTTCGCCATTCTCCCATTTAATGTACGAACGAGTAGTGATTCCGAGCCTTTCAGCAAGTGCTTCTTGGGTATAACCCCTTTCGACCCTAGCCGCCTTTAAACTAAGAGAGTAATCTGCTTGTAGAATCGGTTCATTCATTGAATAGCCTCCCTTCGGGTAAGTTCAATTTACTATACTTAAAGTGTACTGTCAACACAAAAAGTGAAGTAAAATCACGTTTTGATGTTGTATTATCTTCACTTTTTGTGTAGAATAATCATTGAAAGGAGCGCTATTAGATGAAGCAGAATAAAACATTAGACAATCAACGACGAATCTTAGCAGATAACATAAAAAAATTATTGAAAACAAAAGGTAAAACACAAACAGATATGGCTAAAGAATTGGGGCTATCGGAGACAACTGTATCAAGTTGGTTAAATGGAGGACGGTATCCCAGAATAGATAAAATTCAACTTATGGCAGATTATTTCGGAGTATATAGATCGGCAATAACTGAAGATGATTCCAATACTATTCAAGAAACTAAAACCACATATAACTATTTCCCGCGTTCTGTATCAGCTGGTCTTCCTACAGTAGTGGATCCAATAACAAACGAAGACTTATCGTCTATATCAATTCCTGATGCAATCATGGGTAAGTGGGCAGGCAACAGAGATGTATATATGTTAAGGGTCAATGGAGATTCCATGAATAAAGTTATTCCAAACGGTTCATTAATTGGAGTTAAGAAAACAGAACTTGATCATTTAAAAAATGGAGATATTGTAGTTTACAGTGACGGTAATGAATATTCAGTAAAGAGGTTTTATCAGTACGACAGTCATATTGTATTTAGACCTGATTCACATGATATTCGATTTACAGATCATGTTTCACCCAAAGATAATAATGGATTACGAATACATGGAAAAGTCGTTGTCTATATCGTTGAATTGGATTAATTACATAGGCAGCGTTTAATTATACTTTTTTTTCGCTGCCTATTTCATCTATAGGAGGATCATCATGACAGTATATAAAGATAGTGAGCGAGGGACCTTTTATTTCATAACGAGGATAAATGGTAAGCAAGTAAAACGTAGAGGTTTTAAAACAAAGTCAGAAGCAAAACGAGCTGAAGCAAAAGCACTTCTTGATTTTGAAGAAATGAATGATGAGAATCCTTCATTCGAGAAGATTGCTGAAGAGTATCTGAATTGGTATGAAAAGAGAAGAAAGTTATCATCCTACACAAAAATCAGCAGCATAGTTAATATTCATTTGATTCCTTACTTTGGTAAGAAGAAATTAAACGCTATCCGGCCGCGTCACATAACAATTTATCAAGACAGTATTATAGACAAATTTGCTCCGTCGCATGTTAAGAAAATCCACACAGTTCTTTCAGCGATATTCAATTATGCAATTAAACAGGAGTATACAAAAGATAATCCTGCAAGGACAGTCGGAAATGTGGAATTAGAGGAAGACAAGCATATTAATTTTTGGATATTGGATGAGTTTAAAACATTCATCAAGCATGTTGATGACTTTATGTTCTACACATTATTTATGGTATTGTACTACTCCGGAATGCGTAAAGGGGAACTATTGGCATTAACCTGGGCTGATATTGATTTTGATAACAACCTGATTAATGTCGACAAAACAGCTTATAACAGGGTGATAACTAAACCGAAAACACGATCCTCAATTCGGCAAATCAAAATGCCAAAACATGTGATGCGATTATTGTCGCAACTTAAAGCGCAAAGTAATCCGAAAATGTCTTATGTAGTATTTGGGGAATTCCATGATCACATTTCAACAACAACACTTGACCGTAAATATGAACGATGGGTTAAAGAATCAAAAGTAAATAAAATCAGGTTGCATGATTTTCGTCACTCGCACGCAAGCTACTTGATCAATAAAGGTACTATTGCTTCCGTCATTGCAAAACGTCTTGGCCATTCAAATGTTGCCACAACTTTAAACGTGTACAGCCACTTATACCCGTCAACAGAAGAAGAAGCCGTCCTCAAAATGGAAGACGACTTCAAACCTGCTGAAATAATACAATTAGGCGCTAATTAGATTATTTGTTACCACTAATGTTACCACGACTTTCAAAAGCCTTTGATATCAATGGATTTTACACATAAGTGGAGACGGTGGGAGTCGAACCCACGTCCAAAGATAACGGCACTCAGGCATCTACGTGTGTAGTCGTTATATTATAGTTCGCACACGCTTCGACCTAACGACAGGCTTTCAGCGAGGCTAGCTTGATTGTCTTCTTCCGATTATCCGCAAGCCGAGAATAATGGCGTAGCCCACTTAAGTTTGAGACCCTCAAATCTGCCACATGGGCGATAGCAGCAAGGATCCTCCAGTGCTACTTACGCAGCTGCTAGAGAGTAGTTGTTGTTAGTTTTGCCAGTTATATTTAGGCGTAACGTTTTACGAGCCGTAACCTCGACACGCAGCCTGAGCTCGAACTATCCCTGTCGAATCCGTAACGTCCCCATGATAATGGGAGCTACAGGAAGTAACCCGTTCAATCAGGATAATCAAATCCCAGACAACTTCCATTATATCATCTTTATTAGAAAATGCAAGTTTAGTAATCGCGGTCGCGCACAGCACGATCTACGTCACGTTTCATCTGCTTTTGCTTGAGGTCTTCACGCTTATCGTATTTCTTCTTCCCTTTACCAACACCGATCAATATCTTCGCAAAGCCATCCTTTATATACAGCTTTATCGGCACCAAAGAATACCCTTGCTGCTGTGTCTGACCGATCAGTTTATCTATCTGTTTGCGATGCAATAGCAGCTTTCTAGTCCTTGTCGGATCATGATTGAATCGGTTTCCCTGCTCATAAGGGGAAATGTGCATATTGATGATACGGACTTCGCCGCGGTCAATCCTAGCAAAACTATCCTTTAAATTCACCCGCCCTGCACGGATCGACTTGATCTCGGTACCTTGCAAGACGATACCAGCCTCGATCGTCTCTTCGATCGCATAATCGAAATTAGCTTTTTTATTCTGTGCGAGTACTTTACCTTGTCCCTTAGCCATAGACTTCTTCCTCCTAACTACGAGCTTTATTTTATCAGAAACTGTATGATAATCCTAACGATTCAAATACTGAAACGGGTATACACAAGTGATCCCGATTGATTGGAGTGTACATACATGACAACCATTAGACAATTGACAATAAATGATTACCGGGCAGTGCTCAACATGCAGACCGGTATTGAGGACGACTATGTACTCCGGATCTTCCCTCAGCTGATCGAGAATCCAGCCCAAACCTTATTCGGCTTGGAAACGGAAGAAGGTATTGCTGCATTGGCGGGAGTGTATCGTTTACCGAACGGAAATGGAATTCTCGGCCGATTGCGCAGTGATATCCGTTTTCATTCCAGAGGAAATGCTACTGCTTTGCTGCAGCATATTATTGCCTTTTGCGAAAAAGATCCAACGATGAATTGGGTCGGTGCGATCACCCGCAAGTCCAATCTTCCTGCTCAGAGGGTACTGGATAAGCTCCATATACATGCTGAGAGCTCCTTTATCAGTCTGCTGATGGAAGCGCCTGAGAAATTTGTCAGCCCTTCTGCTGCACCATGGGAATTGATTGAAGGAACAGAGAATAAGCGAGCTGCCATCGAACAAGCTGCTGTTGATACAAAAGCCGCTTTCTATCCATTTGAGGCATATTTCCCGATTCCTTATGCTTCCGCTATATTAGAGGATGCATATATAGAAAAGCTGGCTGTATTCCGTGATCCTGATTCCAGCCGCGTCATGGCAATTCAAGAAGACCATAAAGGCATGGATATAGCTCAGATCCAATATCTCTGGCCAGATGTGTTTCAGCAAGACGGCTTATGGGCTGCTGTGTTCAACTATCTCAAACAATCGGACAAGCCGCTGGTACCGCAGCTGGATGTGTCATCCGAAAATGCCTCCAGCATACCGGCAGCCTTTAGTGGCAGCTTTACGGAAGATGATGATCCTTGGCTCATTTACGGAAGATATATCAGATAATAAACGCCCCGACTATGAAAGTCGGGGCGTTTGTTGTTTATGGTCTTTTCCTTGTATTGCGTTTTTTGCTCTTCTTCCCTCTTGCCGGCGGTTTCCGCTTTCCTTTGTTCTTCGGCGGGCGATGATCACCTGGCTTGTTTTTCTTTTCCGCTTTGATTATAGTTGGACGGTCACGATTCTCACGCGGCTTGCGCGGCTTCATGCCTACTACTTCAAAGTCGATGACACGCTCTTCAATATTCACCTTCACAACACGAACAGTGATTTCATCACCGATGCGGAATTGGTTACCAGTACGTTCTCCTACCATCGCATAACGCTTATCATCGAAGTGATAGAAATCATCTGTCAGGTAACTGACATGAACAAGACCTTCAATCGTATTCGGCAGCTCGACAAACAATCCGAAGCCTGTTACGGAACTGATGACGCCATCGAATTCCTCACCGATCTTATCCTGCATATATTCAGCTTTTTTCAGATCATCCGTTTCCCGCTCTGCATCGACAGCAGCACGCTCGCGTTCTGACGACTGTCTCGCGATTTCAGGCATCCGTTCTTTCCAATGATCCTGTGTCTTTTTATCCAGCTGATTGTTGACAATATACGTGCGGATAAGCCGATGCACGATTAAATCGGGATAACGGCGGATTGGCGAAGTGAAATGCGTATAGAATTTCGTAGCCAAACCAAAGTGCCCCAACCCTTGCGGATCATATTTCGCCTGCTGCATGGAACGCAGCATTAGGCGGTTGATGATCATTTCTTCCTGTGTTCCCCTTACCCGTTCCACGATCTTTTGCAGGGTCTGCGGATGAATATCCGAAGATGACCCTCTGACTGTATAGCCCAGGCTCGTAATGAACTCGAAGAAGTTCTGCAGTTTATCTGGGTCCGGATCAGTATGGATTCTATGAATGGCCGGTACATCCATCCAATGGAAATGTTCCGCTACTGTTTCATTGGCAGCCAGCATGAATTCTTCAATCAGCTTCTCTGCTACAGAGCGCTCCCGAAGGATAACATCAATGGCCTTTCCTTCCTCATCGACAGCAACCCGCGCTTCTGGGAAATCGAAGTCGATTGCTCCCCTGTCCATACGCTTCTTACGAAGGATAGCCGCTAGGTCCTCCATTTGCTGGAACATCGGGACAAGATCTGAATATCGTTCTTTCAGCTCTTGATCATCCTCCAGCAAAATTCGGTTCACTTCACCATAGGTCATCCTTTCATTCGTCTTGATGACACTTTGGTAAATCTCATGTTCCACCACTTCTCCCTGCGGTGTGATTTGCATATCACATGTCAAGGTTAGGCGGTCTACTTGTGGATTCAAGGAACAGATGCCATTGGAAAGACGGTGAGGGATCATCGGTATGACACGGTCTACTAGATAAACACTAGTTGCTCGTTCCAAAGCTTCTTCATCAATAGGAGAGCTCTCTTCCACATAATAAGAGACATCCGCAATGGAAACAACAAGACGATAGTTCCCATTCTCAAGACGGCTGACAGAAACTGCATCATCCAAATCCTTTGCATCTGCTCCATCGATTGTAACAGTCATCATATCTCTAATGTCCCGACGGTTCTCTATCTCGGCAGGATCGATCGTATCTGGTGTATTTGCTGCCTGTTCCAGTACTTCTGGGGGAAACTCAGTAGAAATACCATGCTTATAAATGATGGACAGTATATCAATGCCAGGATCATTCTTATGACCAAGTATTCGGATGACTTCGCCTTCGGCACTCATGCGGCCTTCTGGATACTTTGTGATCCTAGCAATTACTTTGTGGCCGTCAGTCGCTCCGCCTGATGCACCGCGCGGTATGAAAATATCATTCGGGATACGTTTATCATCGGCAATAAGGAAGCCAAAACGGCCATTATCTTCATACGTACCGACTACCTCCTGTATTGCTCGCTCCAGTATACGAACAACTTGTCCTTCTTGACGCTGTCCGCCTTCAGCCTGATTCTCGATGCGTACCAGCACTGTATCATTATTCATGGCAGACTGCAGATCGGAGTAGTGGATATAAACATCAGCCACTCCCTCTTCCTCTGGTATGAGGAAAGCAAAGCCTTTCGCATGCATCTGGATCTTGCCTCGTACGAGGTTCAATTTCTCAGGCAGTCCGAAGCGGTTGCTTCTTGTCCGCACAAGCTGTCCTTCTGCTTCTAGTTCATTCAGCCCTTTGACAAGGACAGTGAATTCACTTGTATCATCGAGCGCCAATTGCTCCTCGATTTCTTCAACGGTTAATGGTTTAGCCGCATTTTCTTTGAAATAAGCCAATATTTTCTGTTTGATTTCTTCCATTATTGCTTCACCTTCTTTTCGGCTCTTTTTTCATCTAGTATGAACTATTCCCAATCAAGCGATTCGAGAAACTGATACACATCTTCATGCAGCTGTTCCTTTTCTTTCCCCATCGTAATGACGTGGGAAGAGTTTTCGTACCACTTGATTTCCTTCAAATCTGACTCTGCGTGCTCATAAATGAAATTCGCACTGTCTGTATTGATCATTTGGTCTTCTGTTGCTTGCACAACGAAGAGTGGTGCATAGATTTCATCTACATGCTTGCTCACATCGGTGATAAAAGCACCAAGACGCTGAAACATGTCTGATGTTGCTGGTGCTTCCATCAATTCAGCTAATTCCTGCTCTATTTCCTGATTATCTTTACCTTGCAGCTGTTTATGTTGTCTTGCATATAACTTGAATCCTTTGTTCAACTGGGTTTCGTTATCAAAGAACATTGGTGAACACATCGTTACAACGCCTTTTACCGGATAGGAATAAGCAAGTTTTAAACTAAGCACCCCGCCCAGGGATAAGCCGGCAACTGCGATTTTTTCATAGCCTTTATCCTTCAAATGCTGATAAGCAGCTTGGACATCCTCCCACCATTCATCCGAACTGGAGGCAACGATATCATCGGGTGTTTTTCCATGCCCGCGATAAATCGGAGCGTGCGCCGTGTATCCCTTACCAGCAAGAAACCGGCCCATCATCCGTACATCAGCTGAATGACCAGTAAAGCCGTGCAGCAGCAGAACAGCGCGATCTCCCTCTCCCTCAAATGTGAACGGCTCTGGCTGTTTCATTGTGACCATATGTATCTCCCCTGTTATTTCTATTATTTATAGTAGATTTCCGCACTAGTTTTCCCTTCATCGGGAATAAATAATCCCCCACCACAGAAGTGTGACGAGGGATGAAATTGGCTATTCGATTATTGCAGGACGTACGCCAAAAGGAACGTCAAAATGAAAAGGATTACTCCTGTTACAATTGTTCCACGATGGAGGAACAAGTCCAGTCCACGGGCTTTCTGTTTACCGAATAATTGCTCTGCACCGCCAGATATTGCTCCAGACAAGCCTGCACTCTTACCAGATTGTAAAAGGACTAGCGCGATTAGCGCAATGGCATCGATTATCAATAGAACTACTAAAGTTGTTTGCATCCCAGCACCTCCTATAACAGCAAATACCTGTGTCAACTGTAGCATATGTGTCAGATAATTGGCAAGATGTTCTTGTCCGATCGACGGTATGCGACAAAATTATGAACTATTTTTACGAAAAATGAATTTTAATGAAGTTTTTTGAACTTTTTTGGTTGCAAGGTGAAACCGTTTCCTTTATAGTGTACTTAAGTTCAGGAGGAGGTCATGGAAATGCTTACACCTGAGCGGCAGAAAATGATTTTACAGATGCTGCAAGAGCAGCGCGTTGTAACGATTCCAGAGTTCGTGAAGGCAACTGACGCCTCCATCTCGACAATACGACGAGATCTTATTGAACTGGAGAAGCAGAAGCTGCTGCAGCGGGTACATGGCGGAGCGACGATTGTATCATCATTAAGCTACGAAATGAGCTATACGGAGAAGGAAACCCAAAACCAAACCAGTAAGCAAAAAATCGCCGCTTATGCGGCAAGTCTTGTCGGTGAAGAAGAATGCATCTTCTTGGATGCAGGTACGACGACATTTCAGATGATTCCTTTCTTATCAGGCAGAAATGTAACCGTCGTCACAAACGGTTTGACACATTTGGATGCACTATATGGAAAGGACATCACCGTGTATGTAACCGGCGGTTTAGTAAAGGATAAAACGAGAACTTTGATCGGCAGAGGTGCAATGACAGCACTTGCCCAGTATCGTTTTGATAAATGCTTTCTCGGAACCAACGGTGTTCATCCGGAGAACGGCTATACAACACCGGATCCGGAGGAAGCTGCCATTAAACGCCAGGCATTGCTTCGATCAGATGAGGCTTTTGTTTTAGCTGACCGCAGCAAACTGGACAAGACAACCTTCGCCCATATAGCGGATCTGACAGAGGCGAAACTTATCGTCGACACTGTCAGTTCAAAACAGCAGACTGCTTACAAGAAACTTACATCAATAAAGGTTGTGGACTCATGAATTACACATGTACGCTGAATCCATCCATCGACTACATCATGCATGTGGCCGATTTCAAAGCAGAAGATTTGAACCGTGCTACACAGACAGCTTATTTTGCTGGCGGAAAAGGTATTAACGTTTCCCGCTTGCTGAAACGACTTGATGTGGATACAACGGCATTAGGATATATCGGTGGTTTTACCGGTGCCTTCATCAGGGAAACCCTTGAAAGTGCTGGAATTGCACATCAGTTCATTGAAATAAATGAACCGACACGGGTAAATGTTAAGTTGAAGTCAGGCGGAGAAACAGAAATTAACGGTCCTGGACCGTCCATCACAACTGAACAGCTAGCTTTGCTTTTCGAACAGATCAGAAGCCTAGGCAAACAGGATGCCCTGGTTGCGGCAGGCAATGCACCTGGCTCCGTTCCAGCTGACATCTATGCGAGAATGGCTGATATCTGTGAAGAAAATGGAACTAGGTTCATTGCTGATACATCGAGTGCGGCACTTCGTGATTTAATCGGCAAGAAGATGTTCCTCGTAAAACCTAACCACCATGAATTAGGAGAGCTTTTCGATACAACCATTTCTTCTATTGAAGATATCGTCAGCTACGCCGGGAAGCTGCATGAAACAGGCATCGAAAATGTCATTGTTTCCATGGGTGGTGAGGGTGCCATCTTCGTGAACAGAGATCATGCCTGGAAAGCAGAGACACCAAAAGGAACAGTTAAGAACTCCGTTGGTGCTGGTGATAGTATGGTGGCAGGCTTCCTGGCCGCATATGAAAAATCAGGTGATTACGAACAAGCTTTCACCTACGCAGTAGCAGCAGGAAGTGCTACGGCATTCAGTGATGACCTCGGCGAGAGACAATATATAGAAGAATTAGTCAGCCAAGTCAAACTCACATCTATTTAAGAGGGGTGTTAATCATGCGCATTACAGAACTACTAACAAAAGATACCATCATTTTGCAGCTCGGGTCTCAATCAAAAGCAGATGTGATCGAGGAGCTTGTTTCCAAACTGGACCAAGCTGGCAAACTGAATGATAAAGCAGGATTCAAAGACGCAATCCTTGCACGTGAAGCACAATCTACGACAGGAATCGGTGAAGGAATTGCCATTCCGCATGGTAAATCCGCTGCTGTTAAAACACCAGCCATCGCCTTCGGTCGTTCTAAGGAAGGCTTGGATTATGAAGCATTGGACGGACAGCCATCCCACCTATTCTTCATGATTGCTGCTTCAGAAGGTGCAAACCAGACGCATCTGGAAACATTGTCCCGACTCTCTTCTTTCTTAATGGATAGCACGTTCCGGTCTAACATTGAAAATGCAAAGACTGAAGAAGAAATCATGAGCATCATCGATGCAAAGGAAAAAGAAGAGCTAGGTGAAGAAGAAGCACAAGAAAATCCTGCTGTAGAATTGGCACAGGATGCACCAGGCACACAAGGTAAAGTACTTGCCATCACTGCTTGCCCTACAGGTATCGCACATACGTTCATGGCTGCGGATAAGCTGAAGCAGACAGCAGCAGAGATGAATGTTCCGATTAAAGTCCAGACGAATGGAGCCGGCGGAGTTAAAAACCGTCTTACAGATGAAGATATTAAAGATGCAACTGCGATCATCGTTGCAGCTGATGTCAATGTAGATCTTAGCCCATTCGAAGGCAAGCACGTTCTGCAAGTACCAGTTGGACGTGCACTGAAAATACCGAAAGAACTGATTGAAAAAGCACTTGCCCAAGATGCACCAGTTCATCACAACAACGGTCGCAGCACAGAAACAGCAGCTGAGGGCGGACAAAAGAAAGAACAGCGTTCCGGATTCTACAAGCACATCATGAATGGTGTTTCCAACATGCTCCCATTCGTTGTCGGCGGTGGTATACTGATCGCACTCAGCATCCTATTCGGAGAATTGTTCCCGGACAGCCGCTTTGCTGAAATGCTCAATGAAATCGGAAGCAGCCAAGCGTTCTTCCTGATCGTTCCTGTACTTGCTGGTTTCATCTCCAGCAGTATTGCTGACAAACCTGGTTTCGCACCTGGTGCTATCGGCGGTTTGATTGCTGTCACTTATGGTCATGGCGATGCAACTAGTTCCGGATTCCTCGGCGGTTTGATTGCTGGTTTCCTAGCTGGTTATGTAACACTTGGTATTAAAAAAGCACTATCTGGTCTTCCACCTGTATTAGAAGGATTGAAAACAATCCTCTTCTTCCCAGTACTAAGTATTTTCATTACAGGTATGATCATGCTATTGATCAACCCATCTTTGACACAAGTATATGTAGCACTTTCTGACTTCCTTGAAGGTCTTGGAGGCACGAACTTAGTATTGGTAGGAATCGTTCTTGGTGCCATGATGGCAATTGACATGGGCGGTCCGATCAACAAAGCTGCTTACACATTTGGTATTGCGATGCTTGATGCTGGTAACTTGGAATTCATGGCTGCTGTTATGGCCGGTGGTATGGTACCACCGCTTGGACTTGCACTGGCAACTTCCCTATTCCGTCATAAGTTTACAAAACAGGAAAGAGAAACAGGTAAGACAGCATACGTACTGGGCGCATTCTTTATCTCAGAAGGTGTCATTCCTTTCGCAGCTGCTGACCCGCTTCGCGTCATTCCAGCGACAGCTATCGGTGCTGCAGTAGCAGGAGGTCTATCAGCCTTCTTCGCAATTGGCCTGAATGCACCACATGGCGGCATTATTTCAGCAAGTCTTGTAGATGGAAACCCATTGCTTTACTTCCTTTCCATCATTATCGGTTCTTTTGTCACAGCTATTATTGTAGGACTGTTGAAAAAAGACCTAAGAAAAGTATAAAATAAGATAGAATGAAAGCATTCACAAAAATAGGATGAAAGCATTCACATAAAAATTCTTTGGAGGTATTTACCATGGCAGAAAAAACAATGACTATCACAGATGAGACTGGCGTACACGCTCGTCCGGCAACAATCTTAGTAAATAAAGCGGGCGGTTTCAAATCCGATATCCAGCTTGCATACAATGGAAAAAGCGTTAACCTTAAATCTATCATGGGTGTTATGAGCCTAGGTATTCCACAAGGTGCTGAGATCACAATCTCTGCTGAAGGCGACGATGCAGAAGAAGCAGTCAACACAATTGCGGAAACAATCAAAAGCGAAGGCCTAGGAGAATAATTCCGATGAGCATGATAAACGGAATTGCAGCTTCAAATGGTATTGCGATTGCAAAAGCATACCATCTAGCTGTACCAGACCTCTCTTTCGATAAGACAACTGTTGCGAATGCGGAAGAAGAGATCAGCCGTTTGGATGCTGCCCTCGAGATCAGCAAAAAAGAGTTGGAGAAAATCCGCGAGAATGCTCGTGTGTCACTTGGCGACGAGCATGCCGAGATTTTCTCGGCTCATTTGCTTGTATTGGCAGATCCCGAACTGATCAATCCCGTTAAAGACAATGTCCGCAATAACAACATTAATGCAGAAGCTGCTCTTGACGAGACAGCGACAATGTTCATCGACATGTTCCGCAGCATGGATAATGAATATATGAAGGAACGCGCGGCTGACATCCAGGATGTTACGAAACGCGTTATGGCACATCTGTTACAGGTTTCCTTCCCGGATCCTGCACTTATAGACGAAGAAGTTATCATTATCGCTGAGGACCTGACTCCTTCCGATACGGCACAGCTTAACAAGCAATTTGTGAAAGGGTTTACAACTGATATCGGCGGACGTACTTCCCACTCTGCTATCATGGCCCGCTCTCTTGAGATTCCTGCTGTTGTCGGTACGAAGTCAATTACATCTTCTGCTGCTAACGATGTGATGATCATTGTTGATGGTATCGAAGGTACTGTCATCATTGACCCGACCGAGGATGAACTAGCAACATACAAAGCGAAACAAGAAGCTTTCGAACAGCAAAAGCAAGAATGGGCGAAGCTGAAGAACGAACCTACTATTACAACAGATGGCGTGCACGTAGAGCTTGTTGCTAATATCGGTACACCAGAAGACGTTGCTGGCGTTCAAAACAACGGAGGCGAAGGCGTTGGCCTTTACCGCACAGAATTCCTTTACATGGGTAAGAGTGAGCTTCCAAGTGAAGACGAACAATTCGAATCCTATAAAGCTGTTCTTGAAAACATGGGAGACAAGCCTGTCGTAGTTCGTACACTAGACATCGGCGGCGATAAAGAGCTAAGCTACTTGCAGCTCCCTAAAGAAATGAATCCGTTCCTAGGCTACCGTGCTATCCGCCTTTGCCTGGAGCGTGATGATATCTTCCGTGTGCAGCTTCGTGCCCTACTGCGTGCGAGCGTATACGGCAACCTGAAGATCATGTTCCCAATGATCGCTACATTGGAAGAGTTCCGCCAAGCAAAAGCAATCCTTCTGGAAGAGAAAGAAAAACTTGTTGCAGATGGCGTATCAGTCTCTGATTCTATCGAGATTGGTATCATGGTTGAGATTCCTTCTACAGCCGTTGCTGCGAAGCAATTTGCGAAGGAAGTTGATTTCTTCAGCGTTGGAACAAACGACTTAATCCAGTACACAATGGCAGCTGACCGCATGAATGAACGCGTCAGCTACTTGTACCAGCCTTACCACCCAGCTATCCTGAACCTTGTGCATAATGTCATCGAGGCAGCACATGCAGAAGGAAAATGGGCTGGTATGTGCGGTGAGATGGCAGGCGATGCAATCGCAATCCCGCTTCTTCTCGGCCTAGGCCTTGATGAATTCAGCATGAGTGCAACAAGCATCCTGCCAGCAAGAACACAAATCACGAAGCTTTCTAAAGCAGACATGCAAGAGCTAAGCCAACAGGCATTGACTCTAAGCACTGCTGATGAAGTGGAAGAGCTTGTCCGTCAGAAGACAGGTCAATAAAAAACAGCTCTCCGTAATGGAGAGCTGTTTTTTTATCGTTTACTCTCTTGTTTTTTCCTCCAAAATCTGACGAAGCTCCTTCATGTCTTCTTCCGATAAATCATCTTCTTCAATAAACTGTACCAGCATCGATTTCATCGTTCCTCCATAGATCCGGTCGATAAATGATCTAGTCTCAGCACGCTGACACTCTTCCTCGGCGTAAAGCGGATAAAATGTATATACTCGTTGTTCTTTATTCACGCCCACCACGTTCTTTTTTGTCAGTCGGTCAAGCAGAGTGCGAATCGTTTTAGGTTTCCAATCCGCTTTCCCCTGAAGGGAGGTAACAACCTCATTTGCTGTACGGGGGGAATTATCCCAAAGCACTTTCATTATTTCCCACTCTGATTCTGAAATATTTGGTACATTTTTGGTCATGGTTATTCCTCTTTCTTATTTATATATACCCTTTTCCTTCAATATTCTCAGTGTGATTTCTGCAGCCTTGCTTCCGGTTGCATCCCCATCTCTAATGTTCGTTGCAAAGAAATAGGTATCAATTTTTGTTTCCACAAAGCCAATGAACCAGCCGTTAGCTGCCTTTCCGTTAACAATACCTGTTCCTGTCTTGCCATAGAGGACGGCTCCATCCTTTTCTTCCAGCTTTATTGATGTCTTGACTGCCTCAATATTCTTTGGAGTTGCATTAAATTTATTTTCATATAAATTATGTAGTAATTCCACCTGTTCAAAGGGAGATATTTTTAACGTGGATTCCAGCCAAAAGTCCTCTATCTTACCAGATACATCCTCATTGCCGTAATGGTATTCTGATAACATCCTTTTGATGGTCTGCTTCCCGACCTGCCTATCGACATTCTGAAAGTACCACGTTACGGAATACTGCATTGCAGATTGTAAGTCCTGGCTTGCATTCCAACTCTTATATTTGTAATTGTTTCCGTCCCATTCCATATCTGTGGAGACTGGTTTCATTACTCCCGCTTCTAATGCTGTTAAGGCACTGTATATCTTATAAGTGGAATTGGGAGAAACCCTTTTAATGCTTTGCTTCTTATTATGGATATAATACTTGTCTTGTTTCATGCTGTATAAAACAAAACTGCTGTTATCGCCTTTAAGATATGTACTGACTTTCGCTTCCGCTATATTTTTTCTGCCTATTGTATACTGTTCATCCGTTAGGACAGCTGCATAAGCAGGCACTTGAAAAGCAACGATAAGGCCCAGTACAGTAAATATAGCAAGGCTCTTTACATGAAGCCTCTTGGCAGTAGGACGTCCTGACATAATATGTATCAGACGTTTCTTAAGATGCTGCTTGGTACTTCTAATGGAAGTGGTATGTTGGTCGACCATCGACCATCTCGACTTCTCAGCAAAGTGCAATATTGTCCGTCCATAATCAGTTTTCTCCTTTTCATCGGTCAAACAGCGCAAAACAGCAGCATCACAGGCAATCTCCCGATCTAATCGCATTTCCTTCATCGCGTACCGCACAAAGGGATTAAACCAGTGAACGATTCCCCCTAGCAAGAAGAGATAATTCCAGTGCACATGTCTGCTCTTATAATGATGCAGTTCATGAAGCAGGATATGCTTCATTTCTTTGGACGAACTACCGCTTTTTCTTGGGAGAACCACACAGGCACGGAACAAACCAAAAATGAATGGTGCTGACACATCAGCTGATTGCTTTAGCTTAATTTGTTTCCGTATGTTCAGCTCCATTTTACATTTTTGAAACAACTCGATTACCTTTTCATCTTTGATAACCTCTGCCTTGTTTACTAGGTGCATTACTTTCATCTGTGTGAATAGAAGAGCCGATACACTAACAGCCACTCCTGCTATCCAGAGACCGCTGGTTAGCTGGTCCAAACTTGAAGCATCTATTCTTGTGACGGAATTTCCGAAATCATTAATCCATCCAGTTCCGGTTGTATCTGATAAAGCAACACTACCCACATCACTCTTATCAGTATTTGTGAAAGACGTAGGCTGTTTTATACTGAATCGCTTCAGCGGCAGGAATGGCAGGAATAACGTGCCTAACAGAAAAAACCACAAATAATACCGCCAAGCCGGAGCCAGCTGCGAATTCAGAAACCTTCGGATAAATAGTATGATCCCAACTGTTACGGAAGCTAACGTCATTGCCAGCAGCAATTGAACAAATGTCATTCTTCCTCTCCCTTCCCCTATCTTCATAATTTGTATTGTACAGTTGACAGCTATGGATTACAAGTGTAATAATGACTACAATTGTAATCCAAATCGGAGAGGGAGAAGAAAATTGAAACAGTATACCTACATATTCTTTGCATTTTGTTTTCTTTATATAGCGGCGGGGTGTTCGGGTGATGCCGGCGAAACCAAATCAACGGATGTCATCGTATCAAATGACAAGGCATCATTTAGCAGCTTAGAAGAGATATACGATGCCCGCCTGGGTGTCTTTGCAATTGATACTGGTTCCGGGCGGACAGTCACATATCGAGAAAACGAACGCTTTGGTTTTGCTTCCACTCATAAGGCATTATCTGTTGCCGTCTTATTGCAGCAAAAGTCAATAGAAGACCTTAATAAAAGAATCATGTTTACGGGTGATGATCTTGTAAACTACAATCCTATTACTGAAAAACATGTGGATTCTGGTATGACTTTGAAAGAGTTGAGTGAGGCATCTATCAGTTACAGTGATAATACTGCTGCTAACTTAATATTTGAAGAAATCGGTGGTCCACAGGGATTTGAAGAAGGATTACGTAAGATTGGCGATCAAGTGACAAATTCCGAGAGCATTGAACCGGAACTGAATAATACAGAACCAGGTGAAACACGTGATACCAGTACTCCAAAAGCAATGGCAGAAAGCCTTCGTGCTTTTGCGCTAGAAGATCACCTAGCTGCAGATAAGCGCCAGCTTCTTATAGATTGGCTCAAAGGAAATACGACTGGGGATGCACTTATACGGGCAGGCGTTCCAAAAGACTGGGAAGTCGGTGACAAAACCGGTGCTGGATCTTACGGCACAAGAAACGATATTGCTATTCTTTGGCCTCCTGATGAAGAACCTATTGTATTGGCCATTATGTCCGACCGTGACGAAGCTGATGCAAAAGCAGATGACGATTTGATTGCACAAGCAGCTGAAGCAGTTGTCACATCTCTTTCGGCAACTGAATAAAAAAATACAGAGCCAGCGAGCAATGCAACTGGCTCTGTTTCTTTTATTCAAAGTATTTGCTGGCTGCTTCCAATGTTGTCTCCTTTGCCTTGATAATGACTTCTTCCGCTTTCATCTCATAGTACTCCGGTCGAAACAGCTCTACAGTCACCGGTCCTTCATAGCCCTTTTCCTTCAACACAGATAGTATTCCTTTTAAATCTATCACTCCATGTCCAGGCCATACTCGATCTTCGTCTACAAGGCTTCCGATCGGAAAATCCTCTGTATCGTCCATATGAAGAATGAATATACTTGATATATCTGCCTGTTTCAATGCTTCTATGCTGGAATTCATTGCATGGAAGTGGAAACAATCCAATACTAAACCAACATTCGAATTACCGACTGTTTGTACGATATCGTAAGCTTGCTCAAATGTATTGATTGTACATTCCGGGTGTCCGACAAATTCCAATGCAAGCTTAATACCGTACGGTTCTGCAAGACCGGCTAGTTCATTCAGTACCTCCACACTGCTTGCTTTGATATCTTTTTTAAGTATTTTATCCTTTGTAACCAGCGGAACCACAACAATATAAGGCACTTGCAATTTGTCGGCATATTCCAGCATCTGTTTGAATTCGTTCAGCAATTGATTATAATCATCTTTACTGCGATTATTAAAGTATACTAGAGCGTTCAATGCCAAAGGTTTGATATGATTTTCTTTGAAATAATTTGATAGATCCTCCAGCGAATGCTGTTCCAAGTACTCCGGCAGCTTATCCATTGTGCGGATTTCTATATAATCATAGCCTTGTTGTTCACATATATCGAGGTCAGTTGCTAGATTTGAATTTTCCAATGTTGTAGCCTGATTAAAACCCAGTTTCATTATAATCCTCCTATTACTACATCTTCTGTAATGTATATTCCAATTATCTTAATAGCTGAGCTTCTGCTGCTTCTTCCTTACTATAGAAAGCAGGCATGCTTCCTAGCTCTATCGGCTCTCTCTGACCGGATTCCTGTGCCTTCAGACATGCATCAGATGTAACTGCAGCTACATACCCTTCCCAGGCAGAAGGACCTTGCAGCGCCTCTTGCTTGGCCACCTGATTAATAAATACCTGTATTTCCTTATCATAGGCATCTTGAAAACGCACTTTCCAATCCTGTAAGACGTCGGTGCTTTGTTTCCCGTTATGCCGTATTTTAAGATTTTCTGTCTCTGGAAGGCTCACGATTCCTTCTTCTCCAACTACTTCACATTGGATGTCATAGCCGTATTTAATATTAACGGACACTTCTGCTTGGATAAGAACTCCGGATTCTGTCTCAAGTAAGATGACTTGCGGATCACGCAGATGTGGGAGAGCATGTTTATTCTTTCGTGGATATAGGACTTGAACAGATACATAATTATCCGCCAACAGCCAATGAAGGATATTTATTTCGTGGATTAAGGTATCCGTGATCGCCATATCTGTGGTGTAGGCTGCATCAACTTCTGGAGCACGATGCGCGCATTTGACCATTAGCGGTTCCCCTACTAGTTTGGAATCAATGGCTTGCTTCAGCTGCTCATAGCCTTTGTCGAACTGCCTCATAAAGCCAACTTGCACAATACGTTTACCATATTCCATTTCATCCTGCATGATTGTTTGGCAGCCCTTTGCGGTAACGGAAAGAGGTTTTTCACAGAAGACATATTTTCCTGCTTCTATTGCTTTACGTACTGTTGCTTCATGCGCTGGTCCGATGCTTGTAACGAATATCGCATCCACTTCCTCTGCATCTATCAATGCCTGATCGTCCGGATAAAAGTTAGCTTTGATTCCCAACTCAGTAAGAGCCTCTTCTGTAGCTGCTGGATTAACATCTGTAACGGCCGTAATCTTCGCTCCAGATAATCTTTGTTCTACTCTATTCATATGCTCTTTTCCAATAGCACCTGTTCCAATTACTCCGATTCTAACTGTCATATGATGATTCTCCTCCTTAATGGCATGTTTCCCTCCGAAAAGGAGGTCATGAGCTAGCATATGTACTAGTACATGCTCTATCCTAATTAATAGGTATGGCTTCTAATTCTAAGAAAAGAATTTCTCCCTCTTCCTATACCCGATTTCGTGCCCTGGAACACAAGTCCCCAAGATGAAGCGTACAAAAAAAGCGGGACATTCGATAACAACTATCGAATGTCCCGCTTTACTAATTATATCTTATGGATTTGTAGACCAGAGACTCGCAGATTTAATAAATGTGCGGCTGTTTAATTTCAGCTGTGCTACGACAAACTCTGCAATATCCTCAGACTGCATGACTTTTTCAGGATTGCCATCTGTCAGCTTGTTTTCAAATGCCAAATCGGTTGCCACTGTGCTTGGAGTCAAGGCAGTTACCCGAATGTTGTGCTTGCGCACTTCCATAGCAAGTGATTCAGTCAAACCTAGTACACCGAACTTAGATGCACTGTAAGCACTTGTAGCTGGAGCACCTTTTTGGCCTGCTGTGGATGAAATGTTGATGATGTCGCCAGATTTTTGCTCAATCAAGTCTGGCAATAGTGCCCGTGTGACGTTGTATACACCCATCAGGTTTACGTCAATGATATGCTTCCATTCTTCTGGATCAAGATCCATGAATCCGCCAAACTTAGCGATACCTGCATTATTGATTAGAATATCAATGCCGCCCAATTCCTCTTTCACCTTGTTGACTGCTGCTGTGACATCTTCCAGATTGGAAACATCCGCTGAAGCGTAAGCTGTTTTCACTTCATTTATACTAGCAGCTACTGCTTTTACATGCTCTTCTGTACGGCCTATCAAGCCAATATGCACACCCTCTGCTGCAAGTGCCTCTGCAAGTGCTTTTCCAATGCCGCGTCCGCCGCCTGTAATGATAGCTCTTTTTCCTTGTAATGATTGTGCCATTATGTAATTCCTCCTTCAATGAAACCATTCGCTTTATATTATCAGCCTGATGCAGGCTCAACAAGCGTTATGCTCATTACTGCATTGCTGTCCAATAGTGCTATGCACTAAGGCTCTTATTGTATTCTTCTTCATTTTTATCAAGAACATACTTAGTACGTTTCTGGATATTACTATATGTTAACGCATTAAACGGGACAGGACCAGTTCTTTACTGCTGGCCTTGCCCGGCAATTCTTCTGGAGCATATGTTCTATAAGACTATAAGGTTGATGCAATAAATTCGAGTGTTTTATCTATAATAATTTGCTGATCAAAATCAAGGGTGGCGACGTGATAGCTGTTTTTTAATGGGTATACTGTTTTGCTTTCAGATTCAATTTCATCGTAGATAAGCTGTGCATTTACTGGTGGTACGACATGATCCTCATCTGAAACAAAAATCAGTGCGGGACAGGTAATCTTAGTAAGATCTCCTCTTACCTTCTCCATCAATTGCAGGATTTCTTTGACAGACTGAACCGGTGTTTTTTCATAAGCCAGCTCTTTCACTTCAGAGTTTTTGATATCTGAACCGATAGCATCCAGGTACCTTACTCCTCTTAATTCATGCACGTTTTCCATCGATTGCACGGTTACTGCTGCATTGATTGGAATGATGGCATGGATATCCGGATAATTTTCCGCCATATATAATGCCAGAGTTCCTCCCATTGATAAGCCAGTAACAAAGATTGTATCACAACGTTCCTTTAGCCAGTGATAGCCTTCTTCAATCGAAGCTATCCAATCCTTATACGTTGTTTGTTCCATATCTTCATAGTGTGTTCCATGGCCTTTCAGACGCGGTCCACATACCGTATAACCTGCTTGGGCATATGCCTCTCCCAAAGGACGCATACTCTGAGTAGATCCTGTAAAGCCATGGGATACGAGAATTCCTATACGGTTTCCCTCGAAGTGAAAAGGTTCCGCATCTTTTAGTACCGGATATTGATTTGACATCTGATCACTCCTATCTGATATAACTCAATTGTTCAGAAAGCGCTTTCCTCATTTATTTATTCTAGCGCCTGCTATTTTTTAAAGCAACGAAAATCCTTATTTGCATTAAAAAAGAGGATGAGCTCATATGAGCTCATCCTCTTTTTTCAACTTATTTATTCAAGTTATAGAAAGATGCAAGTCCGCCGTAGATGCCGGATGCTTTCAACTCATCTTCGATACGAAGAAGCTGGTTGTATTTCGCAACACGGTCAGTACGGGATGGTGCACCAGTTTTGATTTGGCCAGCGTTAGTCGCTACAGCGATGTCAGCGATTGTTGCATCTTCAGATTCACCAGAACGGTGAGAGATAACAGCTGTGTAGCCAGCGCGTTTCGCCATTTCGATAGCATCGAAAGTTTCTGTAAGTGTACCGATTTGGTTCACTTTAACAAGGATGGAGTTACCAACGCCTTGCTCGATACCTTGTTTCAAACGTTTTGTGTTTGTAACGAATAGGTCATCACCAACAAGCTGAACTTTGTCGCCGATGCGGTCAGTCAATAGCTTGTGGCCTTCCCAGTCGTTTTCGTCCAAACCGTCTTCGATAGAGATGATTGGATATTTGTTTGTCATTTCTTCGTACCAAGCAACCATTTCTTCAGAAGAACGAACTACGCCTTCACCTTTAAGGTTGTATTTGCCATCTTCGTAGAACTCAGAAGATGCAACGTCCATTGCAAGCTGTACTTCTTCACCTGGTTTGTAACCAGCAGCTTTAATTGCTTCTACGATTGTTTCAAGAGCTTCTTCGTTAGAAGAAAGGTTTGGTGCGAAGCCACCTTCATCACCTACACCAGTGTTCAAGCCTTTAGACTGAAGAACTTTCTTCAGGCTGTGGAAGATTTCCGCACCCATGCGAAGTGCTTCTTTGAATGTAGGAGCTCCTACAGGCATGATCATGAATTCTTGGATATCAACGTTGTTATCTGCATGCTCCCCACCATTAAGGATGTTCATCATTGGTGTTGGAAGTGTTTTGGAGTTGAATCCTCCAAGATAAGTGTAAAGAGGTACTCCAAGATGATCTGCTGCTGCATGTGCTGCTGCCATGGAAACACCAAGAATAGCGTTGGCACCTAGTTTACCTTTGTTTTCAGTACCATCAAGCTCGATCAAAAGCTGGTCGATGATTACTTGGCGAGTAACATCAATACCGATCAATTCTGGAGCGATTTTTTCGTTTACATTAGCAACTGCTGTTTGAACACCTTTGCCAAGGTAACGATCTTTGTCGCCGTCACGAAGCTCAACTGCTTCGTATTCACCAGTGGACGCACCACTTGGAACGATTGCAGAACCGAAAGCTCCGGATTCTGTTAGTACTTCTACTTCGATAGTAGGGTTACCGCGGGAGTCAAGGACTTCGCGTGCATATACGTCAGTAATGTATGGCATTATTTTTTCTCTCCTCTTATTTTTGGATTAGGCTTGTGCCTGTCATTTCTTTTGGTTTCTCAACATCCAATAGATCCAGCAATGTTGGGGACAAATCAGCCAGGATACCGCCGCTGCGGAGTTCAACGCCTTCTTTTGTCACAATTACAGGAACCGGATTGGTCGTGTGGGCAGTCATTGGCTTATCTTCAAGCGTAACTACTTCATCCGAGTTGCCGTGGTCAGCCGTGATGATGGCGTGACCGCCTTTTTCAATAATCTTGTCGACGATTTTACCGAGGCATTCGTCAACTGCTTCAATTGCCTTCACAGTCGGTTCCAGCATACCTGAATGTCCAACCATGTCAGGGTTTGCGAAGTTCAAGATGATCGCTTGGTGTTTGTCCTGATCCAAGTCATCAAGTAACGCGTCCGTCACTTCATAAGCACTCATTTCAGGCTTCAGATCATATGTTGCCACTTTCGGGCTGTTAATCAGGATCCGATCCTCACCAGGGAACTCTTCTTCGCGGCCGCCGCTCATAAAGAATGTAACGTGCGGGTATTTCTCTGTTTCTGCAATGCGCAGCTGTTTGATGTTGTTCTGGGAAAGCACTTCACCAACCGTGTTATCCAAGTTGACTGGCTTATACGCAACATCGCCGTCTACCGTTTCACTGAAGTTCGTCATGCAGACGAATTCATTGATCGTTGGCGGGTGTTCACCACGATCGAAGTCACGGAAGTCTTTGTTTGCGAATGTCCGGGAAATCTGGATAGCTCGGTCCGGACGGAAGTTATAGAAGATGATAGCATCATCATCCTGTATCTTCGCTACCGGTTCACCGTTTTCCTCTGTGATGACAGATGGAAGGACGAATTCATCATAGATTTCATTTTTATAGGAATCTTCGATGACGTCATAAGGGCTCTTATAGGCAGGTCCTTCTCCGTAAACCATCGCATCGTACGCTTTTTTCACACGATCCCAGCGTTTGTCGCGGTCCATGGAATAATAGCGGCCTGTAAGTGTTGCAATCTTTCCAACACCAAGTTCTTTGATTTTAGCTTCTGTCTGATCAATGAATTCTTTGGCGCTTTTCTGACCGACATCACGGCCGTCAAGGAAACCATGGATGTACACTTTCTCCAAGTCATGCTTTTTCGCAAGCTCCAAAAGAGCGAATAAATGCTCAATATGGCTGTGCACGCCGCCATTTGATAAAAGACCGAAGAGGTGCAGACTCTTGTTGTTCTTTTTCGCATGGTCGACTGCTTTAAGAAGCACTTCATTATCATAGAAGTCGCCATCTTTGATGGATTTATTCACGCGAGTCAAGCTTTGATACACGATGCGTCCGGCACCGATATTCAAGTGACCCACCTCTGAATTACCCATCTGGCCTTCCGGCAAACCAACAGCCTCTCCGCTAGCAGTAAGTTCGTTATGCGGATACTTGTTCCAGTAACGGTCGAAGTTCGGCTTTTTGGCATGCTTCACTGCATTACCCTTTTCTTCATCGCGGATACCGAATCCGTCGAGGATGATGAGGGCAGCTAGTTTGTCCTGACTCATTTTGCACCAGCCTCCACAAGCGCTAGGAAGGAATCTGCTTCCAGGCTTGCACCGCCGACTAAAGCGCCGTCGATATCAGATTCTGCAAGAAGTTCGTCCACGTTTGCTGGCTTTACGCTTCCCCCGTATTGGATGCGTACAGCATCAGCTGCTTCAGCAGATACTTTCTCTTTCACAACATTACGGATGAAGGTGCAGACTTCATTCGCTTGCTGTGCAGTTGCAGTTTTGCCAGTACCGATAGCCCATACTGGCTCATAAGCAAGAATTACTGTTGAAACTTGCTCAGCAGACAGACCTTCCAAAGCCTTTTCGACTTGGCCGCCGACTACTTCGTTCGTTTTGTCAGCTTCACGCTCTTCAAGCGTTTCGCCGATGCAGACGATTGGAGTGATTCCATGCTGCAATGCTGCATGTGTCTTCTTGTTTACAGACTCGTCTGTTTCGTTGTAGTATTCACGACGCTCGGAGTGTCCGATCACCGCATATTCCACACCGATGCTTTTCAGCGCTGTCGGGCTGATTTCACCAGTGAAAGCGCCGCTTTCTTCATAATGCATTGTTTGAGCAGCGATCTTAAGGTCCGTACCCTCTGTAAGCTTCACTAGCTCAGTCAAATACAATGCTGGTGCACAAACAATTGCTTCTGCTTTGTCACTGGATGGAATCTTCGTTTTCGTCGCTTCGATGAATTCTTTTGCTTCAGAAATTGTCTTATTCATTTTCCAGTTTCCTGCGATGACGTTTTTACGCATAGTTCTCCATCCCTTCAGTCTTTTTATTTATCGTTCAATGCAGCTACACCAGGCAGCTCCTTACCTTCCATGAATTCAAGGCTGGCACCGCCGCCAGTGGAGATATGATCCATTTTGTCAGCAAGGCCGAATTTCTCTACTGCAGCAGCAGAGTCACCACCGCCGATGATAGAGAATCCTTCTCCTTCTGCCAATGCTTCACCCACTGCTTTTGTTCCACCAGAGAACGCATTCAACTCGAACACACCCATTGGTCCGTTCCAGATGATCAATTTGGAGTCTTTGACAATCTGTTTGTAGGTCTCACGAGTTTTCGGTCCGATGTCCAAAGCTTCCCAGTCAGCAGGAATTTCTTCAATGCTCACTTCACGCTTGTTGGCATCCTCCGAGAAATCATCAGCAACAACAACATCCTCAGGCATAACCATATTGACGCCTTTGTCTTTTGCTTTTTGCATGAATTCTTTTGCTAAATCGATCTTATCTTCTTCAAGCAAGGATTTTCCGATTTCGTAGCCACGTGCCTTAACAAATGTATAAGCCAAGCCGCCGCCGATGATCAGATTATCTACTTTATCAAGCAGGTTATCGATTACACCTATTTTATCTTTTACTTTTGCACCGCCAATGATAGCTGTGAATGGTCGTTCCGGATTGGATAGTGCTTTGCCAAGTACCTCCAGCTCACGCTCCAAAAGCAAACCTGCAACAGCTGGAAGATGTTTTGCCACACCTTCTGTAGAAGCATGCGCACGGTGTGCAGCACCGAATGCATCATTCACATACACATCTGCCATGGAAGCAAAAGCTTTTGCCAATTCAGGGTCATTCTTTTCTTCACCTGGCTCAAAGCGTACGTTCTCGATAAGAAGTACTTCGCCGTCAGCTAGCTCAGCTACTGCTTCGTTCACTTCTTCGCCATGAACCTGATCTACTTTTGCAACTTCTTTATCAAGTAAATCGCTAAGACGCTGTGCAACAGGGTCCAAACGCAAATCTTCCTTTACTTCGCCTTTCGGACGGCCAAGGTGGCTTGCTAGAATAACTTTTGCACCTTGCTCTGTGAGATGCTTGATTGTCGGAAGGGCAGCCTTGATCCGTGTATCATCGGTTACTGTGCCATTTTCCATTGGTACGTTGAAATCTACACGGCAGAAAACTTTCTTGCCGGCTACATCGATATCGCGGATTGATTTCTTGTTCATATCTACGCCTCCTCGAATACTTGTTACCTATGTATCTGTTCCTTCTATGTATTCGCCATTGGCAGGTTCTGTTCCTTCTTGTCGAATACACAGAAAAAGAACAGGCATAGGTTAAAAGGGAGGGAGGTGCTCCCCCCTCCCTTTCTACCACTGCTCGTTAAGAATTAGATGCCTTTGCTTTTCAAGAACACAGCCAAATCTACACAACGAGTGGAGTAACCCATTTCGTTATCGTACCAAGAAACAACTTTCACCATGTTATCTTCCAATACCATTGTAGAAAGTGCATCTACAGTAGAAGAGTTTCTGTTTCCGATGTAGTCGGAAGAAACAAGCGGCTCTTCGCTGTAACCAAGAACGTGGTTAAGATCGCCTTCAGCAGCGTCTTTCAATGCAGTGTTAACTTGCTCAGCAGATACGTTTTGGTCTAATTCAACAACCAAGTCAACGATGGAAGCATCAGCAACTGGCACACGCATAGCCATACCATTCAATTTACCTTTCAATTCAGGCAATACTAGAGATACAGCTTTCGCAGCACCTGTAGTTGTTGGGATGATGTTTTGAGCTGCTGCACGTGCACGACGGTAGTCTTTGTGCGGCAAGTCAAGGATTTGCTGGTCATTTGTGTAAGCGTGAACTGTTGTTACTAGACCGCGTTTGATTCCGAATGCATCATGAAGTACTTTTGCAACCGGCGCCAAGCAGTTAGTAGTACAAGAAGCGTTAGAGATTACAGTATGCTCGGATGGATCATAGCTGTTTTCGTTAACACCCATTACGACAGTTAGGTCTTCACCTTTAGCTGGTGCAGAGATGATAACTTTTTTCGCTCCAGCTTCGATGTGTTTCTTCGCATCTTCACCATTTGTGAAAATACCAGTAGATTCAACTACTACTTCTACACCAAGATCTCCCCAGCCAAGGTTAGCAGGATCGCGCTCAGAAAGAACTTTGATCTCTCTACCGTCAACAACTAAGTTAGAGCCGTTTACGGATACTTCTGCATCAAGGATACCGTGTACAGAATCATACTTTAACAAATGGGCAAGCATATTCGCATCAGTAAGGTCGTTAATTGCAACTACCTCTGCTTCGCTGTTAGTTAGCGCCTGACGGAATACGTTACGTCCAATACGTCCAAAACCGTTAATACCAATTTTTACTGTCATGAAAATTTCCTCCTTGTAATAACTGAATGATTAAAGGGTTCAATGGCCCTTTATTAACTGGTTCGCTGCCGCCTCATCCGTTACCAGAATATTGTTTCTTCCCAGTTTGAAGTATGAGGCGATTGCACGAGCTTTCGAGGCACCGCCTGCAATAGCTATTACATGTTCTGCTCTATCTAAGTCCTCCAGCTGTAATCCGACTGTGCGGACACGATGGACTACATTCCCCTCAGCGTCGAAGTAATAACCAAATGCCTCACTTACTGCAACACCGCTTTTTATCTTTTCGACAAGCGGCGCAGGCGTCCGTCTCCGCTCCGCCATCGTCATGGCGTCACCGATACCGTGAATGACTACATTCGAACGGTTGATGATGGACAGGACTTCCTTAACGGAAGGCTCTTCGATAATTGTCTGATATGATTCTTCCCCGATCGGATCAGGAACATACAGCAACCGGTACTGACTTCTGGCTCGCTTTGCCATAGCAGCACAAATTGTGTTCGCTTCGTTTTCCACCTGCTCACCAATACCGCCGCGGGCAGGTACGAACATGACATTTTCAGCTGTATGAATCGGCGGCATCGCTGCTGCCAGCGCGGCCATGGTGGTGCCTCCTGTCACTGCAACCGTATAGTTCGGATGCAATGTCTTTTCCAGAAGCTGGGCACACCGTTTTCCCATCTCTTGTTTTACCCAATCTTGGGTATCACTATTACCGGGGACAACAATACAATTATCTATTCCTAGTGTTTCCCGGACTCGCTGTTCCAAAACACTTATTTCAGAGGCTTCGAGCATAAAAGCTTCCAATTGCTCGTGAACTTCCAGACCGAACTCGGTTATCTGTACCCCTTTTGTCGTGATATAGATCAATCCTTGGTTCTGAAGGAAGTCAATTTCACCTCTGACGACTCGTTCTGCAAGATTCATGTTTTCAGCAAGTGTGCGACGTCCCAGCGGTCCCATTGTTTTGACAAACTGCAGGATTCCGTATCTTCGCTGCATAATTGCCAGAACATCCGGGAAAAGCTTTTTTTGTAGATCTATTATCGATCGCATAACATACCCCTTCTTCATAAAGCTTAATGGGTCAAAAATGTCCCAGTATGTCATATATTGTCCCACTTGCTATAAAAAAAATTCCTCTTGCACGATTATCATAACAGTAAGATTCGCTATATTCAACTTAAATCCATCGAAATAAACAATTTATTTATATATTTTTTTAACTTAACATTTTCATAACAAAAAGGCATCGACCACAAGTCGATGCCTTCCTACTATATATTATGTTAATGCAGTTTCTGGTACAGCTGCCTGTTCTTTCTTTTCCCAAGGACGGGAACGCCATCTCCGGTAAGCGAAGAAGCCGCGGAACCATTCGTCCACACCCATCGCGATCCAGACCCCAAGTAAACCAAGACCAAAAGATACGCCAAGTGTGTAGCTAAGGAGTACAGCAATACCCCACATGCTGATGACTCCGATGATTGCTGGGAATTTCGCATCTCCAGCAGACTTGAGTGAACTCATCAAGACGATATTCATTGCACGGCCAGGCTCCGTGAAGGCAACTGCCCAAAGGATCGGGATACCTACTGCCAGAATAGCCGGATCATCTGTGAACATTTCCAGGATAGGTGCTCCAGTCAATGCAAATCCTAATGAAACAATGAAAGAAGCAACCATTGCTATCTTCAGTGTACGCAAGCCTCGTTTGAGCGCACGATCGAATTGTTTGCCGCCGATATATCGAGATACAAGCAGCTGCGTACCTTCCGCAATAGACAATGTAAACAGGTAGCATAGCATGGAAATATTATTGATATATACACGCGCAGCCAGTGAAGCATCGCCGAAATTCGCTACAATAGCTGTGATGACAATCTGCGAATATTGATAAGATAAGTTTTCTGCAGCAGAAGGTACACCGATTACCAGGATATCCTTGATATCTTGTACGTTCAGCTTAATCAAATGTGTACCTGTAAAACGGATTGCCAGATAACGATAAACAAAGTAGAACAATACAACAACCGCAAAAATACGGGCAATCACGATTGTCCAGGATACTCCGACAACACCGGTGATCGGCATACCGAACAATCCAAAGATAGCAATCATATAGCCTAGCACACTCAGAACATTCATCAATACGGCAACAACCATGGAAACCTTCGTCCGGCCATTTGCCCGTAAGATTGCACTAAGTGTTAATGATAGAGATTCCAAGAATAAAGATGCACCGCATATTTTCACAAAGGTGGTAGCATAAGCGAGTGTCTCACCTTTTAAATCAAAGAAACTTAAAAATACAGAACCGAACAAAACGACAACAGCAGAAACGATCAAGCCAAACCAAAAGTTCATACCGAACGCTGTCCGAGCTGTCTGCCGGGCATGCGCCAAATCCTCTGCACCGAGCTTCTGGCCGATGATGATCATAGAAGCAATAGACGTGACGTTAAAAACCAAAATAAAAATGCTAATCAGCTGATTCGCTACGCCGACTCCGGCAGCAGCTAAATCTGAGTAATGACTCAGCATCAGTGTAGCAACAATACCCATTCCCATATGAAGTGCTAATTCAATAAACAGCGGCCAAGAGATGCGAAACAATGTTTGCTCAGATGTAGAAGTTGGGTTACCCAACAGACATTCTCCTTTTCGTTAAAATCAAACTCACTCTATATTAATCCTTTTTTTGAGAATGTAAAGGGCTTTACCTAAAAAAGACAAAAATTATTTTTTGACTCTACAACAACTCTATAAGCGCTTATCCCCTCGCTGTTTAGTGAGTATTCTCACAATTTTACAGGAAGCGTTTTCAAAGAAAAATAACAAATCCTCTAACTCCTTTCGCTGCATTTCATTGACAACCTATGCTCACTTTTATCAATTATTTGAGCTGACTTGTGGTGAAAACAAATTAAAAAACGCCTTCCTTATTTGGAAGGCGTTTTTAGAGCTGATTGTTTTTCTATTTCCTGCTGCTTCAATTCCCGGCGCAGGATCTTCCCGCTGATTTGTGTTTTCGGCAGTTCTTGCATTACTTCGATTTCCCTTGGAGCAGCATGAGCAGCCAGGTTCTTACGGACAAACAGTCGTAAAGATTCCAGCAGCTCTGGTGTTTCCTCATACCCGTCACGCAACGTGATGAAAGCTTTGACGATTTCCCCGCGAACAGGATCTGGTTTTCCGATTACCCCAGCTTCTGCAACTGCAGGATGTTCAATCAGTTTGCTTTCTACTTCAAAAGGACCGATTCGCTCACCGGAAGAATTGATCATATCATCGTTTCGGCCTTGGAAGAAGATATATCCTTCTTCGTCCTTCAATGCTAGATCCCCCGAAATATACCAGCCTGGATAAACAAAGTAACTCTCATATTTTCCTCGGTCGCCCCAGATATCCTGCATAAGACCCGGCCATGGGGTCTTAACGGCAAGCTGACCAATTGAATTCGCCGGCAGCTCATTCCCCTCTTCATCGAGGATACCAACCTGAATACCTGGGAATGCACGACCCATTGATCCCGGTTTGATGGGTTCAGAAGGCAGATTTACAATGATATGCCCGCCGGTTTCTGTCATCCACCACGTATCGTGGATACGCAGCTGTAAGTTATCCCACGCCCAAGTAATGACTTCCGGATTGAGCGGTTCTCCTACACTGAGGATATGACGCAAGCTGGATAAATCATAATCCTTGTACAAATCTCCTTTTGCCTTGAGCAGACGGAAAGCAGTAGGTGCACTATAAAGTGTCGTTACTTTAAGCTCTTCAATGATTTTGTACCATGATTCTGCTTGGAAGCGTCCTCCTTGGATAACTATCGTCGCTCGGTTCAGCCATGGCGCGAACAAACCGTAGACGCTGCCAGTCACCCAACCTGGATGGGACGTGCACCAATACACATCATCATCTTGCACATCAAGCACCCACTTGCCGGATACAGCATGATGGATGAAAGAACGGTGGGCATGCAGGACGCCCTTCGGCTTACCAGTCGAGCCGCTCGTATAATGTATCAGCAGACCGTCTTCTCTGTCGACCCACTCCACTTCTCCAGAAACAGCCGCATCAGGCTCGGCTGCATCAATTTCTTCTATTAAAAGAATTTCCTGCAAGGAAGGGATATCCTCGGCCGGTACTCGGTTTATCAAGTCCTGATCCGTTATGAGCAGCGTACCACCGCAATCATTGATCCGATCACGCACTGCATCTTCCATGAAGGCTTCAAACAAAGGACCTGCGATGGCACCGATGCGGATCGTCGCCAGGATAGCAACATAGCATTCCGGATTCTTCGGTAAAAAGATAAAAACGCGATCGCCTTTTTCCACTCCATGTGAGCGGAGGACCTTTGCATAATGCTCAATTTTCTGCTGCAGCTGTTCGAATGTCAAACTGGATTGCAGCACTCCATCTTTCACATAATGCAAGGCCGTTTTCGCACCATAGCCTTCCTCGACGTGACGGTCGACAGCTTCATAGGATGCGTTGCATTTGCCATCTTTCCTGCTGGACAACTCTTCTTCCAGCGCCTTCCAGTCATGGGTGTTAACTGCCTCTTGATAGCTTGGCAGATTATGCTTTCTGTCCGATTTCGGTGACAAGGCTGTAGTCATATGTCTGTTCCTTCCCTTCCAGTGAATCCAGAATGTCTTCTTTCCATTTTCCTAGCGCTGCACTCCCTCTGGAACGCGGTCTTGATAAAGCTATTTTCAAGTCCTTGGCCAAAGTCGATGGCCGCCCCTGCAGGAGCAGTACACGATCACTCAGATACAAAGCCTCATCGATATCATGCGTAACGAGAATAATTGTTGCGCCAGTTGTTTCCCAGATCTTCAATAGCAGCTCTTGCAGCTGCATTTTCGTAAATGCATCCAGCGCGCTGAATGGCTCATCCAGAAGCAGGATATCGGGCTCTGTCACAAGCGCGCGTGCAATAGCTGCCCGTTGTGCCATACCGCCGGAAAGCTCCCGTGGATATAGTTTTTCTGCATCTTTCAATCCAACTAGCTCCAAATACCGCCGTGCCTTTGCCTCATTCTCTTTGCGGTCGCCCTTCAAGCCGAAAGTGGCATTGGCTAAGACTGTTTTCCAAGGCAGGAGCCGTGGTTCCTGAAAGATAAAGCCAACACGCTGATCAGAAGGGATGCTGATATTGCCTTCATAATCCGAATCAAGACCTGCCAGTGCCCGCAGAACAGTACTCTTGCCGCATCCGCTTGTACCGAGCAGACTTACGATTTCTCCTTTTCCGACTGAGAAATCCACTTGCTGCAATACTTGTTTTTCGCCGAAGCGTCGTCCAAGTGCCTTCACTTGTAGTGTCATACTGATCCCCCCTCATTTCGCTAATGCTGTATCCTGCCAATGAAGCGATCGCTTCTGAATAAGCTTCAGTACCCAATCCGTCAATTTACCAAGCAGTGCAAACAAGAAAATGCTGGCGATGATCACATCGGGAGCGTATGTGTTCTGCCCTAAAATAAGCAAATAACCAAGCCCTTGGCTGGCACCCATAATCTCTGCTGCTACAACGAACATCCAGCCTAATCCAAGACCGCTTCGTAAACCGGTTAGGAAAGACGGCAGGGACGCCGGAAGAATGATTCTTCTTACAAGCGCTACTCCATCAAGGCCGTACATTCTGCCTACTTCAATCAGTTTTCGATCCACTCCGCGAATACCATCAACGATATTCAAATAAACAGGGAAGAACACACCGACTGCAATCAATGTAACTTTCGATGTTTCTCCAATACCCATCCAAAGGATGAATAATGGAACCCAGGCCAGTGATGGGATGCTCCGGAATGCTTGGATCAGCGGATCGAAAAATCTTTCCGCAAGCTCAGAATAGCCGACAAGTGTTCCTAATAGAATTGCTACGATAGTTCCGATGATGAAACCGACAAACAGCCGGTAAACAGTAAGTAATACATGATCCTGCAGCGTACCATCCTGCAAGTATGTAATGATAGTCGACAAAATGGCACTAGGCGCGGGAAGCTGATAGGCAGGAATGACTCCTGCTCTGCTCAGAATCTCCCATGCTGCCAGCAAAACAATCGGCAGCAGGGAACCGAGCAGTACAGGATGTGTTCTTAATTTCTTCCACATAAATCATCATTCCTCTCCAAGTTCTTGTGCGAATTTCGGTTCGATATACGAATCAACCGTTTCCGCTACATCTTTGTTGCCTTTCCATAGATTCGCCTTTTCCAGTACAGCGCCTGACTGATTCAGAATCTCCCGCTGTGTATCACCTGGTACAGATTCCGAGAAATCATTCCGTTCCAGCTGTTTTGCAGCAACTTCCTGGCTGATTCCCGCCTCTTTGGCAACAATCTCAGCTGTCTCTTCCGGATTCTCTTCGATCCATGCTCTTGCTTTGTCATAAAGCTTCAAGACTTCCTTCACTTCTTCAGGATGATTTTCAGCAAATTCTTCCCGAACATTCAGGAAATTATATGTGTTGAAATCTTCGTTACGATAGAAAAGCTGGGCGTCATTTTCCAATTCAAGCTTCGCCATATGCGGGTCAAGTCCTGCCCATGCATCTACATCACCTGACAGTAGAGCGCTAGCTCCGTCTGCATGCTGCAGATTTACAATTTGAACATCCTGTTCGTCCAAACCAGCTTCCTGCAAAGAACGCTGAAGGAAAATATAAGGATCAGTCCCGACAGTTGCGGCGACTTTCTTCCCTTTCAAATCTGCCGGTTCTTGGATATCGCTGTCCTTAGCAGCAACCAATGCTGTCCATTCTGGTTTTGATGCCAGATATATACCTTGAATCGGATTGCCATTCGCCTTGGCAAGCAAGGCGGCACTTCCTGCTGTAGATCCGAAATCAACGCTGTTACTGTTCAAAAATTCCAGTGCCTTATTAGATCCTTGGCTGAGTGTCCAAGTTACTTCGATGTCAGAATCCTTGAATGCTTCTTCTGCCCATCCTTTATTCTTTATCACCAGACTTGCTGGGGAGTAGTAGGCATAATCCAAGCGAATTTGTTTTAGTTCACCTGATGCACTGCTGGAGTTTCCGCAAGCTGCCAGAAAGACGATGACAACTAAACTAAGTAAAGCTAGTAAACTTCTTTTATCTATAAGGGGAATCTTATTCATCAATCGTTACTCCTTTATTATCCAGTTCACAGGCATACGTGCTGATCGAACCGCGCAAGCGTTGTGCTTCTTTGTATGTGCAGCGATTGTGAACGACTTCCAATCCTGCTTCTCTTGCAATAGCTGCGGCTTCCTGCGAAACGACACCTTCTTGGAGCCAGAAGATTTCCGGACGAACTTCCGCCGCTTCTTTAGCGAGTTCTACAGCTGCTTCAGGACTGCGGAAAATCTGAGCGATATCGATTTTCTCCGGTACACTTGTCAAATCAGGATAAGCTTTTTCTCCCAATACACTCGTTTCGGCAGGATTAACAGGGATGATTTTGTATCCGAGTCGCTGCATCTTCCGTGCCAAACGATTACTTGGACGCTGTTCCTTACTGCTCAAGCCCACTACTGCAATAGTTTTCTGACGTCCTGTCGCATCTGTCGCACTGCCGAGTGCTTCCCGGATGACGGCTTCATCATTGATGACGATTTTCCTTGACTCAGAACGGATTCCCGTCGCTTTTTCCAAGGCACGGTCTAAATCGTGGATTAGATCATCTACTGACTCGATTCCAACAGATAGACGTACCAATTCTTCTTTTACTCCTGTAGCAGCGAGTCCTTCCGCATCCAGCTGTAGATGTGTTGTTGACGCAGGATGAATAATCAATGATTTGGCATCCCCGACATTGGCAACGTGTGACCATAGCGCAACATTGTTGATCAAAGTAGCACCAGCTTTTCTGCCGCCTTTGATACCAAAGTTGACAATCGAACCAGTACCGTTCGGAAGCACTCTCTTACCTATTTCATACGATGGATGGCTGCTGAGCCCAGGGTAAGCAACCCAATCAATTGCCGGATGCTGTTCCAGGTAGGTCGCAAGCTTTTCTGCATTTTGGACATGGCGTTCAACGCGCAGGTGCAACGTTTCCAGCCCCTGAATAAGCTGCCATGCATTAAACGGGCTTAGCGCAGCACCTAAATCGCGGAGCAATTGCACACGCAATTTCGTGCTGAAAGCGAGTGTGCCAAAATCAAATGCATAGCGGATGCCGTTGTAGCTTGGATCAGGTTCTGTAAATGTCGGAAATTTCGGTGAATTCCAATCAAACCTGCCTCCATCTACAATCAACCCTCCTATAGAAGTACCATGACCGCCAATCCACTTTGTCGCACTATGGACAACAATATCAGCACCAAGCGTAATCGGTTTGCTCAAAATCGGTGTAGCAAATGTACTGTCGACGATTAAAGGAATACCAGCATCGTGAGCCACTGCCGCTACTGCTTCCACGTCTAGTACATGCAGACTCGGATTCCCGATGATTTCAGCAAAAACAGCCTTCGTTTTGTCTGTAATTGCTGCGCGGAAAGCTTCCGGATCAGTCGGATCGACGAATTTAACATTGATTCCGTAGCGTGGCAGTGTCGTCTGGAAAAGATTGTACGTTCCGCCATAGAGATTGGTCGCTGCTACGATTTCGTCTCCAGCGCCTGCCAAATTGAGAATGCTGTAGCTGATTGCTGCCATACCAGACGCGACACCGACTGCTGCAACGCCGTCTTCCAGCAATGCTATCCGTTTTTCCAATACGTCAACCGTCGGATTACCAATACGGGAATATATGTTACCAGGCTCATCCAAGGCGAATAGGCGCTCTGCATGATCTGTATCATGGAAAAGGTAAGAAGTTGTTTGATAAAGCGGCACCGCTCTTGAACCTGTTGTCGGATCTGGTGCTTGCCCGCCGTGTAATGCTAATGTCTCTGCTTTATAAACTTGATCTGTCATTTTGTCATTCCTCCAATTATATATAGATGAAAAAAGCAGCTTCTGGTAAGAAGCTGCTGCATAAGCATGGAACTTCTTATCTCTCAAACTCTTTGTTTGCTGGAAGTAGCACCTTCCAAGCATTGCTGCTTGCAGGTTGCCGGGCATCATCGGACCAGTCCCTCCGCCTCTCTTGATAAGCTATTATGAAATTTTTATAGGTTGCTGAAGCAACTGGCGGATATGATGTCCCCACTTCTCAAATTCAAGCAGAAAGCCATCATGTCCATAGATTGTTGTTACATCTACATGGCGCGCACCCGGAACTTCCGCCGCAAAGCGGCTAATCTCTTCCGGAGGGAACAGCAGATCCCTCGAGAAGCCGAACGACAGTACAATCGCTTTTATTCTTTGGGCAGCAGACTGCCAGCCACCTCTTCCCCTTCCGATATCATGGCTGTTCATAGCCTCCAGTAATGTCATGTAACAGTTGGCATCAAAGCGATTGACGAGCTTCTCTCCTTGGTAGTTCAAGTATGATTCCACCTCGTATGCTGCATCGTCCCTTTGGGATGCAGCGCGTCGGAAGCGCTCATTATATTGATGATCAGAACGGTAAGTAAGCATTCCTACCATCCGTGCAAGTCCAAGACCTGCTGCAGGTAATTTGTCTGCTGTGTAATTACCATTGTTCCAATTCGGATCAGATGTGATAGCTGTCTTGGCCAAGTGATTATAGGCAATCGCATAGTCACTCACAAAAGGAGTTGCTGCAAGGGGGATTAGTACATCCATAAAATCCGGGTACATGACGCCCCACTCCAGCACTTGCATCCCTCCTAATGATCCGCCGATCACAGCCCTCAAATGAGAGATTCCTAGCTTCCCCAACGCAATGCGCTGAACCGAAACCATGTCACGAATCGTGATAGCTGGAAATGCCGATGCGTACCTCTCTCCCGAATTTGGATCTATTGATAAGGCACTTGTTGTACCGTTGCATCCGCCAAGCACATTGAATGTTATTATCTGATACCGGTCGGTGTCGATAAAACCTCCGGGCTGCAGCAATCCGCTCCACCAGCCTGGATCTGCACTAGTGCCGGCCGCAAACTGATCTCCTGTCAGAGCATGGCAGACCAGCACCGTTTCTCCCGATTCAGGACCGCTTTTTTCATAAGCAACCTCTACCTTTGAAAGGATATGACCAGATTCAAGCTCAAAATCCCCGATGAGAAGTTTGCCGGTTTGGTATGACTGTTGTGACTCCATGTTCCGTACGCTTCCTCCCCTCAAATAAAAAAGCCACCCTGAGAGGACAGGGTGGCAATATGTACCGACTTGTCTCTCTCATCTCTAAAGTGCATACGCACTTTCAGGAATTAGCACCTTATAAGCATTGCTGCTTGCAGGTTGCCGGGCATCGTCGGGCCAGTCCCTCCGCCTCTCTTGATAAGAGCTTGCTATTTATTTGTTAACAGGATTGTAGCATGTGTTATTTTATGAGTCAACTATAAATTCTGAAATTTCCATTTACGCTATAAATATCCCTGGAAATTTGGACGCCCCGCATCAGCTAATGCCAATGCGGGGCTAAAATGTAACTTTTCTATTGTAAGTAGAGGATACCTAATACATCCTCCTGCCGCGGTACTTGTTCCACATGGTAGTTTACACTTAAACGATGCAATCCCTACCTCTATTGCATCCTCACGGCTCCTAGGCCGCTCCAGTCTGAATAAGTACTTCTGATTAAAACTATAGCAGAATGCCAATGATCTTCGATAAAGTTACTTAAACATCGAAGACGTTAACTATCTTATCATGCTTTACAATTATTGTCAAACTCCCGATGTAGCACTTCTCCGCAGCTGACTATCTATTCCCGCTAGCAACCTGCACAAACCACCCTAAATTTCCCATCTTTCTTAGATGCAGTCCTATTTTAAGTAACGCTTTATGACAAAAGTACTGAAAACACTTACACGTTTTGGTCAGAAATATTCACGTAAGATAACCTCACAAGTTTGTTACATTTTTTTGTCTGGCACTTATAATGAGAAAAGATTTAAATTTTCAAACAATACAGATACACACAGGGGGTAGAGAAAATGGATATGGCTAATACGGTATTCATGTTTGTCGCAACTGTCTTAGTATGGTTGATGACACCAGCACTCGCACTCTTCTACGGCGGGTTGGTAAGAAGCAAGAACGTGCTGAGCACAGCAATGCACAGTTTCACAACTATGGCAATCGTATCGATTATCTGGATTATCATCGGCTTTTCCCTGGCATTCTCACCAGGTAACGGAATTATTGGAGGATTAGACTTCTTCGGATTGAATAATGTTGGTTTCGAACCAGCTGAAGGACACACCATTCCATTCAACTTATTCATGATGTTCCAAATGACATTCGCGATTCTGACAACTGCAATTGTGTCTGGAGCTTATGCAGAACGTATTCGTTTCCCAGCATTCATTCTTTTTACAGTTCTATGGGTACTCTTCGTGTACTCCCCGCTTGCACACTGGGTATGGGGCGGCGGCTGGATCGCTGAAATGGGCGCACTCGATTTCGCAGGCGGAAACGTTGTCCACATTTCCTCCGGTCTTGCAGGCTTGGTTGTTGCCATCGTCATCGGCAAACGGAAAAATGCTGGTTCAACTGCACCGCATAACCTGATTTTCACCTTGATCGGCGGCGCTTTGCTCTGGTTTGGCTGGTTTGGCTTCAACGTCGGCAGTGAGCTTGCTTTCGATGATGTAGCCATGTATGCTTTCATCAATACAAATACTGCTGCTGCCGCTGGTGTACTAGGCTGGATGATCATTGAATGGGTCGTCAACAAAAAGCCGACACTGCTGGGAGCTGTATCCGGTGCAATTGCTGGTCTTGTAGCTATTACTCCGGCTGCTGGTTTCGTTTCCCCGATTGCCAGTATTCCGATAGGCTTCATCGGCGGCCTTGTCTGCTTCTGGGGTGTCGGCTGGCTGAAACAGAAGCTTGGTTATGATGACGCACTGGATGCTTTCGGCCTGCATGCAGTAGGCGGTACGTGGGGCGGCATCGCAACTGGTTTGTTCGCTAGCGACTCCATTAACGCAATAGTGGAGCACAACGGTCTTTTCTATGGTGGCGGTATTGATCTATTATGGAGACAGGTGGTTGCCATCATCGCGACATTTGCCTTTGTCGGCGTGGTGACATTCATCCTGATCACAATCGTCAACCTTATCTTCAAAGCACGTGCTACTGACGAAGAAGAAGCAAAAGGCTTGGATCTCACGATGCATGGCGAGCGTGCTTACCAGGACTAATTAAAAGGAGGAACGGTATATGAGTGACATGTTCAAGGTTGAGATTATCACTAGGAATTCAGCGGATCTTGAAGCTTTCAAAATGAAAATGGCTGAAATCGGAGTATCTGGCATGACTTTCTCCCATGTGCAAGGCTGCGGTTTGGAAGAAGGCTATACGGAGTTATACCGGGGCGTCAAGAAAGTACAGAATGTATTTGATCGACTAAAAGTGGAAATCGTCGTCAGTGCAGTTCCAGTCGATGACGTTATCAAAGCCGCCAAAAGCGCACTCCATACTGGTAAAGCAGGTGACGGAAAGATATTCGTCTATCCAATCCAGCAAACAATTGATATCAATACAGGAAAACAAGGTCCGGCTGCCTTGTAATAATCGGCGCTCCCTTTTTGGGGGCGCTTTTCTCTATGTAAAAAAGCCAGCCTTCATCAGGCTGGCCATGAGAAGAACATGAGCTGACAATTACCATTAGGACATCTGTGAACATATTATAAGCAGAAATCTGTAATAGCAATCCTGCTTGAGGCAAGCAGGAGAGCTACTCTATAGCACTATTCTATTTGATAGATTTTAGCTGTATTCGGGTCATTACCATTGTTGCTGCGATCTTCATCTACAAGGCTTTTCAAATTCTTGATAGCATCTTCGAATTCATTTAAAGATAACTGTTTTGTTGCGTAAAGGGAACAAAGCATAGCATAAGCAATCGGCATTGTATTCACTTCTACAATAACATCAACATCTGAGTTACCGCTATGGGCAACTTGGGAATTGTTATCGTTTCTACTAGTTGAAAGATAATTGTTATCGTTTCTGCTGGTTGAAAACGGGTTTTGATATTTTCTTAGATTACTCATTGTTCTTCTCCTTTCTTAACGATTAATTAGCAAGGTCTTCTTTTATGTCTACGTCTTTTCTTGCCTTTGCCGCCATGATGACCATGGCCGTTATCATCGTCATCATCATCTTCAAAATCTACTTCAATGTCCTCTTCAACTTCTGCGTCTGCTTTTGTTTTAACCCAAACGTAGGAGTTACCGCTTTTAACAACTTTTGCTTCATTGTGGTTTTTGGATTTGTTTTTAGCTGCGCTTTCGGATTCTACGTCGAATTCTTCTTCATCATGTTCTCTGTCATGTTTGTGGTAGCTCATCTCTTGGTTGCTCCCTTCATATTTGTTCTTTTTTTCCCATCTATCACCCATTAGTGATTCCTCCTTTAAGTTTGTAATCAGCTTACAGTTATAAACTATGCAGCTTGAACCGTTTATGTATGGTCAAACTGTTCAGGGGCAAACATGGAATTTGGTGATATAGTAGAGGAAAAGGAAGGGGTGTCCCCGATGAATTTCGATTATCATACGCATGCAGATGGGATTATAGTGCGGCCGTTATGTAAGGAAGATTATACCAAATGGTTCAGTGGATTCAGCAGACGTAAGCTGTCTCAGCATACCCACGATCCGGGACTGCTCGACATGACAGATTGTACCGACTCTTGGTTTTCCGATTTAGTAGACAAGCATCAGCAGCTCGCCGCAGAAGACAAAGTGTATGTTTTTGCTGTATTCCGAGAAACAGATGGCGCACATCTTGGTATGATCGATTTCTCTACATTAGCGCGTGATGATTTTCAATGGGGAAGAATCGGCTATACAATCCATAATCAATACTGGGGTAAAGGCTATGGTAAAACAGCAGTTCGTTTGGCACTTGATGTTGCTGTCTGTCAGCTTCACTATCAACGGGTCGAGGCACATATCAATCTGGATAATCCGCAATCGATAGCTCTTGCCAAAAGCGTCGGCATGCATTTTGAATGTATCCGCAAAGGCTTTATTTTTGAAAATGGGCAATGGACAGACCATCTCGTTTTTATCCATTCTGCACAAAAATGACGGGCTTCTGCTGAAGCCCGCCGAACTCTTTATCTATTTTCTTCTTCATATTCCCTCGTCAGGTTCTCTGCTTCTTCAGGCATTCCATCGTGCCGCTCATACGTATCTGTACCTGTTTCTTCATATACTGCTTGCTGCTCATCTCCAGCAGCATTATCATAACGAATTTCCACATACCCGCCGTCAGCATATATATAAAGATCAGAAGTATCACGAGTCAGATTCACATCATCTCCTAGATCGGCTAGATGTTCGTTCTCTAATTCGATTACCTGTTCGATTTCGGGATCATACTGCGATCCACAGGCAGTTAGGAATATTAACAAAAGAGGAAGTGCTAAGAATAGTTTTTTCATGAGTAAAACCTCCATTACAACTTTTACTATTCCTTAGCCTATTTGTTCCTTGTTTAAACTATTTGTCTGGTGGATGTTTTCTGGAAGAGAACGTATTATACAAACCAGCACTTGCCAGGCCGGCAATACCGCCTGCCCAAAGCCTGGCTGTGAGTTCAAAGTCTGTAAATGGATATGCTGCAGCACCTAACAAAGCACCGACAATGAGACTTAGAAGTGCATGATAGGGTTTCATTCGGGGAAGGCTCCTCTTCAGCAGTTCCATCAATGCAGTCACAATCGGAGTGAGGATCGTCGCAAATACAAGCACTTGATACATTATTTCGTTTTGAATCGGTTCCATATGTCACACCTCCCTCTTGTACTGCATACTATGCGGACAAGAAGAAACGTGCATTTGATATTAACCTAATAAATAAAGACGTACAAGCTCCGCCTGTACGTCTAACATTTTACTACATCAAAGATTTCGGTGGCATCGTATCATGATAGAGGAACGGTGCTGGTTTCAGCTTCGGAGCTCCGGCAAACGGCTGCGGCTCTGCCACATAATTAAACTGACCTCTGCCGTCCATACTAGGTCCGCTTGCCCAACGCCCTTTGGAGCTTGCATCCCCTCTGGAGAAGTTAAATAAGGTATACGCCACTTCTTCTTTTTCCAAACGCCTAGGGAAAGTAGTAGGAACAACAATGTCCCCTTCTCTTTCTTCCAATTCCTTAATAGCAGCAACCCATTGATTTTGATGCATGGTATCGCGGGCAATAAGGAAGGACAGCATATCGCGAACTCCTGGATCATCCGTCATTCCGTACAGACGTGTTACTTGAAGCCGCCCTTGAGATTCAGCATTAAGATTTGCCCGGAAATCTGCTAGTAAATTTCCGCTCGCAATAATATATTTAGCGTTCCATGGGTAACCAGCCGCATCCGCTGGCAATGCCCCTAGACCTGACACAATTGCATGCTGCGGATTTGTACCACCCATGACAGCAGCTATAACAGGATCTTGGTCATACGCATTTTTTTGGTCCTCAAAAGGTGCATCGTCAAGGAGCCTGGCAATCATAGTGGCAAGCATTTCAACATGTGCTATCTCTTCCGTTCCAGTGTCAAATAGCAAATCTCGATATTTGTCATCCGCCCTCGTGTTCCAGCCCTGAGTGAGATACTGCATCATAACACTAATTTCACCGAATTGTCCGCCTAATACTTCCTGCAGCTGCCTGGCAAAAACCGGATCCGGCTTTGATGGTTTCGCGTGATATTGCAATTCTTTGATGTGATAAAACATGCGCTGCCCACCTCTTTCGTTTTTATCCAACACAGGATTATATGAGTGTTTGGACGAAAGTATGTATAAACCCGCTGTATACTCTACCATTAATTTTCCGATATGGATTCCTGCTGGTTATTGCCTTTCCAAAAGAATGTAATAGCCAAACCGATAATCAAAATCACTGCTGAAAATAGATAAGGATAGTGGATGTTTATATCAAATAATATTCCGCCTAGTGCAGGCCCGACGATATTACCCAGACTTGTATATGTTGAATTCATTCCAGCAACAAAACCTTGCTCCTTGCCAGCTGTTCGGGATAAAAACGTTGTCAGAGCTGGTCGCAGCAAATCGAAGGCAAGAAAGATAAAGCAAGTTACAGCGAGTACTAATAAGAAACTGGATATTACCGTAGATACAACAGCTAAAACACCACCGATTATCAAGCATAGCTGTATCAGCTTCTTCTCACCCATGACATCTACCATCTTCCCAAACAGCAGGACCTGCACGATCACGCCGAAGATAGAACTCACCGTAATAATTAATGCGATGTCTTTTGGATCGAAGCCGAACTTATGGTCTGAAAACAAACTGAATACAGTTTCATAAGCTGACAAACCAAATGCGAGCACAAATACAATGAAAAACGCAATAAAGTAAACCGGGTTCAATGATCTTCTCAAGTCACCCAGGAAACTAGTTCCCTTTTTACTGTCAGCAATCTCAGCAAGCTGCTCCTTCGTCAGAGGCTCTTTCAATATGAAAATAGATAAAAAGCATGCTAGGAATGCTATAATCGCAGCAACGTAGAAAGGCGTTCGAATGCCATATTCGGCAATATATCCGCCAAGTCCAGGCCCAATTATGAATCCTGTACTAATTGCAGCCGATATGTATCCCATCGCTTTCGGCCGTTCTTTATTCGTCGTGATGTCAGCTACATATGCTGTGACACCAGGCATAATAAAGGAAGCACTGATGCCGCCTAATATCCTTGATAGATAGAGTAAAGAGACATGTGTCGCCAAGCCAAAAATCAACTCAGAAACAGCGAAAAGAAACAAACCTGCTGTAATGAGTTTCTTTCTGCCGTATCGGTCCACCCAGCGGCCTGCAAATGGCGACATGATCAATTGCGCCCCTGCGAATGCAGCAACAAGATAACCCATCGTCTTGCCTGATAAGTGCATAATCTCCATGAATGACGGCATCACAGGAATGATAAGTCCCATCCCTAAAAAAGCGATGAATAAATTGCTTAATAATATAATTAATACGGATTTTTGTTCTTTTATTGGCTTCTTCAAATAATCATTCTCCTTTTGCTGCAATACTGTACAAGAACCAAAAAGTTAAGTTAAGTTAATTAATCTATCCTCATTATAATTGTTTCCTTTACTTTGTAAAGCAGCTCCTTGCAGATTCCGGACAGGAAAAAAGCAAGGCTGGCAAAATGCCTGAACCTTGCTGCTTTAAATAACTTCGTTTTGCTTCAGTGCTTTTATTTCTTCATGGGAATAACCTAAGCTCTGTAATATCTCTTCATTATTCTCGCCCAAATCAGGTGCAACTGATCGAATGCTGCCTGGTGTCTTTTCAAATTTAGGAACAATCCCAGGTATTTTGATTTTCCCCAGTCTCGGATGCTTCACTTCGACAATGTTTTCGCGAGCTTGATAGTGTTCATTTTCAAAGATATCAGCGATGCTCAGAACCGGGCTGATTGGCACCCCGTGGTCATCCAGCTTCTTCAATAACACTTCACGTGGATGCTTACCAATCCATTCTGCGACAATTTGATTCATACTATCATTGTTTTCCAGCCGGCATGCATTGGTATGATAACGCGTGTCGGACAGCAAATCTGTACGATCCATGGCTGCTGCCAGTCGATTGAAGGTCGTATCAGTGCTCGTAACAAGCACGACCCAATGGTCATCCTTCGTTTTAAAGGTCCCTGAGGGAGAGGAATGTCCAGCTAACCCAGGCGAACGTTCCCGTATTTTACCGAGCTGATCATATTCAGCTATGAGAAATTCCATCATCCGAAAGACTGATTCATAAAGCGCAACGTCTATCATCTGTCCCGTGCCCGCTTCATTTGTATCTCGGTGATAGATAGCAGTCACAGCCGCAAAGGCGACATAAATCCCGCATATATAATCCGTCAGCGAAAATGGCGGACTTACCGGATGACGATCGGTGAACCCCTGTAGATACGTATAACCGCTGAACGCTGTCGCAGGAGTGCCAAAGCCGGCTTTTTCGCGGAATGGTCCTGTTTGGCCATAACCTGACACACGAATCATGATTAAATTTGGATTGATTTCTTTTAGCACATCATATCCTACACCCCATTTTTCCAATGTTCCAGGGCGAAAATTTTCCACTAAGATATCATGTTTCGCTGCAAGCTTTTTCATGATTTCCACGCCCGCTGTTTTATGCAGATCAAGCGTCAGCGATTTTTTATTACGTGACAGACCGGGCCACCGCAGCGGCTCATCTCCTTTAAAAGGTCCAACACTTCTTGATGTATCTCCTCGCCCTGGGATTTCGACCTTGGTAACTTCCGCACCAAAATCTCCCAGCAATGCCGTTCCGAACGGTGCTGCAATCATTGTGGAAACATCCAGTACTTTTATACCTTCCAAAGGTGTTGGCATATTTCTTCCCTCCTTTCTCAAGGAATGCTTACATGTGATTTAGCTTGATCAGGTGAATAAATATCATTTATATTCCATTTTCCATCAGTAGGCACCGGTTCGTTTTTCATTGCTACATCAATGACAACAGGTTCATTTGCTGCAATCGCTTCTTTTAATGCCCCTTTGAATTGTTCCGCATTTTCAATTTTGATGCCCTTTATGCCATATCCATTCGCAATTGCAGCGAAGTCAGGCGAGTAACTAGTACCACCTATCTGGAATCTCGTTCCGTAAGTAGTGTCATAATGCGCCATTTCCAATCCCGCAATTGTACCAAAGGCGCTATTATTCATGACAACCCAAACAACCGGGATGTTTTCTTCTTTTGCTGTGGCCAAGACAGAAGGATTTTGTCCGAATCCACCATCGCCTATCAATGAAACGACTACCTTTTCGGGAGCAGCTATCTTTGCTCCGAGAGCTGCTGAACTGCCGAACCCCATCGTTGCAAAGCCGCCAGGTGTCAAAATGGAACCTGGTGTGTATATAGGAAACTGCTGTCCTACACCGTTTTTATTCCAGCCAACGTCTGTTGTAAGATAGGCATCCCGCGGCAGAACATCACGAACCTCAGCCAATATACGCTCTGGTTTCATCGGGAAGGATGTGCTGTGCACATTTTTGGAAATGCGCTCGCGTAATGATTTGCGATAGGCTATGATTTCTTCTTTTAGTTGCTGATTACGGTCTATGCCGTCTGGATATAAACGACGTGCTACCCTATTCAGTGCAATGAACGCCTTTTTCAGATCAGCAACCGCCCCAATCTCAACCGGATAGTTACGACCGATCTCATTCGAATCAATATCGATGTGAATCAATTTGGTTTTTGGAAAGTGGAAGGTTACTTCATCATACCAGCTGCTTGAATCTGCTTCTGAAAAACGAGTGCCTGCCCCGAAAATATAATCGGCATTTTTTGTTTGCTCGTTAATGAAGCTTGTTCCCCAGAAGCCAGTCATGCCAAGCGTCAGTTCATGATCGTCAGGCAGAACCCCTTTTCCCATCAGCGAATGGGCTACCGGTATGTTCATATGCTCCACAAATTCCCGCAGCTCCTCCGCTGCATCGGCCAGCACCACACCGCCTCCGGCATACAGTACCGGGCGCTTCGCATCAGCTAATTTCCCTACAATGCGTGCTGCTGTTTCTTCATCTATTGATGGTTTTTCCACTACCCGGGTATGGTGCTGTAGCAGCTTGAAGCTGTCTTCGTCTATTTTCTTCGAGAATATATCCATCGGGACGGATATAAGAACAGGGCCGGGGCGTCCGCTTTCCGCCAGCTGGAATGCCTTTTGAAGGATTTCCGGAAACAGCTCCGCCTGATCAACACGCCATGCTCGCTTTACAAACGGACGATAGATTTCATATTGTGCGCCGTCAGCATGCATATTCACTTCCTGGTGCGGATGTTTTCCATAATAATAACTTGGCACATCGCCTGCGATTACGACCATCGGAGTAGAATCTAAAGCAGCATTGGCAACTCCAGTTGCTGCATTCGTTAAACCTGGCCCTAAGTGACTCAGCACTACTGCAGCCTTCTTTGTCACTCGTGCATATCCGTCTGCTGCGTGTGACGCAATTTGCTCATGGCGTACATTAATGAACTTAATAGTGCTTTTTTCTAATTCCGCCAACACGGCGATGTTGGTGTGACCGCATAGTCCGAAAATATGTTTCACACCACGAGATTCCAGGTATTTGACTAACTGCTCCGAAACTAACTTTTTCATGATAAGGTATCCTCCTAGCTCTTCGTGTTTGCTTACAGCAAATCCTGAAGTACGACCATCTTCATTTCTGTCATCTCTTCTGCAGCGAATCGAGGACCTTCCCTGCCGATACCGCTGTTTTTAATACCGCCATATGGCCAATGATCCAAGCGGAAATTTGATGATCCATTGACGATGACACCGCCGACCTCCAGTTCTTTAACCGCTTTACGGATCACTTCCAGTGAATTAGAAAAAATGCCACTTTGCAGACCAAAATCCGAATCATTCACTTCTTTGATTGCGTCGTCCAAATCGTTATAGGGCAGCACACTTACTACTGGTCCGAACACTTCCTGGCAGACAACTTTACTTTGCTTTTTCGGACGAAGCAGAATTGCCGGCACTATGGAAGCGCCATTCACCTTCCCGCCATGGATTAGCTCCGCCCCTTCCGCAACAGCGTCGTCGATCCATTCACTGATCCGCTCTGCTGTCTGTCTATTCACGACACACCCAACATCTGTGTTTTCATCTTCCGGATTCCCAACAATAAGCTCTGCTGTCCGCTGCTCCAGCTCTGCAACAAATGCGTTCAAGATTTGTTCATGCACATAAATACGCTGGACGGAAATACAGCTTTGCCCGGAATTACTGAAAGCTGTTTTTGCACAAATGGCAGCGGCCCGCTCAACATTGGCATCTTTATGGACAATGGTTCCCGCATTCCCCCCAAGTTCTAGCAGTACCTTTTTCATGCCAGCCGTTTTGCTGATTTGCCTGCCACCTGGAACCCCTCCTGTGAACGAAACGAGATTGACTCGATCATCCTGGACGAGCTGCTCTCCTATCTCTTTTCCGCCTAAGATCATGTGGATTGCCTGCACAGGCATACCTGCCTCCAGCAGCAATTCCACTAGTGCAGTCGCAATCAAAGGCGCTTGCGGAGCTGGCTTTAGAACAGTGACATTACCAGCGGCAAAACTTGGTCCAATTTTATGACAAATCAAATTGAGCGGCGCGTTAAACGGTGTTATAGCTGCCACTACTCCTACCGGGACACGAAACGTCAAAGCCATGGAGGATGCTCCTCGCTCTGAAGCTCCTCCAGGAATTGTCTCGCCGAAAAGCCGTTTTGCTTCCTCTGCTGACAGCTGTAATGTTTCTATCGAACGCGCCACTTCATCTCGCGTATTTTTCAGCGCCTTCCCTACTTCTTTGGCAATTAAATTCGCAAATTCTTCTTTCCGCTCTTCCAACAAAGCTGCAGCCCGGTACAGTACCTTAGCCCGAAAGGCCTGTGTAAGAGCCGCAATTTGCTTTTTATTGCTTTCAGCTGATGCCAATGCCAGCTCGACCTCTGTTTTATTTGCTGTTAATTGAAAGCCAACTTGTTCATTTTTATAAGGACCCAGCACCGGAATATGTTCACGGTCATCGTCAATCCATACACCATTTACAAAAGGTCTGGCCTTTCGCATTCCCTATCACTCCTTGTGCATATCTTCTGGTATATTACCTGTATATTTAACTAGCTTCTCTTCATTAGGACACGGGCCTTTGATCAATGTGCCTTGCATTAATTCTTCATAGGCATGCGCAACGATTCCCATCCCCCGAGAGAGGGAGAAGATCCCTTTGGCGGCTTCTGCCGGGATACCAAGTTCACACTGGATAGCTGCACTAATACCATCCACATTAATCGTAAACGTACGTTTCTTTGCAGCCGACATCGTCTTTCTGTAATCTTCCAGAATCGCAAGATAGTCTCCGGTGATTTCTCCACTGTCAATTACTTTCCGCGCCAACTCATACAATCTATCGACACGCGGATCCTGATCATGCAGCTGATGACCGAAACCAGGAAGCTTCTCGCCTTCAGAAAGGAACCGCTGCAAGGTATCTGCCACAGCATTTTTATTAGAAGCCAGTTCTGTCTTCGTTATATATAACAATTCCATTGCACCTTCTACAGCACCGCCATGTATGTCTCCCAGCATATTGATTCCTGTAGCAACAGCCGAATTAAAACTGACACCACAAGTGGCTGCCATTCTTGCTGCCGCTATCGAAGGCGCGCGCGGACCGTGATCTGCACCGGCTACAAGCACACTTTCGAATAATTTAGCTTGCTGGTCGGTTAGTTCCTTGCCGACCAGCAGGAAAAACAGCATTTGGCTGTAAGATACATTCCCAATGAGATCCTCAATTCGTTTACCGCGAAGAACGATTTGATTTTTCTTTATGTCGCTAATTTCTGTTTCCCACCAAGCTCCGCCGTTTTTGTAATGCTCCAATGCACTTCGTCCACTCATTCGCTCACCTCGCAAAATCTCGATCTTGTACACTAGTATATGTTTACGTCATCCAGATTCAGACTGATATATTCCTTCGCCGATTGTAAGCATCTTCTCGCATATTCCTCGAACCCCAATTCCTTTGTTCGCTGCAAGTGAGGAATTTCCAATGAATATGGGATTTTCGGAATCTCCTGTAGAATTTCTTTGATAGGAATACCGCCTTCTCCAATATAAAGGCGTTCCTCTCTCATTATCTGGATCATTTGTTCTCTTGATGTTGGAATTTCTTTGCTTGCATCACATAAATGAAACATACGAAACCACTCAGCAGGTATTTCTTTGATATCGTTAACATTTTCCTTTGAACGATGAAAATGATGACTATCGATCATCAGCCCTGCATTATCCTGAGCAGCAGCTGTGAGCATGCTGACAGCCTGCGATAATGTAGCCACGGATGCAACTGGCACAAATTCCAACTCTACCGTCAATTGATAGGGTTTTGCTAATTCACATAATTGGATAAAACGCTCGGTTGCAAATACCAGATCATCAGTCCAAACGCTGCAAAGCACATGCCGGGCTCCAAGCTCTGCTCCGACTTCAAAAGCTGGTTCATACTGTTTCGGATCCATACCATCCACTATTTTGGCTAGCTCTATATCCAACACTTGGATACCAGTTTCACGAAGTGCTGTTTTTGTTTGTCTCAGCATCTTTCGGTTGCTAGCCAAGTTATAATCCGGTTCATTTTTCAGTCCCATACAAATTGGTCTGATGCTTACAAAATCAAAGCCTGCCCTGGCTGCAATATAAGTTAGTGTTGGGGGTGGACATGCCAATGCTGTCAGATGCGCTAAAGAAAATTGATCCTTCAAAGTGATCAACCTTTCTGTATTCTTTCTTCTGAGCAAAATCCGCCATTTTGTTTCTATTTGTGACTATCTACCCAATAAGAGCAGCGCAATTTCAGGAATGAGAATGATAAGGATCAGTGCTAATAGCATGATTGCAATATAAGGGACGATAGCTTTTGAGATTTTCATGATCGACAAGCCGGAAATTTCGCTGGCAACAAATAAATTGACTCCGATGGGTGGTGTGATGAATCCGATCACCAGTGTTAGAATGATGATCATCCCATAATGTACCGGATCGAATCCCAGCTCCATTCCAATCGGGAGCAACAGCGGTGTGAAAATAATGATTGCTGCCGTTGTATCCATTACCATTCCGACGAAAAGCAGCAGGATTACAATCAGAGCAATCAAAATAATAGGATTGTCGGAAATCGACAGCATACCGCCGGCAATTTTAGCAGGCATTTGTTCGATGATCATGATTTTTCCAAATGCTGTAGCCGCCCCGATGATCAGCATGATAGTTGCTGTCATCAATGCTGCATTCCGACATATATCATACAAGTCTTTAAGCCGTAATTCTTTATACAGCAGCACACCAGCTATCAAACCGTACACAACTGCGACAACCGCCGCTTCTGTCGGTGTAAAGAAACCACCATATATCCCGCCTAAAATGATCACAGGTACTATTAACGCCCATTTGGCATCCCAGACAGTACGTATCAAGCGTTTGAAAGAAAAAGCTTCCCCGGTTCCGCTGAATCCTTTCTTTCTGGCATAAAAATATACATAAATCAGCATTAAAACAGCAATCAGAATACCTGGCAGCACACCAGCGATAAAAAGATCACCAACAGAAGTCCCGCTTGCTACACCGTATACAATCATTGGAATACTCGGAGGCACGATCACTCCCAAAGTTCCTGCAGCCGCAACTATACCAGCGGCGAACTGCTTGCTATAACCTAACTGAACCATTGCAGGAATCATGATTCCACCGATAGCCGCTACAGTAGCTGGTCCAGATCCTGATATAGCAGCAAAGAAAAAACACGTAATAATCGTCGTCATCGCGAATCCGCCTGCGATATTCCCAACGATCGATTCCGCTACCTTGATCAATCGTTTTGAAAGCCCTCCCTTTCCCATGATCTCCCCGGCTAAAATAAAGAATGGAATTGCCATGATCGGGAAGGAGTCTACAGAAGTGACTAATCCTTGAGCTAAAAATTCAAGTGGCATATCTTGCGCGTATAACAGTGTAGCGATGGATGACAATGCTAGAGCAATACCAATCGGGACGCTTAATAACAGCAAGAGGCCAAAACTGCCAAACATGATGATTGCAGACATTTCTCACTCTCCCAATATCATATTTCCAGTATTAGAATGCAGAAGGTTGTTCTTCATCGGAAAGCATTTCCCCGTTACGGAGTGTTTGAAATTGCTGTAGCAGCTGCTGGATTATACGCCAGGATGTCAGCAGCATACTGACAGGAGCCGCTAAATACACCAACCCCATATTAAGTTGTAATGCCGGGGAATTTTGCCCCCACATATAAATCTGGGTACTGATTTTACCGCCATAAATCAAAAGAATGACAGCAAATGATAAAAACAGCATATTTACAATCATCCGGAGTATGATTCGCTGCTTACCCTTCAACAATCTGTAAATTGCATCAATACTTATATGCCGCTGCTTTTTCACTCCATAGCTAATTCCGATAAAAACAAGCCATATAAAGCAGTAACGAGCTAATTCTTCCGACCAGCCAATAGATGATCCCAAGATAAAACGCATCATGATTTGGGCAGAAATGACAACGACCATAACAGACAGTAAAAATACCATTATGCATTCCTCAGCGTATCGATTAAACCATCGAATAGATTTCATACGTACCTCCCTCATTCCATCAATCTGTTTCTGCCTCGATCTGACTTAACCACTTATCTCCATATTTTTCGATAAACCTTTCACGGACCGGCCTTGTTGCTTCCCGAAAACGCTCCAGCTCTTCCTCGGTTAACTCCGTAATCTTCATCCCTTTCGCTTCTACAAAAGCAAAGCTGTCCTCCACTTCCTGTTGATTCATCTTTCTTTGCTCCTGCTGCACATCATCAGCAACTTTCTTAACAGCTTTTTGCTCCTCTGCCGTCAACGACTCCCAAAATGATTTACTCACCATGAACGGACTCGCATTGTAAATATGATTCGTGACTGTAAGATGATCCTGTACCTCATAGAAGTGACTGTTCACTACATTACCCACCGGGTTTTCCTGCGCATCGACGGTACCTTGCTCCAGTCCTATATACAATTCACCGTAGTTCATCGGGGTTGGATTGGCACCCAGTTCACTCCAAAGTTCCATATGCCATTCATTTTCCAATGTCCGGATATCGATTCCCTTGACATCGTCTACCGTCTTGATTTCCCTCACATTGTTACTGAGCATCCTAAACCCATTTTCCCAATAATTCAAACCAACAACATTCTGATCATCCAGTTCAGCCAAGAGACGCTCTCCAACTTCACCATCCAATACCTGATAAGCTTCCTCCTCATCTGCAAATAAAAACGGAAGCTCGAATACATTGAATGTATCAGCAAACTGGGCGATTGGTCCTGTCGACATGGAAGCTCCCTGGATCGTGTTCAACTGCATCCCTTCAAATATTTCCCTGTCTCCTCCAATAACGCTATTCGTATATACTTCCACATCGATGGAGCCATCCGTTTCTTCTTCCAGCTTCTCTTCAAATAGATACAGTGCCTTACTTAAAGAACGATCATCAGGTGTAGCGTTTGCAAGACGCATGACTTTCAGTTCTTGTTCAGCTAAAGGACCATTATTGCAAGCGCTTACAAATAACAACATGCTGATCAACGATAAAAACAAGAACAATTGTTTCATCCAACCCCTACTTTCTCCTGAATGGAACGATTGTGTTCATTTACTGATAACCTCTTGAAGTGCCACACTTCTTTTCTCACGAATGGAAAGTTTTATTGCCTCTAGTACTTCTAACGTTCTTAAGCCTGCTTCTCCAGGTACACGCGGACCAATTCTCCCCTTCAATACTTCTTCAAAGTGTGCTAATTCTGTAGCAATTGGATCCACAGTATCTTCAGGCAAGTATCGCCTCTCAATCAAAGGGTGCTTCCAGCCATATGCTTCCTCACTATATTGATAACAACGAAAGCTTGGGAAAGCCAAACTCCCTTTTGTTCCGAAAAAGTAATAGCAATCTTCCTCATAAGAATGATAGATCGGATTTTCCTTCAGATTGAATTCATAAGACCAAGGAGATGGAACACCGTCGGTAAGGAAATAGTGAATAACCGTCCCATCTTCAGCCTCCAGGATAGCCGTGACCGTATCCTCCACTTCTGCAGACCGTATCTTTTTCTTACCAACTGCGTAAACGCTTTCAATTTTTAAACCGGTAACATAGAGTAAGTTATCCAAATCATGAATGCCATTGATCAACAGCGGGCCTCCGCCTGCCTTTACACGCCACGCTTCTTTGTAATAGTCATGATCTTTGGCAAGGGCCCATATCATATTCACACCGATTAAGTCCCCGATGACCTTACTATCCAATAGGTGCTTCAAATGATTGATCTTTGCTGAATACCGGCGATGATGACCAACTAAAAGCTGTACCTGTTTTTCCCGGCAATAATCTATCATCTCCTGAGCGGCCACAGTTGTGTCTGCGATAGGTTTTTCCACGAGACAATGTAAACCTTTATCCGCACAGTACTTCACAGCTTCTTTGTGTAAGTGATTTGGTAATGTGATAATCACCCCATCCAGCGAGCAGTCATCGATCAGTTTTTTATAATCCGCGTACAAAGGCACATCCAGCTCCTTTGCCCGTTCTTTTGCACTCGCATTATTTCCGGCAACTGCCGCCAATGTAATTCCAGTCATCTTTTTCGCTTGTTGAGCCAATGTAAAGCCATGATTCAAACCGAGTACCGCAATCTCCAACTCCATTCCTCCTTTTTGCATACTAGTATACAAGTTATGGACGGCACAAAGCTCATCTACTGGGATTGAGCTTCAAAATAATCGGCATACTTTTCCATTATGTCGCCATAGTGCCTGGCAGCTGTGTCGAGATGCTGATTCAGCCTTCGTGCAACCCCTTCCCTGTCATTATTCTGGATCAACGCAATCAACTCGTCATGGTCATGTATGACACGATCCATTTCCCTTGTCTCGAAAAATTCCAAATAACGGATCCGATTCACATGGCCCCTGACCTGACGTACGACAGCTCTTAAAGTATGATTGCCGCATATTTCAAGGATCTTATCGTGGAACACTTCATCATAGTGGTAGAAAGTAATAACGTCATGCTTTTTAGCTGCATCTCTTTGTTGGTTCATAATATGCTGTAAATCCGCCCTATAGTCACTTACCTGTAAATTGGATTCTTCCCACCTGGCAGCTGCTTCCTGAAACGCAACTGCTTCCAGACTTTTTCTAACCTGTATCGCTTCCTGTACCTTTCTCTTTGAAATATACTTCACCCGAATCCCTTTTTGCGGGATGATCTGCAGGAACTCCTCTGAAGCAAGTATTTGAATGGCTTCCCTTACAGGCGTTCTGCTTAATCCTAGTTCTTCAGCTATCGTGTTCTCATAAATCATCTGCCCTGGTTTGTAATCTAACGTGATAATCTTGTTGTATAAGTGTTTATAAACTTCATAAGCCAATGTCTTACGCTGGACAGTAAACTTATTCATTCTTATCAACTCTTTATCCTCTGGTTTGTATAAATCAGAAATGATACTAGTATACAAGTGGTTGCACTTCATGCTTACACTGTATGCTCGTTGTTGAGATATATTGCCTGGTCGTTTTATTTTCAAATAAAAAACAGCAAGAGCCGCATAAAGCCAAACTCTTGCTGTCTTTCGTATGTATAAGCGTGCTCAGAGGGATTCGAACCCCCGGCAGACGTGGTACCGGAAACCAATTTTTAATTATGAGAAGATGACATAAGGTTTAATCACTATGCTTTTTCTTGATTTAACGCACGTATATATTATTAGTTTACATTGCTTAATACTTATGTTGGCTCAGTATGTTAGCCTTTTGGTTTGCAATCAGGTTTGCATACCAGCTTTCAAATACTCTTTATCAGTGTATCCCTTTGACCCCAACCTTACCATGGTTCATGTCCTGTACGGCAGTATTAGGAAGTATTCGGATGAATGTTGTCATAACGGGCTTTATATAGCATTGAGTAGGCTACTTTACGATAAATTGGTGAAGTTATTGGTCGGTTTGGTCGGTCGGTTGGTCGACCGCAGTGACTTTTACTTATTTACCAAGAGGGCTTCTGCAAACACCTAAGTCTTCACCTTGACTGTTTAATTCTTTTTTTAAGTTAACTAGCGGCGTACCAGAATATACTTTTTTAAGTGCATTCTCTACTTTATAAATCTCTTCTCCCTTGAGCTCCTCATTTTTTAACAATGTCTCAAACCAAGTTTTAATTTCAGCTGGCGCCAGATTACCTGCTATGGAGGATAAACGATTAAAACCGTGTCTTACACTATCCTCTAATCCCTGTTCTCCTCCAGCATAAATGTAGAATTGTTTGTCACTTTCAATTTTCAATTTCTGGATCTTAGTCTTCTCACCAGCCTCTTTGATACCGATAATATTCTTCATCGAAAGTAGTTTGTTTATAGTATCAACTTCTAAGTCAAAACCTGTCCTTGCAGGATTGTTATATAAGATTACATCCTTTCCTGATATAGAAACTAGACTCTTTGTATAATTGAAGGCTTCTTCCTGAGATGGTTTTATATATGGAGGATACCCTATCATGATAGCTGTAATATTTGTTTTACTTATATACTTAGCCAGTTCTTCTGCTTCCTTTTGTCTAACAGAAGCAACACCAAAAATGATTTCCATATTATTGGTCAACTCGTTATTCGTATCAATAGCTTCTACCAATTCTAATTTTTCACTAAGACTAAGACTATGCTGTTCACCGGTGGTTCCACAGACAAATACAGAACGAACACCTTTCTGATATAAGTTCTCTATATGATGAATTGTTCCTTCAACATTTAAGGTCTCATCATCATAAAAAGCAGTTGGTACTGCAATATGAAAGATTTCATTTAACATTTTTATTTACCTCCTATTCGTTACTTGTCTATAAATTAAGATAAAAACTTAATTTTGAATAGTACATTGTTGCTAGGCTATTGAAAGACTTATTCTTCTTTATACACTTCCAGCTCACGTTTCTTTTCATATTTAATAATATCTTCATGGAGATAGAGAGGAAGGGATCCGTCATGAACATGCATGACGGGATCCGGAAAATCATTGTGCCGCTTTTCCCAGTTGTTAACCACTTGTCTGGTCGCGCCCCATCGTCGTGCCAGATCCGCCTTTGAATATAGCTTTGGCAATTCTTTTTTCATGCTTATGCACCTTTTCTATTCTTAATGGATAAAACTAGCGAAGCAACTGCAGTAATAAATGCAATAGCAGTTGTAATCATTGTCAATGTTAACATAAGTCACCCTCCTGACTTTCGTCGGTTTTTTATTTTATCCAGGAGCTGTTATAATTATAGTGAGTAAGGGGAGTTGCCGCTCCCTTCTCTTACTTCTTGCCTTTAGCTTTGGATTTTTTCTTATTAGCTTTATGTGTTTTTTAACGACTGAGGTAGTCAAGTTTAGCAGTGCAATACTTTACTATCGCAGTTATCATTAATACATTTTCAACATCCATCTTATCTCCTCCTTACTATATATTAATTATAATATCGTTTTGTTTACATCGTAAACACAACGATATTTATATAACAATGTTTTTCACATTATACATAGTGAAATCGTAACCCTACATACTCGTAATCGCCCCCATGATTGTGGGGGATTTTTATATATTTATCACACTTTTTTCTACTCGAGTGCGATTATATGAGTAAAAGAAGGAGATGAAATGCCAACACTAATTAGATTTGAAATATATGGAGAGCATGTAAAAGCAAGAATTGAGATCGCAAAAGGATCACTTGATTGAGTGGGTATGGGTATTATCTGAAGAGGATGATATTCCATTTCCGGAATTAACTCCAAAGCATCCGATGCTTAGAAAGTTTACACACCGCGAGTTTTTTAATTTTGAGGGTTTATTTAGGCTAGATGATAGTACATTGCCAAGGTATTGCTACTTTCTAATAAAAAAACCTATTCTCTTTAGAGAATAGGTTTTTTTTAAACTATACATTATTTTAATCCCGACTTAATAATAGATTCTGTTCTTTCAAGTATCTCCTCAGTAATGAGAATATTAATACTCCAATTATAGTACCTAGAGTATTCATAATTAGGTCATTAACATCAAATGACCGATAATTATACCCTAGGTATTGACTATAAGTAAATTGAAGACTCTCGATAATTAGACTTGTAATAAATCCCAATAACACTACACTAGACTTTTTAAGTCTTTCGAATAGAACTGAAAGAGCAAAACCAAACGGAATAAATAATAGTATATTCAATGCTATGAGAACTAAATCCTGGTAATACCCAGTCTGTACACTTTCCATAATGCCAGCAAATGGTATCAGATTATTAGGAACGCCCAGATTTTCGTCTATCATGAGTTCTTTTAATTCTTTTTGATACGGGAGGGGGAATAAAGTGTAAGATACAACAAACGATAGATATATACCAAATAAGATATAGTAAAAGGATCTCAAAAGACTTTCTTTGTTTCTATTCCTAAGAAATTTTATACCAAATACAATAATGAATATTGTACTAATTAATATAACTGGAACATTACCATTAATCATAATACCACTCACTCCATATTAATAACTTAGTGTACCGGAACCTTTAATCTTAGCACCATTTGCATTTTTCCAAATTTCATATCCGTATGTATGACCTTTTTTAACTTTAGTAGTTTCTACTTCATACGGAGAACCTTTTTTAGATTTAGAGAATTCAAGTTTATCAATTAAAGTGGAGCTAAAAGAACCCTTTTCGTAAATATGAATAGTGAAATAGTTATCTCCGCCCCAACTGCTCATATTAACTGTAGCTTTAACACTCTCTTTAGTAGATTTATAACGACCAATGGCTATTTGGTGTTTAATCTCAAACGAAAAGCTCTTAGATGCTGCATCCACAGCAATTGGTGCTACCATTATTAGTGTAACAAGTAAAATGCCTAGTGTCTTCAAAAATTTATTCTTCAAAACAATTCTCCTTTTTTTGCAAATCTCACCTTACTTCCCTCCATTTTCCAATAATATATGTTTATTGTTAAATTTACAATAATTTTCTCAAGAAAAATTAACATAATTAATATACTATGTTAATTACTCCCTCTAAATATTTTTATATTTCATTCCTCTACTAGTAGTTTTTGCTAGATTTTATTAATTTTGCTATAATAATGTCTTGGGTAATAATAAGGTACAGGAGAATTATAAGATGAGTGAAAAAAAACTGTTTTCTACTCGTAGTAGAATTAAAATCCTAGCAATAATTGTTTATGTTACTTTCTTTCTGCTTTTTTTAACTATGTTAATCGAATGGATAATATCAAATTATGGATAAATTTAGATATTTTCTTAAGAATATAGATTATACTTATCTGGCTATAATAGTTGCTTTTGCACTTGTAAGTTTGATAAGTCTCTACCATGTAAATGAATTGCAAAATGAGAATTTCGTTCCCAAACAGACCGCATTTTACATTATAGGTTTTATTATGTTTTTCTTAATAACGTATGCTGTAGATATTGATATACTAAAAAGAGTTTCTTTATATATCTATATATTATGTTTCATATTATTATTCGGTATACTTGTTGCTCCTAGTAGTATAAGCACGGAAATCAATAAAGCTCTAGGATGGTATTCAGTAGGAGGTTTCTCTTTTCAACCAGCTGAATTAATGAAAGTAGGTCTAATTATTCAGCTAGCTAGCATTATTAGCAGAAGTAATGAAAATACACAAAGTGTTTCGAATGAGTTTATCCTAATATTGAAACTAATCTTAACTACTGCTCTTCCCACGTTAGTTGTAATGAGGTTCCCTGACTATGGTAATGCAATGGTATTTCTTGCAATCTTAGCAATTATGCTTATAGTCTCTAATATTCGCGTTAAGGTACTAGCTGCTATATTCGCACTTCCTTTATTGATTATAGGTACCCTTGCTTTAACATACTTTATAGCTCCTGATTTCTTTTTAGATAAGATATTAGGTTTATTACCCGGTTACCAGGCAAGCAGATTCTATGGTTGGCTTGATCCTGAAACGTACACTATATCAGGATATCAACTGAATCAATCTATAATGTCCATTGGTGCTGGAGGATTAATCGGCTATGAAAAATTACCATCAATCCCTTATGCGTATTCTGACTTAATATTTGCCATAATCGGCGGAGTATATGGATTCGTAGGCACTAGCATTGTTATATTTTTATACTTTTTGATGATATATAAGATCATTTCTATTTCACAAAGATACCATGATGATTTTGGAACATATATTGGCGTCGGAATAGCAGGTTTCTTAACCTTTCAAGTCTTTCAAAACGCAGGAATGAGCGTTGGATTAATGCCTGTTACTGGAATAGGCTTGCCACTTATTAGTTATGGCGGAAGTGCTCTAGTAATTACTTTAATGGCCTTAGGCCTTGTAATGTGCATAAAAGCAAATACATTAACACTATCATTTAGTAGTCAATCAAATCGTTAAATACAATAAGCCCCTCTCCAATTAAGGAAAGGGGCTTTTAGATGGACCACGCTACTTTAAATTTTTGGAGTAAATCCCTCCGGCTAAGGAGCTATTATTATTACATGTCTCAAAATATATTACTTATGGTAGACTCAGGGTATATTTTTTAAAATTAAGGTTAATAGAGGCGGAGTTATTGACTGAAAGATTATTGAGAGTGGGTACAATTTACATCCCGGATTTAGATGTAAATCTTTCTTCAGAATGGTATTTCAATTCAATCCCCGACCGAATTAATCGTAACTAACCGAATAATCGATGACAAGTCAAGCTGGCCGCGCGCTCCCAACTCCAGATGCTCCCTCGTTAACCAGGCATCCTTCACAGTCGTGCAAAATCAGGCGAGTACGTCTTGATACGGGTAAGGCGCTTCTCTCCGAGGGCTTTTAGGCTCTGAGAAAATCTTATAATTTTCACAAACAAAAAAAGGTACCCAATTTGGTACCTTTTTTGTCTGAAATATGTTCTAGATTTAAGTTTCAATTTTATACGATTTCTTAATCTCACCGGAAGTAGTCGACTTTCTCTTCATAACTTCTTCCTAAGTCAATAGCTTGAGGATTTCAATCATCTATGACTTCAGAACATCCTCTGTATTCAAGGTCATGATATATACTTGAATTAACTCTTATTACGTTCGTAATTGAACAGGGATTTACATGCCTTCTTCTTAACGAAAAGATTGAGAAAGCATAGTGAATGTCTTTTCTAATTAATCAAAATAAAACCCAATTCGTAATGAATATTTATTTTCTGAATAAGACAAGCCCAAATTATACCTTTAAATATCTGATTTATATTCTGTATGGGAAATGCCTCTATCCTGCAAGATTGGAACAATTAAATCCACGAAATTCTTTAAACCTGTTGGATATTCCTGTTGTATCCCTGACACCCGCTTCGTGCCATTCCTGAACTGTGCGTGGCGGACGTTTGCCTCGCGTAATTGCACGGGGTCGACCTACGGTCAGTACCCCATCCTCTCCGATGAGCGCCATACAGGGAATGATCTTATAGTCTGTCAACAGGTTGTTCCTGTCGAGCCTGTCTCGATGCAAGGACCTAGTCAGTACTGCTGGCAGTCCTAGGTGATTGCGGAGGGTTTTCCCCTCGTAGCCATCGTGGAAAAGACCGCGTTCGCGCAGGACCGGGACAACATGATTGATGAACCATCAATCCCGGTGTGGAAGTCGTCAAAGTTGAGCATAAACCCGTCCGCAACCCTTCTATTAAAGATGGGCGTTCATCCTATGTTTGTGCAAGAACGACTAGGGCATGCCAGCATACAAATAACCTTAGATACCTACTCTCATTTAATTCCAGGTATGCAATCAGCAGCTGCTAAATGTTGGACCAGCTTTTCAATAATAAAAGGATTGAAATTATTTCGGAACCTGAAGGTTTGCAAAATGTTTGCAAACTGCTTTTGAGCAAAAAAACAGCAAGAGCGGCATAAAGCCAAACTCTTGCTGTTTTTCTATGTATAAGCGCGCTCGGAGGGATTCGAACCCCCGGCAGACGTGGTACCGGAAACCAATTTCTTTTTATATGGACGTGACTAGAGATATCTAAATTACATTATTATGCGGATTTCACCTGCTCCTTTTTCAATAGCTTTATGACTTCTATTTCTATATAGGCTCACTACGTTAGAAAAAAGGTTAGAAGAATCCAGTTACTGTCACAGTATGTCTATGATATTTCTTCTCCAATAATGAGCCACTGAACCCAACCTTACCCTGGTTCATGTCCTGTACGACAGCATTAGAATGAGCTCTTATATGAGGTCTATATTATGGTCTATATCTCTATACCAATGCTTTTTTAAAAATGTCTAAAGTATAACCACCTACATAAAAATAAACAATAGGATGGATTTTCAATATCTGTTATAAGACGGTCCTTCAACAAAAGATACGAATTTTATTCCTTTCGTATTATTTCAACTAGTTATTTCTGATTGCACACTTTTTTAGTTATTAGAAGAAAAGACCTCATCCTCAGCCATCATAACTCCCTATATGAATATTACAACCATAAAAGAAAATAAGAATATCCCCCCCTATTTTTGGAACAATACAATTGATTGTATTAACGAATAAGGAGGTTAATTAGAAATGGATAATCAAAAATTAGCCGCTCATGAATCTTTGGATTTACATGAAGTAATTAATTTTAAAACCCTTTGCTTAGCAAAATCAAAAATAATGCAAGGACTAGTATTTGATCAGGACTTAAGAGCTTTAATGCAAAAAGATGTTGAACAATCCATGCAAGCGCTCGGAGAATTTCAGGCAGTTTACAAACGTGCACCTTTTGAAGCTCCAGTTCCTCAAAATAGACCAACACCAATAATTGATTGAAAAGGAGGCGAATTCAGTGAACAATGACTATTTAGACCCTATAAACGCGCTGCACGTACCTGAGCTAGCAGATACTACATTTGCGATGGATTTTCTTCTACGTTCCAAAGAAGGTGTTCGTAATATTGCTGTCGCTTTAACAGAGTCCGCATCACCTGATGTTAGGGCCCTCTTACGCAAACAGTTAATACAAGGGATTGCCATGCACCAGGAAATCACAGATCTAATGATCAGTAAAAAATGGTTCCATCCACACGAATTAAGTGAACAATATCAGCTAGATCAACTCTCAGCCAATAACACACTGAAGATTGGAAAAATGAATCTATTCCCAGCTGAGACCAATAGAAAAGGTATGTTTGATCGGACACCTGATGAACACTAACACTGGAGGCTATATCTCATGAAGGCAGTAACATATCAAGGTATCAAAAATGTAGTAGTCAAAGATGTTCCAGCTCCAAAAATTGAAAAACCAGATGATATGATCATCAAGGTGACTAGTACGGCAATTTGTGGATCTGATTTACATTTAATCCATGGGATGATTCCTAACTTGCAAGAAAATTACGTTATCGGGCATGAACCAATGGGAATTGTCGAAGAAGTCGGGCCAGAGGTGACTAAAGTAAAAAAGGGTGATCGTGTTATTATCCCCTTTAATATAGCATGTGGTGAATGCACATACTGTAAAAACCATTTAGAAAGCCAATGTGATAATTCTAATGACAATGGTGATATGGGTGCTTACTTCGGATATTCTGGTACAACGGGTGGATATCCTGGTGGGCAAGCCGAATATTTAAGAGTGCCATTTGCCAACTTTACTCATTTTAAAATTCCAGAGACTTGTGAAGAACCCGATGAAAAGTTAACAGTTATAGCAGATGCAATGACTACTGGTTTTTGGAGTGTTGACAATGCAGGAGTCAAGCCTGGAGATACAGTTATTATTTTTGGCTGTGGGCCAGTCGGTCTTTTTGCTCAGAAATTCTGTTGGCTAAAAGGAGCAAAGCGTGTCATTGCCGTAGATTATGTAGACTATCGTTTGCAACACGCTAAACGTACTAATAAAGTTGAAACGGTAAATTTTGAACACTTTGAAAATGTGGGAATGCATTTGAAAGAAATAACAAAGGGCGGCGCTGATGTTGTCATTGATGCAGTTGGTATGGATGGTAAAATGACGGATTTAGAGTTCCTGGCGAGTGGAATGAAGCTTCAAGGCGGAGCATTCGGTGCGTTTATCGCGGCAACTCAAGCAGTGCGTAAAGGTGGGACAATCCAGGTTACAGGCGTTTACGGAGGTAGATATAATGGATTCCCTATGGGAGACATTATGAACCGAAATGTCAATATTCGTTCGGGACAAGCACCCGTAATTCACTATATGCCATATATGTTTGAATTAGTTTCGACTGGAAAAATTGATCCAGGAGATGTTGTGAGTCATGTACTTCCACTTAGTGAAGCAAAGCGTGGCTATGAGCTCTTTGACACAAAAATGGATAATTGTATTAAAGTTGTGTTGAAACCTTAAAGAAGGAGGTAAAAAAATGAATTACGCCTTGCATGAAGTTCTTGAGGTCCATGAGATGGCTGCATTTAAGACAAATTGTCTAACTAAGTCGAAAACAATGAAAGCATTAGTTACCGATCAGAAATTAAAGAGTATTATGCAGCAAGACATTGATGTATCTACGAAACAATTACAAGAATATGCTTCTATACTTTCCAACGCTAAGCAGTAAACCAGGAGGTGAATGAGAATGAATCCAATCATTGAAAATTTAACTGGCATGGATGCACTATCAGATCAGGTGGTTGCAATGGATTTATTGATTGCAGCTAAAAGTGGTGTTAGAAATTATGCCATGGCAGTTACTGAATCAGGAACGCCTGAAATTAAAGAGATACTAACTCGCCATCTAATAGAAGCTATAGATATGCATGAAAGTATTTCAGCATACATGGAGGAAAAAGGGTGGTATCATGCTTGGGATACAAACGAACAAATCAATATAGATTTAAATAATATCGATACAGCATTGAAATTACCCACTCTGTAAAAACAAGATAGGAACAGGTTAACAAAACTGTTCCTATTTATACCTTATGGCTGTTAAATCACGCTCCCTTCCACTCCCCTACTTTAAATGGTAGGAGCAGGAAACTCATCAATTTTCATACGAAGTAAACCATAAGGTTTTTGTCTTAGGTCTTTTCCATAATGGAATCTTTCCTGCCGATGTAATTGGTTCACAATGACATACAAATATTGATCCGGACCAATTGAAAAAGTATCTGGCCATAAAATTCTCGGATCATGTGCGATAGTTTCCATTATGCCATTTGGCAATATTTTACGTATACTGTTGTTTTCATAATCTCCAGCATAAACAGTTCCCTTTGCATCGGTGATCATGCCATCAGACGCACCTTTTTCTCCCCAATACTCCACATGATAAAGTAAATCCATGTCCGGTATCGTTCTGTTTCTCAGGGCTTCTGTAGAGATAGAGAACAATTGACGACTGGTTAAGGGAGCAAAATATAATATCTTTCCATCTGGGGAAATCGCCAGACTATCTGATGCCAATCTAAATGGAGAAGTTGAACCGTCTTTGTATCGATTCATTAAAATTTGGCCTTCTACTTTCGGTATAAAATAGGGATCGGGTGAAGTCGAATTTGCTCCATTTAAACGTCTAAACGCAGTCCCAGTCTCTAAGTCTACGACGATAATCGCTCCTGGACCCCTAGAAGAAGAATCCGTTATATAAGCATAGCCTGCGTTGCCAACCCGAAAATCGAATCGTACATCATTCAGGTAAGTTGTTGGCAGGACGACATCTTCTCTGAAGGTATATACCCTTCTGATTGTATTGGTTTTTAAATCAACTGCGACTAATTTTGCCCCACCTTTAATTGGTTCAGAAAAATTCGGTGCCCCTGTATCTAACACCCAAAGTGTGCCCAAACCATCCGCAACTACACTTTGGACACTAATGAAAGTCATTGTGATATTCTCGGGGTTAACCGAATTGGTTTGTAAATCAGGGTACGGCACTAGATTATCCCTAATGATTTCTGCCACTGTAAATTTAACATCGTCTCCCCATTTCGGAAAACAAACAAAAATACGACCGGTTTCTGAAACACTAACACCAGTAGGCATAGCGCCATAAAATGCATATACCAGTTCTAACTTACCGAAATATCTTTCTGTAGGTAGCATAGGCTTCATCATATCCTCCTCAACCATTTAAACTGGATATCCCATATATGATTTATTTTTTTCTAGTGCATGTTTCTTAATATGTTTTTATATACGAGTTGAAATATTGAATTAACTATATATATTTATACTCTCATCTTGTTGAAAATGCATAGAAATAAAGCGTAAGGGTCTTACACCAAATAAAGTATTCACCTTTGAGTACCTATTCAGAAAAGATAAGGCTGTTGTAAGCAGTCAGAATAATAAAGCTTCACTCAGTAAAAAAAAAGCCCAACCCCTGAATAGGAACAGGCTTCTTACTATCGGACTTCTACATACTTAGTGGAAGCAGTAATATAACAGACCGGATTTAATTTGATACATCTTGGAGCCGCTCACAGTCAATTCTTTTGTAATTGTGAATGCTTCGCCAGTTTTTACTTTGATTGCTTTGTCATTCCAGTTGGCACTGTTGTAAGTCCATAGCCAGCCATCTGAGTTGTTTTTCACCACAACAAGTTTACCGATAACACCTTGGTCAGCATCAGAGCCAGGGTCTGTCGGTTTCTTTCCATAGATTTCACATAGAGCATCCATAATCCCCCAAGCCATTTGTGATAGGAAAGAGCTGTCTTTTAGATTTTATGCATCTTTGCTGGAATCAATAAAGCCTAGCTCAGTCAGTGCCGCTTATTTTTGTTTCTTATAATACATGGAAGTTTGCAGATTTTGCACCGCAAGTTGAATTTGAAAATCTGTTTCGGAATCAAAGTTTTCAATTCCTCCACCAGCGTCATTCCATTATCTGAAATCTGCCAGGAATTCTCACGATCTCCTTTATTAAAGGAATTTAGCAAGCGGCGAGTATCGACTGTATTAATCCTTATGATTTCATCTTGATAATATCCAAGAACTCAAAACCCCCGCCTTCCAGCCAAAGCTCCATCTCAGCCTTCAGTAAGTCATTAGACCTATCTTCCATCGCTTCCCTGAAAGAATCTAGACCATCAATCTTTAACCAATTTCCTCCCAATATAATTGGCCGGTACAGGTTCCATCCCCATTTCTCTTGACCATATGGATAGTTGACCAATGTGATATATTTCATGCGCTACCAAATGATGCAGAATATCAATTATTGTAAAATTCTTATCATCCCATGGGACATTCACCAATTTTTCTACAGACCCCTTTAAGCATTCCTCTATGCATTGAATAATTTCCATTCTTAGATGGTCGATAGTTCACTTACCTTATTAAGAGTTTTGTAATCACTAAAATCATAAAGAATATCCTCTTCTCCTTGTATTGCTCTAATCCAGCTATACTCAACTTCCACTATATGAAAAAGAGTGTGTAAGATACTTCCCACTCCCCCTGTACGCTGTTGTACAAGTTCTTGAAGAGTTAATTGCTGGCTCCAGAGGAACCATTCATTTCTTACCTGCCAATTGTAAACAAAAAAATTCACCATTGAAAACTCCTTGAATAATATTTTGTACTTAATTGATAGATTATACAAAGCTTCTTTTTACCCTCTTTTTCTCCTTTAATCAAACTATATTACTCCTCCAAATTTAAATAAGGTGATTTGGCGGACTATAGAGAATTCAGGTGTAAAACGGATATCATTTCACTCGTTGCACCACACTCATACAACCCTTCTACAAAGATGGGCGTTCACGCTAAAGTTGTGCAAGAACTACTGGGGCATGCCAGCATACTAATAACCATAGATACCTACTCTCATTTAATTCCAGGTATGCAATCAGCAGCTGCTGATATGTTGAGTCAGCTTTTCAATAAAAAAAGAGATTAAATTTATTTCGAAACCCGAAGTTTTGCAATATGTTTGCGAAGTGCTTATAAACAAAAAAACAGCAAGAGCGGCATAAAGCCAAACTCTTGCTGTTTTTCTATGTATAAGCGCGCTCGGAGGGATTCGAACCCCCGGCAGACGTGGTACCGGAAACCACCGCTCTATCCAACTGAGCTACGAGCGCATATGTAATTAATGTGACAACGATTATTATACTTTAAACAGCAGTTATAAGCAAGATATTTTTAAATAGAAAAGAAGCCCCACACAGGGGCTTCTGCTTATTTAGGATACATAAAGTCTGGAGCTGGATTTAGCTCTTGCTTTTCACCGTGTGCTGTTGGAGCTTCTTCATAGTTGAATTGACCACCATCAGGAGCTGTACCATTAGCCCAGCTACCTTCTTTGGACTCTTCACCTTCTGAGAAGTTGATCAGGCTGTGAGAGAAGTTATCTGCTTCAAGTTCTTTCGGGAAGGAACCAGGTACGATAATACCGTTTTTCTCTTCCAGTTCACGGGCAGCAGCAATCCATTGATTTTGGTGCATGGAGTCACGTGCAAGCAGGAAGGATAGCATGTCGCGAACACCTTTATCTTCTGTCATTTCATATAGACGGGCAACTTGCAAACGGCCTTGAGACTCCGCATTAATGTTTGCACGCATATCTGCTAGCATGTTGCCGCTTGCGATAATATAACCTGCATTCCAAGGCACACCGTTGCTATCTGTCGGACGAGGCCCTAGGCCGGCAACAATCGCATGCTGTGGGTTCATACCGCCTAAAATGGCACCGATAACAGGGTTTTTCGCTGCTTCCTCCTGTTCATTTACTGGGGCACCTTCAAGAAGACGAGCAATCATTGTTGCGATCATTTCAACGTGACCAATTTCCTCCGTCGCTGTATCCATGATCAAATCTTTATATTTTTCTTCCCCACGTGCGCTCCAACCTTGGAAGAGATACTGAAGGGCTACGCTGATTTCGCCATACTGACCACCGAGTATTTCCTGCATCTGTTTTGCAAACAATGCATCTGGCTTGTCTGGTTTTGCTGGGTACTGAAGTACTTTCTGATGATGGAACATCTTGTTACCTCCTAGGTTTTTTTGCTTTCCGCTGATTACATTCCACCTGGTAAAATTTCTAAACCATTTCCTGATGATGTAATTTAAATGAAAAATAAACCAGCTTGCAGGAGTTTACCATTTAAAAGTCAAAGTTAACGAGAGACTCTATTTCAAGCGTTTATATGCCTTCCAAGTGGGGAAGCATGGAATAGGCGAAAGAAAGTAAGTATTTTGTTTGACCTTTATTGACCTTTTAGGTAAGATAAGGTTAGTCATTACTTAGAATAATGAGCTCATATCCAAAGGAGGATCTACCATGAACCTAATCCCTACAGTTATCGAACAGACAAACAGAGGAGAGCGCGCTTACGATATCTACTCCCGTTTGCTAAAAGACCGGATCATCATGCTTGGCAGTGCGATCGATGATAATGTTGCCAACAGCATTGTTTCCCAGCTGTTATTCCTAGCAGCAGAGGATCCAGAAAAAGATATTTCCCTATACATCAACTCACCAGGCGGATCCATCACAGCAGGTATGGCTATCTATGATACAATGCAGTTCATCCAGCCGAAAGTATCCACTATCTGCATCGGTATGGCTGCATCCATGGGTGCATTCCTATTGACTGCTGGTGAAAAAGGCATGCGTTATGCACTTCCAAACAGTGAAGTCATGATTCACCAGCCGCTGGGTGGTACACAAGGACAAGCAAGTGATATCGAAATCCATGCTCGTCGTATCATCGAAATGAGAAAGAAACTGAACGAAATCATGGCAGAACGCAGCGGTCAGCCTCTTGAAGTAATCGAGCGCGATACAGACCGTGATAACTTCCTTACAGCTGAACAAGCAGTGAACTACGGCTTGATCGACAAAGTAATGGAGAAAAAACCAGTTTAAGACATAAGAAAAAGCCATCCAGCATTTATGCTGGATGGCTTTTTTCATGGATAACAAGTGTGTCAGCGAACAAATCGTGCAAGCCTTGCTTTTTTGGTGTAAAAGCTACTACTGCGTATAGGAAAAACAAAAACAGAAGACGATGAATGAAACGGCCGACTACTTCCCGGATCAGTGTATCTGACCATGACAGCCTCTCTCCGTCCTTCCGAATGACTCGAAGGCCGAATATCATTTTGCCTAATGTCTGCCCGCGCCATTTGGTCATGAAAAGAAAGTAAGCAAAAAATACCAAACCCCCAAGCAAACCGCTGACGCTCCAAATCCAAAGCGTTGCTTCACGGAAGGAATCAATCATCGTGAATGGTTTGACGATCAGACCCGTCAAGCTGAATACGACAATTAGGTCAACGATATATGCCCAAAATCGCATCCAAAATCCTGCATAGCGTCGTTCATCTGCTAATGGTGTCAAAGAAATCTCTGTTTCTTGTTGGTCATTCCTTATCTCAGCAGCTTGCTTCCCCTGAAACGTATTTTCATAGGCATCCGCTGCTTTTTCCGACGCGGTATATTCGTCCGTGTCCGTTGTTTCAGGTATATCTGTTCTGGAATAATCCTGATCGGATGACGTCAGTTCTTCTGGATGCTCACGTTTCTCTTTATCCATCTTCTAACGCCCCCTATTCCGTATAAAGATACATTGCTTCAGGTGAGTTCGATTTACCCATCAGCTGCTTGATACCAAGCAGATCAGAATCGGAAACAAACAGACCTTCGGCTGCTGTTGCCCAGAAGGAGCCCATACCAAAGCCATCTCCTGTATATTCGAATACTTCCGCGTTTTCAAGTCCTTGCTCTTCTTTCATCATAGCGATAGTATCCTCCAGATCTCCTAAATCATCGACGAGACCATTTTCCATTGCTTGTTTACCAGAATACACACGTCCGTCACCAAGTTCACGTACTTTATCCTCCGGCATACCGCGTCCGTCTACGATGACTTGGACAAAGTCAGCATACATATCGTCGATGATGGACTGCAGTATATCACGCTCTTCATCCGTCATGTCTCTTGCTCCAGACATAATGTCCTTATGCTCCGCACTCTTGATAACTTCCTCTTTGATACCGATCTTATCAGCAAGCTCCGCATAATTGAGTGAAGACATAATAACACCGATTGATCCTGTAAGTGTAGCTGGGTGTGCAACAATTTTATTCGCACTTGCCGCTAAATAATAGCCACCTGAAGCAGCCGTGTTCCCCATCGATACATAGACAGGTTTTCCGTATTCCTCTTGAATTTCCACTACCTTATCGTGAATTTCAGCACTTTCGACAACTCCGCCTCCAGGACTGTTCACTTCAATGATGACACCACCAACAGTATCATCCATGCCTGCCTGCTCTAACTGCTCTAAAAAGGCTGCATGATTATATGTACCGCTTCCCAATAGCGAAGCTTCTTCTCCCGTATCCTGAATCGTGCCTTCCACTTTCAATACAGCAATCCGATTCATCATATCTCCATCTTCCACAATTTCTTCACTCAGAAAAGAGCTCCCTGTTGCTGTATCAATCGCGTCTGTGAAGTTGGTATTTATCACAGCGAACAAAGTCTGAAAACCGACTGATATAGCGAGCAGGCCCGCTGCGATTCCGATGGCGATCCAACGTTTTGCGTTCAAAATGTAATCTCCTTTCTTTCTTATAAAAATCATACAATACATAGCCTACACTAGGATAGCCTCACTTACCACATATTAGCAAAAAAAAGCCCTGAATTATTCAGGACTTTTCTGCGGGAAAATCAGCTGGCTGCTGAGGGAGCGGTAATGAAGGCTGTCAGCTCCTCCATTGCTTCCGCCTCATCCGAACCGTCGATTTTCAAGGTGATCAATTCTTCTTGGGCTATAGCCAGGCTCATTAAGCCCATGATGCTCTTGGCGTTTACCGATTTGTTCCCTTTTTCCACAAACACAGAGGCACTGAAACGATTGGCTTGCTGGACGAAGCTTGCTGCAGGTCTGGCTTGCAAACCAGTATCCAGGGTGACACGCAAGGTTTTTTGGATCACATGTGATTCCTCCCATCTTCCAAGTAAGCGCTATCAAAATCATGAAAAAGAAAACACCCAATTGAGTGTCTTCTAAGTATACCACAAGCTATATCGGCTTTATACCTGCTTACGCTTTTTTAATAGATGTTCCATTACGAAGTCTATCCGCAAATTCATCTATTTTGCGAAGGCGGTGGTTGATTCCGGATTTACTGATCTTTCCGGTGGAAACCAGCTCGCCGAGTTCTTTGAGTGAAACATCCTGATGCTGGACACGAAGTTCAGCGATTTCCTGCAGCTTATCAGGAAGTGCCTCAATTCCAACTGTGTTTTTGATGAAATTGATATTCTCGACTTGGCGGAAGGCAGCTCCGATTGTCTTGTTGAGATTCGCTGTTTCACAGTTGACCAGCCTGTTAACTGAGTTACGCATATCCCGGACAATCCGGACATCCTCGAATTTAAACAATGCACTGTGAGCACCTGCGATATTGAGAAATTCCGTGATCTTTTCCGCTTCCTTCAAATAAGTAATAAAGCCCTTGCGGCGCTCTGTACTGCGGGCGTGCAGATCAAATGTGTTCATCAGCTCGCAAAGCGCATCACTATGTTCTTTATGCGTATTGAATATTTCCAGATGGTAGGAGGATGTTTCCGGGTTATTTACCGATCCTCCTGCCAAAAATGCGCCACGCAAGTAGGCTCTTCGCTTTTCAGCGGTATCTGTGAAAGATGTGCTGATCGTACGGACAAAAGTGAATTGATCTTCGAGGATTTCCAGATTGCGCAGCAGGTCATCCACTTGCTTATTCAGTCGCACGATATACACATTGTTTTTCTTCAGCTTCATCTTTTTTCGTACAAGCAATTCGATAGGATGCTGATAAATCGACTTCAGCAGCGTATAGATACGTCTTGCGATGGCCGCATTCTCCGTTTGGACATCCAGCATATATTCCTGTCTCGAATAGGAGACAGAGCCGTTCATCCGGATCAAAGCTGCAAGCTCGCTTTTTACATCCGTCATTTCAATTGGAATTGTCGTCAATTCCTTCTTTATTTCTGATGCAAAGCTCACGAAGCTCTCCCCCCTTCTCGTGCCTCGCTTTTACAGCATTGCGTAAAGCAGCTTAGCTATTTTATGTGTATCATGCCGAAGCTTGCGCTGGTGATGATCGATAATATCGGCTTCAATTACTTCAAGACCTAAAGACTTTAAGCGACTGATATCATATACGACCGGTTCGGCATGCTCTTCTGCATAATTTTCACGAATATCTTGCTCAATCGCACTATTATTGACGACGATTGTCGAGACAATATCGACTCCGATATGATCATGTATTGCTTGAATATGATCTCCTGCTGTATAACCCGTCGTTTCGCCGTATTGCGTCATTACATTACATACATAGACAACCTTGCCAGGTGCGTCTCGTAAGGCATTCTCAATCTCAGGTACAATCAGGTTCGGCATAACACTCGTGTAGAGACTACCTGGACTGATGACAATCAAATCCGCCTGCTTAATCGCTTCGATCGCATCCGGCAATGGCTTGACCGGCAGCGGACTGACAAATACTCGTTTGATCTGTTTATTCGCAAGCGGGATATTTGATTCTCCCGTTACAATCTCTCCATCCGTCATCTCTGCATGCAGCACGACATTCTGATTGGCAATCGGATAAATATTGCCCTTCACCTTAAGTACACGTGATATTTCTTTGATTCCATTATAAAAGTCCCCGGATATAGAGGTCATCGCCGCCAGCAGCAGATTCCCCATCGAATGCCCCGATAATCCATTGCCATCCTTGAACCGATGCTGGAATAAATCGATCAGCATCGGTTCTGCATCGGCCAATGCGGCGATGACATTACGGATATCCCCTGGTGCCGGCATCGCAAGCTCGGTTCGCAGTTTACCTGAGCTGCCGCCATCATCAGCTACCGTGACAATTGCAGAAAGATCCACCGGAAGCTGTTTTAATCCGCGCAGCAGAACAGGCATACCTGTTCCGCCCCCGATTGCAACTATTTTTTTCCTTATCATCAGTGGCTTTTCCTTTCTACATCACGGTGCGTGACATGCGTCGCATAATTATCGCTGTACCTTTTTGCTAGGTACTCAGCTATAGCTACTGAACGATGCTGCCCGCCAGTACAGCCAATGGCTATCACAAGCTGACTTTTGCCTTCCTTGCGGTACTGAGGCAGCATGAAGGTGAGCATATCCTCAAGCTTCTGCAGGAAAGTATGCGTATCAGACCACTTGAATACATAAGACGAAACAGGTTCATCCAAGCCCGTTTGCGGTCTGAGATTCTCTACATAGAAAGGATTCGGAAGGAAACGTACATCAAAGACAAGATCCGCATCAATTGGGAGCCCGTACTTGAAACCAAAACTCAGCATCTGAACCGTGAACTCTTCATAATCGGTATCCTTGAAGCGTTTCATGATTTTCTCGCGGAGCTGCTTCGGTTTCAAAGTCGAAGTATCCACGATGAATTGTGCTCTTCCACGCATTTGATCAAGCAGTGCACGTTCCTGCTGGATACCTTCCAGAGGAAGACCTTCCGGAGCAAGCGGATGCGTCCTGCGTGTTTCTTTGTATCTGGTTACGAGCACTTCATCCTTTGAATCGAGGAATAAGACTTGCGGCTCCAGCCAATTCTCCTGTGTCAGCTTGTCCAATGCTTCAAACAAAGAATCAAAGAATTCCCTGCCTCGCAAATCCATGACAAGTGCTACCTTCTTAATATCATTGGCAGCATCACGCATCAAATCAAGGAATGTCGGCAGGAGAGCCGGGGGCAAATTATCCACACAATAGTAACCCAAGTCCTCGAAGCTTTGAACGGCAACCGTTTTGCCTGCTCCGGACATACCTGTAATGATGACGAGCTTGGTTTCATTCAACTGTTTCTCCATGCGTATCCCCCGTTTTATTCTGGTGTCGTCGGATCCAGCTTGGACTGCAGCAGCTGGCGATCCTCCGTGTAGACGAATGTGCCGAACAATGGCTCATCTGTGTTGAACATATGGGCGAATATATCCCGATCTCCCTCTGCCATCGGCAAATCCTTGATTTTCTTTTTATCTATCCATTCCAGCTTGCCTTCCTGGCTTTCTTCAAGCAGATCACCAGTATATTCCTCAGCGAAGAAGGTGAACATCATCCATTCATGCACAACTTTCTCGCCTTTCTTTATAACAAAAGTAAACGTACCTCGAAGCTCGGGTTCATGTATCGTCAATCCTGTTTCTTCCCAGAACTCCCGGACAGCAGTTTCCTTGACGGACTCACCTAGTTCCATTTTTCCGCCAGGCGCTGAGTACCATCCCTTACTCGGTTTCTTCAATAAAAGAACTTTGTCATCAACTGCCAAGATGCAGTTTGCAACACGTTGCATGCTTCCACCTCTTTCTCTGTGTAAGTGGACATGTCGGTTCGTTTTACACATCACTCTATATTATACTATTTCTGTTTATCTTCAAACAGTATTATGTTTCCTAAGTCTTTACCAAAAATCGCCGTTAATCCCTAAAAGAACAAAAAAAATGCATAGGTGCCGAGACACCTATGCCAATAACTAATTTATCTATTAAAAGGGGGTCAATTAGTTAAAACCAGTATAGCAAATGATTATGTCGCCCATGTTACAGCAGCATTAAGAATCATTTACAGGAAGGGCCTAGCTGATTACTTGCCGATAGCATTCAGCTCTTCTTTCAGAGTTTCCACATAGCCTTGAGCAGCTTGGGCAGCGATACTGCCGTCTCCTGTTGCTGTCACGATTTGTCGAAGCTCTTTATCACGTATATCCCCAGCTGCGAAAACACCCGGTACAGATGTTTCCATGCGTTCATTCGTATGAATATAGCCAAGATCATTTGTGATGCCAAGAGATTGGAACGGTTCGCTCAATGGAACCATTCCGACATAGATGAATACACCATCAGCAGTTTTTTCGTATTTTTCTCCAGTACGCTGATTCAAAAGCGTTACGCTGGATACTTTATTATTTTCACCATTGATTTCCTCAACAGTTGTATCCCAAATAAATTCAACTTTTTCATTTGCGATAGCACGCTGCTGCAGAATCGGCTGTGCGCGTAATTTGTCACGGCGGTGAACGATTGTAACCTTATCAGCAAAACGAGTCAGGTAAACACCTTCCTCAACAGCAGAGTCTCCTCCGCCGACTACGATCAATTCACGATTTTTAAAGAACGCACCATCACAGACGGCACAATAAGAAACACCGCGTCCGCTCAATTCATCCTCGCCTGGTACACCAAGCTTTTTCCACTTAGCACCTGTAGTAATGATAAGGGAACGTGTTTTATATTCTTTGTTTCCGGCGATTATAGTCTTATATTCCTTGCCGTCCTTCACTTCCTTAATATCTCCGTACGCATATTCCGCACCGAATTTCTTCGCATGCTCGAACATTTTGTTGGAAAGATCAGGTCCTAGGATGGAATCATAACCAGGATAGTTCTCTACATCTTCCGTATTTGCCATCTGACCGCCCGGAATACCTCTTTCTAACATAAGTGTATCCAGATTCGCACGGGAAGTGTAGACTGCTGCAGTCATACCAGCCGGTCCCGCACCTGCAATGATCACGTCATAAATTCTTTCTTCAGTCATGTAAATTAACCCCTTTCCTCTTTATCAGTCGTTTTATCTACTCGTTAGCATATAAGATTCTGCGCATAACGTCCATCTTTCTGCCTATAGCTTTTAAGAAAGCCAATAAAAATCTTCTTTTGTCAGATGGCTGAATCTGCGGCTGCCTTCTTGCCATAGCTTTTCAGCATAAGCTCCGTTACCAGCCTTCTTCGCCGCCAAGCTGAACCACTTATAATAGGAAGCATGTCCTTTCACTCGTCTTTTATCCAGATGAAGGAAGCGTTCAACGGCATCTTCATAGTATCCTGTCATGGAAAAGGCACATGCGATACGTAAATGCTGCTCTTCATGGATGGGGAAGATATTGCGAAGCAGACGAAGATGTTCGTCTCTTTGGTCGAGTTGATCCATGTCATGATAGAACATAGCAAGATTCACATGAGTGTAAACAGAGACTTGTTCACTCAGCAAGTGCTCTTCTTCCATTCGCACTGCTTCCTTTTGATTACCGGAAAAGAAAAGTGCTTTAGCATACTCGTGCTTCGCAAGCATATGTTCTGGAAACATACTCATCATCTCTTCCAGAATAGGCAAAGCAAACTGCCATTCTTCCCGCTCTAAATAATAAAACGCCGACTCCTGGAACATGATGAGCTCATCTTCTTCCTCTGTTGTCCAAAGCTCATCGTCCTCTTCCTCGGCTTCCACGTACGTCAATAGTTCTTCTGCCTGTTCCCGGAAGTCACCCTCCGGATCCATTTCCAGGTACAAGTTAGCGTACTTCTCTGCATCGTGCATGTAACCAAGCTTGGAATAATTATGGGAAAGCAAATAAAAGCATTCCGCGTAATCATCTCCATGCTCTTTAATGATGTCATCCAGTATATAGATTGCTTTATGGAATGATCCCATTTCCGTAAAAATAACCGACTTCTGGCAGTGATAGATCACTTCCGTCGGTTCTTTTTCGATCGCTTTATTAAGCCATTTCATAGCTTTGTCCAGCTTACCGCTTCGATAGGCTTCAATGCCTTTTGTATAATAGAAATCTCCTTCTGGAATGAAGGGGATGATATTTGACGGTCGTGCCTGCTGCTCTGCTGGTTCCAGCGTTTGCATGTGTTTCCTCCTACTGCTTTTAGATATCCCATGAAGTATACCATATTTCCACATTTGCTCCTACACTTGAAGAAAAAAAGACTGCTCCCCCTTAGGGAAACAGTCTCTTCTTGATGAGGAAGCTTACACAGTTTGCAAGTCGTCTTCTTTAACTGGCACAACTGCTTCTTTCGCCAATACATCTAGCTCGCGAGTATACTCAGCTTTCTGTTCTGCAGAATAGCCCAGTGTCTCAGCCATGTAATCGATAACCGCATCTTTGTTTGTATGAACAAAGTTGATGTTGAATAGCAAAGCACCTGTACGTCGAACAAAGAAATCGACTGGTTTGAATGCAAGCTCTTCTTCGATTGCATAACGAAGCTGTGCAAATACAAGCGGATCGATGTTAGCAGCTTTTGCTTCATCCTTCAGCGTTTCGAAGCGCTCGAATACTTTATCAACGTTTGCTCCGTAACGGCTTACCATCTTAAGTGCATCTTCAGCAGAAAGACCAATTGCTTTTCCTTCATCCACTTTACGCTCTTTGAAGCGTTCGAAGCCTTTGGATCCGCCGACTTCTCCACCAGAGATCGGAAGGTTCTTCGTATCCGCTTGGGAATAAAGGATGCCTTCCTCTTTCTTGAACTGGTCAGCCACAAGATTAACAGCTTCGATTGCCATTTTACGGTAGCCAGTAAGCTTACCGCCAGCCATGGAAATCAAACCGCTGTCAGAAACGAAGATTTCATCCTTACGGGAAATCTCACCAGGCTTCTTGCCTTCTTCCTGGATAAGCGGACGAAGACCTGCCCAGCTGGATTCCACATCATCTTTTGTGATTTCCACTGTTGGGAACATGTAGTTAATGGAATCGATGATATAGTCACGATCTTCAACTGTCATAACTGGGTGCTTGATGTCACCTTTATAAGTTGTATCTGTAGTACCGACATACGTCTTGCCTTCACGCGGAATAGCGAAGACCATACGGCCATCTGGTGTATCGAAGTATACCGCTTGGCGCAATGGGAAACGCTCGCCATCGAATACCAAGTGCACACCTTTTGTAAGATGCAGCGTTTTGCCTTTTTTAGAACCGTCTTTTTCACGAAGTGTATCTACCCATGGACCGCCGGCATTTACAATTTTCTTCGCGAAGATACGGTGTTTTTCACCAGTTGTAAGATCTTCTGCTACAACGCCTGTCACTTTACCGCCAGCATCGTAGATGAATTCAATCACTTTTGTGTAATTGATTGCGTGGACACCTTTTTCCACGGCCTTTTTCAAAACTTCAAGAGTCAAACGCGCATCGTCTGTTTTGTATTCTACATAACGACCGCCGCCCAGCAAACCTTCTGATTTAACTAGTGGCTCTCTATCCAATACTTCATCACGTTTCAACATTGTACGACGTTCCGCTCTTTTTACTCCTGCAAGAAAGTCATAGACGCGTAATCCGATGTTTGTTGTAAACGGACCGAATGTTCCACCTTTGTGGAAAGGAAGCAGCATCCATTCTGGTGTTGTTACGTGAGGACCATTTTCGTATACGATTTCACGTTCTTTACCAACTTCAGCAACCATTTTCACTTCAAATTGCTTCAAGTAGCGCAAACCACCGTGAACCAATTTTGTTGAACGAGAAGAAGTTCCTGCTGCGAAGTCCTGCATTTCAACAAGACCTACGTTCATTCCGCGCATTCTTGCATCTAGAGAAATACCAGAACCAGTGATCCCACCACCGATTACAAGAACATCTAGAGGTTTATCAGTTAAATTTGCATAAATATCGTTACGTTTTTTACTAGAGAAAACAGTCATGCATGAACACTCCTTTTTAGATTCAGCGCTCCCATTATTTCTATACCCCATTAGTGTAGAAGTCATGTATAGAAAGCAGAAAGAGACCACAAATAATCCATACAATGTATAGATATTCGCGGTCTCTCCAAAGTCTCGGGCCGAATCATTAACTTGTGATTTCAGTATAACATGCTCTTCCCGATTTGAAAAGTTATATTACTTGAAAGTACGTGTCGCTTCCACAGCTTTTTTCCAGCCTGCGTAGAGCTGATCTTTTTCTTCTTTGGAACGATTCGGTTTGAACGTACGATCGATCTGCCATTTGTTAGCGATCGCTTCGCGGCTTTCCCAGAAGCCGACTGCTAAACCAGCCAAGTAGGCAGCACCTAAGGCTGTTGTTTCCTGAATGACTGGACGTTCTACATCTACATCAAGCATATCACTTTGGAACTGCATAAGGAAATCGTTTTTCACGACACCGCCATCAACACGAAGCTGCTTCACATCGATACCGGAATCCTCGATCATTGCGTCAACTACATCTTTGGATTGGAAAGCAAGTGATTCCAATGTTGCACGTGTGATATGCGCACCAGTTGTGCCGCGCGTGATACCAAACATTGCACCCCGAGCATCACTATCCCAATATGGTGTGCCGAGACCTACGAAAGCAGGAACGACATAAACACCGCCATTATCGGCAACACTAGTAGCTAGACGCTCACTATCCGGAGAAGATTCGATGATCTTCAAGCCGTCACGCAGCCATTGAACTGCTGAACCTGCTACGAAGATACTTCCTTCCAGCGCATATTCCACTTTTCCATCAAGTCCCCAAGCAATTGTTGTCAACAGACCATGATCGGATTTTACAGCTTCTTCACCTGTATGCATAAGGACGAAGCAGCCTGTGCCGTAAGTGTTTTTAACCATACCTGGCTCATAGCAAGCTTGACCGAATAGGGCAGCATGCTGGTCACCAGCGATACCAGCGATAGGTACTTCTTCACCGAAGAAGTGATAATCGATTGTGTTGGCATACACTTCTGAGGAAGGCTTTACTTCCGGAAGCATTGATTTCGGTACATCAAGGATTTCCAACAGCTCGTCATCCCACTTCAATTCATGGATGTTATACATCAATGTACGAGCTGCATTGGAATAATCCGTTACATGTGCTTTACCGCCGGACAGCTTGTAAACAAGCCATGTATCGATTGTACCGAACAGCAAGTCGCCGTTCTCAGCCTTTTCACGTGCGCCTTCCACATTATCCAGGATCCATTTCACTTTTGTTCCGGAGAAGTAAGCATCCAATAATAAACCTGTTTTCTCACGGAATAAATCATTATGGCCTTTTTCAATCAATTCATTTACGATGTCCGCTGTCTGACGGGATTGCCAAACAATTGCTTTGTGGATCGGACGGCCAGTGTTTTTGTCCCATACGACCGTTGTTTCACGCTGGTTCGTAATACCGATACCCGCAACCTGTTTCGCGTCGATATCCGCTTTACGAAGCACTTCTGCCATACATGCAGAGATAGATGTCCAAATTTCGTTCGCATCATGCTCTACCCAGCCGGATTGCGGGAAGAACTGTTCGAACTCCATTTGTGCAGTTTCCACAATGTCGCCATTGTGGTTGAACAAGATTGCGCGTGAGCTTGTTGTACCTTGGTCAAGTGCCATGATAAATTTTTCCATTATTTAATCCCCCTTGTTTTCACACCATTAGTCGCTGCTGCTTCAGCATTAGCTTTTGCAAGTTCCCCTCGGACTGCAACGACAATGATAACTAAAATGACAGCAGATAAAATCCAGAAACCTACTTGCAAGTCTTCCTTGAAAAATCCGTTATAGAAATATGCACCATATGCGCCACCAAGCAGCGGACCAACAACTGGAACCCACGCATACTTCCAGTTTGAAGAACCTTTGCCTGGAATAGGCAGCAATGCATGAGCGATACGCGGACCTAAGTCACGGGCTGGGTTGATAGCATATCCTGTCGGACCTCCAAGCGCCATCCCGATTACAACTACGAGCAAACCTACTAATAATGGATTGAATCCTTCTGCTAAAGAGTTGCCTCCAATGAATAGAATACCAAGCATTAGGATGAATGTGCCAATGATTTCTGTCAGCATGTTAGAAACAGGACTATCAATTGCAGGATCTGTAGAGAAAACAGACAGCTTTGCCATCGGATCGGACGTTTTCGCCCAGTGCGGCAAATAGACTAGGAATACGAGTACAGCACCCAAGAATGCCCCTAGCATTTCACCTGCTAGATATGTTGGTACTTGACCCCAAGTTATATCTCCGTTAATCGCCAAACCAAGTGTCACTGCCGGATTCAAGTGAGCTCCCGAGAAGCCACCTACTGCATAGGCACCCATAGCTACTGCAAGACCCCAAGCGATTGTAATTGTGATCCAGCCTGTGCCTTCCCCTTTTGACTTACTCAAGTTGCTTACTGCTACTACTCCTCCCCCGAAGAGTATTAGAACCATTGTGCCGATTGTTTCGGCTGCGAAGATACTCATTGCGATTTTCCCCTTTGTTGATAGATTTTTTTGGAGAGCGCTTTCATTAAGCGTCCAAAATAACTGCGCTTCAGAAGAATCATAGAAAATAGCTAAGATCATCCTAAAAATATTACAAGGAAGCGCTGTCTTTTGGATAAGAAAAATCCATCACCTAATATAACATAGTATGCCCTTTGGCGTGTACTAAAAAGGTAATGGATTCTCCGTATCTCCGATCATAAATATTAACTTATAGGTAGACTTTACACCTATTTGAAAGCGGTGTCAACAACTTACCACAAACTTTTTTTAGAAGTTGAAACCGCTGTCGCACCTGCTTCCAATGCAGAATCCACATCTTCACGGGTCCGAATGAGCCCTCCAGCGATGACCGGGATGCCTACTTGCTCGGATACTTCTTTTATCATATGAGGAATTAACCCCGGCAACACTTCGATAAAGTCCGGCTGTGTTTTCTTGATTAAAGAAAGATTGTGATCCAATGCATGTCCATCAATTAGAAATAATCGCTGAACTGCAGTTATCTTATATTTTTTAGCTGCATGGATGACATTCGTCCTTGTCGATATGACACCATCCGGTTTCAGACGCTGACAGACAAAGTCCATACCCGCATCATCCGTTTTTAATCCCTGTATCAAATCGACATGCAGAAACACCTTCTTACCAGCCTTCTTCGCATATTTGATCTGGGAAGGAAGCTGTGCAATCCTTGTTTCGAGCAGGACCATCATCTGCATATCTTCCCGCTGAAGCAATTCGTCGAAGTCTCTTTCATTACGAGCTGCAGGCAAAATGCGCTGTCCTAAATCCATTCTATTCCTCCTTATAAAACAAGCAGACACACTAAGTTGTCTGCTTGTTCTTGCGTTGTTCTGCTGTATAAATCACTTGCATCGGATTACCGCCGACCATCGCACCAGGAGGCACATCCCGATGGACGAGCGTGGCAGCGGAGACAACCGCTCCGTCTCCTATTGTGACACCTGGCAGTATCGTCGTATTTGCTCCTACCATCACATTATCCCCGATAGTGATGTCACCAAGACGGTATTCTGTCGTCAAATACTCATGAGCCAGAATCGTCGTATTATAGCCGATAATCGTATTCTTACCAATCCTGATCCTCTCCGGAAAGAGGAAGTCAGGTACGACCATGAGAGCCAGTGCTGTTTCTTTGCCGATATTCATCTTAAGAAATGTCTTATACAGCCAATTTTTCACACCAAGAAAAGGCGTATAGCGGCCAATTTGGATGACGATGAAATTCTTTACTACCTTCCAAAAGGAAACTGTTTTGTAAAGCTGCCAAAGCGAATTCGGCCCTTTAACGGGATAGCTTTCCGTTTTGCGCATGTACTTCTTCCTTTACGATATCGAATAAGTCACGGATATCCTCAAGCATATAATCCGGTCCATAAGCCAGCAAAGATTGCTTGCCTTTGATTGACCAAGCCACACCCGCAGTTTTAGTGCCGGCATTTTTACCAGATTCGATGTCATGGTAATTATCTCCGATCATGATCGCTTCCTCTGGCAAGCTGTCGAGCGCCTCCAAACCTTTCATAACGGGTTCTGGATGAGGTTTTGCTTGTTTGATATCATCATACCCGATTACCACATCAAACAACCCGCCAAGCCCGCATACCTGCAGCCCTCGCTTAGCAGTATCGCGCATCTTCGTCGTAACGATACCTAGCTTGAAGCCAGCCTGCTTGAGCTGCTGCAATGTTTCTGCCACATACGGGTAAGCCTCAACGTAAGCATCATGATGCTTCAGATTGTGTTCCCGGTATGCTGCAATCATTTCTTCCGCTCTTACAGGATCGATATTTTCGAACACATCCTTCAGCGGAGGACCTATGAACGGAAGAAGTTCTTCCCGCTCATACGTCCGCCCCGTATACTGCTCCAGTGTAGCAGTATATGAAGCTAGAATCAGACTATTAGAATCTATCAGCGTTCCATCAAGGTCAAACAACAATGTCGTGATTGCCATTCGCACTCGCCTCCCTATTTCTTAATCTTTATAACGAGGTGTATTCGCACCAGGACGCCGGCGGATAATAACTATAATTATCGCAATGACGATGGCCACGATCGAGACGATTTGCGCTGCACGCAATCCCTCAGCTACAAGACTATCTGTCCGCATTCCTTCGATAAAGTAGCGTCCAAGACTATACCAAGCAAGGTAGAACAAGAACATTTCCCCGCGTTTCAGATTCACTCTGCGAAGGACGAGCAAAATAACGAACCCAAGTATATTCCACAATGATTCATAAAGGAATGTTGGGTGATAAAGAACGCCATCAATACACATTTGGTTATTGATGAAATCCGGGAGATACTGCATATAGTTTTGATATGCTTCTGCTGAAACAGGTCCACCGTGCGCTTCCTGGTTCATGAAGTTGCCCCAGCGTCCGATTGCCTGTCCAAGAATTAAACTAGGAGCCGCTATATCCGCCAACTTCCAGAAGGAAATCTTTTTCACACGGCAGAAAATAATTGCTGTGATGATGGAACCGATCAAGGCACCATGGATGGCGATGCCGCCTTCCCATATTGCAAACACCTTCCAAAACGGACCATCCGCATAGCTTTCCCATTCGAAAACGACGTAATAGATACGTGCTGAAATAATGGCTGCTGGTATCGCAAATACAAGGAAGTCGACGAATGTATCTTTATGTAATCCGCGTTTTTTGGATTCGCGGATAGCAAGCCATAGTCCAAGCGCCGCACCGACTGCGATAATGACGCCATACCAATAAATCGACACTGAACCGAGCTGCAGAAATACCCGGTTAAGCGGTTGTACTTCACACATTTCCATCCGTCATATCTCCCTCATTATCTTTTCCAGTTTCAATCATTTTGGTAAGACGCTGTGAAAATTCTTCAGCTGCATTCACGCCCATACGCTTCAGACGGAAGTTCATCGCAGCTACTTCGATGATGACTGCCAAGTTGCGTCCAGGGCGGACTGGTACTGTCATCTTCGGCACATTTACATCCATGATTTTCATCGTGTCTTCATCCAGACCGACTCGATCATATTGTTTCGACTGATCCCATGTTTCCAAGTTGATGACGATGGAAATTTTCTTGTGGCTGCGCACTGCACCCGCGCCAAATAGCGTCATCACGTTGATGATGCCTAACCCCCGAATTTCCAGTAAATGCTCGATTAAAGAAGGAGAATTTCCGATAAGGGTATCATAATCCTCCTGCCGGATTTCCACACTGTCATCGGCAACGAGACGGTGCCCGCGTTTGACAAGCTCCAATGCTGTTTCACTCTTACCAACACCACTCTGTCCAGTGATCAGAATACCTATACCGTAAATATCCACCAATACGCCATGCACTGCGGTAAACGGCGCAAATTTCGCCTCCAGGAAGTTCGTAATCCGGCTGATGACGCGCGTCGTCTTATGTGGTGAACGCAATATCGGTACACCAGCAGCTTCTGCCGCTTCCTTCATTTCAGGCGGTACTTCCTGGCCTCTTGTGATGATAAGACCCGGCGTCACATCAGAGCATATCTTTTCGAAACGCTCACGCTTTTGCTCGCTTGTCAGTTCCTCCAGGAAAGAAAGCTCAGTCTTCCCGAACAGCTGCAGCCGATCCTTCGGATAATATTTAAAATAACCAGTCAACTCTATACCAGGACGGGAAATATCACTCATGAAAATCTCACGCTGTACGCCTGTATCCCCTGTCAGCAATTCCAGATTGAAACGATCCAATAAATCTTGAATGACCACTTTTGCCATAAGAACCCTCCATCCTAACAATTCTTGTTTATTCTAGCATACTTCCAGAAAAGATAGATACCTAGGCACAAAAAAGCCCTGCAGCTATTGCCGCAGAGCTTCCTTCAGTTTGTAATCCGATCACGGATGAGCCAATTCAGGATAAGGTTCAGCAATGCAAGAATGATTGCCGCAATGATCGCTGTACCAAATCCCTCGATTATGAAAGTCTCTCCAATGAGACCTTGTGTGATCATTAAGGTTACTGCATTGATAACAAACAAAAACAATCCAAATGTCAATGCAGTCAACGGCAGCGTCAACACGATCAGCACTGGCCGCACTAGGAGATTAAGCACCGACAAAATGAAGCTTGCCAGGATGGCGGTACCAAATCCCTCTAGATAAAAAGAATCGAATATATAGCTGACGATAACCAGTGACACGCTGTTCAGCAATAGAGTCAAAATCCATCTAAGCATAAGCTATCTCCATGTTACGGAAGGACCCAGACAGAACCTGTCTTCGTGTTCGCTTCCAGGTGGAGCTTCTCCGTTGCAGCTGGATGCGTTTCGAATTTGAGAGCCTTTTTGACAACTTCCTTCGATTCATCAATGACGATATATTCATCCAAATCACAATGCAGGGATCCGATATTTGTCGTAATCCTTCCGTTAAGCGGGATAGCCGCTAAAGATTTCAAGCGGATACTCCCATTAGCAGCCTTGAAGAAGGCACTGTCAGGATCTTCATTATGCCACTCGCAATGGATGCTGCCATTGAACGTTTGGGCATCGAGCTTGCGGAAGCTTCCTTCCAGTCGAAGCGAGCCGTTAACGGACTCACATAGAAGATCCTTTGCTGTCACCTGCTTCAGCTTGATGCTGCCATTGGAGGTTTCTGCACTGACGATTGAACCGCCTCCTCCTTGCAGATCGATGCTTCCATTCGTCGTTTTGCAATATATGTTCGTGCTGCTAATGGAATCTACACGAATCGTGCCATTGAAGGTCTTTACGATACATTCCTCATATACAGCTTCCGGAACGTACAATGTAATTTCAGGTTTGATTCGTTTATCCTGCAGGGAAAACTGCAGTTTGCCATCTGCAATAGCGAAATATGCTTTATCAGTGAACCGTTTCCTTGCTGCTTGCTCATCTTCCTCCTGATAGACCTTCGCTTTCGTCTCCAGCCGTGCCAAAGGCTCATTCCAGCTCTTGACCGTAATGGAGCCATTATAGATTTTCAGCTCCAATTTTGCGAATGTCTCATCAGCCTGAAAAATATGCTCCACTGTATAATGATCACCGAAATTCAGATCAAGGTCTGCATTTTTTATCTTACTGAAAGCCTGCTGCACATATTGCAGCACTTTCGGCCCAACATTCTTTTTCTTAGCTGTTTTGCCGCCAGTGCGCTGTGCTTTAGATTCTTCCCCTGCCGTCACAAGCTCTTGGACTACCAGTTCCTTCTCTTCGTTCGTATCCTGCTCCTGTACAGCACCAAAGGCCCGCTCATCCAGAGCCGCAAGCTGCAGTTCTGCTTCCTCGGCTGTGAGCTTCCCCTCTTCCAGTTGTTTCAGAATTCTCTTTCTCTCTGTTCTCATACATAGCCTCCTTTTCACATATACGGATTATATGTTTTCGAAGTTCCAAGTATAGAATGTTTCCTCTTTGAAATGTTCCAGTGCGATGGCTTCCATGTTCTCTTCTGTAAGTTCTGCTCCAGTAACATTACCAAGCACACCTTGCGCTTGGGATTTATGGCAAAGAATCGTCTTCACTTTCGTTTTTACAAAAGGACGGATATCCTGTACGACGTCAGGTTTTCCTAAGATCTCCTGGTATCCGCGCATAAACGCCTGCGCCCAAACTTTCGGACGGGTGCTTTCCTCCATCCGTGACACAGCATCGATTGCAGCTGCACCAAGTGCATTATGATCCGGGTGAACTGCATACTCCGGATAATGCGTGATTACAAGTGTCGGTTTGATTTTCTCAAGCAGCTCTTTCAAATGATCACTGACTTTCGAAAGATCCTCGAATTCCAGCACTTTATCCCGGTAACCGAGCATCTGCAGTTCCACATCCATCACCTTGCAAGCATCTTGCAATTCCTTCTTCCGAATCTCAGGTAAAGACTCACGAGTCGCAAAGGTTGGATTACCCATATTGCGTCCCATTTCTCCCAGCGTACCGCACAAGTATGTAACCGGCACACCCTCCTGTCTGAACTTAGCAATTGTACCAGCAGCTCCGAAAGCTTCGTCGTCCGGATGCGGGAAGATGACTACTACGTGTTTTTCCATGATTATTGCTCCTCCTTAGAACGCTGTCTCGCTTATTTCCAATGAAACCATCAATCGGCCTTCCCGATCATGACCAGCCATGAGCAGACGATTCTTATCATCCAATTCCCAGGCATTCAGTCCTTCTGCGTAAACCCAGCCATTGTCTGTTTTCAATCCAACGCGATAGGCCGTTCCAGCACCTTTTATCTTGCCATGCTCATAAGTCATCTGTGCATTCCGGATAAAAGCACCAACATTGTACGCTTTTTCGTTTACATGATTAGCATATGCACCATTTGTCGTTTCCAGATGTATAAACACTTTTTTTCCAGCAAATGCATCTATTTGTTCTTGCACTTCATTCAAATCAATCGGCTTCACCGTAAGTCGCTCCTTCCAAAGCTATATCTAAACAAATATTTTACTACAAATTCCACTGTAATGCTCATCTTGACGTTTTCCTATGTAAAAAGATACAGCGGGCAAAAGCCACGCTGTATCTTTTTAGCGTTCCGCAACATGCGTTGCATACTCTATCTGGCTAGTCGTACGTTCGCGGTCACGCTCAAGAATCGGCTTCAAGTACTTCCCTGTGTAGGATGCAGGCACCTCTGCCACTTCTTCCGGTGTACCAGTCGCTACAATCTCTCCGCCTCGATCCCCGCCTTCAGGACCTAAGTCGATAAGGTAGTCAGCTGTTTTGATAACATCGAGGTTATGTTCGATAACAAGGACGGTATCCCCATTTTCCACAATACGCTCAAGCACCTTCAGCAATCGGGAAATATCATCTACATGCAAGCCGGTTGTCGGCTCATCCAGAATATAGAATGTCTTCCCATTACTGCGTTTATGCAATTCACTGGCAAGCTTCACGCGCTGCGCCTCACCGCCGGATAATGTCGTAGCAGGCTGTCCCAGTTTTACATAGCCAAGACCCACATCAGATATCGTCTGTAATTTACGCTTGATTTTCGGGATGTTGGCAAAGAACTCCAATCCCTCTTCAATCGTCATATCCAGTACATCTGCAATACTTTTACCTTTATATTTGATTTCAAGTGTTTCACGATTATATCGTTTACCGTGACAAACCTCACATGGCACATAAACATCTGGAAGGAAATGCATCTCAATCTTGATGATTCCATCACCGCGGCAAGCTTCACACCGCCCGCCCTTCACGTTAAAGCTGAAACGGCCTTTTTTATAGCCGCGAACCTTTGCAGCATTCGTGCTGGCATACACATCACGGATATCGTCGAAAGCACCGGTATACGTAGCCGGGTTCGAGCGAGGAGTCCGCCCGATTGGAGACTGGTCAATATCGATTACCTTGTCCAGATGCTCCAATCCTTTAATTTCTTTGTGTTTACCAGGCTTTATTTTGCTCCGGTTAAGCTTTTGTGCCAGGGTTTTGTGCAGGATCTCATTGACGAATGTACTTTTACCGGATCCAGAAACACCTGTCACCGCTGTGAACAAACCAAGCGGAATCTTGGCAGATGCTTTCTTCAAGTTATTTTCTTCTGCTCCGATGATTTCAATGGAACGCTCCATATCCGGACTGCGTCGTTCAAAAGGCAGCGGAATGAATTTCTTCCCAGATAAATATTGTCCAGTAAGGGATTTTTTATCTTTCATCACCTTTGCTGGTGTTCCCTGACTCGTGATTTGCCCGCCATGTTCACCAGCACCAGGTCCGACATCAATTAGCCAGTCCGCTTCCATCATCGTGTCCTCATCATGCTCAACTACGACAAGCGTATTGCCAAGATCACGCATTCGTTTCATCGTTTCAATCAGTCTGTCGTTATCACGCTGATGCAGTCCGATGGAAGGTTCATCCAGTACATACAAGACACCAGTTAAAGCTGATCCAATCTGTGTAGCAAGACGGATACGCTGCGCTTCTCCGCCAGACAATGTGCCCGCCGAACGGGAAAGCGTCAAATAATCCAAGCCGACATTATTCAGGAATGTGATCCTGTCTATTATCTCCTTGGTGATCATGAAGGCAATCTGCCTTTCCTTCTCGTTCAGTTCAAGGTCCTCCATGAAATGCTTCACTTCAATGACGGATTTGGCTGTAACATTGCTGATATGATGTCCGTTGATAAGAACCGCAAGCGATTCCTCACGCAGGCGGTGACCTTTACATTTCGGACACGGTCGGTTGTTCATATACTTTTCCATCTGTTCGCGGATGAAATCCGATGTTGTTTCCCGATACCTCCGCGCAATATTAGTCAGAACACCTTCGAACTCGATATTGCTTTCTCTGACACGGCCAAAATCATTTTCATAGCGGAAGTGGATCTTGTCCTTTTTCTTACCGTTCATCAGGATATCAAGCTGTCCCTCCGGCAGTTTGTTCACTGGTACATCCATATCGATGCCAAAATGGCTGCAGGCAGCTTCCAGAAGCTTCGGATAGTATTGGGAGCTAGTCGGTTCCCATGCAGCAATGGCTCCCTCGCGCAGTGTCAAATCCTTATTCGGGATGACAAGATCGGGATCGACCTCTAATTTCGTACCAAGTCCGTCGCAGGACGAGCACGCACCAAAAGGATTGTTGAAAGAAAACATGCGAGGCTCCAGTTCTCCTATAGAGAATCCGCAAATCGGGCAAGCATGATGCTCACTGAAAAGCAGCTCCTCGACATCCATCACGTCCACGATGACTTTTCCGTCTCCTAGTGCAAGTGCCGTTTCCAAGGAATCTGTCAAACGACCAATAACACCTTCTTTTATGACAATACGATCGACAACAACCTCAATAGAGTGTTTCTTTGTTTTCTCCAGCTTGATGTCATCATGAATCTCCATCATTTCTCCATCAACACGAAGACGGATATAGCCTTCCGCTTTAAGCTTTTCGAGCACCTTCACATGCTCACCTTTCTTGCCGGAAATTACAGGTGCAAGTACCTGCAATCGAGAACGCTCTGGGAATTCCAAAATACGATCGGCCATCTGTTCCACTGTTTGAGAGCTGATTTCAATACCATGCCTCGGGCAAGTCGGACGTCCTACTCTGGCATACAGAAGACGCAGGTAATCATAGATTTCCGTAACGGTCCCGACTGTAGAGCGCGGGTTCTTACTTGTCGTTTTCTGATCGATACTGATAGCTGGCGACAAGCCTTCGATTGAATCCACATCGGGCTTGTCCATCTGACCAAGGAACTGGCGGGCATATGCAGATAAAGATTCCACATAACGACGCTGTCCTTCTGCGTAAATGGTATCAAAAGCGAGCGAGGATTTTCCTGAACCTGACAGTCCAGTCAATACGACTAGACTATCCTTTGGTATATCAACATCGATATTTTTTAAGTTATTGGCGCGGGCGCCTCTGACAGAAATATTTTTCTTCGCCACTTTCTTCACCCTTCCACTTTAAGTTCCAATACAAGATCACGAAGCTCGGCAGCGCGTTCGAAATTGAGGTCGCGTGCAGCCTGTTTCATTTCTTTTTCCATCTTGGCTATGACTTGTTCTTTTTCTTTCTTCGTCAGCTTCGTCAAATCCGGTGTATCTTTCTTATTTGTTCCGGACTCTTCGGAACTAATTGTAGCTTTGATGACATCCCGTACTTCCTTCTGAATCGTCCGCGGTGTGATGCCATGCTCTTTATTGTAAGCGATTTGGATTTCACGGCGTCGTGCCGTCTCATCCATTGCTTTTTGCATGCTATCAGTAATTTTATCTGCATACATAATGACATGCCCGTTCTCATTACGAGCTGCCCGGCCCATTGTCTGAATTAACGAACGCTCTGATCGCAGGAATCCTTCCTTATCCGCATCAAGGATAGCCACTAGGGAAACTTCCGGAATATCCAAGCCCTCTCGAAGCAAGTTGATTCCGATAAGTACATCATACTTCCCAACGCGCAAATCCCGGATGACTTCAATCCGTTCCAGCGTTTTGATTTCTGAATGCAAATAAGCGACTTTAATACCGATATCCTTCAAATAGTCGGTTAAATCCTCAGACATTTTCTTCGTGAGTGTCGTGATTAATACTCGCTCATTCTTTTCGGTACGTTTGTAAATTTCACTGATAATATCATCAATCTGTCCCTCAATCGGACGGATATCGATTTCCGGATCAAGCAATCCTGTCGGCCGGATGATCTGCTCGACCATCTCCGGTGTATGTTCGATTTCATAAGGTCCCGGTGTTGCGGAGACATAGACGAGCTGTTCTGTCTTCTTCTCGAATTCATCGAATGTGAGCGGCCGGTTATCCATTGCAGATGGCAGACGGAAGCCGTGGTCTACAAGCACCTTTTTACGCGCTTGGTCTCCATTGAACATTCCCCTTATCTGCGGCAGCGTAACATGGGACTCATCGACGACGACAAGGAAGTCGTCCGGGAAGAAGTCCAATAGTGTATACGGCGTAGCACCACGTTCACGGAAGGTAAGCTGAGCTGAGTAGTTTTCAATACCCGAACAAAAGCCCATTTCCCGCATCATTTCCAAATCGTAGTTTGTACGCTGCTCAAGACGCTGCGCTTCCAGCAGTTTGCCTTGCTCCTTGAATACAGCCAGCTGATCCTTGAGCTCTTTCTCTATATTAACGATAGCTTTTTTAAGATTTTCTTCGCGGGTTACGAAGTGGGATGCAGGGAAAATCGCGACATGTTCACGGTCGCCGATGATTTCGCCTGTCAGCGCATCTACTTCACGGATCCGGTCGATTTCGTCACCAAAGAACTCAAAACGGATACAATGCTCTTCTTTGGAAGCCGGGATGACCTCGACAGAATCGCCGCGTACTCGGAAGGTTCCGCGCTGGAAGTCGATATCATTTCGTGCATACTGGATGTCAACTAGATTACGAAGCAGCTCATCCCGATCTTTCTCCATGCCGACGCGAACAGACAGCACCTGGCTCTTATATTCCTCCGGGGAACCTAAACCATAGATACAGGACACACTTGCCACAATCAGCACATCATTGCGTTCGAAAAGAGCAGATGTAGCAGAGTGGCGCAGTTTATCGATTTCATCATTGATGCTTGCGTCCTTCTCGATGAAGGTATCAGTTTGCGGTACGTATGCTTCTGGCTGATAATAATCATAATAACTGACGAAATATTCAACTGCATTGTTCGGGAAAAATTCCTTGAACTCACTGTACAGCTGACCCGCCAATGTCTTGTTATGGGCAATGACAAGGGTTGGGCGATTAATTTCCTTCACCATATTTGAAATAGTGAACGTCTTACCGGTACCCGTCGCACCTAGCAATGTCTGATGCCGCTTTTTCTGATGGATACCGTCCACAAGACGGTCAATTGCTCTCGGCTGGTCACCTTGAGGGCTGTATTTAGATACTAATTCAAACGTTTCCTTTTCCTTCAATGCCAAATTCCTCCGTTCTGTTTGCTATTTTTATCATAGCATAAAATATATAAAAATACGAACAAACATTCGTTTAAAATTCCACATACCTGCTAGTATAGATGTTTACCTAATATACGAAACATAAACAAATAGATAGCAAAAAGCCGCCAAAATTTGACGGCTTTATTATTAGTTAGAAGCTTGGTCGTATTGGTTGACCTCGAATAGATCAATCAAATCGACTTTCGGATTTTTATCCGTGAACCAGCGGAGGGCGAAATCGTTCTTGAACAATGCCAAGTAATCCCCTTCGCGATCCTGTGCGAGCAGACTGCGCTCGTCGAATAGGCGTTCATCCACTTGCTCGGCTTTCAGCCAGCGAGGAATGCGTTCTCCCATCGATTCCAATACCACTTCTACATTATACTCGTTTTTCATTCGATATTCGAATACTTCGTACTGAAGCTCTCCGACTGCACCTAAGATATAGCTGTTGTCGCGTTTACCGCGGAACAGCTGGATTGCTCCTTCTTGAACAAGCTGCTCGATTCCTTTCTGGAACTGCTTGGCTTTCATAACGTTTTTGGCGGTAACTTTCTTGAACACTTCCGGCGGGAATTGCGGCAGCTCATCAAATTCAAAATTCGCTTTGCCTTCGACGAGTGTGTCCCCGATTCGGTAGATGTTCGGATCGTAAATACCGATAATATCGCCGGCATAAGCTTCTTCGACTGTATCACGTGATGACGCGACGAATTGCTGTGACTGGGAAAGCTTGATCGGCTTAGCTGAACGAGCTAAATTGACGCTCATACCACGCTCGAATTTACCTGAGCAGACCCGCAGGAAAGCAATCCGGTCACGGTGAGCCGGGTTCATGTTTGCCTGAATCTTGAAGATGAATCCAGAGAACTCTTCTTTCTCGGGAGACACGATACCTTCTGTCGTGCGACGGCTGCCTGGCGCAGGTGCAAGATTAACGAATGTATCAAAGAAAGTCTGTACCCCGAATGGTGCAAGTGCACTCCCAAAGAAAACTGGTGTCTGCTTACCAGCAAGCACACGATCCAATGAGAATTGGTCGCCGGCTTCCTCTAAAAGCTCCAGTTCACCTTTCGTATCCTCAAAAGTGGAATTGCCTGTTAAATCGGCATACGCCGGATCGTCCAGCTCATCGTAAGGAATGAATGATTCTTCTTCATTTCCATTAAAGCGGACAAATTGCTTGTTGTATCTATCGAAAATACCTAGGAAACGCTTGCCCATTCCTGCTGGCCAGTTCATTGGATATGTCTCGATATCCAATACACTTTCAATTTCCTCCAATAGCTCCAGCGGCTCCCGTCCTTCCCGGTCAAGCTTGTTAATGAAAGTGAAGATTGGAATACCGCGCATACGACACACTTTGAAAAGCTTCAATGTCTGTGCTTCAATCCCTTTTGTCGCATCGATGATCATGACAACACTATCCACAGCCGTCAGCGTCCGGTACGTATCTTCACTGAAATCTTCGTGTCCTGGTGTATCCAGGATATTCACTTGATAATCTTTATATGGGAAATTCATTACAGATGATGTAACAGAAATTCCACGCTGCTTTTCGATTTCCATCCAGTCAGATGTTGCGAATTTGCCTGATTTCTTTCCTTTTACCGTACCTGCAGTACGAATCAAATTCCCGAATACGAGCAATTTCTCAGTCATTGTCGTCTTCCCGGCATCCGGGTGGGAGATGATGGCGAAAGTCTTACGCTTCTGTACTTCTTGTTTTATTTGCATCGGTTCATTACCTACCGTTCTATTATCATTCGTATAGCCTGATTGTCTTTGTGATTTGATTTCTTATATCACACTGCGTCAAACCTCATTTCCGCTCCAAAAATCAGTCTTTCTCTACTATACCTAATGTTAGCGCTTTTAGGCAATATCCAACTGACTGGATGTTTTTCATTGACCCACAAGGAGAAAACGCTTTAATATGATAGTAATAAGATTTTCATCAAAATATCGATCTATCCCGAGGAGAGACATAATATGCTAAAGAAACTATTCGGTAAGAATATTACGGAAGAAAGTTTTGTAAGCCCTGTCAATGGCAGAGTGGTCCCGCTTGAGGAAGTACCTGATCCAGTGTTTGCCGAAAAGATGATGGGAGACGGTATCGCTATTGAACCGACAGATGAGACAATTGTCAGTCCTATTGATGCAGAAGTCGTTCAAGTGTTTGAAACAAAGCATGCCATCGGCTTGAAAACACAAATGGGGTTGGAACTGCTCCTTCATATCGGTCTGGATACTGTCAATCTGAAGGGAGAAGGCTTTGAGACTTTTGTCAAAGCAGGCGATAAAGTCTCTGCTGGCGATAAGCTCGTCACCTTCGAAAAAGCATACATCGAGGCAAATGCGAAAAGCAGCATCACCCCGGTGATCGTCACCAACTACGAAGCAAGCGAGTACACATTGGAAGCACTCTACCCGGAACAAGCTATCGCTGGAGAAACTCAGATATTCCAAGTCAAGAAGAAATAAATTGAAACGGCAGCCATGTGCTGTCGTTTTTTATTTTGCCCTATTAGGGAAGGCTATAGCTATATCTGTTATAATGATAAGATAATGATTTTTTTAGACTGGAGACTGGGCTTTCATGCAATCTTATTTTCTCGACAAACAAGATATCATCAAAGTGACAGGCGATCGATTCTACCGAAGAGGATTGGAGTATGTCAATAAAGGGCGTGTGCAAGGTCTGAGCTTCACGCCATCCATCAACCAATGGAAGGCTGTTGTCCGCGGCACCGAAAACTATCCTGTACGGATTTTCTTCTTTGAGGACGACGATCTTGATGGTGTGTGCAGCTGCCCCGCCTATCACACCCATTATACATGCAAGCATATCGCTGCTGTTTTGATCGCGGTCAGCCGAAACCGGTTTGACAGCAATGGATACACAGTTACCGAAGAAACAGCTGCACCGACAGCTGCCCGTCAAACTGATTTCACGGATCGGCTTGTACAAGCATTCGTATCTCCTTCCGAACGACTGACATCAAAGCCTCCGGAAACTTTGAAGCTGGAATATAAGGTCGAACAGCGCTTTATGCAAACCAACGGTAACACGGTCTTCGAGGTCGAACTGAAGGCAGGTACAGCCCGCACCTACATCGTGCGCCTAGCTGAGGACTTTCTCCGAAGTGTGCTGCATCAAACCCGCTATCAGCTGACGCCGAGTTTTGCATTCGATCCTGGTGTACATATTGTTACACCCGAGGACAAAGCTATCCTGGAGCGATTGCTGGAAGCTTGTGAGAACAGTATGATTCATGATTTCACAGCTTCTTCCCTTCAGTCGGAAAAACGTGCGATCAAGCTGACGCCTTCACTAGCCAAGACTTTGCTGCCACAGCTTGCAGATGCAGGTGCCTCACTCCATTTGCTGCATACTGAACCGATGGATACATTTCAGGTGAGCAGTCAGCCAGCACGGTTGGACTTCTATCTTTCAACGGATGAAGACGACATGCTGCAGCTAGGAGTACAGGATATCGCAGCATATGAATATATCAAAAACTACCATTACCTAGTCAAGGATGACACGCTATATCCTGTACCTCCCGACCAGCGGGAATTGGTCAAGGAACTGTTCGCCATCCTTCCTTATCGCCATGATACACCTCAGACTGTATCGGATAAGAACGTTGACCGTTTTGTGTCGCAGGTTGTTGGCAAGCTGGAACAGATCGGACATGTGCATGTTGCTGAAACAGTCCGGAGCAAAGTCGAAATGGCTCCCCTTGTTGCAAAAGTCTTTTTGGATGAGACGGATGATGTACTGCATGCCAGTGTATCTTTCCATTATGGAGATCACGTCATCCAGCCAGGAGAACAGCAGGCAGACATGCCTGTCATCAAACGTCAGCCCGCTAAGGAAGATAAAGTCCTGCAGCAATTGCATGCTGCTGGATTCCGCTTTTCCAAAGGCCGTTTCCACTTGCTCAATGTAGAGTATATGTATGTGTTCCTTCATGAGCATCTGCCCGCTTTACAAGAAGTGGCTGAAGTGTATATTTCCAGCCGGGTGCAAGCGATGCAAGCCGATGATCAGCATGAGGTTTCCTCTTCCGTCAGACTGCAGCAGGAAAAAGGGATGCTTGAAATCAGCTTTGATGTGTCCGGTTTATCAGAGGCACATATTAGCAATGTCCTGCAGGCAATGGTAGAGAAGAAAAGATATTACCGTATCCCAGATGGTGCATTGCTCGATCTGGAGCAGGAATCCATGGAGAACTTCCAGGACTTCCTTGAACAGATGCAAATCAAAAAGAACCAGCTGAATAATCAGCATATTTTCGTACCGATTGCTCAAAGTATGCAAGTAGAAGAGTCCTTACGCGGAGCTGAAATGGAAGCCGCATTCCAGACACTGATTGAGCGGCTTCGCCATCCGGAACAAATCGAGTTTGACTTGCCATCTGGACTGCAGGCAACACTGCGGGATTATCAGCTGACTGGCTTCAAATGGATGAAAACACTAGCTTATTACGGACTCGGCGGTATTCTGGCAGATGATATGGGACTTGGGAAAACACTGCAGACGATTACCTATCTCACATCAGAACGAGAAGCTAACCCAGCTGCACGTCCTGCTCTGATCGTCGTACCTTCCTCTCTGCTCTATAACTGGCAGAAGGAATTTGAGAAATTTGCTCCAAGCATGCGTACACTAGTTATTTCAGGCTCGGCAGCAGAACGGCAGGAACAGCTTTCCCAGCTGGAAGAGCATGATATTATCATCACGTCTTATCCTTTATTGCGGATTGATCATCATGTGTATGCTGGGCATGTATTCGATAGTCTGATCCTGGATGAAGCGCAGGCAATCAAAAACCATGCAACGCAAACTGCCAAAGCCGTCGGACTGATCCAAGCTGGTAAACGATTTGCACTGAGTGGCACCCCAATCGAAAATAGGCTTGAGGAGCTGTGGTCGATTTTCCACACAATCTCACCTGGTCTATTCCGAAGCCGGAGGTCATTCACAGATTTGGAACCGGAAAAGATCGCCCGGATGACGCGCCCATTCATCCTAAGACGAGTAAAAACGGACGTACTGCACGAGCTTCCTGAAAAGATCGAGACAACGAACTATTCAGATCTTACGCAGGAACAAAAAGAAGTGTATGTCGCCTATCTGGAGCGGATACGCAGGAAGATCGATCAGACGATTGCAGAGAAAGGTTTCGATCGCGGTAAACTCGAAATACTTGCAGGACTGACACGACTGCGCCAAATCTGCTGTCACCCATCTTTGTTCATTGAGAACTACAGCGGCCAATCAGGTAAACTGGAGCAGCTGCTCGAGGTTATCCAAGAACTGAAGCAAAGCAATAAACGATTCTTGATTTTCTCCCAGTTCGCCAGCATGCTGGGAATTATCCAGCAGGCACTGGATGAAACGGACGTCTTCTATCTGGATGGCAGTACACCCGCCAAGGAAAGAATGCAGATGGCAGAAGCGTTCAACGAAGGAGAAAAAGACGGCTTCCTGATCAGCTTGAAAGCCGGGGGAACAGGACTGAATCTGACAGGTGCTGACACCGTTATCCTCTTTGACTTATGGTGGAATCCAGCTGTGGAAGAGCAAGCTGCTGGAAGGGCACACCGTATCGGACAGAAAAATGTCGTTCAGGTGATTCGCCTGCTTACACGCGGAACGATCGAGGAACGAATATTTGAGTTACAGCAGCGTAAACGAGCGCTTGTCGATCAAATCATCCAGCCTGGTGAAACGATGCTTAACACACTTTCAGAAGAAGAAATACGCAGCCTGCTATCCATGCAGGTAGAATAAGGAAGGAGCAAGCCATGTGGCTTGCTCCTTTTTTTATAATACAGATTCGATTATCTCATCGAACTTATCACTTACCAGACTTCTGTTATTTAAGATTTCTTCATTCTTAAACGAAACACTTCCCCTATGCTCGTCTAAATTCAAGTTCTCCATTAATGAAGAAAATACGCCTCTGCTTCGCTTATCTATTTCAAAGTAAATCGTCGTCTCATACTCACCCTGCAGGATATAAACCTCTAGTTCATCGAGTTTCTTTAAGTATCTTCCATGGGTAGGAATGAATTCGTACTGCTGGATATACGGTCTGGCTATCTTGATTCCGTATGGGGGCTTCTGATTCTCCATCTGTCTGAATCTGAATCCAATTACCTTTATTGCATCGATGATATTTTCATGTACTTCTGTCGGCTCAATGGATATATGATCTATGTCACTTAAATCGACTGCATTCTTCACATCCACATCCGTATCGATCCAAACCGGCGGTACATTCTTGAATGTCTTAGGATCCTGCATCGTAATCGGTGTATCCAAAGGAATTCGAAAAGAAAATGGAATCTCCTTTCTTTCCCCTTTTGAGATAATGAACGGCTCATTAACCTTATGCGTGTAGACAACTGCCTGCGCCAGACGATCGCTATCCTCATGTCCATACACCGTCATCAGCTTCAGATTGATAGAGTCGATCTCTTGGTCAGTTACGCCGCCCTTTATTTCAACGATACCATCCAGAATCTCTCCTTGAACGAAATAATTATTCCTGATCTTTGTATCCACCTTAGCAGAACCAATTCCAACACTAGCAATCAATTTATTGAAAATAGACATCTAATCACCTCATATTATTGGTTAGACTGTATACGCGCGGAGTGGAAAATAGTTTCAATTATTCCTTTATCAAAAAATAAAAGGAATAATTTACTTTTTATGGTACTATCAAAACTAGTACTTATATCTAAAGGCTTGATAGTTTAATACAAGTACAAAGCCAATTTACAAAAAGAAGGTAACAAAATGGAGATCATCACAGAAAAATTACTGTTTATCGCTTTGTTCATTTTTATCATTCACTCGATAGAAACACTCGCTTATGCTGTAAGATTATCCGGTGCAAGAGTCAAAATGATTGCTTCGGCACTGTCTCTCTTTAACATAATGGTTATTGTATCAAGATTGTCGAATACGATGCAGCAGCCATTCTTAGGAAGTCTAATCGATTCTGCTCCAAAAGAAAATACGCTGGAGTTTGTAGAGACCCAATTCCGTTTCCTTATTGGCGCATCAACAGTTGGAACAGCATTAGGCATTCTCTTACTTCCTACGTTCATCGCACTATTTTCAAGAGCGATCATTCATTTATCAGAAGAAAAAGGATCTGTCCCTTCTTTAATGAAAAGGATTTTTTCATTACATTACATAAAGCGCAGCATAACGCATTTTAGTCTTCCAAAGTTTTCTTATTTACGGGGTACGAAGGTGAAAGATATTCCAATAAGGCTCTTCCTCGTAAATATGCTTATTACTGCAATCTATACAATCGGGGTGCTAGCTGCATTATATGCGGCTTTATTAGTTCCAGATAGAGGGACTACAGCAATCATGGCATCAGGATTGATAAATGGACTAGCAACCATACTTTTGGTAGTTTTTATTGATCCGAAGTTATCTGTCATGGCGGACGATATCGTGAATCAAAGAGGAAGCTATAACAAACTAAAAAGTATGTCGCTCATGATGGTAACGTCCAGGCTGTTGGGGACGTTACTAGCTCAAGTATTCTTTATATGGGGAGCAGAATACATAGCTTGGTTCACTAAATTCATTGCCTAGGCGTAATCCATATCTGAATCTAATAAAAAGCCTACTTAACTGTAATCAGTTAAGTAGGCTTTTTTAATTGACGAATTTGACATTAACTGCTGATAGGCACAGCTTTCTTCTTATGCTGTTCCTGTACAAAGATAATACCAAGCTCATGCGGCTCGCCTTCATACATCGCTCGTTGTTTAATCCGTATTTCACCTTGTTCATCCCGGATTTCCATTTTGCAATATTGACTGTTGGATTGCACTGCTTCATAAAATGCCCGTTCGGTCGTTACACGAACGCCGTTCACTTTTTCGATTCGCTCTCCCGGCAGCAGACCGAGTCTGTCAGCTGGGCTTTCCGGAATGACACCAAGAACAAACATCCCATTGCTGCTCTCCGTATAATACATGGCGCGCTTGCGATCTTTGTTCCGGAAGGAGAGTGTGATGGCCTCTCTGCCGATAAGTGCGATGACAAAAGCTGCGATCGCGAAGTAATAGGAATATATACTTGTCAAACTCACTGCCAAGGTAAGCAACGCAAGCAGCAAGACCATTTTCCCTTGCTTACGTGCCTCAATAAATGCTGGACGGCCTTTGGCAAAACCGTCTATACCAGTCAGCAGCGGCACTAACAGCAGGCCGTAGCTTGTTCCGTTTAGATGGAAGAAAGGCCACCATGGAGCGAACGGTTCAATTGCGCCAGCTGGCACTAACAAGAAGAAAGGGATGAACAATAGCTTACGGAAACGATGCTGGCCGATCCAGCGTCCCCGAGGACCCTTGACAAGCTCGGGCAACGTATCCTCTCTTTTGATTGTAAGCAGCAGCACAGCTTCTGCAACCATAACGATACTCATGATCAGCGCAAAGCTGATCCAATTAAGACCTGTAAGGTCATCTGCCCATCCAGCCGGCAAATAGTCAGCGGCATATGGCGCTGCGCCCAAAGCGAGCAGAAAACTGAATCCGAAAATATAAGCGGATGACAGCCATGTGAAACGAAGCAGTAACGTCAGCAGAATCGTTACGGCGCTGATCAATAAAACGACTGCTGGCGCAACTACGATTCCTGTTCCAACACTCACAGCCGTAAGCAATAGTCCGAAAACAAGCGACAGACCCCATGTGCCTGTCCACTCTTTTCCAAAACCAAATACCTTCGTACCGAAATTGTTCCGCTCTTTTCTGATTCTGCGGTTGGAAACGAACAGAGTCAGCAGCACTGCCCAATAAAGCAGCGGATTCAAAAAGAAGTTTCCGATCCCATAAAGCAGTTCGGTCAACCAATCATTCACCATTATGTGTCTCTCCCTATAAACCAACTCTTATGTATATTGTCTATTCTAACACGATATTTCTTGTTTTCCTATGACAATAGAAAAAGCCTCCCATATGAAGGGAGGCCTCGTATCAATTACTAAAGAGCTGCTGCAGCGCTTTGTCCATTTGGTTATCATGCTTGCCATCGCGAACTTGCTCGATGATCTTCGTTTGAAGCAGATCTGCTGTTTCCTGATCCACTTCTCCCGTTGCCTGCAAATCATTATCCTGCTGGAATTGCTTGACTGCTGTTTCTGTTTTTTCGTTGAAATAACCGTCCTTACGACTCGGGTCAAATCCGAGGCCGTCCAGCATGATTTGCAGATTCTTGATCTTGTCATTATTATCATTAAATTTCAGCTTTTCATTTTCATCCAACTGGATTGGTGAACTGTAGAAATACTCTGGCTGATTAACTTCAAGAGTTGGTTTGATACCTTTTTCATGAATCCAATCTCCGTTAGGCGTCAGCCATTTGTATAGAGTCAGTTTGAGCATAGACTGATTTTCCAGTGGTACAGTTTGCTGTACAGTACCTTTACCAAATGTCGTTTTTCCGATTAACTCATAACCGCCAGCTTGATTCATCGCACCGGCAAGTATTTCGGATGCAGAAGCACTGCCTTCATCAATCAGAATATTGATTGGGTAATCCTTCTTCTCTTTCAAATCGGTATAAAACTCTTGCTTTTCACCATTCTTATCTTCAATCTGTAAATACGGCTTATCGCTTGGAACAAAGTTCTTCAGAATATCTTCTACAGTCGTAAGAATTCCGCCTGGATTACCGCGGACATCGATGATCAAACCATCGATATTTTCCTTCTCAAGTTTATCCAGCGCCGTTTTGAATTCATCTGCTGTACTCTCGGAGAAAGATGTAATTTCTAAAACACCAGCTTTTTTGCCATTCACTTCTTTTGTATCCGCATAGACCGTTTCGACTGGAATTTCATCCCGAGTTACATCAATTTTCAGTTCTTCAGAAACGCCAGGTCTCTTAACGGATAACGTTACAGTTGTTCCTTTTTCACCACGAATTTTATTAACTGCTTCCTGGAGATCAAGCCCCTGTAAGGAATCTCCATCCACTTCCAGCACTTGGTCGTTCGGCCGTAATCCAGCATCCTCTGCAGGTGAATCCTTGATAGGCGCCACAATTGTCACCTGTTTATCCACCATGCTAACTTCAGCTCCAATACCTTCAAACGAAGACTCCAGCTGCTGATTCAGCTGTGTAGAAGATTCTTCATCCAAGAAGGAACTGTACGGATCATCCAATGTTTCCAGCATCCCCTGGATTGCACCCTCCTGCAGCTGCTGCGCATCTGGTTTCGCCAACGCATTATCTTTGATGAGCTCGTACGCATTTTCCACCTCTGTCAGACTGCCCGAATCATCTGAAGCTGATTGGATACCAGACTCTTCCTTACCTGCATATGATGTAAAAGCATAGCTGCCGCCTGCCCCGACAATCAATGCCACAATAATCGCTATTACGAATGTCGCTTTTCTAATCTGCACGTTCGCCTCTCATCCTTTCTTACTTGTCCAATCCGTTAATCCTACTATTATGCTAAGCTCCCTCTATCTTATCACTAAAAGAAGCAATTGATGTGAAAAAGGCACCTCCATTAATGGAGAATGCCTTTTTTAATTCTGGTATTAGAAATATTTCATTGGGTCCACTGCGTTACTCTTCGCACCGTTCCATCTGCCTTCATGAATTTCGAAATGAAGGTGGGAACCAGTTGATCCGCCAGTGTTACCCATTTTCGCAATTTCCTGTCCTCTGGAGACTTTTTCACCAACCGATACGCCTCGGCTGTCTAGGTGAGCATAAAGTGTGTCGTACGTGCGTCCATTGATGGAATGTGTAACGATAATAACATTACCATAGCCATTCATCGTAGCACTGAAAGAAACTACTCCGCTTGCTGCCGCATGAACTGGCGTGCCAGTTGCATTAGCGATATCCTGTCCGTAGTGGTTGCCTGTAGAACCGCTACCGAATGGATCTTTACGTACACCGAAGCCAGAGCTTAGGCGACCTTCAGCAGGCCAAGAGAAGATGCCAGCTTGTGCTGATTTAGAACTGGATGAACTGCTGGAACTTGAAGAACTGCTAGAACTGCTGGATTTGCTTGAACTGCTGCTCTTAGAAGAACTGCTGGAGCTAGAGCTGGATGAAGAAGCCTCCTGCTTGCTCTCCGCCGCTTTCTTAGCAGCAGCCGCTGCTGCTTTCGCTTCTGCTGCTGCTTTCTCTTGTGCTGCTAAATCAGCTTGTTCTGATTCTGCACTTTCCTGTGCCAGACGAAGTGCTTCGGCTTGGTTAGCTGCAAGCTCTTTCTCTTCTTCAGCAGAAAGAATTTGCTCACCCAATCTTTCGTATTCATCTTCAAGCTGCTTTTTCAAGTCTTCTTGCTCGCTTGCTTGGGATTTCAAATCGGATTTGATATCTTCCAATTTATCTTTTTGATCCTGCAGGTTTTGCTTTTCATCTTCGCGCTGCTGCTTTTGATCCTCAAGCTTCTGCTTCGCTTGGATGTATCCGTTCAAAAGCTCCTTATCAGAATCCATGATAGTCGTTACTGCGTTCAAACGGTTTACCATGTCACCGAAGTTTTTAGAGCCCATCAATACTTGCAAGTACTGGACGTCTCCGCCGTTTTGCTGAATGCTGACTAAACGGTCAGACAATTTATCTTCGCGTTTGTAGATGTCTTCTTCCGTTTCTACAATTTCACCAGAGATTTTTTCGATCTTTTCGTTCGTCTCAGTGATTTCGTCTTCTTTGTCATTCAAAGCATTTTCATTTTTATCGATCTGGTTGTTCAAATCATCCAGTTTCGCCAGCAGATTGTCCTGCTCTGCAAGGTTATCAGACTGCTCAGATTCTGCGTTATTGATTTGACCTTCAAGTTCGCTTTGTTTATTGCTGTTTTCCTCTTGCTGCTTTTGCAGATCCTCTATCTCACTCTGTACATCAGATGAGGATTTCGCGAACGTGTGAATTGGAGTATGTAGGATTGCTCCCGTAGCTAGAACAGCTACAAGAACAGGCTTGATCATCTTCTTCATTCTTCTCTCATTCCCTTTCTTCCTTTAAAAGCGTATATGGTAGGTTTATTAGACTTTAAGAAACTTGCGGACACTCATGACACTTCCCCAAACACCGATGATCGCGCCGATTGCCAGCAGTATACCTGCAAGCTGGAATGCGAATGGTGCATAAGGGAGAATTTCGACGAAACCGATGCTGATGTTATCCGTCAAGTTGTTCGACAGGTAGTAGTACCCGCCAAGAACTAGTGCAACTGGTATTATGGCGCCCAATACTCCGAGCAGCAGACCTTCGATAAAGAAAGGCCAGCGGATGAAGGAGTTGGTTGCTCCAACCAGTTTCATGATGCCGATTTCTCTGCTTCTGGCAATGATTGTTATTTTAATTGTATTTGAAATCAGGAAGATGGCCGTGAACACAAGACCAACGATCAAGACCGCACCGATAATCCGGGCGTACTTGTTTACAGTAAAGAGATTCTCTACTGTCCCCTTACCATAATCCACTTTGTCGACTCCATCCAGTTTCGAAATTTCTTCCGATACAGAAGCTATGTCATGCGGATCAGATGTTTTGACAATATACGTGTCACTTAATGGGTTGTCTTGTTCAAACAAATCCCATTCTGTTTGCCCCATATCTTCCATGAGCTGGTTTAACTGTTCTTCTTTTGAGGAATACTTTACAGAACCAACTTTATCAATCGATTCAAGCTGACCTTGGATTGACTGCACCTGGTCTTCAGCAAGTGTAGGATCCAGATAAACGCTCATTTCAACATCTGACTCAATATTGGTAGCGAATTTATTTAAGTTGAATACTACAGCCAGGAAGACACCGACCAGGATCAATGTTACCGTTACTGCCCCGATCGAGGCGATGGTCATCCAGCCGTTACGGAAGATGTTCTTTGATCCTTCCCGCAGATGGCGTTTCGCGGTATTAAATTTCATACCCGTAGTCACCTCCTGCTTCGTCACGGACGATACGGCCGTTTTCGATGGCGATGACACGTTTTTTGATCGTATTAACGATTTCTTTACTGTGTGTAGCCATGATGATGGTTGTTCCTTTGTTGTTGATATCCTCCAGCACCTTCATGATGCCCCAGGATGTTTCTGGATCCAAGTTCCCTGTCGGCTCGTCAGCGATTACGACCTTCGGGTTATTCGCAATTGCCCGGGCAATTGCCACACGCTGCTGCTCCCCTCCGGAAAGCTCATCAGGTAACGATCTAGCTTTATCTTTTATTCCAACAAGATCGAGTACTTCCATCACACGATCTCGGATCACTTTAGGAGACTCTTCTATTACTTCCAGGGCGAAGGCAACATTCTCATAGATTGTCAGTTTAGGAAGCAATTTGAAATCCTGGTACACAACACCGATTTTCCTTCTGACTCTTGGAATATGGCGTTCTTTATACGTGCTCAAATCTTTGTTATCTACTTTCACGACACCGGTGCTCGGTTTCTCACCTCGGAAGATCATCTTCACGAAGGTTGATTTACCGGCTCCGCTCGGTCCTACTAAATACACGAATTCCCCACTGTCGATATGCACGTCGACACCATTCAGCGCTGTAACGCCATTGGAATACGTCTTATGCACACCCTTCATTTCTATCATGTTATACTCACCTTTGTTTTTATTCTAATCTGCTAATTTATCAACTAAGTATGTCGAACAATGGCGAAAGCAATCGAAAAAGCTCTCAAACCTGAAACCATTATAACATCTTATTCCTCTTTTTTTAGACAAAATAATATTACATTTGTGTTTCAATATATGACAATAGGCTTGGTTTTTGAAATATATTGCGTAGTATCTTGTCGCTTCCACTCGCTGTCAAGGAAAAAAACACACCAAAATACCCATACAGCTTCTGTATGGGTATTCGTCGTTTATTGCTTCTGCTGTTCCAGTAGCCATTCGGCGATTTTTTCCGCCTCTTCACCTTCAGCCTGTCCGGCAGGCATACCGCCTTTACCGTTTTCCATGATATCCACGAGTTCTTCTTTTGTATACGTAGAACCAAGATTATCAAGCGGAGGACCGCCATTGCCGCCGCTCAAGTCCTGACCATGGCACATGGCACAGTTGTTTTCATACGCTTCTTGCGGTGTTCCGGCCGTGTCATCACTACTCCCGCAAGCAGCAAGGAAGAGCATGAACATCAAACTGCAGCCAGTTAAAACTAGTTTCTTCAAGAGAATCGCATCCTTTTCTTTGAGATGGAATAACGGTTCAGCTTGTTTTGTTACAGGAGTTTTACAAAAAGCTCTTAAATTGTGGAACGCAAGTATGCATTGATGAATGGGTCCAGCTGTCCATCCATTACAGCTTGTGTATTTCCGGATTCTTCATTCGTCCGATGATCTTTTACCATGGAATATGGATGGAATACATAGGAACGAATTTGGCTTCCCCAGCCAATTTCCTTTTGTTCCCCGCGAATTTCGTTCAGCTCTTGCTGCTGCTTCTCAATTTCAAGCTGATACAGCTTCGCTTTCAGCATCTTCATTGCGTGCTCACGGTTTTTGATCTGTGAACGCTCGGATTGACATGTCACGACAGTATTAGTAGGAAGATGTGTAATCCTTACGGCAGAATCCGTCGTATTGACGTGCTGTCCGCCGGCACCGCTGGAACGGTACGTATCGATTTTCAAATCCTCTGTCCGAATGTCCACATCGATATCATCGTCGAATTCTGGCATCACATCACAGGATACGAATGATGTATGACGACGACCTGAGCTATCAAATGGGGAAATACGCACAAGACGGTGCACTCCTTTTTCAGCCTTCAGATAGCCATACGCATTCAAACCTTTGATCAACAGCGTTACACTTTTCACGCCAGCTTCCTCACCAGGAAGATAATCAAGCGTCTCCACTTTGAAGTTATGCTTTTCAGCCCAACGCGTGTACATACGAAGCAGCATGCTCGCCCAGTCCTGAGATTCCGTTCCGCCGGCACCTGGATGCAGCTCCAGAATCGCATTATTCTTATCATACGGCTCACTCAAAAGCATAAGCAGTTCGAATTCATCCATTGCTTCACGCATGGAGACGATTTCTTCCTCCAGCTCATTGCGAAGATCTTCATCGTCTTCTTCCTTCACCAATTCGAAACTAACATCCAAATCCTCATGCTGGGATACTAGCTTTTCATAGCCTTCCACTGATTCCTTCAGGCCATTGGATTCATTGATGATCTTCTGTGCTCCTTGCTGGTCATCCCAGAATGACGGCTCAAGCATCAAATCTTCTAACTCGGCAATACGGGCTTTCTTCTGATCTAAGTCAAAGAGACCCCCTAAAGTCAGTTAGTTGTTTTTCCATTCGATCAAGTTCATTTCTAATTTCTGCCAATTCCATTTTCTCTCACCTCATATAAGTCTATAACACACACCATCATACTCTATGACTGGGACAGAACCCGTGCAACCACTTGCACGGGTTTGTCAAAATCACTGACCATGGCAGTTTTTGTATTTCTTGCCGCTGCCGCATGGGCACGGATCATTTCGCCCTATTGTGTCACCTTTGACAACTGGAGCTTTTTTCTTTTTCTTATCGGCTTGTGTATCATCGCCACTTACAGCTTGGACACCTTTGGCAACTTGTTCACGCTGCAGGTTATCACGGATTTCTGCTTTCAGTACGTAACGCGTAACTTCTTCCTTGATGGAACTAATCATCGCTTCGAACATGTTGTACCCTTCCAGCTGGTATTCACGAAGCGGATCGTTCTGACCATACGCGCGCAGGTGGATACCTTGGCGAAGCTGATCCATCTGATCGATATGATCCATCCATTTCGTATCAACTGTACGAAGCAGGATAACTTTTTCGAATTCGCGCATTTGATCTGGAGTCATTTCTTCTTCCTTCTGTTTCAAATGCTCACCGATTTTCTTAAGCAGCAATTCTTCAATTTCTTCTTCGTCTTTGTTCTTTAGCTCATCGACTGTCAGCTTGTCCTGTGGCAGCAGGTTGGCATGTACATATTCCACCAATGCATCCAGCTCCCAAGTTTCCTCTGAATCGTCAGCAGTATGTGCCTGAACAACCATATGAACCGTATCGCGGACCATTTCATCGATGATAGCATTCAGGTCATCACTATCGATTACCTCGAAGCGCTGTTTATAAATGATTTCCCGCTGTTCGCGTAGGACATCATCGTAAGAAAGAACTGTTTTACGTGAGTCGAAGTTATTCCCTTCGACTCGTTTCTGAGCTGATTCTACAGCACGCGATACCATCTTGCTTTCAATCGGCGTGTTGTCATCCATGCCTAGACGATCCATCATGCTGCGCATGTTATCAGAACCGAAGCGGCGCATCAGTTCATCTTCCATAGACAAGTAGAACTGTGTCACACCTGGGTCACCTTGACGTCCGGCACGACCGCGAAGCTGGTTATCAATACGGCGGGATTCATGACGCTCTGTCCCGATAACAGCAAGTCCGCCAAGCTCTCGTACACCTTCACCCAGCTTGATGTCTGTACCACGGCCAGCCATGTTCGTTGCGATGGTCACCGCACCTTTTTGACCGGCATCCTCAATGATCTCCGCTTCACGGTGGTGGTTCTTCGCATTCAATACATTATGCGGCACACCAGCACGTTTCAGCAGCTTGCTGATCAGCTCGGAAGTTTCGACAGCTACTGTACCGACAAGCACAGGCTGGCCAGTTTCATGACGAGCCTTGATTTCCTCTACAACCGCACGGAACTTGCCTTCCATGGATTTAAAGATGTAATCAGCTTTATCCTGACGCGTGATATCTCTATTCGTCGGAATCACAAGCACGTCCATATTGTAAATGTTACGGAATTCTTCTTCCTCTGTCTTCGCTGTACCGGTCATACCAGCAAGCTTTTTATACATACGGAAGTAGTTCTGGAAAGTGATCGATGCCAGCGTCATGCTTTCATTCTGGATCTGCAAACCTTCCTTCGCCTCGATTGCCTGGTGAAGACCGTCGCTGTAGCGGCGTCCTTTCATCAGACGTCCTGTAAAGCTATCAACGATGATGACTTCATCGTCTTCTACAACGTAGTCCGTATCTCGCTGCATCGTCACATGGGCTTTCAATGCCTGGTTGATATGATGCGTGATGGATACATTCTTCAAATCGAACAAGTTTTCCAGCCCGAAGAATTTCTCTGCCTTGTTGATACCTTCCTCAGTCAGAAGAACGGACTTAGTCTTGATATCATTCGTATAATCTTCTTCCTTCTTCAACACACGAACAAAAGAATTAGCTTGTGTATACAAGCTTGCTGATTTAGCAGCTGAACCGGAAATGATCAATGGCGTCCGCGCTTCATCGATCAAGATGGAATCGACCTCATCGATGATGGCAAAATTGAGCGGACGCTGTACCATCTGGTTCTTATACAGCACCATGTTGTCACGCAAATAATCGAAGCCAAGCTCGTTATTCGTGCTATATGTGATATCTGCCGCATATGCTTCCTGCTTCTGTTCACGTGTCATGCCCGAGCTGTTCTGTCCGACAGTCAACCCAAGGAATTCGAATAGCGGACGGTTATTCTCCGCATCACGTCCTGCAAGATAGTCATTGACTGTGACAACATGCACACCTTCGCCAGATAAAGCGTTCAAGTATGCAGGCAGCGTACTTGCAAGTGTTTTACCTTCCCCTGTTTTCATTTCGGCAATGTTTCCGCCATGAATGGCGATACCGCCTAGCAACTGGACATGGAAAGGACGCATGCCGAGTACACGGTCAGCTGCTTCTCTTACGGTTGCAAATGCTTCTGGCAGCAAGTCATCCAAGGACTCGCCATCCTTATAGCGCTTTTTGAATTCATTTGTCTTTTCTTTTAATTGTTCATCTGTATATGCTCGATATTCATCTGCTAATGTTTCTATTTGTTCGGCTGTTTTCTCAGCACGGCTGACTTGCTTCTGCGTACCGTCTCCAAACACCCGTTTAAGTAGTCCACGCATAATAACGCTCCTCTTTTAAATCAAAAAAGTATAGTCCAAAAATAATAATAACACTAGGTTTAGCGGTTTACAAGAAAGGGAAACCAGCTCCTTCCAAAAACAAAAAAACAGCGGCGCCCAGTCCCGGGACGCCGCTTTACATGGAAGGAGTGCCATGTCAGACATTCGCAATATTGTAACCGCTACTCCAGCCGCATGAGCCACCATCAGTTGGAATGCGCAGCCCCAAGGGAGGAGGCTGCGATATCCTGGTGGAGTCTTGCGGGGGAAAAGGAAGACTGCCCCTCAGAAGACACGTGATCTGGAGGACAGATCACGCTGCATTTGTTCGATGCACCAGCGTTCGAGCTGCTCTTGCTTCCATTGAAGTTCCGCCAGCCTTCGATTGGTCGCCGCGATGATCTCGAGCAGCTGTGTGATCGTATGCTCATGCTGTGTGAGTTGGGAATGGGAGACTCGGTGGACAGCATAATCTGAATCTCTGATGGTCAGTACCTCCTTTTGTTGTAGCTGACTTATTTATATCATGGGACTTTCGAAAGGAAAAACGACCGTTTTCGTAAAACGATGAAGGACTTCCTCCATAAAACACTAGAATTCGCCATCATCCGACAGCTTTCATCCCAATTTTTAAGTGATTTTGAAATATTCCTTCTGCGTTTTTGCAAAACGGACCTAATTAAAAGGCAGACGCAAATGCGTCTGCCTCGTTCCAGTTTTCTTTAGGTAGGCTCGATAAGCCCATATCTTCCATCTTTACGCTTGTAAACGACATTTGTGTCTCCACTCGTCGCATTCGTATATACGAAGAAGCTGTGACCCAGCAGATCCATCTGCAAAATCGCTTCCTCGGAATCCATCGGTTTCAAGTCAAAACGCTTGTTTCGCACAATCTCGTACGGACTCAGATCTTCTTCTTCCTCCGTTGCGACGACAGCACTTGCTGCACTTTCATTCTCCATGGCAGCGAATGCATGCTTCGGTGCATCTCCGCTTTGACGGGAGCGTCGATTCACTTTCGTCTTATGCTTTTTGACCTGACGTTCCAGCTTCGTAACAACCAGATCAATTGCAGCATATAGATCTGAATGACTTTCCTCTGCCCGCAACAGCAGGTTCTTCATCGGAATCGTCACTTCAATCTTTGACTCATTGTTATGCACACTCAAGTTTACGTGAGCCTCGGAATCCACCGGGGAATCAAAATATCTCTCCAGTTTGCCTACCTTCTTCTCGATGTAGTCCTTGATCGCTTCTGTAGCCTCGACATTCTCGCCACGAATATTGTACTTCATAACAAGTGTCCTCCTTTCATCCTTATGAGGATACTTTCTACATTCCCTTTACAATACCTTCATAAACACAGAAAAGAGTCAGAAAAATAAGAAGTTTAATCGAAAATTGTCACGAATCGCTCAACAAAACTTTACATAAGAAAAGTGCCTGAACCAAATCGGTTCAGGCACTTTTTATTTACGTTTATCGAGGAACCTGCCGTCAAGCGTATGCATGCTGCCATACGGGTTTATATATTTCTTGCCGGACTGCTTCTGCTTCTTAATTGTACGAATATCAGTCTTTAACTGGTCGAAAATATTTTGGACCTGCTTGCTGATTCTTTCATTCATCGGCAGAAGCTCTTTCCCTAAAAGATTTTCCTCCGTCGAAAAAGGCGGCTTCAGCTCCTCCAGCTGTCCAGAGCGGACTTCTAAAAGTGCTGTAAGAGATTGGACGATTTCTTCCCGATTCTCAGCTGTTACCGGCTGGCTGACGAGTGTGTCTAGCTGGGCAGTCGTATCAAACAGTGCCTGCACCCGATTCATCAGACAGTTGCTCCTGTACCGAATTGCTGTTTGCGGGTTTGTTTTACGACTTCTTTCCATGTGTCGCGGAAATCGGTAATCAAATCCAATGCACTGCTGAGTGCTCGCTGATCGTTGTGGGTATTAGCTTGGATAAGCTGGTGATTGATGAAATCATACAAAGGCATGATCTCTTTTGAAATTGGTACCTCCGGGTCAAGAGTGATCATCAGCTCCCGCACGATGTTCTGGGCTTTCTGAATATTTGTGTTCTTCGCTTCAATATCCTTCTTCTCAATGGCTTGCTGGGCAAATTTGATGAACTTGATACAGCCGTTGTAAAGCATGAGCGTCAGCTCACCTGGAGAAGCGGTCTGGACAGAATTTTGCTGATACGCCTGGTAATTTTGTACCGACATGATTGTATTACTCCTTTAGCGCTTATCCTCCGAAATTGGATGTTAGATAAGCGGATTGTTGGTTCATTTGACTAATGGCCTGTTCCATAGCAGAGAATTGGCGCCAGTAGCGGTCTTCTACTTGGGTGAGATAGTCTTGGAAGCTGTCTATGCGGTCCTCGATGTCATCAAGTCGTCTGCCAAGCGTAAACTGCTGGTTTGTTTTGTCTGTACTACCTGCACGCTCTGTAATAGTATCCATTGTTGCATCCAGCGTATCTTCAATCCGGTTAATGATGCCGCGTCCTGATCCTTTGACATCATTTGAGAACAGTTTATACACACCATCCGGATTTTCCCTAAGGGCAGCTTTCAGCTTATCTTCATTAATAACAAGCTTCCCATTGTCCAAGTAGTTATTAGATGTCTGGATACCAATCTGTGCAAGCTGAGTAAACTCCCCGCCAGTTTCAACATTGTCATACCAAGCCGAACGCAATGAATAAAGACCGTTTTGAATTGCTGTTTCCCCCTTAAGCATTCCGCTCTTCGCTTTTTCTTCCCAAAGCTTGATTTCATCTTCCGACATTTCTTTTTTCTGATCATCTGTTAGAGGGGGATAATCTCGGTATACTTTTTCGCTCAGTTTTGCGTTTGTATCTTCTATAATTTTATTGTAGGAGTCCACAAAATCCTTGATTTTATTGTAGGCAGCATCGACATCGTTATCGACTGTAATCTTAACTGCACTTTCTGTTACTTCATTAAAGTTGAACGTTACACCACTAAGGGTGTAGCTATTTTTATTCGAGGTAATTTCGAGTGCTCCATTGTAGGTGAATTTTGCATCTTGTGCACCTTTTTCATTATTTGGATCGAGCTTTAGAAATGAACCAAGAAAGTTATTTGTATCAAATTCAATCTCTTTACCATCTACATTTTCGTTGAATTTACCGGTATCTTTCTTTTCCATTACAACTTGGCCAGACTGCTTATCATAGAAAGCACGTACACCTGCATCTGAGTTTGTAATTTGCTTTAATATGCTGTTCAAGCTGTCTGTTGTTTTGAATTCAAAGCTATGTTCTTTAGCAGTACCATTCTCATCATAAGTTGTGAAAGAGAATTTCAAATCATCTGCTGTAACTTGCCCATTAGCGAATGTTTGCTCACCAATCGCTGCATCAGGATCAAACCCCGCACCAGCAACACTGCCTGTACTTACGTTAATTGCTGAAGATGCAATTTGACTTACTTGAATGGAATAAGATCCATTAGATGCACTGGAGTCTGCTGTTGCAGTAATTGCAGAACTTGTTGATGAAGTAGTCTTTACATTATAAGTAGTAGACAATTTCATGTTAAATGCACTAGTATCAAAGCTTTTCAGTGATGCGTTCACTTCACGTAAAGAGTCCTGCTGCCATGTCAGTTTAGTCTGTTCCTGCTGCATTTTATATAATTTCTGACGTTCAGCATTCATTAACTGCTCAACAAGAGAATCCGTATCCATTCCGGACGCAAGACCCCCGACTCGCATGGAGTTGCTGCCTGAAATACTATCTACCATATGATCACCTGCTCCTTATATTTTCTTATCAACGAGAAGTCCCATGAATTCTGCCATTTTGGCATATGCATCCAAAAGCTTCTTCGGCGGAATTTCCTTTATGACTTCTTGCGTATCTGAATCAACTACTGTCACAAAATAGCGATCCAATTCTTCATGAAGTTCAAATTTCATGTTTGTGTGTGTTGGTTCCAGGAATTGATTCATTGTTTCGATCACTTTTTCGATATCGGATTTGTCATAATCGATATACGGTTTGGAGGCATCTGAAGCCGTCTCCTGATTATGTAATACTGTGTTTGCTACTGGACGGCTTCCGCCCGAGGTGTGTGTAATATGCTGTGAAGCAGAAGAAGATAATTTGTCTATCATCAAAAAGCCAACTCCTTGCACATGCGTTTCTTTTTATATCGGCAGGATAGGCAGGATGTGTAGAGATGTAAATAAAAAAGCACAAAAAAAACGGGTACAGCAGCTGTACCCGCCTTACCTGAAAATCAATTAGAGAATACCGCCATTGATTAGGATAACTTAATCTATCATGCAGGAATAATCTTCAGGTTTCTCAATGAGGTCAAGCGCAATTTTGATTGTGGTAATCTTCGTTTCATACTAGCTCGGACGCCCCCAGGGCAGCAGGCAATCAACTTGTCAGTAGTTTCACACATATTATTTGATCGAGATACGATTACTTGTACGGATTGCCTGCGTCAATGTTGCCGTTGTTCTAGCGTTGAAGCTAACACCAAGCTGAACCGCAGTTTGCGCTATTTCCGGACGCATTCCTGAGATTACCGTTTCGACACCGACTAGCTTCAATGCTTCTACTAAATAAAAGATTTGCTGTGCTACCATTGTGTCGATGATGATGACACCAGAAAGATCAATGAATAATAGATCCACATCCTGCTCAGTACAATCTCGGAGGGTATTCTCCAAAATAAGTTTTGCACGGTTTGTGTCAATATCCCCTACCAATGGCAGAAGTGCTGTCGTATCATTTAAAAGGATTACTGGCGAACTAAGTTCATTGATCATTTCCTGCTGAGCCTGAAGTTTCCGGTTTGAGTAATGATGCATCTCTTCGGTAACTTTAAGGATTACCTGATCAAAAGCTGTAATAATTTCACGATTCCAAAGATCGAGCATTTCAGGTTTAATAGTGTCTTTATGTAAAGTATAAAATTCATTTATTAAGTCTAGATGCTGTCCCCGAGTTACAACAAATTCACGGATTATTTGATGAGTCGGCGTACTCAAGTGATTCTCATCACGAGCTATAGAAATAATCCACTCTTCAAAGCTCTTATTGAAGGTCTCCTTATCCTCAATGAAAATACGGAAGAAATGAAGATGAAAATCGTAGTTTTGCTTTTTGAGGTTTTGAATGGTCTCTGGATCAGTGGATGCGTAAACGCCTGAACTTTTAGATTTATCAAGCTGCTCATACCATCTGTCGTTAAGTTCCTTCGCTTTTTCCTTTAAAAACATATATAAGTCCTTATTCCTATGCATATTCCTGCTCCTCCTAGGGATTCATTTGACATCATTCCTGTTAAATATACGTAATTTCGGCTTTTTTGTAAATTTATAAGAAAATTTCTGGAAACTGACCATTCTCTTGTACTAGGAAGAATAGACCCCTCCCTATACCCATATAGCTGAGTTTCAAAACATCTTTTTTTAAAAAAATGTATCTTTTTTATAACAATAAAAAACCGCCCCTGAAAAGGCGGTTTTATACTGGCTGGGTATAAGATGAAATTTTCTCCTGGATAAATTGCCATACTCTTTCAGAAGACTTGCTGTCTTGGTAGTGATGCACTTGGTCTCGAATCTGTTTCCGTTCAGCGCTGTACCAAGAAGGGTTCTCTAAGAAGGTCGACAAAGCATCCTGCAGTGCCTCCTGCGTCGTCACCTTTGGTCCAGGTGTCCAGTTCGTATAGGAATCGAGAATGAATCCACGATTCTGCTGATACGATTGAAGATCAACAGGTGAAAAGATAATTGGCTTATCCAATAATAGATAATCAAAATAAATGGAGGAATAATCCGTAATCAGCATATCTGCGAGCGGCATAATTTCATATAAATCCATTCCATAACGAGTCAGCATCTCATCAGTAAGCAAATGAACACGTGTCTGCATCTCGAAATGATTCAAGAATAGCTTTTCTTCAGCTGGATGCAGCTTTACAATCAGCTCCAAATTTTCTCTCTCTAAGAAATCGTAAAACTGATCATTATCGAAACTTTCCATCCCAAAAAGATTATCTCGATTAAGGTTTGTATCGGCTCGGTCATTGTGCGCCACTTGCCGATACGTCGGCATGAAGAAAATCATCCGGCTTTCACTTGGGTCTATATCGAATTCTTCTCTTAGAAAGTGCATATCAGGCCGTTGCAGCATCAGATCATTACGTGGTGCACCCGTCAGCTGGATATGCTCTGGATTCAATTTAAAACAGCGAATCATTAAGTTACTGAAGAACTCAGAATACGAACACACATAATTGATGCTTCCCCAACGATCTGCCAACACATGCTTGCTCTGTTCATTTTTGTCCTGAAATCCCATTGCTTTAAGCGGGAAGCCATGCCAAGTGTCTATGATCAGCTGATTAGGATTGTATAGCTTTTTATTATGCTTGATATTCGCCTCGGTAATAACCAGCACTTCGGCAGCCTTGACTTTTTCCTGAAACTCCTGTGTCTCCTGCTGCTGCAGCAGTTCGACATCAAATGTATCATGAATGGATTCCGGAATATGCTTGGCTAAAGCGTACGTGTTCGAACCACTGCTATTACGCGCTACCATGACTAGCTTTTTACGACCAGTTGTAGATACGGATTGTTCCTCTGTACGGAAAGGCGCCTCCCGATGCAGCTGATCAATTTTCCACGTTCCAGCTTTATTTATTAACTCAAGCCGGCAATAGATTTTCTCGGACCGATTTTGCTCCTTCCACATTTGGATGAGAAGTAAACGTACCGAGGCCCTTTTATAATGATAATCGACAGATTCTACTTTTGGATATGCAACCTGCCTTGTTACATCTGCATCTACAGGCTTGAACTCCTCGCTTATATATCGCTGGGTAAAAAAGCTGGCTAAGTAGTCAACCTCTTCCTCTGATTGAACAACCAACTCTGTCCCTTCAATCGCACAAGCCAGGATATCATTAAGCACTTTATAATAAAGATATTGCGGGTCATGTATCGCCTGCATCGGAATTTCTGCAGAGCTCTCCTCTTTCAGGGCAGTTTCCAATTGATCAATTACCGATTCAATGTAGTACGGCTGAACCATAGCCTGACAAGCTTCAGGAGTAGGCAGTTCATATTTACCTTCTGCAATGGCTGGCACATCTTCAAGTGTAGGCATCGACCCATGAGAACCCAGGTTGATAGGAACAACGCCTCTTGCCAGCGCTTCTATTTTCATCTGATTCGATTCGGGATAGCTGCCATTTAAAATTAGAGCTGTCGCAGATTCTAGGAGTGACCAAAAGTCCGCAGCACTATCTTTCCAAACAATTATTTCCTCTACCCCAATCTGCTGAGCCAATTGCTGTATAGCTGCCTTATCAGGTCCATCACCGATTATCGTTAGGCCCACATTGTCCTGTATGCTCCTGAAAGTGGTAAAAACCTGTTCGAAATAATTATCAAACAAAATTAACTCTCCGACAAAAAAGAAATGGACTTTATCTTCTGGACGAGGTATCACAGCAGGCTTACCCTGTATAATTGGCTCTCCGATCAAATGCAGCCACTGATCCTGAAAAGAATAGCGTTGCACAGCTTCCTCCAGCTGCTCATTCATCACTAAGTGACGATCACTAAATTTCAGCGCCTCTTCATATCCATATTCCTCTGGTGCTCCCTGCAGCCAAGAATAGATTCTCGGTAACGGACCATACAACTGCGCTACTGCTGTTCGGCATACATAATTCATCAGCGGTGCACGTACTGCTACTATCACGTCCGGCTTGCCATGATGCCGCAAGCTATTTGTATACCCTTCGATTAAAGAATCTGGATTCTCATATTCCAGACCGCTCTTCTCTCCATAATAGTGGATTTCCGGCAATGTTGACTCCCATTGTGTATCCTCTGGTCGATAGGATTGGAACACACGCACGTGGTGACCACGTTTAGTCAGCAGACTTGCAGTCTTGGTTATAATCTGTTCCAGGTGGCCGTTGCCATCAGCGTATATAAAGGCAAAATCAATGATCATGGTAAATACTCCTTTATATTAAAAGATTCGTTTTACCTGCCAAGTTCCATTATCGTTCACAATTTTCACTCTGACTTCTTCTATATTATCATGCCTGTCTTTTTGATAGCTAAAACGAACGATTGCTCTTGTGTAAGAATAATTAATAGCATTGATTTTCAAGTCATACCAATGGATGCTATTCCCTGATAAATGTTCTTCTAGAGCAGGATAAATATCCGCAGTTATGAATTTACAAGTAACTTCATCTTCTACATGACTCTCACTAACAATTTTTTCATTTACAATAAAATCATTAGTTGTTAGACTTTGGAGAATATCATCCATTCTCTCTACCACTCTCTCAGCTTCGTATTCTATAACTGAATCGATACACACCTGTGGATCAGGCAGCTTAACTTTTCCAGATTGTATATCGTTAAGAAGGTCTTTTATTTTATTTTTATCCCCTTTGGGAACAATCCATCCGTTAATACCATTCTTAACTATATCCATGGGCCCATCACAATCAGTTGAGATAACCGCCACGCCGCGGGAGAGCGCTTCTACCAACACTAATCCAAACCCCTCAAAATCAGATGGCAAAACCAAAACCGAGGCTTCATCTATCTCGTCCCAGGGAGCATCCTTCCACCCTAACCATGTTATCTTTCCATTAATATGCAATTCATCTGCTAAATTATAAAGCATATTCTTATCAGGACCATCTCCAATACAAGTTAGATCCCATTCATCACGAACACCCGCTAGCGCCCCTAATAATAAATCTAGTCTTTTTTCCTTATTACTCAATCTACCTATGAATATAATCTTCAATTCATCAGGACGAATTATTTCTTTTTGTTCTATGTCTACAGGGTTGTTCACTAAATAGATCGGCTGTTCCTCAGTAATGTCTTTTATTGTGCGTCCAATACTTGAAGAAATAGCAAAATGCGTATCGCTATACTTCAGAAATCTTCCTCCTCCGAAATAAGCCGGGGGTCCATGAAGCCAAGATACTACAGGAGTATCAGGTTTAAAGCGGGCAATAGCCGACCTGCAAATGTAGCTTAATATGGGAGCATGTGTGGCTATGATTACATCCGGAAGTTCCGCGCTCTTCAAGAAGTTTGTATAACCAGCTTGCATAGAAGAGACAGTCTCTTCCTCGACCTTTCCACCCTGGCCATAATAATATATTTCGGGTATTGTATCTGCCCAAGCTTTGAATTGCGGGGAATGTGTTTGTAATACACGCACTCTATTCCCTTTTCTCACAAGACCATTTACAACAGTAGTCAATACGTCCTCTAAACCGCCTTTTCCTTCTGCATATCCTAAAACGATATCAATTAGCATCATATTCGCCTCTTTCTCTCTTTTAAATCATAAAAAAGACACCTTATATAAGGTGCGCTTTTTTAAATTCCTAATAGTTTCTCTTCAAGCCACATACTATCCTTGAATAAATCTAAAGCTTTCATCACATATGGCTCAGGATCCGCGTCAGTTTCAATTAACTGCTTATAAAACAGGTAATCATCATTATATTTGTTTAACGCTTCTTTAGCTATTCTATTAGCTTCTTCCAAATTATCGTGCGCCTTTAACCATGTAATTATATTTAGATAGTCTTGTCTTTCTAAAGTATGTTCTTCCGATTTTTCATATAAAATCATAGCGAGATCTTGCTGTGATAATTCAAACAATATTCCTCCAAGCTTTGCATATATTGATGGAGAGAATAAAGAAATTTGTTCCAGCAACTCATTAGCAATTTCGTAATTTTGGTACTTGATTAATTTCTTAATCATATAACTAAATTCTAAAGTATAATCTTCTTTTTTCAGTTCGTCTTTATTAAAATCATCATCGATCATGAAACCTAATACTGAATTTAGTATGATATTTCTATATACATGTTTTAAGTTTTGGGAAGGTTCTAAGCGATGCAATAAATAGATATCCCCTGCATCGATAAATCTAAGTTGTAAAGCCTTAGCAAGTTTTGGTTCGTCGTTTTTCAGCCAATCATTTTCAAGTCCAGAAAATCTAATTGCAGATATTTTCACTTCTAAAATGTCTAAAACGTCTTTATCCATTTTTACATTGTTTGCAATTTCCCTGACAAGTTCATATAGACCTTCATTTAGAAGAAAACGTATGACATCGTATAGATGGAATTCTAAATAGGGTTTTGTGATCTTAAATGTTTCTTTTGCAGAAGTATGAATTGCAAGTATCTTCAAAAGGCTTGTGAGTGAGTCAAAGCAGCGGTTATTTATATTCAAGGCTTTGGAATAATAAGCTACAGCCTTCTCCATATCTTTTTCGAGTTCGTAAATTTTACCTAACCTTAAAGATGGTAGATATTCAATTGCATCCGAACTCTTCACAACAGTTTTAAACGTTGATTTTTCACTTAATATTAGCGTGAAAACCTGCTTTGCATCTTCAAGTCTACCTTGGGCTATATAAATAGAACCTTTAATATATAGGAAATCTGCTGCATCTTGATATATTCTTATCGCATCTTGAAGTACATTAAGCGCATCATTATGTCTATCCAACAAAATCAATGTTTCTGTAATATTAAGCAAACATATAGGAACCCAATTTATAAAAGGATCTTCTTTTTTCTTGTATGCAGTTACAAAAGCATCAAGTGCTTGTTCGTATTTCTTTTCTATCTTCAACTCGTTACCAAGATTATAATAGTCGAAACCACTTTTTTCTCTCTTAAGTTGTAGATTTATTAATTTCTTGTTTCTATTTGTCTTTTGCTTTGTTTTCACTACTTCTTCCATGTAACCAGAGTGATACGCGATTAGATCAGATAATTTAACAGTGATATTCTTATTTTCTTTATGTGTTATTTGTTCATGTATAGCTCTGGTATATTCATAAGCACCGGAATTCTTATACAATCTCACATGTTTATTTTCAACAATTCGATTCCCATTGTCACCCACGAAATTAACTATATTTATTGCATACACATCGTCTTTACTATTTTTCAAATCTTCGATTACAGCGCGAGCATTTGTTGCCTCAAGAAATTCATCTGCGTCTAATACAAGAATCCATTCACCTAGAGCATGACTAGCAGCAAAATTCCTTGCATCAGCAAAGCTATTATTCCACTCAAAGTAAAATAGACGTACATTTTCATACTCTTTAATAATTTCGATTGTACTGTCAGTAGAGCCCGTATCGACAATAACAATATCTTCTACTAAATCCACAACTGAATCTAAACAACGTTTTATCACTTTCTCTTCATTCTTTACAATCATACAAAGAGAAACAATTGGTTTTTTCAAAATAAACACCACCTCAATCTATAAAAATACTGGTCCAAAAAATTGGACCAGTATTTTTATAGGCGAAAAAAGATTCGCCTATAATGAAATTACTGAAGAAGTTGCAATACACCTTGTGGCTGCTGGTTAGCTTGTGCAAGCATAGACTGTGCAGCTTGAGAAAGGATATTGTTTTTAGTGAATTCCATCATTTCAGAAGCCATGTCAACGTCACGAATACGAGATTCAGAAGCTGTTAGGTTTTCTGAAGATGTTTGCAAGTTGTTGATTGTGTGATCCAAACGGTTTTGGTAAGCACCAAGTTTAGAGCGCTCAGCAGAAACTGTTTCGATTGCAGCGTTGATTGTAGAAATCGCAGCGTTAGCATCACTTTGAGAAGAGATGTTGATACCAGCAGTAGCAGAATCACCTTCTACGCCTAGTGCAGAAGCACCCATGTCAGCAATTGTAAGTTCAATGTTTTGATCTTGGTTAGCACCGATATGGAATGTCATTGCAGTTGCAGCTACATCACCGTTGATTAGTTTCTTCGTGTTGAATTCAGTGTCTGTAGAGATACGAGTGATCTCTTGAGCCAACTGATCCACTTCTTTTTGAAGCTCTGCACGGTCTGTATCAGTGTTAGTGTCGTTGGCAGACTGTGTAGCCAATTCACGCATACGCTGTAGGATAGAGTGAGTTTCGTTCAAAGCACCCTCAGCAGTTTGGATCAAAGAGATACCGTCTTGTGCGTTTTTGGAAGCCATGTCAAGACCACGGATCTGTCCGCGCATTTTTTCGGAGATTGCTAGACCTGCAGCATCGTCTCCAGCTTTGTTGATTTTAAGACCTGAAGATAGTTTTTCCAAAGATCCTTGTGTTGCAGCAGAGTTAGCACTTAGTTTGTTGTAAGTGTTAAGAGCAGCGATATTATGATTGATTCTCATTTTAAAAATTCCTCCTTGAGTGTAAGTACAGCCCACATCCTTGTGGTTTTATTGGTTCGCAGCGGTCGGCCGCCCGTGCTTACCTTTGCTGTACTATTTATATCGGAGGATTTCAGCATATGTTTAGCTTTTTCTTTATTCTTTTTTTAAGAATTTAAGTAAATCGACAGAAGTGTCTGCAGCAGCACTATTTTCTTGTTCAATCGATAGATAAACTTCTTTACGATGTATAGCTATCTCTCTAGGAGCATCTATACCAAGCTTGATCTGTTCTCCATCGATACTCAGGACTTTTATTTCAATATCGTCACCAATCTTAACAGACTCTCCAACTTTTCTTGTCAGAACAAGCATTATTCCGCCCTCGCTTTCTTAGATTGCAAAGGTGTACGGGAGGAGAAATCATCCGTAAGAATGATTTGCTGCCCTTTCAATGCATCTACATTGATAATAATCGGTGCTAATAGATTAATCGTGCTCTTTTCAAAAGGCTTCCGTAATGTGAGTATAGATAAAACCTTTACTTGATCCGGAGTTGTGATTGCCAGCTCGTCTTTCGTTTGATTTCCTAAGTCAAATGTATATTCCTTACGGAAATGGTATGGACTAGCCACTACAAATGCAACATGGGCTGTTTCAGTACTTTGCAGGATCTGAAATACAGGGTTGTCAGGAAAATCAATCAATACAAACATCTTTTCATCCTGGAATCCGGGTAAACCTTTCTCGAAGTGAATCACTTTATTTTCATCTACTGACATACTTCCAAAATATTTTGTTTCAATATTCATTTCTAAACTCCTTATATGTTTATCTCGAACCCATTAACACCATAGAATTTTAAGTTTTCGAAGTCTACCTTAAGCGACTGGTATTGCATGATACCTGTATCCACCTGGCCCCGCTCATAGGCAAACTGCGGTTTATTCGGCGTATTCTTTATTTCCGGAGAGTGGATCTTCACATCGATATTCAAATCAGAAGGCTGATAATCGATCTTTACAGAAAATCGGGAAGGTATCCACCCAATTGCGAAATCCTTCAGTTTCCGATCATCTATCCGTTTTGCTTGGGCCACAATCGGATCTCCGCCTTTTTCAATTTCCATCATTTCCTTACCTTCCTGGACACGGCGCGCGATGCCTTCCAAGTTAGATTTCTTGCCAAGCTCCGCAAAATCCTCTATCCGTTTAAAGACAGACTTCAAGTCCATATCATGCCACGCTTGTGTCTGATCAATCGTAAGCTTGGATGGTGTTGTATGCATCGTAATTTCAGCTTGTGGCTGACGAATCGTTTGTTCTGCTTCAGGCTGTTGGATATTCACTGTCGCATCGGTTGTATTAATACTGATCTTAGCCTGCTGAGATTGTAATCGCACTTGAGGCATTTGCATAAGTATTACTCCTTTCTATACAAAAAGCCCCGCCTACTGGCAGAGCTTTATCTATTTTTATCGTAGAAAGTCCATAAGGGTTGGTTGAATAATTCGCGCACCTGCTGACATCGCCGCTCGATGAACTGCTTCCTGGGAAGTAAGATTCATTATAACTTCTTCCATTTCGGCATCCTCGTTATTGGACATCAATTCTGTGGCTGACAGCTCCTGATCACCCAAGCGGGATTCTACAAGATCCATCCGATTCATCCGTGCACCTATATCTGCTCGTTCGTTGACAAGATTATTGATATTCTCGTCTATTAGTCCAATATACTGATCTAAGTCTTCATCAGAACCATCTGAGCGGAGTGCTGCAGAGAAATTACTCAAGTCATCGAATAATTTATTCCCGAATACTGCACCTCCATCGACATTGATTTTAACATCAACACCTTTGGATAAAGTCAGATTAACTGCATTAGAATTAAAATCTACAGTAGTACTGCCATCCTCATTAATCGTAACTGGAGCAGTATTAGTGGCGGATCCATTAAAAATATATTTCTCATTTACTTGTGTATTTGCAATTGTTGCCAGCTGTTCTTTTAGCTGATCAACTTCCTCTGCAATATTACTTCGCTGTCCCTCTTCATATGTACCATTGCTCGCTTGAACAGCCAATTCGCGAAGTCGCTGCAGCGCACTTGTAGCGTTGCTCAGAGCAGAATCAGAGTTATCAATCCAAGTCTGCGCCTCTGATAGGTTTCGCTTGTACTGTGCTACATCACGTACTTCAGTTCGATAACTCATACCCTTTGTCGCAACAACGGGATCATCAGAAGGCCTTGTGATTTTCTTACCTGATGAAAGCTGTTCAGAATACTTATTCAAGTCGCTGTAACTGTTGCTCAGATTACGCAGCATACTGTTGGACATCATACTTTGTGTTATACGCATGTTTCACTTACCTCCCTACTAATCCCATGTTGTTGATGATTGTATCGAGCATTTCGTCTACAGCTGTCATGCTGCGGGCAGCAGCATTATAAGCGTGCTGGAACTTGATCATGTTGGTCATTTCTTCATCTAGTGACACACTGGAAACAGATTGACGCTGCAAATCTGCTTGATCGACTAACGAAGTAGAGTTAGTTGCTTGTCTCTTTGCTTCTTGTGCGTTCACGCCCAATGTACCGATCATACCTTCATAGAAACTGCTGACGGAAGTGTTACCTAGTCCTTCTAATGGGGAACGCATCGCTTCGGAGAGCTTCTTCGCATTTTCGCCATTACCCGAAGTACCGTCTGCACTTACTGCTATTAGATCAGGATTGCCATCTATCTCATCGGACAAGCTGATATTTGCTGCAGCTCCGTACTGCGATCCGCCTGCGTCAAAGAAATCAATTCCAGAGAGGGTGCCACCTTTTGTATAGCCAGTCTGCTGCACTGCATTGATTGCCTGTGCAAAGTTGAACGCCATTTTATCAAGGTTTTGCATCATTTCCGGATATGTACCTTTAATAGAACCATCTTCCAGATATCCGTATGAATCCATCAGGCCCTTAAGCTCCCCTTTGGAAGTAAAATCCTCTACAGAAATCTCTGTATCTCCGAAAGTAATACTTTCAACAGCCTGCATGCCGTTCTCATCTTGACCATACTGGACTGACAAAGGCTGATAGGTTTTCGTGTCAGGATCAACCAATACTGCTTGTGCTGCACCCTGTTCATCAACCAATGTGATTTTAGCAATACCTTGAGCTGCTGTTGGAGCTAAGCCGCCTGATTCCTGGTATTCCACTTTGATGTTGACCATCGAGGAAAGCTCATCGATGAGTACATCTCGTTTATCATACAAATCATTTGTCACCATACCGTGCGGTTCCATTTCGGCGATCTGTTTGTTCAATTCATTGATTTGGTTCATATAAGAGTTGATGCTCTTCACGGACACATTATCAATTTGATCACGCAGGTCACCGCGAACATTCGTAAGGCTGTCAGAGATATAATTGAACGTATCTGCTACTGCCTTACCTTTTTCTAAGGCAACAGAACGGGCTCCTGATTCATCTGGTGTAGCCGAAAGATCCTGTAAGGAGCTCCAAAAATCATCCAAAACAGCAGATAAGCCCGAATCAGACGGCTCGTTAATAATCCCTTCCATTCGGTTCAATGCTTCGGATTTCATGCTCCAGTAAGCAGAAGTTCCAGTCTGCGAACGGTATTGCGCATCCAGGTAGCTGTTGCGGATACGTTCAATAGAGCCTGCTTGGACCCCTGTTCCCTGTTGTCCGGCTATTTGTGGACGATTTAGTCCTGCGGCAGGATATGGGGAGATTTGTTCGAAGTTAACGCGCTGTCTTGTATATCCTTCTGTATTTGCATTCGCAATATTATTGCTTGTCGTATATAACGCCGTCTGCTGCGCAAAAAGCGCAGAGCGGGCGATTTCTAATCCTTGGAATGTTGATCCCATGTATATTCCCCTTTTACCGATAGCTTTTCCGTATCTGTGTTATGCTTTGGAGTCAAACAAGGCGCGATTCTGCGGTCGCTGCTGATCCTGGTTAGGTGTACCATAATTCAATGATTGGATGGAGGGAGCAAGCATATCCAGTGAAATCTGCAAGAATTGCATCGACTGCTCCAGCAGCTGCTGATTGAGCGCTTCCTGCTTCTTGAGCTCTGTCACCGTCTCCGTAAGGCCGATCAGTTGTTGTTCAAACTGAAGAGCTGACTTCTGATCTGTAATCAGTTCCAAAAGCTCCGAAACAGTAGACGGCACCGGAAGTCCAGAAGCAACAGCCCATGATTCCGTTTGCTGAATTCGCAATTTCTCAATCTGGGCGACAGCTTGCACATGCTTCTTTTCTGCAAGCAGCTGCTTCTGCAGGCTCTCCATGTCGTTTGATTTCAGATGATCTGTTTTCAGCCGGCTGATTTCAAGAAGACTCCGATGCAATTTATGCAGTTTTTCAATCGTTTCTAATAAAGCTTGTAAAGCCATGGTTGCTCCTCCTTGGTCTTATGACCAAAAATCCATCATTTTCTTAGCGGTTATCTCTGCATCGACTTTATATTCGCCATTTTGTACTGCGGCTTTTATCTGTTCCACATGGCTCTGGCGGCTCGCCTGGATTTTGTCGCCTTCCTGAAGGCGTTTCGCCTCTGAGGAGATCTCCAATTTATCCTGGCGCTGACTTGCTTTTTGCAAATCTGCCTGCTGCTTGAGCTGTTTTGTGTACGGATTGAAACCGGATTGGTTCGGACCTTGAATTTTCAAAGATCTACACCCCTTTCCAACTTCTTAACACTCTTACAGATAGTATCGGTCAACATCGGGGAAATGTTAAGCGATTTAATGAATTATTTCACAGAACGATTTGCATTGTAATAGACTCGCTGCTCTTTAACACCGGCAGCAGCTACACGTTTCTCATCCAATTCGCGAGCAACGTCCAGATCTTTGCGCATTTGATCTTTGCAATCTGTGCAAATTTCGCCTTCTGTAATTTGATTGGAACAGTTGCGGCAAGAATATGACAGCATCGGGAATTGACTTGGCTGCAATCGTTTTTCACGGACAAATTTGATGATCAGTGATTCTGGTACGGTTGTGACTTCCGTAATTTGCTGGATGGTTGCTTGGCGATTTTCACGTTTGCGGAGATACTGGTAGACCATTTGGAAGGAACGCTCTTCCTCTCGATGGCAATTCGGACAAATATCTCGGTAATCTCGCGCGAATACGCTTCCGCAGCGGACGCAATTTGCTAGTTCTAACATAGGCTAACGCCCTCCTCCTAGTATAATAGGTACACTCGTAAGTGACCTGATTAGTATAATTATAGCATGATAATATAATAAACCCGCGGTTCACACGACATTTGGCATATGGGAAAGTTACCCCCTGATTAACGTACAGGCCGCTACAAATTCGGTACCATTTTCCTTCAAAACCTGCGCAGCATGCCGAAGCGTTGTTCCTGTTGTATAAATATCATCGATCAAAACAGCGAATTGGGGTGGTTCCGATAGTAAATAAAACGGATTATCAGCTGTCACTCTGTGCAATCGGCTACGCTTGGATTGCTTTTCTCCATGCTTTCTTCCTAGTGCATTCTTCCGCTTGGCCCGTGTAAAAGCTGCCAGCTCTTCCGCTTGATTGAAGCCTCTCTCTGCCATCCGCTCTGCGCTTAATGGAATAGGAACTACCTCATACTTGGACTCCCTGAAATGCTGAAGATAGAGTTTACGAAATTCGGCTTCAAACACTTTTCCCAGCACATAATCGCCGCGATATTTCCATCTTGCTATATAATCCTGCATAAATGGCTCATAGCAGTACAAAGAAACATTCCTCTCCAGCTTAGCCTGATAGCTCGTTTTCTCCCACTCGAGACAATCTGAACAAGTACTAGAAGTCGTCTGTTTCATGCAACTTGTGCAACCTGGCTCTTCCAGTCTGTGAAAAGACACTTCACAATCCCAACAAAGGAGTGATATCCGCTCCGGCCAAAAGAAAGTGGACCAGCTGGGACGGGAAGCGTACGATTCTCCGCATCCTACACATAGACTCATAGCCGCTTTGCCCTTCGATTCATGTCGGTGATGGACCGCACTGCCTTATCCATAGCATCGCTTCTTCCTTCATGAAAGAAGACAACCTCTCCTGTCGGATCAGCTGGACTTCTGCCGGCACGGCCTGCAATCTGCACCAACGCTGCCTCATCAAAAACATCATGACCAGCATCCAAAATTGCCACATCCACAGAAGGAAACGTCACACCTCGTTCAAGAATGGTTGTCGTTAGGATAATGGCTATATCACGATTTCGGAATGCCTGCACTTTTGCCTCTCTGTCTTTATCGGCAGCATGGACAGTTCTTATTAGTGTTTCCGCATCTCTTTTTGGCAGGATTTTTTGTGCGGATGGACGAAGCACTTCCTTTGCTTCTTCTTGCAGTCTATCAGCAAGTACGACGGTAGGAAGAAAAATCAGTACCTGCCTTGTCGGATTACTGCGATTGTTGATCCAATGCAGCAGCCCTTTCGGAAAATTCCCTTTTCGTAATTGTTTCTGCAAACCAAAGCAAAGCTTTGATGCAGGTACTGGAAGAGGCTGCCCATGAAAGCGTACGGGAACGAAAACATGAGGGAGGGTTTTGGCAGCGATTTGCCGCTTTTCTTTTTGCCGTGGTGTTGCAGTGAGGAAAATGGAGGCACATGTCGATTTCCTGGCTTTTTCAGAGGCGATATGGAGCATCGGGTCAGCATGATATGGAAAAGCATCGATCTCGTCAATGATGAGTACATCAAAAGCTTGATAAAAACGCAGCAGCTGATGCGTGGTCGCCAGGATGAGCTGACCGTCACCCGTTTTATCCGGACTGCTGCCATATAGTGCTTGAACAGTGACAGTTGGGAATGCCTGTTGGAATCGCGGCAGCAATTCCCTGACCACATCCGCTCGCGGTGTCGCAAGACAAATTCGTTTGCCCTGTTGGAGCGCGATCGTAATCCCTTGGAATAGCATCTCCGTTTTACCCGCACCGCAGACAGCATGTACCAGCAGCTTCCCATTCTGCTGCATCGCCAAACCAATTGCATCTGCGGCAAGCTGCTGATACCTAGTCAGTTCTCCTTCCCAAGCACAAGGATTATCATGATAGGACCACTCAGGCTCCGGGCCAGTCCATTCATAGAGATGTTCACAGGCACTTACTCTTCCCATTTGAATGCAGTTCCTGCAATAAAGATGGATACTGCCACAGATCTGACAGTTAATACTTTGCAAATGAGGCTGTGTCGCATTGCACCGATTACAATATAAGCTGTTTTTTTCTTTTCGGATTGTTGGAATCTGTTTGAAGTGATGTTGTTGGAGAGCTTCCTGAAGGGCATTAGCTGAGAGTGGAATTTCACGGCTTAATAATCGTTTACCGGCATAGCGTTTTGGATCAAGTTCCATTTAGTTGCTCCTTCCTATAAAAAAAGGGAGAGAAAAAATATCCCCCCTTACACTTTGTACCACAAAAATCCAATGGCACCTTCGCCAAGATGGGTGGCGATAACCGGGCCGAAATAGGATACTTCTATTTCTGCATTTGGGTATTCGGCCGCCCATGCCTGACGCAGACTTTCCGCTTCCTCAGGTCGATTGCCGTGAATGATGCAGGCCTTCATTTTTGCACCATCTGCAGCTTGCTCATCGAATAATGCCTTGATTCGGCTGATTGCTTTCTTCTTCGTCCGAATCTTTTCAAACGGCACGATCTTTTTATCCTCAAAATGAAGAACCGGTTTTACCTGGAGCAGACTGCCGATAATGGCTTGCGCTCCATTCAAGCGTCCACCGCGTTGCAGATTGGACAAATCATCCACGATGAAATACGCTATCATCGTTTCTTTCATTTCATCCAAACGCTTAAGAATATCTTCAACGCTTGCGCCTTGTTTCACCATACGTGCTGCTTCCAATGCATAGTAGCCTTGGGCCATACAGCTCAGTTCAGAATCATACGCATGGACGTCGATCCCTTCTACCATATCGTCGGCAGCCACCATGCTTTGGTACGTACCGCTGATCCCACTGGAAAGATGCACACTGATAACGGCATCATAGGATTTGCTCAGCTCCTCCAGCTTCTCGATCACTTTACCAACGACTGGCTGGGATGTCTTAGGCAATGCCTTTTGCTGCTTTATCTTGTCATAGAATTCCTCAGCAGTGATATCCACTTCTTCCTCATACGTTGCATCGTCGAAAACGACCTGCAATGGGATCATATGTATGTCAAATGCTTCTCGCTGTTCTGGCGTAAGATATGCTGTACTATCTGTCATTACAGCAATATTCATGCTATCGGTCTCCCTTACGTTTTTCTGCCTTCTATCTAACGATTTCTGCCTTCTATCTTACCCTATGCCTGTCCTTTTTGCATCCATCAATTAGGAATTCATATAATGCCATTCTAAAGTGATTTACAGTTCCCAGTCTGGAATCACAGTTTTGTCCTAGCTCTCCATCAGTAAAACAAAAAAAGCCCGGGCTTTATCACCCGGACTCCCACCTTACAATACTTCGACCCAGCCGTTGCGGATTGCTGTTACAACTGCTTGTGTACGGTCATTGACATTCATTTTTTGCAAGATATTACTAACGTGGTTCTTGACTGTTTTTTCACTAATATACAGTGCTTCTGCTACGCCGCGGTTGCTCTTTCCGTCAGCAAGCAGCTGCAGAACTTCACACTCCCGGCGTGTAAGCAGATGCAATGGACGGCGGTGTTCGCCGATTTTGCTGGAAATGGATGAGTTGCTTTCCTCAGAAAGGCGTCGGTATTCCTTCACAAGATTATGAGTGACTTTCGGATGCAAATAGGATCCGCCTTCACTGACGACCTTGATGGCATCTATCAAAGAATCTGCATCCATTTCTTTCAGCAAATACCCTTGGGCGCCAGTTTTCAAAGCATGTGTTACGTAGTTTTCATCATCATGGATGGAAAGTATGATAACGTTGATATCTGGACGGTGTTTGATCAAGTCAGCTGTTGCTTGTACACCGTTTGTAGTCGGCATATTAATGTCCATCAGTACGACGTCAGGATTGAACTTTTCAACAAGCTCAAGTGCCTCTGACCCGTCGTCTCCTTCTGCTACAACCTGGAAAGCCGGTTCAAATTCCAGGATGCGTTTGACACCCTCTCGAAATAGCTTATGGTCGTCAATCAATAATATTCCAGTACTCATGTGTTCGCTCCTCCTACAAGTTCTTGTCATTTTCATCTTTTGCTGTGTGCTCTAAGAAATTATGAGTAAGTTGTCAATATAAGTGCGTTAACAAGTCCCGTCTAAGCGGTTGACATTACATGCTTCTAATTATAAGCATAATTACCTGATTACCGCCACTTATATCCTTCTTTTTATCCTTCTGTAAGCGGTACCTTGATTAGGACTCGGGTCCCTTTTCCGATTTCAGAATGGAAGGCAATGGAACCATTCAGCATCTCGACACGCTCGCGCATCCCGATAATTCCGAATGAGTTTTCTTTCTTCACTGTAACATCGAAGCCCTTTCCATCATCAATGATGCTAATAACTACCAAGTCCTGCATTACTTCCAGGCGGACCTTGATTGTACTTGGTTCTGCATGCTTGACTGCATTCTGGACTGCTTCCTGGGTAAGACGGAACAATGCCACCTCATACTTCGGATCCAGACGCTTTTCTGCCTTTAATGCTGTGAAATCAATATGGATGTTATTGAATTCTTCGATATTGGCCAAGTACTTCCTAATCGTAGGCAGCAAACCGAGATCATCCAGCGCCATCGGGCGAAGGTCATAAATGATGCGGCGCACTTCGTACAGAGAGCTGCGGACCATCTTACGCATATTCTGGATCTCGAGCAGCGCTTCCTCTGTACTCCTTTCTCGGAAAGTACGGTCAACAAGTTCTGATCTGAGCAGGATATTCGCAAGCATTTGAGCTGGGCCGTCATGCATTTCCCTGGAGAGCCTGCGACGTTCTTCCTCTTGCGCTTCAATGATTTTCAAACCGAATTCCTGTTTCTCCTTCGCATCGATAATGAGCTGGGAAACTTGTTTGAAATCGTCATTCAAATAATTGAGGACCACACTGATCTTGCCTACCAGACCTTCTGCACGCTTCATCTTCAGTTCCAGCCCCTGCAATCGGCGCTGAATCTCATCACGGCGTTCACGCAGAAGCTTTTCCTTTTCACGAGACATGCGCAGCTCAATCTGCAGCTTATGGGTCTGCTCGTACACTTCCCGGATCTCTTCTTCCGAATAGCGATCAAAATCACGGCTCACATCAGATAAACGCATTTTGGAATAGCGGACTTTCTGCTCCAGCTGATCACCTTCCTTGATCATATCACTCACTTTTTCCTTTGTGAGCTGCAGATCAGCAAGAAGCTGCTCATATTCCATGCGTGACTCTTCCCCTATGTAAAAAATCTCATCCTTGCTGTTCTCGACAGCTTCCACCATCTCATTGATGATCCGGTCGAGCGCTTTGTCTTCGATTTTTTTACCCATTTCATTTCTCCAATCTTGTATGCTATATCATTCGAATTACCCAACTGCTTTATGGGGTTTGCGGGATACTTTTCTATGTAATTCGTCATGTTTTCTGCTATCTTTATATAATGAGTGCTCAAGGAGGTAAAATGCAAGATGCTTACAACTTATTTTACCGTAAAATCGGAAGGTTCACACGAAATTGTCATCCAAAAATCCCGTTTTATCGGTCACGTGAAGCGCGTTGAGACGGAAGAAGAAGCAATCAGCTTCGTTCAGAAAATCAAGAAAGAGCATAAAGACGCCACCCATAACTGCTCAGCCTATATGATCGGCGAACACGACCTGATTCAAAAGGCCAGTGATGATGGCGAACCGAGCGGAACTGCTGGCGTGCCGATTTTGGAAGTATTGAAAAAGAAGGGCTTGAAGGATACTGCTGTTGTCGTCACGAGGTATTTTGGCGGCATTAAGCTTGGAGCTGGCGGTCTGATTCGCGCTTATTCCGGATCTGCTGCTCAATCGATCGACGAAATCGGTGTCGTAAAACGGCAGCTCATGCAGCTTGCAGAGATTCATATCGACTATACACTGCTCGGAAAAGCCGAAAACGAACTGCGGCAATCTGCTTATACATTGCGAACCATTGATTATGCTGACCGCGTCGTGTTGCACGTCGCCTTGCAATCTGGGCAGGAAGAGGAGTTCCAAGCATATGTTACAGACATGACAAATGCACAGGCAGAAATCACATTTGGCGGTCAAGAATATATAGAAGAAGATGTGTAAAAGTCAGCGCGACTTCTACACATCTTTTTTTTCGACAAAATATTACCCGGGAAATCAATCTCCTGTATGATAGTCCGCTGCCTTCAAACCGCTTAGTGCACCCTGATCCGCGATGATGGTGACATGGGGATGCTCTTTAATGATGGATGCAGGAAATGCTTCGGTTTTATCACCGTATACTAGCCTTTCCAATACAGAAGCTTTTTGTTCGCCTGCCACAAGCAGCAGCAATTCTTTACTTTCCATTATATTTTGGATACCCATCGTGATGGCATGTGTCGGAACAGCTTCTAAGCTTTGGAAAAAGCGGGCGTTCGCATTTCTGGTCGTCTTGTCCAGCTCCACCACATGCGTCCGCTGCTCAAATGGTGTATGTGGTTCATTGAAACCGATATGTCCATTCAAACCAATGCCGATCACCTGTAAATCAATACCGCCTGCTTTTTCAATCAGCTCCTCATAAGCCTGACACGCTGCATCCATATCATCTGCTCTACCATCCGGGAGATGCGCTTTTTCTGGAGAAAGGTCAATATGGCGGAACAGATGCTGGTTCATATAATGCGCATAGCTATTCTCGTCATTTGACAGGAGTCCTACATATTCATCCAGATTGAAAGTTTCAGCTTTTGCAAAAGAGATACGTTTTTGATTATACATTTCGATAAGTGCGTCATACATGCCCTCCGGTGTTGATCCGGTTGCAAGCCCAAGCACAGCATCAGGTTTTTTAGAAAGCTTCTCAGCAATACGCTCGGCAGCCATTCTGCTAAGCTCGTTATAATCCTTTGCTTTTTCCATTGTCAGCATGATTCTTCCTCCTTGTGATAAGCCAAGTTCCCCCTGCAATAGGTTGCTTGCAATGTCAGCTGGTCATCCAGCAGAACGATATCGGCGTCCTTGCCTATTTCCAGTGAACCTTTTCTGTCATAAATACCATACTGCTTGGCTGGATTCTCTGCCGTCATCTTGGCAATATCAGCAACAGAGACATCTGCATATGCAGCCATATTCCGTATAGCATCCTTCATTTGCAGCATACTGCCGGCAAGAGTCCCATCCGGAAGCAAAGCTTTACCATCCTTCACGGTAACAGCTTGCCCGCCAAGATCATAAGTACCGTCTTCCAGCCCTTTTCCGCGTAAGGAATCTGTAATGAGAATCAACCGGTCAGAACCAACATTCTGGTAAATCAATCGAAGCATTTCAGGTGCTACATGAATGCCATCCGCTATCAGCTCGGACATAAGCGCTGGCAGTAAAAAACCAGCACCGACAGCTCCTATATCACGGTGGTGGATGCCATTCATCTGATTGCACAAATGAGTCAGCTGCGCAATGCCCTGTTCAGCTGCTTCCTTTATCTGCTCAAAAGAGGCATCCGTATGTCCTGCTGATACTGTGATCTGCTCCGAAGCAAGCAGCTGCGTCAGCTCATAGTCTTTGTCGCATTCTGGCGCAAGCGTCACTACCTTGATTTTATTCCCTGAGAGCTTCTGCCACTTCCGGAAGAGTTCTGTATCAGGTTTACAAATGTGTGCAAGCGGCTGTGCTCCTGCTTTTACCGGATTGACAAACGGACCTTCCAGATGTACACCGATCAGTTCAGCTTCTCCCGCTTGATGTATATACAAACGCACTTGTTCCAGCGCAGTCTCAATTGCCTCTTTTTCCTGGGTTATGGTAGTAGCCAGGAAGGCAGTTGTTCCTTCATTCGGCAGCCAGGCAGCCATCTTGTGCAGACTTTCCTGTGTCGCATCCATCGTGTCTGCTCCTGCAGCCCCATGAATATGCCCATCGATAAAGCCAGGCAGAGCATATTGATATTTCCCATCAACTTCCTGATCATACTGCAGAGATGGCTTATCTTCTCCTATTTCTACTATTTCCCCATTCGTTATGCCGATATAACCCGTTACCAGCTTTTCCGGCATGCATATTCGGACATTGCGAAGCAAGATGTCACCCATAGCAAGATTCCTTCTTTCCCTTGATAGTATCAATAGCTTAGCACAAGGTATACACATTGTCTAACCATATAGACAATGTGTATACAATTAAAAATTAGCATGGTATACTAAGCAAAATATAACGACAGAGGAGCACCCACATGATCGATAAAAATTCACCCATTCCGCTTTATTTTCAGCTGGAGCAGGCGATCCGTGAGCGCATCGAGTCGGGCAGCTTGCTTCCTGGGGAGATGCTGCCGCCTGAAAGGCATTATACCGAGTCTTTAAGTATAAGCCGAATGACAGTTAGGCATGCAATGCAAGCCCTGATAGAAGATGGACTGCTGGAAAGAAGGCGAAACAAAGGTCTTTTCGTGAAAGTTCGTCCTTATCATCAATCTTTATCAAAATTGACAAGTTTCAGTGAAGATATGCAAGCCCGCGGACTCACTGCTTCGAGCAGTATATTGGAATGGAAGGAAATAAAATTGAGCAGCCTGGCTGCAGACAAGTTGCAAAAAGAAATTGGTTCCTCAGCGATCAGAATCAAACGTTTACGATCGGCAGATCAGGAACCGATTGCTGTCGAAACTATAACTTCCCCACTGGAAATGGCTAAGGATCTGACAGAGAACAAGCTGGAGGAGAGCTTCTACGCGTATTTAGAAAAGGAAATGGGTCTGACACTTCATCGCGCCGAACAGGAAATTGAAGCTGATTTAGCGGACGAGTATTTGGCCGACTTATTGAAAGTAACACCCGGCGATGCCGTCCTGCGCATCCATCGCTTGTCCTATCTGGACGATGGCCGGCCCTTCGAGTATGTAACGAGTACGTATAGAGCGGACAAATACACGTTCACAAGCAGTTTCTACCGTTGAGGGCACACAAAAAGAGCAGCGCCGGATTCCGGAACACTGCTCTTTTAACTTTGGCTTACTGTTCGATATGATTGTAGTTCTTGAATAAGCTTTGTCATCATGTCTTCCATATTGTTGATCTGTTTGTTTTCTGTCTGGGAGATCAGCTTTACTAGGATGCTCTTGTATATTTCCTGCTCTTTCACTATGTCACCTCGTTTGATAAATCGATACAATACGTTATGTACGTAATCTGAATCGTGTGAATCATAGTGAATATACCACATTTTTTGCAAAAGGATGTCTATTTTTGCCATAAATGAGGATTTTGTAGCAGTTATGATCGTTTCCAGTAGATCTGATACAGATTTCTGCCGATAATTACCACAAGCAGTCCCACACATGCACCGATAGTATCGATGACTACATCTCCAACATATGGTGTCCTGCCGGGTGTCAGGCTTTGATGAAACTCATCGAAGCAGGCGTATAGGATCGAAATCACCAATGCTATTCGCAGTGACAAGCGATATTTCAAACCAAATCCCTTATAAAGCGCTATAAATGCAAGAATTGCAAGGCAGAAATAGACACAAAAATGAGCTGCTTTCCTTATGAAAAATTCCACGACAGAGTATACTCCTACTGCCTGGACACTGACTTCCTGTCCATGATAGGTGAATTTGATAGGGGACAGGAATGGTTCAAGCGGACTTATATCAATGTGGGAAGCAAGCATCGGCTTAATGTCCTGCTCCTGGTAAGGGGTGGCGGAAAATAGGAAGATGATGATGATGCAAGCCAGCGGCAGCATACCATAGACCCATTTTTTCAAACTCATATTATCCCCTCCCTTTTTCTGGATAAGATTCGATTATATCATAACAGCACATACAAAGGCAGCTCATCCTCTGCTTCACTTTACTAAACCTTTACACGAAACAGCTTCCGCGCTGGAAAATATTTATATATAATATAGTTTAGAAAATATACAAGCCTGCTTGTACATAAAGGAGAACATATGAAACGATTCGCTGTCATACTAGTTGTTGCGGGGCTTTTGTTAGTAGGATATGGAGGATTTGAATGGTATACGACCGCAAAGGCACAGAAAGATTCCCTGTCCGATGCGAAATCAATGCTTCATGAAGCCCATGCAGCAGAGAAGCTGACACCTGAGCAAGCAAAAGAGGAAGCGAGCAGCTTCGAACCAGGCCAGGGCGATGTTGTTGGTGTGCTGCATGTACCGAAGCTGGATGCAGATTTGCCGATCGTCGAAGGTACAGATGCAGATGATCTGGACAAAGGTGTTGGCCATTATAAAGGAACTGCCTACCCGCTCCAAAATGACCAAATTGTCTTATCCGGCCACCGCGATACAGTATTTCGCAATATGGGCGAAGTAAAAGTAGGCGACACCTTTGTGGTTGAAATGCCATACGGCTCTTTCACCTATAAAGTTGAGAATACGAAAATCGTCGATAAAGATGATTTAACGGTTATCGTTCCAACAGCTCCAGAGGAAGTTTTGACTGTAACAACATGCTACCCGTTTTCTTATGTAGGAGATGCTCCAGAACGCTTTGTCTGGACAGCAGTACCTGTGGAAACAGAATAAACCGAGCAGCCTGGACTGCTCGGTTTTCTATTTCACTTGTTTCCAAATATATTTACCTATTTCCAGCGAAGCTGTCGCTGCTGGGGACGGCGCATTGCATACATGCAGTGTACGCTTTCCGCGGACCAGCTGAAAATCATCCACCAACCCTCCATCATGCTGCAACGCCTGTGCACGCACACCAGCCGGGGCAGCTTCCAGATCATTTGCTTCAATAGCAGGAATAAGCTCCTGAAGACTTTTGACGAACTGACTTTTAAAGAAAGATCGGAAGTACTCCGCCGCTCCCTGCCGGTAATACTTGCCGGCAAGCTTCCAAAATCCCGGAAAGCGCAGTGTATCAGCCACATCTGCAAAGGCGACATCTGTCTTTCGGTATGCCTCCCGCTTAAAACCGAGCACTGCATTCGGCCCTGCTTCTACTCCACCGCCGATCATCCGGGTAAAATGGACACCTAGAAATGGGAATGCCGGATCCGGCACAGGGTAAATCAAGTGTTTGACATAGTGCCTAGCTTGCGGTTTAAGGTCATAATATTCTCCGCGGAACGGAACGATTTTCGTGTCAGTCAAGTAACCAGCCGCTTTCGCGATTCGGTCACTGTGCAGACCTGCACAGTTGATGACATAGCTTGCTTGAAGCGAGCCTGCTTTTGTGTGTACAACTGCTTGGTGCAGCTTTTCCTCAATCTGCACCACTTCACTGCCAAGCAGGATCGTACCGCCCCTTGACTGAATTCGTTCTGCCAGCACATGACAGACTTGCTTATAATCCACAATACCTGCCTGCGGGACACGAATAGCCGCAATGCCATTCGCGTAAGGTTCGATTTGCTGTAACTGAACCTTACCTATGTTCTCAATAGCAAGTCCATTAGCCAGACCTCGGCGATACAGCTGATCCAATTGTTCCAGCTCTGCTTCTTTGGTCGCAACAATTACCTTACCGCATTGCTCAACTTCAATGCCTGCTTCCCGACAGAAGTTAAGCATGCTCTCACTTCCCCGCTTCGCAAAAGCGGCCTTGAAGCTACGAGGTTTGTAATAGATGCCAGAATGGATCACGCCGCTGTTATGGCCGGTTTGATGCATCGCCAGCTCTGTCTCCTTTTCCAGGATAGCAATGCTCTTATCAGGTGCTTCCTGCAATATCGCATAGGCAGTGGCCAAACCAACGATACCGCCTCCAACAATAGCTATATCATACATCTGTATCGCCCCTTTTTAGTCTTCAGGGGTTAGCTTCTTCTCGACATTCCGCAGATGAATCAAGCACTGCAGACGCGCTAGCTCTGCTTCCCCTGCCCGGATGGCTTCATAGATATTCTCATGTTCCTTGTAAATGATTTGCTTATTTCGCAAAAGATCTTGTTTTTCTTCAAATGACAACGCCAATGCTTTCTTATAGACAGTGTCCAGATTGGCAAAGGTCTGAATCATGACCGGGTTATGTGTCGCTTTCATCACAGCAAGGTGGAAAGCAAAATCTGCATTTCTCCCTTTAAGTGATCCCACACTGTCAACATCGACTTGCTTCATTAGTTCAAGTGCAGAGCGCATTTCATCCAATTCTTTCTCCGTACGTCGTTCTGCTGCCAGCATGGCTGCTTCCGGCTCAAGAATCTTCCGCATTTCGAAAAGATAGCGGAAGCTGGCAAGATTCGATTCATCTACCATAACTTGATGGAAGAATTCACCATGAAATGCTTGCTCCACATACGTGCCGCCGCCTTGCTTTGATGTAACGGCACCTTGTGCTTTCAACTCGCTCAATGCTTCCCGTATGGAAGCACGGCTAACCCCATATTTTTCACAGAGTTTCTTCTCCGTTGGCAGTTTGTGTCCCGGTTTGATATCTCCTTCCACTATTTGTTCCAATATTTCAGCCGCAATACGATGCGCCACCTTCTCCTTTTTCATGTTGTATACTTCTTCTCCTTTTTTGTCTGACAAGTACTAACCTGTAAAAATTACAAAATCTCTTTTTCCATCCTGTTTGTTGACTCGAAATTGTTGATATATCTAGGTTTCTCTGACTCAATCATTATTCTATCATTCCTTTTGTAATCAGCAAGTATTTTTTGCCTTACAAATTTATCTTGCCAACACCTGTCTTTTATGTTTAAAATCACAGTAGCGAAGGGGGTACGTGTATGGAAAACGAAAACAAATCGTTGGCGCCCGCCAGTCCTACTCCTCCGAAAACCTTCGGCCAGAAGCTCCGCAATGTCGGACCTGGCTTCGTCACCGCAGCAACGGGCGTCGGAACAGGCGATCTTATCGCAGCTCTTGTAGCCGGATCAGGCTTCGGCATGATGCTCGGCTGGGCAATCATTTTAGGCTCTATCATCAAATATTTCCTCACCGAGGGGGTCGGCAGATGGCATCTTGCCACTGGCAAGACCATCCTGCAAGGCTGGCACTCACTTGGTAAATGGGCAACTGGCTATTTCGGTGTCTACGCAATTATCTGGGGCATCCTTTATGGTGCCGCAGCAGGATCCACCAGTGCATTGATGATGCGTTCGATGTTTCCGATCATGCCGCTCTGGGCATGGGCCATCGTCCATCTTCTGGCAGGATTTGCCTTGATCTGGACAGGTAAATACATGCTCTTCGAGAAAGTGATGCTCGTTTTCATCGGTATCATGTTTGTCACAGTAGTAGGAACTGCAGTTATCTTGCTTCCTGATATCGGGAATATCGTTCAAGGTATTGTCATACCGAAAATGGATGCTGGAAGCTTCCTGCTCGTCATGGGTCTGATAGGCGGCGTCGGAGGAACGATTACGATGGCTTCCTATGGCTACTGGCTGCAGGAGAAGAAATGGCAAGGAAAAGCTTGGGTCTCCATGATGCGCGTCGACAACAGCGTCGCCTACATCGTAACTGCCATCTTCACACTTTCCTTGATGGTCATCGGGGCAGAGTTCTTGCACAGCTCCAATATCCAGATTAATGGAGAAGAAGGCTTAATCACACTGTCTGGCATGCTGGGAGAGGAATTCAACGGGGTTGTTTCCTGGATGTTTATGATCGGTGCATGGTCAGCTGCATTCTCCTCGTTAATCGGTGTATGGAATGGTGTTCCATACTTGTTTGCGGATTTCATCCGTACCATTCGAAAAAAAGGGCAGTCAGATGACAAACCTGTCTCCGAAAAAGACCCTGCTTATCGTTTTTATCTTGTTTGGCTTACATTTCCGCCAATGCTGTTGTTATTCTTCGGCGAACCGGTCGGACTTGTATTGATTCAAGGAGCACTGGGAGCATTGCTCATGCCGTTCCTGGCCATTACACTCATATGGCTGCTCAACTCGAAGCGCGTTGAACCAGATTACAGGAATGGCTGGATCACAAATGGCGTATTGGGGATCAGTATTTTGTTATTCGGTGCATTAATGGTCAACGAATTAATCAATTTATTCTGATTCGCCGGGGGAGGGCACATCTGTGCCCTTGCTTTCCTTGTCAGGAAAGTTGACATGATTCTAGTAAGCTATGCTATTATTACACTTATGGATTTATTAATCTTACAACGTGGGGGTACAACATGAAGCGTTTTAAAATTGGACTAGCCTATCAGATTTTAATTGGTTTAGTGCTAGGTGTTATTGTTGGTTCAATCTTCTACGGCAATGAAACTGCCGTTAGTATTCTACAGCCTCTTGGCGATTTATTCTTACGCGCGATCAAGATGATTGTTATACCAATCGTTATCGCCTCTATCATTGTTGGTGTTGCAGGTACTGGTGATGGTAAATCGGTCGGTAGACTTGGATTTAAAACACTAGTTTACTTCGAGATCGTTACGATCATTGCACTCGCGATCGGCCTTGTGTTCGCCAATGTGTTCCAGCCTGGTGAAGGCATCGACCGTTCTTCTCTTGAAACAACAAGCATCTCCCAATATGAAGAAACTGCTGAAACACAGGAAGACAGAACGATTGTAGATACGATTCTTGAAATCATCCCGACGAACGTCTTCCAAGCAATCGGTGAGGGCGATATGCTCGCTATCGTATTCTTCTCCGCTCTATTCGGCCTTGGGGTAGCAGCCATCGGTCAAAAAGGACAGCCTGTACTGAACTTCTTCGAAGGCGTCAGTCAGACCATGTTCTGGGTAACGAACCTTGTTATGAAATTAGCGCCAATCGGTGTATTCGGACTTATCGGTGTTACCGTTTCGAAATTTGGTATTTCGTCTTTAGTTCCATTAGGTAAACTTGCACTTGTAACATATGGTGCGATGGCGTTCTTCATCCTTGTCATTTTCACTATCATTGCTAAGATTGTAGGCATCAACTTGTTCAAGATGCTGAAAGTATTGAAAGATGAGCTATTGCTTGCATTCTCCACTTCCAGTGGTGAAACAGTATTGCCTCGTGTCATGTATAAAATGGAACGCATGGGTGCACCAAAATCCATTGTTTCCTTCGTACTGCCGACTGGTTACACATTCAACTTGGATGGATCAACCATGTACCAGGCACTTGCGTCTCTATTCATCGCACAGATGTATGGTATCGATTTGACTATCTGGGAGCAGCTCGGAATCATGGCATTGCTGATCGTTACATCCAAAGGTATCGCAGCGGTACCTGGGACAAGCTTTGTCGTATTGCTTGCAACATTGAGCTCTGTAGGATTGCCAGTCGAAGGACTTGCTTTCATCGCTGGTATCGACCGTATCCTTGATATGGGCCGTACTGTGGTAAACGTTGTGGGTAACAGTCTTGCTGTTATCGTTGTTTCCAAATGGGAAGGTAAATTCAATTTGAATAAAGAGTACTTGAACAATGGCGGTTCTGAAGAAGTAAAAGTAGGCTGAGGATTTTCCTCGCCTACTTTTTTTATACCCATATGATCTTAAAATGACTGCTGCCTTCAATATAATTCAAAAGCGGCACATCCTCTGATACAACCTGTCCGATCACATTGACTTTATCGTCTTGCGGCAAGCTTCTCCTAGTGATTTGGATTTCACCTTTGTAACGCATATACAGATCGTTATCGATGGTTATGCTGCCTTCGTTTCGTTCGATACAGTTGAAAGGTGTCACATCTGCATCCTCGAACATCCCGCTCATCCGGGACTCCTCTGATCGGATTACATCCCGAGCCCGATCCGGACGATTATGTGTCCCTTTTTCCAGTAAATGATGCGCTTCCGTTAATTCACCATAAGGTTGCGCACGAAGGGTAAACGTAGTTGATGCATCCTTCAGCTGCATCAAAGCCCCATCTGTCACATCTGGATCTCCAATCAGGATTTTGTCCACATTGTACGCTTTCAGTTCGGTGAAGGCTGCATACGTTCCATACATACGATGCTGTTCCAATGTTGGCAATCCTAGATGAAGCGGTCCTCGAAGATTACGGTCGCCTGGTACGAAGGCTTGCACCTTCAAGCCATATGATTGAAACAGCTGATTCTTCGTCAGAAAATCACCGAGTGCAAGCCCTGTTTCCGGCCGAGGATAAAAATTATGCCAAACTTCTGTGCGGGTAGTACGCAGCCCCAGTTGAATAAGTCGCTCTAGCTGGTCTTTTGTAAGTGTACTAGCATTCAAAGCGACCTTCATCTTTTGAGATAAGCTGACAATAATATCATCCTCAATCCCGTAATCTATCCGCAAACCTGTCAGTCCCCAATCCAATACCGATTCTGCAGTATCCCAATCCAAATCGAGCTTTTCCATCGAAGCCGTTGAAATATCTGCAATCAACTCCATATCCAGGGCAGAAGCAATGGAACCAAGAAGCTGCAGTTTTGTTCGATAAGCGGAGGCATCTTCCTCCGGGATGTGAAGCGATGTAAACAAACTCCGGAAGCCAGCTGCATGAAATCGCCTGATTTTTTCTTCCTCTATCCGTTCCTGCAAATACACAGATATCCCTAACACCCTTATCCCTCCTATGTACAAAAAAGGCGTCCTAAAGACGCCCTGTTATAGTTATATATCCTTTGCCATGTCTTCCTTAAACCCGAAGAAGTACGTAAACACGAAACCGGCAATATAAGCGACAAATATACCAATCAAATACTGCAGGTACTTTCCTTCTGCGATGAGCGGCGTTAAGGAAAGTCCGGAAACACCGATTGAAGTCGCCCCTGTCGCAAACAATGCCTGCGTAGCTCCACCGACAGCGGCACCAAGACAAGCTGTTAAGAACGGACGTCCGAGCGGCAAGGTTACCCCGTACAGTAGCGGCTCACCGATACCAAGGAATCCGGCTGGCAAGGCCCCTTTGATAATATTCCGCAGACGTTTATTGCGCGTTTTGACGAAGACAGCAATAGAAGCTCCGACCTGCCCGCCGCCAGCCATCGCCAGCACTGGAAGCAATGCTGTAAAGGTGAACGTCTGGATCAGCTCCATATGAATCGGTGTCAATCCATGATGCAAACCAACCATGACGAGCGGGAGGAAGAATCCAGCCAGCAAGGCACCTGCTACGACACCACCAACATCAAGAATAGCGTTGATTCCGGTAGTAATGCCATCTGACAGCACACCGGCAACCGGCATAATGACTAGCAAAGATGCAATGCCGACAAACAGAACAGTTAAGATAGGGGTAAAAATAATATCAATGCTATTAGGCATGAATTTTCTTACACGTTTCTCAATGAAACTCATCAACCAAGCTGCAAAGATGACGCCGAATAATCCGCCTCGGCCCGGAACGAGCGCTTCACCGAATAATGTAATATTCGCCAGCGCTGGATTGAACAAAATCATACCGGCAATGGCACCTAGTACCGGAGATCCGCCGAATTCCTTCGCTGTATTCCAACCGACTAGTATCGCTAGGAAACTGAACAAACTGCCGCCAATCAGCTGCAGGATCTGGATGATACTAAGCGTAGGATCCGCACCAGCATTGACAGCGAAGCTGACGCCTCCATTGATGATACCGGAAGCAATCAACCCAGGGATAAGCGGAATGAATATATTACCGATACGCTTTAATAGGAATTTAATCGGCGTTTTATTTTTTTCCTTCATGTTCTCCCGTTTGAGCTGGGCTTTTTCTTCAAAGGTAAGGTCGTCGATTTCGGCTGCTTCTTCCCCGACACCGAGACCAGTGATTCGGCTGATTTCATCGGAGACTTTGTTTACAGTACCAGGTCCGACTACGATTTGAATCGTATCATCTGCCACTACGCCCATGACGCCGTCAATTCGTTTCAGAGCATCAAAATTCACCTTGTTATCATTCTTAACCCGTAAACGCACTCGTGTCATACAATGTGTCAATGAAACGACATTCTGCTCTCCGCCAACTTCGCGGAGAATGTCTTCTGCCAATTGCTTCATCTTCGCCATTCTGATTCCTCCCCTTTACGCTTTTATCGCTGAACGGACAAATCCTTCTGCATTAAGAAGCTTCGACTCTGCCTCCTCTTTTGTAACATCAAGCAGCAGCATGACAATCGCTGTCTTCACCTGACCGTCTGCTAGATCAAAAATCTTCTCAGCTGCATCATAGTTCGCACCAGTTGCTTCCATGATGATACGTTTGGCACGCTCCTGCAGTTTGTCATTCGTCGGCTTCACATCGACCATCAAATTTTTATATACTTTTCCGACACCTACCATACTGGCAGTGGAAATCATATTGAGCACTAGCTTTTGTGCTGTTCCAGCCTTCAGTCTTGTCGAGCCTGTCAGTATTTCCGGCCCTGTTTCTATCTCAATGCTGATTTTCGCATGTTTAGAAATAGCTGCATTTTTATTACAAGCTATGCTGACGGTTGCTGCACCTACGGCGGCAGCATAATCCAGCGCCCCGATCACATACGGTGTTCTGCCGCTTGCAGCAATCCCAATTACGGTATCTTTTGCTGTTAATCCAATCTCCTCCAGCTCTCTTGCACCAAGCTCTGGATTATCCTCCGCTCCCTCTTTTGCCTTTCGAAAAGCGGACATTCCTCCTGCCAGCAGACCTTGCACCATGTCATCGGGTGTACTGAAAGTCGGCGGACACTCTACTGCATCCAAAATACCAAGCCTGCCGCTTGTACCTGCACCAGTGTAAATGAGCCTGCCGCCAGCCTGAAATGTAGAGATCACTTGTTTCACTGCTGCTTCAATTTCCGGCAGCGCTGCCTCGACCGCGTCCGGTACTGTTCTATCTTCCTTATTCATCAGCTGTAGTACTTCCTTAGTGGAAAGCTGATCCAGCTTCATCGTACTTTCGTTACGCTTTTCTGTCGTCAGTTTATCTAGCATTGTTTCCCCTCACTTTTGCTCTGTTTGGAATGCTTGCTGAATTGCCTGCCGTGATTTTTCCAATGCCTCGATCGTATGATCATAATCTTGTCCTGCTACTGCTGTGTAAATGATATCCATCAAGTACATTTGCACGATCCGAGAGCTAGTAGCCGCACTGCGGATGCGGGCTTCTTTTGCCACTGTGAACAGCTGAATGTCAGCCAGCTCCTGCAGACGATTAGGACCTAACTTTGTCATCACAATTGTCGTAGCTCCTGCTTCCTTCGCCTGTTTTAAGACAGGTAGCAGCTGTTCTGTTTCTCCGGAGTAACTGATTGCAAAAGCAACATCTCCATACGTCAGATTTGCTGCTGAAGCCAACTGCTGATGTGCATCACTGTAAGCCGTGCACCATTTGCCAATCCGGCCAAATTTCTGCTCACCATCCTGTGCGACAAGATAGGAAGCTCCAACTCCATAAAAATCAATTTTCCTTGCTCTGGAAATCATAGATACTGCTTGCTCTATTGCTGCTGCTTCATTTACCTGCATCGTCTGGCTAATCGATTGTGTATGCTTCTCGGCAATCGCCTCAATTAAGTGTGCAACAGAATCATTCGGCTTGATCTCACCAAATACATTTTTGTTACCGCTTTCATTTTGCAAATCTCCCGCAATCTTCAGCTTCAGTTCCCGGTATCCTGTCACACCGATTGATTTACAAAGACGGATAACGGCCGCCTCACTGGACCCGCTTTTCCCTGCCAGCTCCTGCACTGAAAGCTTTACCACTTCAGATGGATGAGCAAGTATGTAGTTGGCTGCATTCTTTTCAGAGGGCTTGATCGAAGGTAAGCTTTCTCGAAGCAGTGTTAAACCGCCCTTCACTGTCAGATCACCTGCTTTCATTTAAAATTTTAATTCATATTTAGATTATATTACTAAAATAAAATTTCATGAAGTGTTTTGTGAGAATTATTTACATATTTTTTCCTGCGCATGGTTAAGGGAATAGACAATGTGGGTATTGAAAGTCGCTTACATAATTTAGAATTTTAAATCTTTAGTAACTTTTTCCTGTTTATAATAGCGTCCACTATTTGTTACCATCCTTATAGTAATGTTAAAATTCCTCTGTATGGTTCGGTCCATCGAATGACAGACTGTTGTAATCTACTATATCTGCAGAAAAGGATCCCTTTAGATCAGGAGCTTTCAAATTATGCCTTTAAATAAGAAAGATTTAAATAAAGCAGTACGCTTTTCATTGCTTCTATACAGTACTTTAATAGGATTAGCCAGTACTATCTGTTTCATAACCGCTATCTTCTTCGTGATTCCACAGGAAGATTTACCTTATTTAATTGAACCCCTCGTAATGATGGCTGTGTATCTTTATGGGACTTGCGCCATTGCATTATTTGTACGTTCAAAATTTTTCAGTATGAAGAAGATAAATAATAAGGAACAATAATTTTCTTCAGTAGATTGTGTGGTTAGTATATAAATAGTTACATAATTTATGAAGTATAAATCTACGTGGTCATTAAAGTGAAGTTTAAATCCAATAGTGTAAAAGACAATAAATTCATAACAAAAGACCCGCCTCCCGGCGAGTCCTTTCTATGCCAAATACGCTTCCGTAATCGTCGGATCCGCCAGCAGTGTCTGGCCTTTGCCGCTGCGCCAGATGCTGCCGGTTTGGAGGACGTAGCCGCGGTGGGCGACTTTGAGTGCTTGGAAGGCGTTTTGTTCGACGAGCAGGATGGTCATACCGTCGTCATTGAGTTCTTTGATAATATCGAATATCTGTTCAACGATGATTGGGGCTAAGCCCATGGATGGTTCGTCGAGCATGAGCAGGTCAGGGTCCATCATCAGAGCCCGGCCGATGGCTAGCATTTGCTGCTCGCCGCCGCTCATCGTACCGCCGAGCTGATGAAGCCGTTCCTTTACTCGCGGGAAATAGCCGAATACCTTCTCCATCCTTTGTTCAATCAGCTTTTTATCCCTTACCCCGAATGCGCCAATCTGCAGATTTTCCTTCACCGTCAGCTTCGGGAAGATCCTTCTTCCTTCCGGTACATGCGCTACACCAAGCTTCGTCGTCTGGTGGGCTTTTCGAGAGGTGATATCTTGGCCCTTATACATGACAGAACCTTCCTTTATCGGCATGAGTCCGCTGATAGTTTTCAGAGTAGTAGATTTTCCGGCTCCGTTACTGCCGATCAGCGTAACGATTTCCCCTTCCTCTACCGTCAGGTCAATTTGCTTCAGTGCTTGGATTGCGCCGTAAAAAGCAGTCACTTGTTTCAGCTCCAGATAGCTCATCCTTCCGCCTCCTGTTCCTCGGCCGCTCCCTTACCCAAATACGCCTCGATGACCTTTTTATCATGGCGTACTTGGGCTGGCAGTCCTTCTGCAATCAATTCTCCATGGTCCAGTACATAAATATAATCCGAAATTTCCATGACAAGCTTCATATCATGCTCAATTAAGATGATCGTCATATCCATCTCTTGTTTGATTTTTTGGATAAGACCTGTCAAGTCCGCCGTCTCTTTTGGGTTCATACCGGCAGCAGGTTCATCGAGCAGCAGGACGGACGGCTTCGTCGAAAGCGCCCTGGCAATTTCCAAACGTCGCTGACTGCCATATGACAAGCTGGCAGCTTCATCATTGTAATGCTCTTCCAGTCCGACATATTCCAGCAGCCGATATGCTTCCCGTTCGGCTATTCGTTCTTCCTTATCCACTCCTGGCAAATGAAAGATCGTCCCGAAAATACCTGCCCTCAAATGTGTATGCATACCGACTAGTACATTTTCCAAAACAGTAATTGGGCCGAACAGGCGGATATTCTGGAATGTACGGGAGATTCCTTTTTTAGCAACCGCATGTGGTTTTAGACCACCGATTGACTCCCCGCGCAGCTTGATGCTACCGGATGTTGGTTTATAAACACCAGTAATCATATTAAAAAAAGTTGTCTTGCCAGCGCCGTTCGGACCGATTACAGCTGTTATCTTATTGGCTTCGGCCCGTAGGCTGATTTCCTTATTGGCAGTCAATCCTCCGAATGTTTTGGTCAGTTTCTCAACTTCCAGTATTGCCATGTTCATCCTCCTTTGGTGCACCAACGGATTGCAGTCGTTTCTTCATGCCCTTCTCAGATAAAAATTTGCGTTTATCATATACGACATTCTTTGCCGGTATCAGGCCTTTCGATCGATACAGTGCAAACAATATGAGCAATGCGCCAAAGAAGAAGCGCTGCATTTTCACCGGTGACATGGCATCCGGCAAGGTGATGATGCCTGCGGTGCTTAAGCTGTTGAACCACATCGTCAGTTCATTCAGCACTTGGGCATTCAGGATGGTCACGACGGCAGCACCGAGGATGACACCGGGCACACTCCCCATCCCTCCGAGCAGAACCATGACAAGAATATTGATCGATTGGAGCATCGTGAAACTGGTTGGGTCAATGAATGCTTGCTTGGCAGCAAAAACGACGCCCATCATACCAGAGAATGATGCGCCGATTGCGAAAGCCATCAGCTTCGTTTTTACGAGCGGGATGCCCATCGCTTGAGCCGCAATTTCATTTTCACGAACAGCTTTCCAGGAACGGCCCAGTTTCGAATGCTCCAGACTGCGGACAGCGAAAATGACGAAAAGCAAAATGAACAAAACGACAAAATAAATCTGGTTGGAATAAAGCAGCTCGATACCGAAAATCTTAGGTGGTGCGATTGAAGACAAACCTAGTGCACCATTCGTAATATTGACTGGCTGATCCATGTTATTGAAAACGATCCGGATGATTTCCCCGAACCCCAGTGTAACAATGGCCAGATAATCACCTTTCACCCGCAGCACCGGGATTCCAAGCAGCACACCGAACAGTGCAGAGACGAAACAGCCGATGATGATGAAGATCCAGAAGCTGTTCCCCGATAACGGATACGTACCGAACGGCATGAAGTTGGACGCCTGAGCTGTGGCGAAAATACCGTATGTATAAGCCCCGACGGCAAAGAAGGCCACAAAACCAAGATCCAATAACCCCGCCATTCCGACGACGATATTCAAACCAAGTGCCATGCTCACATATATACCGACAAGCGTTGCTACATCCATGTATTCCTGATAAGCAGGTCCCTGCATCGCAGAAAATGGCAGGATGAAGAACATGATGGCAAGACCGATTGCCCACTTTGACCAGTTCGGCAGCTTGGTATAGTACAAGAGCAAAAACGATAACAGCAGCAGCAAAAATGCCGCGACCGAACGCTGTGCCAAGATCAAGCTAAGGGAAGTGAGGGCGATATAGCCGACTAAGAGCCCGAGCTGCAGCCACTTGTTCCCACGAATTTGTTCCAGGATTTTTTTCATATGTCACCTACACTTTCTCGATTGCGGCTCTGCCGAACAAGCCTTCTGGCCGGAATATCAATACGAGGATAAGGATGGCGAAAGCAAACACATCTTTGTATTCGGAGCTAAGGACGCCCGCTGTTATTGCTGAAAGATTTGCAGCTGCGAACATTTCCAATAGTCCGAGCAGCATACCGCCAGCCATGGCACCGCGGATATTTCCGATTCCGCCCAAAACCGCCGCAGTGAAGGCCTTCAATCCAAGGATAAAGCCGATATATGGGTCGATCGTGCCATAATGAATTGCGAACAGCACTCCCGTTGCACCGCCTAAAGCTGATCCGACAAAGAAGGTAACGCTGATAACTTTATTTACATTCACACTCATCAGGGAAGCGGTATCCTGATCCTGCGCAACAGCACGCATGGCCAGTCCCCACTTTGTCCGATTGACGAAAAACTCCAATGCGATCATCATCAGAATCGCAACGACGATGACGACGAGGAAAGAATAGCGGATGTTCAAGCCGCTAATCGACACACTGCCTGGGAAAAGCGATGGTGTATTGACGATATAGTTATTCTGCTGTGTCTCTGTGATAAAGCGGACAATGTCCTGCAGCAGAAAGGAAACGCCGATTGCTGTAATCAAGGTGATCAATTTCGATGCTTTTCGGAGCGGGCGGTATGCAAGTCGTTCGATACCCATGCCGAGCATACCGGTTAGCCCTCCTGTAATTACTAAAACAAGAAGCAAAACGAATATCGCTGGCATGACAGCAACCCAGCCAAGACCAGTCAAGCCGATCAGTACGGCTGTTCCGATAAAAGCTCCTGCCATGAAGATTTCTCCGTGAGCAAAGTTGATAAGTTCCAAAATGCCGTAAACCATCGTATAGCCGAGAGCGATGATTGCATAGATAGCTCCAAGCGTCAGGCCATCAATCAGCACTTGCGGAAGTGTATCCCAAACCTGTGTCATCATTCCAACTCCTTTCTTTCTGTAATGAAAAAGGATATGGTTCCGTGACCATATCCTTTTCACTTCTTACTGTGAAATTTCGCCTTGGATTTTGGCTGGATAGCTTGCTTCATCGAATTTGTAAATGAATATTTTTGCGAATTCGTTATCGCCTTTATCGTCAAAGCTGACCTGAGTCATTTCCCCTTCATAATCATCGACTGCACGTACAGCAGCTGCGACTTTATCTTTGGCAGGAAGCTTGCCTCCGTTTTCCTCAGCTGCATCCAGTATGCCTTCCATCAGCACCTTGGCTGAATCATAGCCATAAATGGAGAAGGATTCCGGTTTGGCTCCATATTCTTCTTCATAGTTTTTAGCAAATTCAGTCGCACTTGAATCGCCGGCTACCGAAGTCAGATAAACATTGCTGACGGTGTCACCAGCAATCTCGACAAGTGTGGAGGAATCCATTCCGTCACCACCCATAAAGGCTGCATCGATGCCATTATCACGTGCCTGCTTGATCAGCAATCCACCCTCTGAGTACAGGCCGCCAAAATAGACAAGATCCGGATCAGCCGCTGATACTTGATTCAGCACACCATTGAAATCTTTCTCTCCGACAGTGATTCCAGCTTCCCCGACGATTTCGGCACCCTCTTCTGCAGCTGCCTCAGCAAAAGCAGTTGCCAAGCCTTGCCCATAAGCTGTCTTATCATTGATGACAAAGATTTTCTTTGCACCGATTTCCTGGACTGCATATTCAGCACCAGCTGGTCCTTGGAAATCATCTCTCGCTACAATCCGGTTGACCGATTTCAATCCACGATCGGTTACATCCGTTGCTGTTGAAGCCGGCGATACAGAAGGGATATTATAACGTTCATACACTTCGCTTGAAGGTATGAAGACTCCAGAGTTCAAATGAGCCACGACACCGTACACATCTTGATCGGAACCGATGATCTGCGCGTTGGAAACCCCTTTCTGCGGATCACCTTGGTCATCGTATTCCACTAATTCCAGACTGAAACCTGCTTCCTCGAAAGCAGCTTTTTCCTCTTCCACCGCCATAGCAGCTCCATTTTTAATCGCTTCTCCTAATGTCGCACTGCCGCCGGACATTGGTGCTTGAAGCGCAATCTTCACCGTCTCGCTGCTTCCTCCGCCCGATGCAGAATCCGTATTACCGCATGCCGCCAAAAAACCAAGTGCCAATGTACTTGTCATAGCTAAAGCCATTACTTGCTTCCTCATCTGTCTTCCCCCTTTGCTTCCTTCAGCGTTTGTAAGATTATGTACGTGCCGCCTCGAAGTTAGGTCTAATAATATACAGGCTGAAGAAGCAAGTCAAGATAGTTTTTAGAAAATTATTAATATTGTGTATATTTGTTAGAAACCCTGACAAACCGCGGTTTTTAGGAGATGTTAGCGTATCTAACAAAAAAAAAGAGCACCTGCCAATATGGCAGGTGCTCTCAAAACTTACGACCACCACATCGTAGTGGCAGGTTCATTTATCACGACATTTTTCAAATTATCGACAGCTCGCTGGAAGCCTTCTTCGATCGACATCAACGAGTCTTCATGCTCAATGCTGATGACATAGTCATAGTCATATGTGCGCAGCGCACTGATCATCTTATTCCATTCCTCTTGACCGTGTCCGAGCCCGACTGTGCGGAAGTTCCATGCCCGCTGTTTGATATTGCTGTACGGCTGCATGTCAGTCAGGCCATACATGTTCACATTTTCAGGGTCGATATACGTATCTTTGGCATGGAAATGATGGATTGCGCCAGCTTTTCCGAGTATCTTAATGGCAGCGGTTGGGTCGATTCCCTGCCACCACATATGACTTGGATCAAAGTTTGCTCCGATAGCATCACTCGTCAGCTCTCGAAGCTTGAGCATTGTATATGGTGTGTGAACGAGGAAGCCGCCGTGCAATTCCAGCGCAATTTTGACTTGATGCTCCTCTGCAAATGAGCCAAGCTCCTTCCAGTAAGGAACAAGCTTCTGTTCCCATTGCCAGTTCAGCACATCGCCATATTCAGTCGGCCAAGCGGTGACCGGCCAATTCGGCTTCGTTGCACTCTCTTCAGAACCTGCCACGCCGGAAAAACAGTTTACAACCGGAACACCCATTTTAGCAGCAAGCTTGATCGTCTTACGCAGAGTCCAATCCGATTCTTCGGCAAATGTCTTGTCCGGTGATATAGGGTTGCCATGGCAGCTGAAAGCTCCGATCGTAACGCCGTATTTCTCAAATGCTGCTTGGTATTGCTTCAACGCATCCTCACTCTGCAGCAGCTCATCAATCGGGCAATGCGCATTTCCCGGATAGCCGCCGGTGCCTATTTCCACTGTATCCAATCCTGCTTGTTTCACGCGCGCAAGCATATCCTCGAGTGAAAGCTCCTGGAACAGAACCGTAAAAACGCCTAGTTTCATGCTTGTTCCCCTTTCTCTACTGCCTCTGGTGCAAGCGAAATTATTTTTTTTGTGCCATTGGAATCCAAGGCTGCCAAGATGACAGCTAGCGCGGATCGGCCTTTTTCTGCCGTAATTGGGCATGTGGAATTGTTTTCGAGTACACAGCTGGCAAACGCGTCCACGACGCCAGAATTCGATTGCGTCTGGGAATCATTCGTTTGAATAGCTCCAAGTGAATGATTACTGCGATTTCCGTTATGATACTCGACAACCAAACTGTATTCAGGGCTTTCCTCGAGTCGGATGACCCCTTTCTCGCCATAAATAATCGTGGAATTGTCTTCTTCCGCTACATACGACCAGCTGGCCGTAAGTGTCCCGATGATTCCTGACTTTGTACGTAATACCGCAACTGCATTATCATCCACGTCTGCATAAGGCTTTGCCAACGTATCGACAAATGCCGCTACTTCGTGAATCGGTTCATCGAGAAGGAATTCAATCAAATGGGATTTATGCACGCCCAGATCACCAAGCGCTCCGATATAAGCTTTGTCTTTATCAAAGAACCAGCTGTTTTTCCCATCAATACTCCACTGTTCCGGGCCTCCGTGACCGAATGTCGTCCGGAAGCTGTAGATCTTGCCAAGCTCGCCGTTTTGAATCATCTCCCGCGCCTTTTGATGAGATGGGACAAAGCACTGATTATGTGCTATGAGCAGAAGCTTGCCGCTCGCCTTTTGTGCTGCGATCATGTCATCCGCTTCCTCCAATGTCGTTGCCATCGGCTTTTCACAAAGCACATGTTTCCCCGCTTGCAGAGCAGCGATCGATACCGGTGCGTGCAAATGGTTGGCAGCACAAACGATAACGGCATCGATTCGTGGATCCTCGATCAGCTCTTCATATTCGGTATATGCTGTTGCGTTATATTCTTTGGCGATTTCCTCCGATCGGCTCGGCACCACATCACAAACAGCAGTGATTTCAGTATTTGGGTTGTTTTCAAGCTCCGGTAAATGGCGATTACGTGCAATACTTCCTAGTCCGACTACTCCTACGCGTAAGGTTTTCATTATCCAGCAGTACCTCCAAGTTTATTATTCTTTGACAGATCCGCTTGTAAGACCAGCGACGATACGACGCTGGAACAAGAGTACGAGAACAACGATCGGAATCGTCACGATAACGGTTGCAGCAGTGATATCTCCCCACGGAACAGTGTATTGACTTTGATAGAAAGAGATACCGACTGGTATCGTGCGCCAGCGATCATCGGTGTTGATCGTCAAGGCAAATAGATATTCATTCCAGGCAGCAATAAAGACAAGAATGGCTGTCGTAAACACGCCTGGTGCTGCCAGCGGGAAGATTATTTTGCGGAATGTCTGGAACGGAGTAGCACCATCCAGCTTCGCTGATTCTTCCAATGCAAGCGGAATTTTGATGAAAAATGTCGATAGAATCCAGATTGCCAGAGGCAAACTGATCGTAATGTACGGGATTACCAGACCTAGATAGCTGTTGCGCAAGCCTGCATCGGTGACAAAGTTGAAAATCGGTGATAGGACTGCGATTTGCGGAAACATGGATGCAGCAAGCACCAATCCTAGAATTAATCCTTTGAAGCGGATCGGCAGCCGTGTGACCGCATAGGCTGTGAATGATGCGACAATGATGGAGATGATCGTGGTGAGCGTTGCCACAACAAAGCTATTCAGCATGTACATAAGCAACGGCCTTGTTTCCAATGCCGATGCATAGTTATCCAAGGTCATATTGCTTGAGAACCATTGGAAGGAGGAAAAAATTTCTCCCTGTGGTTTAATTGATGTCAGGAACACCCAAATAAACGGGAACATGACCAGGAATACAAAGATAATCAAAAAAATGTAGAAGCCGACGCCAGCACGTTTTACCATACTATTCTCCTCCTCCGTCCTATTGTTTTAGCCTTCCGCTGAACAAATCCGAGCCGATCAGCTTGATGAAAATCGTACTGAGCAATGCGACACTCAAGAATACAATTACACTCAAAGCAGAACCTGCACCGAAATTCTGCTGTTCAAACAGCAGTTTGTAAGCATAGACGCTGATGGATTCCGTCGAGTTGGCTGGACCTCCCCCAGTAAGGACGTAGATAAGGTCGAACACACGGAAAGCATCCAATGCACGGAATAAGACTGCAACTAGGATTGCCGAACGGATCATCGGCAGAGTGATGGAGATGAACTGCTGGAATTTATTTGCCCCGTCCACTTCCGCTGCTTCATAGAGCGAGCGAGGAATGGTCTGCAAGCCAGCTAAAAGTAAAAGTGCCATATACGGTGTCGTTTTCCAAATGTCTGCAAACATGATAGAGAACATACCGCCCGCCCCAGTCGAAAGCAGTGCACCTGGATCATCAATGAGACCGAACTGAGCCATATAATGAGCCATGATACCGGATTGGCCATCAAACAGGAAGGTCCACATCATTGCCGCTACCGCTGTCGGAATCGCCCATGGCACGAGTACAGCAGCGCGGACAAGCCCACGTCCAATGAACACACGGTTGATCAGTAAAGCAACAGCTAACCCAATGGCAAGTTCGACACCTACAGTAACGACGGTGAACAATAACGTGTTAAGCATCGCCGTCCATGTACGTCCATCACCAAGGTAAGTTGTATAATTCTTTAACCCGACAAAGTTCGGCTCAAGAATCGAACCTTGTGTATTCGAAAGCTGGGATTCCAGGTCCGTCAGCGGCTGGACAGCTTCCTCAGGAGCACTTTCCCGCAAAGCCTGGACAGCGGCCGTCTGCTCATCCAACGTGTTGGCAAAGCCATCCGCCCACTCCTCGGGCACCTCTGTCAGCCGGAGCTCCTCATCGTTTACAGGCTGGAAATTTTCCAGCATAGTGTTGACTTCTTCATACCGGTCTGCAAGTCCTTCATCGGTATTCAATAATGTTTCATGCTGTTCATCCAATGCTGTTGTGATATCATCCAATGCCCCGCCCGCATCCGGCATCGCTTCTCTGACATCTTCCATTGTGTCGTAAACGAGATATCGGTTATCGGCATAGGTCTCGAGATTGATGCTCAAGGAGGAAATCCGCTCTGCTTTGGCCGGGTCATTCAAGCGGTAATCGAACAAGCTGTTCCATGCTGACAACATAATCGGCCAAATGATGATGACGGCAATAAGAATGATAGACGGTGCGACCATCGCGTAACCAAGCTGCCGTTCACTCAGCTGAAACCGTCTTTTTTTCGGTTGCTTCATACACTCAGCTCCTTTAATTGGTTACGGATTCCAACGCAGCTTGCATTTTCGTCTCCATACGCTCTACCGCTTCCTCAGCAGTAATATCTCCTGCCATCGCACGGGAAAGCTCGATTTGCATGATATCGGAGATTTCTGGATAAATTGGCGTAATCGGGCGCGGTATCGCATTCTGAAGCGAATCGTAGAAATCCTCGCTTGCAAGAACGGCACTGACATCCGTGATCTCTTTATCATCATACAAAGCTTCCAATGTCGGAGCTTTACCGCCTTCGAGTGCGCTGATCTTCTGCCCTTCTTCTCCGCCCATCCATTTCACGAAAGTCCAGGACGCTTCTACTTCATCGGAGTAGCGGTTGATCATCCGCATCCATCCTCCAAGTGATGACGCAGCTCCTTCACTTCCGGCCGGAAGCGTAGCAATGCCGACATTCCCTGCCACCTTTGATATCTCCGGATCATTCGCTGTATCATTCAAATATGGCCAGTTCCTTGCATAGACGGCATTTCCTTCATTGAAAGAAGACTCTGTGTCGATTTCCTGGAAGTTAAGTATATTGTTCGGAACAAAATCACTATTCGTTATGTCGATCATCTTCTGCAAGCCTTCAATTGCTTCAGGGCTGTTAATGACAACGTTTCCATTAGCATCCAATACCTGACCGCCGTAGGAGTAAATATACTCAATGGCATTGGTCACGATGCCCTCATACTGAGCTGCTTGCATAAGATAGCCGAATTCGGTACCTTCCTTCCCCATATTCTCTTGGGCTAATTGTTCCAGCTCATCCCAGGTTTTGGGCACTTGATCGGTTATGTCCGTCCGATAATAAAGCAATCCTGCATCTGCATAACCAGGCATAGCATACTGTCTGCCGTTATATCTGCCTGCCTCTACCGTAGCCGGGAAGTAAGCGTCCATATCCACCTGATCCCGTTCAATCAATCGGTCAAGCGGCAGCACATAGTTTGCCTGGCCGAACTCTGCAGACCAGACAATGTCTGCATCAAATACATCGATTTCCGGGCTTCTGCCGCTGAACATTGTCACATACTGGTTGTGGGATTCCCCAGTATCAGATGGCATTTCCCTCACCACCACATCAATGTCCGGGTGCTCCTTTTCGAATGCTTCGACTAGTATATCCGTGGCACCAGTCGTGTCCGTCCCCCTCGCGTATGTAATCTGGACTCTGTCATCACTCGCACCATCTCCGCTCGTCACGGCCGAGCAGCCTGCCAGCCCAATGCCGGCAAGTAAGGCAACCATCAGAAAGCTTCGCTTCATCACAGCTCCTCCTCGCATTTTAGTAAACGCTTTCTTTAGTGCGGTTATCTCATTCCCTCCTTTTTGTAAGATTAAGCCTATCCCCCTAATTTTTGTCTTTTCTGCAGAAGTTATAAAAAGTTTATCATAATATTGCAAACGCTTTCAATAATATTGTATATACAAGTTTCGCCAAAGAAAAAAACACGCCTGTCTCAGGCGTGTTCCGTTTCGCTTACTTATATCGTATGCAATAGCATATCAAGCAAATCATAATTTGCTTGTTTATCAGTTTTCTCATCGAGCATCGTACGCAAATCCTTCTCGATCAGCTGATTGGCTTTGATTCCGATTGCATAGCCAGACTGCCCTTCCATCAGCATATTCACCGCTTTGACACCCATTTTGTTTGCAAGAATCCGGTCAAATGCAGAAGGCTCACCGCCGCGCTGAATGAATCCAAGGACTGTTGTACGTACTTCGATATTCATCTGTTCTTCGATGAATTTCTGGAGTTCATCCAAATCATACATCCGTTCCGTGACAACAATGATATTATCATTCCTGCCCTTGGAAATTTTGTCTTGGAGCTTCTCACAAATCTGTTCGAAGCTCAGTTTATATTCAGGCGTGGAAATGATATCTCCTTCTCCTGCTACAGCAGTGAACAATGCCAGATCACCGCAATGTCTGCCCATTACTTCGACGATGGTTGTTTTGTTATGCGATAGACCAGTATCCTTGATTCGTCCGATGGAGCTGAGCACTGTATTCAATGTTGTATCGAAACCGATAGAGTAGTCGGTGTAATCCAGATCATTGTCAATCGTTCCCGGAATGCCGATGACTCGGATGCCCAATTCATGCAGCTTTTGTGCACCTTGAAGTGAACCTTCCCCGCCGATGACGATAACATCAGCAATACCATAGTTGCGAAGTACTTCCACTGCCTGCTTTCTGCCAGATTCATCCATAAAAGCAAGCGAGCGTGACGTTTTCAGGATCGTTCCGCCTTTATTGGCGATCGTCTCAACATCAGGTGTGCGGATGATAGATAATTTGTCCTCAATCAGACCTTGGTAACCGCCTTCCACACCATAAACTTCAATATCATGATAGTTTGCCGCCTTGACGATTGCCCGTATAGCAGCATTCATACCCGGTGAATCTCCACCGCTAGTTATAACAGCCACTTTATGTAACATCAGTTCACCTCTCCACCATATATGTCTTAGTATTATTATACAACAAGTTTGGCAGGAAACAGAACAAAGACAGGCATGAAGCCTGCCTCTGTCATACAGAAATGACGAGTTTTCCGATCATGCTGCCATCTTCCAATCGTTTATGCGCTTCCTGCAGATTTTCGACGGTAAGGCCTTCAAGCTCCTCCGCTTTCGTCGTACGAATGCGTTCGTCCTCGACCAGCTCTGCCACTTTGGACAATATTTCTCCTTGTTTATATCTGCTAGGTGTTTGATGGAGCGTGCGTGTGAACATATACTCCCAGACAAGTGTCAGGCTCTTGGACGTCAGATCCGTCAGTTTGATATCCTCAACCGGGCCTGTGATGGCACAAATGATACCTTCTGGTTTCACGACTTCGATAATATCATCCCATGCCTTGTCCAGCTGATGCATACAAAAAACATAGTCGACACTATCTATTCCCAACTTTTCCAGCTGCGGATGGAAGCGTTCATGATGATTGATCACCCGTTCGGTACCATGCTGCTTGGCCCATGTAATCGTCTCTTCCCGTGAAGCAGTTCCGACTACATTCAATCCATATAATTGTGCGAACTGTGAAGCAATCGACCCAACACCGCCGGCTGCATTGACCAGCAAAATCGTTTTGTCTTTATTCGCTTCCACGTCCAGCGGGATATGCATCTTCTCAAACATAGCTTCCCACGCTGTCAGTGCTGTCAACGGCAAAGCCGCTGCTTCTGCAAAGCTAAGATTTGCCGGTTTTTTGGCAATGACTTTATGGTCGACAAGCTGGTACTCACTATTGGACCCTTGACGGGCAACAGATCCAGCATAATAGACTTCATCTCCAGGCTGGAACCCCTCTACATCCTCTCCGACTTCCTCGATGATTCCTGCTGCATCGAAGCCAAGAATGCGGAAGGTACCATCGTCCTCTTTCAGCTTGCGCTGTTTTGTATCAACTGGATTGACGCTGACAGCCTTCACTTGGACAAGCACATCCCCACCTGAGGCAGTTGGCTTATCCACCTGTTCTTCTATAAAGCTGTCTGCCTGATCCACGGATTTGTTTTTGTATATTCCGATTGCACGCATCTATTTCTCCTCCTCTATTTTTATCTGTTTATGTAAAAGCCGTCGACTTAAGACGGCTTTATACTCACTTCTTCGCTAGGCGCAGTATCGGTTCCAAGGCTTCTGACTTTCCATAGTGCGGGACGACAGCTGATGGTGCTGCTGCCCACTCGCAAGCATTTCGGATAACAGTCTGCACATTTTTATCATGGTAAGTCGGGTACGTTTCATGACCGGGTCGGAAATAGAAGATTTTCCCTTTTCCTCGATTATACGTGCAGCCGCTGCGGAAAACTTCGCCGCCTTCAAACCAGCTGATGAACAGCGTATGGTCTGGTTCTGGTATATCGAAATGCTCGCCGTACATTTCTTCTTCCGGAAGCTCAAAATACTCCCCAAGTCCCCTCGTGATCGGGTGACTTGGCTGAACCACCCAAATGCGTTCCTTCTCGCCATCCTGTCTCCATTTCAGGTCACATGTTGTGCCCATCAGGTTACGGAATATTTTGGAGAAGTGGCCGGAATGAAGGACAATCAGTCCCATACCTGCCAGAACACGCTGCTTCACTCGCTCGATAGCATCGTCATTTACTTCATCATGCGCCTTATGAGCCCACCAGATTAGGACATCCGTTTGTTCCAGCGTCGCTTGGTCCAATCCTTGCTCCGAATCATCAAGTGTCCTGGTTTGTACAGCAAAGCCTGCTTCCTCCAGGAATTCGGCAATTGCTCCATGAATGCCTCGGGGATAGATGCTTCTCACCTGGTCGTTTTCCTTCTCATGACGGTATTCGTTCCAAATGGTAACGCGCATAAGATGCTCCTTCTTGTTTTTTTATCCTATTCCCTTGTTAAGTAGCTACCCGGTTCCCTACTAGATTATGCAGTGAATTTTATTTTACTAATTACATTAGCCCTTTTCCTTCCATCTCCTGCCCAGAGAAAAAGATCCTGCAAAAAATCTGCAGGATCTCATCCGAGAAGCAGGGCACCATACACCAAAGCGCCAAGGATCACAAAGGCAGGATGCACCTTCCATCTCTCCATGAGCAAATAGCTTAACACAACCAAAATGATTGTATGTATCCAGCCTGCACTTTCATAGGATGTGCGGAAAAAGCTGATTGCCATCCCTGCCAGCAGCACAGCGATTGTCGGCCGGATATATGCTGTCATTCGCTTAACACGGGGAGAATCCTTGAACTTCGCTAAAATACTTAACAATCCAATCATTAAGATGAGTGAAGGCGCTACTGTAGCGAATAAGCCAATTGCCGCACCCAGGACCCCGGCTTGCTGGAAGCCGATAACCCCTGCCAGCTTCGTGGCAATCGGACCGGGAAGTGCGTTGGCCAGTGCCAGCATCTGGCTGTAATCAGCCGTTGTCATCCAGCCATATCTGTCCACTACTTCATTTTCGATGAGCGGAATGGTAGCTGGACCGCCGCCATATCCGACGATTCCAGGAATGAAGAAGGCAAGGAATATCTGCCAGTAAATCATGCTCCTTCCTCCTCTTTCCTTTTATCCGGTTTGACAAGTGCAAACAGGAGAAGCGCCAGGATAAGGAATGCTGGATGAATATGAAGCAGTTCAAGCAGCACGACAGATGCCGCTAACAACGCAACGATCTGCCAGCTCTTCAACCCATTACGGGATTTTTTCAGAAAATCCAATGTCATCACTGCCAGCATGACCCCAACTACAGGGATAACGGCTGTTGTCATTCCGCTGAGCCAAGGCTGGTCGCTCAATGCATCGACAAAATAAAATAAAGCGATGAGCAGCACGACTGTCGGAATGACGGTTGCGATTAATGCGCTGATCATACCGATCCAGCCGCCCACTCGATAGCCGATGTAGCCTGCAAGCTTCGTTGCTATCGGACCAGGCAAACTGTTGCCAAGTGCCAGAGTGTTACCGAATTCCTCATCGTCCATCCACTTATACTGTTTGACGACTTCCTTTTCCACAAGCGGGATCGATGCAGGTCCCCCGCCGTAACCGAGGATGCCGACACGGAAAAATGCCATAAATAATTGACAGTAGATCATGTTGTTCAACCTCTCTAATACGAAGCGATACTGCCATCAGCTCTCGCTTCTGTTCCTCCATATAATGTTCCGTTCTCCGGGTCGCGCCAAATGACTTGTCCGCGTCCGAATGTGGATCTATCCGCTTTGACCTCGATATCATGCCCTTTTCGTATCAGTGCCTCTGCAATATGCTTCGGGAAATCGGCTTCCACGTGGAATGTTCTGCCTTTGATCCACTGCCAGCGTGGGGCATCCAGAGCTGTTTGTGGGTTGAGCCCGAAATCAAGCATATTCATGACCACCTGGGCATGCCCCTGCGGCTGCATGAATCCACCCATTACACCAAACGGACCGATCGCTTGATCGTCTTTTGTCAAAAAGCCTGGGATGATTGTGTGGAAAGTCTTCTTCCCGCCTTGCAAACTATTGGCGTGCTCAGGATCGAGACTGAAATTATGTCCGCGGTTTTGCAGCGCTATACCTGTACCTGGTACAACAAGTCCGGAACCGAAGCCATGGTAGTTGCTTTGAATGAAGGAAACCATATTTCCATCGCTGTCTGCCGTTGCCAAATACACCGTTCCGCCTGCTTTCGGTTCGCCCGCCTCTGGTTCTTGTGCTGTCTCCCCGATTTCAGCCCGTCTTTTGGCCGCATAAGCATCTGACAGCAATTCCTCCACAGTGACAGGCATATGCTGCTCTTCCGTTATGTATGCATGACCATCAGCGAATGCAAGCTTCATCGCTTCCATTTGCTTATGATACGTATCAATCGATTCTTTTTCCTGGAAAGAGAATCCTTTCAAAATATTCAAAGCAGAAAGAGCAACCAACCCTTGGCCGTTCGGTGGAATTTCCCACACATCGTAACCACGGTAATTCACCGAAATTGGTTCAACCCATTCCGGCTCGTAAGCTGCCAAATCCTCTTTCGTCAGGAAGCCGCCATTATCAGCAGAAAATTCCGTCATTTTAGCAGCTAGCTCACCTTCATAAAAAGCAGCAGCATCTGTACGTGCTATTTGGCGCAGTGTTTCAGCATGATCAGGAGATCGCCATATGTCACCTATTTTCGGATACTCTCCATTTGGAGCGAATGTATCAAACCAGCCAGTGTACATAGCATCTGTACATGATGTGCTGAACTTTTGGTATGCGCGTTCCCATAGCTTCGCAACTGTCGGCGTTACCGCAAATCCGTTTTCAGCATAGTAGATTGCTGGCTGCAGCACTTCGATCAAAGGGAGCTTCCCGAAGCGCTTGCTGAGGGCAGCCCACCCGCCTGGTGCGCCTGGTACAGTTACTGGGAGGAAGCCATGCAATGGCATTTCTTCGTGTCCAAGTTCTCTCACTTTATCGATACTAATGGATTGGGGTGCTGGACCGCTGGCATTAAGGCCATACAGCTTGTCCCTGATCCAAACGAGTGCAAAAGCATCACCGCCTATTCCATTTGAAGTCGGCTCCACAACTGTCAGCATGGCTGCTGTTGCAATCGCGGCATCGACTGCATTGCCGCCCTTTTTCAGCATATCCAGTCCTGCTTGTGCAGCAAGCGGCTGCGATGTGGCTACCATTCCCTGTCTTGCAATAGTCGTCATTCGCTGAGAATGATATGGGTAATACAAATGATCTGTCTTCATTCAGAATCCCCCTTATGTAAGAAGCCCGGAATACCGGGCTTATGACCATCCTAGCAGATGATGGATCGCTTTTGCTACCCCATCAGCTTCATTTGTATCAGTCTGATAGTTTGCGACTTCCTTGACTGCATCCTGGGCATTGCCCATCGCCACGCCGCAACCAACAGCTTCGATCATCTTAATGTCATTGAGGCTGTCACCCATGGCAATTACCTGCTCCATTTTGATACCTAGCCTGTCGCATACCTTTTGCACTGCTTCTGCTTTGTTTATTCCCACTGCATTGACCTCGATATTTGTCGGACTCGAGTTGGAAAGCTCCAATTCATTTTTATCCGAAAGTGCTTTGACAATCGCTTCCCGCTTTTCATCATTGAATGTATCAAAGCCGAATTTCAGCCAATCGTATTCTTCCATATTGGCAGGGAAATTACCGCGGAATACATGCTCTGTGCTGACTGCCCAATAATGCGTGTCATACTCATCAGCCAGGCGTTTCATTTTTTTGATCAGATCATCCTCGATCAACACACGCTCGAGCAGCTCGCCATCAGCAGTCCAGATTTCACTGCCGTTTACTGTCACCAGAAAGGATTGCAGCCCAAGATCATCCGCATAAGGCTTACATGTCCGAATGCCTCGGCCTGTGCTCAAGATGACATGGACGCCTTCCTCCTGTGCTCGTTGTATCGCCTGTCTATTCGCATCCGATACCTCTTCGCTCGGGTTGAGCATTGTACCATCCATATCCAGTGCGATCAGTTTGTAATCCTTTTGTATTATGTTCTCAGCCATCCAATCTCCCCTTTATGTAAATGCTTAGTCCATGTCCATTATAGTATAGTCCCCATTATTTTTCCTTTCAGACCGATTCCAGTTAGCAAGCAGAGCTGGGAGCACACGCCAATCTGAAAAACTAGGCACACCTTCCAGCTTCCCGCCAAAGAAAACCGGCTGCAAGCCTGCATTTTTGCTGCCTGCAATATCCACTTCTGCATGATCACCAACAAAAACAGCTTCTGATGCTGCTGCCTCAACCTCGAGCAGCGCCATCTCAAAGATTGCCGGATCCGGCTTTCGCAAGCCGACCGCTTCGGAAATGATCAAGCTTTGGCAATGCCAGTACAGGCCAAGCTGTTCGATCACCTGCTGCTGAAGCAGAGCTGGTCCGTTCGTGACGACACCCAATGTATAAGACATACTCAATTCCTGCAAAGTCTCAAGCGCATCCGGAAATGCGACTGCAAACTGCGCTACCCTATCAGAATAATCAGCTGTCAATACAGGCTCCATGTTTGGATCCATGGAAAAGCGGCTTAACAGCTCTTTATACACAATCGGTTTCTCCACATAACCGTTTTCATCCAATTCCAGAAAAGCTGCTGTAAAATCTGATTCACTGACACCATGCAGCTCAGATTGAAAACGCTGGAATTGATCTGTTAAAAACCGCCGTAATGTAGTATGCCTGTCATGAATTGTCCCATCCAAGTCAAAAAGTATTGCTTTCATCCTGTCTCTCCGTTTCTCTTTTTTCTCCATCATACGCCTTTCAAGAAAGATTGTCAGTACTGCGCTATACTTACAATAAGAGGTGAGAAAAAATGAAAATATCTACCTATCATGATCATCAGGAGCAGACACTGCTGTTCCTGCATGGAGGAGGTGTTGGTGGCTGGATGTGGAGAAAGCAAATCGTAGATTTTAAAGACTACAGATGCGCTGTGGCTGAGTTGGACTTTGGGGCAGAAAATGTATCAATAGAACACTTAGCGAATCAATTGCTGAATTGGGCAGAAAAAAAGAAGGGCAATGGTAAGTTATCTCTAATCGGATTTTCCATTGGCGCACAGATTGCCTTGCAAATGGTAAGTAAGCAACCTGAATTATTCTGTTTTACGATGCTAAACAGCCCTCTTACAATCCCAGTCAATCTGCCAAAAGATATTATACGAAATACTGTCCACATAGTGCATCCATTGATCAAAATCAGAAGTTTTGCAGCATTGCAGGCGCGTTCCCTTTCTATTCCTATCGAAGACTTTGATACTTACTATCAACATAGTTTGCAAATATCCTCCATGGCTGTTATTAAAATGCTTGAAGAAAATATGCAGTTTTCCATTCCTGAAAATTTCCCTAATATTAAAACCGACATTCTTGTAACAGTAGGTGAAAAGGAGAAAAAAATCATGAAAAGATCTGCAGCTAAACTAACAAATGAAAATCCCTATTGCACCAGCCTTCTAATCGCCGACATCGGACATGGCTTTCCAGTGGAGCAGCCTCTGTTATTCAACAATCTGCTGCGTCAAAAACTGGCTGATTATCAACTTTGATTTCGATAATCCCATAGAATACGCCATTCTCCCTTTTCCTTTGTCACGTAGACATACTGCACAAAGGAAAATCGCCCGTACTTTCCTTGATAATTCTGTTGGACTGTATAGGAATAGACATCCTTATAGGTATGGCCTTTCGGTTCTGCCCGCCATTTCTTCTGCTTTTCCCCCTTTTCTATTTCAAACGAAAAGGTATCTGCACCAAAATGACGCATAAATACATGGGAACGATCCGTAACATAATCCTTAAGCGGAAAACGTGCCTGCAAATCCTTATGCAGCAAACCCCATGAGGCAGAAAATTCGCCCTTCTGTTCCAATGTATAAAAGTCTTCCACAGTCTTTTTCGCCTGATTGGGCGAAGCGTTTTTCAGTAAAAGAGCAAACAGACAAAGCAGCAGCATAATCAGCAGGCATATGGCTATCAGTTGCTTGCGGTTGATCCTCCGGTAATGATGCATAAACCAAGCCCCCTTCAGGACTAGCTTATTCACGACCGGCAGAAGGTAGTATAAAAAATGATGGGGATAAAAGCGTTTACCCAGCAAAGAATCCAAACCTGCACAAAATTGTTAAGGAAAGATTTTGCGTGAGTTTGGATTCTAAATATATGCCCGGGATTATTGCTTCTGCATCTTACCGAAGGATTCATTCGTAGCATAAAAGCCACTGCCTTTACCGGTATAGATCGACAAATCCTCTTCCTCCTCTTCTGTCGTTTCCCCTCTTAAACTGAGGAAGTAAAGGAAACTCACATCCATCTCCTTGTCCTCTGCTTTACCTTCTGGCTCCGGCTGATGCTGACGAAGTTCCTCCACATCCGCCTCCATCCCCCATTTAATATGGTTATATAAGTTTTCGAATGTCCTTTCTGCATCAGGCGTTATATTTTCCGCCATATACTCTTGTTTTACTTGCTCGAGGGTATGCGTCCGGATATAATCGATAAACTCCTCCCCATCACCATATTGGAAGAATTCTCCCCAGATGGTTGGCGTCTGCTCGCCCAATTGGAACAGCAGTAAATATTTGATCTCGAAACGTTCTCTTTCTTCAGCGTGCCGCTCACCTCGTTCAGAAGCATCTTCGGTAATTTCCCCTTCAAAGAAATCCATACAAAACTGTTTGTATTCGTCTTCAAACTGGCGCATTACTTCCCATAGACGGTGGATTTCCTTGCCAAATAATTCTTTGCTGCGAAAAATGGATGCAAGCATAAAGAAACGGAATAATCCCCGGAAATGCATATTGATTTTTTTCTGGCTCCAATCATAATGTTCTTTCCGAAAGGCATCGTTAACTTTATCTAAATAGTCAAAATCCAATGCTCGTTTCATCCTGTTGAAATGCTCTTTATCCACTATTTCTGTCGGGCGCACTTTTAATGTGTCATACTGCAGCTTCAGCTGCTCCCGGTGGCGATCTGAATTCTGCATGGGACGTTTACGCGCCCCCGTATTGTAGAAAATAGCTATTCCAACAAGAATAATCACAACTGCCAGCCCTATAACCGTAACCAATCCATCCATTAGCTTCTCCTCCTTCCCATGACAAATAGAGCTGACTCATTCGTCAGCTCTATTATGATTCCATTAGCTTTGCAATACACGCAGCAGCTCTTGATTGAATTTTTCTTTCTCATCGAACATCAAGCCATGACCGCTGTTTTCAAAAGGTATAATTGTTGAATTAACAATTCCGCCTATTGTTTCATTTGCAAAATCGAATGGACAGATTTCATCCTTCTGGCCATGGAAGATATATGTCGGAGTGCTGATATGAACAAGCTCATCGCGCAGATCTTCATCACGAAGCGCTTCCATTGCTTGAATCGTACCATGACTGCTAGCTTCCAGACCAAGGTGGAAGAACCATTCCAGGAATGGATCAGAATGTTCCTGTGCGAAGAACATATCACTGAAGTCCTCCAGCGTTTTCGGGCGATCTGCTTGCAGCTGCGCAATCATGTCATCCGCTTCTTCTTTCTTCATGCCAAACGGATAAGCATCGCGCTGTGTGAACACTGGTAATGCAGCCGACAATAGCAGCAATTTGTCCACTTTGGCAAGACCGTATTTATTCATATAACGGACAGCAATCGGACCTCCCATCGAAAAGCCGGCCAAAACAAAGCGATCCAGTCCAAGATACTCAATTACTGCGTGCACCGCTTCAGCTTGTGCATCATACGTATAGGTGTTCCATGGTTTGTCTGATTTGCCGAATCCAAGCAAATCTATACCAATAAACCGATAGCCGTGCTTCGGCAGCTCATTCATTTGATACTCGAACATCTTGTGATTTACCGGCCAGCCATGAAGAAAGACAACTGGGATGCCTGCGCCAATATCTTCTGCGAAAATGTTATATCCTGATTCTGTTTTGATGACATGTCCCATTATTATCTCCCCTTGCGGTTATAGTCTCGTTCTCTTGGTTCTTTCTTTTCTCTTGTTCTCAATTCACGGAATAAGAAAAATGCCCCAACTACACCTGAAAGAATAGTGAGCAGAAGAAATAGCGTATTGGTTGTAAATGCAAAGATTAGTAGGAAGACAAGCGCCAGGATGAAAAATCCAAAATAGCCTGCTATCTTCATACATCTCACTCCTTCCAACTTATGTTTTATGTTCTTGCTTTTATATACCCATTAGCTGCCAGTTTTAAGCAAAAGAAAAAAGCATGCCTCCCGTGCATGCTTAATGTGTGTGCAAAACAGTGCCTTCCGGTCCTATCAAGCTGATCTCCAATTCAATTTCCCGGTTGATATCATCCTCTAAGTCATGAGCCTCCACGACCTCCGCAGCTTCTCCCTTCACATCTTCCCAAACAGAATGCATTCCGTGATCAACTTCCTCTCCCTCGTTCTGGATGCGCAAGGTGATAATGCCTTCCGGCTGAAAACCAACTCCAAGCACTTCGTACGTATCATAAACAGCCAGCTCCTCAACTGCTGTATCGTTCACTTCCTCCAATGCATGACGAATCATCTCTTCGTGGATATCATTATAGGGGACAGGGTGGGTGGATCGGTCAGTGAAGAAAAAGAGCAGGCCAGCTATCACCATTGTCCCCGCCAGAGCGAGACGCAATCCAAGGCTTCGTTTCATCAGCATACCTCCATTCCTTGCTACTATATGCAGCAGGCTATGGAAACTTGTCCATAGAAAAAGGAGTACGCCTCCAAGCGCACTCCTTTCATTAATTTATTTATCTTCTTCTCTGCGTTTCCGTTTGAACGGCCACCAGTTCAGCTCACCAAGTGTCGTAGCTACTGCCGGGATAAGCAGCGGCAGTATCACAAGTCCATACAATAACAGACCGATGATTATGACTGTCGCAACTTCCAGAAGCGTCAAGACACCAGATGGCATCATGGCAGCGAATGTACCCGCCAGGATTATAGCTGCGGTAATGATAACTCCACCCATTTTCTTCATCGAGTGAATCATGCCTGCCTGCAAATCACCACGCGCTTCTTCTGTGAAGCGGTCGAGCAGGAAGATCGAGTAATCCACTCCAAGCGATATCAAGATAACGAAGCTGAAGAATGGGACAGCCCAACTCACACCCGCATAATCCAAACCGTTGACAAAGATCAATTCGGTAATAGAGATAGCTGTATAATAGGTTAGCAGCAAGGATCCAATCATGTAAGCCGGAATGACCATAGAACGGAACAGTAAAGTCAGGATGATGAATAATCCGATCATCATGATGACCATTGTCCGTGAAAGGTCGGAGGTAGATAGATCCTCCAGGTCGGCGTTGGTGCTTGTTACTCCTCCATAAACGATCTCTGCATTTTCATAAGGTGTGTCCTTCACTTCTGCATCGACACGGTCCTTGATTGTCTGCAATGTTTGAATCGCTTCCTCGGAATATGGATCTGCATCCAATACAACATCAAGTGTTACACCTTCTCCATCACGGAAGGCATACGTATCGATACTTTCCTGGAAGTCACCCTCCAAGGCATCCTCCGGAATATACATACCAGTCTCGCGGACTGTCTCGCTGTCGCTGATATCACGCAATGTATCAGATGCAGTTGTCAGTCCATCTGATACTTGTGTCAGCCCTTCGTTTGCAGAGCCGACGCCATCTGCAAGCTGCTGCAGCGTTTCAGTCAATGTACCAACCTGCTCCTGCTGACCTTGCAGCTGCGTATCAGCTTGTTCCAGACCTGATTGTATCTGTGCGAGCTGCTCGCTGATACCTGCGAGCTGAGCAGATGCTTGCTGGATATTGCCTGTTTGCTGTAATTGGCCAGTCACTTGCTGCAATGCAGTATTGACTTGGCCAAGACCTTCTGTTGCATCAGATAGGCCGCCACCGCTTGATGAACCAGCACCGCCTGCCTGCCCAGAAATTTGGTTCAGTCCATCCTGTACCTGCGTCAGGCCATCCTGCACTTCTCCGATTCCATCAACAGCATCATTGATGCCATCCGCAATTTGACCAGTTTGGGAATCTACATACAAATCATCGATCTTCTCACCCGTTGGCTGTGTTGCTGTGCGGACCTTTTCCACACCATCAATCTTGCTGATTGCATCACTCAAATTATCAAGGTATGGCAGCGTGTTTGCTGTTGTCAGGTTTTCATCATCATTGATGACAACCTGTATCGGCATAGCTTCTCCTTTTCCGATAGCGTCTCCGATAGCATTAAGCCCTTTGATGGAACTATAATCACTGCTGATTTCTTCCGTTGAGTTAAAGGAAACTTGTTCATCATACGTGAGCACGAACGGCACTGTGATTGCTGCTGTGATTGCCAGGAACAGCACGGGTCTTGCAACAGAGTGGCGTCCAAGGAAATGCCATAGTTTGTTGTCTCCGTGAGAGGCTGCTTTTTTGGAAGGCCAAAATAGTTTCTCACCAAGCGTTACCATGAACAGCGGCAGTACTGTCACAAGGACGATCAATAAAACTGCGACCCCTACAGCAACTCCCACTGCAGATTGGAAGATGGCAAACTTCGCAAAGAAGATAGATGCAAATCCCACAAACACTGCAATGGCACTGATGAATAGTGTACGTCCAGCTGTCTGATATGCCGTAATGGTAGCTTCGACTTTATCATGCCCATTAGCAAGCTCCTCCCGGAAACGGCTGAGCAGCAGAATGCAGTAGTCAGTACCGATACCGAATAAAATCGCAACCAGGAACGTCTGGGTGAACGTTGAAATCGGGAAGTCCAACGTGTCCACTAAAATAGCCAGAATTCCCTGGCTGATCAAGTATGTAATACCTACTGTGATCAATGGAACGAATGGTGTCACGATCGAACGGAACACGATCAAGAGCAAAGCTACGATAATGAAAACTGTAATCAGCTCTGTCTTCTTCAAACCTTCTTCAGATGTATTGGCAAAATCTTGGTTGATCAGTGATGCACCCGTTACATATGCCGTAGCATCTTCAGGTACCGCATCATAAATCTCATCTGCTATCCTTTCCACTTCTTCATCCGATCCTTCGACCGTTACCGGCATCATGACCGTCTTTTTGTCTTCGGATGTCATTTGATCCTGTATCTCTTGATTATCTGTCAGCGGTGTTGTAATCTCACTGACACCGTCGATTTGTTCGACTTTATCGATGACTCCCTGAATCATGTCCTCGCTATCTTGATCCAAGGCCTCGTCAAGCTCGAACACGACACTTATGGAATTACTATTTTCCCCGGCATCTTCTAATATATCGCTAGCGCGTATGGAGACCGCATCTTCCGGAAGCTGTGTCTGTCCTTTATCTGATGCCAGCTGGGTCAGATTCGGCGAAAAAATCGTCAATCCAACCGCGAGCAGGATAACTGCAATCGCGATGACCCATTTGAAACGAATGATTGTCCTCAATTTTCCTTCTCCCCTTTTTTAAGCTGTTCTTTTACATCTGTGAAGATCCGGATGAATGCTTCTACATCTTCATCCTTAATATGCTCGAAAAGCCCACAGAACCTATCATAGATTGCTTCCTCCGCTTGTTTCAGGATCTCTTCCCCATTCTCTGTAATTTGCACAAACTTCGTCCGCTTATCCCCTTCTGAATGGACCCATTCTACCCAGCCCTTCTCATGCAGTTTTTTTAACCGATTGGAAATAGCACTCTTATGTACTTGCTGCACGATAGCCAAGTGACCAGGCGAAGAAGCTCCATACAAGCTCAAGATTTTTATTAAACCAACCTGCTGTGGCGATACCTCCTTGAACACGTCATATGCAGAGCCTTTCTTATGGAACAATTCGGTTGCCATGAATGACACCTCATTGAAGAGATCAATTGCTTCTTTCAATTTATCCAAAATGGTTTACCCCCTATACCAATTCAGTTTATACCCTAAACTATATGTAGTCAAACCTTTTACTATCTAAAAATATTATGTAATTAGAAAAAAGTCATGACAATAAGAATGGGCAATTATAGGCAGCAAGCCATGAAGGGAGGATTTCGGAGGTAGCTTGAGCTGGCAGATGGATCAGGTTATCATCGGAACAACCCGGAATTAGTCCAAAACGGGCGGACTGACAAATGACGTCTGCACAGATTGCCGGGGCGTCGTCACAGTCGACAGCCAAACAAGCACGAAGAACGTTGAATATTACGTACCAGGTCATATAAGCAAGTATGTCCAGCATCTCCCATATAGAATCGCTTCACAAATCAGCCAGCACACTTGTTTAGGATGAAGGATGATGAGAATGTTCAACATAAAAAAGGCGGCCTGCTTCATGCAGCCGCCCTTTTTTTATTTTTCTGCTGGAGTTCCTTGATGGAATAACATCCGCCAGCCGCCCGGCTGATAACGCCAAATGGAGCTTCGCAGCTGCTCTCTTCCCGATCCTGCGTCACAGGTACGAAATGTAGCCAGAACTGTGTCTTCAGACAATATCCGTACATCGAAATCCCTGATATCCAAATCAACTGAATCCAATCCATTTTTGACAATATCCTTTTTACGGAATGATTGACCGGATGATCCATGTTCCAAAAAGTCTTCTGTCAGTAAATTGCCGACAGCGTCTGTCGATAGTCTAGTGTCATCTTCCAGCAGGGATCTTTCTAATTGCAAAATTGTCTCTTTCACTTGCAGCTGTTCATCCATCTCGACTCGCCTCGCTTTTTATCTTAATTATATCTTTACGTCCATTCTATGAAAAGGGTTTCAAAATACAATAAAAAAGACTTGCTGACCATATTTGTATACATTTATGAAAACTGGTACAGTATTTAAAAGATGGGGTGACAAGATGGAATTGAAAAGAACACCGCTCGTTGCGGCACTATTGAGCTTTCTATTCGCTGGCTTGGGTCAGTTTTATAACCAACAGAGTTTGAAAGGGACTATCTTCATCCTGATCAATCTGATCAACTTGTTCCTGATGTGGTTTGTTGTTGGTCTGTTCACGTTTTTCATTTTCTGGATCTATAATATCTATGACGCCTATAAAATGGCAAAACGCGCGAATATGAAGCTCGCCCGTCAGAGCGGAAAAGTCGAGCCTTCGCCTAACTAAAACAGCTGCCCTACTTCGGCAGCTGCTTTCATATAGATACAAGCACCTTATAAAACTCCTCATACGACTGGGCTTCCAACAGTTTCTGAACATGCTCCGGCTCCTCGATGATTCGCACCAGCTGCTGATACATACCGGTAAAATCCTCATCGCTTTCCTTTTCGATACATAACAGACACACAAACCGCACTTGCTTACCAGACCAGTCGATTGGTTTTTTTAAGGTGCAGATCACCCACAAGGTCTCTTCCACTCTCGCTTCAATCGGATGCGGTACTGCCACAAAATTTCCAAAGCTGGTCGGCGCCATAGACTCTCTCTCATATACAGCAGCAAGAAAATCCTCGCCAACCTTTCCATCCGTTTGCAGTACCTCAGTCAAATAAGCCAGAACTTCCTCCTTGCTCTCTAGATCCTGCTGCAGGTATACATAAGCAGGATTAATATAGCGGATCTGCTGACCGAAATGCAGGTAAGCTTCCAGATTTGAAATTGCTTCTTTATCCAGAATGACGGGTACGAGAATAACCGGTAATGGTGTGACAGCCGACTCAATTGGAATTGTACTGATTATCAAGTCAGCTTCCCATTCTTTTTCGCGAAGCAAGCGATAATATTCGATTGTATCAATGATATCCAACTTGTCCGGAAAAAGTGATTGCAGCTTATATCGAAGCAGCTGCGCACTGCCTGCGCCAGATGCACAGACCAACAAACATCTGATTTTCCGCCCTGTTTGCTTGCTTCGTTCTAGTGCGGCACCGATATGCAGCGCCAAGTAACCGATTTCCTCCTCTGCCAGCTGAATGCCGACCTCTTTTTCTACCGCACAAGAACCGATGACAGCAGCCTCAAATGCAAGCGGATAATGCCGTTTAATATCCTCAAGCAGCGGGTTGTGTACATTCATGCCATACAGGTGTCGATGCACGGCAGGCTTAAGATGCAAACTCAAGCCACGCAGCAGCTCCTGGTCAAGCCTCAGATCTAATCCTGTCTTATCATATATCCTCGCTACAATTGCTGCTGCCAAGTCCGGCATTCCCATGTGACCATCCAATTTACTTTTGGATACATAATCTGTTCCCATCAGATGTATCGTCATATAAGCTACTTCAACCTGCGGGAAAAACAGATGAAGCTCTGCCTCCAGCATAGCGGTAAGCTGGGCTGCTTCCCGGAATGCCGGCTGCTGGATGATATCCTGCATGGCATCAGGGGCAAGCTCTACATATTGTTCATCCTTGATCCGCCGGCAGGCAATCGCAATATGCGTAACCAAGTTCTGTACTGCTACATCCGACAGTATCAATTGATTTTCCGTCACAAACTTATGCACAATATCATGCACGTAACGAATCTCCGCTTCAGAGATAATGCTATCCGGTAAACTGTATGCTTTATGCCAACCGGCCTGCTTCGAAAAAAATGCTGACAGGAAATACCGTTTCTCTGTCTCTGTTCCAGCGATACGAATACCGTACTTCGGTTTTTTCTCCAGATCCAGCCCCGATTGCTGTAATAAAGAGCGCACTTGTTTAAGATCGTTCTGCACTGTCGGAAAACTGACAAAACAAGCTTGTGCCAGGTCTTCCATCTTGATAAAGCCATCTGCTAAAAGCAACAGCTGCATAAGGTGATTCACTCTTTCAGCAGGTGTTTCTACCCGCGTATACAGACGCTCCTGCTTTACTCGGATAGTTTCCTGCAAGTACTGCTGAAAAAGCTTTTCCTCTATTACCACCAGCCGATAGCCCTGCCCTCGTATCGATTCTATTTTGGCATAGTCCGCCGGCAGTTCCTGCTGCAGCAGCTTGATATCAGAACGCACTGTCCTTTCAGAAACAGCCAGCTTCCTTGCCAGTTCATCCGCTGTCAGCGTTCGCGATTCAGATGACAGGAAAGTCAATACTTCCAACAGCCTTGGTTGCAACATACAGATTCACCCCCATATCCTCCATGCCTATGCAAAAAAGGCGATCAAATGACCGCCCAGCTTTAAACTGACCCTCTAGCCGCTGCCTGTCTGGCCAGCTCCTCCTGCAAATAAATGATCTCTTCCGCTAATTCCCGTACTGTCATGGCATTCATCAAGTGATCCTGCGCATGCACCATCAAGAGAGTCAAGGTCGTCTGTTCACCGCCTGCCTCGGCAGTGATAAGCTCTGTCTGGATATGATGCGCCTGATTGATTGCTTCTTTGCTAGCCTGGATTTTCTGTTTCGCTTCCTCAAATGCATGCTGTCTGGCCAGTATCATTGCTTCCATCGCATAGCTTCGGCCATCACCGCCATGCAGTATCAGCTGAAATGCTTTCTCTTCTATATTCATCACGTTCCTCCTTTTTACCTGCTCACCGGATCTGTGCCGTCTTCTGACGCTGCCACTTCGCGCTGTCTTGCTTCCTCTTCCTTCAGCTGGTTTTTCTCAAGAGCGCGGAAGAACGGATAATAGATAACCATCGCAATCGCTAAGTTGATCAGCTGAATAACAGCACCTGAGATTTTGCCTCCTGTAGCCAGGTAACCCGAGATAAATGGCGGCATGGTCCAAGGGACAACAATTCCTGCTGGTTTAGCCACCAGACCTGTGCTCATCCCGATGTATGTGGTGATGACCATCACGAGCGGGACAGTGATGAACGGTATAATCATAATCGGATTCAGTACAATCGGAAGACCGAAAACGACTGGTTCGTTAATATTGAAAATCGCTGGACCGGTCGCCAGCTTACCCAGCTGTCTATTTTGCTTAAGCTTCGCCCGCCAAATCATGATCAAAACCAAACCAATCGTCGACCCTGATCCACCAACGTGAATGAACACTTCAAAGAATTGAGCTGTGAAAATGTGCGGCAGTTCTGTGCCAGCAGCAAATGCTGTAGCGTTTTCCGCTGTCGCCTTCAGCCAAATCGGGGACATGATTCCGCCGACGATATTGGCACCATGCAGACCGCACACCCAAAGCAGCACGATCATCAATTCTGCGACAAAGCTGCCGATGAAGGAGGAACCGACGAGCGTAAGCGGTGAACCAATAACAGTTGCAATCAAATTATGGATATCACCGAACGATGTTGCTTCTACAAGCAAACGAATAAGCCAAACAAGGATGATGACAGCAAAACCCGGAATAAGTGCAATGAATGACCGCGCCACTGCCGGCGGTACACCATCTGGCATGCGGATGACAATATTCTTTTTAACAATGAATCGATACACCTCGGTAGCTAGCATCGCCACCAGCATACCAACGAACAAGCCGCCGCTGCCCAGTAAGGAAACCGGCACGAAATTGGCAGTAGCTTCTCCAACTTGGAAAGGACTGTAAGGTGTTGCAAGCAAGAATGCAGATAGGGCAATTGCTCCAGAAGAAAGCGGATCCACGCCATCTGATTCATATGCTTGCGCCAGTCGGTACGCGATACCGAAACAAGCAAATAACGCCATAACATCAAAGGTTACATTAACGGGATATTGCAGCTTTGTACTCCATGACTCCCCAAAAATACCAGCCATGAAATCGGCGTATCCCGGAATCGGCAAGTTACCTAGAATAAGGAAGAGTGATCCGACAATGATCAATGGCATTGTCAGGATGATACCATCCCGCAGCGCTACCAGATGCCGTTGTGCTGCAACTCTACCAGCAATCGGCATTACCTTCATCTCAAGAAAATCATTGAACCGGCTCATCTAGCTCACCCCTTCTTCGCAAATAGCGATTCAGCATGATGAAGCACATTCTTTCCATTTCCAGTACCATAATCGACACTATTGATTACATCAACCGGAATACCGCGCTCTTCTCCTAGTTTTTTCATCTGTGGCAGCATGTAGCGTACTTGCGGACCAAGCAGCAATACATCTGCCTGTGCAATATGTTTTTTCGCCTGATCGGCAGATACAGCTTGAATATTGTACGTTTTCGATTCTGCTACTGCTGTTTTCTCCATTTTTGAGACAAGCAGACTAGTAGACATTCCTGCGGCACATACGAGTAAGATATTCATTTTTCTACCCCCTTCGGTTCTTACTCTCAATATACGATGAAAGCGTTTACATTTCCTGCTATTCTTTTGCCGTATCACAACGGAAACTTGTTTAAGTACAGGAGAGCCGGCATGCATGCTGCATCCCGGCTCTGCCCTATAATACTTTTATATTCAATAGTCCTGCCAATTCCTTACGCATACTATCCAGTTCCCCGATGCCTTTAAAGTTGGCAATCAAGCCTTGGATGAGCAGCTTTTTCGGCTCTTTTTTCTGCATCTCTTCCTGAATCAGTTCAACAACTCCTTGCAGCTCCTGCACATCCTGGACATCTGCATCAAGGGTTAGAATAACAACCTGCATCCGTTCTAACACCTGTTTTACTTCCCGCTCCTTCATCTCTTTTTCGAAAATGGAAGCTGAAACTGGTGTTGCATCTGTCACAAGTGGTTCAGCTTTCCTTTTCAAAAGGCCTTCCACCATATCATCCATTCGTTCGAGAATATAAGATGCTGTCTTGTCCAGATCCAGGATCAGCCCATGAAGAAGCATATCACCTATGATTTGTGCAAGAATCCCTTCCTGCATCATTCTTAAATCCTTTAAATACGGTTTGCTTTCTTCTCCGTATACTTCGAGCAAATCAAGCTCTGTCTTACGCCTACCCTTTTCCATTTCCTCCAGGAAAAACAATTCCATCTCTTTCCCTATCTCGGAATCGATATCGTGACGCTGCATTACGATGAAATTTCCGCGTTTGACGAGTTCACGCATCATGGTTGTCAGACGCAGCTTTGCTTTCTCCCGGCTGTCCAAATCCAGCTGATCGATTTTTTCGATCTCCTCCGTTATCAAACGGATATGATAGCGAAGGATTTCTGCCATCAGCTCTTCCTTGGATTTGAAGTAAAGGTAAAATGCCCCCTTGGAAAGCTTGCTCGCGACTGCAATCTCTTGAATGCTTGCAGCATGATAGCCCTTTTTGGCAATAATCTCAGTTGCTCGTTCAATTATGGTGATTTTTTTCTCCTGCATATTGCCTTTCCTTTCGACTGACCGGTCGGTCATAAGTGTGTTAAGAGACTGTGAATAATATATGAATTCTTAGAATAAAGCTGCAATTAAGCTATTGAACTTCCTTATATCCTTGATATAATTGTTGCATTGTGATGTGGTTGCCTATATAGTATAGAGGACTAATGACCAGTCGGTCAAATGGAGAGTAAAGGAGCTGGACCGTGAGAAAGTTTATCAACTTTTCTTTGAAAAATAAGGTTGCCGTATGGTTACTTACCATCATGGTTGTCGTGACAGGTATTTATGCTGGAACAAATATGAAACTGGAAACACTTCCGGATATCAGTGTACCAGTCCTCACCGTAACAACTACATATCCTGGCGCACCGCCAGAGGAAGTCATGGAAAATGTAACAGAACCAATTGAGCAAGCTGTCCAAAGCTTGGATGGCATAGAGAATGTAAGCTCTACATCGATGCAGAATGCATCAACTATCCAGTTGGAATACGCTTATTCCAAAAATCTGGATGATGCAGAAGCGGAAGTAAAGGAAGCACTTGAGAATGTACAGCTTCCAGAGGATGCAGAAGAACCAGAGGCTGCACAAATCAATTTGAATTCTTTCCCTGTCATCACACTTAGTGCTTCTAATAGCAATCAAACAATAGAAGAACTGACACAGACTGTCGAATCCGATCTCCAGCCAGCACTGGAAGGAATTGAAGGTGCCGCTTCTGTTGGTATCTCGGGACAGCAGCTGCAGGAAGTTCAAATCACTTACGATGAAGATGCTCTGGCAGAAAATGGTTTGACACAGGATACTGTCGGTCAAGTCATCCAGAACAGCAGTGATTCTTACCCGCTCGGCTTGTACCAATTCGGTAACAGCGAGAAAAATGTTGCTGTAGATGGCAACATTGTCACACTTGATGATTTGCGTAACTTGGAAATTCCGGTTACAGGCAGTGCAAGTGCACAACAGGCACAAGGCGGCCAAGAAGCGGCTGCAGGTCAAAGCCCTCAGGCAGCTGCAGGCGGTCAAGCTGATGCTGCAGCACAAGCAGCTCAGGCTGCTCAAGCTCCGACTGAACTGCCAACCGTCCAGCTGCAGGATGTAGCTGAAGTGGAAGTAGTCGGTGAAGTAGAATCTATTTCCCGTACAAATGGCGAAGACTCCATCGGGATCGACATCACGAAGGATCCAAACGCCAATACTGTAGAAGTTGTCAATGCAGTAAAAGATGAAATAAAGCAGTTTGAAGAAGATCATGATGGTATGACCATTACGTCAACAATGGACCAAGGTGCACCAATCGAGGATTCTGTCCACACGATGGTGAACAAAGCACTCTTCGGCGCCATTTTCGCTGTGATCATCATCCTCTTGTTCTTGCGTAACATCCGTTCTACAATCATTTCTATCATTTCGATTCCATTATCGATTTTGATTGGTCTGATTTTCCTATTTGAAATGGATATCAGCTTGAACATCATGACATTGGGTGCCATCACCGTTGCCATTGGCCGGGTAATTGATGACTCGATTGTTGTTGTAGAAAATATTTACCGACGCATGTCCTTGGCAGATGAAAAACTGCGCGGCAAAGAATTGATCATTGATGCAACACGCGAAATGTTCGTCCCGATTTTATCCTCTACTGTTGTAACAGTAGCAGTATTCCTTCCTCTTGGATTAGTTGAAGGACAAATCGGAGAATTGTTCCTGCCATTCGCATTAGCTGTCGTATTCGCTTTGCTGGCATCCTTGCTCGTTGCGGTTACCGTTGTACCGATGGTGGCACATACATTGTTCCGCAAGCGATTGGATCGCGGCACTAGCGAACAAGATGCAAAAAATTATGTACACAAGGAAGAAAAACCAAGCAAACTGGCGAATTTCTACAAGCGAATCTTGAATTGGAGCTTGTCGCATAAAATCATCACTTTCGTTATTGCGCTTGTTTTACTAATCGGAAGTCTGTTCTTGGTTCCTTCGATTGGCGTCAGCTTTATTCCTAGTACCGGCGAGAATATGGTCGTTGCGTCTTATTCACCTGAACCAGGTCAAACACGCGAAGACATTCAGGAAGTTGCTGACCAAGCCGAGGATATGCTGCTAGATCGCAACGGCGTTGAGACGTTGCAGTATACAATTAGCAGCGGAGGTAATCCGCTCTCAGGTTCAACCGGTGATTCAGCCCTCTTCTATTTAGGCTATAGCGATGATTATGAAGATATCCAAAGCGAGACAGAAGCAGTCGTCGATGATCTGCAAGCCTTGACAGATCAAGGTGAGTGGGGATCCATCGACATGACGGGCACAAGCAGCAACACAACACAATATTACATCTACGGTGATAACGTAGAAGATATTCAAACTGCGTCTCAGCAGGTCATTGATCTAATTGAAAATGACGATAACTTCACTAACGCGGATTCTGATGCTTCTGAGCAATATGACAAATATACAATTGTAGCCAACCAGGAAGAACTGGCTCAGTTAGGTTTGACAGCAGCTCAAGTCACGGCTCAGCTGTCCAACATTGGCAGCCAGCCGTCAATCGCTACTATTCAAAATGATGATGGCGAAGCACTGGATGTTTATGTGCAAGTAGCAAACGAATCTTTCGAGGATAAAGAAGATCTGGAAAATACAACGATCCAAACATCACTCGGAACAGAAGTGGCTCTGAACGAAATTGCTGAAATCGAAGACGGTCAGTCTCCGAATACTTTGCAGCGACGTGATGAAAAGCTTTACGGTTCTGTATCTGCTGATATTACAAGCGATGATATCGCAACTGCTACTAGCGGCTTGCAAGAAGAGATTGATAACCTTGAATTGCCTGATGGCGTAAGCATCGATCAGGGCGGGGTTTCTGAACAGATCAATGAATCGTTCAGTCAGCTTGGTCTTGCAATCCTGGCAGCGATTGCGATTGTATACTTCGTACTAGTATTAACATTCGGCGGAGCACTGGCACCGTTTGCTATTCTATTCTCCCTGCCGTTCACAGTCATTGGTGCGTTGGTAGGATTGCTCATCGGCGGCGAGACAATCAGTGTTTCCTCCCTTATCGGGGTGCTTATGCTGATCGGTATCGTTGTAACGAACGCCATCGTTCTAGTCGATCGTATCATTCATAAGGAAAAAGAAGGCATTCCGACTCGCGAAGCGATTCTCGAAGCCGGTGTAACTCGTCTTCGTCCGATACTGATGACAGCCATTGCTACAATCGGCGCACTTGCACCACTTGCTTTCGGCTTCGAAGGCGGCGGTTCCGTTCTAATCTCGAAAGGACTTGGGATCACTGTAATGGGCGGTCTTATCAGTTCTACCTTGCTGACACTGGTTATCGTACCTATCGTGTATGAAGCAACAACACGCTTCAGCCTGCAAGAGCATCATAAAGCAGAGCGCCAGCGCCGCAAGGAAAGAAAACGAGCGAAGAAAGCAGCTAAGGAATAAAAGAACACAGAAAAGCCTGCAGTAAATGACTGCAGGCTTTTCCATCATATTGGAGGACTTTATTTGAAACCTGAAAAGGAACGGTTACTGACAGTTGATGCATCCGACCCTTTGAATTTCCTTTTATTTGTACATAACTATGCCAAACAAGAGAAACATCGTTTTCCCTATATGCCTGGTAACCCATGGAAACTGCGGGAAAAAGCAGTTTTGCAGCCTTTATTACAGCAGCTATGGAATGAATCATTATCCAGCACTACTTCCCCTTCCTTGTCTCTTTACCACCAAAAAGAAAAATTCCGACTGCTTTTTCAAGATGAAAACAGCTTTGAAGGCTGCTTAGACGCCTTTTTATCATGGTGGGGCAGCATGACCGGAAGTATGGCCGTTGAACGTTTCATTGGACAAGATGGCTTCAATTCATTGTATACAATCTTCCGAATAACCGACAAAGAAATACTTACCATCCATCTCCTTTACGAAAATGCCATCTTAGGACGCCCTGTCGTAAAGGATCAGTTGGTCCTTACCTTAAGAGAAACGTTTGTACAGGAAGAAATGATAACTACAATGAAAGATCGTCTAGGTATTAACTAAGGAAACACGATTATTGCACACATTGTATAGTGATTGCAGAAACATTCGCAACGCATAAAAAGCTCCGGCAACCATATGCCGGAGCTCTCTTTATTCTTCATCTGACATCCTACCAAGGAAGAATCCATCTACCTCGCTAATCTTTCCGCGCCACAGGAGATCAGAATTAGCTGGTGTAGTTTTATTTTCTGCCAGATATGTGGACATATTTTTTAAATGAATGTACTCCGCATTGCTTTGCTTGGTGTCCGCCGATTCCTCCGCCTGCTTCAAAGCTTCCTTCAATTGCTTAGCCACATCATTTTTTTCTGAGATGCTGTCTTTTAAATCGGAGAAGTAAGATGCGGCTGAAATGATAGTCCCAGTGACCAGCCCACCTTTCACATGCAGTGTTATATCCGTGGAGAAATCATGATGATTAGCTGCCTGTACAAAGAATGATAAAATTTCATCTTTAGCCATTTTCAACCCTCCTAATTACTTTGTTACGTCATCTTGTCGCACGATTGTTATTCCATTGCTGTTCGCAGTATCTTCCTCTTTTGATGAGTTCTCATTCAAAAGCTGGCTCAATTTATTTTCCAATTCTTCTATTTTCTGCTTTAAATGCTCATTCTCGTCACGCAGGTTCTCGTTAGCTTGGTTGTTCTGGCTGCCTGGATCCTTTTGTTTATCCTGATTGTTGTTATCATCTTGATTTTCTTGATTGTTGCTATTATCCTGCTTATCCTGCTTGTTGCTATCATCTTGCTTATCCTGATTGTTCATTTTGTCCTGGTGGTTATCATTCTGGTTACCCGTATTGTTGTTATCCTGTTGACTGTCCTCGTTGTTCTTATCATTCTGGTTCGCAACATTCTCGTTCTTTTCTTCTTGTTCTTGTGTGTTATTATCTTCGTCTGAACTCTTGTCTTTTTTAAATTTATCCTGCACCATATTGATGGTCTGGCCTTTCATCTGCTTAACTGATTCACCTAAGTTTTTTCCCGTCACCTTCGTTTTCGCTGATTTGAAAGTACCTGCGATTTTCTTCCCGATATTCGGGCTAGTCAGTAGTCCGATTGAGGCTCCGGCTATACCACCTGCAATTGTCCGATTCCAGGTATTATCTACCTTCCTTACTTTATCTGCTGCTTTAACTACTGCCTTATTTACAACTTTATCTTTCATTTCACTCATTTTCTGTTCCTCCTTAGTCCGACATTTTTTGTTCTAGTAATTCCAGGCGTTTCTGAAGCTGTTCATTTTCCTCCTGCAGCCTTTTCGTATTGCTGTCTGCTGCTTTCGAGGATAGATATGGATCTGATTCCCACCAGTCTAAGCCAATTTCCTTTGCTTTATCGACCGAGGCTACGATTAAACGTATCTTGATGGTAAGCAGTTCTACATCAGCTATTCCTACTGTGATGTCCCCAGCAATAACGACACCTTTATCCAGTACTTTTTCCAATACATCGACCAAGTTACTCGTGTTGCTCTGAACGACTTGTTGATCTGCCATGTTTTCACTTCTTTCCTGGTAAGAGATTTCCTAATGGGCCAAGGTCAATATTCAAATCTTCATCTTTTAAGTTGAAGATTAGCTTCAGTTCCTCCATCTTTAATTCCAAATTCATCAATGCCATGCCAAGATCTTCAATTTGCTGATCCGATAGTGTTCCGCCTTCCACCCGACGAATGGCATGACGTTCGACAATCTGGCGAAGCAATTCGATCACTGTCATAACTAATTGTGCCAAACCATGTTCCGCATCATCAGGATCTAAATGGATTCGCCCGCTCTTCGGCTGCTGCACTTCCATGTTCCAGCTCCTCCTTCTGTTTATCAAATGCTTCTGATGTAAAGTCCACCCGTGTATTACCGGATTGATTTTGTACTAGCGTCTCAACAGAGGCAATCAGCACTCGCAAATCTAAGTACACTAAGTCAACTCCAGCAATTGAAATAATTAAATCTCCTTTTATTGCAACACCCTTATCGAGGATGACATCAAGTATATCTATCAAGGAAACATCCATGTTTCTGTCAATCGTCTCACGTGTATTCATCTTGTGCCTCCATCTAATAGACGAAATGATAAGCTGGCCAAGGTCCAGTTGCTTCGAATCTCCATCCAGACGAAGCACTTTCTTCATTTTTCTGTTGAACAAGCTCTAAAAATGCTTCTACTTGGTTCTCCTGGATAAGATAAACACTATTCCAGCTCATTTCCAGCTCACGACCTGTGACGTCCTTGCTCCAGGCTGTCTTTACTTTTTCTTCTGAAGCAATTTCAGTTAGTTCAGCATGTACCTGTTCACAGAATTGGTTTTTCTCTTTTTCTAATTCACCATCAACAAGCTGATCGATTTTCCGCTTTTCAAAGAATTGACGGCCGGGAGACAAGCTCTCTATTTCCTTCATCTTTTCTTTAATGCTGGGGCTGTGCTGCAGTACGTGCGCACGGAGGGGTTCATCATCACAGTAGATTTTCAGATTCCATTCCTGGCTGCCTTTAATTCTGACAAATAGATTTTGGATTGTTTCTGCTTGTTCACGCAGTTTCTCTTCCAGACTGTCCTGACTCAGGTAGATTGTACAGAACTTCATCGGAATCAGCGTATACTGCTTTTGCAAATCAAGCAGCACTTCATGATGGTGCATTGCACTCTCCTGAAGCCATTCAAGGTCGTCCTTCATTCTCGACTCCAATGCTTCCCCTTCATACGCTTCCGCATCCACTTTCGTATAAATAGCTGCAATGTCCCCGTATATTGCAACCGCTGCCTGCTGTTCCTTATCAATGCCAGCAAAAGAAGAAAATGGCGTTTTATCCAGTTCAATAACAGGTACAATACCGTATAAATAAATATAATTTTTCTTCTGTTCCATATCCCTTACTCCTTATCCTCTTCTTCAGCAAGCTTTTCCCACTCATCCAATTCACGCTGCTTGGCTACTTCATAGCGCAGCAGCAGTTCCTGTTCCTTTTCTTTGTATGCCGCTTCTGAGATTTCCTCCAACTCATACAGCATCTGCAGCTGAATCAACTTTTGCTGTATAACGGAGATATCGAAATACTCCTTATCAGCTTCGCCCTTAATTTCCCGCCCAATTCTTATCAGTAGTTTGATTGGTGCAGAGACCAGAAAAGGGATCATGATGGCTTTTCAACCTGTAAACGAATATTGATAAAGTTATATGCTGGCCATGGGCCGGAATATTTAAAATCTACTTTTCCTTCCCATTTGTCATGGAGCTCATTGACTGCTTCATCAAATTGAGATTCTTTTTCCTTATCCAGCAAAAACGCACTGTTAAGCAGCATCTTCTCGCTGATCGGTTCATTTGCTTTTGCTGCTGTGGCGAGCTTCTGAAGCGGCGTAAGAATCTGTTCTTCCATTTGCCGGCGCTTGTCAGTAAAGAACTTCTGTGTTAGTTCACCAAGCTTCATTCGATCATAGTATCCAGCTTCCTTGGATTTCTTGCTTACGGCTTCTTTCAGTCTGACGATAGCAGGATCTTTATGAATTTCCTCCTCCAGCCATTCCTGTTTGCCGATCACTTTCAATCCCAGCTCGATCTTATTGCGAATCTCCGGAAATAGTTCTGTAAACTGAGGTTCTAGTTTCTTCAATATCACCTTGGCATCTTCATCCGTTTTAAAAACATTGCCGAAACTGACCGGAATCATCTCTTCCTGTTTCTTCATGACAGAGGAAAGGATAGCTTGATGAGCCATTAGATTATCCTTGGTAGGATGATAAATTTTCTGCGGAACTTTAGCCGCCACAAATGCCATATCCCCATGAGGGATCATATATGTGCTCCCGGAAACGCCATCTAGCTCCACATCTCCGAAGCTCGGCTGAACCGGATTCTGTACTGCGCAAAATACATACGTTCCATCCATTGCTGCTGCCTCCTTTATTAATGATCTACTGCACTTCTGTAACGTGTGCTTTGTCTTGAATAAGATTCAATTTCCGCATCTTTATTAAGAGTGACGCTATACACACCAAGCATTTCGTCTTTTGCATACTTCTTCATATAATCCCTTTCTTCAAATACTTCTATCGTGACAGTCCATCCGTCTGCACTATCTTCACCCTGTCTCGGTTCCACTGCTGTGATTTTATGGGGCGGTGCGATATATTCTTCAAAGAAGCTGCTAACTTTTTTCATGATTTCTGTAATGCTCATATTCCCCCCCCTTTAACTAAATTGTGAAAGAGGAAACAGGCCTTAAGCCTGCTCTCCTCATACACTGAATAAGGAATTGCTTCGTTCATTCTTTTGTTCCGGTAATCCCTCATTTTGTACTTCGTCACGTAATAGCCCGACTGCTTCCGCATATCGCAGCCAAGTATCCACACTTGCGATTACGACTCTGGCCTCGATTGTTAGAATTTCAATTCCTACTACAGAGACCCGGACAAACGCGTCAATTACAATCCCTTTATCTAGAATGCGGTCAATTACATCTGCCAAGCCGGAACTATCTGTACTTTTTTGAACTGCCATGTTAAACACTCCTTCTTATTTTTTCTTCACGTCGCTCAACTTTTTCGCTGCTGCCGGCCCTTTTACATCCCGGTAGCTTTTTATATCTTCAATATGTTTGATTTTAGAAACAGACTTGACTTGCGGGCCATGGTTATCAGATCCGCGGTCACCCTCCACCTTGTCCTTCATCTGCTTTGCAGTATCCTGGAGTTCATCTTTCCAATCCAGTAATTTCGTCCTCAGCTTATCGGCCGATTGCTGAGCCTTTTCGTGTACATCAGTACCTTTGTTTTTCTTGATGTCTTCCAGTTTCGAAGCGGCAGTTTCTGCTTTTTCTCCTACCTTATTCGATAGAGAGGCTTCCATTTGATCCTTTGCTATCTGCCCCATTTTTTTCTTAAGGTTTTTTTTCTTTTCCTCGGGAATAGCTTTTTTTAGAACACCGGTTACGAGCCGCGTTGCTGCCTTAGCTGTTTTTGTTTTGTAAGCTTTAACGATTGCTCACCTCCTGTGCACATAGAAGCTACATTCCCAGAAGTAATCACTTTTATAGCAAAAAAATTGTGAATGAAGATATTGGCATCATTGGTAACAAAAAATAAGAAAACCGCGCTATCTGATGCGATAGCGCGGTTGCAACGTTTCTTGCACTTAATAATATTGTTAATCACTGTTACCTTGTAAAGATGTTCATTTTTTAGTTGACTTCCTTATTTCCGACAAATGGAATATTACCTTATATTTTCCACATAATCATGCGCAGTTATTCCATAGACACTTTTGAAATGCTTATTCAAATGAGTCAGATCAACAAACCCACAAGCCGCAACTGCTTCATATATATCTTTGTTTTTCTCTACGATTTGCTTCGCATGCTGGACTTTGCTATTTAGGAAATACTGATACGGCGAAATGCCCGTATGCATGTTAAACAATCTAATAAATTTGTATTTCGAAATTTGTAATTCGTGACTTATTTCATCCAGTTTTAGTACACCTTGAAGGTTGCTGTGAATCATTTCCTTCGCCTTCAGAATTAATGCATTATCCTTTTTACTGGTAGTATTTAATTCCGTTTTTGTGAGTCTATCTGCTAGAGAAACTGCTAGTTCATTACTTAGGACTTCTTCGGTTTCATTTAATATTGCCTGACCAAGTCTCAGGATCTTTTTTTCGAGTCCAGCATCATATACGATTGGCTCTGCAAAACGTATCAATTCCTTTTGCCCTGTAATTTCCTGCAGCAACTCAGGCTCCAAGTACAGCATCACATACTCAAGACCAGTCTCATCGTGTGCCATACCATCATGTGTCTGTTCCGGATTAAATAACATCACGCCATTTGGATAAGACAATTGCTTGTGGCCATCCAAATTATATTGTTGTATACCTCGTAAGGTAACCCCCATTGCATACTCCCTATGCGCATGTTTCTTATATGTGAATTCCTTCATGCTCGCCGACAAGACAGTGATCCCAGCCGACTTCTTATAGATGAACTTTTCCATTTTCTTCACCTCTGGTTATCTAAATCCATATCATGCAGGCTGCATAGAGTAAAAACACTGCCATGAGTATATTTACCACTTTGGTATGTTTCTGGAGGAATCTCTTAAAAATAGTCCCGAAAAGGACCCATCCAATGAAAGCCAAGAAACCAATTATCGTTATAACAGCAACAAAGATCAGTATCACTGCATTTTCTGTATAGTTTTTCATAACGAAACTGGGAATGACAGTCAGTGTAAAGATAATCACCTTCGGATTTAAAAACTGCATGAAGAAACCGGATAGAAAAGTGCCGTTCAGTTGACCGCTCTTTTTCGAGCTGTCTGACTTATATATTTGATATGCAAGGTATAACATGTATAGACTTCCGATTACTTGCAGGAAAACGAGTATTTTCGGTAAAACAGTTACAAGTACTGCATTCAGTATAGCAGATAGAAATAATAGCAGACTAAATGCGAGAGTCGCTCCGTACGTATAGCGCATTGCTCTTTTAGTACCAAATTGATTCACAGTTGATAAGATAACAATATTCGTAGGTCCAGGTGTAAATGTAACGATAAAGCAGTAAATCAGAAAAGAAGTGATATTCATGCTGACTCTCCTTTTTCAATGGTCTAACATGAATATAAACCGAAGCAACTGCTGTTATATAGTACATTATTGCAAATTATAAGTGTCTAATTACGAACAATGCCCCTAAGCACCGCTTCGGCAAAACACTCCGCTTTCCACGGGCACGGTCTCAGCCTCCTCGTGGAAATACACCACTGCGGGGTCTTCGACTCGCGCTGTTCCCGTAGGAGTCTCCGTATTCTGCCTACGCTAGTATAGATTATAGTAAAACAAAAAAAAACCTGAACTTACGCAGATCTTGTTTTAAGATTTACGCACTTGTTCAGGTTTTCATCTGGCTAAAACATTTTTGTTCCAGCCTCCCTAGGACTTCAACCTTACACAGATTTCAATTTATTTTTCTGTGTAGCCAAACTCACTAATACCATCACTATACAGTTAACTATCAATGCAATAATCCCCGTATTCACATCATTCCATGATTGCGGAAGAGATGGGATTAAATCGACTAATGTTGTTTGACTTGTTGTGATATAAGCGACAACAGCTAGTCCGGCAATGATACCTGCTGCTGCTCCATATTTATTAATGAAACTCCGCTTCCACAAGCTGCAGAATAGGGACGGAGCGAGTTGCGTCATCAGGCTGTAGCCCATCAATATGATATTCGATAACGTTGCTCCTCCGTGCAGTGTGAAATAGACTGCCAGCAGGGAAACAATCGGAACAAACATTCTAGCCAACTTTCCTATTGTCTTATCACTTGTCTTAGGTGCAAACACCTGATAGATATTTTTTGCAAGTAGAGTGGCTGTATTCATGACCAGCAAGGAACCTGGTACCAACGCTGTCAGCAATCCCGCGCCGCCGATGATACCGATCACCCACGGGTCGAAGGTCTCAATCGATAGTCGCAATAGGGAAAGATCCACATCTTCCCCTTCCAATCCAGGCACAGCCAGAATCGCTGCTGTTCCGACGAAAAAGACGAATAAAAGCATAAGTGTATAAAGCGGGCTTATTATCGCGTTTTTACGGAAGACCTTCTCGCTTTTCGCTGTATACGTGGAACTGAACACTTGCGGCCACATATAAAACCCTAGCACGAGCAGCAAAACAGTTGAGATGACCCATGTCATACTATAGCCTTCATCCGGGAACTTGAGAAATTCTGGGTTAGCCGCATGAACTGCCTCGAACATAGGCTGGAAGCCGCCATAATAATGAAGTGGCAAATAGATACCGAGGAAGCAAATGACGATTACCATGACAATATCCTTGATTGCAGCTGTCCATGCTGAACCATGCACGCCCGAAAGCATGACATAAATCGTTAAGCTGATAGCGCCGATCCATACAGCAGTTTGCATAGAAATAGCCCCATATGATGCTTGCGAAACGATGATTCCCAACCCCTTGAGCTGCACAACAATGACAGGAATCATGCCAATCACCCCGACTAGTGCAACAAGTACACCTAGATACGGGCTGTTAAACTTTCTGACGAAGAAATCAGATTGGGACACAAGTCTATGTTCCTTCGCGTATCGCCATATGACCGGCAAAAGCCAATAAGACATAACATATGACAAACCAATATACATAAGTACATATAAAGCAGGTGCGCCTTTCCCATATGCCCATCCGCTTCCACCCAGGAAGGAGAATGTTGTATAAATTTCCCCTGCCATTAACAGGAAGACAAAAATGCCGCTGAATCCTCGGCCTCCGACTGTCCATTGCTCCAGGTCCATATCCTTTCCTTTTGTGGATCTGATCCCCAGGAAGACTGCCAAAAGCAAAAATCCCGATATAATTATAAGTGCAATATTCATTTTTTCTCATCCTCTTTATTCCGTGGATCTAGTTTGTACATGATTGCCAAGATAACCGATGTTAGAACAGTCCATAGAACCACCCAGAACATCACGAACGGCATGCCAAGTACAAAAGGTTCCACTCTATTTGCGAATGGGAGGAATCCCAGCATCCCGATGAAGGGAATGACAGTGAGAAAATATAAACGTTTCATTTTTGATTTCACCATCCAAGTTTGTAGTTACAACTGCTTTTCCTCTTGAAAAGCACATGATGATATCATAATCCTTCTTCTCATGATAAGCAAAATTAATATTGCAAAGACACAAGGGAATGGGGCATAAATAAAATTGCAGCACTTAATACAAGCACAACTCATGAGCGCCGCTCCGGCAGAATACTCCGCTTTCCGCGGGCACGGCCTCAGCCTCCTCGCGAGAAACCACGCTGCGGGGTCTTCAGCTCGCGCTGTTCCCGCTGGACAAGGAAAGCTTCGATAGCTTCACTTCGCACGAAGAAAATTGTTTTGTATTTTCGAGGAGTCTACGTATTCTGCCTACGCTAATCGTTTATTACAATCATAAAGGTATGTCATGGCTAAAAGAATAAATAAAAAATCCGAACTTATGCAATTTCTATTAAGAGAAATTCACATTACAGTTCGGATTTTTTTAGCTGAAACACTCCTGCCCAGCGTCATATAAAATTAGATTAAATCTATTAAACGAATATATCCATAATCAATACGCCGCCGAATGCTACAAATGACAGTATCGTTTCGAGAACGGTCCATGTTCGGAATGTCTCTTTGACGGTAAGGCCGAGGTACTCCTTGACCATCCAGAAACCGGCGTCATTCACGTGGGAGAACATGAGGGAACCGGCTCCGGTAGCGATGACGAGTAGCTCTAGATTGACACCTGACATGTGCGCGATGATCGGAGATACAATACCAGCTGCTGTTGTCAGCGCAACTGTTGCGGATCCTGTTGCTATTCGGATCAGGCCGGCAACGATGAATGCGAGCACAATTGGAGAAAGAGATAGATGCTCTGACATTTGCGCAATTGTATCGCCAACTCCACTGTCGATGAGCACTTGCTTAAACCCTCCGCCAGCACCAATAATCAAGATGATGGAACCAACCGGCAGGATGCACTCCTCCGTCATTTTCTTCAAACGTTCCTTATTCATACCTTGACGGAAACCAAGGAAGTAATAAGCTGCAAATACTGCAATCAATAGCGCTACTAACGGACTTCCGATAAAGACAAGCAGTTTCTCCGCTAGACTAGGAAGCGGCAGATATGGCCCAATTGCTGACAATATCATCAATATGACTGGCAGCAGGATAACAAAGAAGCTGATGCCTGTGCCTGGCTTGCTTTCAGGCTGTGTCACTTTAATGAGATTAGGCTCTCCTACTGGAATAACCCGTTTATGCACCCACTTGGCAAATACCGGTCCGCCCAGGATACCTGCAGGGATAGCGATAATAAGGGAGTATAATAATACCATTCCAAGATCTGCCTCGAAAATGCTGATAGCTGCCAGTGCACCGGGATGCGGCGGCACAAGTCCGTGCACAATGGATAGACCGGCTATGACAGGCAAAGCGATCAGCAAAATATTCTGCTTCGTTGTCTTATAGATACTGATAACAAGCGGGAGTACGATCAGGATGCCAACCTCAAAAAATACTGGAATTCCGATGATGAAACCGGCAATAAACATAGCCCACGGTAATCTTTTCGGCCCAAACATCTTTACGAAGAAGTCTGCCACCTGATTACCGGCACCCGAATCCGCCATCATCTTACCAAGGATCGTACCGAGCGCGAGGATACCGACTAGATGCCCAAGGACACCGCCGACACCTGTCTCATAAGCTCCGACAATCTGATCAAATGACAGACCTGCGGTAATGGCAAGGAAGAGACTGGCCACGGTCAAGCTGATAAACGCATGCCATTTGAAAACCGTGACACCGATGATAACGATCACGATTGCTAATAAGGTCATGAGTAAAAGATAGATTTCCATCTCTCGATTTCCCCTCTCTCTATTTAAGCGCTTTCAAACCTATGGGCGGAAGCTGCTGCTTTAGTGCAGCATCCTCCGCTGGAAATCAGCGATTCGTTCATATTCTGTTTGGAAGCTTCTGGACAGCTGAATATATATACTCATTAGTTCCTGATACACTTCGACACAATCCGGATCTGGTGTATGATGATGCGTTCTGCCAATCATATCGTTCACCACATCAAAGGAATCGATATCCCCTAAGCTGTACAATCCGAGAACAGCTGCTCCTAAGCAGGAGCTTTCATAGCTCTCCGGAATATGAACCTCTTGGTCGAATATATCCGCCATCATCTGTCTCCACATTTCCGATCGTGCAAAACCGCCTGTTGCTTGGATTCGTTTCGGCTTGCCGGTAAGTTCCGTTAAAGCAAGCAGCACAGAGTACAGATTGAAAAGCACACCTTCCAGCACCGCCCGGATCATATGCTCCTTTTTATGATGCAGACCAAGTCCGAAAAAAGAACCGCGGGCATTGGCATCCCAAAGTGGTGCCCGCTCCCCGGCAAGGTATGGATGAAACAGCAAACCGTCTGATCCTGGATTTACCGTTGAAGCGATTTTTGTCAGCACTTGATATGGATCGATACCAAGTCTAGCTGCTGTTTCTGTCTCAGCAGCTCCGAGTTCATCCCTTACCCAGCGTAGCACGACGCCTCCGTTATTCACGGGACCACCGATAACCCAATGATTCTCCGTCAAGGCATAACAGAATATACGGCCCTTCGGATCAGTTGTCGGTTTGTCCGTTACAGCTCGGATCGCGCCGCTGGTTCCGATTGTTACGGCTACTACACCTTCTTCGACGGCGCCGACACCAAGATTCGAAAGGACACCATCACTTGCACCGATGATGAATGGTGTTTGCCGCAGCACACCAAGTTTTTCTGCCATTTGCTCGGTGAGACCAACAAATTGGTACGTCGTCGAAACAGGCTCAGATAGTTTATCTTCCGTAACCCCAGCTACCTGCAATGCTTCCTTATCCCAAGCAAGCTCTTCCAGGTTGAACATCCCGGTTGCAGATGCGATCGAATAATCGACCTTATAACTGCCGAACAGTTTGAAAAAGACATACTCCTTAATAGAGATGAACTTAGCCGCTTGTTCAAAAGTGGCTGGATGTTCTTCTTTAAGCCAGCGCAATTTCGATAGAGGAGCCATTGGATGGATCGGTGTGCCTGTGCGTAAGTAGATGCTATGGCTATCCGTCTCTTCTTTGATTTTTTCCGTCCATTTCGTCGCGCGGTTATCAGCCCATGTGATACATGCTGTGAGCGGTTTATCATTTGCATCAACTGCTATCACACTGTGCATGGCGGAACTGAAGGAAATACAGCGGATTGCCGCTTTGTCTACGCCGCTTACCTGAATCGTCTCCCGGATTACCGTTACAACAGCTTGGTAGATGACTTCCGGATCTTGTTCTGCTGTTTCAGCTGTAGGCGAATGCAAAGGATATTCAATGCCTTCCTTTGCAATTACCTCACCTTCGGTTGTGAACAGGACTGCCTTCGTACTTGTTGTGCCCATGTCCACACCGATCATATAGGAAGCTGCCAACGTCTTCCCCTCCCTTTTCTTTAGCGTTTCACCACTGCATGTCCACCGAATTCATTTCGCAGTGCTGCTACTACTTTTCCAGAGAAGGTATCTTCGTCCAAGGAACGGTAACGCATCATAAGTGACATTGCGATGACTGGAGTTGCAGCTTGCAATTCAAGCGCCGTCTCAACCGTCCATTTTCCTTCACCGGAAGAATGCATCACGCCGCGAATCGCATCAAGTTTTGGATCCTTGCTGAAAGCGGATTCCACAAGTTCCATCAGCCAAGAACGGACAACGGAGCCGTTGTTCCACATCTTCGCAACTTGCTCATAATCGAAGTCGTAATCACTTTTTTCTAACACTTCGAAGCCTTCTGCAATTGCCTGCATCATGCCATACTCGATTCCGTTATGGACCATCTTCAGGAAGTGACCGCTGCCGCTTTTACCAGCGTAGTGATAGCCATTTTCCACGCTGATCGCTTGGAAGATAGGTTCAATCGTCTTGAACACCTCTGCATCGCCACCGATCATTGTACATACGCCGTTACGAGCACCATCAGTTCCACCGCTTGTACCAACGTCGAAGAAATGAACGCCTAGTTCAGCGAAGATTTTGGATCGTTCCACGGATTGCTTGTAGTTAGAGTTACCGCCATCCATCAGGATGTCTCCCTCGGATAGGTAGCCTTTTAATTCCTCCAGCACTTTATCAGTGATTTCACCAGCCGGTACCATCGACCAGACAATCTTAGGGCTTGGCAACTGTTCGACCAATTCTTTTAAAGAACCAGCAGCTGATCCTTTTGATTCAGCGAATTTAGCACGTGCGTCTTCACTTACATCAAAAGCTGTAACATCAAAGTTATTATCCAATAAGTTCAAACCAAGATTGAATCCCATTTTCCCAAGACCGATTAATCCAATATGCATGATAAGTTAGCTCCTTCAAAATAATTTTCAATTTATGATACCATAATACGAAAATAATTTTCATATAGCAAGCGCTTTCAGTTAATTTGTGCTATACTGCTTGTAACAAATAGGACGAAAGGCAGCTGATTTTCTTGGCACAACAAGGTTTAACGGGGATTCGTTCCCACTATCCAAGACTGAGTGAAAAAGAGAAAAAAATTGCAGATTTCATTTTGGAACACCCGGAAAGTATTGTTCACCAGACTATCAGCCAAGTAGCAGATCAGCTCGAAGTAGCGGATGCTACTGTTTCCCGTTTCTGTAAACGAATCGGCTACAAAGGCTTCCAAGCACTGAAAATTGCTTTAGCACCAGAAATCATTTCTCCCAATAAGATGCTGCACGAAGACGTAAACGATACGGATGAGGCAAAAATGGTTGCGGAAAAGATTTTTCATTCCAATATCCGAACCCTGGAAAATACATTGCAGGTGCTGGACAAGGCGGAGCTGGAGCAGGCTGTCTCATTGCTCCTAGAGGCAAGAAGAGTGGAGTTCTATGGTTTTGGAGGCTCGAATATGGTCGCAATGGATGCGTATCATAAGTTTGTCCGCTCTGGTGTGCCGGCCTTCGCGTTTCCTGATGCTCACTTGCAGCTCATGTCTGCTTCCCAACTGACCGACCAGGATGTTGCTTTTATCTTTTCTCATTCAGGTGCCAGCAAGGATGCCTATCAGCTGCTGCAGACCGTCAAGAAAACAGGCGCCAGAACGATCGCCATCACTGGCTTCCCCAAGTCCCCTATCGGCCAGCAGGTGGACGTTGCCTTGCATACTAGCTCAGAGGAAACCGATTATCGTTCCGAAGCGCTTGCGTCGCGGATTGCACAACTGAGTATCATCGATGCTCTTTATGTAACAGTCATCATGCGTCAGAAAGAAAAGGCACAAACCTCCGTTGAAAAAGTCCGTAACGCTATCGCTGCAACAAAAATGTGACCCGCCAGAAGCTGACGGGTCACTTTCCATTGAGATTTACTGTTGTAATTTCGAATTTGTCAAACCGATGTCTTGCAAAGGAATACTCGAAGGCAATACCGGTATTGAGATAAGCGACCTGCTCTATCACAAGTACCGGTTCATTTTCGGATAATCCCAGTTCCTTCATGTCTTGTGCTGTTGCTTGCTCCGCTCTGATCCGGCGGCGTGATCCTGCAATTTTCAAGCCTAATTCTTTTTCCATGTATGCATATACCGAGTTATGCAGGACTGTCGGGGTGATACCTGGAATGAGCGGCGTCGGCATATACGTTTCTTCTATAACATGAGGATTATCATCGACACAGCGTACACGGATATGATGATACACAGGCGTATCTTCCGAAATGGCCAAGTATGATGCCACTTCAGCTGTAGGGGCAATCATGTCAAACAACAAAAGCTTAGAGGTAACTTGCTTCTCCTTCATTAAACTGGTAAAGCCGAGCGTTTCATTCGTTCCCACATGAATGTAATCCGATTGGAAGGAAGACTGCACAATGAATGTTCCATGTCCGCGCTTTCGGAAAACGATTCCCTCTGATGCAAGTACATCAAGCGCGCGCTTAACTGTCATCCTGCTGCATGAAAATTCTTCGACAAGGCTATGTTCATCTGGTAACGGCTGGTCCAGAGGGTAGAATCCTGATTCGATACGATGTCTGATTTCTTCTGATATCACTTGATATTTCATAGTGTTCCTCCTCTGCTGCCGATCTGTTTGTTGTTAGCTTATCAAAATACTGGAATTGCAGCAATCTGCCAATGAAAATGACGGCCATATTGGCCGCCACTATCAGAAACCGTTTCGCTGTACGACTTGTTTCATCCATTCGCCGCTTTTCTTGATTGTGCGTTCCCCGTCTTTCTCCAGGTTAACCGACACAAAGCCATAGCGATTTTTATATGCATTCGTCCACGACCAATTATCCATGAACGTCCACAGATGATATCCCTTTACATTTGCTCCTTCATTCAAAGCCTTGTGCACCCAGCGTAAATGATCCTTGATGAAATCAATTCGGTAGTCATCTTGAATGATTCCATCACTGTCGCGGAACTTCTCTTCCCCTTCAACTCCCATACCATTTTCAGAGATGAAACAAGGTATGTTCCCATAATTATCTCGCAGGTTGACAAGTATATCGTAGATTCCTTTTTCGTAGATCTCCCAGCCTCGATGCACATTCATCTTCCGGCCAGGCATCTCATAAGAATCAAAGAATCTGTCAGGCATGAACGGTGCATCTGGGTGGACACTATTTTCCTTTGCCTTCACACGTCGCGGCTGGTAATAGTTCACTCCAAGCAAATCAACCGTATTCTCACGAATGATCTTCAAATCCTCTTCCGTATAAACTGGCATATATCCCTCATTACGAAGTATGTCTACCAGTTGATGCGGAAATTCCCCTTTCACAGATGGATCCAGAAAGGAACGATTGAAGAAAGCATCAGCAATCCGGGAAGCCTCCACATCAGCTGGATTGCTGCTTCGCGGATATGATGGGGTCAGATTCAGAATGATGCCAATCTCCCCATCCTGTGCTTGTTCCCGGTACGCCTGAATGGCAAGGGAACTTGAGAGCTGCGTATGATAACCCACTTGCACAGCTCGACTGAAATCTACGACATTCGGATAGTGGAAGTCATACAGATAACCACCTTCTACCGGCACGATCGGCTCGTTATGCGTGAACCACTTTTTCACTTTATCGCCGAACAAACGGAAGCATACAGACGCATAATCTCTGTAAGCCTCGACGACTTCTCTGCTTTCCCAGCCGCCTTTTTCCTGCAGTACCATCGGCATATCGAAATGGAACAAATTCACGAATGGCTCAATATCGTTATCCAGCAGTTCATCGATTACATTCTGATAAAACGCTGCTGCTTTTTCATTGACTGCTCCTGTCCCCTCCGGTATCAGCCTTGACCAGGAAATGGAGAATCGAAAAGAGTTATGGCCAACCTGTTTCATTAAAGCGATGTCTTCTTTGTAACGGTAATAGAATCCGGATGTATCGGCAGGGCCGATACCATTATGAAAACGATTCGGCTCCTGCTCATACCAATAATCCCAAATATTCGGCGTCTTCCCGTCAACATCCGCAGCACCTTCCATCTGAGGTGCCGATGAGGAGGAACCCCACCAAAAATCCTCGGGGAATAGATAGTTTACTTGGTCTTTCTTCTGTTCTGTCACTTCCATATCAAATCTTCTCCTTTGGTACTTGCATATCCGATTTTGCATTTTTCTGTTCCGCTTCTCTTTCCTGCTTTATATTCATCCGGTCGATAAATTTGAGGAATGGGAACCAAATGGCGAATACGATCAAAACGTTAACGAGCTGCAGCAGAGATCCGGCAATTGAGTTGGTTGCCAGGAATCCGCTAATGAAAATCGGAACGGTCCACGGTATCGTTACCCCAGTCGGCGGCGGCACGAGACCAATCGCCATCGCTATATAACTGACCACCGTTACAACCATCGGCGCAATGATCCATGGCAGCAAAATCAGCGGGTTCATAACAATCGGCAGTCCGAAGATGACTGGTTCGTTGACATTGAAAATACCCGGCCCGATCCCAAGCTTTCCGACCTGCTTCATCTGCTTGCTCCGCATGAACAGCAGTATTGCCGCCAGTACGGCAAGCGTCATCCCTGTCCCCCCTGCACCGACAAGATAGACTTCGATGAACTGTTTATTGATGATATGTGGTACTTCACCACCAGCTGTATAAACTTGCAGATTTTCCAAAGACAATGTATTCCAGATTGGATCCATTACCGAGTTGATGATGATCTGTCCATGTAACCCGAAGAACCAAAGGATTTGGATGAAGAACACGGCAATCAAGGTAGCCGTAAGCCCTCCGCCAAGTCCGACAAGCGGTGCCTGCACCGTGTTGAAGATGACATCATGCAAATTCGTATGGAAGCCTTGCGTCACAATGATATTAAGTACTAAAAATACCGACAGCGTGACAACCGCCGGAATGAGGGCAGCGAATGATTGCGATACTGCTGGCGGCACACCTGCCGGCATCCTGATGACAATTTTCTTCTGTGTAATGAATCGATAAATTTCCCCGGAAACAAACGCGACGATCATACCGAGGAACATACCCTTTGCTCCAAGACGGTCGACAGCAAGTACATTACTCACCACTTCCCCGCTCTCTGTCGACACAACGAATGGTGTCAGCAGCAGGAATGCGGTCAATGCTACAGCCCCGCCGAAAATGGCTTCCACTCCATAGCTTTTCGCCAAATAATACCCAATACCAAAGACGACGAAGACAGACGCGATATTCATTGTGGCATTCGGCGCTGGTCCAAGCGACTCTTGGATACCAGCGAGCAGCGATTCACTCATTACATTGTCCAAAAATGGCAAGTTTGCCAAAACGACCATGATAGAACCGAAAATCGTCAATGGGAACGCCAGCATGAAGGCGTCCCGCAGCACACCAAGATAGCGATTGTTATTCAGCTTACCGGCAATCGGAATCAAAAACTTACTAAACTTATCGAACATTGCCTGCTTCCTCCTTTAGCTCTTCAGCTCTTGGAAAATTGGTATCATTTCTTTGACCATTTCTTTCATCGTCAATGTAGACATAAAATGGTCCTCTGCATGAAGGAACAAAAGAGAAAGTTCCTGCCGCTGCTGGCCTGCTGCTTCCTGCTGTACCAGCTGGAAATGGACCTTGTGTACAAGTGACAGATCATCTTCTGCATCTACCAGCATTTCATTGACTTTCTCTATATCACCCTCACGATAAAGCCGAAGTGCTTGCAGTACTTTACTTCTGGCATTACCGCTATGCAGGATCATCTGAAAACAAACCTGCTCCTCGGTCAGCTCTTCTAATTTCAGCTCACTCATGATGTTGCTCCAATCAGACCAAGCGCCTGTTTATACGCTTTCTCTCCATCAGCCATCCCATATGCCATCATGTCGATTACGTCAACTTGGATGCCATATTTCTGCGCTTCAGCCGCGAGTTCCCCTTTGAGAAAGCTCATTTGTGGACCGATTAGTACAACATCTGCCTCCGCCATATCTTTTTTTGCCTGATCCTGACCGACTGCCCAAATCTTTGCTTCTTCTCCTATCGAATCTGCAAACGCTTGCATTTTGGTGACCAAGAGACTCGTGCTCATACCGGAACTGCATGCTAAAAGGATTCTGTTCATTTGATAACACTCCTCGGATTTATTAAAAGCGCTTTCATCTGTATTATATAACTAATTTTATATTTGTCTAGACATTTAATAATAAATGTTTAGTCTTTTGTTAAACTGACTACATGTCAGGCAATAGTAATAGGCTTTCATTGCCTTAATATGTTAAACTAGCTTTATCTTTTCAGGGACGGTATAGCTGCTTTTGAATCAGTTGAAAGTAGTTTTCTTATAATCGCAGTCTATTAACACCACCCCCTTAACCGTCCAGCATATTATGACTAATAGGAGTATTGGTATATGGCTGTTATTGAAAGCACGGAACAATTTATCACCCATCTGCACACATGGCATAAAACAATCAAAACACGCGACCGGACTTTGTCGGCTAAACTGCGCGAAGAAGCATATACAGCTTTGCATGAAGGTGAATTCGCGGACGAACTATGGGATCGTTTTTTGCTGCTAGATGCACGGTTTGATTTTCTGAAAGGCGATACGGATCTTTGCGAGGAAAAACTGCAGCGGTTGAACCCGGATGAGTTGAACGATTACCAGTCTTTTTTCTACTATAGTTTTCTGGCAATCGTGAAGTATAGCAGAAAAGAATACTTTACAGCTATCGATTTATTGGAAAAAGCAGAGTTGCATATGCATGCAGTTGAGGATGAAGAAGAGCATGCCGGCTTGCATTATAATAAGGCGATGCAATTCTATTATTTAGACATCAATGCCTTGTCCAGTTTTCATTTGGAAAAGGCAATAGCTATCTATTCGGCATATCCGCAATATGAACTGAAGGTTGCAAATTGCAAATCCCTCCAAGGATTGAATCAAATCGATCTGCGGGAATTCGATAAGGCAGAAAGCAATCTCCTCGAAGCCCTCTCCATTGCCGAAAAACTCGGACAGGAAGATATGGTTGTTGCATGCGGATTTAACATCGGTCTCATGTATCACAAACAAAATGCAGATGAGAAAGGCATCCCGTATCTGCTGCAGGCTGTTACGCACTCGGAACATCCCTTGTACATACAGGCACTATTCACGCTGACTCGTTCCCTTTACATTTTAGGAAAATCCGATCAAGCGGAGACCTATTACAAAATCGGCATGCGTGTATGCGAAGAAAAGGGAAACCTGGAATATCGCTGGCAGTTCGCCATACTTTGGGCGAAATATGTGGAACGTGACACAATGGATTATGTGTACGATTCAGCGATCACTTATTTTAAGGAAAACGGTCTGTTCTACTTGATGCGCAGATATGCCCGCGATTATTCACAATTCTTATGGGAAGCACAGCAAATCGAACAATTCCATTATTATCACAAACTTGCATTGTCGAATGACTTCCAATAGAAAAACGGCTCATCTGATGATGAGCCGTTTTTCTATTTTTAAATTAGCCTTCAGACAAAATAGCATATTATCTTTAACTTAAAATCCTCTCTTTTTAAGAAGCCCAATGAGAGGGCTGGATTATGTGTGAAGGCAGCTGCGTCTGATTATTACCCTGTGCCGAATTTATCTGCATCTGTGTCAAGAACATACTAGTAGACAGATTGGCGCCTTCCACATTTGCATCCCGCAAATCTGCTCCGATAAAATCGACAGCCCTTAAATCGCCATCCTTCAGGTCCGCTGCAATCAGATAGGCTCCTCGAAAATCAGCTGCTCTAAGGTCTTTTCCTTTTGCACTTTTCCCTATCCAATCTGCACCTCTATAGTCCAGTTTCCGTTTAGTCGGAATGGAATTCGTTATCGTATGCCGGATGTGACTGCTTGTCTTGGAAAGTAACTTATTCACAGGCTTGCGCAGCTTCATTATATCCAAAGTCTGTAAGTTGTCGGCATCAAGAATTGTTAAGCTTTCTAAATCCTTTAGCTGAAGTGTGAGTTCTTTATGTAGATCCTGCGGCAGTCGATAAGACAATGCCTCTGTAACATAAGCCAGCATCTCGTACAGCTGTACCATCACCGGAAATACAGAGAACATCTTATCGGCTGTTTCCTTGCTTTCTCTCCAATCCTGTCCATTGAACGTGACTTGGGAGACTTGTTGACCAGCACCGAAACAATCAAATACGGTACACCCCTTAAACCCCTTCCCCCTTAGTTCACTATGGATCTGACACCGAAAATCAGATTGCAGGTTAGGACATGGTACACCTGCAGGTTTATCAATGGCAAAGTCGCTGGATGCTGCAATATGAAGCGCTGTACAGCACAAGCCAAAACAGTTGGCACAATCTGTCCGCATACTCTTCCTATACTCCTCGGCAGCGAAGTTATCAATCTGATAAGACATTAGCATTCTTCCTTATAGTGTAGTTTTTTACTTTTCTACTTTCCCCTAGTCATCAAATCCAACAGCAGCTGAAATCTCTGCAGTACATCCGTCAAATCAAGCTCCAGCGCTTCGTTGATCTGATTAATCCGGTAATTCACCGTATTCGGATGGACAAAAAGTGCTGCTGCAGTCGGTTTGATTTTGCAGTTGTGAAGCAAATACATTTCAAGGGTTTTCAGGAGTTCTTTCTTATCGTTCGGATCGAGCTTTTGGATCTTTTTCAGATGTTCGCTTTCATAGCCAAGTTCTTCATTCTTGTCAGCAATAGCCTGAAGATAGCGCCACACGTGTAAATCCTTGTAATAAAGAGATAAAGGGCGATGGGTCAGAATGCCGGCATGGATGACCTCTTTTGCTTGATTCGCACTTTTCAGCAAGTCGAAAGGATGTTGATAAATACCTCCAACACCACTCATCACAGCAGCGTCTTTATCCTTCACATAATCACGGATTCGCTGGATGACTTCCTTGGCTAATGCTTCAATTGGCGCATCTGCTCGCTTTCCTCCTAATACGATGAGCAGGATATCTTCTTGTATGAGAACATGATGCAATTTATCTTCAAGCTGCAAGGAAGTTTGAGCAACCTGCTGCAAATCAGAAAGAAGCGCTTCGTCCTTTGCTGTCAGCTGTACAGCCGCAACAGCAAAATGTTCCGGCAGCTTCACACCGAATTCCTTTGCTCCCCATTCCAAATCTGAAGCTGATTTATATACCCTGTTAAAAATATTCTGATAAAATTGATCCTCTTTTTCCTCTTGCTTCAGCTTCGACTTCTGTATGTCATAAATGAGCCTGCCGATATGGAAGGAAATATCATATAAAAAGTCGATCCCTTCAACAGGAAGCGGTTCCTCCATCTGCTGAATCCAGATAAAGCCCATAATACGGCCTTCGTGCTTTGCACTTACAACAATTCTCGTATTCAAGCCTATTTCCGGCATTGCTTCTACTACAAAAGGACGCTCATATGTTTTCAGCTTATTTACGACACCTGCTTCAATAAACTCTTCATAGATTGGCAGTGTCCACTTCTTTGTGAAAATCGTCTGCTGGTTCGCTTCATCAAAATGTTGGATGTAATGCGAATTATACGCAAGTAATGTATAATCGGCACTCTCGACAATCACTGGCCGTTCCAGCTCGAAGCTAAGCAAATCGATGACAGCATCCAAGTCATTGATGGATAATACACGATCGAATAACTCCATAGCTCATACCCCTAAGCATTTTCTTTTATCATACTCCAGCAGGAGGGCTTTGCCTAGATACTTCCTTTTTTTCTATAAAAACCAAAAATATTGATAGAATTTAACTAAAGTATTGGTTCTCTTTAATTATTTATATTTTAAAAAACTACATAATTCTATTTACCTACCGATAAATAAATGTAGCCGTAATATAAGCAGAGAGAGGGACAATATCAATAATGGAAGAAAATAAAAAAAGAGGTAATTTCTTTAGCAGGAAGATTTTACGCAAAATACTTTATCCTATTCTTGCAATGTTTGTCATTTCAGGAGTAGTAACAGCCTATTTCGGCTATGAATTCAGCCGTAACATGGTGCTTGAAAGCCAATCCAATCAAATGGAGGATCAAACAGTTGTTCAGCTGAACAGCATCTATGATCTATTCCTCGACAATATCGAGTCTACATTGGGAAGTATCAGCAGAACCCAATCATTACAGGAAGATGATATGGACCGACTAGCTGTAACGATGGAAAGCTATACAAAAGACAACCCAAATATTAGCACCATTTTCTACCAGCCAATTGACGGTGACATGGTAGCCTTTCCGCAAGCCAATTTACCAGAAGACTATGATCCAACTACACGGCCATGGTATCAGCTTGGTTTAGAGCTGGAAGAGCGCGCTGGTTATACAGATCCATACATGTCAGCCGATTCAAGCGAATCTGTAGTCGATGCGGTTAAGCCTATCTTTGACAATAATAATCAACTTAAAGGCATGGTTGTCGTCGAATTCAAGCTTTCCCGTCTGAAGGAGCTGACAGAGCAGGTTAAAGTCGGTGAGACAGGATTCGCTGCGGTATTTGATGGTACAGGACATTTCCTATCCCATCCGGATGCTGAAAAACTAGGCACAGATGCAACGAAAGAGAAATTCTGGGAGAAGATGCAATCGACCGGGAGCGGCGGTATCGTCAATTATGAATATGAAGGCGAAGAACGTGTTCTTGCCTTTACAACGAATGACAGAACAGGCTGGACAATCTCAGCTATTGTACCAAAACATGAGTTCAGCGATTTAGCTAAAGGGATTATTCTTCCTTTAACCATCACTGTATTGATTGTTTTAGCTCTCGCACTGATCGTTACCTTCTTCGTTGTGAACTCTGTAGTACGGCCGATAAAGCAACTGCGAGACAAGATGAAGCAAGTAGAAGATGGCGATTTGACTGTTAAGATGAATAGTAAAGCCTCTGATGAAATTGGCGATCTATCCAACAGCTTCAATAATATGATTGGGAACATCCATTCTATGATGCAGAATAATACTGCGATTTCTGCTAATGTGCAGTCCGCATCGCAGGCGCTTGCGGCGAATGCAGAAGAAAATGCTGCCACTTCCGCTGAGGTAGCTGCGACCATGGAAGAAATTTCTGCTGGTACGACAAGCCTGGCTGAAATCATGGAGCGCAATACTGTTGCGACAGAAGCATTGTCCGAAAATATTAAACTAGTAAATGCGCACAACCAGCAAGTATATGATGAAGCACTGCAAATGACCGATTCAGCCAAAGTCGGCGGCTCACAGATGCAGCAATTGATTGAGCAATCCAAAGATGCCATCGAAGCTACCAGCAAGATTGAACAAGCTGTACAGAACCTGCAGCAAAAATCCGCGAACATCAGCGGTATCGTTAATACGATCACAGATATTGCTGGGCAGACGAACCTGTTGGCACTGAATGCTGCCATTGAAGCAGCACGTGCAGGCGAAAGCGGCAAGGGCTTTGCTGTCGTGGCAGATGAAGTGCGCAAGCTGGCAGAACAGACAGAATACGCACTTCGTGATATCGGTTCCATCGTGCAGGAAATTCAAACTGAAACGGCTGAAACAGCAGCCTTCGCTTCGAAGACTGGCGACGTTGTCCGCGGTCAAGAAACAGCGGTAAATAATACAAAAGAAATCTTCATTCAAATCCAGAAAGCAATTGCGCATAATATGGAATTGACTGCACGGACGAAGGAAGAAATGAAACTCATGATGGAAAGAGAAGCTACCCTGGCAACCAATACTGGTGAAATTGCAGCAATCAGTCAGGAGACAGCAGCCGGTACAGAAGAAATTACGGCATCTGTAGCCGACCAAACTCATTCCATGGATCAATTAAAAGAGCTGGCAGAAAAGCTCGAGCAAGATGCCAATACCTTACAAGAGCAGCTTCAGCAATTCAAATTAGATTAACAAAAACCCGCTTTCCTGTTGGAAAGCGGGTTTTTTCTATACAAAAGCTGGCAGCGGATCAGAAAATACAGCACTATCCTGCTGCATTTCCTCATCTGTCAGCAGACACGAATCCAGATCCCTGCTTATACCTTCCTTATCTATGCCAATCCCGATAAAAACCAGCTCCGTCATTCTGTCTCCATAAATGGGGTGCCATCTAGCATCCAGTTCTTTGTCCTCGGCTCGGAGAGCTTCCTGTTCATCTGGCGGATATGTGCTTAGCCACGGTCCCGCAGCTTCGATTGCCAGCGACCGTCCCGCCTGTGACAATAAACCGCTTGTATCCGGGCGGGATGCAAGCCAGAAAAAGCCCTTCGCCCGCACAACATCGCTCGGCCAATTCTCCAGCCACTTCATCCAACGATCCGGATGGAACGGCCGTTGTCTTCGATAGACAAATGAAGAGATTCCATACTCCTCTGTTTCTGGTATATGCTCACTGTTTAATTCCTTGATCCAGCCAGCAGATTGACTGGCTTTCTCAAATGAAAATTCCTTTGTATCCAACACAAGACTCGGATCTACTTTTCCAAACTCCGTTTGATGGATATTCGCTTCTGGATTCAGTGTATGCATCAAGCTGTATAGCCGCTGCAGTTCATCCTTATCCAGCTGATCTGCTTTATTAAGCAAAATCACATCCGCGAATTCGATTTGGTCGAGCAGTAAATCAGAAATCTCTCGTTCGTCTTCTTCTACTGCCTGCTGCTGCCGATCCAATAAGGACTCTCCAGATTGATAATCATGCCAAAAGCTCCCTGCATCCACGACCGTTACCATCGAATCCAGCCGGCATTTGGCAGACAAGTCAATTCCGAGTACATCTTCTTGATACGTAAAGCTTTGCGCTACCGGAATTGGCTCGGATATCCCTGTTGATTCTACAATGATATAGTCGATGTCCAAGTCAGCCAGCTTGTCAATTTCGATTATCAAATCTTCTCGGAGCGTACAGCAGATACAGCCATTTTCAAGCTGGATCAGCTTCTCATCGGTGCGCTTCAATCCGCCCTGCTCGACCAAATGGGCATCAATATTAATTTCACTCATATCATTCACGAGCACACCTATTTTCAGCTGCTGCTTATTGGCAAGCAGATGATTGAGAAGCGTTGTCTTACCCGCTCCAAGGTAACCGCTCAAGACGGTCACTGGTATTCTTCGATCCACCGCTTACCAGCTCGCTTTCCGCACACCAGGTACTTGCCCTTTATGAGCATACTCGCGGAATTTAATCCGGCTCATGCCGAATTGCCGCATATAACCGCGCGGGCGTCCGGTTATTTCACAGCGGTTTTTCAATCGAGTCGGCGAAGAATCACGGGGCAGCTTCTGTAATGCTTCGTAATCTCCCTTTTCCTTCAGTTCCCTTCGCAGTTCTGCATACTTCATCACGAGTTCCTGTCTTTTTTTCTCTTTTGCTATTTTCGATTTTTTTGCCATTATTACTTCCTCCTATTTATTGAGCCGTCTGGATGTTCCAGCGAAATGGATCTGGCAGCTGTGACCAATCGCCTGCAAGCTCTGATTCTGTCAGCAGGCAGCTGTCCAATTCCTCTGTTATTGCTTGCTGATCCAAGTCTGTTCCGATGAACACAAGCTGTGTTTTTCTGTCGCCATAGTCGGGATGCCAATCTTGATTGATGGACGGATTTTCCCGTCTAATGAACTGCTGTCGTTCCTCATCCAAGGAAGCAACCCAATAAGATACCGGCTCGATATTCGCTGCCGGACCAGCTTGCGATAGAAGCAAAGCATACTGATTACGCGTCGCACACCAGGTTATTCCTTTGGAGCGGATAATATTTTCCGGCATTGTTTCTACGAACTGCATAAAGCGTTCTGAATGAAAAGGATGCTGCCGGACATACGTGAACGAGCCGATGCCATATTCTTCTGTTTCAGGTGTATGCTGCTCTGGTCCATTCTCCAATTCCTTCAGCCAGCCAGCAGAAGAGCTGACTTTCTCAAAGTCAAACGATTGAGTGGACAGAATTTCCTTTGGATTCACTTTTCCGTGTGTTGCTTCAATGATTTTTGCCTCCGGCTGTAATAGCCGCAGTACATGTTTCAATTCATGCAAAGCCTTTTCTTCCACAAGATCACACTTATTAAGAATTAGCACATTACAAAATTCAATCTGATCAAGCAACAGGTCGGCAATTTCTCGTTCATCATTCTCAGCAACCTCTTGCTGCCGATCCAGCAAACTCTCGCCAGAACCGAAGTCATGCCAAAACCGGTTCGCATCTACTACCGTCACCATCGTGTCTAGAGTAGTGAAGTCTGACAGATTAATATTCAGCTGCTCATCGATATACGTAAACGTCTGAGCTACTGGTACCGGCTCACTAATACCGCTTGATTCAATGAGGATATAATCAAAGCTGCCGTTCTTCGCCAGCTTCTCCACTTCAACCAGCAGATCATCCCGCAGTGTGCAGCAAATACAGCCATTCGACATTTCAACCAACTGTTCATCTACTCGTGATAAGGTACCTTCGTTTTCTACCAGTCCAGCATCAATGTTGATTTCGCTCATGTCATTGACAATGACCGCAACCTTCAAGCCCTCCCGGTTGTGCAGAATATGATTGAGCAGCGTTGTTTTCCCTGCTCCCAGATACCCACTTAAAACTGTTACAGGTATTTTCTTTTTCATTTCATCTCTCCTAATTGTAATTGTTACGATTTAAAAATGACGAAATTTTTTTAGATTTACGCGCCCATTGTAAGAAAATCGTCAGTATCACCAAGACAATAAGCAAAACCTATCCGCAGTTCTTCTTCATCCAGATCTCTTCCTATAAAAACAAGTTCATTCTGCTTGTCTTCTCCTTGCTTCCACTCTCTGTCAGCAGTACTTGCAAACAACATATGAACACCTTGGAACAGCACTCGCTTGCTCAGCCCTTTCACATGCAGAATTCCTTTATAGCGGAATAAGCTCTCTCCTTTTACTTGAACCAAATAAGAGAACCACATATCTAAGCGCTTCGAGTCGATTTGCCGCTTATCCTTCAGTACGATTGCTTGAATGTCATCATGATGATGGTGATGATGATCCAGCATATCAGGACGAACACTTAATTTCTGATCCAGCGAAAAACTGAATACATCCAGCAGTTTAAATAATGGAACTTGACTGTTTTGAGTGAAGAAAAGTTCCGCTTCCGGATTCATTCCCTGTATGCGTGTAGATAATAGGTTCAGCTCTTCTTCTGATACAAGATCCTGTTTATTTATGATAATTTTATCTGCAAAAGCAATTTGCTCTCTAGCAACTGCATGAGCATCTAATTGTCTGTTGGTATGTAAAGCGTCCACGACTGTACACACACTATCCAGTTCAAACCAATACCGCATAACATCGTCCATCAGGAAAGTCTGAATAACAGGCGCGGGATTTGCCAAACCAGTCGTCTCAATGATCACACGCTGAAGCTCGGTTCCCTCTTTATGCGCACGAACGAGCATGTCTTTGAGTATTCTAATCAAATCACCGCGTACATTGCAGCAGATACAGCCATTATTTATTTCAACTATCTCTTCCTTCGTCTCCTCGATAAACTTTCCATCGATTCCTGTTTCACCAAATTCATTGATGATAACGGCCGTATTACTGCTTCGTACATCACGAAGAATTCGGTTCAATAACGTCGTCTTTCCTGCTCCAAGAAATCCCGTCAAAATCGTGACAGGAATTTTGTTTGTTGTGTTAGACATGATACACCTCTCAAACCCAATTCGTAATTGTTACGATTTAAATCATACATGATGTTCAACAGCTTGTAAAGTCTGTATCCTAAAAATTGTCCGGGAGATAACTTTACAAAGTGTTTGTTAGATTGATGAAGAGTCTGTAAAATTGGTTTCAATATATCCTGCATCGGGTATAATCTGGTTGAAACACCTAAAAGGAGAGATGTAACATGCTTAACAAACTAGACGAAACACCAAAGGTAATTCATTGCAAAGATGATGCTGAGTTCAGAGACTGGCTAACAAGATTGAGTGACCCAGAGAACGAAGAAGAGTTAGACGGCTAATCCCCCTCTCCTCTATCTTCCTTCTTTTTTATTTCTCCATATATAAAAAGCGTGCCTGTGAGGGCACGCTTTTCTTCGTTTTATGGACGAGTTTTGCTTGGCGGAGGAGCTGTCCAGCTACAGAAACCAGAAACGTAAGGATAAGCGCTAAAACCCTGCGTCAGGAAAGAACGCCTTACTCCGGGCTTTCTCGCTTATTCCTTCGTTTCTAAGCGGTCTTTTCCGCTTTTCGGTGTTGTCTAGTTCCAGAAATCAGAAACTACGGCATAAGCGTTGAATCCCTGCGTAAGGGAAAACACCTTACTCCGGGCTCCCACACTTATTCCTCCGTTTCTAAACGATTTCTTCCACTTTTCTTAATACATCTCACTTACAGTCTTCGCCAACATATGCAGCTGCAGATAATCTGGTCCGCCGGCTTTGGAGTCGGTTCCTGACATTTTGAAGCCGCCGAATGGGTGGTAGCCTACGATGGCGCCGGTGCAGTTGCGGTTGAAGTACAGGTTGCCGACGTGGAATCGTTCTTTCGCATATTCGATGTGGGCTCTGTTTTTCGTAATGACTGCGCCTGTGAGACCATACTCTGTGTTGTTGGCGACGTCGATTGCTTCCTCGAAGCTGGATACTTTCGAGAAGCCAAGGACTGGTCCGAAGATTTCTTCCTGCATGATACGGGATGTCGGAGACAGTTCAGAGAAAATGGTCGGCTGAATGAAGAAGCCTTTGCTGTCATCGCTGGAACCGCCGCTTACGAGCTTGCCTTCTGTTTTGCCGACTTCGATATACTCGGTAATCTTATCGAAGGAAGCTTGATCGATGACAGGTCCCATGTACACATCTGCACTTTCTGGTGCTGCTGTGATGCGGGATTCTGTGATTTCAATTACTCGCTGAAGGACTGCGTCATATACCTTCTCATGCACAACAGCACGAGATCCAGCCGAGCACTTTTGTCCGGCAAAGCCGAAAGCGGAAACTGCGATCGCATCTGCTGCAAGCTCGATATCAGCATCTTCATCAACAACGATCGTATCCTTCCCGCCCATCTCTGCAATGACGCGTTTCAGATGTTGCTGTCCTGGCTGTACCTTGGCTGCTTTTTCGAAAATACGTGTACCGACATCGCGTGAGCCAGTGAACGTAATGATGCTTGTTTTGGGGTGCTCTACCAGATAATCACCCACTTCAGCGCCGCTTCCTGGTACAAAGTTGATGACACCTTTTGGTACACCAGCTTCCTCGAGCACTTCAACGAACTGAGCCGCGATGACAGGAGTTGCACTTGCTGGTTTAAGAACTACCGTGTTGCCTGTCACTAATGGAGCAACAGTCGTTCCAGCCATGATGGCGAACAAGAAGTTCCAAGGTGAAATGACTACTGTAACGCCTGTCGCTGTGTAAATGTAGTGGTTCGCTTCACCTTCACGAGACATGACGGCTTTACCAGGAGCAAGCTCCATCATTTGCCGTGCATAATATTCCATGAAATCAATTGCTTCTGCTGTATCCGCATCCGCTTCCTTCCATGGTTTTCCTGCTTCCTTCACGAGTAGCGCAGAGAAATAATGCTTTTTGCGGCGGACAATTGCTGCTGCACGCATCAAAATATGGGCGCGTTCCTCCGGCTTCGTGTAACGCCATGTTTCAAAAGCTGTCGCTGCTGCCTCGATAGCACGCTCCGCATGCTCCTGTGATGCTTTGGAAACCTCACCGACTACTTCTTCTTTATTCGCCGGATTGATAGAGACGATTTTCTCATCGGTCGTCACTTTTTCACCGTCAATCACAAGCGGGTACGATTCTCCCATCACCTTCTGTACCTGCTCCAGCGCTTTATGGAAAGCCTGCTGTTCTTTTTCCTCTGTAAAATCGGTGAACGGTTCATGTTTATAAGGTGTCGTCATGATCAATCGCTCCTTTTCTTTTATTTTTGTGTCATACCTTTGAATGCGAATGCAATATTCGCCGGCCGCTCAGCCAGTCTGCGCATGAAGTAGCCATACCAATCATCCCCATAAGGCAAGTAGATCCTGACTTTATATCCTTGCTTGACCAGCTCCTGCTGCAGCTGCTGCCGCATGCCATACAGCATTTGAAACTCAAATTTGTCTTTCCCTATCCCTTTTTCCAAGGCATAATGTTTAGCAAAGGAAACCATCCGATCATCATGTGTTGCAATCGCAGTATAACTGCCGCTGTCCAGCTGTTTAGCAATTAGCTTGCGATAGTTGGCATCTACATCCCTTTTTTCAGGGAAAGCAACGGATTTCGGTTCTTTATACGCTCCCTTGACTAAACGAATGAACGGCTGCAGATGCTGCATCCTGTCCAGATCATCACTGCTGCGATAAAGATACGCCTGGATGACGGTACTCACATTTTGAAACTCAGCTTTCAGTTCTTGGAACAACTCCAGAGTCTTTTGACAGCGTTCCGAATCCTCCATATCAATCGTCACCATCACATCCAGACGATCGGCAGCCGTCAGGATTCGGCGTAGATTCAAACGGACAAGCTCTTCACTGATATCAAGTCCCAGTGACGTCAATTTCAAGGAAACTTGCGCATCCAGATTCGCCGCTTTAATCATCTCCAGAGCTGCGACTGCCTCGCCTGCTCGTTCTACAGCTGTTTGCGGGTCAGCCACGTATTCACCAAGATGATCTACTGTCACACTCATCCCCGTTTGATTCAACTTCTGGATGAATGGTACTGCTTGATCGAAGGACACACCTCCGACGATTTTTCCTTTGACCATTCGAATGCCATATAAATTAGCCAATTTGTTCAACGGCTGATTTTTTGATAAATACAAGAAAAAATTGCGAGATAAAGCTTCCAACTGTGACACCTCCCAATCCACTTGCACATGTGCTATACCTTTATTGTAGAAATCTATTGAAGGGCTTTCAATATGCAGAAAAGACAAACAATTTTAGCGTTTTTGTGTAAAATACACAAAAATATCTTATGAGGAAAGTTACATTTTAGGTTTGGCTGGTTTACTGCAGGATACTTTTGGAAAAAGGTACATAACTGCCGACCCCATCCGATAACTACTATATTAATAATGGAGGACTTCTTGTGAAAAAGCGTAAATGGATTTGGATCGGGGGAGCAATCCTCATTATTGGAATTGCCATTGGAGGGTATTTGATGGAGAGACAACCACTGCGTAAGCTTGCTCAAGACGATGGTCTGCTTATAGGCTCTTCGATTCGCTATGATGCCCTGCTGGAGGATGATACATATCAGAAACTGGCTACCACAGAATTCTCCAGCTGGACAATCGAGAACGAAATGAAAATGGATGCCATGCAGCCAGAGCAAGGAGCCTTCAATTTTGTTAAAGTAGATGAGATGGTGCTTATGGCAGAAGAGCACGATATCAAACTCCGGGGACATGTACTTGTTTGGGGTGAAGCGCTGCCCGCATGGGTATCTCAACAGGCTGTAGATCGCGCTTCCGCAGAGCAAGTGCTCAAAACCCATATCCAAGAAATTGTCACTCATTATCAAGGCCGCATCGACACGTTTGATGTTGTCAACGAAGCGTGGAATGATGATGGTACCTTACGGGATACGATTTGGCTCCGCACGATTGGACCTGATTATATTCCCCTCGCCTTCCAGTGGGCTCGTGAGGCCAATCCAGATGCTAAGCTGTATTACAATGACTATGGTAATGAAATGTCCAACGCTAAATCAGAAGCGATGCTGGAAGCTTTGAGCAATTGGAAACAAGAAGGTATCCCAATTGACGGTATCGGTATGCAAACGCATGTAGATGCCGCTGACCCCCGCTTTTCCAAGGATCGCATCCAGGAATGGTTCACCCGTATAGAAGATGCAGGCTTTGAAATTGCTGTGACAGAAATGGACGTAAAGCTGCAAAATCTCAACAATGGGGATGCAAAGAATGTCCAAGCTGAGCGGTACGGAGATGTGATGGAAGTGTGTCTGGATACACCAGCCTGCGGGGAATTCACTGTCTGGGGCATATCCGATAATCATAGCTGGGTTACCGAGCAGGAAGCTCCACATGGCAAACCGCTCCTCTTCGATGAAAACGGGCAGCCGAAGAAGGCTTATAACACATTGAAACGAAAACTATTATTCTAAGCAAGGAAGTGATACATCATGCAAACTTCAGAAATTATTTGGCTAATCGCTTCCACAGTCATTCTGCTCGTTCTTTATGGGTTGGCCCGGAAACATCTAGCTGCTAAGTATTTGCTGCTGGCTGCCTTTCTTGGTATCAACCTTGTCTACTTGATTTGGCGGACTGCATTCACATTGCCGACAGTAGGAATACTCAGTCTGATAGTCGGAATCCTGCTGCTGGTGACGGAATGGGCTGGATTTTTACAATCCGTCGTTTTCACCATCCTCTCCTGGAAGCCGTTCAGGCGGAAAACCATTCCGCTTTCGGAATTCAAGGAACTGCCGACAGTCGATGTATATATTGCCACTTACAATGAACCAGCAGATCTTCTAAAGCGGACGATTGCAGCGTGCCAAATGATGACTTATCCGCAGGACAAGCTCAAGGTCTATGTCTGTGATGATGGAAGACGTGCAGACATCCGGCAATTGACTGAATCCATGGGTGCTTACTATTTAGATCGACCGGATAATAAGCATCAAAAAGCCGGGAATCTGAACCATGCAATGACAAAAACAGACGGCGAGATCATCGTCACGATGGATGCTGATATGGTACCGCGCGCCAATTTCCTTGAACGCACGCTTGGCTACTTTACCGATAACAAAGTCTCATTCGTCCAGGCACCGCAAGTATTCTATAATGCAGACGCATTCCAGTACAATCTGTTCTTCGAGGATAATATTACGAATGAACAAGACTTCTTCATGCGCCGTTTGGAGGAAGGAAAGGATCGCTTCAATGCGACGATGTATGTCGGAAGCAATGCTTTGTTCCGCCGAAGTGCATTAGAGGAAATCGGGGGTTTCGCAACGGGCGTCATAACCGAGGATATGGCAACAGGTATGCTTCTCCAGACAAATGGGCAAAAAACGGTCTTTGTGAATGAAGCATTAGCTGTTGGCTTATCCCCTGAAACGTACGCTGACCTTCTAAAGCAGCGCGACCGCTGGTGCCGAGGCAATATCCAAGTCATCCGAAAATGGAATCCGCTCACAATCAAAGGTTTGAGCTTCATGCAGCGCTTGCTGTACATGGATGGAATTCATTATTGGTTCTTCGGAATCTATAAGATGGTGTATTTACTGGCACCATTGCTGTTCCTGCTGTTCTCCATCTATAGTCTGCAAACCGATTTCTCGACTCTATTGCTGTTCTGGCTGCCGGCGTTCCTATCGTCACAGCTCGCGTTCCGCCGCATGGCAGATAACAAACGGACGACGATTTGGAGTCACATTTATGAGGTGGCACTCGCCCCTTACATGGCTGTATCTGTTCTAACGGAACTATTCTTCCGAAAATCGATCAAATTCAATGTTACCCGCAAAGGAATAGTGAATAATCGCCGGCATTTTCTCTGGCGGACAAGCACACCATATGTAGTTCTGCTTGCGATGAGCATTGCTAGTATGATTATGATCGGAATAGATTTGTTTACCCCTATACAGATTTACGATAATGTCGAAATGCTCTATATCAATATTTTCTGGGTGCTATACAATGCTGTCGCACTTGTCATGGCTTTGATCATTTCGGTGGAACGGCCGCGCTTCCGAGAAGCAGAGCGCTTTGATGTGACGCTGGAAGCAGAGCTTGTGAATAGTCTTGATGAGAAGAAGCATTCCATACGAATCATTGACTTAAGCGAATATGGCGCAAGGCTGGAACTGCCTGATGCAAAAGCAGCCCATCTGCTGTCAGCCGGAAGTCCGCTGACGCTTTCCTCAGGTCCGCTACAAGGCTTGAAGCTTCACAAGCATTGGGTTTCCCAGCAAGGAAAAAGCTATTATGCAGGCGTATCCTTCCAGGATGTCACGCAGGAACAGTACCGTGCCCTTATCAAACTCCTGTTCGTCGATGCACCAGACATATATACTAGCAGGGAATATGTAAATTCAACACTATTGCATGCAGTTTCCCGCTTCTTCCGTCAAACACAAGCCGAACCAAAACAATCCGAGCGGCAAAGCATCAGGGAAACAATCTCGGTTCCTGGCGTCCTCTATTTTGCAGATACTGGTAAAATAGAAACCACGCTTATTGATTACAGTCTGAGCGGATGCCAAATCGAACTGAAGAAGCCGATTAAACCAGGTCAAGTACTGCGTCTGCACGCCAATCACAACAGCTTCCGCGAAAGTGATGTACGTGTCCAATGGGTGCAAAAACGCGGACGAAAATATTTAGCAGGTTTGCGATTCCTGACAGAGACAGCTGAATCGAATACTGGGTAAATAAATATGGACATCTATACAATAAATGATATATTATGACAATAGAAAATGAAGCTTCGACTCTTTATCTGTATGTGGGCACTTGGGTAAAGAAGAGCTACTAGTGCAACCGCCATTTTATTGGCGGTTGTTTTTTATTTTGAATAAGAAAGTAGGTTTTACATGCAACTCCGGATCTTGTTGACATTTCTTTTATGTAGTTTTATGGCATTATCCTTTACAGCATCGTCCTCTATTCCTTTGACCGATGGTTTAATTCTGCTTTTAGCCATTTTTTCCATCCACGCCGGAAGCTTTGCCAAACAATTTATCACGTTGCTTTTGCTTAGTCTTTCTTTTGGTTTCTTTCTACTTTTCTATGCATTATTCACGCATGCATCTTTGACAGAACAGGTTTATTATTTGCTTCGCCATATTCTCGTAACTGTTAGCATGGTTTTAATTTGGCTTACCTATGGGATAACATCACGCTATCGTAACGAAAATATAGCATTAAAAGAGAAGATTCAAGCACTTGAAAAATATGCTGGTTCTTCCCAATTACTAACTTTGACTGAATTTAAGAGTCGTGTGAAGTTGATTTCGACCGGGACGAGACGACGTAATGAACAAAATTATTATGTTTTTGCTTCCATCGTTACTCCTGATAAAGTCCTGGAAACAACAAGCTCTATTTCCCACATTGTAAGTGAGGGAATTTTAAGCTCGATACGCGCTGAATTCGACTTAGTCACACAAGTAAAAGAAGAGCAATTCCTTATCTTCCTTCAGAACACCAATGAAGCAGGATGTCAAATCGTAATTGACAGATTGATGGGTAAACTTCGGAATCAATTTAATCTAATTGATCCTCCTCTCATATGTGAAACTGTACTGGAGGAAGAGATAGAGTCTATCTTAGAGATAACCCAGCCATTCAAAGGAGCAGCAGGATGAAGATTATTCTAGTAGCAGTTATGGCCTTTTTCTGGATTCTGCTCATCTATTATTCCATTCTTACAATCGCTGGCGTTTTACAGCGATTGAAAAGGAAAGAAGAAATTACATTACCTTCCTATCCCTCTATCGCTGTTTTAATTCCTGCACATAATGAAGGAGTCGTGATAAAGCAGACTTTAGAAGCCATGATCCGACTAAAATACCCAGGAGCATTGGATGTCTATGTTTTGGATGATTCCTCTACAGATGACACAGCGGAGATCATTCTAAAATTCAGCAGCACTTTCTCCCGTATACATTATTTAAAAGTCCCTCCTGGGTCTCCGAAAGGAAAATCAAGGGTACTTAATTATGGGTTATCTGTAACGACATCTGATTATTTCATTGTCTTTGATGCAGATAATCAGCCCGCTGAAGACAGTGTGATGGAATTGATTCACACTGCAGAACGTACTCCTGACGCTGGAGGAGCAGTGGGTTATGTTAAGACTATCAATGCAGACCGAAACGTATTGACTAGAATGATCTCGATCGAATTTCAGGTCTTTCAGCTATTAATGCAAAGTGGTCGATGGAAGATGTTTAAAACAGGTTCCCTGGCAGGAACGAACATGCTGCTTCGAAGAAGTGTTCTGCAGGAAGCTGGGGGGTATGACCTGTATGCTCTTGCCGAGGATGCAGAACTTACTGTCAGGCTGACGGCTTTAGGGTGGAAATTACCTGTTGTTCACCACTCTAGAACATGGGAACAGGAACCAGAGAAAATCAGTATCTTTGTCAGACAGCGTACAAGATGGCTGACAGGTAATATCTATCTATTGGAGAAATCGTTTCATGAATGGAGTTATTGGAAAGGAAAGACGTTTGTCCATAGCTTCCAGCATGTTTTGACTTATTTATTATTTGTATTAATGCTGCTATTTTCAAATACATGGTTCATTCTAAGCTTACTAGGTGTCAACCTGCCCGATTTTGAATCTCCTTTGCTGTTGTTCTGGTTTATGAGCTATGTAGTTTATACTGCTCAGGTCGTCAGTGCAATGGTGCTTGAAAGGACTATTACCCCCTTTAATGTACTTATCGGCTTAATCATGTATTTCACTTATGCTCAGATCTTCCTGTTACTGCTTTTACGGAGTGGACTTTCTTATATATGGAGCCGGCTGACTAAGCAAACAATTAAGTGGGATAAAACAGAAAGGTTTAAGGATGATGCAGCATAAAAGTTATGTTGCTAAAATACTTTTGCTGCTGATTTGTAGCCTTCTTTTGTTTTTAAATTTCTCTTCTTCTGTTGACCAGGAAACAGTTACTAGTACCGTCAAACAACAATACAAGAACAAAGAAGGTTTCATTGCTAGCTATGGAGATGGAGAACGCGACACTAGTCCTATCCTTCTTGAAAGCCTCGGGCAATACATGGAATATTTACTCATAGTCGGAGATAGCCAAGAATTTGAGGAGCAGTTTCTCCTGCTTCAATCTAACTTCACAGTCAATACCGATGAGGGCATTTTTCTAAAGTGGCAGCTTGAAGAAGATGTAACTGCAAATGCTTCAGTAGACGATTACCGGATAATAAGAACACTGCTAAGAGGGGGAGAACAGTTTCATAATTCCTCTTACACTAATTTTGCAGGACAGATATGGGATACAATGAATAAAACACAAACTGTTAATGGTTTAATCGTTGATTTCTATGATTGGTCATCACAACAAAGAACATCCGAGATTCATCTCAGTTATATAGATTATGATGTGCTGGAGAAGCTGCAAGCTTCCAAATTACCTAGATACAAGCAAATCTTGTCAGATGGCCTGACAGACAAGATTTTTTTCAATGAAATCTACAACCCGGAAAACAATAGCTACCACACAGCAAATGCAGAAACGGTAAATATGATTGATCAATTCTTGATTGCTATTCAGTATGCAGAAAGTACACATGAAAAACCGAAAAGTTTTCATGATTGGGTTCAAACTCAAATGCAAAATAATGGTATATTATATGGTGGTTATGACCGTAACACCGGCAAGCCCGTAGTTAATTATGAATCTAGTGCTGTATATGCGCTTGCTTTGATTTATAGTTTAACAGTAGATGATCAGCAAATGTCCGAAACTCTATATAGCCAGCTGCAGAAACAATCACCCTTGCAGGCTGACCCAAACTACAATGATATCCATTTCTTTGATTATATGTATGCTTCTTATGCAGCAACACTATATAAAGAACAAAAAGCAGTCGTTGACTGCTTTTTTTATCCCTTAATATATGCATACAGCTCCTGCGTCTCCGTTTCAGCACCAAACGCACGCGTTGCCCCCCATACCTTATCCACTTCTGCTCCATTGATTTCTGCGTCCATATCATGAAAAATCCGATGCACATAACGCAGACTGTTCAGGTCCGCGCTGTCTGTTGCGATTCGCATGAACGCCTCGGCGTTCCACATATCGTTTACAGCTTCTGATGGAGCAAAGCCTTCCGTTCGCAGCCTTTCTACATCCTTCTGCAGCTGCTGCCATTCCTCTGATTGAGCCAGATAGTCGATATCTACATTATCGATGTGTCCCCAGCCAGTGAGATCATTCAAATAGGCATGCTGGTCACTGATGATTTGTTTGATCAGCTCTTCATTCTTATAGGCAACTTGTTCATCATAGACCTCGTATGTGAACGTAGAAAGGAAATCCTTTGTATCGCCAGAAAGTTCCTCCAGCTTGGACGCCCCTTCTCCTTTCTCTACTGGCTTCAATTGTTTATCTTCCGGCATTTCAGCTGGCAATTGTTCTTGCTGCGTTGCCTCATTTTCTTTCCCGCTGGCTGTATCGTTTTCTTCCTGAGATAGGAAGAAGTAGATGCCAGTACCTGTTATTGCAAGTACACAAATACATATTAATGTTATAAAAAATGCCTTCACTGCTTCCACTCCTCTGCTAGACTGCTAGAATGAATTTCCAGTTTAAGATTGCTAGAGTCCATTATAGCAATAATTCCCAGCAGATTCTGTCGAAAAGCAAAAAAATAGGACGCTGATTGCGTCCTATCCTCACTCCTCATCTTCCATCACACGATAAGCTTCATTAAACAATATCAGCTGGCTATCTATCAGCTCTTCCTGATCGCCTCTTGTTACATAATGATAGACTCCGTTTTCATCCTGCTCTCTTGCCTTGCTATTATCCTTTAGCATGACATCGAGGATGTCTCGGATTCGACGCTTGATAGGTCCGTCGAATATCGGGAAAAGGATTTCCACCCGCTTCTCCATATTCCTTGTCATCATATCAGCTGAGGAAAGCTGTATCTTTTCCTCCCCATTATGATGGAAATAATAGATTCGTGTATGCTCCAGATATCTGCCGACAATACTCCGTACACGTATATTATCGCTCACACCCTTGATTCCAGGACGCAGGCAGCAAATGCCCCGGATGATTAAATCGATCTTGACACCGGCGATGGAAGCTTCATATAGCTTCTGAATGATTGGCTTATCGGTAATCGAGTTCATTTTCATGATAATTCGCCCATTCCCATACCGTTTATGTAAGCGAATCTCTTCATCAATCATACTGATCATATCCGACCGGATATCAAATGGAGCTACCGACAGATGATGGAAGGTCGGTTTCTCTGTATAGCCGCTTAGGTAATTGAAAAAGTTAGTCGCATCAATCCCGAATTTCCGCTTGGAGGTAAACAGCCCCATGTCTGTATACAGCTTGGCCGTCTGATCATTATAGTTCCCTGTGCCAAGATGAACAAAGCGCTCGATTCGGTTATGCTTCTTCCGCACGACAAGTGTTATCTTGCTGTGCGTCTTCAAATGGGTCATCCCATAGATAACGTGACAGCCGGACTTTTCCAGTTCCTTGGCCCATTGCACATTATTCTCCTCATCAAAGCGTGCTTTCAGCTCGAACAGCACGGTAACCTGTTTCCCTTTTTCTGCTGCACGCTTTAACGCATCAATAATAGGCGAATCCCCGCTCACTCGGTAAAGCGTTTGCTTAATCGCCAGCACATCGGGATCATCTGCTGCTTTTGAAACGAAATCAACAATAGGCTCGAACGATTCATACGGATGATGCAGGAATATATCCCGATCATTGATAGCATCGAATAAATTCTCATCTGTTCCGATTTCAGCAGGCGGCTGCGGGATGAGCGTCTCATAAACTAGATGCTCCCGTTTTGCTGCAACGAGCTTGTAGAACTGCATCATTCGCGTCATGTCGATCGGTCCATCAATTTCATAGACATCCTTCCGATGGATATCCAGTGTCTCTGTCAGGAAGGTGATCATTTTGTAGTCATACTCTTGTTTTGGGATTTCCAGCCGGATAGCTGCTCCCCATTTACGTTTTTTGAGCTCTTTTTCTATTTCCTTCAATAAATCCCGGGCGCCTTCTTCATGAATCGTCATGTCAGCATTCCGAGTTATCCGGAAAACTGTCACAGATTTTATTTGATATCCGCGGAATAGCTTATAAATATAGTGACTGATGATATCTTCCAGCAGAACAAAATGGAGTTCATCTTCCCTTGTATCCTCCAGCTGAATAAAACGGTCCAGAACAGCCGGCACCTGCACGATGGCTGTCTTCTGCTGAGCAGCTTCATCCATCTCATGCTCGTCCAATAAGGAGACAGCCAGGTTCAGACTTTTGTTCAGAAGCATTGGAAACGGGCGATAAGCATCGACTGCCATCGGCGTAAGTACAGGGAATATTTCTTCTTCAAAATACGTTTCCAGACGAAGCAGCTGGGCACTGGACAGCTGCTCCATGTTCAATAATTCTACTTTCTCTTCTTTCAACTCCGGGATAATCACATCCTGGAATACACTGTTCTGCGTCTCCACGAGACGGTGCGCCTTTGCTCCAATTTTTTGAAGCTGCTGTTTCGGTGTCATACCGGCTTTATTTTCAGGCCGGTTGAATCCAGCTTTCACCTGATCCTTTAAACCAGCCACGCGCACCATGAAAAACTCATCCAGATTGGAACTGAAAATCGACAGGAACTTTAGCCTTTCCAACAAAGGGTTGCGCTCATCAAGCGCTTCCTCCAGCACTCGTTCATTAAATGCAAGCCAGCTCAACTCTCGGTTATTGTAATTTTTCGGGTTATTCAAATCAACCCGCAGCTGTTCCTCAGTTCTCAATTTCCATGCACCACTTTTCGACAGTATTCTTCACTTCTAGTATATCAGTCAGTAAAAAGAGAGATTATGAAGTTATTGTAAATTTTAACTTATATGGAAATGAGTATCTTCACGGAAAACGAGCCCTATATTTCGTCTAAGCTGTTTTTCCAGATGTTTTTTCTGTTTTTCCACTTGATACCATTCTGCACGCCAGTCTTTGTTACATAATACAGTAAGCAGAAGATCGTCTCCATCCTCCTGCAAGTCGATGTCAGCCACAATATTCCGCTTCGTTGCATGCAAGCTGCTGGCCAGTTTGATAATAGCTCCCAGCAGCCGGTAATGCGCAAGCTCCTCTTCCTTGAACCAGGACTGGAATACTTCTGCGTTACGATTATAGAAGGATTTATTTTTGAAGGAAGCGAGTAATGCCAGTATGATTCGATCTTTATGAAGCAAGCCATCGATTGTCCGATTCGCCAACAAGTAGAACGTGTGCTGATTTCCAGACTCTGTATCAATATACGCTCCGACATTATAAACATAAGCAGCATACTTCACGAGAAACTTATCATGGTCATTCAATTCCACCAGCCCTGTTTTCTCCACTAGCTCCGCCAGCAATACAGCTGTTTTCTGCCGCTGCAGTGCATGGGTCCGATCAATCTCGAAATCCTTCGCCAGCTCCTCGAAGCTTCGTTCCTGTACGTCTGTGAATAAGGTCATTTCATTACGGCGATGCAGCACTTCATACAGCAATCCATCCCGCAATCCTTTTCGGCTGAGAACAAAATCTGTTGTTCCTACAATATCAAGCAAGCAGCGGAACACCTGTATTGCCGGCAAAATGATATCAGCTCTATCCTTTGAGAGACCATCCACCTTCTGCAGCTCGGCAAAGCTGAGCGGAGCAAGCTCTGATTCCATGTCTTCGATATCTTGCTTCTTCATCTTATATTGATGCAATCCAGCCAGTGGATAACCGACTTTTTCCTGGTGCATCTGGACGACATTCCGAGCACTTCCGCCAATTGCGAGGATCGGCAGCTGTTTATCCGGCAGCCATTCCAATGTTTGCAGCTGCTCACATACAAATGTATGGATATGCTCCAGTTCTTCCTCCGTCGGCTTCTCTCCTGCTACAAATTGCCGCTTCAGAGATAAAGCTCCAAATGGAAAACTATGATAGAATAGCAGCTTGCGATTCTCGAAATAAGTCACCTCCGTGCTGCCGCCACCGATATCGATGGTTATACCATCCCGAAACGGTGTACTGTTTGCCACAGCCAAATAACCGAGATACGCTTCTTCATAGTCTGATAGGACCCTGATAGTAAAGTCTGTTTCTTTATCTACCTGTTCTACTATTTCCTGCTGGTTCTTCGCATGTCGAACGGTAGCTGTTGCCACACATGTTGTGGACTCCAGCTCATAAAAGCGTGTCACTTCCTGGAAGCTGTGCAATGTTTTAATCAATGTCTGGATTCCCTTTTCGTCCAGGACTCCATCAGCAGTCAAATAATTTCGCAGACGCGCGACAACCTTCACATTCTCTTTTTCTTTGATTCTGCCGCTCTTGTCACGCAAATACACGACAAGGCGCATCGTATTCGATCCGATATCTATAATGGCATAATACTTTGTCTTCATAACAAGTCCCCTCACGTCGAAATCCTTTCTCTCCATATTACCCAAAATGGACCTGGCATAACATTGTCCCTAAAAGAAAAGCCGCACAATTGTGCGACTGTCCTGATTTATCCTACTGCTTCTATTTCTTCCTTATCATCGGCATCATCTGAAGGGACTTCCGGTTGTTCGGAGTCTTGTTCCGGTGCTGGATCCTCTTCCGGTTCCTCCGCTGCAGGAGGCTTCGGATTTGGTTTCGGTTTATCTGCAGGTTTATCCTCTTCTTTTGACGGTGCAGTATTACTATCATTCTCTTTCTCTGCATCCGTTTCTCCAGAAGAAGCCCCCCCACCTGAGCCACTAGATGATCCTCCACTGGAAGATCCTCCACTATACCTGCTGGAGCTGCTTCCACTGTAACTGGATGAACTGCTGCCAGATGAGCTGCTTGATGGCGCAGTGTAGCTTGATCCAGGTGCTTGATAAGTAGAATCAGAGCTAAAACCGGACTCTGTTTCATCTTCTGTAACCACTGGTTCTTCCGTTGTCTGAACTTCTTCCGTTTCAGGCTCTAATTCAGCAGCTTCTTCTTCCTCCACTGCAATCATTTCTTTCTGGAGGGCAAACTCTCCATCGATATGCTCGATCTTCACTTCTTTCGGTTCTTCTGTCAGCTTTGATTCAGCGGCATAAGACTGCTCTTTTTGCTCATTCGCCTTAAGGGAACTGCTTGTCACAGATTTGTTCTGGACATAGAAGAAGGCCGAGACTGCAATACCAAGGAAAAGGATGAATGTCCCGATCAGCAGCGTCTCCTTTTTCACTTTTCGGCAGCCTCCTCTTCATACAGTTCAATCGGCAATCCGTCTGGATCCTGGAAGAAGGTAAATGCTTTCTCTGTGAAAGGATCAATTCGGACAGGTTCCGTCTTCACACCCATTGCTTGAAGTCGAGTTACTTCCTTTTCGACATCATCTACTGTGAAAGCAAGATGCCGCAGTCCAGCTGCTTCCGGATAACTAGGCCGTGCCGGCGGATTCGGGAAGGAGAACAATTCGATAATATATGTATCTCCCAAAGCAAGATCGAGTTTATAGGAATCTCGTTCTTCCCGATATACTTCCCGAATTACTTGTAAGCCTAATATTTCTGTATAAAATCGCTTGGATTCTGTATAGTCCGAGCAAATGATTGCAATATGATGCAAAGCCTGCAGCACAGTGCCGCCTCCTTCCCGCATTTCCATTTCTTCCATTCTACTACAATTACTTCCACTATTCAGCACCATTCCACAAAATCATTTGCTTCTTTACAAAATGTCGGAAAAATCAAGACCTGCTGCCAATTCCTTTGCCTGCTTGCGATTTTTCACACCAAGCTTTTCATAGATTCGATGGAAATACACTTTTACCGTACCAAGTGATAAGTCCAGCTCCTCCGCTATCTCATTATTCCGTTTGCCAAGCTGAAGATGATAGATCAGCTGCAGCTCTCTGTTTGTCAGCTTGTTTTGCAGCTTCTGCTCTGTTGTCTCTTCCCACCAGTACGCCAAGATCTGTTCAACGTATTTCCGATGCTTCTTCGGTACTTTCTCTGTATCCATCAGTTCGTTCAGCATGTCGCGCACTGTATCGCCGTTTTTCCAATACGTACGCAAATATTTATGATCGGCGCTGAGACGCAGTGCATCACTCATAACTTGCAATGCTTGCTCACGTTCAGTTGGATACAGCAGCACCGCTTGAATAATGTACAATTCGATTTCTGCACTTAGACGATGACCGAATTTGACGAGTGGCAGCAGCTTTTGGATATAGCTCTGCGCCTTTTCTGCTTCACCCAGCGCAGCGTAAGCCCACACAAGTGTGATGTATTCAAATAGACTTTTCTGCTGCATTGGAGGCTCTTGAAGAACGAAAAGAGAAAGCCAATTTTGAATTCGCTTTGTATCACCTTGATGAATTGCGATGCGAATTCTTGCCGCCTCTGCTTTCTTGAACCAATCTGCTGAAGCATTGCTCCGCGTGAGCATATCCTTTAGCGCATGAAGCGTAGCTTTGGCTGATTGAGCATCACCTTGCTGTTCGATTTCATGACGTGCTTTTAGAATATATGTAGGTACGAGCAGACCTGGCAGTCCAAACAAGTCAGCAATAATCGATGCTTGTTCCAGATGGATTTTCACTTTGCTAGCCATACCCCATTCGTAGTAAAGCTCGGCCATGCTCAAGTGATAATAGCCGCTGAACACAGACTCTTTCGAAACTGTATGTCCCAAAGCTTCATATAAGCGCTGAACACCACGTAAATCACCACCTCCACCTAGAGGGGAATGAAGAATAGTGGCATCGTGACGATTATAATCAACCGAATGGGAAAAGTATCTGCTAGAGTTCGCACTGTACACTAATGCCTTGCTAGCATGATCCATTGCCCCCCTGGCATCATCCTCTAGTAAGGAAATAAAACTTTTCAAGGTATACAAATCGGCAAAATGCCTTTTTTCTTCTTCTTCTGAAAGCTGTAGTTCCCGGCGCAGCAGCTGTTCTTCCATCATATATGCATGGCGCTGTGCAAGCTTCGGCTGAAAGCGCAGGCATTGCACCCAGCCATAAATGATCCCTAATTCCAGCTGATAAATAAACTTTCGCGGCAGTTTACCGATCCATTCCTGCAGCTGGTCCACACGTCCTTCCTCCAGCAGCAGCGGAGCTGTTTTGATCAAAAGCTGTTTGACACGCTCCAGGTCTCCTGCTTTCCATGCGTATTGGATAGCCATGAGCAGCATTTCTTCGTTCTCGTACCATTCGCTAGCCCGGATGTACAAGTCATTAACGTCTGTTGTCTGCATATCGAGCATTTCTTTCAGGTATGTGCGGAAGTGCTTATTATAGGAGAACCAGCCTGGCTCCTCCTGACTCTCGATGAGCAATCCTTGTGTCCTTAGCCGACGCATGATTACCCGGCCACGTCTTGTGCCTACAATATAATCACATAACCGGACGTGCATCGTATTCAAAATAGAAGTGCTGAGCAGATAGGTCCGTTCATTCTCAGGAAGGCTATGGACGATTTCCTGAATCAGCTGCCTTGCAACAACAATATTTGAAAACTGGAGCTCGGAGTAATCCTCCTGGATTTGCTCATACATGTGGATAAGCTGAAGTCCGGCAGCCCACCCATTTGTCTGCTGCAGAATATTTTGAACAGCAGCCTCCGTTGGCTCCTTATGCAAATGTTTTCGGATATAAGTCTCAATCTCTTCTTCTGTGAAGATGAGATCCCGCTTCGTAATCTGAAGTACTTGCCTCTGCCGCAGCAGCCGTTTCATTGAAAGACCCGGAAAAGCCTGCCCCGATACTATAATGTGGAAAGTGTCTGGCATTTCTTCTAGTAATGAAGTCAATTCATACAGTTCATTGGAATTTGTCATCAGATGAAAATCATCAATGATCAGTGCACCAGCCACATGATGCTCACGCAAATAAGCACACCATGTCGCAATGAAATGTGTCGGCGAGTAAGAAGCGGATTGGATGATATCCAATAGTTTTTTTCGTTCCTGATCTGGCAGACCAGGCATATGTAAGATTGCCTTCTTCCAGAAGGCGACGCGCTGGATATCTTCTTCCTCTAGATTGATCCAGCCTACTTCCAAATCAGTCCGTGCGGCCCACTCCTGGAGCATTGTCGTCTTGCCGTAGCCAGAGGGAGCTGTCAACGTCGTCAGCTTGCACTTTTCGATCTTTGTCCAGACACTGTCCGGCTTAATCCGTTCTATTCTCATCTGACCGACTTTCAAAGTAGATTCAGCCGTTTCATTCCTGCTAGCTTCATGTTCCCGCATCCCCATCAACCTTTTTCATCTTAGTTGCTATTAGTATAGCAAAATTTGTTGAAATTTGGTGGTACAATCTAGCACTTTTGTATCTATAATTACAAATCGTAGTAGTATAATGGAAACATTTCCACAACAAACCAAAAGGCACCCGCTGCTGTGCAGCAAGGTGCCTTACAAATCAAAGTTCTTGTCCGTTTGTCGCGATTACACGCTGATACCAGGCAAAACTCTTCTTCTTCGTTCTTTCCAACGTGCCATTGCCTTCGTTGTCACGATCTACGTATACAAAGCCATAACGCTTCTTCAATTCCGCTGTCGAAGCACTGACTAGGTCAATCGGTCCCCAAGTCGTATAGCCGATTAAATCAACCCCATCAGCTACAGCTTCCCGCATTTGCTCGATATGAGCACGCAGATAATCGATACGATAATCATCCTGAATGCTGCCGTCTTCTTCGACCTTATCCACGGCACCCAGGCCGTTCTCAACGATGAACAAAGGCTTCTGGTAGCGATCATAAAGAATATTCAGCGTTGTACGCAATCCTTTGGGATCAATCTGCCAGCCCCATTCGGAAGACTCGAGATAAGGGTTTCTTACCCCTGTCATCAAGTTTCCTGCTGCTGCTTCCTTCAGCTTTTCTTCATCTGTTGTCGCAATGAAGCTCATATAATAGCTGAAGCCGATATAGTCGACAGTGTGCTCACGCATGAGTTCCTCATCACCAGCAGCAATCTCGAACTCTATATCATTTTCAGTAAAATACCGCTTCATATAAGTTGGATAATACCCGCGTACTTGTACATCTGAGAACTGCAATGTTTTGCGATCCTGCTCCAGGGCTGCGAATACGTCATCTGGATTCGGCGTGAGTGGATACGTCGTCATAGACGCGATCATACAGCCAATTTGTGCTTCCGGATTGATTTCATGAGATGCTTTAACAGCCAATGCGCTTGCAACGAACTGATGATGAGCAGCCTGATACATAATGTTCAGCTTGTTCTCACCCTCTTCGAACACCAAACCGCCGCCAGTGAATGGTGCATGCAGCACAACATTGATTTCGTTGAATGTCATCCAGTATTTCACTTTGCCGTTATAGCGCTCCAGCACAGTGCGGGCGAATTTCTCATAGAAACCAATCACTTCACGATTGCGCCAGCCACCATATTTTTTCACTAAATTCAATGGCATTTCATAGTGAGAAATAGTAACGACAGGCTCCATGCCTTGTTTCCGCATTTCATCGAACAAATCGTCATAGAATTTCAAGCCTGCTTCATTCGGCTCGGCATCATCACCATTCGGGAAAATTCGTGTCCAAGCGATGCTTGTACGGAAGCATTTGAAACCAAGCTCACCGAACAGTGCTAAATCCTCCTTGTAGCGATGATAAAAGTCGATTCCATCGTGATATAGATTCAGTTTGGCTGGATCCTCAGATGCTGGATACATAATGCCGTCCGGCGACACATCTGCTGTAGACAACCCTTTGCCATCCTCTTGATAAGCACCTTCCAGCTGATTGGCTGCAACAGCGCCGCCCCATAGGAAACCTTGTGGAAATTCTTTTTTCACTTCTGCCATGATTTAGTTCCTCCCTGTCTTTTCATGTTCCGTTAAATAATGATATAGCGCCCCGTATAAATTAGCATCACTTTGATAATGGCAGCAGACAATTGCTGGATCTGCTGCATGGAACGGGTTTGCTTGCTTTAACTCTTTTACAGTTTGCTGAATTCGTTCTACCACTATTGGCTGCGCACTGATGCCGCCGCCAATGGCAAACACTTCTGGATCGAAAATATATTGGAGATTGAAAATCTGTACGGCGATGCTCTGGCAAAATTCATCAAAAATCTGATTTGCAGCCGTATCGCCAGCATGGATGAATTCGAATGCCTTCTTTCCATCTGTGACATCCGCTACTTCTTTTTCCTGATTGATACGTTTGATCATATTGACTGCTGAACCAGTACCTCCAAAGAAGGTGGCTTTCTTTGACTTCTCGTCAACTGCTTCCATCACATAACTCAGTTCTCCTGCCAGCAGATTCCGGCCATGATGGACTCTGCCATCCATTAGGATACCGCCGCCCACTCCGCTGCCAAGCACTAAGACGATAGCGTCACGCTTGTCCTTGAGACTGCCGAGCCAAAGCTCCGCGAGCGCTGCACAGCGGCCATCATTTTCAACTGCAATAGTCACACCATAGCGCTTCTGGAGTTTTTCTTTCAGGTTCACGCCATGCTGGAAAGGAAAGGATCCGCCATTATAGATAACACCAGTGTCTGTATCGACAGCTCCCGGCGTACTGACAGCAATGCCTCGTACATCCTCCTGGAACAAATCATCTATGCTGGCAAACAAGATGTTATCGAAAGCTTCAATATTTTCTCTAGAAGCCGGCCGGCTGTCCTTTTTGATAATTTTGCCGCCTCTGTCCATCAAAGCGGTTTTGACCAAAGTTCCGCCGATGTCGACTACAAGATACATGCCCTGCACCTCCTCCGGTTGTCCTATTACAAAACCCCTGCATATTTATGATATAATGACACCGATTACATTTCTGGTATTGATTTCGTTTTTTTGGTAGTTACTTTCTATTTTCTGCAATGGGGGTTATGTATGCCGAACGAATGGTCCACCGTCACACGATTGCTTCAACAGACTTTTTCTATACCTGTTACCTATCAGTCAGAAGCTGCACCATCTAGCTCTCCATATGTACAGGAAGAAGCTGCCGGCTTCTCTTTTTACATACCATTTGAAAATAAGGGCGGGATGCTGCAGCTCGGTCCTGCACCAGAAACCAGCCTGTCAAAGGAGAAGCTAATTGATATCGGCTCACTCGCTTATTACATGCTCTACCAGCGCGAACTGGATGCGGCCGCATTGCAAAAGCCCTCCTTTGAACTGCCGATGATTCAGTCTGCCGAAAACAGACAGAATACCAATTTGCACCATCACCCTTATTTAGAGGAAAAGCTTTTCGACTGTATCCGTGCCGGCAAGCCAGATCTCGTCAAGGAACAGCTGCAGAGTTTTCCAGACGAGCTCAGCGGGACATTAGCGAAACAGAATGCAGTTCGAAACCGGAAGAACCTTGCTATAACGGCAATAACATTAGCCACGCGCGCTGCCATTAACGGCGGACTGGCTCCTGAGCTTGCCTTTACGATGAGTGATGCGTATATCCAGCAGATTGAGGAAAAGAAGGATTTGCCTGCACTTGTGCGTCTCCAAACCGAAGCACTGTGCACATTTGCTGAAAAAGTAGGCGAAATAAAGGCGGGAACATATTCGCGTAAAATTGCTCATTGCGTCCATTATATCTACCAGCATCTTTACGAAGTTCTCACGCTGAAGCAGCTCGCTGACATGCTAAAGATGAATCCGACTTATTTATCCGCTCGATTCAAACAGGAAGTCGGCATGCCCATACGGACCTATATCCAGCACCTTCGAATCGAGGAAGCCAAGCTCTTGCTGCGGCTGACGGATCATTCCCTGCTGCATATTTGTGCTTTGCTTCATTACCATGACCAAAGCTATTTCACGAAAGTATTCAAAAAACATACAGGCCTTACACCCCGGAAATTCCGGGAGCAGGCATAGAAAAAGCCGACAGCAGAAGCTGTCGGCTTTGAATTAGTTTGCTGGCTGATTCGATTTTTTCGCACGGATGACAGAAGGACGTCCGATTGAATAGTAGTCGATATTCGCTGTTTCTACAAACTTAAGCGGGTAGCAGTTACGGCCATCGATAACGATCGGCTGTTTCATCTGCTGTTCGAAAACAGTCAGTGGAAGGTCCTTGAACTCATCCCACTCTGTCACGATGATTGCTACATCTGCATCTTTGAGTGCTTCTTCTGTATTAGCTGCATAATGAACAGTCTCTGGAAGCAATCGCTTCGCATTGTCCATAGCGATCGGATCAAATGCAGAGATGTTTGCACCAAGATCAGTCAATTTCTGGGCAAGAACAATGCTTGCTGATTCGCGCATATCATCGGTATTCGGCTTGAATGCAAGACCAAGCATGGCAACTTTCTTGCCTTCCAATCCGCCGCGTACGACCATTTGCGCCATATCAACAGGAATTTGCTGCTGCTTGTTATTTACATTGATAACGGATTCCAGCAAATCGAATGTATGATTCACATCTCCAGCGATCTGAACAAGTGCTTTTGTATCTTTCGGGAAGCAAGAGCCGCCATAACCGATTCCGGCATTCAGGAATTTATCGCCGATACGTTTATCCATACCCATTCCTTTCGCAACATCTTCAATATTGGCACCCAGCTTACCGCAAATCGTACCAATTTCATTGATAAAGCTTATTTTCGCTGCCAGGAAGGCGTTGGACGCATATTTAATCATTTCGGCACTCTCGATATCCGTACGGAATACCGGTACGCCAAATGGTTTATTGATTTCTTCTATTAAAGCTGCTGCTTCTTCTGACTCAGATCCGATTACGATACGATCACCATTGTATGTATCGTGTACAGCAGAGCCTTCTCGAAGGAATTCCGGATTGGATACAACCTCAATCTGCACATCACGATCAAGAGCTTCCGTAATCCAATGCTTCACAAGCTTGTTCGTACCGACAGGCACTGTACTCTTTGTTACGACAACTGCTCCTTTGTCTGTTACATGAGCAGCGATATCCCTTGCTACCTGCTGGACAAAGTCAAGGTTAGCAGAACCGTCCGCTCTCTCTGGGGTACCGACAGCAATATAGATAGCATCTGCATCATGGAATGCGATGCTGTGGTCAGTCGTGAAATGAAGATTGCCTCTTTCGATATTTTTGGTCATTAATTCTGCTAGACCTGGCTCATAGATTGGAGACAAGCCTTGATTCATCTTGGCAACCTTCGTCTCATCGATATCCACACATGTGACATCATGTCCTACATCTGAAAGTGCCACTCCTGTAACTAAGCCTACATATCCTGTTCCAACAATTGCAATTTTCTTCATTTTTACGATCCCTTCTTGTTTCGAGGTGTACAATCACTTCTACTAAGCTATAACTAAAACCAATTTTTTCTAAAAGATAATGATACTAGTTTACTATAAATTATCCAAAAAGCGGTTAATATTTACGATATTTTTTCATGAATTTTACAATTTTAACTGTAATGTAAAGAGGGCATAAAGATGCCCCCTCGTTTTTTTCACTATTTTCTGCAATCCTTAATAAATGCAGAATCCCGCAGCTTGCGTTTCACTTCTTTTCCCCAGTTCTTCACAGCATCCTCTGTGGTGCGTTCGATTGCGGCGATTTCCTTCACAGCATAACCATGGATTATGTACCAATACACCCATTTCCATTGCTTGTCAGTGAGTGTATGTTTGACACGCTTCCAGAATTCTTGTTTTTCGAGTAAGTCGAGCTCTTGCTGGATGAGTTCCTTTGTGTGGGCTTCATTGATGATGAGGTCGGTTTTTTCTTGTTCGCGGATGATTTTTCTGAGGTGGTCAATTAGGCGAAAGCGGATTGTTCTGTTGGCGTAGGCGTTAAAATCACCTTTTGATTCATCATATCCGGTCCAGGCGAGGAACAATGCCATAATTCCTTCTTGCAGAAATTCATCGTGCGGATCTCGAATACGCATGCGGTGGATATGATAATGAATCATATTTTTATACTGGTCCAGAATCAAATTAAAATCGTTATTGCGAATGTCCTTCAATGTCATCCACTCCCTTTGGTTTTTGGGTAGAACAGCTTACGAATACTTATCCTCCTTTATGCAATATTTAGGACTATTTATTCATCCCATGCCATTCTGTCTTATAATCGTATCTTTTGCAAGAAAAGGGTGAATTTACCATATTCGACATCTTAAAGCAGAAAATGCCTGTTTTTACAGGAACTTAACTGCAGGATCTGTCACATTTTCTGGAATCAAAACGAAAACACGCATTTTCCATTAAGAAATGCGTGTCACAGACAGTGTATTAATAATTTGTAAAATAAAAAGATGGACTACCCTTCCCATGCTCTGAATAGGCTGTACAAGTCAGCCAAAAGGAGGCCAAGCATGGGTAATATACTCAATTATATATTGTTAGGAGTAAGTCTCTCTGCACCAGTCGGTCCAGTCAATGCCGCTCAAATGGAAAAAGGAATACGCGGCGGGTTCCTGCAAAGTCTATCTGTCGGGTTCGGTGCCATGCTGGCAGATATCCTGTATATGCTGCTTGTATATCTTGGGTTTTATCATGTCATCATGATCCCGGTCGTCCAGTCTTTTCTTTTCTTCTTCGGAAGCTTTGTTTTCCTTTATCTTGGTATCGAGAGCGTTCTGAAAACACGGACCTTGACTCGAGCCAGTATGACGACGGTTGCACCGCTGCAAGGGCTTCGATATGGTTTCTTTCTTGCACTCGTAAACCCAATCAGCATTATGTTTTGGGTAGGCGTTTATGGATCCGTTCTTGCCAAGATAGTCGAACAAGGCGAGTCAAATCATTTATTGCTTTACACGATCAGCATCTTTGTCGGTGTTTTTCTATGGGATAATGTAATCGCCCTTTTATCCAGCAGCCTGCGCCGTTTCCTGAATGATCGACTGCTGCGGCTGATTACCTTTGTTTCTGGTATGTCATTGCTTGGTTTTGGTATCTATTTTGGCTATTTAGGCATTTTGAGTGTGCTCTGATTTTTTTCGTTTGACCCAAATACCGATAATAAGAATAAGTACCGCAAAGCCGGCACTTACATATAAGCCTGGACGTACTTCCGCTTCGACTGCTGTTCCGCTGATTCCTGCAAGCAGCAGAATACCTCCTATTACCGTCACCAGCTTATTGCCCATCTTGAACTTTTCAATCTTCCAGGCAGATGCCAGGATGAACATCCAATTGTACAATAGCAGCAATCCTGCCGCCGTGGTGATGTACTCATATATTTTCCCGGGCAATAATAAAGCGGTGATGATACTGGCAAGCAGACCTACTGCCGCCAGCAGCATACTAGCCAAAGGAAGATCTTTATATTTCAATTTCTTAGCAAACAGCTGCGGCGCATCTTTGTCTTTTGCCAAAACGACAAGCAGATTCGTTACTGCAAAAAGTGCTGCACATAAAGTGGAGAACCCAGCAATGATGACAGCAGCATTAAACACATGCGGGAAGAAATCAAGCGGCGTTTTCGATAGCGCCGTAACAAATGGACTTTCATTCATCTTGAAATCATGCGTCTTGACCATGCTGATTGCCAAAAGCAATGAAACGACATAAAGAATCGCCAGTCCGATCAGCATAATTGTCCCAGCCTTTGCGGCTTCCTCCTTCTTCTTCAACTGCATAGACATCATTCCGATAACCTCAATACCCCCAAAAGCATAAAAAGCATAAATCAGCGATGCCCATAACCCTTTGTATCCATCATGAAGGAACGACTCCTCAAAAGGCTTATACGTTGATTCTGTAGAGATAACGTTAAATAACACAAGTGCGGCCAATATAATAAACATGGTAATTGCTGCTGTCTTGACGACCGCAAATATATTCTCCATCTTATTGAATCCCTTGGCACCCGTCAGGACTACGATAATTGCAAGTACGGCGTAAATGGTGGAAAACACCCAAAGAGGTATTTTTTCGAACCAAAACTGGCTCAAAAGTGAAATCGCCGTCAATTGACTTCCCATAATCAATATATTCGAGCACCAATAGCTCCAGCCACAGCTAAAAGCCGCCCATCCACCAAAGGCTTTACCTGCGTAATAACAGAATGAGCCTTCCTGGGGGTCATTTGCAGTCATTCTTGCCAAAGATAAAAATACAATCAATGTGCCGATTGCGGCAGCTACGAAAGAAATGACAATGGAAGCACCAGTCAAATGGATGCCGATGACCGAACCTAGGAAATACCCCGTTCCAATCGTACAGCCAATCCCGACAAGCGACAGCTGCCACCATTTCATATTACCTGTATTGGATGTCTTGCCCTGCCCGTTATTACCTGGATGCTTTTTCAAGTCCGTTCCCTCCTCGTCCTGTTAGTATGGGGAGTAACGATGGAATTATGTAAGACAAGCATGGTATGATGTTGTTATTGATTATGCAAAAGGAGCAGTATAATGGATTCTAAACCATCTAAAGGTAAAAAGGCTTTCTTCTACACGATGCTCGTATTACTAGCTGTAATGATGATCTTAACGATTTATTTCGTGATTGACGGATATAGCGATTTGCTTTGATCTTAAGAGTTGTTCCCATTGGGAACAACTCTTTTTGTATTTTCCTTGCTTATATGACACTTTTTTACTCTTATCCCCATACTTTTGTAAAGGTTTTGTAAATTAATTAACCATCACCTTTACACAACCTTAACATTTAGACATAATAGTCGTGTTTGCAGCAGATAATTAACCTTAGGGGTGAAAAGTTTGGATATAAATGTACAGGAATTAATCTTCTCGTTTATCGGGGGATTAGGTATTTTCCTATTTGGTATTAAGTCGATGGGAGATGGACTTCAACGATCGGCTGGAGATAAATTACGCGATATTCTTGATCGATTCACAACAAATCCCTTAATGGGTGTACTAGCAGGTATGCTTGTCACCATTCTGATCCAGAGCAGCTCCGGAACGACTGTTATCACAGTCAGCTTGGTAAGCGCTGGGTTCATGACGCTGCGCCAGGCAATCGGTGTCATAATGGGTGCCAATATCGGTACTACAGTCACCGCTTTTATCATCGGTTTGGATGTCGGTGCATATGCACTGCCTATTCTAGCCATCGGTGCTTTCATGTTATTTTTCTTTAAAAACAAAAAAATCAACAATATCGGTCAGATCTTCTTTGGCTTTGGAGCATTGTTCTATGGTCTTGAGCTGATGAGCGGAGCAATGAAGCCGCTCCGCAGCCTGGAATCTTTCCATGATCTGACGGTGCAGCTAAGCGACAACCCAATCCTGGCGGTTGTGGCTGGTACAATATTTACAGTAATCGTTCAAAGCTCCAGTGCAACAATTGGTATCCTGCAAGGTCTTTATTCGGAGGGACTTGTTGATTTGCAGGCAGCGCTGCCGATCCTGTTCGGGGATAATATCGGAACGACGATTACAGCTGTACTTGCTTCTATCGGTGCTTCCATTGCAGCTAGAAGAGCAGCAGCAACACATGTACTATTCAACTTGATCGGAACCGTGATCTTCTTGATCCTGCTTATCCCGTATACTGCACTTGTAAACTGGATGCAGGCAACTTGGGATTTAAACCCGAGTATGACGATTGCATTTGCACATGGAACGTTTAACATTACGAACACGTTGATCCAGCTTCCATTTGTGGCTGTACTCGCGTGGATTGTGACGAAATTGATTCCTGGTGAAGATAAAGTTGTTGATTACAATACAAAGGGTCTGGATCCAGTTATGATCCAGCAGTCTCCTTCTGTGGCATTAGGCAATGCGAAGCAAGAAGTTGTACGGATGGGTGAAGTGGCTGTCCAGGGCTTGGAAGAAACGAACCAATTCTTGCAGACAAAACAAGTGAAACATGCTAATAATGCTTATCAAATAGAAGAAGCTATCAACAACTTTGATCGCAAAATCATGGACTACCTTGTCCAAATCTCCGCTGAGTCGCTATCTGCTCAGGAATCGGAAGAGCATGGTGCATTGATCGATGCAGTCAGCGATATTGAACGAATCGGCGACCATTTCGAGAACATCATTGAGCTTGTCGAATATCAGCAAACCAACAAAGTCAAAATCTCCAGCACTGCAATGGAAGATCTGACAAATATGTTCCTTCTTACAACTGACACGGTACGTGATGCGATGCTTGCTTTACAGAACAATGATAAAAATCATGCAAAACTAGTTGTTGAACAAGAAAATAAGATCGACACGCTTGAGCGTAAACTTCGCAAGCAGCATATCCAGCGCTTGACGGAAGGCTCCTGCAGCGGCCAGTCTGGTGTCGTCTTCATAGACATTATCAGCAACCTGGAACGCATTGGCGATCATGCAGTAAATATCGCAGAAGCTGTTCTTGGTGAATCAAAGCATATGCATACAGTGAATTAAAAAAGAGCTCCTGTCCGACTGGACAGGGGCTCTTTCATTATACTTCCAGAAGTGCTGCATCCTTCACTACGAGATTTTCGTTTGGTGAATTACGACTCAACACCCTTTTAATATCTCCGCTTTCATCAAATACTGTTACTTGTCTCCTCGTACCATCCTCAAAAAAGTCAACTTCCTGCTGCAGAGAGGATCCATCCGGATAATAAACAAAGCGTTTCACTTGTTTGTTATTCTGGAACTGAACTGCGCGGTGCGGCTTATCCTTTTTGTAAAATATCTTTCGGAAGTAAGTTCCGTCCGGGTTGTACTCTAGTTTTGTGTACAGACTCCCATCCAGATAAAAATCTGTTTTATTCTCCAAATTGCCGTCTTCATCATATTTATAGGAAGACGCCATTCTTCCGGCTCGCTTGTAGCCTTTTGCATACAGTACCTCCTGAAGCTTCCCATTTGCAGAAAATACTCTGGCTGTGTGCAGGAACCCTTGCTGGAACTCATGCCTTGCAACTAATGCATTGAAGTTATACAGCAGGATAGAGAAATCATCTTTTCTAAACAAGATCTTAACCCTTTGAAGTTTATTGATAACGATCGATACTTCATTGGCTTTTTCGATATAGTTGCTTCCCTCTCGCAATAACCGGTATCCTTGGGTGCTCCACGCAACGGCTGCTGCAAATTTCCCCGTATCATCTGGCGTGTAGATATAATGATGTCCTTCTTTGATAATCACTTTTGCTATGATCTTATTCCTGACATAAAACATGAACCCGCGCTTTGCACCGTTAGGATAATAAATTTTGCATATTCTCAATCCATTTTTATCATGGAACAGTGCATCGACTGGCTTGTGATCGGGTATTTCTGTTAAAAGCAGTCTTCTGTCCGTCTCGAATCCTGCGGTAATATCCAGAATGTTTTGCTGAAGCTTGAAAAGGTGAAGATTATCATCAGCAATCAGCTTTTGCTTGTCTGCATCAGCTGGAATCCCGCTCACAATACCATCTAATGCAGATAAGAAGTCCTGATAATATTCGTCATTATAATGATAATAACCCCGACCGTACACATGGTCATGCGTGGAATAGTAGTCCATATGCTTGAGTTCGATAATAGGGATTTCAGGATAATTTGCTTCAATGTATTCGTATAACGAATGCAAATATAAATTAGTCTCTACTGCTCTTCTGGCACTGTACTTCCGATGACCTTCATCTGGAAATGTATAAGCAAGAGGAACAAGCTGCTCCCCGTCCGAAACCTTGAACTGAGCAAAGGCTTTATGCAGGATGACCTTCTCTAAAGGATAATACTGCTGCAAACCCTCGATAAAGGTATCGATGTATCCGTATAGATCGTCCGCATTACCTGGTTCATTCAGAAAATCAACTCCGAATCTCTCCAGAACCTTCTGGATCTCTGGACGGCGTTCCACGTAGGTCTCCCCGATTTTAAGTGTTGGCATTCGTTCATCAATCAAATCGAAAATGAAGTAATCTGCGCCGCCAATAATGAACTTCTTCGTGAAGCTATCATCCACCTGTTTGAGCACAAAGTCGCTGACACTTTCATTATTGGTAAGCTGCAGCTTTATTTCTCTGATAATTGCAGCCTCATCACCGAGCGCTGCTGGAGCAGTGGAAATGACTTTTAAAGGCTTTTGAAAGATATACTTATTTACTTTGTATGTTTTCTTGTCCTGATAATTGAAGGACTCCCTCGTTACGCAGGATCCTTTTATTTCTATATTCAACATCAGCCAATCCCCTCTCCTTATCGAGAATTTCACGTATATAGTTGTACGTTTCTTCGGTATTGTTTCCGTCGGTTCTCTCAACCATCAGGCTGAACTTCGATTGGTAGGCAGCTTTCTGTTCCTGAACATAATTGCTCTGGATAAAAGCATTCAATTGATCGAAATCGTAAATAATGTCGCCAAATGCATTCTCCTTCTGCAGGATGTTCCGGGCACCATATTCTTTTTCTGCCTTTACTTTATCCTCCCAATAGAAGATGACATTGCTTCCGCCAGCAAATGCATAGAACGTAACAGAAGAATAATCAGAGATAAGCACTTTAGTTTTAAGTAGGATATCTTTTATGTCCCCAGCGTATAGCTTGGATTGTATGTCGGCATAGATAGCAGGGAATTGATCACGCAGTATCACCTTTGCTTTCGGATGCAGTACTACATTGATCTTTTTCCCTTCATAGAAAGGATCACTGTTGATCATACGGATGAATTGTATGTACCTGCCTACATAAGAACCTTCTGTTTTACCACCTGTCAGATCCCAAGGTCTCCATGTAAGCATGAAGGTTATTTCATCTTTTTGGACTGTCTCTTTTGATTCGACATACAGGTCCAGATTAGGAAGACCGGTAGGTATAATATCGTCTTCTGTATAATTTGCATACTTCAAAAAATTCCGACTTTCTCTTCTGGAGCTCGTCACGATATAATCCGGTGCAATCGGCACTCTTTTATTGAAGTAGCCTCTTTCAAATACATTTGTCGCTAACGCTACACCATGCTGAAGGAATATTTTATTTTTGTTATCTAGAATTTTCTTCTTGATCAACCGATCATTGTCGTACAGACGACGCTGGATATGTGTAGCTAAATCTGAGGAAATCAATGCATCTGCTTTGAATATATTATAAAAGCTTCTAAGCGTATTTTTTTTGATGATGTATTTGCTGCCAAACTGTTCGATTAATACCGGGTATAAGTCCGATTTGCTATCAATAATGAATCTTGCCATCGTATCGTTTTGCTGTCTGGCATATTTAAAGATCTCATAGGCTGATTCGCTGGCTCCTTCACAAAACTTCTCAAAAAGGATGATGCGATTATTTTTCCGAGCGAATACTTTCACAAATACATACGCAATTGCTTCTTTTATTACGATTGATTTATGCAGCTTGTTGGAGTACACGAACACTAACTGCCCTGTGACCGATTTCCTGATAAATACAGATAAACTCTTGCTTATATGGTAATTGAACGTATTGTAAAGATAGTGCTTGCGGCTGTACTTATCAAAGCCGCTCTTCTTGAACGGATAATAATAATTCGCAGTGTCGTTATGTATTCGAAGAAACATCGGTAAATTGATCGAGCTTGTTTCTATGTATATTCGTTCGAGGTCTTTGGCTGGGATGATGCAGAAGAATGTATGATATAAAAGCTTCAGCTTACTTGTATTGAAGGTATTCTTCTCGCGTATCGTCTTTGAGAATAAATATTTGATCGGAAATCTGTGCTTCTTGTCATATCCCAGGGCGATCTCATATTCCTGTATATTTATATACCTGAATCGCAAAACCCCTATGAACAGAATCATATTCAAAAGAGGAATGCTCCAAACACGCTGCGAAGGAGCTAATTCAGCTTTTTCAATTATCTGCTCCTCCGTGAGGCTTTTATGCTTACGGGTCACAATAAAGGATAATCTCATTCGTTTGTCCAAATAAAAAATGACTTGCTTTCCTTTGTGATAGACAATTTCCTTAATCGTAACGTTATGAGACTCGTCGCTCTCTTCCGTAATTATCTGGCCTGCTGCATCATACACATAGTATTTCTTATTGGAGCTTCTCTTTCTCGTAATCAAATTCACCGAACCGTTAAAGTCCAGAAACCCATCCTTGAAAACGAGAGACCCATTAGATACTTCGCTGTAGACGGACAATCTGCAGTCTCCTCTCATATCTTCACTAATATTTACAAATAAAAAAAGATAATTTACATTCGCTTAAAATTATAGATTCATCCTTCTCCGCACGAAAGATGACGAAAGTAATGAAGATTTTAGTCGAAATAGATATAATCAGCAACTTTTCTCCCGTCTTTTTCCTTACTTGTTCCAATTAAATCATTCGTCGCCTTCCCATCTAGGACAAGAGATGTACTTCCTCCTCCATCCAGCACATATGCAACCCGTATGTATTTGATTTTGTTTTTGATGATGTGATAAAAGTCCGTATACGTTATGCCGCTGTTTTGCTCTGTTCTGCCATCGAATGTATAGATGTATGTATTGTTGTAATAATCCTGCATGATGATTTGCCGAGGATTATCGATTTTTATATTTGGAATGGTATAGGAGCGATAGTAGTTTTTCCACTCACCATCTGCAACCAAAGGAAAGAAACCTTGCCACGTATTCACGATATTCTTCTCTTTTATTTCCTTATCCGCAAAGCGTGACTGAAACGTATACAGCCGGCCTGCACGATCACTGCCAAGCAGCCAGCTATTACCCAAATCACTTTCCTCTTTTTGGAATTTCCCATCTTTCATTTGTATACCATAAGCCTCACCCTTGTCGGGATTGAATACACTGGCATTGATCGCCACGCTAGCATCCTGTCTCTTTGAAAAGGATAGTACCTCCTCCAGGCCTTTGCCGAAGTCATCGTTTGCATATGCCTTCTTTACCGGGGAGGTCTTACCAAGTTCATTCTGATAATATATTTTGGTTACATAATAAACGGAATCATTGTAGTCATAGGAATTAAAAACCACCTTGGTTTTATCATAGGTGGATGGGGAAAGATCTATAGGAAGGATGATGAAAGATAGCAATACTGTTAAGCAAATGAAACCTATTTTGAATGGCTGCTTCATGCGGCGTGCTCCTTTTAGTTGCCTTAGGTTAGTAGTAGAAACATAAGCAGTTTCTAGGTTATCATTAATGGTTTAAGGTATAAATAGAGCGATAAGGCTAGAAGATGTGAAGGAGAAACTGTAAAAAACAGTTCTGATAGCACAGACAAGAACAAGGCTTTCTGATTAAGTTATAACAATTATATGGATGATAATAAGGACAAAAGAAATAGCCTTCCAATAATTAGGAAGGCTATTTCTTAGTTGTTACGAAATCATATCATGGACTTTATCTCGTTCCTCTTGAGAAACTTCATAATAATAAATATCATCGATGGTTGTGCCTGCACCCTGGATTTGGTAATTCTCAGAGTTCTGACGCACATTCCGGTAGTTCTTGAACAGATCCGTCATCGTTGAGAAGTCCATATTCGTTTGAACGTTATCACCTAGCGCACCTAAAATATCATCAATTTTGCTAACAGAGTTGATGCTTGCACCTTTATCGATAACCGCTTGGATTACTTGACGCTGTCGAGCATTACGGCCAAAGTCGCCATCTGGATCCAAGTGGCGCATGCGTACATAGCCCATTGCTTTTGGTCCGTCCAGTTGAATTTCTCCCTGTGCATAGTGATAGCCTTTTTGGTAATACCCTTCATCGATCCAATCAAGCTGGTTATTCACTGTGATACCGCCAACTGCATCCACAAAGTCGGACAAGCCTTCCATGTTCATTTCAGCGAAATAATCAATATCTGTATCCAGGAAGTTCTCTACTGTATCAATTGTCATATCAACCCCGCCGAATGCATACGCATGGTTAATTTTATCGGTTGTACCATGTCCTACAATTTCTGTACGTGAGTCACGAGGAATACTTATTAGTTTCATAGAATCATTCGCTGGATCAAGCGACATTACCATCAGTGCATCGGAGCGCCCTGCATCATCATCACGCTGATCCACTCCAAGCAGCAATACATTCAACTTCTCTTGATCCTTCACTTTTGTCACTGATTGTTTCATGTCAATTGAGTCTGAGCCTTTTTGCATCGTATTAACTGTCGTCTTCGCTTTATTGGCAGCATAGATGCCCGTTGCTGCTACTGCAATTATTAATACAGCAATAATACTCAAGGTTACTTTCAGCCAAGTTCTTTTCTTCTTACGCTTTTCTTTCCTGCCCAAAACCATATCCCCCTTATTCTGCTACCACTGGAAATTAAATTATATCAGAAAAACCTCTTCTTTTTCCGTTTAATTGTAAAAAGAAGAGGTCTATATTACTGATTTAAGAAGTTTTGCGCTTCTTGGGCATTCTGTTCCAAGCCGCCCACATTAAATTCTAGCACTGCTCCTACATCATAGCGAGCATCATGATAGGTGTCATCCATCGGAATACGCATAGTCTCCATATCCTCTGTTTTTCCTCTTAGGACATCTGTTCCCATCGACAACAACAAGCCGTTACGGACATTTGTACTGATATACCCATTGGCAATACCAATCATCTTAGGCAGCTTCGCAACAGTCGTTACACTGGCAACTTCCTCTTTCAGCTTACCTAAGACTTCCTGCTGTCGCTGTACCCGACCGTAGTCACCATTCGCATCATGGCGGAAACGGCTGTATGCTAGCAGCTCTTCACCGTGAAGTCTTTGCGTGCCTTCTGTCAGCTGTACACCCAATGCTTTCTGGTCAGTTGTCATCTCAGGTGTTACTGTTACTTCAATTCCGTCTGGTGCTACGGCATCAACAAGCTTTTCAAAGCCTTTGAAATCAATTTCTGCATAGTAATTAATCTCAATACCAAAGTTTTCGGTAACTGTCTTGCGTACTAGTTCAGGACCGCCAATTGAATAAGCAGCGTTGATTTTGTTATAACCGTACCCTGGAATATTCACATACGTATCACGCATAATCGAGATCAGCTTTGGCTGCTTCGTATCCGAACTGTAATTGGCAATCATGATTGTATCTGCTCGTGCACTATCTCCTCCGCGAGAGTCACTGCCAAGTACAAGTACATTTACGTTATCAACATTTTCGTCGGAACCATTGAATTCAACTTCATCGCTTAAATTATTATCTGCGTTCGCAGCTCGCGAGGCAGAAATATATTCATATGCAGCATAACTTCCAATCGCTAAGAATGCGATCAGAAATACCATCATAAACAGTCTGAATTTGCGCACTTTCTTTTTCTTACGCCTCTGACGTTGTAAAGTCACAATTATCCGCCTTTCTGAAAATACCTACTAAAGATAATAGCATGAAATGCCTATACGGAATATAGTTTTAATAATTTTTGCAAAGAATATCCAGTATAAATAAACCAATTTACTGTACGGCCAGTCAGAACTTATTTGTAGTTATTTATTTGTATAACGAACCGGTACAAATGTACGGGATATTTCATTACATTTTGTTTGTCTTTTTTTGTCATTTATCTTATTAATTTCAAAATATATAGTAATATATCCTTATAGTATTAGTAGATTATAACAGCGAGGGAGGATAAAGCGAGGTGGAAGGAATAGTCCCCATTGAGCCGGCAGCACGTCAGCCAGTATTTGTTGGTCGCCAAAAGGAATTAACAGTATTCCATGACTGGTTAAAGAATAATGACGCAATGTCTGCTATATTTGCCATCTCTGGTATGGGAGGCATTGGGAAAAGTTCTTTGCTGGCAAGGATGAACTATCTCGCAAAAAAAGAAAATGTCAGAACAGTCTTTCTGGATGGCAATGCCTGTCCGCAAACACCAGCAAGCTTTATGGAATATGTGCATAGCCTGTTGCAATCCTTCCATCAAAAAGCTCCTTTGGATGTGTTGTTCCATAATCCAACAGGCATTAGACTACTCCTATATATCGATCATTTTGAGGGACTTGCAGAAGTAAGAGACTGGTTTTTGCACACGTTTGTTCCACAGTTAGCTGTGAATGGCATTGGGATAGTAATTGCTGCCCGAAAGCCCTTGCCCATATCCATTGCACATATACAGACACTATCTTTACCGCTGGATTATCTATCTTATGAGGAATCGGTTCAATATATTGAGAAAACAACCTCTTTGTTTCCCAAACAAATTCATGACTTAGCGAATAAAACAGACGGACTGCCTTTAAGCCTTGCCTTAGCTGTAGACATGGTTACTACAAGTACAAATCCAGATGTGCGCGCTGTTAGTCAAACGATCAGTGCGAAAATATTAAAAGAAGTAACCGCTGTTTCACTCCACCCGCTACTTGAAGTACTTATTGTCATGGAGTATGCCAACCAAGAAATATTCGAAGCTGTACTCGGGCGGAAGGTGAGCCTGGAAGATTATCGTAATCTGCAACTGCTGTCATTCATTGATCTGCACCCTTTTGGATTGAAGCTGCATGACGTGGCGAAAAGTTACTTACTCCAGGATTTCCAGCTGAGGGAGCCGACCAGACTTTATCAGCTTCATCGATCTTGCATGCGGGCACTGTATCGAGAGCTTACACATGCTTCTCAAACAGATCGTGTAATCATTGCATCTGCGCTGCTCAAGATGAATCAAGCGATGTGGCCAAAACATAATGCTTATGCAAGTTTTACGCAGCGAATTCATCAGGTGCGAACAGGCAAGCTGATAGCCAGTGACCTTCCCCTGCTTCATGAGCTTTTGGAGGAATGGTGTTTTTATAGTGTAGATAAAGAACATAACCAGAACTACCATGATTTCTTGGATGCCGTGGTTCAAATGGATCCAGACAGTATAACCATTTTACGCGATTATACGAATAAGCCGATCGGCATGTTCATCACGGTGCTTTATACGACACGAACAGCTCCTTTGCTGCTCCAGCATTTTCAGAATGAGCTGAATGCTATCTTTACAGCAAAGGGATGCAGACACGCTGCATTGCAAGCAGATACTTATATTCCCATACTTGTGACAGCACAGAATGACATTACTGCCTATACAAGAGAAGAACTAGTCGGCATGCTGATTGTAGAGCAGCTTGTGAAGTTAGAGTCAGGCAGAAGAGCTATACTTGTAGCTACGAACAATTCACTCAAACAGTTCCTGCGTACAATAGGCTTTAACAGCCGCCCTGTAATAGACACCAGCTGCGATACCTCCTGGGCGAAAGCTGACATTATGGAGCTGGATCTGCGTACAAGACCTTTTGGTGATTGGGTCCTGCACATGATGCCGGAAGAACAACATAAACAGAACAGCTTATCTGTAAATCACATGCGGCGTATCCTTCAATCGATCCAGTCACCTAACGAGTTAAACCGTTATTGCAGCATGTTCACAGATTGTCACGATGGACGAGCTGTACAGCAAAAGGTTTTGCAATGTCTTCAAAATCCTGGTGGACTTTCTAAAGAACAACAGGACGTACTATTAAACAGCTTTGTCCGCTACCCGAATAATATAGTAAAAGCCGTAGCTGCAAGCAATATGAGCAGAGCTACTTTTTATCGCCAGCAGAAGAAAGCAATTCAAAAACTTACTGATATACTAGCATTATAAAAAAGAAGCGACACAGTGAACCGCTGTATCGCTTCTTTTTATGTATTATACAAACCGCTTTTTAAGCCCTCTTCTGCCAATTCTTTCAGGCTCTTCCCTTATAACCACTGCACCTTCTACCATCTTCCAGCTGTTATTCATCAGCATATAAGCAGCTTGATTGCCAAATGATTTTCCTACTTCCTGATAAGCCCTCAGCAAACCAAATCCTTTACCAGATTGATGATTATTCGAACCAATAAAGTGAACTAGATTGGAATCAATCAACTGCTGTGTAAGTTTCCGTACCTTCCCACCATAATCCCCATTGATACTCCCTGCAGCAATCTGTACGAAGCAGCCGTTTTTGACTAGCTCATAGAGAAATTCCGGCTGCTGATTTACATACACGTTCTTCTCCGGACTAGCAATCACAGGATGAAATCCAGAAGCCTGCATCTCCCGGATCAATTGCTTCACATAGCTAGGAAGCGGATTCTGAGGTAACTCCAAGTAAAGATAGCTTGTATTCGTATTAACTGCCAGCAGATCCATAAAATCCCGATCCTCAAGTAAATCATTTGATACTAGCGTCTCCTGTCCAGGTAGAACCTGTAATGGAATTCCCTCTTCCCGAAGTATTTCATTAAATTCTTCTATACTGGCATAAATCCTTTGTCGATTATTAAAAGAATGCCGACTCTGATCATGCGGAGTAGCCACGATTGTATCAATTCCCTCAAATACAGCTTCCTCCGCCATTTTCAAGCTTTCCTCCAGCGTACTCGGACCATCATCTAAACCATGCAAGATATGGCAGTGGATATCTATCATTAGGAAGCCTCCGTTTCAGTAGCTATGCTTACTGAAATGGTAGCATGAGATGAGATAAAGAATGTCTCACTTTTGTCTCACTTTTTTAGAATCTCCAATGAATTAAAGTTAACGCTCTCTTCATTAAAATCCTAAGTTTTTTAAAAGCGCCTTATGACTATTTTTCGTTTTATGTCTATAAAAGTAAATATCCTCAGAAGGAACCATATTTTATCTTAATAAAATAAAAAAGAATCCGTACGAAATACGGATTCCTTTCTCTTATTCTGTGAATGTATACTGTTCTTCAAAATAATTCTTATAGTCACCATTAACTATATTTTCCCACCAAGCTTTATTAGCCAGGTACCAATCGATTGTTTGCTTTATACCTGTCTCAAAGTTATAAGTAGGTCTCCATCCTAACTTTTCTAATTTCGTTGGATCAATTGCATAACGTTTATCATGACCTAGACGATCTTCGACAAATTCTATTAAGTCTTCAGATTTATCTAAAGCGCTAATTATTGTCTTAACAACTTCTAAGTTGGTCTTCTCGTTATGACCACCGACATTGTAAACTTCACCTAAATCACCTGCATGCATAACAAGATCTATTGCTGAACAATGATCTTCTACGTGCAACCAGTCACGAATATTTTTCCCATCTCCGTATACTGGGACCCTTTCATCATTTAAGACTCTTGAAATAGTCAATGGTATAAGCTTTTCCGGAAAATGATATGGACCATAGTTATTAGAGCACCTAGTAATATTTATTGGCATATTATAAGTTTCGTAGTAAGCACGTACTATCATGTCTGATGATGCTTTACTTGCACTATAAGGACTATTAGGTTGTAGCGGCGTATCCTCGGTAAAGAAAGTTTCAGGATCAAAATCTAATTCCCCATATACCTCGTCAGTTGATACATGTACAAATTTCTTAATATTTATTGATTTAGCGGCATCGAGTAACACTTGTGTTCCAAGGACATTTGTTTTTATAAAAATTTCTGGTTCTGTAATAGAACGATCAACATGGCTTTCTGCTGCAAAATGTACTACATAATCAAACTTCTCCTTGTTAAAGAACTCGTTTATTATTTCTCTATCTGCAATATCAGCTTTTATAAAGGAATAATTCTCTCGTTCTTCAACATCACGATGCTTTGTTAAATCACCTGCATATGTTAAAGTATCTAAATTAAAGATATGGTACTCTGGATACTTGTTTACCATATATTTTACAAAGTTCCCTCCAATAAATCCCGCTCCACCAGTTACTAGAATTTTCATCTTTGTATCGTCTCCTCTTCTTCTCCAACTGCTAGATAATGTTTCAAAGCTGACTTCCAGTTTGGAAGCCTGTCAAATCCGTTTAACACTAGCTTGTCCTTTGACATACGGGAATTTTTTGGCCTAGCTGCAGGTGTCGGATACTCAGCAGAAGTTATCCGATTTACATTTACATTCTTGTTTGCTACTCTAAAAATTTCTTCTGCAAACTCAGCCCAACTGCAAAAGCCTTCATTTGATATATGGTATAATCCATATTTATCCGTTTTAATCATATTTAGTAATAGATTTGCCAAGTCATATGTATAGGTTGGCGATCCAACCTGATCATGTACAATATTTAATTCATCTCTAGTTTCGGCTAATCTTAGCATTGACTTAACAAAGTTATTTCCGTTTTCACCAAAAACCCATGATATTCTGCATATAAACCATTCTGATAAAGTTTGTTGTATGATTGATTCAGCTTCAAATTTTGTATGTCCATAATAACCAATTGGAGAAGGTAAATCTTCTTCTTTAAAAGGTGTTTCTCCTTCACCGTTAAATACATAATCAGTACTTACAAATAGAAATTTACAACCTATTTCTTTTGCTATGTTTGCAAGATATTTAGTACCGTTCACATTTACATCCCAGCAAATATCTTTTTCTTCTTCAGCTTTATCAACTGCTGTGTAGGCTGCACAATGAATGATCACATCAGGATTAAAGCTTGATACTACACGCTCAACCTCTGATTCTACGGTTAGATCTAATTCTTTAGAACCTACGCCAAACATCTGATACCCACGACTCTCCCCAATTCGGACAACATCATAACCTAGTTGACCCGTATAGCCAGTCACAAGAATTTTCATTAGTTATCCACCCTAAAGTTATTATCAGCATCTCTTAATAATGGAGCATTTCTATCTTTTTCTGATAACGTCACTTCAAGGGCAGGCCATTCAATTCCAATCTCAGGATCATTCCACAAGATATTTCTATCATGTTCAGGTGAATAGACTTCATCTACTTTATACTGGACTTCTACGTCATTAGTAAGTGTGATAAATCCGTGAGCAAATCCTTTAGGGACTAACAATTGCTTCTTGTTTTCTGCACTAAGTTCAATACCGAACCATTGTTTAAAAGTTGGACTATCTTCTCTTAGATCCACAGCTACGTCATAAATACTTCCTCTTGTACATCTAACTAGTTTAGTCTGAGCCTTAGGCATCATTTGATAATGCAACCCTCTTAAGGTACCTTTTTCACTTGAAAAAGAGTGATTATCTTGGACAAAATTTAAATCAATACCATTTCCAATTAATTTTGCAGAGCTGTGCGTCTCCATAAACCATCCTCTGTTATCCCCATGTACAGTTGGAGAGATAACGACTACTCCGGATAATTTTGTCTCCATCAATTCCATTTGAAAACCTCCTAATTAATATCGAATATCTCCGTTCGCTACTTTTAATAGGTATTGCCCATATCCTGTTTTAGAGAATTTTTCGCCAGAATCCAACAATTGTTCTTTTGAAATCCAGCCATTTAAATAGGCTATTTCTTCTGGAGCTGAAATCTTTATTCCTTGATGCTCTTCTACTGTTCGTACGAAGTTAGTGGCCGCAGTAAGGCTATCATGAGTACCAGTATCTAACCATGTATAACCTCTTCCTAATAGCTCCACGTCTAAGTCTCCTAAATTCAAATAAGCTTCATTTATTGAGGTAATTTCCAATTCTCCTCTTTCTGATGGCTCTATACTTTGTGCGATATCAACTACGCGGTTATCATAGAAATACAGACCTGTTATTGCATAATTCGATTTTGGTTCAACAGGTTTTTCTTCTACGCTAATTACCTTTCCATCCTCTGCGAATTCCACTACTCCGAATCTTTCCGGATCTGGCACGTGATAACCAAATACAGTTGCTCCATTATCTTTCTGACTTGCTCTCAATAGACTATTTCGTAAACCACTTCCATAATAGATATTGTCACCGAGTATCATAGCTACAGAATCATCTCCAATGAAGTCCTTGCCTATAATAAAAGCTTGTGCCAGCCCATCGGGACTATCTTGAACCTTATATTCTAGATTCACACCAAACTGAGAACCACTTCCAAGCAATTCACTAAAGCGCGGTGTATCCTCAGGTGTAGATATAATCAAAATATCCTTTATACCAGCGAGCATCAAGGTAGAAAGTGGATAATAAATCATAGGTTTGTCGTAAATCGGCAAAAGCTGTTTACTTGTTACCATGGTTAGTGGATACAATCTCGTTCCACTTCCTCCTGCTAAAATAATTCCCTTCATAAAATCAGCCCTTTCTAAATTTACTTTTTATCAATTTAATAAAAGATCTTAATAGTTCGTCTTTTAACAAAAATACTATTACGATGTAACTAATAGTACCAACTACTATCTGTACAACTGTAAATGCGAGAGATACATTACTTAGTTCATTTAAAAAAATTAATATTAAAAACATACATAGAGATCCAAAGCAGTATCTCCAAAGCCCCTTGAATACTGATAAGAAACTTATGTAATATCTTACATAATAGAGCTGTAAACTTGCTACTAGAATTTCTGTTATAAGTGTAACTATAGAAGTAGCGTACATTCCATATGATGGTACAAATATAAAGTTTAATGATATGCTGACCAGAGCTCCAAAAAGAATTGATAATGTTAACTTCAAATTCTGACCAGTGGCTGCTAAGATTTGGATTCCAAATAAACTTCCTAGCCCGATGAATAAAATAATAGGACTAATGATTATTAATAATGTTGAAACTTGTTCATATTCATCACCTAGGTACCAGTAAACAAATTTTTCTGATATAGCAATAATACCCAAGATGAGAGGCAAAGAAATGAACAAAATATATCTTAATACCACATCGACTATCTTTTTTATTTTAGATACTTCTCCTACGCTAAAAGCTTTTGCAATATTAGGAAGAACTACTACTCCAAGAGAGGTTATTACCACTGTAATTAATTTTATAATTTTCATTGCTTGATCATATAAACCGACTTCAAATGACGTAGCATAATAATTTAAAATCACCTTATCCAAAGATAAATAAATTTGACCAAATGCTGATGGTAAAAATAAAATCATTACAGGCTTTAAATGTTTATTAATTTCTAAACTATTTAAAGTGAAATTTATATGCCTTTTAACTCCCAACCATAAAATTACTTGGCCCATTAATGTACTTCCAGCCATTATAATTGTATATAGAAGTAAATCATCTGTGTGACGCACCATCATAAATATTAATACGACAGACAAGATTTTAATTATAATATTTCTATAAAGGACTGGTTTCATTTTTTGTAAACCTAGTAATAGCCATGATATATCTAAAAGTGAAGCAATCAAAAATATACCTTGAAACATTGAAATTAATCTTATTTCTCCGGTAATTGAAGTAACATAAATAAGATAAAAAATAAGAATGATACAGCCTACGAAAAATTGTATAGAATATATCGACCAGAATACCTTACTTATCTTGTCTTTACTGTCAGACACTGTTGCAATTTGTCTATTTCCATATAGAGGTACACCTAATAAAATAATTATTACGGAAAATTGCACTATTGAGAATGTATATGCATAAATTCCTAAATTACTCGGGCCGAGAACTCGTGCAATATATGGTGTAATTAAGAACGGAATTAGTAAATTTAGTACTTGATATATTAAATTATATAAATAGTTTTTTACCACATTCTTTCAAGCTCCTCCTAATTCCAAATCTTTTTTCCTAATTCACCCCTTCTATAATCTTTGTATCCGCTTAATACACTTTTGAACTTTCTTAACTTATCCTTTTCATATATCAAAATAGTAATTAGTGTCCAATAAAGATACATCGATGTAAATTTGGTAACTTTTAATTTGTTCGATTGATAATTTCTATAAACCCATAGTAGATTCCTCGTAATATAATATCTGCGTATATAATTATGATTAGTAACTGCTAATTTTTTCCCCAAGAAAAGCCTTTCTTGTAATTCACCAAGATTATGCTCTAAAGCAATATTGTTGTTTCTATATACTCTGTATCCAGAGTTTTTAATTCTATAACAATATTCATGATCAACGGAATCAATAAACAAATCTTCCTTAAACAGTCCAATTTCACTAATTTTATGTAGATCAATTATATTGCCAGAAGTCATAACTGTCTTAACTTCTTTAATACCTTCATCGTTCTTTAGATATGGAACTGTATGCTTTGGACTAAGTAAAGCAGCTTTCTTTAGTTCCATAAAGTCTCCATATATGTAGTTTATATATTTCTTTATTTCCTCTGGTTTAAAATAACTGTCTTGGTCCATTGTCAATAAATAGTCTGCTTTCTTTTGAAGTGCAAACTTAATGCCACAATTTAGCGCAAAAGCAATTCCTTTGTTTTCTCCCAAAGAAAGATATTCTATATTTTCCTTTTCTATTAATTGCGAGAACGATGCAGCATTACTTTCTTCTGAATTGTCAACAACCAGTAAATAATCAATATATTCTAAATAGGTTGAAATATTTTTTATAACCATATCTGATTTTGGATTGTATAAGACAACTATGCCTGCTATCATTTTATCTCCTTTATCCATGAAAAACAGTTTCATACTTATTAATTATTTTTTCCCAAGAATACTTTTCATTGATCCGTTTCTTAGCAAGTTTACCTAGATTTCTCTTTTCTTCTGTGCTGAAAGTGTCCAAAGCAGTTAATAATTTGGATAATTTATCTTTGTCTTTACTAAAATACAATGCAGCATTGGATCCTACTTCTCGATTAAAATTAACATCTAGTAATAAATTAAGATCGGTGGTAGCTAGAGCTTCTAATAAGGAAGGATTTGTACCTCCAACTTCATGACCATGAATATAGCCACTTGCCTTCTGTCTTAATTCAACTAGCAACTCCTGATCATATACTGTTCCTACAAATTTAATTCTGTTATCTTGATTAAATTCAGTAGTTTTAATTAAGTATTCATAAAACTTATTCTGTTCTACGTTAGAAACAATGATTAAGTCTTTTTTTATGTTAGTTTTCATAAATTCTTTAATAATTAGCTCATAATTATTCTCGGGAACAAATCTTCCAACTATAAGATAATAATTGTTCTCTCGTATTGTATGTGATTCACAAAATGCTACATATTTTGATCTTAGTCTTTCTAAATTACTGCTAGTTTCCTCTAAAGAATATGCACCGTAAGGAATAAATGTTGTATTAGGTTGATAAGAGCTGTACTCTTTTTTTATATATTCTTCAATATTAACTGAATCACATATAATTAAATCAGAACCTCTCACCATTAACTTCTCTGATAGCTTCCAATACTTTCTAATAGCTGCATTCCACTTGCTTCTCTTCCACTCATGGCCATCCGGATTTAAGAAAATTTTCACGCCCAATTTCTTGATTTTCTGATCAAATAATTTCATAAATGGCCCTATTCTACATGCTAGTATATAGATTGTGGAATCCTTCAATTTTTCACTTTCTATTATATCTAGTGCTGCACTTAAACTCTTCAAATCGTACAGTACTGCAGTTGCACTTCCTACTTTGGGAACCTTAATATTAAATAGTTCAACTCCTTCATAATTAGATCTATCATTACTAGTTTCTGATAAACATGATACATAATACTTAATGTCCTCACTTTTTCTGTTAATAGTAAGTTCATTTACAAATGTTTCAAATCCTCCATACTTTGCTGGTATGCCTTTAGAACCAATAATGAATACATTTTTCATAATGAGTCCTCCTTCTAATATACATAAAGTTCATTTTTACCGAGAATCTCATTATCACCGTGATTAATAGCTTCTTTTAAAAGTTCATAACGTTCTTTCTTCCTAAGTACTTTGCTTAATATTGATAATATTAACATCAAAGAAAATCTATTAATGTAATAAACCGGTAAATTTGTAACGAGATCTTTTTTTTCAAAATATACTCTATTTCTAACGCTGTAGTAAATACGTATATCATTATTACTAGTTAGAAATGACTTAACAAAACCATCCTTACTCTTTACAAACCATGACTCATCCATGTCTATTACTTTACTTGAGGGAATCAAATAAATTCGTGCACCTAAATCTTTCCGAAGACCATATGTAAAATCATAATCATCACAATATAAATAGTATTCACTATTTGGTAAGCGGGATTTATCTAACATTTCTTTTCTTAAAAATAGTCCACCGTATGGAGCAATAGGCACTTCTGCATATGGAATTGAATGAATATCCTTAATCTTATTGCCCTTCAACTTCCTAAAAATTTTAATGGGTATATCTTTTAAATGCCATCCGAGAAAACTATTTCCTAATTTAAATTCCTTACTTGGCTTATTTCCTTTTGAAACATTTAAGAAGTCTTTTCTATCTTCTCTGAGAGATAATAAAGCAATATTTTTAGTTTTAGCTGATAAAATATTATAAAAATGAAATAGTTCATCCAGTGATTCTCGACTAGGTGTATTATCATCATCTAATAAATATACATAATCTGAAGGTAATGTTTTCGCCTTTTCTATGCCAATCTGGTATGCATTTGCAGATCCTGTATTCTCAGCTAAATCAACAAAAATAAATTTATCATTATTGTATATTAATTTTAGTTCCTCAAGGTTAGAACCATTACTTACAATAACAATGTTACTTACCTGTTCATTTTCCTTGACATATTCAAGAAGATTTCTCAACAAATTTTGGCGAGAACCATAGGTAACGGTTACTATACTAGTACTCAGAGTATTTGCCTTCAATTTTTTTACCCCTTATAAACTTCGGCATTTATTCTACCAAACCATTTAATAATTTCTTTGCTCTTAGTCGATTTAGAACTTTGAATTACTTTTCTGACTCCAAGTATCTTTTTTCTACTTTTTAGGATAAAAGTTAAGGCAGGAATAGAAGAATGTTCACGGAATAAGACATAAATTATTATCATAAGATCGTAAATTATAAAATTCCAACCGTCTAAAATTATTCCTCTTTTAGACTCATTTTGAATTAACATAATTATTCTATTTTTTACTGAGTGCATATTGATAGAAGCAGACATTAATGCTCTTTTTTCAGGAGTATTGTGCCTAACATGGTATGATCTCGCAGCAGGATTGAATAGGCATTTCCATCCCTTTAACTGTGCTCTCCATGCCAAATCTACATCTTCTCTATATGCAAAGAAATACTCCAAAAAATACTCATTATTAATTTTTATATCTTCAAGCATTTCTCTCTTATATATAGGTGCAGCTCCAGAAGCGCCAAATACATACTCCATTTCATTGTACTGACCTTTATCTATTTCTTCCGCACCTCTATCAAGACTTCTTCTATTTCTTTTGAATATTATTCCTGTCGAATCAATTACATTAGTTTTTTGTTCTTTAATTGGGTCGTACCTTAGTAGCTTTCCAGATACAGAACCAATATCATTTGTACCTTCAATGCTCCTTACCATCTGTTCCAGAAATTCTTTCTCAGCGACTATATCAGGATTAAAAGGCATGTAGTACTTTGTATTAGAAACATTGATTCCTAAGTTGTGACCCCCACAAAAACCTAAATTCTTTTCGGAATGAATTAATTTAGCATTAGGAGCACATTCTTTGATTATTTCTCTTGTATCATCAACTGAATTGTTATCTATAATAAGCAACTCGTAATCAGAATACGACTGGTTATTAAGATATTCCAAGCATCTAGCTATATGCTCTGAACTGTTCCAAGTCACAATACAAACAGTTAAACTTTTCATTTTGGTTCCACCCTTTAAAATAGCTTAACTATGGACTTTATCTTTTCTGCCCAAGAATTTTCGCTAACAAAATTTATTCTTTTATGTCTATTAACTTCCTCATCTTCTGCATATGCAATCTCAAGCTGTTCTTTAAATTTTTCTTTCGTATTAGCAACATAAAGATATTCACTTAGGTCAGGAGCAGGAGGTATGCTTGTAGTTACAATAGGCTTGCCCATTGCTAAGTAATCATATATCTTCATTGAATCCTGAGACAGTGTATAATCATCGAGATAATGCGGTACTATGCATGCATCGAATTTATTTATATAAGAGGGTACTTTAGAGAAAGGAACCTCAGGTATATGTATTATGTTTGTATTATTAGTAACTAAGTCTACAAACGCACTAGATTCAAAATCATTCTTCCCAATAAATACAAATAAAGTATCTGGCATATTAAAAATTAAATAATGAACTATTTCAAGATTTATTCTTTCATGGATATTACCTACATACCCTACAAAATATTTATATGAAGAATCTATTTCGAACTTAGATTTTTCTTCTTTACTTTCATCGTTAATTGATGATGTGTTACTAATTATATGAACATTATTAGAATCTCTGAACTTATCTCTCATATATTTAGAATTCACAGTAATGATATCTACCATTTCTGTTGCAGTTTGATAGCCCTTAGTTATATGTTTTATGTGTCGTTTTCTATTTAAAAATAATGGAGAAATGGACCAATCGTCATAAGCATCAAATATACTAGGAACATTAATATGCTCTGCAATTTCAACTGATTTTGGGTCCCCTATCCATAAAATCATGTCTTTAGATCTTTCTTTTACCACTTTTTTTATATACCATGGCAATAAAGACCTTTCTAAGAATCCGAATGGTAGAAAGTGTTCTAAATAGGATATTCCATCCTTATCTTGATAAAGTTTAAATAGTATATTTTTTTTTATAATTAATCTTCTATCATCTTTTAATCCTTTAATAAACAATATAGGGTTCAATCTATTAACTACCATTACCTGTGAAATTGCCTTATTCTTATTAAAAAACTCAGCAAATTTTAAGGGTCTATTGATTTTTTTTCTATTTACATGATTATAAAAGTTATGTGGAGATATCATTACTAATAACTTTCCCATATTTAACTCCTTTTCGTTTACTAATAAAATAGCCATAAGTAAGGTATATAAAAATTGTTACAAACGGTAAAATACTTGAAGCTGCCAAACCAGATAGCAAGCTATTACTAAAGTGATTCAATAAATAGATATATATGACTATGTTGAATAAATTATTTGAGCTACCTTGATAAGCGTTATAAAGTAATTTAAGTAGAAACATACTAATGAATGGTACAATAAACCAACCTAAGACACCAAAATTAGCAAAAGCTTCTCCTAATACTGAAGGTACTGTTCCTCCCCCTAAATAAGTTTGGTTTAGAGCCATTTTTATTTGCATATCTAAAGTATATTGAGTTCCCGGTAAAATCGTTAAAAGAGAATCGAAATAGGAGGTACCAAATCGAAAATTTAAAATATCCGGTACCACTACCAGTACTCTCATAAAATTCTCAAAACCCACTGTAAGATAATGTGTAAAAACATAATACATTAGACCTAAATAGTTATTACTATCCAAATAGTTAGAGAACTCGGGATAAGAATGAAAAGAAGTGGTATTAATTACGCGATATGCCCCAAATCCTCCTACAAAAATAAAAACTCCTAGTCCAGATAACACACCTATTAATAATAATCTAGGTAACTTTATCTTCCCCTTATATTTTACGAATATGAAAATTAATAACGATGAAAAAAGAAGACTGAATACAGGAGCTCTATTTCCTAACGATAATAAAAATGCGATGGCTAATAAATATCGAATAATAGAGTGATGTTTTATATTCAATTTTTTCACTTTAATAATCATATAATTTAGAAAACCAATCGTTGATGAAAAGATTAGGAAATAACTTAGTATATTTAAAATGGCGCCCCCTTTTAAAGAAGCATCTACTCGTGCTTGTTCCAGATTATTCATTAATAATGGAATTTGCCCAATTTGAATTATATAAAGACAATAGCCAACAAACCCTATAATAAAAAGTAACTTTTCAAATTGTAGAGATTGTGGAATTTGAGTTTTGTAAATTTCCTTGTGCTGTACTTTACGTTTCTTGTACTTATCAAGTAAAAGCTTAGAAAATAAATATCCACACAAATAACCTACAACACCCAGAATAGTAGCTTTACCGCCTATATCGGAGTAACTTTCAAAGGCTCCAGCATATAATAGTCCTCCTAGTCCAAAAAACACGAAGAAAAATGCACTATACAATAAAAGAGGATTTGTAAGGAATATATATCCTTTATTTTTTGAAGCTGCTATAACCATATACAATAATGGTGGTATTAAACTTACTATCATCGCAAAAAAGGTGATACTTAAGTTTTCCCCCATCCAAACTGCAGTTATTCCAAGCATAATACTGATGAATAAAAGAAAAATATATATTCTGACTCGTACCTGTGAAATGATCATATTTACCCTTCCGTCATATATTAATAAGCATCCTTTGAACCTATTAGCACTTTAAAAGTTTTTATAATAAGTTTTAAGTCAAGTAAAAGATTGCGACTATTGATATATTTCAAATCCAATTCGACCTGTTCTTTAAAGCTCAAGTTACTTCTACCTTCGACTTGCCAAAAACAAGTCAATCCTGGAACAGCCTTAAGTCGTTCTCGTTCGTATGATGAATAAGTTTCGACTTCTCTTGGCAATGCCGGCCGCGGTCCAACAAGTGACATTTCTCCCTTGAGTACATTTAATAATTGCGGTATCTCATCTAAGCTAGTTTTCCTAAGAAACTTTCCGATTTTAGTCACTCTAGGATCTTCTTTCATTTTGAATAACGGTCCACTAGCCTCATTATGTTCTAGCAAACTCTCTAGTAAATCCTCAGCATTAGATACCATAGAACGAAACTTGTACATTTGAAATTTACGACCATCCTTTCCAACTCTAACCTGGCTAAAAATGAACGGTCCTTTTCTATCTTCTAGCTTAATTAATAGAGCAATCAGAACAAATATAGGTAGGAGTAAAATGATACTAATCAGAGATAAGAAAATATCGATAAATCTTTTAACAAAAAGATAGCTTTTATTTTCAGTTTTTATTATAGTTTTTGCCTCAACAGCTTTATACATATGCTGCTTTGATCCTGTCATTTGTTGTCCTCTCCCTCCCAACTAAAAAATTCCCAAGAACTTTTTACGTATTATTCTTTCCGGAACGTCTCCCACTATGGTTTCACCCGCAATAAGTAATTCTGCATTTTCTTGATAAGAATAAATTAGGTCTATACCATATGTATCTTCAATTTCTCTTAGTGCATCATGCATAATAAATCCTCTACTATGTACGTTATGTGCATCTGAGGCTATAAAATGAGTAAGATTAGATTGCATAATTTCATGGCTAAAATTCCGTATCTTCTTCCCAAACTTCCCAACTATACTTGCTGCAGTCACCTGTGTCAGTACTCCACTTTTTACAAGTTCATAAAGCTTGTCTGGCTTGGACATCAATTCACTATTACGTTCAGGGTGCACGATTACGGGCGTGTAACCTTCCACTTGAATATCATAAAGCAGTTTGTTCGTATACTTAGGAACAGTTGAGGTAGGTAATTCAACAAGGATATAAGGAGTATCAAGATTCACGGGTAAAATTTCTTTGGCTGATAACCCTTCAGCAAGGTCACCATATATTCTGGTTTCTTGTCCTGGCAGGATATAAACTTCTATATTTTCTTCCTCTAAGATTCTGTTTAATTCATTAACACGCATAAGGATATCTTCTCGATAATTATCAAATTGATTATTGCGGTGATGCGGGGTAGCGACAATGGTATGAATACCTTGTGCCGCTGCTGCTTTTGCCATTTCTATACTGTCTTCCAATGTTCTTGCTCCATCGTCAACACCCGGCAATATATGGCAATGAATATCTATCATAAGATCTACACCCTTCATTTCCCCAAATTATTCAAAAAAATAATGACATATTTCCTATAATCTTCGCGAAAATATATCCTCGTTAATCGAGGACATATTTTTGCTTAGGTTAACTACCATAATAGTAGTAAGTATTAGATTTCTTTTGCTCTACATCATTCAGCACAATTCCAAGAAGCTTAGCATGTGCCGGTTCAAGCAGCTCTTTTGCTTTTTGAATCGCATCATACTCAGTCTGTTCACTGCGCACGACGATCAGGGCTCCATCACACGTATTAGCTAGGATCTGTGCATCCGTTACAGCCAGTACTGGCGGTGTATCAAAGATAACCATGTCGTACGTTTCTTGTGCTTTTAGAATCAATTGTTTCATAGCGTTAGAACCTAATAGTTCAGATGGGTTTGGAGGAATTGGTCCGCATGTCAGGATGTCTAGATTTGGAACATCCGTTTCCTTGGTTGCTTCCTCTAAAGGTTTCTCGCCCACCAGTACAGTACTAAGACCCGCACGGTTATCTAGCTTGAATGTGTAATGTACCGTTGGCTTACGCAAATCGGCATCAATTAATAGTACCTTTTTACCCTGTTGCGCAAAGACAACAGCCAGGTTTGCAGTAGTAGATGATTTCCCTTCAGATGGACCCGACGATGTCACGAGAAGTGAACGCATCGTTGCATCCACAGATGCAAATTCAATATTCGTACGGATTGTTCGATATTGCTCCGAAATAGGGGACTTAGGATTAAACTTTGTTATGAGAGATCGGACATTTGTCTTAAACTGTTTTTTTCTTTTGGCCACTGTACTCTCTCCTAACTTGTCTCTTATTAGCAGGTGCTGCATATTGCTTATTGGTTTTCATGTCTTCCTCGGTCATATGGCTAATGATACCGATAACTGGGATACCGATGCGTTTTTCGATATCTGCTTCAGTTTTCACAGTATTATCTAGATACTCTAATAGGAATGCGAGTCCGATTCCCACCATTGCACCTAGTACAAGGGCAATTGCAGTATTCAAAAGTATATTTGGACTAGCCGGTGATGGATTTTCTACTGTTTCAGCTAAGGATAAAGGCTTGACGTTTTCTAAATTCATTAGTTCCGGAATTTCTTTTTGGAAAACATCAACTGTAGTGTTGGCTAGCTCTGCAGCTTTTGCCTGGCTTGTATCTGTTGCGGTTACTGTGATGATCTGTGTATCAGCTTCGGAGGAAACTTCCAGCTTCTCAGCCAATTCGCTGGAAGAGAGGGATAAGTTCATTTCCTTTGCGACTTCATCCAGGATGACTGGGCTTGTCATGACAATCTTATATGTATTGATTAAGCTGATATTGGATTGGATAGCATTATTCAGAGTGGAAACATCCACGTTTTCTTCCTGGTTGACTACGACAGATGCACTAGCTTGGTAGGTCGGGGTAATTAAAAAATAACTAACTAAAAAAGCGATTGCAGCGAAACTAACGATCAAAGATAAAATCATTAGCGCTCGTTTTTTCAATACTGCAAAAATTTCCTTTAAAGAGATTGTCTCTTCCATTCATGTCCCTCCGATGAGATGTACTAAAAAATAAGTCCAAAGACAAAGAAAAATGCTAACTTTTAGAAATTTGTATGTACTTTTTTATTATATAAGGTTTCCATAACCTTGCAATGACTGTTTTTGTCGAATATATGTAAGCGCTACAATAGTCACTTGCATCTTGTCGAAACATCGTTATAATATATAGTTCAATTTTCTTAGTCAGCATTTAAAAACATGAAAAGTATACCACAAATTTCCCAGATGCAACATAGAATTACCAATTTATATTAAAAAAACCGAACCCACTTGCGCAGGTTCGGTTTCTTCTTATTTGTTTTCTGTTACAACACTGTTATTCAGATATTCCTGAAGCTGATCTTTTAGGTCAGGACGATCAAGCGCGAATTCGATCGTCGCTTTGATGAATCCAAATTTATCACCAACGTCGTAACGATCGCCAGTGAACTCACAAGCGTAAACGGCTTGCTTCTTGTTCAATTCCTTGATTGCATCTGTAAGCTGGATCTCTCCGCCAGCACCTGGAGGAAGAGTTTCCAAGATATCGAATATCTCCGGAGTCAATACATAACGACCCATGATAGCGTAGTTAGATGGAGCTTCTTCTTTCTTAGGCTTCTCAACCAAGTCACTGACTTGCATCAGGTTCGGCTCGCTTGTAGAACCTTGAGGTGCAACAACACCATACTTGGATACTTCAGATTCAGGTACTTGCTGAACACCAACAACAGAACCGCGATACTTCTCGAATGCCTCTGTTAATTGTTTCAATGCTGGTGTGCCTTCTGTTTTCACAATGTCATCACCTAGCAATACTGCGAATGGCTCGTTGCCGATGAATTTCTTAGCAGTAGAGATTGCGTGGCCAAGACCTTTTGCTTCTTTTTGACGGATATAGTGGATATCAGCCAGGTTGGAGATGTCTTGGATTTCCTCAAGCATCTTCATTTTATCCTTCTTAATAAGCTGATCCTCTAATTCGTAGGATTTGTCGAAGTGGTCTTCAATCGCACGCTTACCGCGGCCACTGACAATGATGATATCCTCGATACCTGATTTTACGGCTTCTTCAACAATGTACTGAATTGTCGGTTTGTCGACGATCGGCAGCATTTCCTTTGGCTGTGCTTTTGTTGCTGGCAGGAAGCGTGTACCTAATCCTGCAGCTGGGATGATGGCCTTTTTGATTTTCATACGTTCTGCACCTCTTTATGTAATGTATGTAGATAGCGTGTAGAGTGTTTCGTACAAATTATACTTCCCGATGCAATGAAGATAAAACATATTTCCATACGGTAAAGTGCAACTCATACTAAAGTCCCTCTACCTTTACTGAATCTGTAAAAATAGTAACATACTTTTCAGAATTGGCTCAATAGATAACTTTCTACATTTCCCTACAATATACGAGTTTAATATTACAGTTACATTACAACTGCGTAAATTCTGGTAATTCAGGTGCCAAATTATGCTATAGTATGATTAATTTCTATGGATTATGAAAATAAAGGAGAACGTTACTAGAATGAAAAAGACGATTGTTACCCTTGCTGCTACTGCGGTAATTGCTAGTTCATATGCCACAACTGTTGACGCTGCATCTTACAAGGTTCAGAAGGGCGACTCGCTCTGGAAGATTGCTAGCAAATACGACACTTCCGTAAATAAATTAATGGAAATCAATGGACTGAAAAGCTCCATTATCTTCCCTAACCAAGTATTGCAGACTTCTGGTTCATCCAGTTCATCTAAATCTACTGCGAAAACATCTTCATCATCTTCTAGCAGTGCATCTACATATACTGTTAAATCCGGTGATACGTTGAGTGGTATTGCATCTAAACATAAAATTTCTTTGAACGACTTGAAAAAATGGAATAATATCTCCGGATACTTGATCTATCCTGGTGACAAGCTGAAGGTTTCTGCAGGAGGATCTTCTTCATCGAATAACTCTTCCTCTAATTCTGGAAGCTCATCCAGCAATAACAGCAGCTCTTCTTCTACTTATAAAGTGAAGTCTGGTGACTCACTATGGAAGATCGCTAACAACAACGGCGTATCTGTTGCGAACCTGAAAAGCTGGAACAACCTATCTTCTGATGTGATCCGCGTTGGTCAAACATTGAAGATCAATGGTAAAGCGAGCAGCGGTTCATCTTCTTCTTCGAAGCCTGCGAATAACACGCAAGTGGATTCCGCTAAGACTTCTAAGAGTGTGGACAAGCTGATCAGCGTTGCTAAATCCCAGCTTGGCAAACCATATGTATGGGGCGGTTCTTCAACTGCTGGCTTCGACTGCAGCGGATTCATCTATTATGCTTTCAAGAACGCTGGTTATGATATCTCCCGTACATCTGCGGAAGGCTACTTCAACCGTTCTTACTATGTAAACTCACCGCAGCCTGGTGACTTGATCTTCTTCAAAGGTACGTATAAAGCTGGTATCTCCCATATGGGTATCTACCTTGGCGGCGGTCAGTTCATCCATGCGGATAACGACGGCGTACGTATCACAAGCACAAGCAACTCTTACTACGCTAAGCATTTCGATAGCTACAAGCGTTTCTATTGATCATGAAAGCTTGGGACAGAACCTTCTGTCTCAGGCTTTTTTATTTTGCTTTCTGGAGATATGAGCTGGCGCAGGTCCGTCAGCTGACGCGCTACTTCAGCCACCAGGAATAGCATAACAAGTACACCAATGATATAGAAAACAATTTGGAACATGTCGTTCCCTCCTATGTTAGTTACTTTATAAGACGGTTCGGAGGGCACTTTGGTTTCGTTTTATTTTATTGGTATGCATATTTCACAATAATTTTCCTTTAGAAGCTTCGCAGTGAATCTTTCAAAGGCAGGCCGACTATCAACTTCCAAACTACGATCGGATAACGTACCAAATATGTCTTTCCATGCTTGCTTCATCGCCTCCACAGTATGCTGTACAGTGAAACTGATATACTTACCTCCTTTCAACTCTCCAATAAGTACTGTATCATCCTTCTGAAAATCTTCAGGTATGATCAGAGCAGCGTCATATCGACATTCGTGCGGATCTGTCGTTTCTACATTGTCTTGCGATATGCCCAGGATGATCGAGGTGTCATCCAGTAGTTTTTCTGCTGCTGCCCATTCCTTTAATTTTTGCATCGTTTGATAATTAGCAGCGCCATAAGGACCTACTCTGCGAAAGTAAGCAATCCGGTAAGTTGGGATGGTTTCGATTTTTACTTTCATTTACATCCTTCTTTCCTTTTTTTGTTTTCTTGCCTCTCGAATGTAATATGTTATAAAAATTATTCAATTGATTTTTTAAAAAATACTTAATAGGCATACAAAAAGCTTATTCCTATATTCGGAATAAGCCTTTTGTATGAACGATACGGTATTTGGCTACTTCTACACGTGTACCTTCCGTTGTGGAAGACGTAATATCGAAGTTATCCATAAGGCGCTTCACCCCTGGAAGTCCGCGTCCCAATCCGCCTCCTGTCGTATAGCCATCAAGCATGGCTTCCTGCAGGTTTTGTATACCAGGTCCGTTATCTTTGGCTGTAATATGAATGCCAATCCTTCTTGTATCTTGTTCGCTGCGGATACAGATTGTTCCGCTGCCTGCATATTTATATATGTTACGGGCAAGCTCTGAGATGGCTGCAGTGATGCGTGCTTGTTCGACCGCACTGAATCCTAAGTCTGCTGCTAGCTTCCTGCCGCATGATCTGCTTGTGACAATATCTTTTTCATTTTCTATCTTCATTTCAGTCACCTTCCCCTCACCAGGAGCTGACGCCACGTGCTTACTTATATTGATAGATAGGTCTCCTTCTGATTGGCTTGGACCATTAAAATAAGCCAAAGTAAAGACGCTTCCCGCTGCCCCTACTTTGGCTTTATCGCTAGTTCCATGCCCAGCTGATTGCTAGCCAATATCTTTTAGTTTGTTCAAAGGATCAATTATAACGACTATGATGCTCCGATCTGATTCGAACTCCCAATCAGCGAACACCTCTTGTACAACGCCTTCCAGCAGATGACTTTCTTTATCAAATGCCTTGCGGAACGCTTGCTTTTCCAGTTTGCTCTTCGCTCTCCTTAATACTTCTGTCTCACCTATATTGAAGATTTCCTTCTCAATGTCGACCAGAATGCCATCGCGGTAGATAACTAGAGTTCTATTATTCAGTGTAACTGTTTTTACTGTATTTGGCAACTTTTGAATCGATTCTGTGATCATAGATACTAGCTCATTGATCTGCTCAGAAGAATCTTTTTGCTCTATTGTGATGATACTATCTCTAATGGCTACGATAACACCGCCATTTGTCTCTATATCCCAATCATAAAAGAAATGCTGATATTCGCGCCCAGTCCACTTCTCTATTTGTTTTTTCAATTCAGGGAGACATTTTTCCATGAGTGTATCTCGTGTGTCGTATACCATGGCATATTGCTCTTGTTCGAGAAGCACCTTTTCAACCGGTGTCAGCAAATCCCGCACATAAATACAGACTATAGCTTCAGAAATAGAAACAAATACCCCTTCAGGTCCTTTTCCGAAATGTTTTCGGAAAAGTCCTGCTGTAAAGCCTGCCAGCTCTTTTTGTTGTTCTTTTATACTCATTCTCGTATACCCTGTTTCCGATAGATTTTTTTATTTTAATTGTACTGTATAAGCGCCTTATTTGGATATAAAAAAAAGCCTGCACTAACGAATTTTAATCGTCATGGTGTAGGCTTCGTTGTTCTGTTCCATTGACATGGATAATTCTTCTCCTTCCAGGATAATGCGGGGCATATCGTCCAATGTCCGCTTCGCTTTCGGGTTTTCATAAATGAATGATTGCGGCATAAAGAACAGGCTGTTCTTACCATCTGTTCCTTTTTCGAGTACGATGTCATGCAGATCTGGTATTTCGATCATATGATTGTCTATATATATTTTTGCAACTATTGGTTTATGGTTGAAAACGAAAAAGTAATTATCATTGATGGACGAACCTCTTTTTGTTCGCTCGACAAAATCCTGCACACTTAACGTCAATGAAGGGCAAGTCATCTCTTACCACTCCTTTCCTGTCTAAGCATATGGAAAGCTTTTTCTTAGGTGGCTTGCTACTAGTTATGTACCCTTCCTGCAAAAAGATAAACGATTTATCCACAGGCTTTCTGAAACTTTCGCCCCAGGCAAATATGCTTTAAACCAGGGGTTATGATACACTAGGTGCTGTGATTTTACTTTATTCGACAACTGGGGGCAGACTTATGTATCCTACGAACACGATACGCGAAAAAGCGTCTTTATTCTTTCACATATTATGGCCTATCCTCGTGACACAGATCAGCTACAATGCCATGACTGTGCTGGATACAATGATGTCTGGACGCGCAGGCACAGATGATTTGGCTGGTGTGGCCGTTGGCTCCAGTCTATGGATGCCAGTCTATACCGGATTGACCGGCATCATGCTGGCCATCACGCCGATGGTCGGACAGCTGATCGGCAACAACCGCCGCAGCGATGTCGGGCGGACAGTTATGCAAGGATTTTATCTGGCTATTGTAATCTCATTGGTTGTACTGGCTATCGGCGCAATTGCTCTGCAGCCTGTGCTCGGAATTATGGACTTGAGTGCTGACGTACATATAGTGGCTACAGATTATCTGCACGGACTATCGATAGGTATCATCCCGCTGTTTGCCAGCGCCGTTTTACGTAATTTCTTTGATGCACAAGGCTATACGAGAGTATCAATGGTGATTTTGTTAATGGCACTGCCAATCAATGCGTTGCTGAACTATCTGCTCATTTTCGGTAACTTCGGTTTTCCGGAACTTGGCGGGGCCGGTGCCGGCTATGCGACAGCCTTTACATATTGGTTCATATTCGGGGCAAGTGTGTTTCTGACATTCAAGCTGAAAGAGATGCGAACGCATTACCTGTTTGTCCGATGGTATAGGGTATCATTTCAGGCTTGGAAGGAGCAGTTGAAGATCGGTGTGCCAATGGGTCTCAGTACATTCTTCGAAGCCAGTATCTTCAGTGTTGTTACGCTGCTGATGGGTTCCTTATTCGATACGACTGTCATTGCAGCCCACCAGACGGCATTGAACTTTACGACACTCATGTTCATGGTACCGCTAAGCATCTCAATTGGTATGACAATCGTGGTATCACATGAGGTCGGTGCCCGACGGATGAACCACGCTAAGCAATACGCCATTCTTGGTGTCAGTTCTGCACTAGTGATTATCGGTATTTTGAGCTTATTGTTATTCATCTTCCGCGAACAGATCAGTTACTTCTACACATCTGATCGTGCGGTCGTACTGCTTGCCATGCAGTTTATGCTGTTCGCGATCATGTACCAGTTTTCCGATGCAGCCCAAGCATCCCTGCAGGGTGTGCTGCGAGGTTATAAGGATGTTACTATCCCATTCATCATTGCCTTTATTTCCTATTGGATCGTCGGTTTGCCTAGCGGTTATTTACTTTCCCGCTTCACTACATTGGAACCCTTCGGATTCTGGGTCGGCATTACACTCGGTCTGACCTGTGCCGCTATTGGCTTTTTCCTTCGACTGCGATTCATTCAGCGCAGACAAGAGAAAGCTGCTGGTTAACACCTCCATCTCGGAGGTGTTTTTTTGTACAACTTTCCTAGTTTCCCCAATCAATGCTTCCAATCTCAAATTAATGTCTCAAAATTCAACCTACTTTCCCAATTAAAATCTACTAGGAAACATGCTATGCTTGATACAGGCAAAATCTTACAGACTAGGGAGTGTAACTGATGCGTTCTGACGTCACATTCAACTCAGAAGAGCTAAGGGAACTGCTCAATTTGTGGTATATGAATATCAAATTGAAGAAAGTCCAAGCAGCGGAAAAGCTTAAAACGGAAGTATCCGAACAGCTCGCTAAAGGTGAAGCGAATGACGACGTCGTCAAGCTAGCACTTCTGATCCATAGCCGCCACCATATCCTATGCAAGAATTATTCCGAAGCAGAAAAGCTCATCAGCCAAGTAGAAGGCTTCTCCCCTTATCTCAAGGAAGAGCACCTCTACTATCTGCATCTGTTCAAAGGCATGTATCTGTATTCGACCAAGGATTATTACAATGCCATTGAGGAATACGGGGAAGTCGAACCCTACCTCGGCTATATCCAGGATGAAATCGAAAAAGCGGAATTCTTTGATCTGTTTGCATCGGCGCTTTATTACTTGGACTATACGAATCGGTCGGCTATATATGCGGAGAAGGCGATTTATATTTATCAGTTGTATCCTGCGTATGAGAAAAAGCTGACAAGAGCTAAAATCTTGATTGCTTTAAACTATATCGATATGTGTGAATTCGATTTAGCCGAAGAATATCTTCACTCTGCTTTACAGGATACTAATACGAAACATGATGTTATGGTGCAAGTTAGTGTCTATCATAACTTAGGGATTCTTTATGATCGAAAAGGACTCAATGAGGCAGCCAAACGTTATTTAACAAAGGTCATCCAGCATGAGGACTTCGAAAATTACTTATCTACTGTTTTTCTTTTATGCGAGATATCATTTCGGGAAAAGGAATATGAAAATGGGGTTACCTACCTTAAAATGGGTACAAGACGCTTGGAACAGGAACCAGATGAAGATTACTATTGGAAATTTCAGATCTTACACGCTAAATATATTGAACCAGATAAGTATATAGATACACTATCAAAAGCTGTAGATTACTTCTCAAGTGCTCATCGCATTTACGAGACGCAAAAATACGCTGATGAGCTAGCTAGCTATTTTAGTAATGAGAGAAATTTTGAAAAAGCGAATCATTTCTATCGGTTGGCTTTAGGTAATCAAAATAATATTATTATGTTCCATTCAAGGAGGTGATGATGATGACAAAGAAAAGAATCGTAGGATTACTAGTACTTGTAACAATCCTAAGCAGCATTGCAGGCATTTCATTCAATGATACTGCTGAAAAAGGACACCTGCCTAACGCACCTGTTTTGACGGACTTCTAATACTTAAAACAGAAAAACCGGCATCCGCCGGTTTTTCTTATTTTCCATATCTATAACTTGGTGCTCCCACTACATCTGTCTCATATACAAAGATACCACCAGCAAGTGGCTCCTTCTTCAAGTCTTCTTCCGTCAGACCCTGTCTTGCTGTCGTGATGTACAATGTCTTCCGTTCCGGACCACCGAACGCACAGCTTGTCACTTGACTGACTGGCAAATGTACATCCTCAAGCCGCTCACCTGTTTCAGGGTTCCATCGAGACACCTTGGATCCGCCATAATGTGCGACCCACAGATTGCCTTCTTCATCGATCGTCATACCGTCTGGTTTACCATCCTTGAACGAAACCACTGTACGAGGGTTGCTGATTTCGCCCTTCTCACCGTCGTAATCAAAGCATTGCACCTCGCCTGTCGGTGTATCAATATAGTAGAAAAACTTATGGTCCGGACTCCACGCAAGACCATTGGAGTTCCCAATACCATCAATGATGCGTGTCAGCGTTTGATCAACTTCCATACGATAAAAGGCTCCTTTATGGCCGCTACCCTTTTTCGGCATCGTACCTGCCCAAAGCCTCCCGTAAGGATCCGCCTTTCCATCATTGAAACGGTTGGAAGGTCTGTCAGTTTCCGGGCTGTGAAGCAGCACCTTCGCTTTGAGCTCGCTATCCGTTTCATAAATGCCTTCTTCCATCGCCATAATAAGTCCGCCATCCTTTTTCAGTATGACCGCTCCGATTTTCTGGTCGACTGGAATCTCCCGATGTTCTTCCGATTTCGTATCATATACATGAATTGCTTGACCATTTATATCCACCCAATATAACTCTTCCGTTTCTTCCCGCCAAAAAGGACCTTCGGCTAAGCTCTGTTTCGCGTCTAAGAATAATTTCGCTTCTGCCACTTTCTCCACTCCTTTACGTATGTATTACCTGCTATAGTAATAATACCATTATATGATTTACTTATTACCTGAATTGCTATCATCTAAGCATCCTATTGAAAAAAGGAGGGAATACGATGTTCGAAACAGAACGACTGCTTATTCGTCCGTATACAACTGAGGATCTTCCTTTTTTGGAGAGCTTGGTCAGCGACCCACGCGTGGTCCGTTATATCGGAAACGGAAAACCAAGAACAAAGGAAGGCGCCCGTTTATTTTTCAATTGGAATTTGTCTCATATGAAAGAAAAGCAGCCATTAGGGCTGCAGCTTTTGGTTGAGAAAGCTAGCGGGGAACCAATTGGCCACGCTGGGCTGGTTCCGCAGGAGATAGATGATGTAACGGAGGTTGAAGTTGGCTATTGGATTGCTCCAGCATATTGGGGAAAGGGTTTTGCCACTGAAGCTGCTGCTGCATTCCAGGAGATGGCATTCGATCAATTGAACGAAAATAGAATAATTGCCTTGATTTATCCCGGGAATATTGCCTCCTGCAGAGTTGCTGAGAAGCTAGGTATGCATATTTGGAAAACGATCGAGCGCCATAACAAGGAAGTATTCGTTTACGCCAAAGAAAAAACCCCTCCTATTTAGGAGGGGAGGAAATTATGCATCATAGCCATTCGGACGATTCTGATGCCATCTCCACGCATCACCGATGATGTCTTTCATATCTGTACGTGACGGATTCCATCCAAGTATTTCCTTCGCCTTCGCAGAGCTTGCGATCAAGACAGCTGGGTCACCAGCACGGCGCGGACCGACTTTGGCCGGGATTTCCTTGCCTGTTACTTCTCGTGCAACGTCAATCAACTCTTTAACAGAGAAGCCTTGGCTGGAGCCGAGGTTAAAGATATCGCTTTCCCCACCTTTATCCAAGTAATCTAACGCCAGCAAATGGGCATCGATCAAGTCAACAACATGGATATAGTCGCGGATACATGTTCCATCTTCTGTTGGATAGTCATCACCGAAGATGCTGATATGCTCACGCTGTCCAAGTGCTGTCTGGAGAATGATTGGAATCAGATGGCTTTCCGGATCATGATCTTCACCAATCTGTCCACTCGGATGAGCGCCAGCGACATTAAAGTAGCGTAGTGAGACATATTTAATACCGTATGCCTGGTCACACCACTTCATCATTTTTTCCATCATCAGCTTGGATTCACCGTAAGGACTTTCTGGATTTGTATCTAGATCCTCTGTAAGTGGCACAACGTTTGTATCGCCGTATGTCGCAGCTGTAGAAGAGAAGACAATTTTCTTTACTTCATGCTTACGCATTGTCTCAAGCAGCACCTGCATACCGTACACATTGTTACCAAAGTACTTCAAGGGATCTTCTACTGATTCTCCAACAAGGGAGCTAGCAGCAAAGTGGACAACCGCATCGACTTTTTCCTTTGTGAATACATCATCCAGGAATGCTGCATCACGAAGATCACCTTCATAAAAAATGGCATTCTTGTCGGCAGCTGCGGCATGACCTGTAATTATGTTATCAATAATGACTGCCTCATGCCCTTTCTCCAAAAGCATGGCTACTGCATGGGAACCAATATAACCTGCACCGCCTGTAACTAGTACTTTCATAGATTTTTCCTCGATTCTCTCTTATTATTATCACTCAAATTATAGCATGCTTGCGGTCAAATAAATGGTAAATTTTACACCTTATTCCATTCGTGAAGATGCAGACTGCGAACGCCATTAACCAAGTATGGATCCTGCTCAGCAAGCGTTCTTGCTTCTGCCTCGTCTTCTGCCTGATAGATAACCAGTCCGCCTGTTCCATCAGCGAGTGCTCCTCTTGCAAAGATAAATCCCTTTTCGTCCAAGTCAGCCAGGAAATCCAAATGTGCCTGGCGGTATTGCTGGTTCAATTCCGGTTTCTCCATTTTAAGGAATGCAGCAAAGTATTTCATTGGAAATCTCCCCTTCTATTTTATTCTGCGGTCTTGGCAAGCATGAGTGCTCCGACAATACCTGCATTATCCTCTAGACCTGGCGGAACGAGATAATTTTCCGGCAGCGGGACGTAGCGCTGCATAAGTGCTTCCAGCTCCTGCTGAACCATCTCATGAAGGCCCTCCTTCTTCATGACGCCGCCGCCCATGACGATTTTCTCCGGGCTGAGCACCAAGGTATAGCTCATGATTGCCTGAGCCAAATAATAGGCCTCCAGCTGCCATACCGCTTCTTGATGGTACAGCTTTTGTGCCTTCTCCCCCCAGCGTGCTTCAATGGCTGGTCCGGCTGCCAGCCCCTCCAAGCAGTCCTTATGGTACGGGCATTTCCCAGGATACGCATCATGCGTACTCCGACGGACAAGCAGATGACCCATTTCCGGATGGGAGAAGCCTCTTAAGGTTTCGCCATTCACAATGGCTCCTGCACCAATACCTGTTCCAACCGTAATATACAGACAGCTGCCTGCATGTTTTGCTGCTCCGTGCATATACTCCCCTAAAGCAGCTGCGTTCACATCGGTATCCATCTTTACCGGTACACCGAGCCTGTTTTTAAGCTCCGACAGCAGCGGATAGTCCTTCCACTGCAGCTTTGGTGTGTTGCCGATGGTGCCGTAAGTCGGACTGTCTTCTTTTACATCAACTGGCCCGAAGGCTCCGACTCCTAGTGCTTCGATCTGTTTGTCATGGAAGAAGTCAAACACCAGCTGCAGTGTTTCTTCCGGCTTCGTTGTCGGGAAAGATGCTCTTTCTTCTACATTTCCATGTTCATCACCAACAGCACAAACGAATTTTGTACCGCCAGCTTCAATTGCTCCATATCGCATCACTATCACCTCATTTGTCTCTCTTATTCTACTATGGGATTTTTCTCCTTCTCCGTCAATAGTTACCCCGGACTGTACAAATGCGGGAATTGTTATAAAATAGTAATACTGAATTGTATCTAATAATCTTAAAAACTAGATTAGTCTGTCAGAAATGGGGGATGCATGATGACTGCTCTGCAAGCAGTAACTGCATTTGCGCATGAACGCGATTTACGTAAAAGTTTTAATAAACTAGCCAGAAAAACTTTCGGCTTTGATTTTGAATTATTATATAAAAGCGGCTTGTGGAACGAACGCTATCATACCCATGCCTTCGCTGATGACAAACAAATTGTGGCGAATGTTTCTGTAAGCGCGCTCACAGTACATATCAACCAGCAGAAGACTAAGGCGGTTCAGATCGGAACCGTCATGACTGACCCAGGCTACCAGAACCAAGGACTGGCTACCCAGCTGCTGCAGCGTGTTATGCAGCAATACGAAACGGACAGTGATCTCATCTATCTGTTTTCCCGTCCAGGAGTGGAAAACTTCTACGAAAAACTCGGTTTCACTGCTGTGCAGGAAAAATTATTTTCCATTCCGGTATCTTCTGAGCCGCGCCCGGTGCCGGATTATCGGAAGCTGAAGCCAGCTGTCAACCCACAGGACATGGTTGTGCTGCTTGATCGCTATGGCAAACGCCATCCGCAATCCACCATTCTCGATGTGTCAGACGCTCAGCACATTCTTGGCTTCCACACATTATATGATCCAGAAATAGAGATTATTGAGCTATTGGAGCCTGCAGCCCTGCTGCTTTATAAAAAGATTGGGCAGAAAATGCATCTGTATGAAGTGATCAGTCAAACACGGCTTGTCTGGCGGCAGATTGCAGATTACGTCTCCCAGCCAGGGATAACCGAGGTCATCTTTCATTTCACACCGACTTTTCCGGACTTGGAGCCTCTCTCTCACACGCACACGGAACGAGATACACTCTTTGTAAACAAACCGGAGCTGCTGCCCGCAGATTTCCAGTTTCCCGAATTGTCCCACGCATAATATAATGGGAAGAAAGCTGTAATAGAAAGGAACGAAAAGCAATGCTAGATTTAGAAATGCTGAAAGACAAGGTCGAATTTTTCGAAGCACATGACTTGTCTACATTAGAAAAGAAAATCAATGAACAGATTCAGCACAACAAAGCAATTCTGCTTGAGCTTCACCATGTAGCGCATAACATGCACGTAGATGAGAATGGCAGACGGTTTTTTAGTGCTGTTGCTCATTTTAAATCAAAGTGAAGAAACCACATTAAAACTTCACACTAAAATACCGTCCATTCCGGACGGTATTTTTATATTCCTAGAAGATAATACCCGTAACAATCGCTACCGCAATTACAGCAAATGCTGTTCCGGTTGCCCAGAGAATGGTGAATCGCTGGAATTCTCCGAAGTCTACCTTCGACATTCCGACGAGCAAGTATGTAGCCGGAACGAGCGGGCTGAGTAAATGGACAGGCTGTCCAAGCAAGGATGCACGTGCAATTTCCGCTGCAGAGAAGCCATAGTTAGCTGCTGCTTCTGCCAGGATCGGAACAACACCAAAGTAATAGGCATCATTGGACATGAAGAATGTGAATGGAATACTTGTGACTGCAACGATGATACTGAAAGCAGGCCCCCATGAATCAGGAATGATGGAAATAAGGCTGGATGCCATAGCATCTACCATTTCAGTTCCTGATAGGATACCAGTGAAAATACCAGCTGCGAATACAAGCGATACGACGGCAAGTACGTTTCCAGCGTGATCAGCAATACGCTCTTTTTGCTGCTTCAGGTTCGGATAGTTGATTGTGATAGCAGCGGCAAATGCAAGCATGAACAATACCGGCAGCGGCATGATACCCTTGATCAAACCGAACATCAAAAGTGCAGTCAATGCAAAGTTGACCCACAATAGCTTCGGACGTTTCAGTGATGCATCGACTGTGGCAGCCTGCTGCTGCAGGATGCGCTGCTCTGCATCATCGAATGTAACAACACCAAGACGTTTCTTTTCCCTGCGTCCCATGATGAAGGCAGTGAAGAAAATCCAGATTGCTCCGCCGATCATAGTAGGGATTAGCGGAACGAATACATCGCCTACATCAACATTAAGGGCTGCAGCAGCACGCGCTGTCGGTCCGCCCCACGGCACCATGTTCGTCAAACTTACACACATGACGGCGATGGCAGGCAATATAAGCGGATTCATTTTCAGGCGCTGGTACAGCGGGAAGAACGCAGATACAGTAATCATATAGCTTGTCGTTCCATCTCCATCCAAGGACACGACAAGTGCAAGAGCAGCCGTACCCATAACGATCTTCGTCGGATCTCCTTTAACCGCTTTCAAAATACGGCCGACGACTGGATCGAATAAACCTGCATCAATCATGATCCCGAAATATAGAATCGCGAATAATAGCATGATTCCAGTTGGTGCTAAATCTGTGATACCTTGCAGTGACATTTCCCCTAAGTCACCTGCATGCCCGGTCAGAACTGCAAATATAGCCGGGATGATCATCAGCGCAATGAGCGCAGATAGCTTTTTCGTCATAATCAAATACATGAATAGAAAGACCATCAAGAATCCCATTATTGCTAACATGCTAAATCCCCCTCATCGTCTCCTGAAACAATTCCCCCAAATCCTAAGCAGCGTTGAATAATATATTACAACTATTGTATGCGCTTCCAAATATATTTTCAACAGTTTTGTTACTTTTTTAAGTAAGAAAAGTAGGCAGAGAAGTTGAAATGGCTCTGCGAAAGCTTTTCTTACTTAAAATCGGGTAGAATACCCTATGTTTACATCATTATAAACGCAAGTCACCCTATATACTGTATAACACTTATACATATAATGAGTTATACTAAATAACCTTGCCGAATTTCCAATTTTAATAAACCTATTGCATCCTGCACTCTATAACTTTTAGCTGCTTCTATTAAAATATATGCTCTATCCAAATAGGATGCCGGCCAAATACACTACGATGGTAACAGTAATGCTGCTCAAAATTGTCGTCACCAGGACAGTCTGCGCCGCTAAATCCGGATTGTTATTATACTCCAGTGCGAATATCGAACTGTTCCGGGAAGTCGGGAATGAGCTGGCAATGAACAGTGACTGTGCGACAGTTCCGTCCAGACCAAGCAGGAAAATGATACCCAAGGCTGCAGCAGGTCCGATCAACAGGCGAGCTATCGTACTCATATAAAGCACAACATGCGGACGCTTCAGCTGAATCTGTGCTACCTGGGCTCCAAGCGTGATTAAGGCAACAGCTAGGAAAGCATCAGCGATTGAAGTGATAGGATTCCATATAAAAGTCGGAATGTCCACATGGAATGATGCGCAAAGAATCCCTAGAATGATAGCATAAATCATCGGTAGCCGAACAAGCTCCTTCAATATAGCATTTCCTTGGCTTTTGACACTCACCATATTGTAAAGCCCATATGTAAAGGTGAGCAGATTCTGGTACACCATGACAATCAGCTGAATGGATACCCCTAGCGGATTTGACTGAAAAACAAGCTGACTGACTGGAATACCGTAGTTCCCCGAGTTCATGAGCACCACGCTGTTCTTATAGGTGGCAGCCACTCCTCTTTCAAGCTTGAACAGCCTGCTCGTAATCTCTGTAAAACCGACGGAAAACACTGTGAACAGCAGCAGGAATAAAATGATTTGACCGAACACCGAAAGCGGCATACTGCTTTGATACATATTGATAAAACCATTCACAGGAAGGAAGCAATACGTCAGCAGCTTGGACAAGGTCCCAAGCTGTAATGAAAATTTTCGCTGCAGGATAACACCAACAGCCAGCAAAATTAATAAAGGCGCAATTACTTCCAGGAAAATTAATGATAATACAGCCATGTGCTCCCTCCTTTTGTAAGCGTATACAGGCTCATTATACTGCTAACATTTTCAAAACTCTATAGGAAGCAATCAAAAAAACAGCCACCTTGTTGGTGGCTGTCACGGCTATGCACGCTTTCGAAGCTTATTGATGCCAAAGAATATGACACCTGCTGCCACTAGGGCAACCCCGCCCAGCAGCCAATTGAATACATTCGTACTTGTATTCGGCAATGGCTGTCCTTCTGCATCATCCGTATCTGATTTTGCAGAAGCAGCTGTCTGTCCACTATCCTTCTCATCAGTTGCTGGATCTGTCGTTGTAGTTTCCGTTACCGTTTCAGTTTCTTCTTCTACTTTTTCTGTCTCCTGCTTTGGTTCCTCATTTACCGGTGCAGTTGTCTCTTCCGCTGGTTCTTCCTTCTCCGGCTCATTCGGTTCTGTTACAGGCTGTTCAGGCTCTTCTTCCGGCACAGGTTCTGGCTGTGTTTCAGGCTTCTCCCCAAGTGCGTAGGCAGCAATTGTTCCTGACACTTCATGTGCCGCTAATAGCAGTGTCTGGCCAGTCGGACTTTCTTCTGCCGGTATGTATGTCAGCCCTTCCGGTGCCACATCGCCGCTTGCACTATCCACAGCTGCTTCATCTCCTTGGAAGTTCCGGCTGGAGAAATACGTTGAGAACGCCGGGCTGGCTGGATTTGTCACGTCATAAGCCATGATACCGCCTGTCCGCTCCAGACCGATGAATGCATATGTTTTGCCATCTATGTCTCCAGTAATGACTGTTTCTGGTTCCGGTCCTTTGTCGTCACTGCGGTTATCCAGCTTGTCTTCGTCGTTGGTCGTATTGAAATACTCTGGATTTGCTTCAGCTGTTATTTTCTCAAAATCAGCACCGCTATCGTATACTTGCTGCAGTGAATCTGCATCCCAGATCGAGAAGCTGCGCCCGCCGAATCCGTAAACTGCTTCATATTTACCCTCTGCATTTTTCGGTGCCACAATACTTGTGTTCAAACGGCCAAGCTTTTCATCTTCAAACAGCCCATCCTGCACAAGCTGATCAAGCTGCTCCTGTGTGTATCCTTGATATAAATCCGCATTCAATGCATAAGCATCCTCTGCTGCCAGATCCCCTACCCGCACTTCCTCTGAAAAGCCTTCCCAGTCCTGGGCATCACCTTCATTGGCAGTAATGAGATACGTCTTGCCACCTGATTGGAAAGCTGTCATCCCATCCGGCATATACATACTGAGCACCGGCCAATTGCCGATTTGGATACCCTCATCTTTATTGGATGGATCAAGTTCCACGCCCTCTTTGGAGAAATCCTTGTATCCTAAACTCTTCACCGTTGTGAAGCTGTTCGACTGCAAGTCAAGCTTTGCGATGGCATTGCTCTCCTGAATAGCGACATAAGCATAACGGTTGTCCTTGTCTACAGTTATGTATTCCGGCTCCAGGTTTTCAGCATACGTTGCGTTTTCCGGATCTGGATTCACTTTACGGACATCCGAATCGACGATGTCATCCGTAAAATTGGCTGATTCCGCTGTAAGGTTGTCCAACCCACTTCCTACATTAATAATGCTAACCGAGCCCTCTGGATTGACTGTGTAATCATCGGAAGGCTCCCCCTCATTGGCAACAAGCACCTTTGTGCCGTCGTGGGTGAAAGTAACCATATCCGGCAAAGCTCCGACCTCGACACTAGCAAGCTTGTTCCCGTCTGTATCTAGCAAGACGACATGACCTGGATCGGTCTTGACCTCACTAGGTACCGACACCGCAATATAATCACCTTCCGGGTGGATAGCTACGCTAGTCACATCGGAAGCACTTACCCCAAACGATTCCAGAGACACCCGTTTCAGAAGCGGAATCTCTCCATTCCCATCCTTCAATCCATTCAAATCGAGAATATCCAGAGCTCTCGCAGCACCATTCACTGAAAAGGCACGTTTTGAATTAGCATCGTACGCTACAATCTCTGTACCGCCTTCACCAATACCGCTGCCGCTGTTATAGCGGCCAATCTGTTCTACTTGAAGTGCTTGCGCTTGACCTCTGTTGTATACCTTCAGCTCTTCTGCATGCCCGACAGCAGGCAATGCTAAACTAGCCGCCGCCAGCGACATAGCCGTCCACTTCTTCCAACTCTTCACCTTCGCCACCCCAACTCTATCATTAGAATATGTATGATAGTCATGATAGCTTAGTGGCGTGAAGTTCCTGTTAAAAGTGTATGAAGTTCTTGTAATGTTGCAGGACAAAAAAGAAGACTGCCATTTCATGGCAGCCTTCAAGTTTCATTCACCGTATCCCTCAACGTCCCCAACGCTTTAAAGATACTATCGTTTGATGGTAAATCATCGCCTGCACATTATCTAGTAAACAGAAAATACATGGACAATAGACAAGCATAGAACAATCCAGATACCAGAATGGCATTCCACAAACCAACAAAAAAGTCGTTTTCTTTCAGGATCATTGGTCCATCCTTTCTTCAGCAACAGCAGGGTTTTCTTATATCATTATCGGTTTGTATCTGCTCTTCTTTAGATGTTTACCAATATTCCTATGAAGTTGTTGTAAATCCACTGGTAGCGAGATCTTCCAAAGTGAAGCACATCATCAGCTCTTTTGTACATCTATTAATTTACCAGTTACAGCAACTCGCTGTTTTCCTGAGAGCGTACATGTAACTAACGTAATCTCTGGTTCATCTGTATTTTCCAGTATCGCGATATTGTTAGGCTCAACAATCTTTACACTGTCTACTTCGTAGATATAGGTCGCATCCTTATCCTGAAGTTTAATTTCTGCTCCTGCCTTCACCTCAGGCAACTGTCTGAAGAAACGATCGCCGCGGTATCCACGATGGCCAGCTATCGAGAAATTGTCCTTAGCAGGATTCTGATCCGTCTTAATTTGCGTCAGCGCTGCAGCTAAATTCTCATCAGTTGTCTCATTAAGCACATATTGCTCTAATTCGATTGATGGAATTTCGAGCTTCATCATATTCGCTAATTCATCCTCCGACCACTTTTGACCTTGCTCTCCCCCTGCTTGCGGTACGTCTCCTGCCTCAATACTGGCGAATGCTTTTTCTAATTCACTTACTTCTTTCGCATGCATTTTTTCTATAGAGAGGGGAGTGGCAACTAGCGCCACTCCTAGCAAAAGAAACACAACCCCTGCTATCAGTTTCCCTTTTTTCATCCTACTGCCTCTTTCTTACTGTCTGTGTTCGGAATGCGTTCCAAATGAACAACCCTCCAACACCGAACGATATGATACCAGCCATCAGTATCAATGATAGGAGCTGCTCGCCAGTCTGCGGCAAACTTGCTGGCAGTCCATTTTGGTTATTAGCAGTTGGTTTTGCACCTTTTCCGTCACCTGCTGCAGGAACAGTAGTGTTTCCTGGAGCAGGATCTTTATCGGATCCATTTGGTGTATCACCATTTGCTGGCTGCTCCGGCGTGTTAGGCTCTTCTGGTTCCTCAGGATTCTCTGGTGTTTGTTCGCGTGTATTTGTCACCGTAACAACTACTGCTTCCACTTGCGCTTTTTCAACTGTAAATGCAATAGACTTATCATCTAGCTGATATCCAGCCGGAGCCTTTGTTTCAACGAATTGATAGTTTCCTGGCTTCAGATCGTTAATCGTTATTTGACCAGCTTCGTCAGTAACTAGGTCTTCTTGAATTGTTTCGCCTTTGTCATTTACTAGTTTGAAAACAGCGCCTTTTAGTTTCTCAGTACTATCATCTGCATCGACTTTCTCCAATACAGCTGTTCCTGGCGTCAATTCGTTTACTGCTGTGACAACTGCAGCTTCTTTTTGACCTTTTTCTACAGTCACTTCGATAGGTGTAGTATCCAGCTCATACCCGACAGGTGCCTTCGTTTCAACGAATGTGTAAGAACCTGGTGCAAGATCTTCGACTATGATGCGTCCTTCGCTGTCGGTGTGCAAATGGTCTTTCACTACATTACCCTTTTCATCCAACAAACGGAATTCCGCATCAGCAAGATGAGTTTCCGGATTGTCCTTATCTACTTTAACAAGCGACACAATGCCTGGCTGAAGCGTATTTTCCGCTGCTACTGCCAGTGGTGTTTGCTGCCCTTTTTCAATTGTGAAGTTTATCGGTGTTTCATCCAGCACATAATTTTCTGGAGCACTGGTTTCGATTAGCTGGTAATCTCCCGGCTTCAGATTTGTTATTGTCAGAAGCCCATCGATATTCGTTGTCAGACCTTCCTGCAGTGTTTCTCCATTGCTATCCAGCAAACGGAATACAGCTCCCGCTAATCTGATGTTGTTATCCTTGCTGTCCACTTTCTCCAGGTGAACTGCTCCTGTTGAAAGTTGATTGTCCAGCTGAATCACGGCAGTTTCTTGCTGGCTGCGTTCAATTGTGACCTGTTTCGGTGTCGGATCCAAGTCATAGCCGAATGGCGCTTCTGTTTCCTTGATAATATAATCACCAGGAACTAGATCACTAAATTGCAGCTTTCCTTCTTTATCCGTCTTACCGGAAGCTATTTTTTCTCCAGCAGCTGTCAACAGGTCGAATGAAGCTCCCTCTAACCCAACTGTTTCATCCTCACTGTCAACTTTATAAATTTCCAATGATCCTTTTTTCAGATCATTCTCTGCTGTAACTGTTACTTTTTCTGTCTGACTTCTTTCAATTGTGAACGGAATTGGCGTGCTATCTGTCAGGAAGTCAGTCGGTGCTTCTGTCTCAACAAATTGATAGCTTCCCGGTGCCAGACCGTCGATTGTTATCTTACCAGCTTCATCTGTCGTCAAATTCTTTTCGATGACATTGCCATCCTGATCTTGCAGGTCAAATACAGCTCCCCCAAGTTTTTCGCTATTGTCATGCACGTTGACTTTCGTCAATTCCACTCCGCCAGGGATGAGTGTATTCTTTGCTGTAATGAGTAATGGCTCTTTCTGACTCTTCGCAATCTCGAAGTCTATCGGTTTGTCATCTAGCACATAATCTGCTGGTGCTTTGGTTTCAACGAACTGGTATGCACCAGGTTTGAGATTTTCCACTACTATTCTGCCGTTTTCATCTGTCTTCAGTTTCTCTGCCACAACGCTGCCTTTGTTGTCCACCAGCTTGAATTCTGCGTCGGCCAGTGTAATAGATTCATCCACGCTGTCTTTCTTTTCTAACACAACACTTCCAGGAATCAGCTCGTTTTCTGCGTATACTACAGCAGCTTCCTTCTGACTCCGTGTAACTTCCACATCAATTGGTGTTGCATCCAGCACGTAATTTTCCGGTGCTTTCGTTTCAATGAATTGATACTTACCTGGTGCAAGATCTGTAACAATGATACGTCCATTTTGATCAGTGACCAAGTTTTCCTGGACAGTTGCCCCAGTATCATCAACTAGCTTGTATTCTGCTCCAGAGAGTGGCACATTTTCATTATCTTTATCCAATTTGATCAAAGATACAGCACCAGGTGTCAGTGTATTTTCCACCTCCACAGTCGGGATGACTTGCTGTCCTTTTTCGATTGTGAAAATGATTGGTGTACCGTCCAACTTATAATCTGTCGGTGCTTGGGTTTCGATCAGCTGATAATCACCCGGTTTTAAATCTGTGATGGATAGTTCGCCATTTTCATTGGTTGTTAGTCCTTCTTTAATCGTCTTGCCTGTTTCATCCTGCAATTCGAATACCGCTCCGGTAAGGCCTATCGTATTCTCTTTGCTGTCGACTTTCTTCAATAAAACAGAACCTGTTGTCAATTCGTCCACTTGCTGCACTGCAAGCAGCTGTTCTTGGCTGCGATCTACTGTTACAGGGATTGGATCCGCATTCAACTCATAACCAAATGGCGCTTTTGTTTCGACAATCTCATAATCGCCAGGAAGCAGATCTTCGAATTGAATTTTTCCTGTCTCATCCGTTTTGCCTGTTGCAACGACGTCTCCAGCTTTTGTCCGAAGCTCGTATTCTGCGCCTTCCAGACCTTTTTCCAAATTGTCTTCGCCGACTTTAGTGATCTCAACAGCGCCTCTTTTCAACTCGTTGACAGCTGATACAGATACTGCTTTCTCTTGGCTGCGCGCAATTTCGAATGTGATTGGCGTTGCATCCAAAACAAAGTGCTCTGGCGCTTTCACTTCTACAAATTGATATTTTCCTGGCGCTAGACCAGATACAGCAATTTTGCCGTTTTCATCAGTCACTAGATTTTCTTTCACAACATTGCCTGATGCATCCTTCAGAGCATATTCTGCACCAGCTAATGTTTCGCCTGTATTGTGTTTATTGACCTTCGTCAGTTCGACCTCGCCTGGCTTCAGCGTGTTCGTCTGTTGAATCACGAGCGCTTCTTTCTGGCTCTTTTCAACAGTGAATTTTATTGGTTCTGCATCCAGCTCATAATCTTTTGGTGCATCGATTTCAATGAACTGGTACTCGCCTGGCTTCAAGTTGTCGACTGTGATACGTCCGTCTTTATCCGTTACCAATCTTTCTTCCACAACATCGCCCTTACTGTTCACCAGCTTGAAGGAAGCACCTTCCAGCGTAATGCTGTGATCGGCACTATCCATCTTCTCCAGTACCACACTTCCTGGAATAAGCGTATTCGTAGCAGTGACAACAGCAGCTTCTTGCTGTCCCTTTGCCACTTTCACCTCAATTGGTGTTTCGTCCAGCTGGTAATGTTCCGGTGCTTTTGTCTCCACGAAATAATAAGTTCCTGGAGCAAGATCTTCAACAACAATTCTTCCTTCTTCGTTCGTAACAAGATTATCTTTCACAATCTCGCCACTCGCATCTTGCAGTTTGTACTCTGCGCCTGCCAGACGAAGATTCTGATCATCTTCATCTACCTTGACCAAAGAAACTGCTCCTGGAGTAAGTGTATTCTCCGCTCTGACCTGGGCAGCTTCCGCTTGACTGCGCTCGATCGTAAATGGAAGTCTTTCTCCATTCAACTCATAATTCACCGGTGCTTTCGTTTCTTGGAAATAATAGCTGCCTGGCTGCAAATCGGAAACAGTCAGCTTTCCTTCTGCATCAGTCTTTAATCCTTCATGGATGAGCTCTCCATTTTCTTTATAAAGCGAAAACTCTGCATCAGCTAGAAGGGAATTATCTCTATCATCTACCTTTGTCAAAATGACTTCTCCTGGCAAAAGCTTGTTGCTCATTTCACGCTCTACCTGAACCGTTGCTTCATTGCTTTTCTCGATTGTGAAGGCTATTGGTGTCTGATCAAGTTGATAATCCTTTGGTGCTATTGTTTCGACCAACTGATAGTCACCAGGTGCAAGCTGATCGACAACGAGTACACCAGCTTCATTTGTTGTCAGGCCTTCTTTCAGCGTCTTGCCGTCCGCTGTTTGCAATTCAAACACAGCTCCTGCAAGCAATGTCTCCTTCTGGTCCCTATCTACCTTTGTCAGTTGAATAGCGCCAGTGACTAGCTTATTTTGAATTTTACCAAGATCAATTTCAGCCTGTTTAGCTGGATTAATTTCAAACTCATGCACTGCTGTGTCCAGCTGGTAGAATTCCGGTGCTTTCGTTTCCACGATTGCATATTTGCCTGGTCGCAAATCCTTTACTTCCACCAAACCATTTTCATCGCTTGTAAGATTATCTTTAACGACTTTGCCTGCGGCGTCTTTCAAAGTGAAGACTGCACCCTGCAATGGGTTGCCTGCTTCATCGACCTTCTGCAGTTTCACACTGCCCTTTTTGACTGCATTGTCTTTTGTGACAGTCGTCACAGTTGTCTGGTCGGATTTGATTTCAAAGTAAACAGGATCTTTATTTAATTCGTATAGATCCGGTGCCTCTGTCTCCATAAAACGGTAATTGCCAGCATCTAAATCTGTTACCGAAATCGTTCCATCTTCATCTGTTGTCAAGTTCTCCTGGATTTGTTTCCATTCCCCATCCACTTGCTGCTCCAATGCGAAAACTGCTCCTTGAAGCTTCTCTCTCGTTTCACTATCATATTTCGTCAGTTTCACATCTCGTGTGATTTCTTTGTTTTGAATAATCGTTTTTGTGTCGCCATCCACAGTAACTTTTTTTGTATCCTGGATGCCCACCACATAGCCAACTGGCGCTTTATCTTCTTTCAGAAGATAATCGTCATACAGCAGATTCTTGAATAACGCTTTTCCGTCTTCGCCTGTTGTCACTGTACGGATTGCGATCTTTCCTTCACTGTCGTACAACGTGAATGTTGCACCAGCTAATGCCTCGCCTGTCTCTGCATCCACTTTGGACACTTCCAAGCTGCCGTATTCTCCCGAGCCAGTACCACTGCCCCCGCTTTTGTGGACAATGATTGTCTTGCCAGATTCGACTGTTTCCGTTGTGATATTTTCACCGGAGAAGGTTGCTTTGTTGCTGACCGACTCACCGTTTGCGGCATTGATATACGATTGGTATTCCAGGATATAAGCACGATCAATATCATCCAGGAACGATAACTCAAACGTCTGGCTGCCATCATCAGCTGTCATGATATCGAGCTTATAAGCCTCTTTCGACACTTCCTCTCCTTTTGAAAGACCGCCATTTTGCGCAACATTCGTTTCATATAGCTTGAAGCTGTCTTCTAAAAGGATTTGGTTGGCTTGCTGTTCATCTGTCACTTTCGCTTTCGATACATGTGATTGCCCTTTATTGATGTCAATCTTCCAATTGATTACGTTTCCGTTTTGGGTGCCATCCTTTACGTTATAGCTGCCGCCATTCGCAACGGAAACCTGCGCGTTCAAATTGATCGGTTCTTTGCCATCACTCGTCAGCGTAGCGGTGTTATCGTAACGATTGACAATCAGCTCCCCAGCAAGGCTGGTTTTGTATTCGATCCAATATGCTTTACTGTTATCTTTAAGAATGTGCACCTTAAAACCAGGTTCATTCTTATCATTCTTAACAGTTTCCAGATTATAATCTGTGCCTTCTTGCAGCTCTGCACCTTTTCTGACACCATTATTGCCGCCAGTCAGCTCTACTTCATACACCTTCAATGAGCCATCAACTAAGTTTTGCTTGCCTTGGATGTAATCTGTCACAACAATATTATCCAAGTCCTTCAAGTCATAGTTGACTCCGACATTCCATGTGATTTCTTTTGAAACAGCATTATAAGAACCGTTCTTGAATCCGTTGTTTACTGTGTAGTTATCCGGATTGAATCCTGCTGCCGCTTCTTTGGTCTGGTCATTGCCTGATTCATCTTTCCAATCAAGCTGGACATGGTTTCGGAATTGTTTTTGTTCTCCAAGCTGGTCGTAATTAAATGCAGTAGTATAGGTAATGCGATACGGTGTCTTGATCTCGTTTTTGAATTTGATCGTAAATCCGTCTGCTGATACGACAAGTTCATAATCGTTTTCGGATACTGTTTCACTAGTAGCACGATCTACTATCTTAAACGTATCCTCTTTCATCGTCAGTCCCTTGTTCGGGTACGTGTCTGTAATAAAAACATCTGTCATCTTATGGGAATCTTTATTGAAATCAATGGTCCAGTTATTCGTTTTATCCTTATAGTTAACATTGGAGTAGCCCTTGGAAAGTACTTGCTGACTGACTCCTTGACCCGTTTCACTAGTGTTTTCTCCGACTACCACACTATTGTTGATGCGGCCGTCATCCATAACCCGGCCATCAGCTTTTGTCTGATACGTTATCTTGTAAGCGTTCTGGATATCTTCTTTAAATTGGAGCTGGAATCCGCGCTTTCCATCCGCAGCAGGCTGTTCATCTACTTGATAGTTCGTATACGGTTCGGCCCCTGTTTCCTGTCCATTTTCACCAATCGTGATTTTTTCGACATTCAATGAGTCACGGATCAGTAAGTGGCTAGCATCGAATAAGTCTTGCAATACAGCGTCTTGCTGCTGAATGTTTTTTTCATTGTAGTTGTATTGAATTTCCCATGTGATTGTTTGCTTTGCGGCATCATAAGCGATACTGCGTTTCGCAAGCGGTTTACCCCGGCTCACACTGACAGAAGCCTTTGCAGACAATTCTTCGGTGTTCGAACCTGCTAGGAATGCTGTATTCTCATATCTCGTACCTTCAGCATCCGTAATATCTGTCATGAACTCCACACGGTAAGCATCTTTAAGCTGACCGAAATTGATCTGGAAAGGTTCCTCTTGGACCGTATAGGCGGAAGGACTTACCTCTTCCCCTTGCTTCACACTGCCATCCAGCTGAACATCCAGCTTATACACCTTGATAGAATCAGGCTGCAGCTGTTGATTGGCTTGAAGCGGGTCCTTCAGAACAGCATCTTCGATAGTCTTCAGCTGTTTATTGAAATCAACTGTCCAAGTAATTTCTTTTGCGTTATAGCCGCGATCTGTCTTCCCGGATTTATCAATTGCATTTCCAGGCTTCGGCTGGAATTTAACTGGGATTACCGCTACATCTTCTTCTTTGATCGTAAAAATGATTTCCTGTTCGATACTTCCTTCAGTTCTTTCATGGAACTCTGTCCAGAAATGCAATGTACCTTTTACATTGGATAGCTTAGTAATATTGTCATTGAAGGTCATGACAACCGTACCATCCATGCTCATCTTATAAGTTCCGACACTTTCACTCCCAAATTGAAGCTGGCCATCTACATCGTTATAAAGCTTAAAGTAGGCTGGCAAAGAGAAAGTAAAAGTCGATCCCGCTCCGTATGAATGGCCATTTTGCAAGGCCCAATCCATATCAATGGTAACTTCATCCCCTAAAGCAGGCTGATTATCCGGGTTTTCATCAGCATGTATGATGTTTCCGTCTTTGTCCTTTAATACGATGTTTGAGATGATATTCTCTTCTATTTCACCTGTAAGGCGATTTTGGGCTGCAATTTCATTGTTTGCCTGTTTTACTTCAGCGTTTTCTTCAGCCTGCTCTTGATCTGTGTCCTCAGTCTCTTCTTTCACAGGCTCATCTGTTTCCTCTGTCTTGCCAGCTGCAGCTTCTTCCGCTGCTTTTTCTTCTTCCACAGGCTGCTCCTCTTCCTTCACTGGTTCAGCTGGAAGCTCATCTCCTTGTGGTTCCTCTGAAGGCTCTTCCTCCGGCAGCGGTTCTTTCTCAGCTGCTGGATTCAAAAATAGCGGAATTATCTGTTCTTTATTTTCAACGTAGAATGTTAAGTTCGTCTCTTGTTCCTCGCTGGCTTGAAGGGTCTGAACAACCTGTGCTGTTACCTCCAGCTCCCCGCTTGCAGGCTCTTGTTCTTCATTCGTAAATTGGAAAGATAATACCCCATCTTTCAGTTCATAAATTCCGACTTCGGCTTCTTCTACATTAAGCAGAGTTGTTGATTCAATTGATGTAAAGTCAAGTTGGTCTGGTAGTGTAATCTTGTATGTATGATCTGATGTGTGCTGGTTTTTGTTCCAATTCACTTTCAGTTTCAGCTGTGCGTTTCTGTCTAGACGATTATCAGAACTGATAGTGTTGTCTTCTCCATCAGTTACTTCGATTACCGCCTCAAAAGCTTCCGGATCATTTCCTTCTGCAAAAACTTGTGCGGTTCCAAGTGAACCGGACAACACAGTTTGCATAAGCAGGATGGCAATAAGCATCATTACAGGAATCTTTCTTATCACTCTCTCGTTCTCCTCTACAATTTTTTATCGGGTACTGCTCAGACTTCCTCACATTAGCAAAGGCTTCTGAACAAAAACTGTACATTTTATCCAAAAAGGAGTGATAAAAGACCTGCAAATATTGTCGAAAGGCAATAATTCTTCCAAATAAAGGCTGATTTCCCACAACTGATTGTTATAATACTAGCTAGATGACTTTATGCAGGAGGCTATAGTATGAAAGTGATGCTCGTAGACGATGAGCCGTTAGCGCTGCAATTTCTCGAAACACAATTACATAGCATTGGAGAATTTAAGATTGTCGGTGCTTATCAAACATCTCGTGGAATAACCGAAAAAATTAAAGAAAAGAAACCTGAACTTCTTTTTCTAGATATAAAGATCGGCTCTGTAAATGGCGTCGAACTTGCGGCAGTCATACAAGAAGAACAGCCAAATTTACCAATTGTATTTGTAACCGGCTTTCATGAATATGCCGTTCAGGCATTTGAATTAAATGCACTGGATTATATTGTGAAGCCAATTCAGAAAGACAGATTACGGAAGACGATCCAGCGCTTGTATACGGACGGACAGAAAAATACATCTCATGCACCTATACAGATAAACTGTATGCCAACATTACAATTTCGTCAGAATGGTGAGACATTGCCTGTACAATGGAGAACATCAAAAGCGAAGGAGGTATTTTGCTATCTGCTTCATCATGCAGGAAAGCCGATACGCAAAGATGTATTGATTGAAGAGTTCTGGAAAGATAAGGAGCCAGAGAAGGCTTTTACGCAGCTGTATTCCACGATCTATGTTATCCGGAAGACCTTGGCTGCATCGCTTCCAGGCCTGTCATTGAGCAGCGCCAATCAGTGCTATCAGCTACACCTGGGAGATGCTGAAGTGGATGTTATGGAATGGCGGAATCAAATAACCCATTTACCGGAACTAACTGAACATTCTCTAACCACTTATCAGAGACTGCTGCTGCGACAATACAAAGGGGATTATTTCTCTGCAGAGACTTACGCCTGGGCAGAATCAGAGCAAAGGCAGCTGAGAGAGATTTGGTATAAAACCGCAGCACAGGTCGGCTTATTCTTAGAGGAGCAGAACATATTGGAAGATGCTACTTCCCTTTACTTGCGTATGCAATCGGATTATCCGTATATTGCACACAGTTATATACGTCTCATGCATCTATACGATAGCTTTGGGGAAACCGGAGAAGTTGTCAGTCACTATGAACGCTTAAAGCAGATGCTGGATGAAGAATTTGATATTGCTCCAGAGGCAGAACTGATGGATTGGTATGAATCGTGGAGAAAGCGGCATATGCAGGCCTAACTAGCAGGAGGACATGATGAGACGCAGCATTAAAATGATGATTATTTTAACTTTTGCAATTGTCTTGACGTTAGGAAGAGTGATCTGGTATCACACCCAGATACCTGAAGTTCAGCCTGAGGCAATCGATGGACAGCTGGATGCACGCCAAGTTGATTTTTCAAACAGTCACTCTATAGCATTGAATGGCGAGTGGAAACAGCTAATCAATGCTGATAACCCCCTCTATACACCGCTTCCGAAATATATGGAAGCAAAAGCTGCAGGAACTTATGAAATAACGATACAAACCGGTGAGCAAGTTGGCCGATATGCCCTTTCCGTCCGATCGCTTTATTCTAATTTCTCGGTATATGCCAATGATCAGCTCGTTTACCAAACAACAGACTTCGAAAAAGGACCTCCCACTCCGGTTTCCATTACAGATCTGCGTGCAGATGAGAATGGTCAACTCAAAGTCAAACTCACCTTTGATGAATTCCACGGTAATAAGCGGGCACGATCATTGATTAACGTTAGATTCGGCTCGTCCCAGCAAATTCAAAAGGAGACATATCAAGCAGGCCTGCTCCAGTTTTTCGTTGGCGCCATTATATTTATCCACGCAATATATGCATTTGTACTTTACATAATGAAACCAAAAAAAACTGGTACTTTCTTTTTTTCCATTGCAGCTTTATTGGCGAGCATAGCTGTTGTAGCTTCCGATTACAATACACTGGGCTACGTCATGCCGCTGAGTCACGAGTGGTATGTTCGAATGGTTTATTTCAGTTATATTGGCTTAAGCTTTTTCTTTTTGCTTTTTGTCATCTTCACCTATACAAAAGCAGCTTACAGGTGGCCATTTAAAATCCTTTATGTCCTTTTTATTGCCTATTTGATTTATATCCTTGCAGCACCGATTGAATTCGTTCGGTATGTTATCGGCATCGCTATTTCTTTGGTAGTAGCTTTCTCCATCATATTCTTGATTTTATTCCGGACTGTTCTTCTCAGCGGCGAGAAAGCTTTGCCATTGTTCTTTGCAGGTGCTGCTGTTATCTCTCATGTTGTCTGGTCTATCATTGTAAGTTTTCTCCCTATCGGGGATACGGTGCGAGCTGCTATCAAGGCTGGCTTTTATCCTTTCGATATAACAGTTGCATTGGTATGCTTCTGCAGCTTTTGGTTCCTGCGCTTTTTCCAGACAGAAACTGAGAACGAGCAATACATTAAACAGCTGGAAGCGGAGCAGAGACGGAAGGACCAATTCTTAGCAAATACATCTCACGAGCTGCGCACACCATTGCATGGAATGATGAATATGGTCCAAAGCGTACTGAAACAGGAAAATAAGCTGACAGATCACAGCAGATATCAGCTTGAACTTGCGAAAACACTCAGTCGGAAGATGTCTTATCTTATAAATGACTTGATTGATGTCGATCAGATGAGGATCAATAAAATCCGACTCCAACCTTCTGCTATGTCCATTGAACCTATCCTGGTCGGAACAGTCGATATGCTTCGTTTTATGGCAGATGAGAAGGATGTAAAGATCCATATGCGACTGCCGCAAGGCCTTCCTTACATACATGCAGATGAACAACGCGTCACGCAAATCGTGACTAATATACTGCATAATGCTTTAAAGTTTACATCGGAAGGTAACATAACCATTGAAGTTTCAGCGGATGAGTCCAATCTCTTTGTTAAGATAATGGATACTGGAATCGGAATGGATGCCCAGACGCAGGCAAGGATTTTCAGCCCGTATGAAAAAGGAGAAAATTCCATTTCTGAAAGCGAAGGTATCGGTCTGGGGCTTAGTATCAGCAGACAGCTGGCCGAGCTGCATGGGGGTTCTTTGTCTGCAGAATCAGTTCATGGAAAAGGTTCGGTTTTTACTCTCAGTTTGCCACTCGAAGCGGACTGTCCGGAAGAATACAAAGCAGAGGCAATGGCACGCGTCGAATCTGCCGCTTCAGAGCAGTTTGCCGAACCGCATCTTCAAGCAGACAGCGGCTATCGCATACTTGCAATAGATGATGATCCCGTGAACTTAAAGATCTTAAAACAAGCACTGAAAACAGAAGGCTACCAGATCAAAACAACTGCATCACCGCATGATTTTTTCCGGCAATTGGATACAGACAGATGGGATTTGTTGATTATTGATGTGATGATGCCTGAGATATCAGGTTTCCAATTAACGAAAATAGTGCGCAGCCGCTACAACCTTACAGAATTACCTGTTTTATTGCTGACTGCGCGCTCACAGCCTGAGGATGTATATGCAGGTTTTCAAGCAGGTGCCAATGAGTACGTTACCAAACCAGTGGATATGGTCGAGATGAAAATACGTATCAAATCACTGCTGGAGCTAAAAAGCTCCATCGAAGATCGACTCAGCATGGAAGCTGCCTGGCTGCAGGCTCAGATTCACCCGCATTTCCTATTTAATACATTGAATACAATCGGAGCATTAAGTGCGATTGATAATGACCGGATGCTGCGGCTGCTTCAGGAGTTCGGCAGCTACTTGCAGGCAAGCTTCAATGGAAAGAACCTGTCCAGCAGTATCCCCATCGAAAAGGAATTGGATTTGGTACGATCTTATTTATATATCCAAAAGGAACGATTTGGTGAAAAGCTGCAAGTTAACTGGGAAATCGAATCTGAAGTCAAATTCAGTATTCCTCCCCTGACGCTGCAGCCCTTGGTTGAAAATGCAATTCTTCATGGCTTACAGCCAAAAGAAGATGGTGGCACCGTTCTGATACAACTATTTAGAAAAGGAGATAATGCCTTTATTCGAATTAAAGATGACGGCATTGGTATCACTCCCGATAAACAGCGGCGGTTGAATATATCTGCTGGCCACAGAGATAGCATCGGCTTGATCAATACCCATTCCCGACTGCAAAAGCTCAACGGCTGCGGGCTGATACTTTGCAGCGAAGAAGGATTAGGCACCACGATACAAATCAGCATCCCTATAATAGAAGAAAAGAAGAAGACCAGTAATCCCTAAGGAAGCTGGTCTTCTTCTTCATTTCAGCTTCTCAGGCAGACTATGGATGGAAGCAATCAGTGTATTCAGCTTGTTTTCGATCCGGTGCATCAAATAAAATGTGACAGCTGCCGGAAACCCGAATTCCTTTATGATCGCAAGCCATGGATCCATCAGCTACGCCCCCTTTCTTATTAAAAAGGAGTGCAGCACGCAGCGGCTGCACTCCTTTAAGGTTAGAATACTTCCTGTACAGTACGATCGACGATACGGGCTGCTTTTTTAGAGACAAGCGCTCCGCCGCTCGATGCGATGACATTCTGTGCGAGAATCGCATCCATCGCCTGATTGATTGCTGTCTCGTCGAATGGTTCCACCGGCTGCTCCAAACTGATGGTTACAGTCTTGCCAGCTTCATTTAAAAACTGCAGATCAAGCTTCTTCATGCTTTATTCCTCCTTTTTTGTCGAATTAAGTTTCACGCAGGATGGAGTGATCGTTCTTCTCCACTGCGTACAGATTGCGCTGCTGCAATGGTACCAATGCATTGGCGAAAGCCTGCAGCTCATCCGGTGTTGCATCGAGTCTGATGTTGTTAAAAGATTTTGTTTTGTATTTGTCTTTGCCTGTGTCAGGATCTACACCGTCGTATAAAACGATGCTGAGACGTGTTTTATTATGGGTTGCTATGACTGCCATGTTTCTCCCCTTCTTTCACAGCTATAATCGGAGCATGGCCCAAAAAAGTGTAGAAAAAGTTTAGAAAAATGATCAAGGGTACAGCCTCAGCCCAGTCACGAGCGGGATAGGCTTGTAATATAATAGTAATTTTACGTTGCTGCTGTTTCATAGTACAATTAAGGTTAGCATGTTCTGCTAACAGGTAGACTTTACCAGCAAAATTAATGAATAAACATACAGATACATCAGTAAATAAAGGAGTTTAATCATGAGAAGAAGGTCACCTTACCAATCCCAGCCTCCCAGGCGAATAGTGAAGAAAAAAGTAAATAAAAAACGAATTTTGATGCTGCTCCTTATCCCCGTTTTAATCCTTGGAGCAGGCGGAGCAGCGTATGCTGCTCATTTATGGACCTCCGCAGCCAGTGCCATTGACAATGCCCATGTCGCAGATACACGGGATAAATCAGCATTACGGGATGAAGCAGTCGACCCCGTCGAGGATAATATTTCGATTCTATTCATGGGAGTGGACGACAGTGACACACGCGATGAAGGTAATTCCCGCTCCGATGCGATGATCCTTGCTACTTTCAATAAGAAAGAGCATAGCGTTGATCTTTTGAGTATCCCGCGTGACTCTTACGTGTATGTACCGGAAGTCGATCGCCAGACAAAAATCACCCACGCACACGCTTATGGCGGTGCCCAGGCTAGTGTGGAAACCGTTGAGAATTTCCTCAACGTCCCAGTCGACTATTATGCAGAAATCAACTTCAATGCCTTCATGGACATCATCGATACACTAGGCGGTATCGAGGTGGAAGTTCCTTATGAGCTATATGAACAGAACTCAAAGGATCAAAAAGATGCTATCCATCTGGAAGAAGGATTACAGGAGCTTAATGGGGAAGAAGCACTAGCGCTTGCCCGTACCCGTCATTACGACAATGATATTGAAAGAGGGAAACGCCAGCAGGAAATCATCAAGGCGATGATCACCAAAGCATCATCAGCTGGATCAGTATTCAAATATGATGCATTGATTCAGGATGTAGGCGACAACCTAAGTACAAGTCTTACATTCGATCAGATCAAGAGTTTCATCTCTTACGGAACAAGCAATGACCTGACGATTAACACATTGAATTTGGACGGAACCGGCGGTAAGCTATCTGACGGCATTTGGTACTATCAAGTCGACCCAGCTTCACTGGCAGATGTACAGACACAGCTTCGTAAACATCTCGGCCTGTCTGAGGAAGTAGACACAGATAGCGTGGAAACGGATGGAAGCGGAGTTTACGATGATAGCTCTGGAACTACTGACTCTACTGGTTCTACTAGCAGCGGAACTGGAGAAGCTGGTACCACAGACAGCAGTACTGGAGCAACAGGAAGCACTGGTACATCTGACAGCAGTACTGGAGCAACAGGAGGCACTGGTACATCTGACAGCAGTACTGGAACAACAGGAGGCACTGGTACATCTGACAGCAGTACTGGGTCTACTGGAACCACTGATAACAGTACCGGAACTAGCGGATCAACAGACAGCAGTACAGAATCAAGCGGGACTTCAAGCTATGATACAGGCAGCTCTAGCACTGACAGTACGTCCAGCAATTCAACTAGCGGTTCAACCTATGAAGATACAACAGGTACCACAACAAACGACAGCACGTCGGTCGGCTCGACAGGAAGTACTACAACACCATAACCCAAACAAAACTGCCACCCCTCTTTTGGGTGGCAGTTCCTTTTGTCAGATTAGCTTTCGCCATTGTAAAGACAGTGTAAATTAAAATTGTTTTCTATTGTTGTTGCTAGTATAATTTAAGAGGTCTGAACAAAAGAACATCCTAGCAGGAAGGACTTTTTTATGAAATCAGCAATTACTGTTCTAAAAGAACAATTCAAGCATTTTAATCTCATTAGACGCATATCGCTTTATGAACTTAGGAATAACAATAATGCAAACTATCTAGGATTGGCGTGGGAGATTATCAGCCCTGTCATTCAAATCGCAATCTATTGGCTCGTATTCGGTTACTTGATTAGCGGTGGTGAAGGACGAACGATTCCGAATCCAACTCCTGGAGAACCTGATTTGCAGTTCTTCCCTTGGCTTGTTTCCGGTTTGATTATCTGGATGTTTTTCCAGCCCGCTGCAACTCAAGGCGCAAAATCAATCTATTCCAGACTGCGATTGTTATCCAAGATGAATTTCCCGATGAGCGTGATTCCAAATATCACGATCTTCTCTAAATTCTATCCGCATTTGATACTCGTAGTTTTGACAATAATTCTAATGCAAGTGACCGGTTATCCGGTTAGTATCTATATGCTGCAGCTACCATACTTTATGGTTGCGACATTTGCGTTTACGTATGCATTCGTGCTGCTCATGACAACATTGACGACTCTTATAAGGGATATTCAGCTTCTTTTACAAGCTACCCTGCGTATGGTTCTGTATTTGACACCAATTCTATGGGTATCCCAAGGCTTGCCAGACTTTCTGAAAATACTGATGAAGTTAAATCCACTATACTATCTGGTAGAGGGTTACCGCGCATCATTGATGGGACAAAATGGCTGGTACTTTATAACATCATGGGATTATACAATCTACTTCTGGGTAGTCACTGCAATCATCTTCATGATTGGTGCTGCCTTACACATCCGTTTCAGAAGACACTTTATCGACTTTCTCTAATTAGAAAGGGATTTTTATGGATAAATCAATCATTGTTGAAAATGTAAGCAAAAAATATAAATTGTATAGCAAAAGCTCAGATCGTATTAAGGACATCATTTTCCCGAAGGAATACGGGGAAGATTTTTACGCATTGCGCAATGTAAGCTTTACGGCTGAAAAAGGTGATGTTGTCGGATTTATCGGTATCAACGGTTCCGGTAAATCTACATTGTCGAATATCATAGCTGGCATCGTTCCCGAAACGACGGGCTCAGTTACCTTGAATGGCGATGCAGCTTTGATCGCTGTTTCCGCTGGTTTGAAGGGTGATTTAACGGGCAGACAGAACATTGAATTGAAATGTTTGATGCTTGGACTTAACAAGAAGGAAATCGCCGAGCTTGAACCGAAAATCATCGAATTTGCTGAGCTGGAGAAGTTCATCGACCAGCCAGTTAAAAATTACTCGAGCGGAATGAAATCACGCCTTGGGTTCTCTATCTCTGTTAATATCGATCCGGAAATCTTGATTATCGATGAAGCGTTATCCGTAGGTGATAAGGCATTCGCTGAGAAGAGTCTTGCCAAGATGCATGAATTCAAGGATAAAGGCAAGACGATGATTTTCGTCAGCCACTCGCTTGGACAAATGAAGCAGTTCTGCGATAAAATCCTTTGGCTGGAATTTGGACAAGTACGGGAGTATGGCTCTATTCATGAAGTCATCCCGAGATACGACCAATTTCTTAACGAATACAAGAAGATGTCGAAGGAAGAAAAAGAAGCATATCGTGAGCGCGCCATCGCAGGTGCAGGGAATTAAAAAAGACAGAGAGGCTACTCGCCTTTCTGTCTTTTTATTTGCGTATAAGGACGCGGAACATAAATTCAAATGCTTTAAGGATCCGTTTCCACCGGAACGGCTGCTTAATCAAGCGGTAAAGCCATTCCAAATTCAGTTTTATCCATGCACGAGGTGCACGCTTCATTTCTCCGGCTAATATGTCGAATACACCGCCGACACCCATGAATACACCTTTTTCGAATAGATGCTTATGAGCAGCGATGAAGTTCTCTTGTCTCGGGAACCCCATTGCAACAAAGATAAGATCTGGTTTAGTTGCAGCTGCTTGCTCTGCAACTGCAGCTTCTGCATCTGCGTTAAAATATCCATGGTGGCTTCCGGCAATGCGGATACCGGGATACTGAGATCGCACACGGTTTACCGCTCGTTCGTTCGCTTCCTGTTTCGCTCCAAGGAAGTAGCAGCTAAGGTTATGCTTTTCGGCATAGCTGAGCAGCTTGAACATAAGATCGAAGCCAGTCACGCGTTCTTCAATTGGGTTACCAAGTATTTTAGAGGCAATGACGACCCCTGCACCGTCCGGTATTATATAGTCAGCACTTTTGACACTTTGTTTATAAACAGCATCCACTCTTGTCTGCATGACAATCTCCGGGTTAGCCGTTACGATATACGTACTTTCGCCAGCGTTGATCCGTGGATAAAGATGCTGCTGCAATAGTTCTTTTTGCGTTAATTTATTAAAAGGAATATCCATTATTTCTACGATTTCTTGATTTGACACACTTGTAACAACCTTTCAAGATCAAACCATCAGGTAGGAATCTTCGTATGATAGACTTTCCCATTATGCCACGAAAACAATAACTTTACAATTATTCACATAGAATTTACACAAATAGAAAACAGCCGGTAATATACCGGCTGTTTTCTTATTTACGGCCAAATCCGAAGAAGGATCTTTTCTTCTCCTGCGGCTTCTCGTTTTCTGATGGAGTATAGGATTGTCCGAACATTTCTACCCAATCCTTTTTGTAGCTCTCTTCACTGAATCTCTCAATCACTTCTGTTGCACGCTCTGATAGTCTGTCACGAAGATTTTTGTCATTCATGATAGCGACTACTTTATCAGCCAGTGCCTTCTGATCGCCTTTTTTCACAAGATAGCCATCGATATCATCCCTGACAATATCTTTTGGTCCATACTTGATATCATAGGCGACCGCTGGCGTTCCCGCTGCAAGTGTCTCTGTAAGCACCATGCCGAAGCCTTCGAAATCGGAAGTTAAGATTGTACAAGCTGCTGACTGGTAGGATGCTGTCGGATCAGAGGAGAAGCCTAACAGCTTCACGTTCTTCTCCAGTCCAAGACGTTTGATTTGAGCCTTCAGCTCATCCTCAAGCGGTCCAAATCCGTAAATATGGTACTCTGCATCCGGGATCTTGTCCACCACGTGTTTAAAGGCTGCAATTCCTTCATCCAGGCGCTTTTGTCCCTCAAAGCGAGCCAGTGTGACAGCTACCTTCGGCTGATAGGCTTGCTGTGCAGCTGGCGTGTCCGGTGCTGCGTGCGGAATGACATGCAGCTTCGTCGTTACCTGATAGCGGGAAGTAATATCCTTTTCCTGTTCATGCGTCAGGAAGACGACATGGTCAAAGCTATTGATACCTTCCACGAAATGATTCCAGGATTTCTTCGTTTTCGCGCTATCATCATAAGGTGATTCGAAGTGATTATTGTGCGCAACTGCAACTTTTTCCACATCTGCTTTTACGAGCAGGACAGTTTCATCTGTCTTTCTTGAATCAGACATGAGCACAGGCGCTTCATAATCTAGTACTGCTGTATCAATCCAAGCAGCATACGCATGGTTGATAGAATCGTATTCGACATCTTCTTCACCGAAGAGGATGGTCCTGCCTTCACTGCCCGATGGATTGACCCATACCGTAATACGGCATGTGCCGTCTTCCAAAAGATAGCGGTGCAGTTTCGGCTTATTCGTAAAGTGATCCATGTGGCTTGTTCTCACAAGACGACCATCCCGCAGGTATTCTGCTCTGCTGAGACGTGTACGGCTGTCATCCATATAATCGATGAGCTTCAGCGAGCCGTCCCCATTGAAGCGACGATATTCTTTATAAACGCCATCCTTATAATAGCGAAAAGCAGGCTGCTTGCTCTTTTTATCCTGGATAGCGTGCAATCCCTCAACTTCGGCAGATGCTTCTTTAGGTTTATCCACCTTGCTGATATGAAGAAGATCCGTGAAATAATTTCTCACTTCGACTCTTCTATCCAGCTGGCCTGACTTATACAATTTTTCGATGATGTTCTTGTGGTCCTGCTGAAAAGCCAGTGTGAAGAAAACAACTTTCCCGTAATGGTCTGCGAGAATATTCGCCCGCTTCATTACTGCTTTCGTCAGGCCGCCTCGCTCCACATTCAGTGAATTGAACACGAATATTGGGGTCTTCATCATTTTATCCTCCTACTGGTATGCAATTTCGCTAAAAACACAGTACCAAACAGTCATTTACCTTATCTAAGGGTATTACTTTTTCATAAAACCGAATAATGATTTTTTCTTCTTATTCCCTTGTCCTGATTGTGAGCTGAACACTTCTATCCAAGACTGATTATAATTGTCTTCGCTGAAACGTCCGGATATATCAATAGCCTTTTCAGCCATCTCTCTCCGCAGTTCACTATCCTCCATGACGGATAGTATCCGATCAGCGAGCAGTTTCTGATTGCCGGCTTCCACAATGAAGCCATCCACTCCATCCCGGATGATTTCCCTTGGGCCGTATTTCATATCATAGGTGATTGCCGGTGTACCTGCGGCCATACTTTCTGTCAGCACCATTCCAAAACCTTCGTATTTTGATGTAAGGATGGAGCATGCTGCTGATTGATAAGCTGCTGCCGGATCAGTGGTAAAGCCCATCAGCTTCACATTATCCTGCAGCCCAAGCTCCTTGATCAGTTTCTGCAGCTGCGATTCCAATGGTCCGAAGCCGTAAATATGATAGCGTGCATCTGGCAGCTTGTCTACGACATGCCGGAATGCACGAATGCCCTCATCCACAGCTTTCTCTTCCGAATATCTCGACAAGGAAACCGCAAGATGCTGATCGACGCTTCCTGCAGCAGCAGGGGCCGTTGGTGGCGCAGCATGCGGAATAACATGCAGCTTTTGTGAATCAACTTGGTATCTGGAAATAATATCCTGCTTCTGATGTTCTGTCAGAACGATGACCTTGTCATAATCATTGATTCCATCAAAGAAGGTATGCCATGTGATTTTCGTTTCAGAATCATCTTTATATGGTGCAGCGATATGAGAACTATGCGCGACGCCTATTTTCTCGTAATCACCTTTTACTCGAAGCACCGTTTCATCTGTTTTTCTGGAATCGGATAGAAGAACTGGTGAATCATAGATCTTGACCGCCTCTTCAATCCAATCCGCATAAGCATGCTCGATCTTTGCATATTCCTTGTTCAGATCGAACCGAATAGTGCGGCCTTCTGTATTTGGTTCATCCAGCCAAACAGCAATCCTGCAAGAACCGTCTGCATGAAAATACCTATGCAGCTTCGCCTTATTATTAGAGATATCCATGTGACTTGCCCTGACTAGACGACTATTACGCAAATATTCTTCTCGGCGCTGCCTTGTTCGGCTCTCGTCCATATAATCAATCAGTTTCAGCGAACCATCCTGTTCAAATCGGCGGTATTGTTCATAAAATCCATTGTTATAGTAACGATAAGCTGGCAATTTACTTCTCTTATCGACAATATGGCTGTAGCCTGGAAGCTCCACGGCCGTTTGCACCGGTTCTGTAACATGCTCCATATCAAGCAGATCGGCGTAGAAATTCCTCACCTTGATACGCCTGTCCATCTGTCCGGATTCGTATAGTTTTTCAATAATATTCTTATGATCCTGTTGATAAGCAAGTGTAAAGAAGACAACCTCCGGACAATGATCGACCAAGAGGTTGGCACGTTTTAATACCGCTTTTGTTAAACCACCGCGTTTAACATTCAATGAGTTAAACACGAAGATTGGTGTTTTCATTGCTGTGTCCTCCTAAGCGGAATTATTGTTCATTTAAGATAGCATAACTTAACAGTTATTTAAAACGATAACCTTATCATGCTCTTAGCATCCGCTTGATTTTGTTGGCGATACGCTGTTTTTTGCTAAGCTGTTTTGGTTTCTTTTTCGTCGTATCCTGCAGTTTAAAGGATAGGTTTCCGTGCTTTGTATTGTAGGTTGTGACATTAAGCAAATGATTCTTTTTCTTGGAAGAAGTAAGCTTAGTTGTCGCATGACGAGGCATCTCACCTAAGATTCGCGCGATAGCTGTATAATTCTCGATTCTGCTGACAAGATGCAAATCTACAATGTCCTTCTCCGCTTCGATCCTTTCGATTATGGATGCCGGGATGACAACATGGAATGCCGATAGCATCTGCTCTTGCATCACTTCAGGATTCACAGGAACTGGATTGTCTATATGATAGGCACCTTTTTGAACAGCAAGAGAGGTTACGCGGTCACTATCCCTGTCGCTAAGCTTCAAATAAAGCTGTTCCTCAGAGGCGTCAACCAAAGAATGATAGCTATACCCTTCTAGTAACAAGCCTTCTGCTTTTTTCTCCACACGTGTTACAGCTGCCGTAAGCTTATTCGAGCGGTGGAAGGATAAAGATTCAGCCTTAGCCAATTCATAAGCTTTTTCTGCCTTCGGATAGATGAGACCATGGAATACTTGCATATTACCTGGATGACGCTCTGCATACCAGAAGTTGATAAGATCATCGAGCTCACCTTGCTCAATGATTCGAAGCAGCAGCTTTTCCCTGGTATTGAAATTCGCATAAATCTCCAGGAAATTATGCTGCTTGATCAATTCTTTCAAGGAATTGAAGATGAATAGCTTATCCTCCATCTGGAAGGAGCGTGTGATCGTCGTGCGGAGTTCAATATTCAGTACTCGCGTTAAATATTGATAATAGGTGAGCAGCTTTTTCTCTTTAGGAAGCTGCAAACCAGCAACAGCAGCAAGCGTCTCTTCAAACTGATGCATATAAAGACGGCCAGTAATCGGTTTTTTTGTAAGCTGCTCTCTGCCTACAGTGAGATTATTCGTGAGATAATAGCACGGGTAATCTTTTACGATAGATATAGAATTAGAGTAAGCATAAGCTTGGATGACGAATGGCTGATCCTCACCAAGCGAGTAATGTTCCGGGAACCGGATATTATGCTCACGAAGCAAGCTTACTCGGAACAGCTTCTGTACGCTGACTGTGTACATGGCGTTAGAGCCATAGAAGCTGAAATTATCTGGGTTCCGCTTGAAAATGGCTTGGGGAACACCTCTATTGATACCGACATATCTCCCGACAACGATGTCACTGTCGTATTGAAGGATTTTCTCCTCCATCCGCTCTAATGCTTCTTCTCCAAGATAATCATCTCCGTCTACGAAGAAGATGAAATCACCTGTCGCAAGCTCGATCGCCTTATTTCGCGGACCGCTCGGTGAACCGCTGTTTTCCTGGTGGACAATACGTACAAAACTGTATGTATTGCTGTACTCTTCCAAGATTGCTGGACTTTGGTCGGTAGACCCATCATTTACACAGATAATCTCCAGTTTGTCTTTATCAATGGTCTGATTGATGATACTGTCCAGACACTGCCTGATTGTATTTTCGTCATTATAAACTGGAATTGCAATTGTATACTTCAACTTCATCTTATCCTCCGATATTTACATTCATTTTACACTAATTTCATTTTACAACTAATTCCTACAATATGTAACAAAAAATCACACCACGTACGTTCTCGCGTGGTGTGATTTTTTTTATTTTAAGTATGCTGAATGAATCCATACTTCTTTCCCTGCCAACATACCTCGATACCAAGTATTATTTCCGACTTTCTCCGTTAAATTGACCTGAAACTCTTTACCTGCATAACTCGAGAGATCATAGACAAGGTCTTTCGAGCCGCCCCATGCTTTGGCATAAGCACTGCCTGTTCCTAAGACATGCAAGGTTTTACGTGTCTTATCAACTGTAACGTGTGAATACGTCTTTATCTGTGCTGCTTCCACCCAGCCAATGGTCCCGCTTGTGCTGCTCGGCTCCCTGCTGATCAGATAATATGTTTTCTTATCAAAAACAAGTTGTTTCTTTATGTAATATACCTGATTTGTATAGCCATTCGCTGCCTTTTTGGCACCTGTTGTTATACCAGGGGAAGTCAGAATGAGGGCTTCTGCCCTCACATGACCAAGCCTGCTTGTCTTGCTCTCTTCTTTTGTAGACAAATAAGCACTGTGCAGCCACATCTGCTTTCCGTCAAGTGTCCCGCGATACCAGGTATTATTGCCGACTTTCTCTGTCAGATTCACATAAAAGGCCTTACCGCTTGATGCAGACAGATTACCGCTGACAAGATTCTTACTGCCGCCCCACGCTTTATTGTACGATTTTCCTGAACCTGTTATATAAAGTGTTTGAGCAGTTTTACTGACTCCTGTGTGGGAATATGTCTTCATCTTACCTGCTTCCACCCAGCCGACAGTACCGCTTGTGCTGCTTGGATTGTAGCTGATAAGGTAATAGGTCTTCTTATCGAAGACCGCTTGTTTTTTAATATAAAATACCTCATCTGTATAGCCATCGGTTGCTTTTTTGGCACCTGATGGGACGCCGGGTGCAGTCTGAATGACTGCATCAGCGTTTAATTGTCCCAGTCTGCTGGTCGTACTTTCTTTCTTAGTCGACACATAAGCACTGTGGAGCCACATTTGTTTTCCGTCAAGTGTTCCGCGATACCAGATATTATTGCCGACTTTCTCTGTCAGATTTACATAAAAGGCCTTACCTCTTGATGCAGATAGACTGCTGCTCACAAGATTCCTGCTTCCGCCCCAGGCTTTATTATAAGACTTTCCAGATCCAGTCAGGTAAAGCGTCTGAGCAGTCTTATTGACGCCCTTATGGTCATGTGTCTGCAGCTGTTCCGCTTTTACCCAGCCTACTACTTCTTCTGTCCTGCTTGCTGCATAGCTGATAAGGTAGAATAGCTGTCCATCTCTTTCAATCTGCTTCTTGATGTAATAGACCTGATTATATTCATTGCTTGCAGCATTTCTGTATTTAGCTGTATTTTTAGCTTCTGAATAGATTTTAGCTCCACTGCGCAGATGTCCCAGCTTGCTTGTATTGCTTTCTTTTCTCTTATCAGTGACAAAGCTGGAGTGCACCCACACTTCCTTACCATTGAGGGTACCGCGTATCCAAGTATTGCTCCCGACTGTTTCCGTAAGGTTTGAGGTGAAAACCTTGCCCTTCATTGACGCTAAGTCATACACTTGGTTCTTGGAACCGCCCCAGGCTTTATTATAGGCTTTACCGACTCCCGCAACTGTGTACATATACTGATCATGATTAACCGTTTTATGATCATATACTTTCACATCGCTTGCTTTCATCCACCCTATTGTCCCGGAAGAGGCACTTGGCTGAGTGCTTAATAAATAGTAAGTGGTTCCGCTGACGTTGGCTTGCTTTTTGATGTAATAGACTTGGTCTGTTTTAGTTGATCCTGCTTGTGTACTGCTGGACAAGTTCGATAGATTCGGATAGATTCTCGCACTCGTAGTCCGGATATGTCCTAGTTTGCTAGTGTTGCTGTACTTAATCGCTTTCTGGTTATACTTCTCCGTAACAAGTGTTACAAATTCGCTCCAGTTGTAGCCGTATTGTGCAAAGTAGCCATGCGGGTCTACATGTGTCGTACCACCCAGGAAATTGCTTACAGCTTTATGCGACCACAACGTTCCCCGTCCATTTGCTTCTGCACTTGTTACACCAAGATTATATTTTGCCAGCACATAAGCAATATAATCCGCATAGTTATTAATAGATTTTGCAAAGTCCTCGAAGTTATCCTCCCGGACCAATTCCACATGAACAAAACGTTGGTTCGCGTAATATCCCCCGCCCCATGCGGCATAATCAGTCGGATGGATTTCGATGATATTGCCATGATCGACAAATGCATGAACAAATGCATTATTGTAATTTTCTGTCATGTAGTTTATCTCACCGCGGATTGTAGAATTTGGATTTGCTGTTTCATGTGCTACGACACCTTCTACAGCACCTCTCCCGTATCGGTAATTGAATTTGGGAAACTGGCTTTTATACTCATATTTAATGGAAGACGTAGATGGCGTATTTTTTTTAATCCAATCGTTAACATCCGGATAACTAGCTCGAATAGATAAGCGAGGTTCTGAAGAGGATTGAACCTCAGATTCATCCACTCCATCACGCCACTCTAGCGGAATGTATTGAAGCTCTTCAGCAGATAGCTTACTGATATCAATTCCATAAACCATCGTACCCTCTTTAATACCGAGTTCGTTGTATCGCGGCTCTTCTTCCTTTTGCTCTTTGACTACAGATTCCTGCTTCGTGCTGTCTTGTTCTGTATCTGGCGTATCTGTTTGTAATTCTGACTGCTCTGCCTGTTCTTCTGCTGCTGGCAGATCAGTTTCTTCCTTGCCAATCGATTCTTTATCTATCTGAGCAGACGACGCAGCAGGTTCCTTTTCGGTCTCTTTTGCTATCGCTGAATCTTCTGTGTCTATTTCCTGAGGTGCAGCATTAGTATTGGAATCACTAATGTCATCCTCTTTATTCTGAACATCATGCTCTTCTGCAAAAACTCCCACTGGCATGATACTGAAACATACCATCAAAACGACTATCAAGCTAATAACTTTTTTCATTTTTACCCTCTGTCCTCTTATTAGAAAATGGTCATAGCTGCCGTTTCAAAATTCGCCTCCTTCTCGGCCTGATTGGATTAGGAAGTATATGATGTAAAATAATTGCTAAAACCTTTCCTACCTAATATATCGACAAAAAATTTACAATCTGAAATACTAATTTACAAAAAAAGCACATTATCCGTATCGGATAATGTGCTTTTCTGATTTAACGATAGTTTGGTATATCAAGATACAAGGTATAAATACCCATATTTTGATATAAGTTGTACATTGTTGAGACTTGCTTGGATGCCCAGCCGATATCGGTAGCGTACTGCTTGCCGAATGTACCGGTTGCTGCCATCGCCTCAGGGTTCCATCTCATCTTATACAATGTATTTTGACCTGAATTGATGTAGCCTGATCCTATATACTGTGCTCCCCCGACTATCGCAAGATATGGAGAAGTCCAGCCTTCTTCATAAGCACGTTTTGCCCCGCAATCTATTGGACAGGAGTCATAAGCTCCGATGCCATACATGTTATAGACCTTCGTGCCGTTATACATTACTCCTTGGGCAAGTGTGGACGAACCATTACCTGTCTCAAGTGTAGCATGTGAAACCAAATAAACATCATTGATTCCATAAAGCTTAGCTGCATCAATGAATGCTTGTCCTTGTCCGGAAAGTGTTCCTTTTCCATTAAGGTATTTATTCAATGTCGCTGCGTCTGCATCACTGGCTCTCGTCAGATCCAGGAATTGGAAACGCTGTCGCTCATCATTGATGAAGTTATTTGGATCAAGATAGTACTCGATATCCTCCGGACTTGCATTCACCCACTGACGTGAATTCGTGAACTCGATTTGCAGCCAGCTGCCTGATTGACCAAGAACAGTGACTTTTGCTCCTTTGCTCAATGTTCCGACTACCCAGTAGCTAGTACTAGGACCGCCGCGTACATTCAGCAGGTCTGCCGTAACTTGGTTATTGCTGTTGATGTATTCAGCAGATACATATGTCTTGTACTCGCTGTCTGTCTGTGCAGATGCGGTACTCTGAATAGCTACTGCTTCTTCCAGTGTCAAATCGTATTGTGTTTGTTTATCGTAGCTTTCAACCACAAATGCTTCATGCAGCCACATCGTTTTCCCATCCAGTACACCACGGTACCAAATATTGTTTCCGACTTTTTCTGTCAGATTGACTTTGAATGGAGAACCTTCATATTTGGACATATCGCTTGCGACTAAGTCCTTCGATCCACCCCACGCTTTAGCGTAGGAACTGCCTTTTCCATTCGAGTAGAATGTTTTTGCAGTTTTGTCGATAGTCGTATGTTCATGTGACGACATCTCAGTTGATTTCACCCAGCCGACAACACCAGTTGTACTGCTTGGTTCTTTGCTGATCTTATAATACGTTGTGCCATTCACTTCAACTTGTGCCTTGATATAGTAGACAGCATCCGTCAGGCCTGCATCAGAAGCATTTCTTCCTGATGTATCAGACCAGTTATCGTACACTGTTGCACTACCATTCAAATGGCCAAGACGGCTGATCTTCGTTTCACTTACTTCCTGGACGTAAGCACTGTGAATGAATACTTTTTTACCACCAAGCATTCCGCGGTACCACGTATTATTCCCGACTGTCTCAGTCAGATCAACACTGAAAACTTCATTCTTATAGTCTGATAGATTATAAACTAGATCCTTGGATCCGCCCCAAGCTTTGGCAAAGGCCTGGCCAGTTCCTTTCACAAGGAAGCCCTTCTTCTCTTTGCTGATCGTTGTGTGATCATGCGTAGACAATTGGGATGCTTTCACCCAGCCAACAACTCCGTTAGTTGCGCTAGGTTCCTTGCTGATTAAGTAGTAAAGCTCACCCGCAACAGTTGCTTCTTTTTTAATGTAATAGACAGCATCTGTGTATCCGCCATCTACAGCTGAAAGAGTAGAAGCCGGGTTTTTCAAATCAGGATAAATCACTGCATCGGCATGCAGATGACCAAGCTTACTTACACGCTGCTCAGTGATTTCAGGCTCGTATGCTGATAGATAAGCAGAATGGATAAACACTTGCTTACCATCCAGCATTCCGCGATACCATGTATTGCTGCCGACAGTCTCAGTCAAGTTTACATAGAAGGTTTTGCCTTCTAGATCGCTCAGGTTGTAGACAAGATCCTTCGATCCACCCCATGCCTTCGCAAAAGCTTGGCCAGATCCTTTAACAGTGAAGGTCTTCTTGTTTTTATCGATTGTCGTATGAGTATGCGTAGACAACTGGGATGCTTTCACCCAGCCAACAACACCGTTAGTTGCACTTGGTTCTTTGCTGATCAAATAATGCAGTTCTCCGTTTATCTTCGCCTGCTTTTTGATATAGTAAACGGCGCTTGTGTATCCGCCGGCTACTGCATTGATTGCAGAAGACGGATCATTGATATCTGGATAAATAACCGCACTGCTCTTCAGATGACCAAGCAGACTAGTTTTCTGTTCCTCTTCGATTTTAACTGGCTCATATGCTTCCACGTATGCAGAATGGATATAGACAGTCTTACCAGCTAGGGTTCCTTTGTACCAAGTGTTGGCACCGATTTTTTCTTCAGCGCTCACTTTGAACTGCTGGCCTTTGTATTGGCTAAGGCTATAGACTAAATCCTTAGATCCTCCCCAAGGCTTGCTGTAGGCATTCCCAGATCCGCTGATGATAAATGTCTGCTGATTGCTGTTCACTACCGAATGCTCATGTGTAGTCATTTCAGTAGACTTCACCCAGCCGACAACACCAGACGTACTGCTTGCCTGTTTACTAATAAGATAATATGTTTCATTATTCCATTTCGCTTGTTTCTTGATGTAGTAAACAGCGTCGGTATAGCCGCCAGCGACAGCTCCTTTGAAAGTATCCATATCGTTAAGATCAGGATAGATGACTGCATTGGAACGCAAATGACCCATTAGGTCAATTGAAGTTTCCACGGGAGCAGCTGCTGCAGCACGCATCGTCTGCTTTTCAGAATCATCAGCCTTTTCGGTATCAGTTTCGGAATCTTCCTCTACTGCCGGAGCATCAGTTTCTTCTTCCTGATTCACAGCTTCGTCCTCAATCTGCTGATTTTCGCTGTCGTTTTCTTCACCTGTTGAAACTTCACCCTCGTTTTCTTGCGTTTCTTCAACAGGGGCTGTTTCTGTTTCATCAGTCTCATCGACAGTGCCAGGTTGATTTTCTGGAGCAACAGTTTCTGACTGCTCTGTCTGTGTCTCATCTACTTGCTGGACAGATTCTGGCTGCCGATCAGACTTTATCGTTTCTTCCGCAGACACATAGTTGGCCGGAGACACTAAGCTAAACAAAAGCAGAAAGATTAAAACATATGCAAATTTCTTCATTTCACCCTCCAAAATATTCAGTTTTCAATGTGCAGACGCCATGGCATCGTTATTGTGTATCGAAAAACGCATCGACCACTCCTTCGTTTTTACTAGGAATAGGCAACAATGGTATGTAGTAGGCAACTATTTACCTATTTATCTATAATTCTACAAAATCAAACAAAGCTTTACAATCTAATATCTGATTTTCATTTAGTTTACAATTAAAATAGTTCTATAGATTCAATTTTTTCCATTATATTGAAAAAGACTTTTCCCGCTTTTATAAATCAAAATTAATTAATAAAAACCACCGTCAGCTAGTGACGGTGGTTCACATTATTTAATAACTTGTTTTACTACGCGTTCCGAAGCTTTCCCATCCTCTAGATAACAGAAACGGTTGTAGAATGCTTCAAATCGTTCATCCGGCTGATAGCCTTCCCTGTCAATACGTTTTACTTCCTGGATGATTTGCTCTGTTTGTTTCAATAAAGGTCCAGGAGCAGTTGCTTCAAAATCAAAGTAGAATCCGCGAAGATTATCCCGATAGTCATCCAAATCATACACGAAGAACATCATAGGACGACGCAGGTTGGCATAGTCAAAGAATACGGAAGAATAATCCGTAATCAGCATATCAGCCATCAAGTAAAGTTCACGGATATCTTCATGCTTGGAAAAGTCATAAGCAAATCCTTCATAGCTGGAAAGATCCAAATTTTCAGCAACAAGATAATGCAGACGCAATACAACGACATATTCGTCTCCCAGTTCCTGACGCATACGTTCCAGATCCAGCTCTAAATCAAACTTATATTTTCCTTTCTGATAAAACTGATTATCCCGCCAGGTTGGTGCATACAGGATAATTTTCTTATCCTCAGAAAGCCCGCAGCTTTTTTTAAGTGCTTCTATATTCTCCGGCTTATTATGTGTATAAAGGAAGTCGTTCCGCGGGTATCCTGTTTCAAGCATATCCTTCTCAAATCCGAACGCCCTCGCGAAGATTTCACTGGAGTACGCATTTGGCGAAACAAGATAATCCCATTTGGAAGCTTCGAATAAGAAATTGCGTTTATACGCCTCGGTATTCGTACCAGGCATATGCACCTCGTCCATATCTGCAGCAAGTCGCTTCAGCGGTGTACCATGCCAGGTTTGCAAATAAATCGTATGATTTGGTTTTGGAATCCATAGCGGCAGACGGCTGTTGGAGACCCAATACCTTGCCCTTGTCATAAGGAACAACCAGCGGATGGAGAACCTGCGCACATAAGGAACGTCCTTTGTTTCAAAGTAAGGAACTGCACGTCGGTCCGAGCTCCAATACATTTTGTACTCCGGATGGTGTTCCAGCATGTACTCATAAATCGCTCTTGGATTGTCACTGTATTGTTTGCCAAGGAAACTTTCGAAAACCATAAGTTTTTTATCAACAGGCAAGATAGCTCCGAAAAGCTTGAACACCTGCTGGTAACTGTTCTTAAGGAATCTGCCTCTGCGGATATTGACCCACTTGCGTCTCGCTCGCGAGATACTTTCCCGGATAAAGAAATACTCAGAAGTTTGAACAGAAAGATATTTCGACTTCTTCGTTAATCTCACGGTCATTTTATATTTCTTACCATTGATAGTCGTTTTCGCAGCCGCTGGCAAGGTTGAATCTTTTTTCAGATGGCGCATGCGGATACTGCGGATGGTCTGGCGCACACCATTATGTGAATAAGTCAGCTCTACATAAAATTTCAGAAACTTCTTATCTGACAAATCAATATGAGGTGTTATATCGAATAGTCCCTCGAATCCAGAGTGCCGGAGCAGCTCATTTCCTTCATATTTATCTGCTAAATCCTCGCGTTCCTTAAACTGAAGCGGGAAAGTGAGCTCTTCCTCTTCATTCAAGTTGTTTGTCACCACGAGTTTCAGTTCTTCCAATTTGTAAGCATCGCTTTGGTATAGAGGAGCATAGTTAATTGAACCGGAAAAATGCATGACTCCCGTCTTCTTTAAATGGACTTCTTCCAAATTGGCAAAGAAAACATAATCGTTTACTCGGAAAGAGATGTTTCCTTTTCCGGTGCGATACGGGTAGAAAACCTTGTCCGTTCCTGGTATGAAATAGGAATTATATTGCAGGTGCTCCGGCGGATTAGAAATCCGAGCCCGCTTCGTTTCTCCTTCATTTTCCCGTTCAACATACAGATCCCACATAACTCCATCCTGAAGCATCTGTGTATGCTCCGACGGGTCCAGCGTTACTTTACAAATCGTATATTCATCTACACTGTGGTCTTCATTAAAAGTAAGGTAAATGTCCTCATTTGTATAACGATTCATCAATAAGAACCGATATGTTTCATAATCAGCGATGTAGGAGGCTTTTATCGGAATCTCCATATAGAAAATTCCCGCTTCAATACGAACCGATATGGCTCTCCTATTTCGAAGGCTGATGTTTTCCATGCAGTACTTTCTCCTCTCGACTAGCAAATCCATTCCTTATTATAAATTTCATATGTAGGTAATTCAACAATGCTTTTGTAAAGTTCTTTACATATACTTCGTATTTGATTTGGTTTTTTTGCTCTTCCTTAGCATGTTTCATACCTAGTCATTTATACATTTTCTTAACCAATTGTAGGAAAATTAGGTAAATATGTATGCAGATTCGACAATTCGCGCATATATTTGCATTCTATTATCATAGCAGACTTGAAATTTAATTAAAATGTAAATATAATGTTAATCAGGTGTAAATGTTATGATCTATACTTACACTGTGACAATGATGATGCAGACAACTTTTATATATGAAAACCAAAACTAATAAAGGAAATGAGGCACAACAATGAAGAAAGTAATTACGTACGGTACATTTGATTTGTTGCACTGGGGCCATGTAAACTTGCTTCGCCGCGCGAAAGAAATGGGCGATTATCTAGTAGTGGCAATCTCTTCTGATGAATTCAACAAGCTGAAAGACAAAAAGTCTTACCACAGCTTTGAAAACCGCAAAATGATCCTTGAAGCGATTCGTTATGTGGATGAAGTTATCGCGGAAGAAAGCTGGGATCAAAAAGTCCACGATGTAGTGGACCATAATATTGATGTATTCGTCATGGGCAGCGACTGGGAAGGCAAATTCGACTTCTTGAAAGAACATTGTGAAGTCGTATATCTTCCACGTACAGTTGGTATCTCCACTTCTAAGATCAAAGATGATCTTTTAGAAGTCAATAATGGTTAGAGAACTTGCTATTTCTCTCTATCTAGCGTTCTTCAAAATGCTATTTATATGTTTCAAGCTATTTCCCCAAAAGAACAAAACCACCTTGGTTTCCTCTTTTGGGGATAATGTTTTGTATACGGCTAAATCGCTTGAAAAGTGGAACGCGGGAGAAATAGTCATATTAAAAACATCTTCCTGCAGGGAAGAATTCACTGATCTGGATGCGGAGATTGTACCATTTGCCATGACGAATATCAGCGCTTTTGTAAAAGGTATCTATCATCTGGCCACTTCGCGCGTCGTGATGGTAGATAATTACTTCGGATTTCTTGCCGTAACGGATTTCAAACCAAATGTCACATGCATTCAGCTTTGGCACGCAGCAGGTGCGATGAAGAAGTTCGGCTTGATGGACCCTTCTGTCCAGACTAGAAGTCCAAAGGCACAGGAAAGATTCAAACAGGTTTATAGCCGTTTCACATATGTTACGGTCGGTTCGGAAAAGATGGCGTCCATCTTCCAGGAGAGCTTCGGTCTGTCGAATGCGAATATATTGCGGACTGGTATGCCGCGAACGGATTTCTTCTTCGACGATAGTCAAATCGATCAATACGAAAGAGAAATCACCGAGCAATATCCAATTATCAAGAAGCGTAAGGTTATCCTGTATGCTCCGACTTATCGTGATGATGAGCTGGCCAAGCCTAAAATAGAACTTGATATCGAACGCTTGTATCGGGAGCTGGGTCAGGAATATGTATTGTTCCTTCGCCTTCATCCTGCTGTTACATGGGATCTGGCAAACTACTACCCGAATTTCGTAATCGATGTCACACACTATAAAAATATCAATCCACTTTTACTAGTGACGGATATCTTGATTACCGATTATTCTTCCATACCATTTGAATATTCGCTGCTGAACCGCCCGATTATCTTCTTTACGTATGATCTGGAGGATTACCAGAAAAAACGCGGTGTGTCAGACGAATATCTTGAATCATTACCAGGACCAATGGTCAGAGATACAAAATCAATCATTAAGTTGATCAAAAAGGGTGATTTCCAACTGGAGAAGGTACAGGCTTTCTCTAAACAGTGGAACCAATACTCAAACGGACATGCGAGTGAGCAGCTGGTACAAGCGATGTATACATCCAACCCGGCCGTTGCTGCCACAGCCAATCCATCCACTCAGACGACACGCTGATAATTTCAGCGTGTTTTTTTGTATAAAAAAAACCCCTTCTCCATTGGAGAAGGGGTTTTCCTTTATTGCTGATGCTGTTTGCGCCGTTCTTCTTCTGTCACTTTCGGGAAACCTACCATATTGAGTAATGGGCGATAGCGGTCGCTAATCAGTCCCGTAATCTCAACAATCAATTCAATCAGTATTGCCAAGGCAATAATCAGGATGGTCGAGCCCCACATGGTTGCTTCCGTGTAAAGGACACCTGTAATGCTGAAGATTCCGCTGATCGCATAGATAACAATAACAGTCTGGCGATGCGAGAATCCTAGATTCAAGAGACAGTGATGCAAATGCAGCTTATCCGGTGCTGATAAAGGCTTCTTCTGTACAATCCGGCGGATGATAGCAAATGTTGTATCCAGGATCGGAACACCAAGAATGATGATTGGCACGATCAAGGAGAACAATGCAACGTTCTTGAACAAACCGCTTACGGATAGAACAGCAATCATATAACCGAGGAATAATGCTCCCGTATCCCCCATGAATATCTTAGCCGGGTGGAAGTTGAACACTAGGAAGCCAAGTGTGCTGCCTAAAAGCAGGACGCCCATCATTGCAGAGATTGGGTTACCCATGCTGATGGCGATCATGGCAATCGTGAACAGCGCGATAGCTGAAACTCCTGCTGCCAATCCATCCAATCCATCAATCAAGTTGATGGCGTTCGTTATACCGACAATCCACAGAATCGTGATGGGAATTGCCCAAACACCGAATTCGATACGCTCAACGAATGGCAACGTTACAAAATCAATCCTTATGCCGCCCATGACTGTTACAGTCGCGGCTGCAATCTGTCCGACTAACTTCACCCTTGCGGATAGCATGAACTTATCGTCCAGCACTCCGATTAAAGTAATCATTGTTGCACCAATCAGGATTGGTGCTGTATTCGAATCATGTGGCATGAAAACCAAATAACCGATGATGAAACTGATGTAAATGGCCAATCCGCCTAGTCGCGGCATGATTTTCTGGTGTACTTTTCTAGCGTTTGGTTTATCCGTTGCTCCGATTGCGAATGCCAGCTTTTTCACCATAGGCGTCAGCGCAATTGAAAGGATGAAACACGCTGCCAACGCTACGATTAAAGGCGTTATGTGTACCATTTGTATCCTCCTAAATAGCTTGCAAATCGTTCCAAAAATGCTTTTATAATCCAAGTATCATAAATTACTAGATTTCGACAGTATTCTGCGTAGGTTCTGTACTATTATAATGTTTCTATTGACAAAACACAATTGCACATAATGTAAATTTTACATCATAACCGGGTCAAGCGCCTTTACATTTCTTTTACATTTATCAAGCTTCTTTGATAAAGTTGCTGAGAATCGTGAACATCCGCTCTTTCCCTGATTGAAATGGCTCTGGTTCAAAGTGCTCTGTCTCCTGTATTACCTTACCGAGATCTTCTCCTTCTCCCCAGCTAAGGATATGCTTCTGTTCCAAGAAGATGGACATCAGCTGCAGCTGATGATCATCATTATGTTCGCCGTACTTTTTCAGTCTGGCTGCCGCGATTACCTTTTTACCCTTTTTCAAGGCAGAGATAACCGATCCGGTACCTGCATGCGTGATCACAAGCCGGGCATCCTCCATCAGCTGATCCATGACTTCATAGTTAACGAATGGCTTTATTGTCAATAAGTCACTTTCAAACTTCGTGTGTCCAGCTTGGACGATAACTTCCTCATTGATGATTCCTTCCCGTTTCAGCCGTTCCACCTCTTCAAGCAGTCGGGTGAAAGGAAGCTCGTGGGTACCTAAGACGACCAGTATCAATAGATGGACCCCCCATAGACCGCTTTCGGATAAATCTGTTTCATCGTCTCCCATTGGACGATGAATAAATCGGCTATAGGATAAATCAGCTTACCTGAAATGGTCGGTGAAGTGGACTTTGCAAAGCTCTCGATGAAGATGACACGCTTCCCAAACAGCTTGGCGATATAGCACATCGGCACGGATGTATGTGCTCCCGTGGAGATGACAACATCCGGACGATGCTTCAGGAATAAAAAGATCGATTTTATAATGTTATAACTGAACTTGAATATATAGCGAAAAGGATAATTGCGTGCGCCGTATACAAGGAAGCTCATCGGGTGCTTGCCCTTCATCTGCTCCGTGATTTCAGATTTCTCTGTCACGATATGGTAGTCATATTCCTTGAAAAGCGGCTCCAGCTGCAAAAGCTGCGTTAAATGTCCGCCAATGGATGAGATCAGAAGCAATTTTTTCTTTTTCGTTTTCATCACAGATTCGCTCCATTCCAGTTAAGGTGAGATGCTATTGAAAGAATTTCTCAGGCTTCTGTTTGACCAGCCCATACAGGAACCCGAGGAACAACGCCAGATAAAATCCGGATGCCGGTGACGATAAAATGTGTCCGGCTATAAATGCTGCTCCAAGACCGATACAAGCGCCAACACCGCTGAATAAAGCAGTTGTGCTTACTGTACGGAATCGCTGCTTGAAGATGAATACCAGGATTCTGCCGATGATAAACAAAAGCGGCAGCACGAGGATCAGTGTCCCAAGATATCCAAAGCCGAAGAACCAATCCAGGATATCCATTTCAATGATCCTAGGTTCTTCCCCGGTGTAGTTTCCGCCAATTCCCATGCCAAAGACTTTCTGGATGACGGGTGCCCGTTCGAAGTAATAAAGTACTGTGCCAAAGAATTCTTCCCGGCCATTCAATGCCATGAGCTGCCAGGAACTCCACTGTCTTACGCTGCCAGGAGGCGGGACCTCCCCTTCTGCTTCCTCCGGCAATGGCGGAGCTTCTGCTTGTTCCTGCTGCTGTGCCGCCTTTTCATTTGCCATGTCTACAGATAACCCGAGGTTATTGCCGATTGGCATCTCAGGAGAGATGAAGACGGTCACTGCAAGCAGGACTAACACGACACCAGACTGGATGAAGTTGCTTCGTGTGATGATTGCTTGTATGAGAAGTATCAGGAACGCCATTCCTAACACAAGCAGGGCTGCTCCGAATGCGACCTTCGTTCCGATTGTCAGCATCGCCCATATCATGACTGCTATAAGTGCTGTACAGATAATTTGCGCCACAAGTCCCTTCTTTATGAAGAGATAGTAGATGATTGCCCCGCAGAAACCCATACCTAAAATGGCACTGATTTCATTACCGGAAAAGAACCAGCCAGAATGGCCTTGCTTTGCTAAGTAATCATAGCTCCGCTTCCCTGTACCAGTTAATTCGGCAAGAAGCATAACGACACTGACGACACTTGTGTTGATAAATAGATATTTCGGTACAATCACTTTCCATTCCCTATTTTCTCCTATATGGCGGAAAATCATTACATAGACGAGTAAGGCTGTGATAAAGAAGAAGGTCTTCAGGATGAACGTCAATTCGCCTGCCGCTGAAACGGGATCCTTCCATATCATATTGACACCGAAATTGATGGCAAAATAGACAGCCAGCACCAGCATGTAAATGAACGTATTTCTGCTCCAGCGCCGATCCGGATAGCTAAGCATGTACAATGCTCCAATCGGAATGACGAGCAGCCGCACTGGATTGGAAATAGGTATCGAGAAGTACGACAGCAGATCGAGAAACGGCTGAGCCAAAATGAAGAAAATGAAAAGTTTTTCGAATATATGATAGTTGTCCTTGAGTTTCTGTGTCAGAGCTTGCAAAATGATTGTCCTCCTTCTTGCCACTCTTGCCAATTACTTAGCAGCGGAGCCGCCTCTTCCCAATAGGATATAAAATGATTTGATTTTCATCAGGAATACGCAGATCTGAAATACGATGACACCGGCTGCTGAACAGATCAGGATCGTCAGGATAGGCTGTACATCGCTTAAAGTCCCTTTGATCAAGAGAACAGCGATTCCCATGATGAGTACACTGGCAGTCGTCTTGGCGACATCTGCCAGCATTGCACTTACAGATATGCCACCCGTGAGCTTCCGGAACAAAAGGAAGCAGGCAACTGCATAGATCAAGCCTGTCACGGATGAAGAAAGCGGGATACCGATGAAACCGAAGCTTTCTGTAAATAAGTAGTTGAGCAAGAGCTTCAAACCGATGGATAAGAACCCCAGCCGCATCATGTAATGTCCCTTTTCCATCGTATAAAAACCATTGTTGACGATAATGACCAGACTGTAGAACAAGATGGTTCCGAAGTAATAATATGCTGCGATGCTAGTCTCTTCTGCATGCTGTGCAGTGAATTCTCCGTTTACAAAAAGCAGGGTCACTATCTCAGGCATCAGCAGCATCATTCCTGTCAGAACAGGCAGCAGGACGAAATACATAATCTGCAGGCCGCGTGTGATGTTCTCCTTGAAGCTTTCCATGTCCCGCTTTGCATATGCGGCAGCAAGCAGTGGAAATACGATTGTACCAACTGTCACTCCGATAATATTCTGCGGGAATTGTGTTAAGTTCTTTGCGATATTTAAATATGTAACAAAGCTGCTGCCAAGCATATTTGCAAAAGATGTATCAATCAGCAAAGTAATTTGACCGATCATCGCCGTGAGCGCTACCGGAATGAAGATATGGTAGAAACGCTTGTTTTCTTCCCAATTTATTTTGCCTTTTAAGGTAAGCGTCCGTTTTGGGAGCAAGAGCAATAGCTTGAATAGCAAGCTCAGGATCACGCCTGCCAAGTTACCAAATGCAAAAGCATAAGCCCCGATCTCATCCGCGAAGAGCAAGGCGCTTCCGATTGTTCCTAAGAGCACGATTGCTTGTGCCAGTACCGATAAATAGTATTTGTTCTCGGCATCGAAGTAGGCTTCGAGCACCGCATTGACACCGACGAATAGTAACGAGGAAAGGAATATGATCGTCATGATCGTTGCCATCTGCGCTGTATCGCCTGTCAGATTCGGATATAGAAGACGGATATATACCGGCGCGATAAAAATGAAAACAACCGAGATCAGTAAACTGAGCAGCAGTGTCCCTTTCCATACGTCCTGCAGATGTGAAAGCCCTCTGCTCTTTTCTTTGTATTTGATATAACTTGGAACGAATGCACTCTTCATACCTGTTGTCAGGAACAAGATGAACATATTCGGCAGTGCGAATGCCGCGTAGTAGGCGTCCGATTCGCCGCTGGCTCCAAAATAATTAGTTATGAGCATATCCCGGATCAACCCTGACACCTTCAGAACGAGGGTCATGAACAGCAGCAGCAGACTGGCGATGCGAAGTTTCGACTTCATGATAGGACCTCTCTCTATTGCCCATGCAGATATAGCTTATGGGATGCGTATTGCTGGCTAAATTATAAGACTGAACAGAAAGCTGTTTCAAGGCAATTTACAGTAACTTAACGTACCGCATAGCCTGCAGCACGCCTTCACCCCTTCCAGTAACTGGGCTGGGGCATAACTTTACAAAATATTCGCATATTCATACTATTTACAATTACTTCACCATTGGTTAACAGTTGCACAATAATCCTTTGCTAGACTTGGTTCGACATATCCTAGAAAAGGAATGGAGTGTACGTAGTGAAAATAGCTGTATTGATTCCATGCTACAACGAAGAACAAACAATCGGTGATGTTATCGATGCTTTCCGTAACCAGCTGCCACATGCAGATATCTATGTGTTCGACAACAACTCAAAAGACAAGACGAGCGAGGTTGCCCGGAGGCATGGCGCAATCGTCCGTCATGAATATCAGCAGGGCAAGGGACATGTTGTCCGTTCCATGTTCCGTAATATTGAAGCGGATTGTTATGTAATGGTCGACGGGGATAATACATATCCTGCTGAATTCGTCCATGATCTGATTGCACCGATCCAGGAAGGCCGAGCCAATATGGTTATCGGGGACCGTCTGTCGAATGGCACATATGTAAAAGAGAATAAACGCAAATTCCATAACCTTGGTAACACAATGGTAAAAAGCTGCATCAACTTCCTATATAAAAAGAAGCTTAGCGATATCATGACAGGCTACCGTGCCTTTGACCGTCTTTTTGTCAAGACAATGCCCATCATGAGTCCCGGCTTCGAGATCGAGACCGAGATGTCAATCCATGCACTCGATAAGCGACTTGCAATCGTCGAAGTACCTATCGCTTATCGGGACCGTCCGGAAGGAAGCTATTCAAAATTGAACACACTGGCTGATGGCCGCAAAGTGCTCTATAAGATTTTCACCCTGTTCAAGGAATACAAACCGATGCTCTTTTTCACAGCATGGTCCCTGCTGTTTCTCATTCTCGGGCTAGCTGTTGGCATTCCGGTTATTGCTGAATACTTCGCTACCGATTTCATCACCCGGGTTCCTTCAGCCATTCTCGCTGTCGGATTGGTTGTCCTATCGGTGCTGAGCTTCGCTTGCGGCGCAATTTTGGATACTGTTGCTTCCAATCAGCGTAAGCAATACGAATTGGAATTGAACCGGATTCAGGCAGAAAGCAAACCGAAACCTGTCCAAGGTATGACCAGAACTGGGGGCTCCATGTAATGACGCTTGTTCGAAATCTTTTGATCAGTGTGGCTGCAGGTCTTGCAGCCACTATTTCTGTATTGGCTGTTATGCAGGAAAGGCAGGACACGTCACTTTTGAAATATGCTGTCCTTGCTGTTATCAGTATCTGTTTCTTTTATGCTTTCCTTATCTTTAGTAAACAAATTCTCCGGGCTGTTCTGGAGAAACGTTATATAATGATAGGCATTGCTTTGCTGTCAGTTTATACGCTGATCAGCTTGATCGACTGGCCGCTCTTCATCAATCGCCCTTGGTATGAGACGGTGATTGTAGATGTCATTTCACTCGCTACAATTTTCTGCTTCTTTTCCTTCATTGCTTTTATCCTGATGCGCGGAGGTTATATGTGGCAGAGGACGGCGGTAAGCAGGTGGCAAATCCTTTGGTATATGCTGCCGATGATTCTTGTTTGGATGGTCTACTTGCTCGCTTTCTTCCCAGGTAATATGAGCCCTGATTCGTTGAATCATTGGCGGCAAGTAGAAAATATGGAGTTCAATAACTGGCATCCATTCGCTTACACAATGGTAATTCTTGTCCTGACGCAGATTTGGGATTCTCCGGCCATCATCGTGTTATTCCAAATTTTGCTCATGTCGTTTGTGTATTCCTATGGAATCTATTCCTTCCGCCAATATGGACTCGGAAAAACGATCGCTTGGATTGCAGCCCTCCTATGGGCAGTACTGCCGGTAAACGGCATTTTCTCCACTATCCTTTGGAAGGATGTCGTTTATAGTACTTTCATCGTTTTCCTGACACTCTTTGTTATGAAAACAGTGCTGCAGGAAGGGAAAAATCTGCGGACTTGGAGTGGCATCGCGACATTTACAGTAGTTCTCCTCGGCATTGCATTCTTCCGTAATAATGGATTGCCAATTGCCATTTTAACGGCGATAGGCATGCTCCTTGCTTATCGGAGAAACTGGAAGCAGCTGCTGACACCGCTCGTGCTCGTTTCCGCTCTTTATATTGTCGTAACGGGACCAGTATTTACTGCTTACGACATCCAATCTGCCAACCCGAATGAATCCATGAGTATACCGACGCAGCAGATTGCCGCAGTCGTATCCCAGGAAGGAGAACTGACGGAAGAACAGCTCAATTACTTAGATACGATATTGCCGATTGAGGACTGGGATGCGTACAATCCATATCTGACAGATCGTATCAAGTTCCACGATAATTTCAAGGACGATGTCATTGTGGCCGATATGGGCAAGTACTTATCCGTCTGGTTCGATATTGTCAAACAGAACCCAGCTACCGTCATCGAGGCATATCTGAAGCAGACTTCACTCGTATGGCAGATAAATAAACCAGTGGACGGTTATACAAATCCGTACACGATTGACGTGGATCCAAACGAGATGGGATTGGAAACGAGACCGGTGAGCCAAACTCTATATGATGTAGTGGAATATGGTCTGGAAACATCCCGCTACCATACAGAAGAACTCTTCTGGCGTCCGGCTGTTTTCAGTATTCTCATCATCTTGTTCAGCTTGATCGCTTCCCGGAAACTTGGAGCAATTGCTTGGCTGCCGATTTTGCCAGTGCTTTTGAATACGGCAACAATCTTTGTTGGACTGCCGGCTCAGGATTATCGCTATCAAGTAAGCAACAGCATGGTAAGTATCTTCTTCCTTCTCTTTGCATGTTTGTACAAGAAAGGAAAGGAGCCAAGCCATGGAGAACGCGCGACCTCAACAAAACAGTCATAACAAGCAAAAGCTCGGTATAGCTTTAATCTTATTGTCAGCTGTCTTTACAAGCGTCGGTCAGTTGTTGTGGAAGATCGCGGACGGGGAAATCAATATTCCCCTCCTGATCGGCTGTGCCTGTTATGGAGCCGGAGCAGTCACCATGATGATTGCATTCCGTTTCGGTAAGCTTAGTGTGCTGCACCCGATGCTGAGCCTTGGTTATGTGTTCGCATTAGTGATGGGCTCCATCTTTTTGGATGAGCATATCTCTGCCATGCATATCATCGGAACGGCGCTGATTATCGTTGGGGCGATTTTGATTGGGGGTGGGGAGAATTAGCTGGATCTTATTAGTTACCTGTACGATGCTCGGTGCGGGCGGCGGATTCTTCTTCAAGCGGGCCAGTGATCCATCAACACATACGTCTCGTACACTTCTGATCGGACTCACTTGTTATGGCTCTGCTGCTTTGATCAACATCTATGTGCTCACATTGCTTCCTTATTCCGTCGTCTTCCCCCTGACGGCCATTACGTATGTGTGGACATTATTGCTGTCGTATTACTTCTTAAAGGAACATATTCGCTTACGGCAAATAATCGGTGTCGGACTGCTTGTCGCCGGCGCTGCCTGTCTTGTCCTATAAAAAACGACTCCCGCTTTAATCGCGGGAGTCGTTTTCTTTTTGTATAGTTGCATTGACTAGTCTGTAGGGGCGTACACGTACCAATTCAGTAAATTGTTCCGATAGATGCAAGGTTGAAAATTTGAAGTTCGAGTCTGCCCAGCGCATGATAAAGCCGACAGTAGCTGCCATTTGAAAATGGATCATCAGATCATAATCCACTGGAATCCTTGGAGTTTCTGTTTCCATATAAAAATCGCCTGATAAGCAGTCGACGAATACTCGCAGCATCTTGTCAGCTATATCAGGATAAAGAATTCGCAGAGCCTGCAAGACACGCCTTTCTTCGTAAATATGTGTGAATATACGCATCGTGGAAGGAGCCTGTTCCTGTAAATCGACAAAAGCAGCTTCCTTATAAGGTTCTAACAAAGCGATAGCAATACCATCCAGGAAATCAGCAAGGATACTTTCCTTCAGACTCTCTTTATCAGCAAAATGCTTATAGAAGGTGCCACGGTTATAATCGGCTTGATCGGCTATTTGCTGGATGCTGATCCTCTTTTCTTCTTCCTCCAGAATCAAATCGATATATGCCTGTTTAAGCGCCTTCACACTTCTTTTACTACGTCGGTCCGTTTTCAATTTCATCAACAAAACCGCCTTTTTTGTATATTAAATCTATTTATCTTCTATCTCTAAAATATTTTTGTTGATTAGGTTACATTACCTAAATTATTGAGCATTGTTACCTAGTTGTCAATGCGCTAAGATTACTATGGCATAACCATCTCAAAATCTTCAGTATTATCTTCTATATATACCAAGGAGGCTCGCACAGTGAAGGAATTCCAAGGAAAGGTCGTTTTGATCACTGGCGCTGCCGGCGGAATCGGGTCAGCCGCAGCCAAAGCTTTTGCAGAAGCAGGCGCCAAGCTTGCGTTGATCGATCTTTCAAAAAAGGCATTAGACAGGGCTGCGGCAGCTATTGAAACAGAAAAGATCCTGCTTCCTGCAGACGTCACGAAAGAAGCAGATGTAGAACAATCCGTGGAAAAGACAGTGCAGCGATTCGGAAGAATTGATGTGTTCATTAATCAGGCAGGATTGAGCGGTGACTTTGTCCCGATTACTGAACAAACGGCAGCGAGCCTGGAGGAAGTACTTCAGGTGAACGTGGTCGGTGCCTTCCTCGGCTTAAAACATGTTTTGCGTGTCATGATTGAGCAAAAAAGCGGCGTAGTCGTCAATACTGCATGCAGCGGCAGCTTACTGGGCGGACCGGGTATGAGCACGTACGTAGCCTCCAAGCACGCTATGCTCGGCCTCAATAAGACAGCGGCTTTGGAAGTCGCAGATTACGGTATCCGAGTGAACGCAATTTGCCCGTCAGCTTTGGACACAGAATGGATGGAAGCTATCGAAACGAAGGCAGCTAAAGGGAATGAGAACACAGCCCGCCGAGGCTTTGAAGCGAGTTCACCTATGAATCGGTATGGAGAAGTCGAAGAGGTGACTGGACTGATGCTCTTCCTCGCTTCTGATCGCTCCAGCTTCATCACCGGCTCTTATTACCGTGTTGATGGCGGACAAGGAACAACATCAGTATAAAAAAAGAAAGACGAGCGGACAGGTACCTGTCTGCTGCGTCTTTTTTAGTTGGAATCAAATTCTTCTTTCAGTTTATCAAAGAGGATGCGGGCACCTTCCGGACTTAAATACAAGTTGTCTGCATACTGCTTGTTTTCCGGCGTGATTTCTCCCGTTATAGCACAAGTAAAACCAGGCTGATACTTTCGGAAGATGATCTTGTCACCTTCAACAAAAATTTCCACAGGATCTTTTTCTTCTATGCCGAACTCTCTTCTAATTTCTTTCGGCACGACGACACGCCCAAGATGATCGACCCGTCTCGTAATCCCGGTACTCTTCATGAAAACGCCTCCTTTACTGTGATGTTAACACTATACTATATATTTCTAATTATTGAAAATATTATTGTCGTAAAAAGAAGCACAAACACTGATTCTGTTTGTGCTTCTTTTAGTTACTGAAGGATTCCTTCGAGTTCCTGTCGTGTCCGATCTGCGATAGCAGCATCTGAGCCGAGATAGAAAATCTCAGGCTGATCGGTAACCTTATTTAGAAAAGCTCGTGTCGGCTTCGTAACAGCATCCGGTCTCGTCAGAACGATAGGTGCATCATATTTAGCTGCAAGCGGTGCACCAGACAGACTGTCTACCGTCGTTTGACCGTTAGCAAAGAATACTTGATCCGGATTGTTTCCATAATACTTAGTGATAACAGCAGCATTCGTCGAATAGCGATCAGGACCGTATACACGCTCCACAGAAGCACCAAGCTGCTTGACTGCATCCGCTACACGTTTAGACACGACTGTCTCACTGCCGATAATTGTCACTTTTTTAATACTATTGCGCTTGATATAATTCTTTACTTCTTCATGCAGCTCTCCCGTTCTTGTCAGCAAGATAGGGATGCCTTCTTTTCCTGCATGAGGTCCGATAGTGAGCGCATCCGGCGATTTCTCATCTCCGACTGCAAGGAAGACCTCTGATGGCTTACTTGAAACAGCTGCCACTTTCTCTGCTACTTTTACTGCTGTCGCATAACGAGTAGTGCCGGCTACTCTTTCGATTGTGCTATTAGGAAACCTTTTACGCAAATCGTTCTCGACATTTTTCGAAATAGCTGGCTCTGCACCTACTATATAGATGGTAGACGGATTCAGTCTATCAATCTCCGTAATTGTCACCTGCTCCAGCTTATTCTGATCCGTTAACAGAAGCGGAGAATCCGTTTGGGCTGCCAGGACGCTTCCTGTGAAAGCATCGATTGGGAGATCGCTTCTTCCAAGTACGACTGCTTCAGGAGATTCCAGATGCCAGCCGTAGTTGGAAATGCTCGCACTCGTGGCATTACGGCGTGAACCTTCCAAATTGTGCACGACCATAGGCGCCTTGCTCAAATAACCGCTGGCTACATAACCTGTTTTGCCGCTGCTAGTACGCACTGGATACCAGACATAGTGATTTACATTGGAATTATTTGCAGTGTAACCGCCAGTGATTGTCAGCTTTTCCCCTCTTGGCAAGGAGCCGATGGAAGAACCATTCGGACTATTGCGCAGCGTGAGCTGGTCAGCTGTAACATATACTGTGCTGCCATTTCCATAATTCTGTGTGCTTTCATGCAATGGTCCAGGCGTGGATACTTGGTTTGTCTGGAATGAGAAGTATGAACCAAGTTTTCCGCTAATTCTGCCAGGTGTCAAAAGGTGAGTCGGGAAAGGCGTCGTGGTAATCAACGACTGATTCTCCATTTCCTTATACACAAGCTCCTGGTAAGCAGTTTGCGGATTTGCTATTGGATCATTCCGCTCTAACCGTCCATTGTATGCCAGAATAGCAAAGTACCAGTTTTCTAATTTATCAGGATTACCATCGTTGACCTTTGGAATCAGATTATATGCCAAAGTGGATTCAGCTTTTTTATTCGTTTCATTCCATTTGTCTTTAAGAATCTGCATACCGCGATCGATATTATAATCGATATCGTGCATCAGCTTTTGGATTTCCTGTGTATCATTGCGATTGTAATCGGAAACCTGCATTATTCCGATACCAATGCAATCATAGCCAATTAACACATTTGAGCCATCGGATATACCGCAAGAGGATATGCTGCCACTCGTATACTGTCTCCAGCCACTTTCACGGAAAGCGATCGATTTAACGATTTCCGGCGGCACATCGTATTTGACTGCTGCTGCAGTCAGTTTGCGGCTGATTGTTTCAGCACTTGGGTTTGTATGCCCGGCTGCACTGGCACTGAACTTACGTGCCTGAGTTCCATTTGTGGCTGATTCTGTTTGCTTACCCTCTTCTGTTACTTGCTGCGGTGCCACTGTGAATGCTTCCACATATACTTCTTTTGGCTCTGCTAGTGGAACATTTTGTTCAATTTTCGGGTAGCTGACTCTGACCTGCGAACCTTCCTGATCAACAGCTAGTCGCGCTCCTTCATACAAATCAGATTGATAAATACGTTCCAAGCCCTCATTCGTCAGCTTCAAAATGTCGAATTGCAAAGCTTGGGCTGTACCGTGTGTACGATACTCGACAATCAAATAAGAATTCTCGGCCATTGTCGCTTCCTGTACGGAAGCTATATCCGAATCTGGAATCGTGGATTCATAAAGTGTCCCGGCATCTCCGGTGATCCGAATCGTACCGTTGATATCATTCGTTACTTCGACTGATTTTCCATCCGATAAGCTAACTGATGCAGCGCCACTCGAAAACGTATGGCTGGCTGATTCTGCCTGAACAGCAGCCGGCTGGAATAATGCTAAACATGTGAGAAATAGACCGGCAATAAAGACAGTGATATACGTCACTCTGCTTCTTTCCACCTGTTACCCTCTTTCTTTTACTAAAATTCGCAATACAAAATACTCATGTCGAATTTTGTACGGCGTCTTTTAAACTATAAAAAGAGTAGGTGGATTTTACTAGACTATCGGAACAATCTTTACATTTCAAAACTCGAATTTACAATTTCTTAACAATAAAAGCCCAACCGCAGTTGGACTTTATACAGAAAATATTCTCGTTAATCGCGGCTTAATTGCTTCCACTTCATAAGCTGCTGCTGTCTGTTTTGCCGATTCTTGAATCGTTTGCTTCGCTGCCTCTGGCAGTTCCATATAAGCAGTGATGCAGCCAGCCAGCTCCTCAGCAGATCCTGGTTCAAAAAGAAAGCCATTCCTGCCATGCTGCATATAGTCTAACAGTCCTGCCATCCGGCTGCCGATTACAGGTGTTCCGCAAGCCATCGCTTCCAGACCTACAAGACCAAGGCTTTCTCCTTCTCGCATTGTCGGAAAACAGAACACTGTCATACTATTGTATACACTGTTCAGCTTTTGCTGGGACAGAAGCGGGAAATGCACAAGATTTTCCCGTAATCCATAACTATCCACCATATTATCAAAGCTTTCTTTTTCCAGTCCATCACCGATGAACAATAGCTTGTGTTTTTCCAGTTTGCCTTGTTCCTTCAGGAGCTTGGCAGCCTTCAGATAGACATCCCAGCCTTTTCCTCTATCAATCCTGCCAACAAATCCGATATAGCTATATGCCGGATTGATCTCCAGCTCCTGGCAAGCAAGCTGGGTATCTTTCTCATAGAAGGTATCCTTGTTAATGCCTCCGGATGGAAAAATTTCGATCCGATTCGTCAAACCATATTTCTGCTGCACAAGCTGCTTATAATAATCACTCGGTGTAATGACAGTATCTGATACTTCTAATAAACGCTTCACGTAAGGCTGGTATTTCTGCCGTTTCTGAAACTCTGGCACTACATCACTGCCATGCACATTTGTGTAGACAACCATATTCTTGTTCAATTTCTTGGCAATCAGCACCGGAATTGAATTATGTGTTGCATAATGCACATAGGTAACATCATATTTCCGGAAAAGCGATTTTACGATCACTTTGATAAAATGACTGGCATAAGCAATCAGCTTACCTAAGGAACTTGATTGCTTTGTGACGACAGTACGGTCGAATGCTACTCCCGACTGTGCAAGGATCTTTTCTGTATTTTCGACAAACACCCCATAATTGGGATGCTGCTTGCTTGGATACATATTTGCGATCAAATGAACTTTCATAAGAATGCCCCTTACGTACTTAATTGTAAACAAATTGTACGCTTATTTGACAATGCTTGCAGTAGGATTGTCTACTTCTTTAGAAACAATTTACAATCAATGATCAAGCAGACCGATCAGGAATTCATAGCTTGTAAAGGAATCTCTCCAGGTGGACCAATCCATTTGCTGCGGTTTCCATGGCGTAACGAAAGGTTCATTTTGGTAATAATCACCTTGATTTGCAGGAAGGAATGCTCCTGTTTCGAGACCAGATGTGATAGCTGCCTGGTTATCATTTTGTGCTCCGATATCCACCTTGGTTGTGAATAACTGACCGTTTGCCATTCTCCAAACTTGATCGTCTTCCACCTGTGCCGGTTTAACGGTAGGGGCTTGACTGGCATAAGCAAGTAAAATATCGGTATCCACATGATAGCCAGCTAAAAGCTTATCGGCTTGGTCATCTTCTGCCAAGTAAGATGCTTCGAATTTATACGTGCTTTCTTTTCCGGCATCAGAAACGGGCTGTTCAGCCAACTCCGTGATTTCCCCTTCCAAAGCGGGACCATCTTTAAGCTTCGCTTCGATCGTCATGGCATTCTGCACCTGTTTCCGCTCCGATTCGGCCAGTTCTCCAGTAATGACGAGTTCTCTGCTCTTTATCGTAATAATAGGTTTATTCCCAGGTTCATTGATAGCTTCCACAGTGCCTGCCGCTGGACTCGTGACAGTCACATATTCCCCTGTCTCCTCCAAACCAGCCAGCTGTTCTTCCGCTGCTGCAAGTTCTGCATTTTTCTCGGCAAGCTCTTTTTCCAAACTGATGCGGTATTGCTCCTGCAGCTGGGCAGTCTGCTCTTCTGTTGCCTGCTGCAGCTCTTCTGTTGCCTGCTGCAGCGCTTCAGTAGCTTGATCTGTATTTTCCTCGTTCTCAGGTTCGTCCATCGTTTCTGGAACGCTCACATCTTCTGAATATGCTGTATCAGCCATATCAGATTCGCCTGCTTCTGAAATTGCTTGCTCCACGGCTGCCGCCTGTTCATCCAGCGAAGTAATGCTGGCTGTCAATTCACGGTACGTTTTCGCATAATCTGCTACTTTGTAGGTGAAAAGGTCAGCTCCCTCTTCTACTGCATCGCCAGGCTCTACAAGCATTTCTGAGACAGATCCTGACTCGGAATCCAAGTAGACTGGCACTTCATTTGCAGAAGTTAGTTCACCGGGAACAGATAACGTCTCTTTTACATCCTGCGCTGTTACCTGCTCCCACTTATGTATAAAATTCGTCCTGCCTACCCGGCCTTCATCATCCATGAATAGGATGGCGATGTTGACCAGTACAAGGACGAGTCCTAATGCTAATAGCTTTTTCTTCATCCTTCAGGCCCTCCTATGCGAAGATGAATGCAACAATCTTATTCCCAAGCCCTCCAAGCAGTGTCAGTAAAAGAATGTAACAGAGATAGATCATACCGACAACAGCCCATACATGCCATCGTTTGGCTGGGAACAGCATAAGCAGGCATCTGGTCTGGAAATACAGGATAAACAGCTGGAACAATGACATTGCGCCAAACAAGCTGATTATCCAGGGGCGGTCTGTAAACAAATCTGCAATGACTCCAAGTGAAAACGGCGATCGATCCCAGTCCAGGCCGGCTGCTGGCAATAGGATCAGCCAGGAGAGAGCTTCCAGCAGGAATACAATACCTACACTTAATTGGATAACTAATAGCTTCTGATATGGTATTTCATAAAAAAGGTAAAATACGAGAGACACAACAAAAATGATAAGCAGTCCCAGTCCTACTCCGCAGACGAGACGGCCTATGATGAACCAAAACTTCGCGTATTCATAATCCGAACCTATGTAATCTGCTTTCAATTGATTCAGCGTCTCTGTCCCAGCACCAACCCATCCTAGTGCTGCATAAACGAGACAGAAAGCGAGGAGGATCAAGACAGTCCATAGCCAATGGCCACGCAGCTGCTCAGCTTCCCGCAGTTTGAATAATGTCTCCTTCGGGTTAGTCAGGAGACGGAAAGGATTCGTATGATATGTCATATTCTGCCATCCTTCTTCTATGTATATAATAAAAGATTACCGTAATTTTTCAAAATTTGCACATATATTTACAATAAAAAAATAGACTGGCAATATGCCAATCTATTTGAGAAGACTGTTGCTTGGGCGAAGTGCAGTGCGGTGCTTCGCGCGTTTTGGCAAAACTGGGTTGCTGAGTTTTCCTTTCACGTACTGTATGCCTACATAAGAAAGCAGAGATAACATATACAGTATAGGTGCATAAAGCAGGCCCCAAGCAAACGTGTGCGTCACAGCTGATTGATCGAGTGCCTGATCAAAGATACTGCGCCATAGTGTATGAATCAAGTAGATACCAACTACATTTTTAGCAATAATGCTAACATAACGATGCTTTCCGATGCTACGTGCTTTCAAGGTGAACAGCAGAAGGGAAATTGTCAAAGGAATCGTACTGATAAGATACTCTCCCTGCGGCAAATCCAGCCCGTAATACAGGATAGACCGCTCCAGCAGCTGCAGAACAAATCCAGCAGCTACCATTATACCGATCGTCCTTACACGGATTGCTTGTGCTGCATGAAAGATTTGTTTTTCATATAAGCCAAAGCAAGCTCCTAGTGCTGTATAAAATAAACCAAAGTAAATTCCGTTTCTTGTCGTCTCTTCCATCGTGACATGGAAGAGTGGTCCATAAGATTGTCCCAGGAGACCAATTAGATTAAGAATAAGACCCACTAACAAAGTCACCTTCATTAGGCGTAATCTGTAAGCAGCATAAATGATGATGATTGAAAAGATCAAAGCGAACATAAACCAAAGCTGGAATTGTGTATAAGATATCCCATCCAATAATGTGCGCCACTGGAAGGTATCCTGAATGTATGCCGTCAGCTCAGCTTTTTGCTCACTCATTGTTCCGTTTGAAGTCGTAAGCATCTTTATAAAATCATATACCCAATAAAAAGCAAACCATGCAGCAAGCAAGCTGATCAGCTTTCCAGTATAGCGTTTGAAGTACGCGAATGTGTCATCTGTACGCTGGAGTTTCATTGCAAATAAATAGCCTGATGCAGCAAAGAAGAACGGGACTGAAAAGCGTGCGATTGTATCGATGATGAATGCCCAGGTTTCACCGTTCCCGAATGGGACAGCGGTGTCTCGGAATGTATGTGTATGAATACAAACGACGCCGAAGATCGCCAGGCATTTGAAGAAGTCAATGGAGTAATTCCTCGTCATGTGCATCTACCTGCTTTCTATATTCTTAGAAATCATATCCGTCTTTTCTTCTTTATATACCCTCAAATCAGGGTGCCGCAAGAGTTTTAACAGAACTGTAATGACAACACAATCTGCTCGCAATATGATTACAAACTCTATCCAATTAGCCCTAATTTTTCCCACAAAAAAAAAGCACTTACAGTAGTAAGTGCTTAGGTGGTTTGGCTGAATGCCTGCACAAGCAGATCAAGCTTCTTGGCATCACTTGGCGGCTCATAGCTATCGTCTTTGAAATGCTCGTCGAATGCAGCTGCCAATGCGCCGAAACGGCTGTCCTGCAGAATGGATTGGTAAAACTCGAAAAGCTGACCGTATTGTTCGATATAACGCGTCATCTTCTTATCGAAACCAATCAAGTGATTGGCTGATGGCATACCTAGGAATGCAATTCTTGCCGGATCATATATCGGATAATGCACATTCAAAAGATGCAGCATATGCGTAACGAGGGGAAATTGCATGGAAGGGTTGCCCCGGCGATTTCTCACTTCATATAACGCTGCTGTCAATCCGACGATTTTCCGCTTGTCCGGATGGCATGCGGCTTCCTGGAACAGACGGAAAAAGGTCTGTTCGAATGCCACTGTCAGATTGGGATTGACCAAGCCTATGTAGTGCTTCAATACGTATTGAAATACTGGACTGTGTTCAGGTCTGCTCGCTTCTTGGCGCAAGAACGCATCGAGGGCGATATCCTCCCGTCTGATTGATGATAGAAGCTGGTCTTTATGAAGCAGCAGCTGCTCCAGAAAATCGGCTTCGGTATATGTGTCGCGCATAAGACAGGTTTCCTCCTCCACTCCAAAGCTGGTAATGATAGTTTACATGATAACATAACCGCTTCGGCAGAAGAAGTGATTGATAGCTTCAGGATAAGCTTTGCCCCATGAAGAAATGTTCATTATTAAGTAAGGCAATGACAGTACCTGTCCTTTTATACTGCTGGTCGAAGGAACGCTCTGACGTTTCTACAAACAAAGCAGTACCATTATAGAAGCTGACTCGGGTGCGGCTTTTTGTTTCTTTAAAGGATTGAATATGATAGAAGGACAGCCAGACGCAATGGGTGTTCGTAGGTGAGGAAGTCGGGAGCATAAAAACGCCATGGGCCGGATGCACTGGGATAGGCACCTTCTTGTCCGTCCGCAGCAGTCTGCCAATTGCATGTACTCTGCCCTCATAAGAGGATCCGTACTGCATGCAGCTATGATCAATGATCGTAAGAGGCGATTGTTCCACCCATATTTCTTTATCGGCTTCAAGAACACGGGATTGGTACACTGGATCGTGCAAACGAAAGACAGCAATGGTATTACGGGTGATGATGTACTGTTTCCTTTTTTCTATTTGCATAATTTCCCCCTCCAATTGACTGATACAAGACTATATTACTATAAACAGCTACGCTAATATGTAAAGGAGTTGTAAAAAATAGTAAAAAAGGACGAAGCATACGCTTCGCCCTTTTATTTGATTGCAAAAGTGATTTCAGCTTCGCAAGCAAGCTCTCCATCAACAGTTGCTGTTGCTTTTCCTTTACCGATTGGTCCTTTCAAACGGACAATCTCTACTTCCAGCTTCAATGTATCACCTGGTTTCACCTGGCGTTTGAAGCGGCATTTATCGACGCCGGCAAGGAAGCCGATTTTTCCTTTGTTTTCTTCCTTCATCAGCATCGCAAATGCACCTGTCTGTGCAAGAGCTTCAAGGATCAAGACACCTGGCATTACCGGATAATCAGGAAAATGTCCTTGGAAGAATGGTTCATTGATTGTTACATTCTTCTTGCCGACAGCGCGTTTGCCTTCTTCGATTTCAGTTATTTGATCCACAAGCAAGAAAGGATAGCGATGCGGGATTATTTCTTTGATTTGTTGAACATCATACATAATATGGTGAGCCTCCTGAATGGTTGTCTTTCCTAACGTATTATACCAAAAATGATGCTAGCATGTTTAACGCGTTTTGCGTTAAGGGTATTGTTCCATAAAACTGCTGGGAGGGAAGCCAATTGCTTAATCTTTTGTTATGGATCGGCATCATCGTAGTCGCGTTCTGGCTTATCGGTGTCATTTTCAATATCCTCGGAGGAATCATTCACATTTTCCTTATCATTGCTGTGATCCTGTTCGTTATTTATGCAATCAGGAAAAGCAGGGGAAGGAAATAGAAAAAAGGCTTGCTCGGTAACCGGAGCAAGCCTTTTTTATGACTTCTGGTTGATCAAGTCATAGATGTGTGTCCATGTATCTCGTTTTAGGACGTCCAGCGCGTTGCCATCACCCAGTACGCCATAGCCGAACAGCAAGCCTAGCAGCAGGAAAACGATCAGGATAATCGGCACGACAAGCAAGCGAAGCCAAATCGGAAATAATCTTCTCCGTTGTTTTTTCGGTGCCTTTTCTCCTTCTGCCTGCTTCTTTTTATCATGTTGTTCTTTTGTCTGGAGTTTGGATGCATTACTCGGCATAGCGTTATGGCTCCTTATTCTTATCTAATCTGGTTAATGAGACCGCTCATCTGATCACTCATGGAAATGGAGCGTGCATTGAACTGATAAGCACGCTGTGTATTTACCATTGCAGTCATCTGTTCACTAAGATCAACGTTTGACCCTTCCAGGCTGCCTGCCTGCAATTCGACTTCTCCCGCATTAAGCGCTTGGGCAAGCGCAGGGTCAGCAAGCTCAAAGGCAGTATCACCTGTACGTGTCAGGACGCGTGGATTATCGATGGCTGTAATCTGAAGGTTTGCTTCCACAGCATTTACTCCATTGCGCTCTACAACGATTTCTCCGCGGTCATTGATTGTAATACTATCAAAATCAGAACGTAATGCAATAGGTCCATCGACACCGTTCACCAAGTTGCCTTCTGCTGTCGTCAAAGCAACTGTGCCATCCTGCTGCGGCTGAAGGTAGAAATTCCCGGCACGTGTATAGAGCTGCTGTCCGTTCTCGCCTGTAATCGTGAAGTATTGGTTGTCATTCATAAGTGCCGCATCCAGATTCCGGTCAGTTGTCTGGATCGTTCCCATTGTCATGAGCGGGTTTGTACTGCTCATGTATGCTCCAGAGCCGATCCGGATGTTGTCACTTGTGCTTCGGCTTGTCGTATTCGCCTCATCATTCGGCGGGTTATTCATCTGCTGATAAAGCAAGGAAGAGAAATTAGAGGTCTGTGCTTTATAGCCTGATGTATTTGTATTCGCCATATTATTCGCGATCAAATCCAATCGCTGCTGCAGCTGCCCCATTGTTACGGCAGCCTGTGTCATCATCCTGCTCATTTTGCTCCTCCTTTACAGCTTCCCGACTTCATTGACTGCTTTTCCAAGGCTTTCATCATATGCTGTCAGTACCTTTTGGTTCGTTTCAAACGTACGGTATGCCTGCATCATGTCTGCCATTGTCTGCTGCAAGTCGACATTCGAGCCTTCTACTGCGCCCTGGACGATATTATATGTCACGCCAGCTGTTGTCCGAGCGTCTGCTGCCTCGGCTTCTTCGCTAGCGGTATAGACGTTCTCACCCTGCTTGTCCAGCAAATTTGCATCCTGTACGTATGTCAGTCCGAGCTGGATATTCCTGCCGTCGGTGAATTGCATAGAACCATCTGCTGACATCGTATATGTCTGGTTGTTTGTCTGGATAGGGTTGCCTGCTGTATCAAGAACATAACTGCCTTGATCATTCGTCAGAAAACCTTCTGCATCAATGGTAAAATTACCATTGCGAGTATACGCTTCACCATATGCTGTCTGCAGATTGAAGAATACAGAGCCATTTTCATCCGGGTACGCTCCGTCCACTAGAGCCGTATCTGTACTGATACCCGTTTCCCGTAAATCTCCTTGGACAAAGTTCGGAATCGTCTCTTGCACATACACGCCGGAATTGATACTGCCGATTTCCTTGGAAGTCGTAACATAGCGGGAGTTATCCGCTGATGTCGGCTTGCTCTCCATCGATTTCAAAAGCATCTCCGGAAAAGCCCGCAGCTGCCCTTGATCTGCTTTGTATCCATTTGTATTCGCATTAGCTAAGTTATTAGACAGTACTTCCTGTCTGCGCTGCTGGGCGAGCATACCGGATGCAGCTGTATATAATCCTTTAAGCAATGTTTCGGTCCTCCTAGGCAGTTAGATTGCCAGTGTTTTTGGTTTCTATCTATTTATATCGGCAGAATCCTAAACAAATTGAACCTCTTCCGTATACATTAGAGAATAAAGTACACAGAAGAGGTCAAATTATCATACTACTTTACGTTTTTCCAGTTTGTCGATGTTTTCAAGCATGATGCCAGTACCTTTTGCCACACAATCCATCGGATCTTCTGCAATGAATACAGGAACCTTCAATTGTTCAGCTAGCAGCTGGTCAATACCGTGAAGCAGTGCTCCACCGCCAGTCAGGATAATACCGCGGTCGATGATGTCTGCAGACAGCTCAGGAGGTGTCTGTTCCAATACAGTACGCGCCGCTTGTACAATCATGGCAACTGACTCACGCAGTGCTTCTTCTATTTCTTGCGAATGTACAGTGATCGTACGCGGAAGACCGCTTACCATGTCCCGGCCGCGGATATCAATCGATTCCTGACGCGCGCCTTCAAATACTGTCGCAATTTCAATTTTGATATTTTCTGCTGTACGTTCACCGATCAATAGCTTGTATTTACGTTTGATATACTGCAGGATTTCTGAATCGAACTTATCCCCAGCCATCCGAATGGACTGGGCTGTCACGATGTCACCCATGGAAAGAACAGCAACATCTGTTGTGCCGCCGCCGATATCGACGACCATATTACCGCTCGGCTGGAATATATCCATTCCTGCACCGATAGCTGCAATTTTTGGTTCTTCCTCCAAGTATACTTTCTTACCGCCGGATTTCTCCGCAGCTTCCCTGATTGCTTTTTGTTCCACTTTCGTGATATTCGTTGGGCAGCAAATCAGCATGCGCGGTTTAGATAGAAAACCTTTTACATTGATCTTGTTGATGAAATAGCGGAGCATCGCTTCAGTTACATCAAAATCAGCGATTACGCCGTCTTTCAACGGACGAATCGCCTCAATATTTCCAGGTGTTCTGCCTACCATGCGTCGTGCTTCTTCCCCGACTTCAAGTACATTGCCTGTAATTCTGTCCATCGCGACAACTGATGGTTCATTCAGAACGATTCCTTTTCCTTTTACATGTATTAGTACGTTTGCCGTACCGAGGTCAATTCCTATATCTCGTGCCAATATCCTCAGATCCTCCCTGTAAAGATAGAAACTCTGTCGCATCCGTTCGAGAACATAATGCTACTTATCTTATAGTGTAGCACAAAACATGGAGAATAGTAGCAAATTTTGAAAGAAAAGAAGGATAAAAGTAGGAATATTGGAAAGGGATTGGATGGACCTTTACAGGATGAAAGTTGGGTTTTAGGCAGGAGCGTCGGTATTTGTTTCCAGCTTATACTTCAATTTGGTAGCCTCCCCGCCCCTCAGATGACGGATAGCTTTGTGATAATCAAGGATCTCCTTCACTTCATTGGCCAAATCCGGATTGATCTCCGGCAGTCTCTCTGTCAGATCTTTATGCACAGTACTCTTGGATACACCGAATTCCTTTGCAATCACGCGAACTGTCTTCTTCGTTTCCACAATGTGCTTACCTATGCGCACCGTGCGCTCTTTGATATAATCATGCACAGCCCATGCCTCCTTAAGTTGACGGTTCTTGATGTTCATGAGACAAGATGAGAAGCGATGAAGTAATTCGGATATGTATTTTTCTTGTGCAAGTCATAGATGATTGGGCATCTGCGGCGTTGAGCGCTTCACACTCGTTCCCTTCAAACACTTGCTTTGGTTTGTAACATCTTATTAGCTGGAAAGCTGTTTTATTCCATAAAAAAGACCCTCTCAGCTAGTGGAGGGTCTGTCGTTATCTATTTTCTGGATTGCGTACATAGGTAAACGGGAAAAATAGAAGTCTTTATGTCTGCGGATGAATAGGTGATAGGATGCCACTAGATAATCTTTATTCTGGTGGATGAGTCCATAGAAGTATTTATAAAAAGCTGTCTGTTTTTCAGGCTTCCACTTAGGATAGCGCTTTCTTGCATTTTCCACTTCGCCAAGCTGAAACTCGATATATGCAAGTGCATGCGGGTCATCTGTCAAATACGTATGCAAAATCCCAAAGTGGGCAGCTACGATCGGCAGCACTTGCCGGTCAAGTAATTGTGCCAGACAAGTTATGTTGTATTGCTTTGCCATCTTGCTCCCTTCAGCAAGATGAGAAAAGCTTGCAATCTTGTCATCGAAAAGGAAGGTCAAACCCATCTTGTAATGCTGTACGGCTCGCTGGCCTGGCAGATATGTATGTTGGAGAATGTTTCTGCTATGTTTCCTGGCAATGATCAATTCGTTCCGTTTCCAATGATATTGGAAAAGCAGCTTGTCCATTCGCACAGTCATCATGATGCGCAGGAAATAATCTTTGATAAGGATAATCGTCTCCTGTAATTCATCCAGATAATATGCAATGGCATGATAATCGTGGCATTGGAAATGCTGGTAGATCCTGCCGAACAGAATCAAAGCCTTCGCCTCTGGAAAATCCGCTTGATGGCGGCTTATCTGCCTTTCAAACTCATTACCTGGCAGCTTGTACACCTGGTACTGATTTATTAGTTCATATAAGTGGGCATATGACCTGTTCCGCCGGTGCAATGATTGCTTATTCTTTTGTATCAGCAGCTGAAGCTCTTCTTCATAAAAGTTCATACCAAGGAAATCCATTGCCGCCAACTGAACATCGGCAGATGCGGAATGTACACAGAAATTCGCAGTCAGGTCTGTTACCTGCTTCACATCATGACTTGTCTCTACTAGCTGAATGAAGGACCAAAGATCTGTCATCCGGCTTGTTGCTGCCGAGAGCTTGCCCAAGTCAGTCGCTTCCTTACGCAAACTGGATTGATTCAACGTTCCTTTCTCCTCTCACATTTCCCAATCTTACCTCCATGGAATCACTTGACTTCGACTTTCACTTTGTGTTTTGCACCATTTCATTATTCCATCTTTTCAGATAATTTCAAGCAGTTTCTAGGCTGATTCGTTCGACAAATTATTAGGTTTCCTGGTTTTATTGTTGGACTGCTTTATGCCTAAAAAAAGCACCCCGGGCTCGGGGTGCTTCTGTCGAATCAAGTTTGGGCTGAAGAAGAGGAAGACGTTGCTTCGTCCTCTGGCTGCTCATCTTGTTCTGGAGATTTTTCTTCATCAGATGTATCAGGAGTTTCTTCTGTATCACCGGATTCATCTGTTGGAGTTGCTTCAGCATCTGCATTTTCTTCCGCTGGAGCTTCAGTCTCAGTCTGTTCATTCTGACCAGCTGTGTCAGCTGTATCTTCCTGTACTGCTTCAGCTTCAGCTTTTGCTTCCTGCAATTTGCTTACAGGCTGATTGAAAAAGCTTTCCGGGTTTACAGGTGTATCGCCGTTAAGCACTTCAAAGTGCAAATGTGTCGCTTTATCTTTTGCAAATAGGCTCTGTCCTGCTGTTGCAAGCACATCACCTTGTTTCACTTCCTGGCCTGCTTCCACTTTTACATCTTCCAGACTTGCATAATACGTTGCTACGCCATTTTTATGCTCGATCTGAACAACGTTTCCGTGGAGGGCATCTTCCTTCACTTCTGTGACTGTCCCGCTCAATGCAGCAAGGACATCGAATGCTCCGCCATCAGCTGCAGCGTAATCCACTCCGGTGCTTTGATAGTATTTGTTGTCGTAGAGTACGAGTGCATTCTCTTGGGCTTCGCTGTCTGCATTGTGATCATAGAATTTCGTTACGACTGTTGCTTCTGCGTCTTCAGCTACAGGAGCTTTCACTACTTCATCTTGTTCTGCTACAGGAGTTGCTTCTTCATCTCCATTAAAATTCAGGGAGTCGAAGATGCCTTTGTCATCCTCTGCTTGTTCCGGATCATTCGTACCGCTTTGGTACCACAATACAGCTGTCAGAAGCAAAGCAGAAATACCAAGATACAACGCTGGGAAAAACCATTTTTTACGGAAAAGACGTTTCCACTTAGATTTTGAAACGCTATTTTTTTCCTTCATAGATCATCACCTCTGCAACCATTGTCGTCACAAAGATAGATTCCTATACATATGTTTCAGAAAATTTTTCCAACCTTACTTGGACACCAGCTTGGCGCCTTCCGCCGGCAGTTTATTAATCTCCGTATCTTTATAATAGTATGTCAGGATATCCTTATACGATTTGCCTTCTGCAGCCATGCCATTCGCACCATATTGACTCATCCCGACGCCGTGACCATACCCCTTTGTTTGAAAGATGAGATGATCATCCTTCATCGATAACGTGAAATCTGTCGATTTGAGTCCTAGTTTTTCACGAATTTCCCTGCCTGTGAACTGCTTGCCTCCAATTGCCACTTCGGCTACGCGCTGACTGCTGTTGCGTTTCAGCTCACCTGGTGGGTTATTCGGATCAATTTCGACACCAAGCAGCTTCTCTGCTTCCTCGATTTCAATTACTTTCTGATCTTCAAATTTCGGTGACTGCTTATCCCATGGACTTTCAACTGATTTCAAATATGGCAGCGGATTTTCCCAATAGTTCTCCGCATTTTCCGTGTATCCATTGCTTGTGGAGAAAAAGGAAGGGGTAATCGGTTCGCCGTCATATGTGATAATCTCCCCGCTTGTTCCTTCCACCGCCTCTGTCAGCTTCGTCATTTTTTCTTCATAATCCTTGCCCCATGCCTGGCGGAGCTCGTCTTCATTCTTGTATACTTGGTCGCTGGTAGAATCCGATACCTCAATCGCTTCTGGTTCCTCTGCTTGATGATCTTCCATATAACGTACCACGTAAGTCCGAGCTGCGACCGCTTGCGCCTTGAGTGCTTCCAGTTCGAAGTCGGCGGGCATCTCAGAAGCGACCACACGTGTCACGTACGTCTCAAGCGGAACCGTTTCAACTGTATTGCTTGCTGTACGGCTTACTTCCACTGCTACACTGGCTGTTTCCTTGATCTCTTTTTCTTGTTCCATTGCTGTTGCCGTCCTCTCCATTCCGCCGGGGTCTATAAATGGTACTACAATCAATGTAGGGAGCGCCACGATGACAGTGAATAAACAGATGATCAAGATGCTGATGACTATGTGGGACTTGAGACGTCGCTTTGTGCTTGGTTTCTTATTTTGCATAGAGGACCTCCTTATCTGCCTGCTGGTCTACTCTTTACTCTATGTATCTTCTGTGGATTGCTAGAACATCTGCCCATAAAAAAATAGAGTACCCGCAGGCACTCTATCAGCTCCAATATCTTCTGACGGCACAAAGCTCTGTTTCATATACTGTGCCCGCCAAATTCAGGATTTCAATTTGTTTTCCTGTTTTCGGGGCATGCAGCATTTTTCCGTTTCCATAATAGAAACCAACATGGTGAACACGTCCCTTTCCACCATCATAAGCGAAGAACAGCAAATCCCCCGGTTCTGCTTGATCCAAACTAATGGCTTTTCCCTCCAAAGCCTGTGCACTCGCATCCCGCGGAATGACATAACCGCTCGCAAGATGCATATTGTAAGCAAATCCGGAGCAGTCGTAGCCCCAGCTGCTCATTCCGCCCCATAGATAGTCCAGCCCAATGAATTGTTCCGCATACGTGATCAGTGCCTCACCGTCTTCCTCATGAAAAGTCCAGATACTGCTCTGGGCCTTGGAAAGTCGTCCCCGGCCGAGCGGTGTCAGAACAGTAAAGGCCGTTCCCGACTCTTCAATAAAAGGCAGCTTTGTCAAAAAACTGAGTTGAACTATCTTGCCGGAACCCTCTACTTGCAGAGCAGCCTGCTTCGCTCGTACTTCAACCATATGATCTGATTTTGGCAGCGGATCTGCAAGCTGACGAGCGGGAATCCATCCGGGATATCCTTGTTCATCTTTTGGTGTGGACTGGGAGGGTATCACCACTTTGACCCAGTCACCCTTCCGCTCCACTTCCCATACTGTTGTGCCGAATAGCACTTGTGATTGAAGCAAATTGTTTTCATGAAGCTCCAATCTATCGGCGTGAGAAAGGTCATGCACCCAGCGTGACGGATCAGACGGATTAGAAACAATCGGTGTATCCACTTGTCTGGAGGAGGCAGGATTTGTCCACAGATTAGCGACGGAAACAGCAATCACGCTTTCTTTCATAATACCTTTTCCCCTTGGACATCCACTGCCAGGATACCGAGCCCTGGCGATGCATTGAGCAGCAGTCTGCTACCTTCATATCGGACGCCGCCTGTAACGATATCCTCCCGGAGCATGAGCGGTGCATCAAAGTCGACCCGTGTAATATGCTGCTGACTGGCAGCCAGATGCGCTGCTGCACTGATACCGATTCGGGATTCGATCATACAGCCGACCATGCATTCTACACCATAAGAGCGAGCGATACGGGCGATATCCAGCGCAGGCTGAATGCCGCCCGCTTTCATCAATTTGATATTGAGCAAGTCAGCCGCACGCATTTCCAGCAACGCAAGGGCATCCTGCGGTGAAAATAAGCTTTCATCAGCCATGACTGGTGTCTGGACATTTGCTGTTACATACTGTAATCCCTTCAAATCTGCAGCAGCTGTAGGCTGTTCCACAAGTTCGATAGCAAGGTCCATATCCTCCATCCTGCTGATGGCACGGACTGCGGTTTTCCTATCCCACCCTTGGTTTGCATCAAGACGAAGCGTGATACTGCTGCCAACTGCCTCCCGAATTGCTTGAAGCCTTTTTATATCTGTTTCGATATCATCCTTGCCGACTTTTATTTTCAAGGTCCGGAAACCGTCCTTTACATAGCCTGCAGCGTCTGACGCCATTTCCGATGGTGTATTGACGCTGACTGTGTAGTCGGTTTCCAATGTATCACGAGCGCCGCCCAGCAGATGATACAGCGGAATACCTGCATACTGTGCAATACAGTCATGCAATGCCATATCTACAGCTGCTTTGGCGCTTGTGTTGCCGACGAGGCATTGCTGCAGCTGATGAAATAATGCGTCTCGTTCCAGCAATGACATGCCGGTGATGGCAGGTTTGATGATGGCTTCAACGGCATAATGAATGCTTGCCAGGCTGTCTCCCGTTATCACATGCGTCGGCGGAGCCTCCCCCCAGCCAATCACACCATCATCAGTTGTCACTTTTACAACGATGCTCTCTGCTACTGTCACCGTTCGCAGCGCTGTCTTGAAAGCTTTTTTCAAAGGAACAGCAGATTGGTATACATCTATTCGAGCAACCTTCATGCTCTCACCCCAGCACTCACCTGGAGGGTTTTCGTTTTTGTATCCATCTTTGCTTCTGTTCCAAGCGGCACTGTGATATTCGGATTGCAATGCCCGATGCGGAACCCTTTAAGGACAGGCTTTTCCAGGTCAGTCAGGTAATCAACAAGGACTTGATCAAAGGAGAGTGACGTTTCTGGATCCTTCGCTTCGCAATCCGTGAAATCCCCGATAAGAATGCCTGCTGCCTGATCCAGCTTGCCTGCCAGCTTCAGCTGATTCAGCATACTGTCGATTTTATATGGCGATTCAGAAACATCTTCTAACAAAAGCAGCTTACCCTTTGTATCAATTTCATCTGGTGTACCAAGTGTACTCGTCAGCAAGGATAGGTTGCCGCCAACCAATGCTCCTGTAGCTCTTCCATGCACGATAGCCTCCAGCGGAGAAATAGCTGTTGTATAAACAACATCCTGCGGGATGAAGAATTGCTGTAGCAAATCATAGCTCAGTTTGGCAAAGTCAGATTCCCCCATGTCGGAAGCCACCATGGGACCATGAAAAGTAATCAGTCCAGTCCGCTGCCTGATCGCTGTATGTAGATACGTTATATCACTGTATCCGAGCAGCACTTTCGGGTTTTGTTTGATAGCTTCATAATCCAGCATTTCAACAATCCGAGCAGAACCATAGCCGCCTCTGCTGCAAATGATTCCTTTTACTTCATCATCTTTGAACATATCGTTCAGATCAGTAGCTCGATCAGAGTCAGAACCCGCAAGATAGCCATATTTGTCAAACACATGCTTCCCCAGCTTCACATGCAGACCTAACGATTCCACAATCTTGATCCCCTGCTCGAGTTCCTCGCGTTTAATCGGACCTGCTGGTGATACAATCCCGATTGTATCTCCTTTTTTCCACACAGATGCTTTCATCATTATCTCCTCCCAGTCTATATGTATGGTATGACAGACGGAAGAGAAGTGGCTCTCACCACTTCTCTTCCTCTGCTTTATTCAATATCCGCCCATTTCAGCTCCAAGTAGCCTACTGGGTGCATGATGACATTCTTTACATTCGTCTTTTGCAAGTACACATGCTGGTAGAAGTGAAGCGGTACGATCGGCATTTCATCCATCAATATTTTCTCTGCTTCCATCAGCATCTCGTAACGCGCAGCCTCATCGCTTTGTGTCTTCGATTCAGCAATCAGCTTATCGTATTCTTCATTGGACCAGCCTGTTCGATTAGAAGAGGATTCAGTCGTAAAGCTTTCCAGGAAGTTAACCGGATCGCCATAATCCGCCAAGAAGGATCCGCGGAACAACTGATAGACGAGCTTCGTCTGCTCTTCGCTGAACACACTGGATTCGACCGTCTGCAATGTCACATCAACACCTAAGTTTTCAGAAAGCATATTCTGCACGCCTTCCGCCAAGCGTTCGTTTTCTGTATTTGTACCATATGTCAGTGTCACAGCAGGCAACTCATCCCAGCCTTCTTCCGCCATGCCTTCTTCCAGCAATTTCTTCGCTTCGGCTGGATCATCTTGGATTAAATCGCCATTTTCTTCACGGAAGTCACCGCCATCAGGTGTTTCAAAGCCATATGGTACGAAGCCGCGAGCAGGCTGTTCGCCAATACCGCGGACAAACTCAACGATATCATCACGATTCATCGCCATAGCGAATGCTTTACGGATTTTTTCATTCGTAAATGGTTCTTTCTGTACGTTGAAGCGGAGGAATTGATCACCGGCCTGCACCTCGGTCACCAGCTCATCACTTTCCATCAGTTCCTTCGCATTATCTGCAGGGATGGAGGATCTGTCCAAGTCTCCGCTCTGATACATTTGGTACTCCGTATTCCGGTCAGCAACCATTGCCCAGTTCACTTGATCCAGCTTCACTGTTTCAGCATCCCAATACTCTGGGTTTTTGGCCATGATCAGTTCTTTATCATGCGACCAGCTGTCAATTTTGAATGGACCGTTGCTCACATATGTGTCTGCTTCGGCGAACCATTCCGGATTTTCCTCTGCTACTTTTTCATTGACTGGGAAGAAAGCAGGGTTAGTCAGCAGGTTCAAAAAGTATCCAGTTGGTGCTGTTAGTGTCACTTTGAACGTCTTTTCATCGACTGCTTCAATGGCAACATCCTCCGCACTGCCTTCACCGCTGTTATACGCTTCGGCTCCTTCAATCACATATGCCAGGAATGCTGGCTGATAAGCCTGTTCCGGATCAAGCATATGCTTCCATGCATAGACAAAATCGTTAGCAGTGACGTCATCACCATTGGACCACTTGGCATCTTCACGAAGATGGAACGTATATTCCTTGCCGTCCTCGCTGACATCCCAGCTCTTTGCAATCGCTGCTTGTGGCTGGTGACTTTCATCAAGACGAGTCAGTCCCTCCATCAAGTTGTTGACCATTACCCAGGATACACTGTCAAAGCCTTCTGGCGGATCAAGGGATGTAGGCTCCTGTCCGTTATTAAGGCGAAGGACTTTCTTATCCTCTCCTTCTCCACCATCGCCGCTTCCGCCGGCACTGTTATTCGCAGTACACGCAGATAGCAAAAGGACCAATGCAGCAAGACAAGCAATCACAGATAATTTCCAGTTTCTTTTCATCTCTTTTCCCCCTTGAAATTTGATCAGACTGGCTGCCGTTTGGCTCGTGCATCCTGCAGCCAGCATTCCACCTGATGTGAATCGGATAGATAACTGGTGCTAGGATGTACATTTGCGCATACCTGCATCGCATGTGCACATCGGGCCGTAAATGGACAGCCTTGCGGCGGTGCGAACAAATCCGGCGGTGTCCCGTCGATTGGCTGCAGGATATCTTCTTTCATATCGAGCCGCGGCACAGATTGCAGCAAACCGATTGTGTACGGATGCTGCGGACGATAAAAGATATCATCCTTATCACCGGTCTCAATGATCTTCCCACCGTACATGACAGCGACACGATCTGCAACGCGGGCAACAACACCAAGGTCATGTGTGACAAGAATGATCGATACTCCCGTCTTTTCCTGGATTTCCTTGAACAGCTCCATGATTTGTGCCTGGATGGTCACATCAAGTGCCGTTGTTGGTTCATCAGCGATGAGCAAATCTGGTTCGCATATTAGCGCCATAGCGATGACAATCCGCTGCCGCATCCCGCCGCTGAATTGATGCGGGTATTGCTTCAGCCTGCTCTCCGGATTGGCTATACCGACAAGCCGGAGCATTTCCAAGGCCTTTGCCTTCGCTTCGCCTGAACTCACTGATGTGTGCTGCTTCAGTCCTTCCGTCAGCTGGTCACCGACAGTCAAGGTCGGATTGAGTGCTGTCATCGGATCCTGGAAAATCATCGAGATGTCGACACCACGGATAGCCCTCATTTCCTTTTTCGATGTTTGGACAAGATCCTTGCCTTTGAAACGAATCGAACCGCGGACGATTTTACCGGACGGAGATGGAATGAGCTGCATGATGCTGTTGCTCGTCACACTTTTCCCGCTGCCGGATTCACCAACAATCGCAAGCGTCTCTCCTTTTTTCAAATACAGATTCACACCCCTGACAGCCTGGACTGTTCCGCCATATGTCGAGAAATGCACATGCAAGTCATCAATTTCAAGTATCTTTTCCATTCTGTCACCTCCTCAGCTTCGGATCGAATGCATCCCGTAAGCCATCACCAAGTACATTGAAGGCGAACATTGTCAAACTGATGAACAATGCCGGGAAGAACAGCAGCCACCAATCTCCGGATAAAATTGCAGACAGACCATCATTGGCCATCGATCCCCAGCTCGCATTCGGCGCCTGTATACCAAGACCTAAAAAGCTTAGGAATGCTTCTGCGAAGATTGCGGATGGTACAGTCAGCGTGATCTGCACGATGATCGGACCCATTGTATTCGGCAGCAAGTTCTTGCGGATGATTCGACCTGTACTTGCTCCTAATGTTTTGGATGCAAGCACATATTCATGGTTGCGCAGCTGCATCACTTGGCCGCGGACAATCCTAGCCATCCCGATCCAGCCCGTCATCGTCAAAGCAACAATAATCGTGAAGAGACTCGGCCCCATTACAACAAGCAGCAAGATAACAACCAGCAAATGCGGCAGTCCGTAAAGCACCTCGATGATACGCATCATGACACTGTCCGTACGTCCGCCTTTATAGCCTGCGACACCTCCATATATGATTCCGATAAAGAAATCGATCAAGGCAGCCGCTACACCGACAAATAACGAAACACGTGCTCCGTGCCAAAGCCGGGTAAACACATCACGTCCCAAATTATCAGTGCCAAACCAGTGTGCAGCAGATGGCGCTAGGTTTTGGTTCCGTAATGCCCCTTCTGAAATGGAATAAGGCGAGAAAATTGGAGCGAAGACTGCTGCTAGGATCAGGACGATCAGAAAGAATAGCCCAGTAATGGCTAATCGATTTTGCTTCAATCGCAGCCATGCATCTTTGTAGAAGGACAAGCTTGGACGAGCTACTTCTTCCGCTTTGTTCAGATCCTTTTCTATCGGCTGGAACCATTCATCCGGTATTTGCTGTCCAGTCGTATCAATCGGTCTATTATGATGTTCCATATCAGCTGCCTCCTTTCTTGTGCAGCTTGATTCTTGGATCCAGGATGCTGTAAACGATATCGACTAGGAAAAGCATGAAAATGAGAAAGGCACTGTAGAAAACGGTCGTCCCCATAATGACCGGGTAATCACGGTTGTTTATACTTTCAACAAAATACTTTCCCATACCTGGTATGGCAAAAATACGTTCAATGACGAATGTTCCTGTCAGGATAGCAGCCACCAATGTTCCCAGAATGGTAACTACGGGCATCAGAGCATTCCGCAAAGCATGCTTAATGACGATTTTAGCTGGTGACAGACCTTTTGCCCGTGCGGTCTTGATATAATCCTGTGTCAGAACCTCCAGCATGCTGGATCTTGTCAAACGTGCAATGATCGCTGTAGGTCCTGTCGCCAAAGCAATGATCGGCATGATCATATGCATCGGTGAAGACCAAGTCGCAGCTGGCAATATCTGCAAATTCACTGCAAGCTGCTGAATCAGCAATGTTGCCAGGATGAAGTTCGGTATGGAGATACCTAATACAGCCAATGTCATCGCTATATAATCTATAATGCCGTTATGCTTCAGCGCAGCCAGGACACCTAAAGTAATACCAGAAATAAGGGCGATTGTAATTGTCCACATGCCTAGCTCAGCTGATATCGGGAAACCGCGGCCAAGCAAATCATTCACGGTTTCAGTCGGCTGCTTGATGGACGGACCGAAATCAAATGTTGCCAAGGATTTAAGCCAGATGCCGTACTGAACGATCATTGGCTCATCCAAATGATAATGTGCATTCAGGTTTTCCTGGACAGCTTCACTTGTGCTTCGATCCTGTGTCGTGAACGGATTCCCCGGAATGCTGTGCATCAGGATGAATGTCAGTGTCGCGATAACGAATATGGTTGCTATCATAATTACAAATCGGCGAATCAGATAAATTGCCATGAGCTGTCACTCCTAACTGAAGGTCGTATGCATGGCAAGCTCCGTCATAACGAGCATGGCACGATACGCTTCGATGATGTCTTTGGCTGGAAAAGCAACAACGGTTGTACCTGGCTCGATATAGGTGCCTGGCATCAGATGGGCCCATTCCGCTTGTCCATAGTTGGTGAATTCAATTCGCAGAACGATTTTATCCGGCGGGACGAGCGGTTCCGCCATAGTCACTCTCTCCATCGCTTCTTGGACCTTTTCACGAAGAAGCTTGCTTGCTTTCTTCGGTGTCAGCGTTAAAACTGCAGAGCGGGATAGTGACTGTTTGACTGGAGCTGTTACAACCCCTGGGATAAGCTGTTCTGCCTCTAAACACGCTTGATCATCCCCTGCAACCAGAAGGACCGGTACACCGTAATGCCCAGCAACGTACGCATTGAAACCCAGTTCTCCAATTGGCTCATCATTCAGAAAAAAGTTACGGACCCCGTGAATCATGCTATGGGACATGACACCGAACTGTCCAGCACGTGCATGATAGCCGGAAAACATCACTCCTGCAAAGCTTGCATCCAGACTTTGCACCATTGAAAGCGGTTTCACTTCACCAGATATCAAATAAGCCTCTTCATGTAATTCCTCTACCAAAAGGTTATTCATTTTAGAATGGCTGTCGTTGACAAGAACATATGCTGCACCTGCATCCATCGCTGCCCCAATGATGCTATTCGTTTCGGCAGTCATAATCCTTCTTGCCCGTTCGTAATTATGTTTTGAACTGTCTACATATGTATAATCCGGTAAACCGACGATCCCTTCCATGTCCACCGATAGGTATATTTTCATTCTACCCCTCTCTTCCGAACATTCTTTATTAGTTGAATTTTCTAAATAATTATAGCATAGCGCTATACGCTTAGGAAGAAGAATTACCAATTTGTAGGGAAGGTTTTCTTACAAAGACATAAAAAAAATAAGCCCCTTCTGACAAAGGGACTTATCATTAGTAGTCTTAATAAGTTGTTTCTTCCATTGTAGCAGCTGCTTCTTCGAACACTTCATCATTTACGCGTTCGATATCTGCACCAAGTGCTGCCAGTTTTCCATGGAAATTCACGTAACCGCGATCCAAATGCTTAAGCTCTGTAACGCGCGTATAACCATCTGCAATTAATCCTGCCAGAATAAGAGCTGCTCCAGCACGCAGATCTGTTGCCGCTACTTCAGCGCCTTGCATGTTTGTCGGACCTTCCATGATGACACTGCGTCCTTCGATTTTGATCTTCGCATTCATGCGGCGGAATTCTTCCACATGCATGAATCGATTCTCGAATACTGTTTCCGTAATGATGCTGGTGCCTTCTGCACATAGCATCAAGGCCATCATCTGTGACTGCATATCTGTCGGGAATCCTGGGTGTGGCAGCGTTTTGACATCTGTCGCTGTCAATTTGTCAGGACCAATAACACGAATGCCATTTGCTTCTTCCTTGATAATGACACCCATTTCTTCCATTTTAGCAGCAGCTGCACGCACGTGCTCCATTTCAATGCCTTCAATCAAGACATCACCTTTCGTGATTGCGGCTGCAACCATGAAAGTGCCAGCTTCGATACGGTCTGCAATCATGACATGCTCAGCGCCTGTCAATTCTTCAACACCTTCGATACGGATTGTTTCTGTACCAGCGCCAACGATCTTCGCACCCATCGCATTGAGATAGTTTGCTAGATCCACAATCTCTGGTTCTTTTGCACAGTTTTCAAGAATAGTAGTTCCTTCAGCTAGTGCTGCTGCTGTGATGATGTTCTCTGTTGCACCTACACTAGGTACATCCAGATATATTTTAGCGCCCTGCAGGCGTCCTTCAGTACGTAATTCTACATAGCCGTTGCCGACCTGTACACTTGCTCCCATCGCTTCGAACCCTTTCAGGTGCTGATCGATTGGTCGGGAACCAATTGCACAGCCACCTGGCAGTGCCACTTTCGCATGACCGAAACGTGCCAGCAATGGGCCTAAAACCAATACAGATGCCCGCATCTTACGAACATACTCGAAAGGCGCTTCTGTCGTCATTTGCTTTGTAGCATCGACAGTGATAGTTCCATTGCTGAATACCACCTCAGCACCCATGCTGCGTAACACTTCATTGATGGTAAATACATCGGCTAAAGCCGGGACATTAGTAATAACACTTTTTCCTTTACTTGCAACTATACTTGCTGCGATGACAGGCAGTACGGCATTCTTCGCACCTTCGACCTTGACAGATCCTTTAAGCTGCCTTCCACCACGGACGATGATTTTTTCCAAGTTACATTCTCCTCCGCGTCCAATTTCACTATATTAATATTCAGTCGTTATGATAGGCGTTCCTACAGTTACGGTTGATTGCCCATTCCCATCATGCAGCGCAAGCTGGATATTCATGTTGTCTGCTAAGGAACGGCTGGCTTTCAATTGTGTTGTATATCCTGTTGTCGTAGTGTAAACGTTATCTTGCATATTCGTTAGTGGTTGAACATCTAATTTTTCCATGACATTCTGAAACAAAATACCACCGCTTATTTTATCACCGAAACCCGCTTTGAGACAAGCGAATTTTGTCGCATTATATGTGAAAAATCGCGATTCTGCCGCAGATGTCAAGTCTTGGACAGATTGTTGCACCTTTTCTGTCCATTCTGACCCGGAAACTGTATAAATAAGTTCTGCCTGGTATGCCTTATCTGTAGGTACTACCAACAATATACGTTCGGCAATGGTATTTTGTTTATGGGGGGTATGTACCACAAATTTTGTAGCTTTTTCCGTTTTTTCTTCTACAATGGTTCCCGCATTATTCATATCCATCAGCTTTCCCTCGATATCGTCCCGGGAAATTGTCTCTCGTATTGTGACCTCAAAGGTTATAAGCTCGGCCCCTTCGCTATCCAAAACTTCATACATACGATTTACATCATCTGATACGTCAGCTTTCACTGCTCCATATGATTCTAGGCTATTACCTACCAGCATAATGATTATTACGATTAGTCCAAGATAATGTTTCATTTTTCTTTCTCCCCTGTCCGACCATTTTAGAAACAGTATGAACAGAGATGAAAAAGCTTATACACTTTTGATAGAATGCTAGAGTAAATATTGGAGCTGTTTGGTCCAGCTGACCAGTTGAAGAAATACATTACTTACAGTTGTCCCGATAACGATCGTCAGTAAAATAAGCAGCATCCTGGCCTCAAATACTTTCCCTTTTTTTATTAATGCATCTACATTGACCCCCATCAATATACGCCAAGTAATTGCCATAAAAGCTATGTGGGAAACTATACCCAGCATCGCATCCTGTCCTAATACCGCAAACATGATATACACTCCTTAACGGATAAACAGGTAAATACGCGCTTTTTAGCCACATAATACCTTGATATCCAAATTTCCGTACCATTAAACCCGTTTCTTTCAAATTATAACGGCATTTGCTAAGCCCCGCCATCATTATTGCCCAGGAAATGACATAATAAAAAAACAGCATTCCTTGTGGGAATGCTGTTTTTATCAGCGGGCGTGAGACGCGACATCAAGTCGGTTGATTGCCCGGTTAAGCGCTTGTTCAGCGCGGATCTGGTCTAAGTTAGCCTGCTTATCCTGCAGACGTTTCTCAGCGCGTTGCTTCGCCTGTTCTGCACGGTCCACATCAATGTCACTCGCTCTTTCGGCTGACTGAGCAAGGATTGTGATCCTGTCCGGACGGACTTCAAGGAATCCGCCGCTTACAGAAACCCAATCCGTGCGACCTTGGATCTGTAGACGAACCGAGCTAACCTTCAATGGCGCTACCAGCGGAATGTGACCTGGCAGGATACCAAGTTCACCATTTTCCGCTGTACAGCTAACCATTTCATAGTCTTCTTCCAGAACAGGGCCATCAGGAGTAACAATGCTTGTTGTTACGGTACTCATCAGGAGCCCCTCCTATCCTACTATTACATGATTGCTGCTTACTGGTTAACGCCAGCTTTTTCAAGCACTTCTTCGATACGTCCAACAAGGCGGAAAGCATCTTCCGGAATGTGATCGTATTTACCTTCAAGGATTCCTTTGAAGCCTGCAACTGTTTCTTTTACAGGTACATAAGAACCTTTTTGGCCTGTGAACTGCTCAGCAACGTGGAAGTTCTGAGATAGGAAGAATTGTACGCGACGTGCACGTGCAACGACAAGTTTGTCTTCTTCACTAAGCTCATCCATACCAAGGATTGCAATGATATCCTGCAATTCACGGTAACGCTGCAATGTTTGCTGCACTTGACGTGCTACATTATAGTGTTCTTCTCCGACTACGTTCGCATCCAGTGCTCTGGATGTAGAAGCCAATGGATCTACGGCAGGGTAGATACCTTGTTCGGATAGTTTACGGTCAAGGTTTGTTGTTGCATCCAAGTGAGCGAAAGTTGTAGCCGGAGCCGGGTCTGTATAGTCATCGGCTGGTACATATACTGCTTGGATGGAAGTAACGGAACCTACATTTGTAGATGTGATACGCTCTTGCAGCTGACCCATCTCAGTAGCAAGTGTCGGCTGGTAGCCTACTGCTGATGGCATACGGCCAAGCAATGCGGATACCTCGGAACCTGCTTGTGTGAAACGGAAAATGTTATCGATGAATAGAAGTACGTCCTGACCTTCTTGATCACGGAAGTGCTCTGCCATTGTCAAACCAGTCAATGCAACACGCATACGTGCTCCAGGTGGTTCGTTCATCTGGCCGAAGACCATTGCAGTCTTCGCGATAACGCCGGAATCCTTCATCTCGAAGTACAAGTCGTTACCTTCACGAGTACGCTCTCCAACACCAGCGAATACGGAAATACCGCCGTGTTCTTGCGCGATGTTGTTGATCAGTTCCTGTATAAGTACAGTTTTACCTACACCTGCACCACCGAAGAGACCGATCTTACCACCTTTGATATATGGAGCAAGCAAGTCGACAACTTTGATACCTGTTTCAAGGATCTCTGTTTCTGTTGCAAGGTTTTCGAATGCTGGTGCTTCACGGTGGATAGGATCTTTCTTGATTTCGCCTTGGATAGGCTCATCCAAATCGATTGTTTCACCTAATACGTTGAAAATACGTCCTAGTGTAGCTTCCCCTACAGGTACGCTGATTGCTGCTCCTGTATCCACTACTTCTTTCCCGCGCTGTACGCCTTCTGTAGAAGACATCGCGATTGTACGAACACTGTCGTCACCAAGGTGAAGTGCAACTTCCAATGTCAAAGAAGAAGTTTCGTTCACTTGGACAACTAGTGCATTATAGATGGCAGGCAGGTGGCCGTTAGGGAAACGTACGTCCACAACCGGACCCATAACCTGCGTAATGATACCTTTGCTCATCTGGACCCCTCCTATCTGTATTCTTAGGATTGCTGCGCAGCCGCTCCGCTGACAATCTCACTGATTTCTTGTGTAATAGCTGCTTGACGTGCCCGGTTATAAGTAAGCGTCAGCTCATCGATCCGTTCGTTTGCGTTGTCTGTCGCACTTCTCATTGCTGTCATACGTGCAGCGTGCTCACTAGCTTTCGCATCGAGCAACGCACCGTAAATCAAGCTCTCGGCATATTGAGGCAGCAATACTTTCAAAATTTCTTCTGCATCAGGTTCGAACTCGTACATACTTTGTACGGAACGTCCTTTTTCCGAAGAAAGATCTGTTAATGGAAGCAGCTTCTGGGAAGTTACTTCCTGGGAGATAGCACTGTTGAAGTGGTTGTAGAACAATACCAATTCATCGATTTCTTCTTCCAGGAACATCTCCACTGCTTCAGATGCGATCTGCTTGATATCAGCAAAGTCTGGCTGATCAGGCAGTCCGATGATTTCTTTGGCAATCGGCAGGTTGTTCTTTTTAAAGAAGTCCCGGCCGAAACGTCCGGCAGCAATCACCGTATATTCATCTGCAGAAGCGTGCTGATGCTGGATGGTGCGATACACTTCACGGATTACGTTGTTGTTGTATCCGCCAGCCAGACCACGGTCAGCCGTGATGACAAGATAACCTGTCTTCTTGACTGCACGAGTTTGCAGCATAGGATGTGTCGCGTCGCCTGATGCAGCTATCTGCGTCACAACCTCCTGCATTTTCTCACTGTATGGTACAAAAGCTTTTGCATTCTGTTCTGCCCGCGTCAGTTTAGACGCAGAGACCATCTGCATCGCTTTCGTAATTTGTTTCGTCTTTTTGGTAGAGTTGATTTTACTCTGGATATCTCTTAAGGATGCCAAGGCGCATGCAGCCTCCCTTCCGTAAGGAATACGTGCAGCATTCCGAAATTTATAGAAACGTTAGTTTACGACGAATGTCTTCTTGAATGCTTCGATCGCTTTGTTAAGCTGATCAGAATCAGCTGGGTTGCCAGTCTCACGGATACCTTTAAGCAAGTCCGCTTGATTCGCAGCAAACCATGTGTGGAATTCATTCTCGAAACGAACAATCTGCTCAACCGGAATATCATCCAAGTAGCCATTTACTAGCGCATAGATAATTGTTACTTGCTTCTCAACGGAAAGCGGCTGATGCAGACCTTGCTTCAGAACTTCTACAGTACGTGCTCCGCGGTTTAGACGGGACTGCGTCGCCGCATCCAAATCAGAACCGAACTGCGCGAAAGATTCAAGCTCACGGAATGCAGCCAAATCAAGACGCAATGTTCCGGCAACCTTCTTCATCGCTTTGATCTGTGCTGATCCACCTACACGGGATACAGATAGACCTGGGTTAATCGCTGGTCGTACACCTGAGAAGAACAAATCGGACTGCAAGAAGATCTGTCCATCCGTGATGGAGATAACGTTTGTTGGGATATAAGCGGAAATATCACCTGCTTGTGTTTCTACGAACGGCAATGCAGTGATGGAACCGCCGCCTTTTGCGTCACTTAGCTTCGCTGCACGCTCCAAAAGACGGGAGTGCAAGTAGAAAACATCCCCTGGGAATGCTTCACGGCCTGGAGGACGTTTAAGAAGCAAGGAAAGCTCACGGTATGCTGCTGCTTGTTTGGAAAGATCATCGTATACGATCAAGACGTGCTTGCCGTTGTACATGAACTCTTCACCCATAGATACTCCTGCATATGGTGCTAGGTAAAGCAATGGTGCAGGATCAGAAGCACCTGCAGCTACTACGATTGTGTAATCAAGTGCACCGTGTTTACGAAGTGTTTCTACTGTACCGCGTACAGTGGATTCCTTCTGGCCGATTGCAACGTAGATACAGATCATATCTTGATCATGCTGGTTAAGAATTGCATCAATAGCTACAGATGTTTTACCAGTCTGACGGTCACCGATGATCAGCTCACGCTGACCGCGGCCTACAGGTACTAGTGCATCGATTGCTTTGATACCAGTCTGAAGCGGCTCATGAACGGATTTACGATCCATTACGCCTGGTGCTGGAGATTCGATTGGACGAGTGCTGCTAGCTTCGATTGGACCTTTACCATCGATCGGCTGCCCTAGTGGGTTAACAACACGTCCGATAAGCTCTTTTCCAACAGGTACTTGCATGATACGTCCTGTACGACGAACTTCGTCTCCTTCGCGGATGCCTTTGTATTCACCAAGAATAACGACACCGACATTTGATTCTTCCAAGTTCTGTGCAAGTCCCATGACACCGTTAGAGAACTCGATCAATTCTCCGGACATTACATTGTCCAAGCCATGGACACGTGCGATACCGTCACCAACTTGAATAACAGTACCAACATCACTTACTTCTATTTCAGCGTCATAACTTTCGATTTGCTGTTTGATCAACGCGCTGATTTCTTCAGCTTTCATGCTCATGCGGTCTCACCTCTATCCTTATTTGCTCACATTTACTAAATTTCGTTCGATACGAGTCAGCTTGGTTTTAATCGAGCTGTCGTAGATTGTATTGCCGATCCGTACTTTCAAACCGCCTAGCAGTGTCGGATCAATCTTGTTATCGATGGAAACAGCTTGTTTGCCGAGCTTTTTCGCAAATGTCTCCGCCACTGTCTGACGTTCCGCTTCGGAAAGCTCACGGACAGAATAAACTGTCGCCTGTGCAGTTCCTTGCTTTTCGTCATACAACGTTTGGAAAGCATCCGCCACTTGAGGGATACTGCTGATACGTCCAGCATCCAAAAGCAGTTTCAACGTATTGCGAACTTCGATGCTTCCTGCAGCGAAGCTGATTTCGATCAATGCTTTCTTTTTGTCCAAGCCAATCTTAGGCTCTGAGAGGAACCGGAGGAAAGCAGCATCGTTTTGTGCCACTTGCTTCGCTGTGTGCAATTCCGCTCGCACGGTTTCCACGATATCGCGGTTCTCTGCTACTTCGAACAGCGCTTCTGCGTATCGTTTTACAATGGTCACATCACGCATAGCTTATCGCTCCAATTCTTTCACATAGTCACTAATAAGCTTGTCCTGATCGTCGGAAGAAATTTCTTTCTCGATGATTTTGCTTGCAATCTGTACGGAAAGGGATGCCACTTGTGCTTGCAATGCTTGCATTGCTTTTTCCTTTTCGTTGGCGATATCTTCGACCGCTGCGTCTTTCAGGCGTTCAGCTTCACGGCGCGCTGTAGCAATGATCTGCTCTTCCTGCTGCTGGCCCGCTTTTCTTGCTTCTTCTATGATAGATTGTGCTTCTGCACGTGTTTGTTTCAATTCCTCTGCTGCAGTTTTAGCTGCTGCTTCGGCTTCCTTGCGGCTAGCTTCTGCCGTATCAATCTCATTTGAGATATATTCCTGGCGGTCCTGCATGACTTTCAATAAAGGCTTCCATGCGAACTTCTTAAGAAGCGCCAGCAGGATGATGAAGCTGATAAGTTGAATCAACATGCTACCGATAGGTAATCCACCTACTGCAGCACCAATCGTAAGTGTTTGCAACTGTGCCACTCCTTTCGAGCTAAACTATCTTTTTCCCGATTTATCCGGGGCCTTACAAAAAGAATGGCGAATATTCAAGATATAGAATTTCGCCATTCATTCAAATTATAGAGTACTTGCGATAGGTGAATTACATTACCATGAACGCGATAACTAGGGCGAAGATAGGAATAACCTCTACTAGTGCGACACCGATGTACATTGTAGTTTGAAGTCTTCCAGCAAGCTCAGGCTGTCTTGCGATCCCTTCTACTGTGCGGCTAACGATCAGACCGTTACCAATACCTGCGCCTAGTGCGGCTAAACCAATTGCAATTGCAGCTGCTAATGAACTCATGTTTAAATTTCCTCCTTGTATTTAAAAACTGATTAATGTGCTTTTGAAACTTTGTGTGACATGTAAACCATTGTCAGCACCAGGAATATATAAGACTGGATTGTCCCGATGAAAAGACTGAAGCCCTGCCATGCGATCATCGGCACGAATGCCAATACTGTCGTAAATGGCGGGTTAACGCCAGCCAGAGACTCCCCAATCAAGGATAACAATACTTCCCCTGCGAAAATGTTACCGAAAAGACGCAATCCGAGTGTCAGTGTATTCGCTGCTTCCTCGATTAAGTTCAATGGAAGCAAGAACGGCACCGGACGAATGTAGCCCTTGAGGTATTCTTTTCCGCCAAGAATCTTGACACCATAGAAGTTGGTGAGCAAGATGACCATCACTGATAATGTTAGTGTGGTTGCTGCATCGGATGTCGGTGATTTCCACCAAAGATTATGGTCTTGACCCACGACAACCATGATGATGACACCAAGCATGTTACTCACAAAGATGTACATGAAGAGCGTCAGACCGAGCGGCAGGAATTGTTTGCCTGTTTTCCAGTCCATTGCGTCGCCAATCACTTTCTTTACGAAGTCAACTAGCATCTCCATCACGTTCTGGAAAGCACGAGGTCTGCGCTGCAGATTCCTGCTGCCCATTACACAAAGGATAAAGACGATAACAGAGGAGATGATGGTCATCAGAGATGTCGACAAGTTGAAGTCGAGCCATTCGATACCGAATGCATTATTCCACATTGGTGATCCGTGATTCAATTAATTTCACCTCTTTCATTACTAGTCTTTTAAACTCGTGAAGAAACTATCTATAAAGATAATGATGTAGCCAGCAGCTAAACCAATAACTACTGCAATAAGATGGAAATAAGCGTCAAAACGAAGTGCGAGCATCACAGCCAACACAGACGCTGCCATGCGGGAAAAGGTGCCTAAGGCTGGTATTCTGCCATGTGTAGCGACAGCTTCAGTGAACTGTCTGATCTTCCGTTGAAGAAGCCACACGGAGAAGAAGCTGACGGAGGCCCCAAGAAACAAGCCGAGGAAAATGCGCTGGTACGGAGTGAAACCCGCTCCAAGCATCAAAAGTGCCAGTAAATATAGCATCCATTTGAGTTGTCGTGCATGGATCATCTTATTGACTTGCTGCATCTTCATTACTCCCATGCGTGTAAGACGTACATTTACTGCTTATACTTATGTATGGAAAGCGGTAAATACGAAAAGATGGATCAACCTGCAAACCACATATAAGACATATAATTGCTTGTCCACCATTGTTCTTTCTTGCGCCGGTGTTTTACATGATCTGTAGGGACGCTGCGCGCAAACCACGCCTCACTTATGATACAAGCTGCCCACCACACGCAATTTATAGAATACAATAGGCCTATTCGTGGTGTCAATACAAGATTGTGAAATAAATTACAAAGTTAATAATTTCCTTCCACAACAACATTGGATACGCTTCCACGAAAGCAATTAAGCAAAGGACTATCCGTCTTCAAACGCATAGACCTCCGCTTACTATTATATAGGATAATCAGCTGTTCATATATGACAATTCTGTGACATATAATTCACTTACTTGTACTATTTCACGAGCATCCGGTCTGACAAATAAAGCGGCAGTTCCGTTGTCACATACTTTCCATCATTAAGACGAAGCTGAATCAAAGCCAGATAGACTCCGGGTTTTCCGGCTTCCCTCTTACTCAGTCTCCCCTCCAGCAGCCCTGCATCCACTTGTTTTTTGGTCAGCAGCTTTCTGTTATAAATAAGTGTATCTGGATCATACAAGTCTATTCGTAGTTCAGCCGCTCCTTCAGGCAAATAGATTTGATAGTGGTAGGCACCTCTTCTGTCAAGCGGTTTCCATTCCATTTCGAGCCCCATTGCCTTCGGGTAATCTGCGTTTTTTAAGAGGAATAAGTAAGGGATCTGCACTTCCTGTTTTCCAAATCGGGCCGATACATATCCTTGGTGGACACCAGCTTCCTGTATATCAGGATTGACAGAGATACTTATTTTTAATCGTTTCGTTTCATGAGGCGCTAGCTTGACTGCCAATGGTACCTTCCAGCGTGTACCCCTCACTGCTTTAGGCTGATCGAATTGCAGATGCTGATGGACGTCGCTTACATTGTGGACAGTAAGTACGTATTCTGCTTCTTGCTTTGTATCGATCTTTCCGAATCGAATCAGAGGATTTTCAATGATGACTGGCGTAGAGATTGCTTTGGATGGCTGCATTTTCCCCATGCCTTGTTCAATCGGGGCATAGGGCTGCCCATCTGGCTTCAGGAGCTGCTGTGCCGTTGTAAGCAGCGCACCTATTTGCTGCTCATCAGTCCATTCTGGATGCGCTTCTTTAACGAGTGCCAGGGCTCCTGCCACATATGGCGCAGCCATACTCGTACCCTGTAGAGCTTGATACCCGGATTGGGGGACGGTACTCCATACAGGAGCGCCAGGTGCAGCTATTTCCGGCTTGATGGCCCAGTTCCTTGTAACAGGTCCTCTCGAACTGAATGCAGCCATTCTATTCTGGAGCTCTATTTGCTTCGCCGACAGCTGTGCAGTCTGCGCATTTTTTAGAAGCCATAATCCATCCCGCTTTGTGACGGCTGCCACAGGGATTGAAACTGGCTTTTTGCCATCCTGGATGGATGCTTCCAAAGGACCGCTCCCATCGTTATAAATGAGGACAGCTGCAGCATTCGCTTGCTCCGCAGCTCTAGCTTTTTCTGCAAATGGTATTTTTCCTCTTTTGAAGACGACAATTTTTCCTGTCGCATCCGGAAGCTGCCTTTCTCCCGTACCGCCATCCATTATCGGCAAGGAACGACGCTGCTTCCACTCAACAGCTCCTTGAAGCGGCAGAATCGGAATCAGTTTCTTATAAAAACGCTCGTATAGGACAGCTGTTTTCTGCGGTGTGGTAACAGCACCGACAGATAATGCTTTCGTGGCAGTTGCAGGGGAACCGACTGTCCAATTAGCAGGGCCTTCATTCCCATTTGCTGTTACGACGATCACGCCCAGCTCCACTGCTTTATTCACTGCCAGGCTGGTTGGCCAATCCGGTCCGTTCACAGAGCTACCCAACGACAGATTGATGATATCCATCTTATCTTCGACCGCTTTTTCAATAGCCGCAATCACTTGGACTGATGTTCCTGTACCACCTGGTCCCAGTGCCCGATAGCTATAGATGTCAGCATCCGGGGCAATACCTTTCATTTTTCCATTTGCTCCGATAATGCCAGCAACATGGGTCCCATGAATTGTCGCTTCTCCTTCTTCCGGTTTTGTCTCCATCGGATCGTCATCCCAGTCGACAACATCAAAGCCGCCTTTGTAATTCTTTTTCAAATCAGGATGGGTGTAATCAATACCAGTATCGATGACTCCGACTTTGACCCCTTTCCCGGTGACACCCGCTGCACTAGTCCCGAGGAACTCCTGTGTCACAAATGGAACTTCCGCTTTTCTTGCTTCTGCTTTATAGGTATGCACCTGATGGATATTCAGCAGGTGACTGTGCTGGGACAAGTCATGCAGCTGCGCGTCCGTTGCGCGCAGTGCCAATCCTTGGAACAAGGTGTCGAATTCTTCCACGACTTCGATAAAAGGATAATGCATCTCTAAATACTCCCGATAGGCAGATACGTCTCCGTCCAATTCAATGATTACCGTACTCTGCTCTGCAGCTTGAACCGGCTGAAAACCGAAGATGATACATACACATATGAACAGTAAACTAAATCGCTTCACAGCCTCTCCCCCCTCGTGCCATTAGGATGCACGTGTGCAGATTCCCTATGCAAAAAACCAGCTGCCCTATTTGGGATCAGCTGGTTGGAAAGGTATAGGCGGCTGCGATTGAAAGCCGAAATAAAATTGAAGATAATCGGCAATACGAATCGAAGCTCGTCCATCTCCATAAGGATTGGACGCTTGTGACATTTCTTCATGTGCTTGACCATCACGAAGAAGCTGGTCTGCCATATTGAAAATGGTCTTTTCATCTGTACCGGCAAGTTTTAATGTACCAGCCTCGATACCTTCGGGCCGTTCTGTCGTATCACGAAGTACAAGCACAGGAACTCCAAGCGACGGTGCTTCTTCCTGGACACCACCGGAATCTGTGAGAATCAAGTAAGCCTGGGAAGCAAAGTTATGGAAATCAATCAGCCCTAGCGGCTCGATCAGTTGAATTCGATCATGGTTCCCGAGGATTCGATTCGCTATGTCACGCACTGCTGGATTCAAGTGCACCGGATAGACAATCAATGTGTCTGGATGAGCATCAGCAATCCTTCTGATCGCAGTGAACATATGCTCCATGTTTTCACCAAGATTTTCCCGACGGTGGGCTGTGACAAGCACTAAACGTTTGCCAGCAGCTTGTTTCAGGATAGGATGCTGATAATTCGGGTCGACAGTAGTCTGTAAGGCGTCGATTGCTGTATTGCCTGTAACAGCAATAGCTTCCACGCTCTTATTTTCATTAAGCAAATTTTGCCGTGCTTGAGCTGTCGGAGAGAAATGAAGATCTGCTATCACACCAGTCAGCTGCCGATTAAGCTCTTCCGGAAACGGTGAATACTTGTTCCAAGTACGCAACCCCGCTTCCACATGCCCTACAGGGATCTGATTATAGTATGCTGCCAGTGATGCTGCAAAACTAGTTGTCGTGTCCCCATGTACAAGCACGATATCCGGCTTTATCTCTTGATATAGCTCGTCCAGCCCTTCCATCACCTTTGTAGTGATATGTGCCAGGCTTTGCCGTGCTTTCATGATATTCAAGTCATAATCAGGAGTGATGTCAAATATGGTTAGTACTTGATCGAGCATTTCCCGCTGCTGTGCAGTCACCGCGACAATCGTGTCAAACTGCTCTGACCGCTTTTTCAATTCAAGAACAAGCGGCGCCATTTTGACTGCTTCAGGACGTGTCCCGAAGACAAGCATGACTCTTTTTTTACTTGGTGCCATATAAACGATCTCCAGCATCGCCAAGACCTGGTACGATATAGCCGTGATCATCAAGTTTTTCATCCATTGCAGCCAGGTAAATATCTACATCCGGATGTTCTTTCTTGATCACTTCCACACCTTCAGGAGCAGCGATTAAGCACATTAGACGAATCTGTTTCGCACCGCGCTTTTTCAAGGAGTGGATCGCATCATTAGCAGATCCGCCTGTTGCAAGCATCGGATCGATGACAATCAATTCACGTTCTTCAATATCAGATGGGAGTTTGATATAGTACTCCACTGGCTGCATTGTTTCCGGATCTCGGTACATACCAATATGTCCGACACGCGCAGCAGGGATCAGGCGCAGGATTCCTTCCGTCATACCAAGACCCGCACGCAAGATCGGTACAAGTCCGATTTTCTTCCCAGCAAGTACCTTCGTTTTCGCTTCTACGACAGGTGTTTGAATCGTTGTCTCTTCCATTGGCAGATCACGCGTGATCTCAAACGCCATAAGCGCAGCAACCTCATCCACCAACTCACGGAACTCCTTCGTACCTGTATTCTTATCACGTATGTACGTAAGCTTATGCTGAATTAATGGATGATCCAAAACAAAAACATTACCCATTTCCGAACACTCCCTCTAAAAATATTCAAATCTTAACTAGTATACAGAAAGAGAAAAAGGAACGCAATGAAAATAAGGAAAGCAGAAAAGATCGGCTAGAAACGGAGGGGGCAGTAAGAAAGCACTGGTTAGTAAGCCTTTTCTCTCCTTGGCACCGCTTCGGCAGAACACTCCGCTTTCCACGGGCACGGCCTCAGCCTCCTCGTGGAAAGAACGCCACTGCGGGGTCTTCAACTCGCGCTGTTCCCGTAGGAGTCTCCGTGTTTTGCCTACGCTAGGGCAGATAATCATAAAAAAACCGAACCTACGTAATCTCCTTAAAAGATTCACGTTATAGTTCGGTTACAACTACTTAAGACACTTATGTCCCAAACTCAATCATAGTAATACTCACTGGAATTTCTATCTTTTCACCTGAATTTCACAGGATCATCAGTAGACTATGTCTCAACCATTTTCCCATCCATTAAATCGATTAGTTTTATGGCCACCTATTTCCTTATGGCTATTCATTACACTGAACTTCTGGTCCGTGAATAATTTTGAAGTAATTTTTATGTTTTTTGCTTTTGGTGTGTATTGGTTAAATGTCTTAGGAAATGGGGGAGAAAAAAGAGACCTTCTAATTCATCCAAATGTATTCGATACAATAACAAGATTTCGGCAAAGAAGAGGAATAGATACTGTACTAAGCCCTTCAGATGACAGTCCTCTTCTAACTACAGCTAACGGAAAGCCATACACATATAAATACCTTTCTAACTATATAGGAAAGGCAATCTACCGTACAGATCTGCCTTTTATGAAGTATAAGGAACAGGCCGTGAGAGCTCATACATTGAGGCATGGGTTTGAAGATGTCTTTAGAATCATGCAAGCACTTGGACATAAGAAAATTGAGACTACTTTCATCTATTTGGAGAGACATGCTACAAGAAGGAATCATGTTGGGCACGCTTGGAAGGATTCTGCAGTAATGAAGTCGATATAACCTAAAAGTAAATATTTGGATGTCACAAAGCACTGAGACACATTTTACAATCTAAAGAGAATTACCTGGATTTTTATACTTAGAAGGACGATGTAAAACTGTCCTTTTTTGCTCCTTAATAATCTACTCTATCAAAGATGTTCGTACTAAGTGTATGTAAGATAAAGAACGTTCAAAAAATTGATTCCCAATGTTTTTGAACGTTCTTTTAGGTTATTTTTAGTTAAGATAGATGCGAAACTAAATTCTGTAGGTCCATCTTTTGTAAGGAACAATATTAATTAGGTTGAAAATGCCTGGTATAGCCTAGTCTGCTAATACCTCTTGGTTGAACCCGTTACAAGAGTGGGAGTTCTAGCAGCTTCTTTTACATCTGCTTTTGGGCTGAATCAATTACCTGCATGACCTTTTCACTGTGCTCCAGCATAGCAAATGCCTTGTCTAAATTATTTTTGTTTATAATTTCATTGAAAGCAACAAATTCATCGTACATCCGATGTGGCGGATTATTAAGCAATGACTTATTCGTTTCTCTGCTCACGGAGGTTAGTTCAAAATTAGTAATATCATTTGAGCTGCCGCTTACATAGATAGAACCTTTGTCACCTTGAATCGTAATGTGGTTTGGCGATGTGCTGTCTTTTGCCCCAATACATACACATTTAAACGAATCATAATCGAGTAGCAGTATTCCTGATGTGTCAATACCTTTTTCTATGTTTGGCTTATAGCATACCTGCTTTGGGGCACCAAATAATCCAACAGTAAAATGTATATTATAAATGTTAATATCCATCAGTGCTCCGCCAGCTTTAGCAGGGTCAAACACGGAATGAACAATTCCTTTTTGAAAATCATTATAGCGCGAAGAGTACTGGGAATAATTGCACTCTACTATTTTTATAGTTCCTATTTCACTTAAGCTGTCTCGAATCAATTGATATTGCTTAGCATATTGGTTAGAGATTGCTTCAAGCAAAATTAATTGTTTTTCTATAGCAATATTTTTTAGCTCTGTAAATTCTTTTAACGTTGCAGTAAATGGCTTTTCGCATATTACGTTTTTGCCGCTTTGGAGAGCTAGTTTTGTATAGGAAAAGTGCAAATGATTGGGTAATCCAATATAAATCGTGTCTACTTCAGGATCATCTAACAACACTTGATAATCAGTATAGATACTCGTTATGGCATGTTCTCCCTTTAGCTTAACTAGCTTTTCTAGGTGAGAAGGCTTGGAACAAAGAGCCTGAACGGTAATAGATGGTATTTGATCAATAAAACTAAACAGGTCGTGCACAATCATACCTGCACCAATAATTCCTAGCTTCATGTTAGTTACGCTCCTTCATAGCTCGTTCTAAGATATCTATTACATGTATCGTTTCTTCATCTCTAATCTTCTTTTCTACGCCTTTGAAAATCACTCGGTAGACGTCATCATAGACACGTCCATAATCGTCATTTACGGAAATAACATTTTTTTCATGGTAGGTACCGTATTTATCAAGATAAGTTAGCTTTCCGTAGTGGGCTGGTAAATCTACCCCGAAATCATCATGTCCTTCTGGTAAGTAATTCAGCTTTAAATGTTCTTCTTGTCTATCCTGTGTTTCTTTGATAAACACACCTTTTTTTCCGTAGACAGCAAAGCTAGGACGCAGTTTTAAGCGATAGAAACTTGATCTAATAGATGCTTTGTACGTAGGATAATGAAAATCTAAATAAAAGTAATCGTTCATCTTGTCTGCTCCTGAAAGCTGTCTAACATCAAAATGCGTTCTTTCTGGAACTCCGAAGTAGGATATCGCTTGATCAACAGTGTGAACGCCGTGGCCATATAAAAAGCTATTATAATCGGAAAAAGGCTGTTGGGCTGGAGAGTCTGCACGGTAATAATCGTAATTCATTTCTACTTCAACAAGTTCGCCCAGCCCAGCTTGCCGCTTTCAATCACTTTTTGGACGATAAGGAAATCTGCGTCATGTCTTCTATTTTGATAGCATTGGATAACCAAACCTTTTTCCTTTGCCAGAGAAGTTTCATCGGTATTTAATGCAAACGGCTTTTCTACCATCACGTGTTTCCCGTTCTTCAGCGCCATTTTTGCATATTATAATGTGATTCTATAGGCGTGCACATAGATATAAGGTTGATTGCTGGATTAGTCATGACTGCAGACAAATCATCTGTATACGTAATAGATGGATAAACCTGTCTAACCTTTTATTTAGATTTCTGGAATAAATCTCACGATGCATAAAGAAAGGAAGTTGATAGCGATTCGTACTTTTACCGTTTCCTATAAAACCAATTTTCAGCATAAATTAATCCTCCATTCCGCATAGGTCTATCTAATTGTATAGAAAATAGCAAACATATAGTTGAAATATGGAGAAGCTGGTAATATTGTTTATAGAGAAGCGAAAAGATCAGAGAGATTTGGACAAAATGTTTAGCTTCAAAAGAGGATAACATGAATATTATAGGAAAATTAATGACAATGCGTGATTTTACACCAACTGAAAAGACAATTGCTGCGTACATTCTAGAGCATAAGGAAGAGGTCATTCATCTGAATGTTCAGCAGTTGGCAAAGGTAGTTTATACCTCGCATTCGGCCATCATTCGTCTTATTCAAAAGTTAGGTTTGAAAGGATACAAAGAATTCATTGTTGGATTGGCTCAGGAACTGCAAATAACAGTAGCTCACTCTGAAATTGATATCAATTATCCATTTAATTCCACTGCACCAGTCCTACAATTAGCTAATGACATGGCCGATTTAATGTCAAGCACTGTAGAAAAGACGTTCAATTACTTACGACAAGAGGATCTTGAAAACGCCGTTCAAATGCTGAGCAGCGCGAATCGAATTTATATTTATGCGTTTGGCGATTCACAAATTCGGGCAGCGAGCTTCCAAAACAAAATGCTGAAGATAGACAAGCATGTGATTATTGCTACTCAATTAGCAGAATGGGCTTACCATACACAAAATAGCGATAAAAGTGACTGCGCCATTATATTAAGCTACCATGGGATGAGTGATACATTCGCTAAAGCAGCTGCTTATTTACATGCACAAGAGACTCCGATTCTTGTCATTACTTCAGACGAAAGAGGCGAGCTGACGAAGTGGGGGACCACAAATTTGATTGTACCAAACAGCGAAGAAAAGTTTGCAAAGATCGGTACGTTTTCTTCTCAGCTATCTTTTGAATATATATTAAATGTTTTATACGCCTGCTTATTTCAAGAGAATTACGAGGTAAACGTCGCCAAGGCACTCGATGCAGATCGTTTTTTTTAGAAAGCCTATTACCACTCCTCTTTTTTAAGTTCCATACAAAAAAGCTTGTCATCATCAGCAATGGGAGGCCAATCCCAGTGGACACATTTTTGTGTTTCGACAAAATAATTATAGTATCCAAATTATAATAAAAAAAGACAGCCGCATGCGCGACTGTCTTTCTTCTTTTACTTATAAAGCGGGAAACGATCAGCCAACGCTTTGACGCGGCCTTTCACTTCCTCCAGCTTCGCTGCATCATCATGATGCTTCAATGTTGTAGCGATGATAGCAGCAAGCTCGTCCATTTCAGCAAGCTTGAAGCCGCGAGTAGTGACTGCTGCTGTACCGATCCGTACACCACTTGTGATGAATGGACCTTCTTTATCAAATGGAATCGTGTTTTTGTTCGTTGTCACACCGACTTCATCCAATGCATGCTCCGCGTCTTTACCTGTAAGACCTAGTTTGCTTACATCAAGAAGAAGCAGGTGGTTGTCTGTACCGCCAGATACAAGACGGACGCCTTCTTTTGTAAGGCCTTCGGCAAGACGCTGTGCGTTATCAACAATCTGCTGCGCATAAGCTTTGAAATCATTATCCAGGATTTCTTTGAAGCTCACTGCTTTCGCTGCGATTACATGCATCAATGGTCCGCCTTGCATTGCTGGGAAGACAGCTTTATCGATCTGCTTAGCGTACTTCTCTTTTGTCAAGATCATACCACCACGAGGTCCGCGCAATGTTTTATGGGTTGTTGTTGTCACAACATCTGCATAAGGAACTGGCGATTGATGTACGCCTGTTGCTACAAGACCAGCAATATGCGCCATATCAACCATAAGATAAGCACCGACTTCATCAGCAATTTCGCGGAATTTCGCAAAATCGATTTCACGCGGATAAGCACTTGCTCCAGCTACGATAAGCTTTGGCTTTACTTCAAGTGCTTTTTCACGTACGACGTCGTAGTCAAGCTGCTCTGTTTCCTGATCCACACCATATTCCGTGAAGTTATACAGCTTACCGCTGAAGTTCACTGGACTGCCGTGGGTCAAATGGCCACCGTGACTGAGGTTCATCCCAAGAACCGTATCGCCTGGCTCCAAAAATGCGAAATAAACAGCCATGTTTGCCTGTGCACCGGAGTGCGGCTGTACATTGGCATGCTCTGCACCGAAGATTTCCTTTGCTCGGTTAATTGCGAGATTTTCTGCTACATCAACATATTCACAACCGCCATAATATCTGCGGCCTGGATAGCCTTCCGCATATTTGTTTGTGAGTACGGAGCCTTGCGCTTCCATGACAGCCTGTGATACGAAGTTCTCAGAAGCAATCAGCTCAATCTTGTCGTGCTGGCGCCCTCTTTCGTCTTCTATAGCTTGGAATAGTTCTGGATCATTCGCTTGAATATGTTTCATCGAAACATGCCTCCTCGTGTATTGTTGATGTATGTCGTGGCCGGTGTTTTATTCAGGGTACACAGCTCTCACGCCGCCGATCAGTTTAGGTCTTGTGTAAGCTGTATTGATCCGGGCACCGCCGATGTAACGCTGTTTGAGACGGAATGGCACTGCAACAGGCTTCAGATGCATTCCGATCATCGTTTCCCCGATATCAATTCCGGCATCCGCCCGGATATCTTCGACCAACACAGGATTCTCAAACTGCTCATAAGCGCAAGCAGCCATCGAACCACCGGCTCTTGCAACAGGTTTCGCGGAAACTTCGGTTAAACCGTATTGCCGACTGATATGCTTCTCTACTACAATAGCACGATTTAGGTGTTCACAGCACTGAAATACGAGATTTATGCCAGTTTCTTTTTTCAGCCATTCCAGCTGCTGGTACAGCAGTTCCGCAATTTCCATATTTCCTGCACTGCCGATTCGCTCACCAGCTACTTCACTTGTCGAACATCCGATCAAGAATAAATCTCCCTGATGCAAATGGCCACAGGAAGCAAGCTCCCTTACAACAGTTTTAATATGATCTGCAATTGCTTTCATGTATACCCTCGCTCTTTACTTGTTTTCGTACTCTGAAATTTTGTTGACGCGGTTTTGGTGACGACCAGCTGTAAATTCAGTTCCAAGCCACGTTTGAACGATTTCGCGTGCCAGTCCTGGCCCGATTACACGTTCACCCATTGCCAGCATGTTGCTGTCATTATGCTCACGCGTTGCTTTTGCGCTGAATACATCGTGCACAAGTGCTGCACGGATGCCTGGTACTTTGTTCGCCGAAATACTCATACCAATACCAGTACCGCAAATCAGGATACCGCGATCGAATTCGCCGTTTGCTACTCTTTCTGCAGCTGGAATTCCGTAATCCGGATAATCAACGGAGCCCTCACAATCACAGCCTGTATCTACAAATTCAATATTCAACTCAGTTAAAAGATCTGCAATTTCCTTACGAAGATTTACTCCACCGTGGTCTGATGTTAGAATCACTTTCATTTTCTTCATCCTTCCTTCCGAATTCCGCGTGATGCACGGATGATTGTTGTGTAAAATGGAATTGTTTCATTTGTTCTCTGAGCCTGCCAGCTTGTTCCTCGAGTGATGCCGATAATTGCTCCAGGTTATGCATGACAGATGCTTGCTCCTGAACAGAAGCACTTACTTCCTGCGCTCCGGCTGATGCCTGCTCAGCAAGTGTCGCCACACCTTTGGACTGATCTGTAACCGATGCAATTTCTTCTCGTTGCTGCAAGGTCAGCTTGCCGATTTCCTGAATCGACGTAACAACGTGTGTAATGGCTGCCGTCATTTCCTCCATGACGACACTGCTTTCGGAGCCTTTTTCTGCCTCAGTCCGTGCCAGTGCCAATTGCTCGTCAATTTCCGTAACAACTTGTCCAATGTTCTGCTGGATCTCTTTAATATTAACAGAAATGTCCTGTGCTGCCTGTCTGCTTTCATCCGCCAGCTTCCGAACCTCTTCAGCTACTACTGCGAATCCCCGTCCCTGTTCGCCGGCACGCGCCGCCTCGATAGAAGCATTAAGTGCAAGCAAATTTGTCTGTTCCGCTATATCACTGACAAAACGGATGATCTCTTCAATTTTTGAAGCGTTCTTTTCGAGCTGCTTTACATTGCCGATTGAATGCTCCTGTTTTTCTGCGATCATTTGAATTCCCTGTACCAAATCCATTACAACTGTCTGGGAACTGTGCAATTTTCCAACCATCCCATTGGATAGTTCCTGTGACTGATCCGCTTTAGTCCGGACATCCTCTGACAAGGCTGTAGCGTTGTCGAGTGATTGCACAATGCTGCCGACCGCACTTGATGTAGATTGGGCTCCTTCAGCCATCGTCTGCATAATTCCATCAATCTCAATGACTTTTTCAGATGCAGTCATTGTTTCAGACTGGATCTGTCTGGCGTACTGATCATTCGCTTTTGCATTTGCATCAATGTCTGAAATCATTGACTTCAGGTTATGAAGCATTTTCTGAAAAGCGCGTGTCAATGCACCAATCTCATCATTCGAAGGAACAACCTCCCATTCTTCCTCCAGGCTGCCGTCAGCAGCTTTTGTTGCAACCTTTTCCAAATCCTTCAACGGCTTCGTGATAAAGCGTGCTGCAGAAAAGGCTAGGATCCCGGTCCATAAAACACCGAGGAATAGTGTGAGAAGAACCAGTACCGGACCGGCAACATTCCAATATTGCTGTACAAAGGGATGCACAATATAAATGAATAATGCACTCACACTATAGGTGACCAATGCGAGAACTGTGGCGAAAATCGCCAGTTTGAGACGCAGACTGAAGCTTTTCATGACATAATCCACCATCCATGCTGATATTTTGGTATGAGAGTCTTTTTACCTACTTCTCATTGTGAATCTTTTCTGCCAATTTATCAACATAGAATTCCAATTCCTTCAGCGTCGTGCGGTACACTTCAACAGAACGCCCGAAAGGATCCATGATATCCGCTGCAGGCATACTTGCTTCAAGCTCCTGAATATGTGCGATCTCGTGCTGGTGGGCGCGCATGAATTCCCTTTGGAATGCAGCAGGGTCTCCAGAAAAACTGCTGGCGAACCGGACACGTTTCGTTTCCAGATCAGCATACGCTTCCTGCAATGATTTCCAAGCAGCTGCCGCCTCCTGAGACGCGTATTCCGGCAAGGTATACAGTTTTCCAGCCGCATGAGGGTACTGTTCCAGCAATAATTGTTTATGCTGTTCTGTCATCGTCAGGATCAAATCGGCCCAATCCACACGCTCTCTCGTCACAGGCTTGGATTGGTGACTAAACAGTACTCCAGCCTCCTCCATGACCGTTACCGCCTGATGAGAGGCCGGTGACCCGTCATGTGCGAATATACCAGCGGACTGTACCTCCACCTGCGGCAGCCGTTTGCGCACAAGTGCTTCTGCCATCGGGCTTCTGCACGTATTGCCAGTACAAACAATCAATAGTTTCATCCAAATATCTCCTTGCTTCTAGAATGGTTCTACTAGTAGTATACAACAGGTGAGGCATTCTTACATCGTCATGGACATCTGCCCGAATCCAGTAATATTTATCACATAGAAAAGGAACGTCACACTGGACGTTCCCTTTTTGCTTATATTCTTCCTGTCGCTGCCTTTTCAAGCCTATTCATGATAGCTGCACCGACTCCATGCTTCTCGAAGCATTCACAAAGGATGACAGTTACATCTGATTTCTTGAAATGCCTGAGCGCATCGTACAGATGCTCTGCTACTGTGGAGAGATCGCTTCGTGTGCCGCAGATTTGAATCCGTTCACCCTGCAGCATTTGCGCAAGCTCCTCTGTTGCAATAATGCCGACCTTCTCCCCTGCTTCAGTAAGCTTGTCCGCGTGCAGCTGCATCTCTTTGTCCACTAAATATAGCGGAGCTTCTGGTGCATAATGGGTGTATTTCATACCTGGTGCCTTTGGTTTCTCTTTCTCTCCGCCAGCAAGTCCAGGATCCACCATCACTGTTCCGATGACCTCTTGGATTGCTTCAGCTGTCACACCGCCTGGCCGCAATATGACTGGCACTGCTTCCGTACAGTCAACCACCGTGGATTCCAGGCCGATTCCAGTCGGACCACCGTCCATGATCCCGGCAATTCGTCCATCCAGATCATGGACTACGTGTTCAGCTTTCGTCGGGCTGGGTCTGCCTGATATATTCGCACTCGGTGCTGCAATCGGTAACGCTACTTCCTGCAAAAGACGTAAGCCAACCGGATGACTCGGTATCCGGATACCAATTGAATCTAGTCCAGCACTGACATTCGGTGCAACTGTTCCTTTGCTCTTCAAAATAAGCGTAATCGGCCCAGGGCTGAATGCTTCTAGAAGTTTATAAGCAACATCAGGGATATCTTCAACAAGGTCTTTCAGCTGCTCTTTTTTCGCCACGTGGACGATGAGCGGATTATCAGACGGACGGCCTTTTGCTTCGAATATTTTCCGGACGGCTTGTTCATTTGTTGCATCAGCGCCAAGACCATAAACTGTCTCGGTCGGAAAAGCAACAGCTTCCCCTTTTTTAAGAAGAGCTGCTGCCTCCTCCATCGCTATTTTATCGAAGGACTGCTGTAACACAGTCCAATGCTTCGTTTCCATCATGGATCAGATGCTCCTTTTGCTAATATCACTAAGAGCTATGATACCACATAGACTGACAATCCCCAATGTCAGAGCGCCTTCTCCCAAAAGCCATGTCTAGCTTCAAATCCATACAGAGCCATTAGCTGGTCGAGCGTTTCATGGTGGCTGATCAGCCGCAGACTACTCGCTTCCCGCCTTCTTGCTTCTATGCTGGCAAGCTCCATACAAGTTAAAATGATTGTCCCGTTAGCTGGCGGCTTTACGTACATGGAATGCACGCGCAAAGCCTCGCCATGCTGTTCCAAACAGAAAAACGCCCGCCATCCTTCTTCCGCCTCTATGATATAACCCTCTTCATATAGTTTCTGCTGCTCGAGATTCCACCGGGGCAGGCTATTCTCAAAAAAAGCATCCAGCTCGGACAGCTCGCACGCTTGAGCAGGTATCAATTGCATAAAAAGTCCTCCCGTCTAGCACTTATTACTAGATTATATGAACGGGAGGAATAGAATATGATCCTAGCTGAACCATTCTAATAGAAAGAACTTCACTTTAGGCTTTTCTTCTTCTGCTGGCGCTTCCGCCACTACTTCGACTGGCTCTGCATCTGCATTCTCTTCTGCTTCTGCTACACTTGTACCGCTGGAGAAATCCAAGAAGCAAAGCGGCGGGAAGAGCACACACCACCAGTTTTCGCCTTCACCTTCTCCAAGTGTGATCAATACTGCCTCATACTGCCCTGCTGGATAAAGATAGGTTCCGTAAAGCTTTGCCGGAAAAGAAATCTCATCACTGTACTCCACGTTGAACCCTTGGCTCTTCCCTTGTTCATTCAGCACACGAGCGACCGTCTTCTTAATCTCAGGCAGCTGCTCTTCAATAAGTGTCCGCGCCTCTTCAATATCCGTCATATCCTTCACCCAGCTATTGATCTGCGCATTCACTTCATCCCGGATCAAGCGCTTCAGCTGCTGATCACCATCTGAATTGCTATTTGCCAGAATACGGAGACGTATTGCTTCATCCGGAATTTCTTTCACTGCTTGGGAACTATTGCTCACCTGCGCTTCTGTGCCATTTCCCGGATATAAAATATATAAAAATAATAGAACGATTGCAGTCAGGGAAAAACAAAGCTTCTTCATATCTGGTACCTCTTTCCTTTTGTTGTGATGGTACCAGTATGAACATGCTGGGAGGAATTAAACCTATGAATCTAGTTTTTTTCCACAAAAGAAGAACTATGCCTGGGCACAGTTCTTTTATTCTGGTATCCAAGCAAACACCATACGGTCCTTACCATTGATATCCTGTCGTACTTCCACTTCTGCGGATGGGAACTCCTCCACTAGCAAATCACGGACAGCCTGTCCTTGCTGCCAGCCTATTTCAAAGGCAGCAATAGCCGGAAAAGCGAGGATATCTGATAATCCGCTAATGATTTCCTTGTAAGCCGCAAGTCCGTTATCGTCAGCGAACAAAGCGAGACTTGGATCAAAGTTTTTCACCGTGTCATTCATATGTTCTCTGTCCGCTTCATCAATATATGGCGGATTGGAAACAAGCACATTCACTTTTTTATCAAGCTGACGGAGCGGTTCCAGGTAACTTCCTTGCTTTAGACTGATAGATGCCCCTAATGTGCGGCTATTGCTTTTGGCAATGAGCAAAACACGCTCGGATATATCCGTTGCTATTACTTCAGCCGCAGGAAAAGCAAGCTTCAAGGAAGTTGCTATAATTCCGCTGCCAGTACCGATATCGGCAATCGTCAAATCCTGTCCGGTCAGCTGCTGTTGGATCATTTTCTCTACACCAAGGACAAGCTCTTCCGTTTCCGGTCTTGGAATGAGCACATCCCGATTCACATAATAGCGTCGGCCAAGAAACTCTTCTTCTCCTGTCAAATGCTGGAGTGGTATTCCTGTTTCTGCATGCTCTTGTACGTCTTTTCGGAAAGCAGCATAAAGCACAGGATCCACCGTTTCCCTCATATTCATCAGAAGCTCCGTTTTATTAATGCCAAGATGGAACAGAAGCAACAATTCCGCAACTCGTTCTTCCCGCTGATGCGCTTGCAGGAATGCTATCGCCTCCTGCAAAGCCTGACTGATAGTCGGATACTGCTTATTCTCCGATTTGCTCAAGTTTCTTCGCCTGCTCTTCCATGATCAATGCATCGACTACTTCATGGAGCTTCCCTTCCAGAATCTGATCTAATTTCTGGATTGTAAGTCCGATTCGGTGATCTGTCACACGGTTTTGCGGGAAGTTGTATGTTCTGATACGCTCAGAACGATCCCCTGAACCGACAGCTGATTTCCGTGCATCATCGTATTCAGCCTGCGCTTCCTGCTGGAACTTATCATAAATTCGGGCACGCAGGATTTTCATTGCTTTTTCTTTGTTCTTGATCTGGGATTTCTCATCCTGCATGGAAACAACGATTCCTGTCGGCATATGCGTCAAACGGACCGCAGACATCGTCGTGTTTACACTTTGTCCTCCTGGACCGCTGGATGTGAATGTATCCACCCGGATATCTTTGTCCTGAATGTCTACTTCCACTTCTTCCGCTTCCGGCATAACTACTACAGTCGCTGTCGATGTATGGATACGACCGCCAGATTCTGTTTCAGGAACACGCTGCACGCGGTGGGCGCCATTTTCAAACTTCAGATTGGAATAGGCATTGGCACCATTGATCATGAAAATGATCTCCTTATAGCCGCCAACTCCAGTCGAATTCGCTTCCATCAATTCCGTCTTCCAGCCTTGTGCTTCCGCATATCTGCTGTACATACGATATAGATCACCGGCAAACAATGCTGCTTCATCTCCGCCAGCTGCTCCGCGGATTTCCATGATAACGTTTTTGTCATCATTTGGATCTTTCGGCAGCATCAGAATGCGCATCTGCTCTTCCAATTCAGGAAGTCGCGGTGACAACTCTGAGATCTCCGCTTTGGCCATATCGATAATTTCCGGATCTTTCTCCTCGGCAAGCATGGTCTTAGCATCTTCAACTTGTGCGCTTATATCTTTGTATTCGCGATAAGCTTGCACAACATCTGTCAGCCCTGCTTGTTCTTTGGAAAACTCACGTAATTTATTCGTATCACTGATCACATCGGGATCACTTAGTAATTCATTGAGTTTCTCATAACGGTCTTCTAGTGCTTGTAAACGATCTAGCATAGCGACACCTCTTTCCTTGCTTTATTATAGCTTCTCCCAACAAACCTATCAATTCATGCTAAGCTTTTGGCGAATCTGTTCAGCCGCTCTCTTTTGGGCCTCTATGATCATGTCACAAAACTGATCGAATTCTGGATCTGGCCGCTTCATCTCTGCCAGTCCCTTCATTCTATAATGTAGTTTTTGTTCATTTCACAGGGGTGGATTGGTGTGGCATCTGCGGCAAACAGGATAATAAGAGTCATTGCCGCCAATCTGTATCTGATCTCCTGTATACACTGGCTTGCCATCGTCGACTCGCAGGTTCATGGTTGCTTTTCGTTCACAGAACCAGCAGATTGTTTTCATCTCTTCGATTTTATCCGCATAAATGAGCATATAACGGCTTCCTTCGAACAGCTCATTTTGGAAATCATTCTTCAGTCCAAAGCCCATAACAGGAATGTTGAATGTATCAACGATGGCCGCCAATTGGAGCACATGCTCTTTGCTTAAAAATTGCACTTCATCAATTAGAACACAATGCGGTGTCGGTTCGTGTGATTTGACGATTTCCATGATGTCGGTTTCTTCGAAAATCGGAATTGCTTTTCGGCGTAATCCAATCCTGCTGGAAACATAGCCGACTTCATCTCTTGTATCTATGCCGGATGTGAAGATAAGAACCGATTTGTTTTGTTCCTCGTAATTATTGGCCACTTTCAGTATTTCAATTGATTTTCCGCTGTTCATTGCGCCATATTTGAAAAATAATTGTGCCATGTCATTTCTCCTTGTCAAATAAAAAAGATAGTGCCACATTACACTATCTTTATCCATACTATATCTATCCCACTTATGTATATCTGGATGGTCAGTGTACATGTAATGGCAAGCTTTAAAAAAGGGGTTAGAAGCAGAAAAAACAGGCAAAGGGTGTTTGCCTGTTTTCTTCTTCATATCTCAAGCTATTAGCTCAAGTTGTATTTCTTCTTGAAACGATCTACGCGGCCGCCAGCTTTGTCAGCTTTTTGCTTACCAGTGTAGAACGGGTGAGAAGCTGAGCTGATTTCCACACGAATCAACGGGTAAGTGTTGCCATCTTCCCATTCGATTGTTTCGTCAGAACTCTGAGTAGAACCAGTCAAGAATTTGTAGTCAGAACTAGTATCTAGAAATACAACTTTGTTATATTTCGGATGGATTTGTTCTTTCATGCGTTAGCACTCCTTTTTGCCCTGAATCCCTTGGAAACAGAGTTTATTGTGAGAGACCGATAACACTGTCGTGAAAGCTCACATAACGTGATTATAACAGTCTGTCTAGCCCATTGCAAGAGGAAATCCATGTAATCAGACGCGCTTATTCGTGCCTTTTCGTTTCATGTCCTCTTCCATATTCACAAGGAATTCCTCATTGTTTTTAGATGCTTTCAAACGGCGCAAGAAACGCTCGGCGAAGTCATGAGAATCCTGCATTGTCTTACGAATTGCCCACATTTTATCCAATTGACCTTTCGGGACAAGCAATTCTTCTTTTCTTGTGCCGGAACGAACCATATCGATTGCCGGGAAGATGCGTCTTTCCGCAAGGGAACGATCCAAATGCAGCTCCATGTTACCTGTTCCTTTGAACTCTTCGTAAATGACATCATCCATGCGGGAGCCTGTGTCGACAAGCGCAGTAGCAAGAATCGTGAAGCTGCCGCCTTCCTCGATGTTACGAGCAGCACCGAAGAAACGTTTCGGACGGTGGAAAGCTGCTGGATCGATACCACCTGAAAGCGTACGTCCGCTTGGCGGGATAACCAAGTTATACGCCCGGGCAAGACGTGTAATGCTATCCATCAGTACGATAACATCCTTTTTATGCTCAACTAAGCGCATCGCGCGTTCCAGTACCAGCTCGGAAACCTTGATATGGTTTTCCGGTACTTCATCGAAAGTGGAACTGACAACATCGACATCCGGGTGAACGGAACGTTCGATATCCGTCACTTCCTCTGGGCGTTCATCTACTAGCAAAATAATAAGCTTGGCATCTGGATGATTTGTTGTGATGCTGTTGGCAATCTGTTTCAGCAGCATCGTTTTCCCAGCTTTTGGAGGGGCTACAATCAATCCACGCTGCCCAAAACCAACTGGCGTCATCAAATCGATGATACGTGTAGACACTTTACGAGTCTCCGTCTCCAGTTTCATCTGCTTATCTGGATATAAAGCTGTCAGTGCAGGGAAATGCACGCGCTCCTTCGCCACTTCCGGATCTTCATTGTTTACCGCATCTACATGCAGAAGTCCATAATAGCGTTCATTTTCTTTCGGCGGGCGAACCTTACCGGAAACTTTATCTCCATTCCGCAAATCAAAGCGTCTGATCTGCGACGCACTGATATAAATATCCTCAGCACTTGGTGCATAATTGATTGGCCTGAGGAATCCGAAGCCCTCGGATGGTATGATTTCCAGGATACCGTCCATGAAAAGGAAACCATCCTTTTCAGCCTGTGCTTTCAGAATGGCAAAGATTAATTCGCGTTTCGTTAGTTTCGCATAATACGAAACACGGTATTCGCGTGCCATCGCGTATAATTCTTTCAATGTCAATGTTTCTAGATGAGAAATAGATAGTTCAGCCACAAAATCACCACACCTATTGTATTTAAGGACTTGTCCTTATCTGTTTGGCTGTTTATTGTCATTTCCTTCGTTGGCGCTTCAAAACTGGTGGAATCTGATTCAAGCTATTGGCCGGCATTCATGACCGAAGAGGTTGCAAGGGATTCTTTTTGACCATGCATAGCACTTGGAAGAAAAGGAAGGATGGTAGTGTATAACTAGAATAGAAGATTATAACTATCATTTTTTACCACAATACAGCTTTTTTAAACTTGCTGCGTTTTTTAGCATAACTAATCATACATTTTCGTACTTGAATATTCAACTGTATTTTTCACGTGAAACGAAGGAATTTTTAAATATAAAAAGACTGGCTTACGCCAGTCTCTGCATGATGAAGGTTAGATGACAAGATTCGATTTCTTTTACGGGGCGGTGCCCGCACAGATAAAGAATAAGCTATCGGTTAAAATTTCTTCATCTCTTACCCTGCAGCCGGTCAAGAGTTCTGAAACTGCTCTACTTCCTGCTCGCTCATCTCTTCCCGCCAAATATTGGCACCTAGTGCGACCAGCTTCTCTGTTATACGCTCATAGCCGCGGTCAATATGTTCAACGCCGGTGATTTCTGTCACTCCATCCGCCATCAAGGCAGCAATGATAAGTGCTGCCCCTGCCCGAAGATCACTCGCTTTTACCTTAGCTCCTTCCAGCTTAACAGTACCAGTAACGATCGAGGCTCCTCCCTCTACCTTTACCTGGGCGTTCATCCGGCGCAGTTCATCAATGTGCTTAAAACGTGCCTGATAGATGGTGTCCGTAATGACACCAGTACCATGTGCTTTGGTCAAGAGAGCAGTAAAAGGCTGCTGCAGATCAGTCGGGAAGCCCGGATAAACCAGTGTCTTTACGTCGACACTATTCAGTCTGGCTCCAGGCCTGACTGTCAGCTGTTCCTCCCCTTCTACAATCTCTACGCCCATCTCCCGCAGCTTGGCTAGCAAGGATTCCAGATGCTGCGGAATGACATTGTCGATAACTACTTCTTCCCCTTGGGAAGCAGCCAGGATTGTATACGTACCAGCCTCGATTCGATCAGGGATGATGGTATGACGGCAGCCGTGAAGATGATCGACACCTTCGATACGAATCACATCTGTTCCAGCACCTTTGATCTTTGCGCCCATACTCGTCAAAAGCGTCGCTACATCAATGATTTCTGGTTCCTTGGCTGCATTCTCAATTACTGTCTTCCCTTCGGCTCGCACCGCGGCAAGCATGATATTAATCGTAGCCCCAACACTTGGAACGTCCAAATAAATTCGCGCTCCACGCAGCACATCCGCTCGCAAGTAGATTGCACCTTGCTCATTCGTCACTTTAGCTCCTAACGCTTCAAAGCCCTTGATATGCTGATCAATAGGTCGAGGGCCAAGATAACAGCCGCCAGGCAGGCCGATGACTGCCTGCTTGAACCGTCCGAGCATCGCACCCATGAAATAATAGGAAGCCCGGAGTTTCTTCACTTTTCCGTTCGGAAGAGGCATGGACGTCATTGCGGAAGGATCAATCGTAATTGTTTGACCGGTTTTAGATACTTTGCCGCCAATTTCTTCAAGCAAATGACTCAGCGTCTCAACATCTGATATCTCGGGCAGCCCTTCTATCGAAACGGAGGATTCAGCCAGTATCGCAGCTGGCAGCAATGCTACTGCGCTGTTTTTCGCTCCGCTTATCTTCACTTTTCCTTTAAGAAGGTTTCCGCCCTCTACTAGTATTTTCTGCATAAGGAACTCCTCACATTTAGGATAACAGCAACGTTAGTTTCCTCTATTTTACCATAATTATACTATATACGACTGTTCCAGTCTGCAAGAAATCGTTGGATACCTGCATCTGTCAACGGATGCTCTACTAATTTCCGCAGGACATCAAAAGGAACGGTCGCGATATGCGCTCCCTGCTGAGCGGCTTCTGTTATTTGAATCGGATGCCGGATGGAGGCTGCAATGATTTTCGTCTGGATCATATGCCGATCGAAAATCTCCGCAATCGTACCAATCAGGTCCATCCCATTATGCCCGATATCATCCAGTCTTCCGATAAATGGCGAGACATATGTAGCCCCAGCACGTGCCGCAAGCAATGCTTGGTTCACGTTAAAGATAAGTGTCACATTCGTCTTGATATTCAACTCGGATAAAACCTTAACTGCCTTCATTCCTTCGAGGGTCATTGGAATACTCACGGTAATATTAGGGGCAACTTTAGCAAGCTCCTTGCCTTCTTCCACCATTTCATCTGCTTGTTCGGAAACAATCTCCGCACTGACAGAGCCAGACACCTCTTCCGTTATCTGCCGCAGCCTATCGTGAAATGATATACCTTCTTTGGCCACCAGCGTCGGATTCGTTGTCACCCCGGATAGTACACCAAGTGCATTGGCTAGCTTAATTTCTTCCAAGTTCGCAGTATCCACAAAGAACTTCATTTGTTCCACTCCTTAAGTAATTCCGAAGTAGTTTATGCAGGACTCCCTCATATGGCAAAGGATTAAATGAGCTTACGGTAAATTTCTTCGGTTTCGGCGCTGTATGCAGGAGGTACATACTCCTGTAACTCCACTCTACAGGTTAAGTTACCGATTTTCCCATTCCTAAACCTTATGAGCTTTCTAAATCAACCCTTCGAAGATGCTGAGTACGAAGGAGATTATGCTTTCGCCTCTTGTTTCTGAACGTTTTTTTGCTTTTCGTTTAAATAAAAAAAAGAAAACCAACCATATTGGTCAGTTTTCTTTTTTATTTTGATATGCTTACGCTTTGCCTGAAGAGCCGAATTCGCGCATTTTGCCGATTACTGTTTCTTTGATAGCTTCGCGAGCTGGTCCTAGGTATTTACGAGGATCGTATTCATTTGGTTTTTCTGCCAATACTTCACGAACGCGTTTAGCAGAAGAGATTTGGTTTTCTGTGTTCACGTTGATTTTAGAAGTACCAAGCGTGATTGCTTTTTGGATATCTTTTGTCGGGATACCAGTACCGCCGTGCAATACCAATGGAAGACTTGTTGTATTGAAGATCTCTTCCATACGGTCAAAACCAAGGTTTGGTTCGCCTTTGTAAGGGCCGTGTACGGAACCAAGCGCAGGTGCGAAGCAGTCAACGCCAGTTTCTTCCACTAGTTGTTTACATTCAGAAGGAATCGCATACGCTGCGTCTGCATCGTCTACGATAAGATCGTCTTCTTGTCCACCGATGCGGCCAAGTTCAGCTTCTACAGATACGCCGTGGAAGTGTGCAAGCTCAACTACCTTCTTCGTAAGTGCGATGTTTTCTTCCAAAGGATGGTGGGAACCATCAATCATTACGGAAGTGAAGCCAGCGTGGATCGCTTTCGCACATGTTTCAAAACTGGAACCGTGGTCAAGGTGAATTGCTACTGGGACAGTGATGTTATAGTCTTCCATAAGACCTTTAACCATCAATACTACTGTCTTGAAGCCACCCATATATTTCGCTGCACCTTCGGATACACCAAGGATGACAGGAGAGCTTTCTTCCTGTGCTGCTTGCAGGATTGCTTGTGTGAACTCAAGGTTGTTGATGTTAAACTGTCCTACAGCATAGTGATTGTCTTTTGCTACATCTAGCATTTCTTTCATTGATACTAAAGGCATAACAAAAATCCTCCTTCAAATTTGCACGACGGTCGGCAACTATCTATGTGAAGTCGTGTATTTATCGCTTCCATACATAAGAATACCAACTCACCCGTCATGGTGCAACATTTCCCGCACTTTTATACCAGATTCGACCCTTGTTTTAATACTTGATTCACCATTTTTCGCACATTAAGTATGTCGAAAGGCTTAGCAAGCACACAAATTAGAAAGTCATAATTCTGCAGGAAAGTTTCTGCTTCCTCCGCCAATCCGCTCATCATGATTGTCGGGATAGACAGACCCTGTTCCTTCAGCCTGTCCAGTACCGCTGGTCCATCCAGCACCGGCAGCTTATAATCAATCAGCAGTAAATCCGGCTTCTGTCTTTTTATCTGATCAAGAGCATTTGCTCCCGTGCCGACGGAAATCACTTCATGTCCTTCTTCCCGGATGACTTCCTCCAGCAATATTCTGATACCTGGCTGGTCATCCACGATCAACACGCGCTTATTCATCCGCATCTCCCCCTAGAAAACGAAGCAAGCAGCTGCTCGCTTCGACATAATGTTCACTGCTGTGACCCAATTACACCTTTTTCTAGTAAAAAGCTCCAAATTCCTGCTTATCCACTCAAAATATTGTATACGGTCGTATCAATCAGCCTTCTTTATGCTGTAAAGATGCTCCGATAAAGCCTTGGAACAAAGCATGCGGACGGTTCGGACGGCTCTTGAATTCCGGATGATATTGAGAAGCGATGAACCATGGATGATCCTTGATTTCAATAGTTTCAATCAGGCGTCCATCTGGGCTTGTACCGGAGAAGACAAAGCCTTTTTCCTCCATTTGTACACGATACTGGTTATTGAACTCGAAGCGATGGCGGTGACGCTCATAAATAACATCTTCATTGCCATAAGCTTCTTTTGTTTTCGTGCCTTCCTGCAGACGGCAAGGATATACGCCTAAACGCAATGTACCGCCAAGATCGGAAATGTCCTTCTGTTCAGGCAGCAAGTCGATAACTGGATGCGGAGTAAGCGGATCGATCTCACTGGAATGTGCACCCTCAAGATGCAAAACATTACGTGCGAACTCGATAGTTGCCAGCTGCATGCCAAGACAAATGCCAAGGAACGGAATTTTTCTTGTGCGGGCATAGTGGATTGCTTCAATCTTACCTTGAATACCGCGATCACCGAATCCTCCAGGTACAAGGATACCATCAGCATTGCCGAGCAATTCCTCTGCATTATCAGCTGTTACATCCTCGGAATTGATCCATTTCACTTCGATATCTGTGTCATAAGGGTAGCCTGCATGCTTCAAAGATTCCACAACAGAAATGTACGCATCCTGCAGCTCCACATATTTACCTACCAATGCAATTCGGACAGTTTTCTTAAGATTTGTTACATGCGCTGCCATCGCGGACCATTCTGTCATATCAGCTGGCGGACACTCCAATTTGAAGTGATCACATACAAACTGATCCAGGTTTTGACGCTGCAAGGCAAGCGGTACATCGTAAAGTGTATCTGCATCAATACATTCAACAACTGCATTGACTTCCAAATCACAGGAAGATGCGATTTTTTCTTTCATATCCTGGCTGATAGCCATTTCAGAACGTAGAACGATTGCATCCGGCTGGATACCAAGCGAGCGAAGTTCTTTAACGCTATGCTGTGTAGGTTTTGTTTTTAATTCTCCAGCTGCCTTGATGAAAGGCACAAGCGTACAATGCAGATACATCACATTGTCACGTCCGATATCGGATTTGATTTGACGGATTGCTTCCAAGAACGGCAACGACTCGATGTCCCCTACGGTTCCACCGATTTCCGTGATGACAACATCTGCGTTCGTTTGTTTACCGGCACGGAATACTTTGTCTTTGATTTCATTCGTGATATGCGGGATGACTTGGACAGTACCGCCAAGATAATCTCCGCGGCGTTCTTTTTTCAACACAGTGGAATAAATCTTACCAGTTGTTACGTTTGAATATTTATTTAAATCGATGTCGATGAAACGTTCATAGTGACCAAGGTCCAAATCCGTTTCTGCTCCATCTTCCGTGACGAAGACTTCTCCATGCTGATATGGACTCATTGTTCCTGGGTCCACGTTGATATATGGATCAAATTTCTGGATCGTCACCTGCAAACCTCTATTTTTCAACAAACGGCCAAGTGATGCCGCTGTGATGCCTTTCCCCAGAGAAGATACTACTCCTCCTGTAACAAAGATATACTTTGTCAACGCAATCCCTCTTTTCTAGCATTTATTTATAGAATACCCATGTCCTTAAAAAAAGTTTAAGAAAAAATAAAAAGCGCTCCCTTTGTTAAGGGAACGCGTCTTCGGACAATTAAAGAGCCCACATAAAATATTACTGATTCTCTAGTGTAAAGTCAATAACATTCAGCGAATATATTCGCTTAGCGGTCTTCCTCATCGTCGTCTTCGTCACCAGTCAGCTGCATGTCTTCTCCAACGATTTCACGAGTTTCTTCGTCTGTATCATCGCTTTGATAATCGCCTTCGTAATCATCTTCGGCTACGTCATCATCAGCTAGATCATCGTCTTCTTCATCATCGCCGTAATCTTCATCAAAGCCTTCTTCGTCCAAAGTGAAGTCTTCTTCAAGATCATCCAGATCCTCATCTTCATCCGCAGTACGTTTCTTTCTTTTCTTCGTTGGTTCGACTGTAACGTCTTCGTCGAATTGATCTACTGAATACCAGCTTTTCAGTCCCCAAAGATTGGATCCTGCTGTCATGAAACGGCCATCTACGTTCAGGTCCGTATAGAACTGAAGCAAGTATTCTTCACGCTGATCGGAGCTCAATTGTTTGATGTCAGCTACTTTATTGAATAAATCTTTATAATCGGTTGCTTTGTTTTCTTCCTCGAGAATCAGATTCGTCAATTCCACGAGGGAAAAATCAGCAAGCTCTTCTTGGCTGTATTCTTTCAAACCCACTGTCACAGCACTCCCTTTGTCAATAAGTTGGTTATGTTCACGTCTACCGTTTTAGAACCATACCTTACATTATATTGCCAGGCCTATCAAAATGCAATATTTCTTCAGATCAGCGGCGTTTTTTAACTTGTTTGACGTTTTTAGACAGCTGCTTGAACTGCTTCCTCTGTTCCAGCTGGGCTTTGGCAGAGGACTTTCTATCAAGATACTGAAGCTCCCGCTGCAGCTTGAAATAGCTGTTAAGCCGTTCTTGCTCTATCTCACCAGTCTGTACTGCCTCCTGCACACGACAGCCAGGTTCGTTCTTATGTGTGCAATCACGGAAACGGCACACCTCACCAAATCGCTCGATATCGGAAAATGCTGCTGACACGCCAGTCTGCTGCTGATCCCATAGCTGCAGCTCACGCATACCAGGTGTATCGATGATCATCCCGCCGCCGGGCAGCTGTACAAGCTCACGATGCGTAGTAGTATGTTTGCCTTTTCCATCATCTTCCCTGATCTCCCCTGCCAGCTGTACTTCTTTTCCATACAGCATGTTGACGAGAGTGGACTTCCCTGCACCTGAGGATCCGAGGAAAGCGGCAGTGATTCCTGCTGTAAGCTGCCTTCTAATCGCATCGACACCCCTTCTGTCAACTGCGCTTGTGACATAAATGTCAACCCCCGGAGCTATTGCTTCGACTTCGCTCAATCTTCCTTCTGTATCCTGGCACAGATCACCCTTACTTAAAATGATGACTGGTAATGCTCCGCTATCATAAGCAGCCAATAAATAGCGTTCCAGTCTGCGAAGATTATAATCCTGATTCAGTGCCATAACCAAGTAAACATAATCGACATTCGCAGCAACGATTTGTTCCCTGGTTACCGTTCCTGCTTCTTTCCGTGAAAACTTGCTTTTTCTTGGCAGCAAGACGTGTATCGTAGCTTTCCCTTCTTCATGCCGGGCATCTACCAGTACCCAATCCCCGACTGCTGGGAAATCCCCATTTTGCCGAAACTTCCCTGACGGTGTTGCCAGCATCTCTCCTCGGTCATCCAGCACTCTGTACATATGTTTATGCTCAAGCACGATACGTGCAGGCGTCCAAGCCTTATCATATGCTTGCTTTGCTGCTTCCAATTGGTCATTCCATCCTAATAAATTCCATGCTTCGTTCATATTTTCCTCCTAGTGGGATCTTTTTTGGCCATAATAAAAAGGACTGTTTGCACAGCCCTCCCACTAGAAGTTTAAATAGCAGAAATATCCGCTATTCCAGACAAGCAGAAGGGATGTGCGTAGTGACGGACGGCTTTGGAGTCATCGTAAATGTCAACATAATCATCATCCCTTTCTGCGTCCGGCTTTACCGTTCGCTTTGATTTGTATTTATGATACATGATATTGGCTATATTTGTAAAGCCTATTATTACCTTAGGAAAGGAGATCGGTATATGTATGTCTTCTTCCTCCTGCTCGCTCTCCTGTTCCTCCTAATAGTTCTCCTATGGGTGGACTTGTCGCTTGGCAGGAAGTACAGCAAAAGAAAAGCAGTCAATCGGCTGGTCGGCGATAAACATGCCTTTGTTTCCACGTTAGATGATGGAGTCAGTTTCTTCGAGGCACTGATCCGTGACGTAAAAGCTGCACAGCAGTCTGTTGATATTCAATTCTTTCTTGTGAAATGGGACGAACCTACACAACAGCTGACAGAATTACTGCAAAAACGCGCACAGGAAGGAATCAAAATCCGTTTCTTACTGGACAGAATCGGAGGCTATCGCTTGCCACGGAAGGAACGGCTGCGTCTGCGCCAATCTGGTGTAATGCTCCGATTTGCTAATACACCACGCTTTCCTTATCTTCTGTATAACCTGAATTTCCGTAATCACAGGAAAGTCACCATCATCGATCAGCGAAGTGTCTATATAGGTGGATTCAATATCGGCAAGGAGTACTTGAGCAAGGAGCCCCGGTTCGGTTACTGGCGTGATTGTGTTGTGAAGCTCGAAGGCGAAGCGGTCTACACATTTGTACAGCTATTTGCTTCCGATTGGGGTGATCCATTTCACGTACTGCCTAAGCAAGCTCCTGCACTCGATGGCGCCCAGATAGAAGTAGTAATTACAGAAGCTGATGGCTATGAAGACTGGCTGCTTCATCAGATTCATCAAGCAAAGGAATATCTTTACATTGGAACACCCTATTGTTCACCGACCAGACGCGTAGAAGCTGCCCTCAAGCGAGCTTCAGATAGGGGTGTCGATGTAAGATTGATGCTTCCGTCCAAGGTGGATCATTATGTTGTCAATCAAGTGTCCTTCCATTTTGCAAGGCGTCTGCTGCAGCATGGCATACGAATCAATTTATATTATAATGGCTTCTATCACGCGAAAATCCTGCTTAGCGATGGTGTATGGTGCGCTGTCGGTTCCGCCAATCTTGATGGTCGGAGCCTGCTGATTAACAAGGAGCTTACTGTGACCATCAGGGAAAACGACCTCTTTTACGCCCAGCTGCTTGCTCTTTGGAAAAAAGATGAACAATCCAGTATTCCAGCAACCATCAAGACGATTCAAAAACGTCCTTGGATCGCTAAGGTTACCGGCATTCTGTTTAGGCCATTACGGAATTACCTATAGAAAAAGCCCGCCAGCATTGTCGCTGACAGGCTTTTTTATTTTTTACATTTTTTCTGGTGCTTCCACACTGATGAGTCGCAATGCATTTTTGATTGTGATCCGAACTGCTTTCATCAACGCAATCCGAGCTTTTGTCAGCTCTTGATTATCCGGGTTCAATACCTTCTCCGCATTATAGAAGCTGTGGAGTGCAGAAGCCAGATCAAAGGCATATTGCGTTATACGGTGCGGCGTACGTTTTTCAGCTGCATCTGTCACTACTTGAGGGAATTCCCCAAGACGTTTTAGGAGATCCAATTCCTTCTCAGCAGTCAGAAGACTCGCATCGTAGGCTCCTTCTGTCTGGAATCCTTTATCAGCAGCCTGCGCGAGCATCGTGCTGATCCGGGCATATGCGTACTGTACGTAGAAAACAGGGTTTTCATTGGATTGGGATTTCGCCAAATCCATGTCGAAGTCAAGATGAGAATCACTGGAACGCATGACGAAGAAGTAACGCATCGCATCAATACCGACTTCTTCCATCAATTCACGCAGTGTAACTGCTTTTCCAGTACGTTTACTCATTTTCACCTTTTCGCCATTTTCGAACAGGTTCACCATCTGGATAATCGTAACTTCCAGCGTATCAGCATCATAGCCAAGTGCTTGGATAGCAGCGCGCATACGCGGGATGTAGCCATGGTGATCGGCTCCCCATACGTTGATCAGTTTCGAGAATCCGCGATCAAGTTTTGTTTTATGATAGGCGATATCCGGAGTAAGGTACGTATAGCTGCCATCCTGTTTGATGAGTACACGGTCCTTGTCATCACCGAAATCTGTCGAACGGAACCAGACAGCGCCGTCTTCTTCAAAGACATAGTCCGTTTCACGAAGTGTTGCCAATGCTGTATCGATTTTTCCGTCTTGGTAAAGAGAAGTTTCTGAGTACCACACATCAAACGGAACACGGAAATCAGCAAGATCCTTCTCGAGCTTTTTCAGCTCATAAGTCAAACCATACTGACGGAAGAAAGCAAGGCGCTCCTCTTCCGGTTTAGACGCATAGCTATCTCCATGCTTTTCGGCAAGCTCTTTCCCAATTCCGATGATATCCTTACCGTGATAGCCATCTTCCGGCATTTCAGCATCTTGTCCAAGTGCTTGCAGATAACGTGCCTGTACACTGCGTGCAAGATTATCGATCTGATTACCAGCATCATTTATATAATATTCGCGTCCAACCTCATAGCCTGCTGCATCGAGGATGTTGCAAAGAGAATCGCCTACCGCCGCACCACGGGCATGTCCAAGGTGCAAGTCACCTGTCGGGTTCGCCGAAACAAACTCAACTTGGACTTTTTCTCCTTTACCTGCGTTCGTGCGTCCGAAATCATCGCCAGCTTCCAAAATAGTAGATACTAGTTCGCCAAGATAGCTGTTACGCATGAAAAAGTTAATGAATCCTGGTCCAGCGATTTCGATCTTTTCCACAGGTGCCTGGTCGTAATCGAAGTTCTTCTGCAGATCCTCTGCAATGGCGCGTGGTGCCTTCTTCGCAACTCGAGCAAGCTGCATTGCGATATTCGTTGCATAGTCGCCATGCGCTTTATCCTTCGGCTGCTCTAAAATGACAGCAGGAATTGTCTCTTTATCAGCCAAACCAGCCTTCAAAACAGCTTCCTGAATCGCCGTTTTCAATTTTTGTTCTGTTTGTTGTACGATATTCATCCGTTACTCTCCTCCTGCACACGCAACGTCAATGCATGTCTTCTAGACTGCACCTGATTCAAAGTTACTGTATAGCTTATTGTAAGTTCCGCCGGGCTTCCAGCTGCCAGCGGCGAGAACGTCATCGCGTGTGTGCTTGTTTCCATATGCATTGTACCATAAGGATGGCGGTATACGTTCTCTGTCGGCTGATTCTTTATGAAAACTTGCTTCATATCAAATCCGCCTGAGCGTTTGATGCTCACCTTATCAGTCGAGATCGTAATCATAGTTTTCGTTTCCCCGACTTCTTCGGATTCCTCTGTGAAATTGACGACTGTCAATCCCCCATTGGCGGAATAGGTACCTGCTGCCCTAAGAGTTGTATACTCCGTATCATCTTCCTCCGTTATTGCCGTATCCATCTCGATCCATACCGGAATTTTCGTTTGACGCATGCAGCTCTCCCCTTTCAGTAAGAAAAACGCTTCCCACGGAAGCGCCTCTCCATTTTTATTTCAATAGATCTTGTACGAACTTCGGCAGTACAAAAGCAGCTTGATGCAGCTCTGGTGTATAGTATTTCGTTTCGATAGGCTGGAACCGTTCTGCTTTCACTTCTTTTGGATGATGCACCTTGCTGCCCATCGTGAACGTCCACAGACCACTTGGATAAGTAGGGATATTCGCCGTATACAGCTCCGTAACCTGGAAGATTTCTTTCACATCTTTGTACACCTGTGAAATCAGGTCTGCTTTGAACCATGGATTATCTGTCTGCGCAACAAACAAGCCATCCTCTTTGAGTGCTTTAGCAATCCCGGCATAAAAGCCTTTCGTGAATAGGTTGACTGCTGGTCCTACTGGTTCTGTCGAGTCGACCATAATGACATCATAGGCATTCTCACTTTCAGCAATGTGCATGAAACCGTCACCGACGCGCACATCTGCACGCGGATCATCCATTTTACCTGCGATGGAAGGCAAGAACTTCTTGGAATACTCGATAACTTTGCCATCGATATCAACAAGCGTCGCTTTTTTCACTTTGTCATGCTTGAGTACTTCACGGATGACACCGCCATCTCCTCCGCCTACAATCAGCACGTTCTCCGGATTCGGATGCGTGAACAATGGTACATGGGCAACCATCTCGTGGTAGACAAACTCATCCCTCTCTGTAGTCATGACCATGCCATCCAATGTCAGCATATTGCCCCATTCTTCCGTCTCGAGCATGTCCAATTTCTGAAAATCAGTCTGCTCACTGTGCAGGGAACGCTTCACTTTTGCTGTGATACCGAAGCTGTCTGTCTGTTTTTCTGTATACCAAAGTTCCATTAGCTGTCAAAACTCCTCTATGTGTAAAATCCTTTAACATCTCGCAACTAGTGTTAGTCATTTTTATAGCTTTAAACAATCAAATTATAGAGAAATTCCGAAAAAAAGCAACCCTTTCCAACGTTTATTATCCTACTGGATGACGATACTGTTTTTGACACCATGAAGGAAGCAGGCGATAGATTTGATTCGGATTCCGATAGCCAGATGGCAGAGGTGGCTCCGGCCCAAAAGGCTGGCAGCTGTCATTCTTGGAAGCATGATAACTGCCATCGGCGGACTGCTCCTCATTTGTTATCTGATGGGCCCTCCGGCGATGACAAATAAATGGAGTACAACATTCTATGCGAACGACAGCACAATCCTCGGTGAACAGTATGGCAACACACAGAAACGCTGGATCGCCTTAGACGAAGTTTCTCCGCATTTGATTCATGCGACTATCTTGGCAGAAGACAAAAATTTCTACAAACATCATGGCTTTGCCTGGAAACGCATATTTGCTGCCGCCCTGTCAGATATCAAGGCTGGCGCCAAGGTGGAAGGAGCCAGTACCATCACCCAGCAATATGCCAAAAACCTTTACTTAACGAATGATAAGACATGGACTCGAAAATTCAAGGAAGCAATATACAGTATCCGCTTAGAAATGTTTTACACGAAGGATGAAATATTGGAAGGGTATCTTAATACGATTTATTACGGGCATGGGATGTATGGTATCCAAGCAGCGAGCGATTATTATATGGATAAAGATCCCGGCAGTTTAACAGCTGCTGAAGCCGCACTGCTTGCCGGTATACCAAAGGGGCCGTCCTACTATTCTCCTTTCCAAAATAAAGAGCTTGCTGATGAAAGGCAGGAATATATTTACGGACTGCTGCAGGATGCAGGTTATATCACAGAACCCGAATCACTTCCCGCTGTGTCTCTGTCGACAGAACAGGAACGGGAAACAATTAGACGTGCCGGTTATTTTCAGGACTATATTACAGATGAATTAGCCCAGGTTCTGGGTATGGATAAGGATGAGGCTGTAGCTTCTGGATATCATGTCTATACAACGATGGATTCTGACCACCAGCTTAAACTCGAGACGCAAATAGCCGATACGATTCCGGCTGATACAGAACTGCAGACAGGAGCCATTGCCATGGACCCGGATTCTGGTGCAATTACAGCTATGGTCGGCGGAACAGATTACAAGATGAGCACATATAACAGAGCTACTACTAGTAAACGTATGCCGGGCTCCTCGTTTAAGCCTTTTGTCTATTACACTGCCTTGAAAAATGGTTTTACACCGATGACACAGTTAAGAAGCGAAGAAACGACCTTTGAGCTGCCAGAGGGCGGCGAATATGCTCCTGGTAATTTTCATGGCTATTATGCAAATGAGGAAATCACGATGGCAGAAGCTATCGCGATGTCGGATAATATTTATGCGGTGAAGACGAATTTAATGGTTGGCGCGGAGAAAGTCGCTGCGGATGCCAAGAAGCTTGGAATCACAAGTGATTTACAGGCGGTACCGTCCCTAGCCCTCGGAACTTCGCCGGTATCTGTTGAAGAAATGGGCGTTGCCTACAGCCGGATAGCCAACGGCGGTAAACAGATAGAGAGCTATACGATTGAAAAAATCGTCGATCGCAACGGGAAGACTATCTATACGCATAAACCGCAGAAAACCAAAAGCAAGCTGGATAAAAAAAGACTGTTCGTGCTCACGGATCTCATGACAGGTATGTTCGATGATTCGCTTAGCAGCTATATGCGCGTCACAGGAGCATCGATCAAGGATCAGCTGAGCCGGCCATACGCAGGCAAATCTGGAACGACAACGACGGATAGCTGGATGGTCGGATTCAGCCCTGACTTAGTGACAGCGGTCTGGACCGGCTATGATGACAACCGCTCCATGGAGAAAGTAAAGGAATTGGCCTACAGCAAGGAAATTTGGGCAGGCTTTATGGAAGCAGCCCATCAGGGCAAACCAATCAAAGCATTCCGCCCTCCTGCAGGCGTACGCGGTGTGTTTGTTGATCCTGATTCCGGCTTCCTTTCTACGTCGTATTGTGAAAAGCGCCGATTCACTTACTTTGTACGAGGGACGGAGCCAAAGCTATACTGCCGGCCTGATTTGGATGAGTTTCCTCTCCGGCAAGATCAGGAAGAACCGATGAATAGACGGAAACGCTGGTTCGATTGGCTGTTTTAATAGGAAAAGCCGCTGTTCTCCTTGAGGACAGCGGCTTTCATTTATTGCAGTTGATTTTCTAAATCCTTCGGTGACCTGCTCCAGAATTCCGGCTTATAGTCCTTAAGGAAATCCAGCAGCAATCCCTTTGATAGCTCATCCATATGCTCGAGCACGTACTTCCCTTTCATGGACTGCTCCATATGCTTCACATGCTCCGGCATTGATTTATAGGCGATACGATTCGGCCGATCGACGAGGATCTCGCTGGCAGCAGCTCCAAAATAATAAGGGCCATCCCCGCCATTTTGCACGGTTACCCAGACAATCCAATACAGCTTCCCGTCTTGTACCTTATCCTTCTCATGCTGGAAACGCACGCGTCTTTCTACTTGACTGCGGGCGTGCATCGCCGCCATGTCCACGTACGCTGTTTTCTCGTGCGGATCAACGATGACCGGACTCATATTTTCCAGACTGATGGAACCGACCCCATATCCCCCGTGACCATCTGTAGAATCATCTTTCATGATCGTGAAAGCATTATTTTTCTTCTTTTCCACGTATACCGCTCCCTCGACTTTTGCTTCTATAGTAGCATGTGTCGGATTATTACTTCAATTCAATTGTTTCATCATGGAAGCGGAAAGCATTGGTTGAGACGACAGTTGATGCGGCAGCTTCGGTCAGAATTGGTTTCGATATCTTTTCTTTCTTTGGAAGATTAATCCCGAGTCTCCTTAACTCAACCTCTTTCAATCCGTCCACCATCAGTTGAACACAGCCAATCAATAGCAGGTATGCCAGTAAGATACTGATTGTATAAAAACCTTGCCCCGTCATTAGCATATAGCGGAGAAAGGAAATCTGAGAAGACCATTCACTAGTGGCTGGAGAACCAGAGAAGCCCTCTTCCCCAGGCACCGTACCGCCGAAATATAACTGAAACACACCTAAATGGATGAATAGGACTATTACTTGAAGTGTTTGCTGGCCGAAAAGGATGTAACTTCTAATTTTGATCTGCGGCCACACATGTTTTCTTAAAAGCTGCAAACGGCTCGCTCCAAGGACAACTCCACTTGTTACGTATGCACTCGATAGGGATTGATGTATTTCCTTTCCTAACAGTATGGTAGTTAGAGGTAATACTAACAGGAACAGAATCACTATTTGCCATATGATCTTCTCTGGAAATGACAGCATCGAGTCCGGCGCAATAATTGGCGTTAAAAGCATTATCGCTAACAAAGACTGCGGTACATAATGTAATCCATCCGCCAGTTGGTCCAGGAACTTCCGGATCCTTGCTGGCATTAGCAGGACGTAGGGAATAGCAAGTAAGAACCCACCTCCGATCCGCAATACAGCGACCAGCAAAGCGAATCCGATTGTATACTTAGCACCTGCCAACAGCACATCATCCAAATGCCTCCCCAGTCGATCCGTTCCCAGCAAATAGTCTTCTCCCGGTCCAAACGGCGCTTTTTGTACCATATTACCCGCATCATCATATTGATATTGATCCACATTGATAACAGGATCCGCTGCTAGCGTATATATACAGCTGCCGATAAACAGCAAGGCAATCAACGCGAAACCCACGATGAACTTTTTATTTCGATAGATTTTTTGATTATGTGAAACTCTAGCGAATGGTATGCGGTTTCCATTGCCCCTTGTCCCAAACAGCGGTGCCGCCTTCCATGCAGGTGCGGAGGAGATTCCTGACTTTCCCCCGAAAATCATTTCAGCAATGGAATAGATGAAATAGAATGGCACAAAGAATGCTGCTAGGATAAAGAAAAAAATGATACTCTGTACAGGCTGCAGCAGCATCTCTTTCAAAATACTTGTAATACCGTACAGATTCATTAAATATTCAATCGCTGGCAGTGCTGAGAGCGTAGCCCAAGTAATGACCTTTGTATGCAGGAAAGCAGATGGCAGGATATTCGGTAAGACATGACGGAATAGAATAGCCTCTCTTCCTATCCCCTTACTTTTTGCTAATAGTACATAGTCCTTTTGCTGCTCCTCTTCCAGCATAGACAGTACGATGCGGTAGAAGGTTACAAAAGGCAGAATCGCTAATATCAGAATCGGCAGAACATAGATTTCTTCTTGTCCTACAGAGCTGAAACGGAATAATAAAAACCCGAATTGTTTATAAAAGAAAACAACAAATAATTGGATACCGAAAGCTAATATGACATCCGGGATGGATTCAAGCACATAACCCAGCCGCTTAAATGGGAAGACGAGTTTGTTTGGCAGCAGACAAGAAACGACTGCAAACAGCAACCCTCCAATAAATCCAGTCAACAATGCTCCAAACAGGATTGTCATGGAATACGACATCGCAGGAGCAAGATAATCGAATAATGGATAAACCCGTCCATACCCTTGATCATATACCCAACGGGAAGGGTCTAGTACTTGCTCAACTAAAACAGCAACCGCACGGAAATATCCCGATGAATCCGGCATGAATACTGATGGGACACAGCTTATCATGATAAGTCCAACCAAACCAACAAACAGATAACCTACAAAAGAGACAGCTCGCATTCATCCCACTCTTCTTCCTCATGAAATTCAGTGCCTTTTCAAAATTCTATTATATTATAATTTTCTGTTAATTATATACAAAAATGTAAGATTACTAAACAGGAATGTGCAAAAATGGACTAATATTCGGCAGAAAGACACAATTCAATAAGCCCTTCTGCATGTAAGCCATCTAAATATGGATCAGCACCACAGTAGGATTATGGCAAGTTCAAATCGGGAAAAGTACTCTCGCAGCAGCGATTGAAAGGGGAATTTTATGTATTTTTGGCTTAGCTTGATTTTCGCAGTGGGGTTTGCACTTATTCATTACTGTTCTAAATATATGAGTTTTCTAAAGGAAACACCTCAGAGCAAGTTCCTGTCGGTTTCTGCGGGAATTGCTGTCGCGTATGTATTTGTGCATCTTCTCCCTGAGTTGAATACTTATCAGGAAAAATTGGAAGCTGAACTTGGAGATAGTGTATGGCGATATGCAGAACATCATATTTATATTGTTGCTTTGATTGGTTTGGTACTTTTCTATGGATTGGAAAGAATGGTGACGGTATCGAAACATACAAATAGACTCAAAGATCCCGAAGCGGCAGGATCGGGTATTTTCTGGCTGCATATCAGTTCTTTCTTTTTATATAACGCTATTATAGGCTACTTGCTGGTACGGGAAGAGTATGAGTCTCCCCTCGGGATGCTGTTTTACTTTCTTGCTTTAGGTGTCCACTTCATTACCAATGACCGGAGCCTGCGGAGTGACCACAAGCATATCTATGATAGATATGGAAGATTACTTCTCACTGGAGCAATTCTAATAGGATGGTTGATCGGTATTTTAACCGAATTGAACGAAGCTGCAATCTCGATACTCAATGCCTTTATTGCAGGCGGTATCGTATTGAATGTACTGAAGGAAGAGCTTCCTGAGGAACGGGAAAGCAGTATCGGAAGCTTTCTGATTGGTGCAGTCGGTTATACCATATTGTTATTACTGGTTTAAGTAAAAGAGCGAAGGATCATGAGGATCCTTCGCTCTTTTTATGCTTGCTGTTTTTTTAGCGTATGGATGAATTCCCAGGCTTGGGTCATCTCTTCGTCTGTATAATTTTGTTTCTTTTTCACTGTCCGTACTTTTTCCTCTACTTCATCCTGCGGAAGCTCTTCGAAATACAGCATCGTGGAAACCAGCTCCAGGAATCGGGAGCTCTTTTCTTTCAGCAGGCGGATAGCCTCCTGATAATCAGGGAATTGATTATCATAATGTGTGAGAAACTGTTGGCCTTCCTCCGTAATTGTATAACGGTATTGGAAATAGCTGCTTTTATCCTCTTTTGTCTCTTTGATCAGACCGAGGTTGCTCAGTTCATCCACACGCAGGGATAATTCCTCCGAATAGGGACCGAAAAGATGGAATTCATATTTTTCACCGAACGGAATACCATTTTTCTTCAGTATGTAAATCATCTTCTGTAGTTTCTTTCTTCCTACCACTTCTTCCACGGAAGAAAAGAATTGCAGGAGATTTGCGTGGTTGGCTAGCATAGCTGCTCCTCCTTATTGGAATAAAATCTCATAAATCCGTTGCTTCTGTTGACTGTCATCCGGCAGGGCTTCCAGAATGTCCTGTGGGAAATATAATTTATGGTCTGTTCGTTTCTTACCCGAAATCGCTTCTACAATATCCGATTGACGCGATAATTCCTTCAATTTTCCATTAGGCAATTGTAAGTGAATCGGCAAGCGCTCCTCTTCCTCGCCTGGACGGTAGAAGTCATAAGGCAAATCAGATGAAGAATCATCAATCAGATAATATTCCGGATCGATTCCTACTTCGCTGAAGAGCCTGGACAGCTCGACCATCTCTTTCATATGCAGGAGCGGATTGAACTCGATATACTTGAATAGTCGGCGATTGAGGAATCTTTCACATAAGTCTCTTAGTATATCATCATCTTCTTCAAGCCAAGCCTGGAAATAGAAGGATGTGACATTTTCATCAAGCCGTATATAATCGTCCAAGGTAACTTTTTCATCAAACAAGGAAATGAAGTGCTGCGGTCGCAGCTTGAATGTATAATCACTTTTATAGAGCGCTTTTGCACGATGTAATATCTTCGTCAGAATCACTTCCGCACTGCGTGTTACAGGGTGGAAATATACTTGCCAATACATCTGATAGCGGCTCATGATATAATCTTCGACCGCATGCATGCCGGACTCCTTGATTACGACCTGATCTTCACGTGGACGCATCACACGAAGTATGCGCTCCATATCAAAATGTCCATAGCTGACACCTGTGAAATAAGCGTCACGCTGCAAATAATCCATCCTGTCTGCGTCAATTTGGCTTGAGATGATACTGACAATCAATTTGTCATCATAAGTCTTATTAATGACTTCGGCTACTTTTTTAGGAAAACTTGCACTCACTTTCCGCAGCACATGATTGACTCCTGTATCCCCCAGGATAATCTTGCGGGTGAATTCCTCATGATCCAATCCGAAAACCTTTTCAAAGGAATGGGAATAAGGGCCATGACCAAGATCGTGAAGCAAAGCAGCACATAAAAGCAGCAGCCGCTGTTCCTTTTTCCAATTCTTGCGGTTCTCGAAGTTGTTCACAATCCGTCTGACTATCTCATAAACCCCTAGGGAATGATTGAACCGGCTGTGTTCGGCACCATGAAACGTCATATAAGAGGTTCCAAGCTGCTTGATTCTGTGAAGCCGCTGGAATTCTGGCGTCGCAATCAGATCCCATATCACCCTGTCACGGACATGTACATAACGATGCACAGGATCTTTGAAAACTTTTTCTTCATCTAGCTTTTCATCTCGATACGCCATTTCCTCTGCCTCACTTTATGTCATTCTGTCTCGTATTTTTTTGTCCAATAGAATTAGTTTATAAAATATCGGCTCCCCAGTAAATAACCAAAAGTAATTTTTACTCGTTTCTTGTCTACCCTATTCTTTGCTATACTATGTATTGGCGTTTAACGCCATTCAGCTGAAAAGGAGCGCGTTCTACGTGTTACATACATTACTTCAAACACCTGAATTCCGTATTATTGATCATTCCGGTGAAGATGGTCCCGAACAGGCGATTGCCTCCTTCGCGATAGACGATGCATTGGCTATCTCTGTCGGCGAAAATTTGGCTCCGCCAACTGCAAGGCTGTGGATCCATGACCGCACGATTATGCTCGGCATACCTGATTCCCGTCTGCCTTACATCAAGGAGGGAATATCTTATTTGCAGGAAAAGGGCTATAAAGCAGTCGTCCGAAACTCTGGCGGACTAGCTGTGCTGCTGGATAAAGGCGTTGTCAACCTATCCTTCATTTTCCCGGATGCCAAGCACATCGGAATCCATGACGGGTATCAAGCAATGGTTTCCTTCATCCAATATATCTTCCAGGATCTTACCGATAAAATCGAGGCATTCGAGGTAGTCGGTTCTTATTGTCCCGGAACCTATGATCTGAGCATAGACGGCCGGAAATTTGCCGGTATCTCCCAGCGCAGGGTGAAAGACGGTTCTGCCGTCCAAATTTACTTATGTGTAGATGGAAGCGGCGCGTCACGTGCAGAAATCGTTAGAGGATTCTATGAAAGGGCTAAAAAGAAAGCGGAAACTCGCTTCACCTTCCCTGATGTAGTGCCGGAAACGATGGCATCATTGGAAGAATTGCTCCAAGTTACGCTTACTAGCGAACAAGTTTGTAAGCGGATTGCTGATGGCCTTGCATCTATCACGAACATCAATCCTACTGCTGAGATGACGGAACGAGAAGTTCAGCTGCAGCAGGAACGGATGAAGCTGATGCGTGCCCGTAATGAGAATTTCCAATAAAAAACCGCTGACCGATTACCGGTTCAGCGGTTTTCTTCTTTTTCCAAAAAGGTTAAGGCTTGTTTCACCGAAGAATAGAACTTAATGTTCTGATCACTGAAATCTGCTTGACGTACACTATCCATGGCCATCTTCGGATGGAAGCCAGTGACAATCAGACGTGTACCCATCATATCCAGCAGCTGATGCAAGCGCAGCACACCATGATGAACTCCGCTATGGAAGCGACTGATTCCTTGCAAATCAAGAAGGAAATTACGCTCTCCTGACTGTTGAACATGCTCTCCTACCCGTTCCAATATTTGATTCAGTCTGCGATCATCGACATCCCCAATCAATGGCAGGATCGATGTCGTATCCGTAATTGGAACAATAGGTGTGGATAACCGGGAAACTTCCTCCAAGTAACGGGAAACAAGCTCTTCGTTCTGCTTTCGCTGTGTCACGTCTTTCTGGACACCAACAAAGAACGTCTTCTGCTCACTTTCCAAAAAGATAGGATAGATCTCCAGCTCGTTCCAGAACATCTCACCGTTCTTGCGGTAATTTTTAAGTTCGACCACGACTGCTTTTTCATTTCGTATTGCATTCCGAACAGCAGCAACATCTTCTTTTTTCGTATCTTCCCCTTGAAGAAAACGGCAATTATGGCCGATAATCTCTTCAGAAGGATAACCGGTAAGTTCTTCGAAACCTTTGTTTGTATAAATAATCGGATTATCAGGAAGTGAGGGGTCTGTGATTACCACTCCTGCTCCTACGTAATCGATGGCATGCTTCACAAACTGATCTGTTACTTCGGATGAATAGCGGATATCTTTGCCCAACAAATACTCACTCCTTTTGCATCTGAGACAAGGCTATTCTACTATACTTGCGCTGGAAAAACAAAACAAACAAAAAAGAAGCCTCCTTTATGAGAGGCTTCTTTCCTATATGCTTATTCTACAGACTGTGCAGCAGTGATAAGTGTAAGCTTGTACACATCATCTGCATTACAGCCGCGGGACAAATCGTTTACTGGTGCGTTCAGGCCTTGCAGGATCGGACCTACAGCATCGAAGTTACCTAGACGCTGAGCAATTTTGTAACCAATGTTACCTGCTTCGAGGCTAGGGAATACGAACACATTCGCATCACCTTTCAATACAGCATCCGGCGCTTTTTTCGCAGCAACGGATGGTACGAAAGCTGCATCGAATTGGAATTCGCCATCGACCACTAGGTTAGGGTTTTTCTCTTTTGCAATCGCAAGCGCATCTGCTACTTTCTCTGTTTCCGGAGATTTAGCAGAACCTTTTGTGGAGAAGCTTAGCAATGCAACTTTCGGATCAATACCAAACATAGCTGCTGTTTCAGCACTTGCTACAGCAATTTCTGCAAGATCCTGGCTGTCAGGTGCGATGTTGATGGCACAGTCACCGAAAACATAGCGCTCATCTTCTCTTACCATTACGAATGCTCCAGAAGTCTTTTTGTATCCTGGCTTCGTTTTGATGATTTGCAATGCTGGACGTACTGTATCCGCAGTAGAATGAGCCGCTCCGCTCACAAGACCATCAGCTTCACCAATATAAACAAGCATTGTACCGAAATAATTTTCATCTTTTAGTAATTTCTTTGCATCTTCTTCTGTCGCTTTTCCTTTGCGGCGTTCCACGAACGCTGCAACCAGCTCATCGAATTTTTCATACGTATCTGGATCAAGAATTGCTGCGCCGTGCAAGTCGATAGACATTTCTTTTGCCTTCTGTTCCACTTGCTCTTTATTGCCGACCAAAATCGGTGCAATAATCCCCTCTTCGGCAAGCTTTCCTGCTGCTTCCAAAATACGTTCATCCAAGCCTTCCGGCAAGACGATCTTTTTATTTTGACCTGTTACTTTTTCCCGCAATGTTTGAAATAAATCACTCATCCTAAAACCCTCCTAGAATATGTCTGCATTTTCTATAGTAAATCTTTTTGTTTTACTTTTAAAGTCATATCAGCTGATGCTGATTTTTTTAATTAAAATAACCGCTTCTTTAGATGTTCCCATTTCTGTCAAAGTATACACACCAGGCATACGGAACAGTTGATATAATAGAGGCGGGAACTAGAAAGCAGCGACTAGCATGATGAGATGTCGTTTGTGTTACACTATACAAAGAATGTGAACGAAAAAGGAGTGTTTAGGCATGGCAGAAGCAGTAGAAACCATGGACGGCTGGTATTGCCTGCATGATTTCCGTGTAATGGATTGGACAAGCTGGAAACTGGCTTCCGAGGATGTGCGTCAAGCAGCAATCGAGGAATATCAGAACTGGCTTTCAAATATGGAACAAGTTGAGGAAGCAAAAAACGGCAGTCAGCTTGTCTATAAAATTATTGGTCATAAAGCTGACCTGATGTTTATGATTATGCGACCGACAATGGATGAATTGCAGGAGATCGAAACAGTTTTCGATAAGATGCAGATCGCATCTTTCATGACGAAAAGCTTCTCTTACTTATCTGTCGTCGAGCTCTCCAAATATATGAGCAAACCTGGTGTTGATATCGAACAGAAACCAGAAGTACAAGCACGTTTGAAACCAATTCTTCCTCGCTGGGATTATATGTGCTTCTACCCAATGGATAAACGTCGTATGAATGATGACAACTGGTATTCACTCGAAAAAGATGCTCGCTCAAAACTTATGTATGAGCACAGCAAAACCGGACGTAAATACGCTGGGCAAATCAAACAAATCATCACAGGTTCGTTTGGTTTCGATGATTGGGAATGGGGCGTTACATTGTTTGCACACGATCCACTGCCAATCAAAAAGCTAGTGTATGAAATGCGATTCGACGAAGTGAGCGCACGTTACGGCGAATTCGGTGACTTCTATTTCGGAAATAAGCTGGATAAAGAAGCAGTATCCGACTACTTTCATATTTGATGAAAGCTGGACCAACTTGGTCCGGCTTTTTTTATTCCTTTGTTCTACTCCCCTTCCAGGCTTCATATCTTGTCAAAGAACAGGCATGAGTTCCTTAGACATGAGGTAAGGCGATAACAGTTAATGAAGGCTGGAGCATTTCTTGTATTCATGGTGGTCGTACGATCGAACACAATTCCTGCCTTCACAGTTTTAGCCACCAAAATGTCTTCTGAAAGGATATAGGAAAGGGGAATGAAAATGAGCAAGAACCCGAATCAAGAAAACCAGTCTCCGAGCACCCCGCAGTATCAGGAACAGAGCCCAGCTTATACTTATCCGCAAGTCCCGAACTATAGCTACCCAACTCGTCAGCAAAACCAACCGTTTTTCCCGCAGCAGCAACAACAGCAGCAAGTCCCATCACAAGTTCAAGGCGGAGGGCCAGCAGGACCAGGACTGCCAGTTGAGCAGTCTTATATCGAGAACATTCTGCGTCTGAATCGAAATAAGCTCGCCACCGTGTATATGACCTTCGAAAACAATGACCGTTGGAACGCAAAAATCTTCAAAGGCGTGATCGAGGCTGCTGGACGTGATCATCTAATCTTACGTGATCCAGAGAACAACCGACGTTACTTATTATTGATGGTCTATCTCGATTATGTAACATTCGATGAACCGCTTAATTATAGTTACCCTTTTGGTAATCCAGGCGGCACTGCAACTTATCCACCACGATAAAAAAACCTCTGCTTCGGCAGAGGTTTTTTCCTTATAAATATTTAATTGCTGAATAGCCTAGCAGCACCCATCCAATCAGGAATGCCACACCACCGACCGGTGTAATGATAGCAAAGATCGTGATTCCGCTGACAGCATATATGTAAAGCGTGCCTGAAAATAGCAGGATGCCCGCGATAAAGAAACCGCCGGCAGTCGTCAAACTGCCTGTTTGGATCTTTTGCAGCAATAATGCTACTCCGATGATCGCCACTGTATGGAACATTTGATATTGAACTGCTTTTTCCCACGTGGCAATTGCCTTCTCTGACAATCTTCCTTCCAGTCCGTGCGCTCCGAATGCTCCAAGTGCTACAGTAAGGAACCCACTTATGGCTCCGATTATGAGTAATGCTTTCATTTTTCTACTCCTTTATATCAAAAATCGAACAATGACTTACCGTTCGATTCTTCATCATCATCTTCAAATGCTTTTTTGGGCGGCTGCTGGGCTGGCCATTCCCCTGTCATCGCTACCCATTCAGCTGCTGATGGGCTTACTGCTGCTTCTGACGGTTTAGACACCTTAGACACCTGCGTTTTGACCGGATGCTCTGAACGCTCACTTTGCAAAAACAAGTCACACATCGAACGGACCGCCCGGACGTGCTCCCGCTGCTTTTGTACATCCTTAAGGTCCAATGCCCTTTCCAGCTCCTCTTTCATATGCCGAAGCACTGCTTCTTCACTTAACAAGTCGAACACCTCCATCGTTTTGCTGCTACATGCATTATAACAGATATAAAAGGAAATATTTAATCCCGAAACGAGAACGTACATTCCTTTTTGGTGAAAAACTGGTATACTGTTCATAACATATACATAAATTAGAGCCTTAAGAAATGAAGACAGATGATGTAAAAAAACTGATGGCCTCCTCTGGAATTACAGAATTCAGTATGGCTTATATGGAAGCCGGTCATTCCTTACAACCCGTTATGAGAACAAGTGACAAGGAAGCAGCTAATATAAACGTTCCACCCAAACCAGAAAATAAAAAGACCCGCCGTATGGCGGGTCTTCTGTTATTGCGCTTGCTTCAGTATATCTAATTGTTCGGCGACATATTGTTCATGCATCCATTTCAAGAAATCATATTCTGTGGCTGTGGAAGGGCGCTTCATGTCCTGTTCCACCTGGTCGACAAAAGATAAAAAGCTAATCATTGCTAATTACCTCCTCTGGTTATACCTCTATCATCATTCTAATCGAGAATTGGATGCTTGACAACAAATTTTCAAAATATTCACGACAAATTAATAGTTCTATACAATCTATCAATCTTCTTTATTTTGAAAACGCAGCTCCAAATGACTGATCCGCTGCTTCAAGGCATCAACATCTGCTTTCGTAGCAAGTCCCAGGTCATGGACTTTTTTCTGCATATTCTCTTGATTCTTCTCGTTCCATTCATTGGATTTGGCTTCTCCCTTATCCACAAAGCGCTGAATCAAATCCTTCGCTTGCTGTGGTGTTATCTCTCCCTTAGCCACAAGCTCTTTCAATTTAGCATCCAGCTTTTCCTTCCCAGCCAAAGCAGCACCAACACCTAAAAGAAATCCCTTTCGTAACAAATCTGCCATTATCATAACCTCCTAGTTTTATTTATGGATATAAGCAGCAGAACATGCTTGATGAAGAGAATTAACCATAAACCAAAGAAAATGAATGTCAGGATGAACCCGACGAGGACGAGCCATAATGTATGGTGGATGATTCCTTGGATGCCAGTGTATGTCGAACCTGCCGTCAAAGCGAGTAACAGAACCGTATAAAAGAAGTAAAATTGGTGCAGCAGCTGGTTCTTTTGCTTATCCCTTTCCCAGCCGCGCTGCTTCTCTCCGTCAGTGAGCCAGTCGACGAGTGCTCTTGGCATCGACAGGAATGGACGAAGTGAATTAGTAATGATACCAGTATAAATGGAGCTATGTTTTTTCGACCCTCTCATCCACCGCAGGATGACCGGTTTTCCCCATTCTACTAAATCTGCTTGCGGATAAATGACAGCCACCAGGCCAATTGCCAGGAAAACTGCCCGTCCGAGGAAAGCGAAATCTGCCGGTAGCTGGATCGGCTGTTCCTTTACGATCACCTGCAGCTCCTCCATCAGCTGCAAGAAGGATTCAGTATCACCTACATCCAGTTGCCCGCCCTTATACAGGTCCACTGTTTTCCGAAGTATCCGTTTCACTTTCTCCGTATCAGCTGACGGAAGCAAAAACTCCATCTTGTAAAGGGCTTGAATGACAGCCTCATAATCATCGAGTACGATGCCCTGGATAGCCTCCCGTAAGTACTCCGTGTCCGTTGCTCTAATCTCACCGACCATACCAAAATCGAGCAGTACGATTTTCCCGTCAGGCTGAACCATGATATTGCCTGCATGAGGATCAGCATGGAATATACCGCTGTTCAGAAACTGATCTGAAAAGAATTGAAAAAGTGCTTTGGCCACCTGCTCACGGGGGATCTTCTGGGCATCCAGATAATCTGTATCCGTCACTTTCCGCCCCTCTACCCAGTCCATCACAAGTACTCTGCCTGTGCAGAGCTCAGGATAATAATCAGGTACTCTGATATCCGGATTTCCTTTGTACCGTTTCCGGAAATAATCCGCATGCTCCAGTTCTTTCCTGAAATCCAATTCCCGGCTGATAATGGTTACTACTTCCGCGTATAAAGCCTTCATGTCCGATTTCTTACCGATACTCGTAAATTTTCGGAGGAGGAAAAAAATGATTCGGAGCGCTTTGAAATCCATATGGAAAATCTGCCTGACATTGTGCCGCTGGACCTTGACTGCAATCTTCCGTCCGTTCTGCAAGTATGCCTCGTACACTTCGCCGATAGAAGCAGAAGCAACTGCTTTAGGGTTCAGACGCACAATCTCCGTTTCATAGCGGCTGCCAAGCTCTTCCCTTAATATTGCTTCCGAATGTGTAAATGATGTCGGCTTTACCCTGTCGACGAGGCCTTCCATCTCCCGGATGAACACTTTTGGCAGCAAATCAGCACGCGAACTGAGAAACTGGCCTAACTTGATCAGCAATCCGCCCTTCTTCTCAGCCATTTTCCGATATTCCCGCGCCTGCTTGGTCAGTAATGCTTCCCATTCCTGTTTATCCTGTTCATCCCATACACGGCTATGCAGCAGGTAAAACCAATAGATCTGCACCATAAATCGGATAACCATCCACACGATAGCCATAATACGACGGGTGGATTTGACACGCATGTACACACCTCATTTTCAGACAATTGCCTTCTTTCTTGCTATTTTCTATTATAGCTAGTACTTCTCTTGCTTGTCTATTAACCTGCGGCTGTGTCGAAAAATGTAAAAATAGTAGTTTTATAAATATTTTTTAATAAAACAGTTTATTTTTTCTCAGAAAACGCTTACAATATTGATATATAAGACTGATGGTAAACCAAAAACCCTTAACGGAGGTATAGTATGTCTAGCATATCTAAAAATGCTGTTCTGCCTGAAAAACGTTCCGTCGAAAATACTAAGTCAAACAAACAATTTTTGTACCCTTCTTACCTGCTTGAAAACCAGCTGATGGATGCTGTATCCGATGGTGACTTGAACGGGGCATTATCTATAATTGAAAGCCTATCCACTTCTGAACGCCCGAAGTATGCCTTTCAACCATTACGTTCTGCCAAGAACCAATTAATCAGCATTTGTACGCTATACACACGTGCTATCTTAAGAGGCGGTGCTTCCCAAGAAGTGGCATCGAGCCTCAATATGACTTATATGCTTGAAATCGAGAACTGCCAGACAGAGCAGGAACTTTCAGAATTGGAATATGATATGCTCGTCCGTTTCATCGAAGGCTTGAATAAAAGCAGAGCTACACAATACTCCAACATCATCAATGAAGCTATCGGCTATATTCAGTCACATATTTTGGAAGACTTGAGCTTACAGGCAATCAGCTCCCACTGCAATGTGAATCCGAGCTACCTTTCCCATCTATTCAAAAAAGAAGTTGGCGTTTCCACAGTCCAATTCATCAATCAAAAGAAGATTGAGGAGGCCAAATACTTCCTGCTTCATACGAACCAATCGATTGCTGATTTGGCTAAGAAGTTCAACTTCTGCAACCAAAGCTATTTCACGGCACAATTCAAGTTCTATACATCCATGACTCCAAAACAATTCCGCGACTCACGCGCAATCTAAAAATACCGCACAGGATAACCTGTGCGGTATTTTTATGGGCTTTTCAGCTCTATCAACGGTTTCCATATCCGCAGCATCCAGCGCTGGGAAAGTACCAGTACAATGCTTAGTGTGACAATCAGGAGACCTAACACATCCAGACTATTGCTTACTTCGAACAAATCATCCACCCTGATCCACTGAATGAAGAATCCGTGCAGGAGATAAACATACAGTGTTCGCTGTCCATACTTCGTAAAAGCCATTTCTTTGTTTGGTACAAGCGCCAGTACGCTAATCATCATCAGCCCTGAAAACATATAGACCGACAAGCGGATCAATCCGCCTGCTTCCCCGGCCCCTAAAACTGCATAAGATTTCGATCCGAGCAGCCAGTCAGTCGGGAAGTCAGGATAGAGATAAAATAAAGCACCTGCTGCCAGCAGCAGCAGTCCGCCTCCTATCCTGACAGGCATGCGCCGAAGTACGGCAAGCTGATCCTTTGTCACCCAATATCCGATTAAGAAAAACGGAAAGAAGACAAATGTCCTGGAAAGGCTCATTGCTCCTCCAATTTCATTAAAGTAACCCACTAACAAACCTATGAACACTGCTAGCGGTATACCAAGGCTGGGACGTATCCTTTTGAATGGAATAAGCAGTATATGCCAGCAGAACAAGCTAAGTAAAAACCACAGCGCCCATTGCGGCACAAGAATGGATTCCATCCAGCCCTCTTTTCCGATCATGTAATAGTAAAACGTGTAGATGACTTGGAAAAACAAAAACGGTAAAAGCAGCTTTTTCGCGAGTTTTTCAATGGCAGCTTTATTGCCTGCCCCCCTTGCAAAAAAACCAGCCAAAAAGATAAAAATAGGCATGTGAAAGGTATATATCATTGTATAGCTCCATTGCAGGAATAACATGTCCTGATACGGCTGAATTAGATGTCCGAATACGACAAAGGCAATCATAAGCAATCTTGCATTATCAAAATACGCATCGCGTTCCATTCTATCGCTTCCTTCTTCCGGATGTATTCTTCCATAGTAAGGAGCACGGAGCAAAAACGCTATAGCAGACGCGGCTTCTTCATCTACTTGTTAGCCAGCTGTCAAGACGCTGTCATATACGACATCCATGTGTAAAAAGAAGGGCAGAATTATCCAGCTTCCGGTTTCTTTTTAGGTCGGCTTGCCGTCTTTTTCCTCGTGGTCTTCTTGGCTGCGGGCTTATCTTTTTTAGCTTTATCGAGAGATGCCTGCAATGCGTCCATCAAGTTGGTTACATTGCTAGGCTGTTTCTTAGCTGTAGGAATATGAACTTCTTCATGATCCCGCTTCGCCTGAATCAAATCAAGCAGTGCTTCGCGGTAATCGTCATTGTACTTCTCCGGATCGAATGTAGCTGTCAGCTGTTCAATAAGCAGCTTAGCTGTTTTCAGCTCTTTATCGACAATAGCATCCTCTGCAGGGATATTCGGCACATCAGCGACATTTCGAACCTCATCGGGATAATGGATCGTCTCCACAACGAGCACATTCTTATACACACGTATAACAGCCAGCTGCTGCTTCGAACGGATGACCATAGAGGCAACACCGATTTTCCCTGTATCTTCAAGTGCTTTTCGCAATAAGCTGTATGCTTTTGTTCCGCCTTCATTTGGAGACAAGTAGTAACAGCGTTCAAAATAGATTGGGTCAATTTCCTCTAAGCTGACAAAATCGACGATCTCCACTGCTTTGTCTTCCTGCTCCTTCTGCAACGCCTGCAGCTCGTCCTCATCCAGCACGACAAATTTATTCTTCGTGTATTCATAGGCTTTGACGATATCCTCTGTCTGTAATTCCTTCTCACAATGCGGACAGACTTTTTCATACTTTACCGGTGTGTTGCATTCTTTATGCAGCTGCCGCAGCTTCACATCTTTATTTTCCGTAGCAGCATGCATTTTCACGGGAATATTCACAAGCCCGAAGCTGATTGTTCCCTTCCACATCGTATGCATGAACTAATCACTCCTTTTTATCCTAGTTTGTACGTCTGTTCCATGTTTAATTCCGGTGCAATGCTTCAAACTAAGAAAGAAAGGAGTGGAATACGATGCAGGTAATGAAACCAATCTATCGAGATGATTGTCCGGTCGGGGAAGGATGGATTTATGAGGTGAAATATGACGGATTTAGAGCAGTTCTGACAGTTGCAAATGACAGTGTGACACTGACAAGCAAAAATGGAATCGATTTATCTCCCCAATTTCCCGAGATCATCTCGTATGCTGAACAGCAGATGGATTTAGTGGATAAGCACATCCCTTTCTCAATTGATGGTGAACTGATCATTCCTAAAAATGCACTTAGCGGTGATTTTGGTTTGCTTCAAACACGCGGCAGATTGAAATCAGCTGATCGGATCAACCAGATTGCGTCTAACCGCCCTGCTGTGCTGATGGCCTTTGATTTGCTGATTGACCGTGGTAAGAATCAGGAAAAACGGCGGCTGACTTCCAGGAAGCAAGCATTACAGGAGCTGATCGACCTATTCGATAATCATTCAGGAGCTATACGGTACGTGGATTATTCCTTAGACTCAACTGCTTTGATGGATTCTGTCATTTTGCATCAGGGTGAAGGCATCATAGCTAAACGCTCAGCGAGTACATATAAGACAGGAGAGCAGCATCATGACTGGTATAAGATCAAGAATTGGCGTACAATTACTGCGGTCCTGACAGGATATGATAAGGAAAATGATTATTTCCATGCACAGCTTTCAGATGGAACAGGTCATTTCGTGCCGATAGGAAAATGCAAGCATGGGATGGAAGAAACAGAGCGAAGCACACTGACTGCTTTTTTTAAGGAAAATGGAAAAACAGAAAATAATCTCCTGCTTCTCCCTCCAGCAGTTTGCGCCAAGATAAATTGCCTAGGGCAGGCGGACGAGGAATTACGCGAACCTAGATTCCATAGTTTAGCCCCCACAGTGGCAGCAGCCGATTGCACAGAACAGCAAGCAGCCATAGATCTTGCCCAGTTTCCGCAATCAGTCGAGCTGAGCAAACTGGACAAGCTATATTGGGAAGAAGCACATATTGATAAGCTGCGTTATCTGCTTTATATCCGGACCGTCGCACCATTCATGCTGCCTCATATGATAAATCGGGAGATGACGATTATCCGCTGCCCCGACGGAATTGAAGCGGACTTTTTCTATCAGAAGCACAGACCTGATTATGCACCTGATTTTATTCCAGATACGAAGTCATTGCAGTGTCCGGACTTGCAGACGTTGATTTGGTTCGCAAACCACGGAAGTATCGAATTTCATGCACCATTTCACCATATCGGAAATGAGTTTCCCCGGGAAATCGCGATTGATCTTGATCCACCAATGGATGATGCACTTCCTCTGGCCATCAAGGCTGCAAATTTGCTTAAGAACTGGCTGGATCAAATGCAGCTCTCTTCGTTTATCAAAACTTCTGGCAGCAAAGGGTTGCAGCTGTACATCCCGTTACCTAAAAACCAGCTTACTTACGAACATGCAGGCACCTTTACAGAAGCATTGGCAAGATTGCTCGTACAGCAGCATCCAGATCTTTTCACAATTGAAAGAATGAAGAAAAATCGCCATGAGCGTTTGTATATCGATTATGTTCAGTTCGGTATGGGAAAAACACTGCCAGTTCCATACACGGCACGAAAACGCAGCAGCGGCACTGTCAGTACTCCATTGTTTTGGGAGGAAGTAAAAGAGGGTCTCTTACTTGAGGACTTCACCATTTTCACTGTGCCAGAGCGCTTACGCAAAAAAGGCTGCCCCTTTGCTTCCTATGGGGAAGCCCGGAACAGCCAAAGGCTGGATTCTATCATCCAATTGGTATGATCATTTGAATTCGAACGCCCATGCTCCTTGGCGGAAGACTGCGACTGTAGTGCCGTCTTCTTTCACGCCATCGATATCCAGATCAGCAGATCCGATCATGAAATCTTCATGCATGATGCTGTCATTCACGCCTGCTGCTTCGAGTTCTGCGGCTGTCATATCATTCCCGCCTGCAATACAAGTCGGATATGCTTTTCCTAATGCAAGGTGGCAGGAAGCATTTTCATCGAACAATGTATTATAAAAAATCAAACCGGATTGTGAAACTGGAGACTTATGCGGAACAAGTGCTACCTCGCCAAGTCGTTTAGCACCAGCATCCGCTTCCAGAAGGTTTTTCAGCGCTTCTTGGCCTTTTTCTGCCTTATAGTCAACCACTTCGCCATCCTTGAAAGTCAGCTGGAAATTTTCGATCAGCTGGCCATTGAAATTGTAAGGCAGTGTACTGGAGACTGTACCGTTCACACCATTCTTGTGCGGCATTGTGAATACCTCTTCAGTTGGTATATTGGCATTGAAATCGACCCCTGCGTCTGTCGGACCAGAACCGCCGCTCCAAATATGCCCTTTTGGAAGCTCGATTGATAAATTTGTACCTTTTGCTTTATAAATCAATTTGGAGAACTGCTGCTTATTCATATAATCGGCAGCTAGGTGCAGCTGTTTATTATGCGCCTTCCAGGCAGCATTCGGATCTTCATTCCCCGTCACGCGGCTGATGCGCAGGATTTCTTCCATCATTGCTTCCTGTGCTTCCTCGACCGATTTGTCCGGGAACACTTTCTTGGACCATGCTACGGTCGGATAAGCAACGATTGACCATTGCATTTTGTCCTTCATCATGTAATCACGATATGGTGTTAATCCTTTTCCAGCAGCTTTCATATAAGCCGCAACTTTGGATCCATCTACTTTTTCCAAAAGATCAGGATTCTCACCAAGAATATTCAGAACTGCGTAATTGTCCTTGACCATTTCGTTACGCGCATGAAATTTCCATGCAGGTACATTCTCCAAAGCTTCTATCGGAGCATGTGTATAACGCTGAACGACCAACTCATCATCTAACCACTCTGTATGTACATCTTTAGCACCTGCTTTATACGCCTCTTCTGCTACCATGCGAGTGAAACGAACAGATTCAATCGGTGCTACAAGCAGTAGTCCTTGTCCTTTTTGCAGATTAACACCGGTCTGGATAGCCAGTTTGGCGAATTGCCGAAGCTGTTCTTCGAATTTTTTCATTTGAATACCCCTCCATTAAAACAAATATACCCACCTATTATATCGTAAAATTAGAATATTCACGAAACATTAGACATAACTGAATGTTTTGCGTAAGAATAATTAATTTCCTGAGCAGTCAAAAACCCGAACTCACACAAATCTTTTTTTGAAGATTCATGTCAAAGTTCGGGCCTTCGATTTAGTCCACTATTATTTATTCGTCAAAGCTTGCTCCAATGTTTCGATATTTTTATCCATCAGACTGAAGTAATCTTCACCTGCATCGATTTCTTCCTCCGTGACCGTTTCCAGGTTATGGATTCTGAGTACGTCTGCTCCGATTTCATCTTGAACGATGGTTGCAACCTTTGGCGAGATATTCTGTTCGAACAATACATAATTCAGCTTGTTATCTTCTGCAGTATGGATGATTTCCTCTAATTCCTGCTGTGAAGGTTCATTTGTCGGTGAAAGACCAGTTATAGCAATTTGTTCGATACCATAACGATCTTCCCAGTATCCATACGCTGCATGAGAAACGATGATTTTCTTGTTATCCTTGCCTTCTACAGCTTGTTGGAATTTTTGATCAAGTTCGTCCAATTCTTTCGCTACCGCTGCATAGTTGTCTTCATATGTTGTTTCGTTATCTGGGTCAAGCTCAACAAGTGTATTTTTCATATTCTCCGCCATCTGCTTTGCACGTTCCGGATCAAGCCAGTAATGCGGATCGATACTTCCATGGTCGTGCTCTTCTTCTGTTGCCTCTTCTTCATGATCATGTTCATCTTCCGTAGCCTCATGGCTGTGATCGTGCTCTTCTTCCGTAGCTTCGTGACTATGATCATGCTCTTCGTCGAACGGAAGCAGGTTGATACCATCTGCTAATTGGGCTATCTTAACATCTTCGTCCCCTACCGCATCGGCAATCGTTTTAGCGTATGTTTCCAGCTCATCACTCGAATAGAGGAATGCATCTGATTTCGCGATATCCACCATCTGATTCGACGTTGGCTCGAAGTTATGTGCATCACTTCCAGGCGGAAGTACGGATTCCACTTCCACTTGGTCGCCGCCAATTCGTTCAGCAAAATACTGAATTGGATAAATCGTTGTATAAACCTTAAGCTTTCCATCTTCTGTGCTTTTTTGACTGTCGACATTTCCACAAGCTGCAAGCAGAACCAAAAGCAAGGCCGTGCTGATTAAAAATAATGATTTCTTCAAAATGATTCCTCCCGTTACATATAAGCTCTAATCGAGATTATATCGTAACCATTACTATTTGTAAACAGTAATAATTACGTTTCGTTCACAAAAAAATACTGCCTATCAATTATTGACAGGCAGGGCAAATGCCATACACTTCGAAATTATGGTTTTCTATTGTATAGCCACCTGGCAGCACCGTTTGCACATCTGCTATAGGACAAACATCAATAGCTTTCGTAATGCCGCATTGTTTGCAGATGAAATGATGATGATGGCCTTCTATATTGCAATGGAAGCGGAAATGCTTATCACCGTCAATAGTTGTCATTTCCAGGATACCAAGTTCGGCCATCGTATAAAGATTACGGTACACGGTATCGTAGCTGGCACTCGGAAAGTCCTCACGAAATTCCTTCCAAAGATCATTCACCGCAGAATACTGGGACCGTTTCTGGAAAATATCCAGTAGTTTTTCGCGCTGCTTTGTCTGCTTAAAGCCATTTTCCTTCAGAATATGCATCGCACGTTCATTATTCATACGCTTTCCGTCCTTTATCTTGCAAAATTATTATGATTTCTTCTCGATATTCAGGTCTGCCTCTAAGCTTACTTCCACATTCCCTTTAATCGCTCTTGTGATCATACAGCTTTCTTCCGCCTTGACGGCAAGCCTCTCCAGCATCTGGAATTGCTTCTCTGTCGCTTCTTCTTTCAAATTTACTGTAGGTCTATGGATAATTCGCTTATACGTAATTACGCCATTTGTTTCGTCAACAATACCTTCTGATTCCAGTTTCATTGATGATAGTGGCAGATTCGCACGTTCGATCATTGCTGCTAACGTGATGATATAGCAAGTAGCCGCTGCTCCGAGCAGCATCTCATCTGGATTCGTACCGGTGCCGGGACCACCCATTTCTGGCGGAATACTGATTTCCGTCTTCAGGTTCCCTGCTTCTATTGTACCGGAGCTGTTTCTGCCTCCCGGCCAGGCTGCCGCTAAATGAAAATGATGTTCTGACATGGTACTCGTCCCCTTCTGCTATCGTTGTGCTATCTTCCATTTTAACGCTTCTAAGCAGGAAAAACAAAATGTCTGATCAAAAAACCTTCTACCAAAAGGTAGAAGGTTTTTTAAAATCATTCAGTTCCGCCAGCGGAATCCTCTTTTTTATGATCGCCTTTGTTTTTACCGGACACAATCCAGCCGACTACTGCAATTGCAACCAATACACCATAGAAGATTAGTTTCCAAGTAGTGGAATGAGCAAAGTCATGTGGCAACACACCCACCGCATCATGAGCAAGTGTACTAACTGTGAGCTTAACCCCTACCCAACCTACGATAATAAAGGCTGCAATCTCCAAAGCTGGTCTAGAGTGGAGAAGGTCCACGAAAATGTTAGCTGCAAAACGCATAATGATCAGACCAATGATACCGCCTGCAAAGACTACATAAAACTGTCCGCTATCCATGCTTCCTACTTGGCCCCAGCCAGTCGGAGGAAGTGCAACAGCGAGTGCTACTGCAGCAAGAATGGAATCAACTGCAAAAGCAATGTCAGCAAGCTCGACTTTCAAAACAGTCATCCAGAAGCCACTCTCTTTTTTCGGCTTCTTGTTTGCCACATCATTGTTCTTGGCACTGAATTTGTCGTACAGGTTCTTTATGGATATGAACAATAGATACGCAGCACCAATCGCCTGTACTTGCCATACATCGACAAGGAAAGAAATGACGAATAGGGATAAGAATCTAAATACAAACGCGCCCATTAATCCATAGAAAAGTGCTTTTTTACGTTGATCTTCAGGCAAATGCCTTACCATGATTGCGAGTACTAATGCGTTATCCGCTGCAAGCAGTCCTTCAAGTCCGACAAGGACAATCAGAACCCAGCCATACTCGAGAAGTAATTGTGCATCCATGTAGTTACGCTCCTTTAAGTGTAGTATGCGATTATCTTTGCAATCATACCCCATCTTAGTAAAGGCGTAACACTTTTTACTAAAAAAAAGCGAGACCTTTACCAAGAAGGTAAAGGTCTCGCTAACAACGTCTGAGTTGCCAATAAAGCCGGAGATTTCTCTCGGAATGACGACTTTACTGTACAGCTACTCCCCTTTAAAAGCATATTGCGCTTATCACACATTCAGTTTAGTGGAATATAAGGCGGATGTCAACAATTTATTGCAGGTACTTGCCAAGATCTGCTTTGAGCTTCTCTAACAGCTCCAGACTGCTTTCCCGGCTTGAACTGTTTACACCATAATAACTCTTGATTTTCGGCTCTGTTCCGGATGGACGCAGGCATACCCAGCTATCCTTCTCGAGGAATAGTTTGATTACATTTTCCCGTGGAAGTGTGATTTTCTCTTCCGTATCGGATTCGAGAATACGGCGTGTTTGTGTGGAATAGTCCTCCACTGTAAGTACCTTCAGGCCGCCGAGCTCTTGTGGTGTGTCTGCGCGTACAGCATCCATCATAGCGGCAATCTTCTCAGCGCCATCCTTGCCTTTTAATGTAATGGAATGAAGATCTTCCAGGAAGAAGCCATGCTTCTCATACAATACATGCAATGCTTCAAGCAATGTCTTCCCTTGAGCACGCCAATGCGCAGTCATTTCGCAAGCGATCATAGCAGCCTGTACAGCATCTTTGTCACGGACAAAGTCACCGATCAAATAACCATAGCTCTCTTCATAGCCAAACAAGAAATTCTCGTCTGTTGTTTCGAATTGCTTGATTTTTTCACCGATATACTTGAAACCAGTAAGGGTATCGATTGTATCGACACCATAAGAAGCTGCTACCGCACGTCCCATTTCAGTCGTTACGATTGTTTTGATTAGTTTTCCGTTACGCAAATCAGCTTCTGAAGCATTCGCCAGCACGTAATCCAGCATCAATGTACCAAGCTGGTTTCCTGTCAGCACTTGATAAGCACCATTTCCGTCCTGTACAGCAACTCCGAGACGGTCTGCATCCGGATCGGTTCCAATCAGAACATCTGCTCCAATTTCCTTTCCTTGCTCCATAGCGAGTGTGAAAGCCTGATGCTCCTCTGGGTTTGGAGATTCAACTGTAGAAAACTCTGGATCCGGCTTTGCTTGTTCTTTGACCACATGAACATTTTGGAAGCCAAGCTGGTCCAAACCACGCAAAACAAGATCATGGGATGTACCATGCAGCGGAGTGAACACGATTTGAAGCTTGTCCAATTGCTCTCTCGCAGAATCAGACATATTAGAGATTGTTTTCAGTTCCTTCAGGTAGGCACTGTCCACATCTTCCCCGATCGAATGCAGCAAACCGTTTTCACGGATAGTTTCCAGATCTTCAACCTCCACCGCCAGTTCGTTTTCCACCTTTGCAATTTCCGCAATAATAGCTTCTGCCTGTTCAGGAGGAATTTGGCCGCCATCTTCGTTATACACCTTAAAGCCATTATATTCAGGTGGGTTATGGCTTGCTGTAATCATGATACCAGCAGCAGCGTTAAGATGACGTACTGCGAATGATAGAAGCGGAGTTGGTCGCAGGGATTCGAATACATGCGCCCGAATACCATGTGCTCCAAGAACACGTGCCGTTTCATCCGCGAACTCTGGAGACATGTAACGAGAGTCATATGCAACAGCTACGCCGCGCTCCTTGTAATCAGAAATGTTTTTTTCCATATATACAGCCAAACCTTCTACAGCTTTGCGGACAGTATAAATGTTCATCCGGTTTGTACCCGCGCCAAGCACACCACGCATACCACCTGTACCAAATGTTAATTCTTTATAGAAAGCATCCTCCAAAGCTGCTTCATCATCAGCAAGCTTCGTCAGCTCCTCTTTATATTTCGGATCAAGTGCTTTGAATGCAGTCCATTTCTTATATGTATCTTGCCATACCATGAGCTTTCCTCCTGAAAAATAAGTATAGTGATATCCTATCACATTTATAAGTTGAATTGGCGCAGAATCCCATCCTGCTGGAAATTTAATAAATACTTGGGGAAAGGGTTACGCCATAGCCCGGCTATGCTATGCTAAGCTATATCAATAATTGGAAAGGATACTGATCTAAGTTGACTCAGAAAAAATGGTTCCAAGGCCTTGTGGCCGCTGTTCTGACTTTCACACTTATACTGTTGATTGCGAAAGTCGATTTCATCTTCCAGCCTCTGGCTACATACATAGGAGCGATTGCATTCCCGATGATTGCAGCCGGCCTTCTATTCTATATCACCAAACCGCTCGTCCGGCTCCTGGAGAAAATCCGCTTCCCAAAATGGGTAGCCATCCTAACGATATTCCTGCTCTTGATTGCGCTGGTATATTTCGTCTACAAATTCGCTGCACCAATCGTGCAAACCCAATATCAGGCATTGGTGAATAACATCCCGGGCATCACAAATCAACTCACGTCGATTGTGGACTATTGGGAGGAGAATCACTCTGCATTACCTGATCAAGTGGAGGAATCCATTCAAAATTTCGCAGCAACCTTACAATCCAGCTTGCAGGATGTTCCAGGTTATCTGATCGGATTCATTTCCAGCCTGGTCAACTTCCTGTTCACATTGGTTTTGATACCCTTTTTCTTATTCTTTATGCTTAAAGACGGAGAAAAATTGATTCCATTTTTAACAAAATTTTTCGATAAGAAGAAAGGAGCAAGTGTAAAAAAACTGATGGAGGACTTGAATCATACGTTAGCATCCTTCATCCAAGGTCAGTTCATTGTATCGGTTTGTGTCGGCACGATGTTATTTATCGGATATGTGATTATCGATCTCAAGTATGCCTTCACTCTCGCTATTATCGGACTGGTCTTTAACGTCATTCCGTTTCTCGGTCCGTACCTAGCTGCTGTACCTGCTATTCTTGTTGCTTTATTCCAAGAACCAAAACTAGCTATCTTAGCTGCAGTCGTCATGCTCATTGCCCAGCAGATTGAAGGAAACCTGATTTCTCCGAATGTCATGGGAAAAGCACTGAGTATCCATCCGCTGACGGTTATCACGCTTATTCTAGCAGCCGGAAACATTGCTGGCTTCCTCGGTCTTCTGTTCGTCATCCCATTCTATGCCGTGTGCAAGACTATCATCTCCCACTTCTACCATGAATGGGTCGATTATAGGATGAAGAAAAAATCTGCTGCTGGAGTTCAAGCAGAATAGGAGGTCAACTATATGGTAAACAATCAGCCTCCCTTATGGACAAGAGCCTTCATTTTCTTATTGCTGGGGAATTTGTTCACTTTTATGAGCTTCCAGATGCTGCTGCCGAATCTGCCGCCGTATATCGCCTCCATTGGCGGCAGCAGCTTACAGGTTGGATTGGTAACAACAGCATTTTCGATTGCCGCAATTCTAATCAGGCCATTTATTGGCCATCTCCTGCTGACGAAGAAAAGGAAAACGCCGATACTGATCGGTTCTTTCCTTTTGCTCGTCTGTGCAATTCTATATCCCTTCACCCAAATCGTTACACTTCTATTAATATTCCGCTTCCTGCATGGAGCAGCTTGGGGATGGAGCACCACCACAAATGGCACAGCCGCGGTTGACCTTGTACCAAGAAGGCGTGTCGGAGAAGGCATGGGTTATTTCGGTCTTTCTATTACTATCGGTATGATCATTGCACCAAGTGTCGGTATCTTCCTCTATCAAACTTATAACTTTCGGACGCTAATTCTCGTATCGATCGTACTTGGCATGGTTGCTTTTCTATTTCTGGCACTAACTCGATATGCTGAACCTGAAGCATTGTCACGAAACCAAGCCCAGCCGCCTAAATTTTCTTTTTTCAAGTCATTGATCGAAAAGAAAAGTGCCTATCCTGTATTCATTACGTTTCTTACATCATTCGGGTACGGTTCTATCGTCACTTATCTTGTCCTTTTTGGACAGGAACAGCAGCTTACTGGAACATTTCTTTTTTATTTAGCCAATGCTTTATGCGCAACGGTTTCCAGACCATTTACTGGCCGATTGTTCGATGCCAAGGGACCTTGGGTGCTGATCATGGGTTGTTCCGTTGTTGCTTTCCTTGCCATGTGGATACTCAGCATAGCATCAGCTAACTGGTATTTCATCGTCTCCGGTGCCTTATTCGGAATCGGTTATGGGTCTATGATCCCCGCTTTGCAAGCGTGGACAATTTCCAAGACAGATGTAGAAAGAAGCGGCATTGCCAATGGTATGTATTATTCATCTATTGATTTTGGCATCGGTTTGAGTGCCATCATCCTTGGCATTCTGCATCAATTCGTTTCGACATCTACCCTGTTCCAAATGTCGAGTTTCCTATTTTTGCTCGTATTTTTGTTCACGTTGACTGATTTTGTTATCAAGCGTCGAAGAGATCAGCAGCTCGCTTTAAATGTAAAGAAATTATAAAGAATACAACAAAAATGAGATAAATCGGTAATCACGGGTAAACAGGTACTATCGTCCTTTTTTCTGCATACTTTGGTGCTTTCATTTGTATTTATTTATAAAAGCATGTAGTATAGGGATAATATTTTCAACATTGTATTTATTTCGGATAGCGATGTTGATGTTGTGTTTCTTCCATAACCCGTTTCAGAGCGGCAGCGGTTTGCAAGGGATTTCCCCGGGAACCGGGAATTCAGGCTTGCAAGATAACTGATTCCGGCTGAATGGGCTATTGAAGAGTATTTTAGGGTATTCCATACTTATAAGGAGGATCTACTTATGCAGACTACAAATGTTTTGGAGCTGAAAAAACAGTACGAACAGACACATTTCGAGCTGTTGAAATTGTTGAACGAACAGGCAAGCCTTAAGCAGCAGCTGAAGGATCTTCCTGAAAGTGAACGCAGCCAGTCCGAGAAACTCCTTCTGGCAGAACTAAAAGCACAGAATGAAGCTGGTGTGCTTGGAGATTCCACGATGGATTCGATCTTCAAGGCTGTTTTGCAAGCGAAGACGAAAGAAGAAGAGGCCGCGAGCAAGCGTCCGATGCTTGTATCCCGTGCTTATAAAAACGAAGATACAGTTATCGACTTGAAAGGTGAAAAGGTCGGTACTGGTAAAGCAAGCTTCGTCTTTGGACCATGTTCTGTGGAAAGCTACGAGCAAGTGGCTGCGGTAGCGGAATCCTTAAAAGACAAAGGACTTAAATTATTACGCGGCGGTGCCTTCAAGCCCCGTTCATCACCTTATGACTTCCAAGGCTTAGGTGTAGAAGGCTTGGAAATTCTGAAGCGTGCAGCGGATGAATACGATTTGGCAGTGATCAGTGAAATCGTCACTCCGCATGACATCGAGAAAGCACTTGATTTTGTCGACGTCATCCAAATCGGAGCACGTAACGCCCAAAACTTTGAATTACTGAAAGAAGCAGGACGTACCAACAAACCTATCCTGCTTAAACGTGCCCTGTCTGGTACTATTTCAGAATTCATTGCAGCAGCTGAATACATCCACTCCGAAGGCAATGGCCAAATCATCCTTTGCGAGCGCGGTATCCGCACGTATGAGACAGCGACACGGAATACATTGGATATTTCGGCTGTACCAATCCTGAAACAGGAAACGCATCTTCCTGTAATGGTTGATGTAACACACTCTACTGGCCGAAAAGATATCATGCTTCCATGCGCGAAAGCTGCATTGGCTGTCGGTGCAGATGGAGTCATGGCTGAAGTTCATCCAAATCCTGCTGTTGCATTGTCTGATGCAGGTCAGCAAATGGATATTCCAGCATTCGATAAATTCTACAAAGAACTTGCTGCCTTCCAAAGCAAGATCTAATAGGAAGAGGACCGTCACTATTTTGTGACGGTCCTCTTTTTATTTAAAGTCGATTGCACAGCTCTCAGCGATTCTTCGATAGCCAATTTTCTGGTACAGCTTGTTGGGTCCGGGATCATCCGCATTTGTGAACAAGCAGCAGAATTGCTTCCCATCCTCCAGCAATTTCGCAGAAAGTGCTGCTACGAGCGTCTGAGCATATCCCTTTCGCTGCTGTTCCTCAGGAGTGAATACCGCGTTAATCACAATCCCGTTCCGGCTTTCTCTTGAGCAGCCAGCCATACTTACGATCTGACCATCAACCGTCCAGACGTACATCCGCTTTTGCGCAATCAGTCTGCCGATTACTGTATCCGCTCGTTCCTCTGTCATATGTTCTCCAGTAACTTTTCCAAATTGCATTAGCCAATCACGTAACAGGACGAAATCATCATTAACGGCTGCACGCATCTCCCCTCTGGCAGTACTTATATCTGTTACTTTATCGAGCTGATAGATGAACTGGTTCATGTGTACTTTTACCTGTGTTTCGTTCAGCTGCTGCCAAGCTTGCGCAAATTGATTCGCTTGTTTTACTGGGCCGACAACTCCGGGCAGATTGGGTGTCAATGTTTGAACAAGTTCAGCCAGCTGGGCAGCTTCTTCATCAGTCCAGACTGCGCCCTCAGACAGGATGATCCGATTTCCTTTTGTATTCAAAAAGACTATTCGAATTCCTTCATGGTCCTCTCCATACCCAAAAACCGCACCCATATCTTCTCCCTCAGCCATTCTGCCAAGCAAACCCAACAGAAGATTATTTTCTGCTTCACGCTCCAATAAAAATGATTCAGCTTTTGCCAGCAGCCGATACACATCCTGTTCTTGGATATAACGCATCCTTTCCCCTCCTCGCTTGACGTTTAGACTTCTTCTTTCCTATTCTTAGTGTAGAGGTGATGATATGAATAGACAAGAGCTGGAAACCAAACTGGCTGAATTGAAAATGACGTATGCAAGCGTGCAGGCAGACGCTGATAAACTGGCATCAAGCGGTGCTGGCGCAGCCCACATGGAAAGACAGCTTGAGGAGATGGAAATCGAGATCAAATCGCTTCGCCAGCAGATCCGGGCACTGGAATAATTCCACAGTTCCCGGATATACTAATACATGCAGAGTATTTGGATTACACATAAAAAAAGCGTATAATGGGTATAATGAAAACGCATTTTTTGCGTTTATTTTTTTAAGGGAGAGATTTTATACATGAATAGTCCGGATGATCCTGGGAGTCCAGTTTTACTCCAACTCGTATTGATTGGTATTTTAACAGTACTGAATGCTTTTTTTGCTGCAGCAGAAATTGCATTGGTCTCACTGAATAAGAACCGCATCTCGCAGCAAGCAGACGACGGTGATAAGAAAGCGGCAATGCTGCAAAAACTTATTGCTGATCCAAGTAAGTTCATCGCAACTATCCAAGTGGGTATTACGCTGGCAGGCTTCTTCTCAAGTGCCTCAGCTGCTACCGGACTTGCAGATCGATTCGCTGGTGTACTTGGAGATATTCCTTACGCACAGCAAATCAGCGTGGTGGTCATTACTGTCTTGCTGTCTTATGTAACACTTGTATTCGGTGAATTATTCCCGAAAAGGGTTGCCCTTCAAAACGCGGAGAAGATTGCCAGATTCTCTGTCACACCGATTCTATTTATCAGTAAAATCGCAATGCCATTCGTCAAATTCCTTTCCTTCTCCACGAATGTACTTGTGAAAATCACACGTGTAGGAAATGATGCAGAAGCTGAAAAGGTCTCCAGGGAAGAGATCAAACTTCTGGCTCAGACGGGACAGGAGGAAGGAATCCTGAACGCGGATGAATTCGATATGATCAAAGGTGTTTTCGACCTTGATGATAAAATTGCACGTGAAATCATGACGCCGCGGACGGATACATTCACCCTAAGCATCGATACTCCAGCTGAAGAACTTGCAGATATTCTGCTCGAACAGAAATATTCCAGAATTCCGGTCTACCAGACAGACAGCGATACTATCGTCGGTATACTGAACATGAAGGATTATTTCAAAGCAGTACGAGAATATGGATTTGATGGAGTGCGACTCGAAGCTATTTTGCGGGAAGCACATTTCGTGCCCGAGACTAAATACATTGATGACCTTTTAAAAGAATTGCAGCAGACACATAATCATCTTGCAATCCTGATCGATGAGTATGGCGGCTTTTCCGGTATCGTCACGATGGAAGACATGATTGAAGAGATTGTCGGAGATATAGATGATGAATACGATGAAATCGAAGGAGAGCTGACCCGTATCGATGATAATACGTATATGGCGAGCGGTTCCCTTCAAATTGATGAATTCAATGATTTCTTTGATACAGATATCGATGTACCGAACTTTGATACGATTGCAGGCTTCATTCTAAGCCGCATCGGTTCGATCCCTGATGAGGATTCCGATACAGTTGTGGAATATGAAAACATGCTCTTCACTGTAGAATCTGTACGGGATAATCGACTGGAGAAAATTAAAATTGAATTGAAGCGCCCGCATAGCGAGGCAACGATTTAAAATAAGAAACTGCCTGTTCCATAACAGGCAGTTTCTTATTTTTCGTCTAAAAAGCGAGGAAGCCTCTAATCATGTTATGCTGTATATAACGAGAAATAGGAAAGGGTTTTGAACGTGGAAGCTACAGCGCAGCAAATATTGAAGGATTATTACGGCTACGATACCTTCCGTAAAGGACAAGCCGAAGTAATCGAGCACGTGATGAAGAATGAAAATACATTAGCGATCATGCCGACAGGCGGAGGAAAATCGATTTGTTACCAGGTGCCCGCTTTAATGCGCCGTGGTACCGCACTGATCATCTCTCCGCTTATCTCCCTAATGAAGGATCAGGTCGACGCACTGACGGCAATGGATATACCTGCCGCTTATATAAACAGCACACTCGAAGCTGGCGAAATGGAATGGACGATGCAGCAAGCTGCAGAAGGTGCCTTTACCTTCCTTTATGTGGCACCAGAGCGACTGGAGAATTCTCGTTTCCTGCACATGATCCGTCGCCTTTCGATAAGCCTGATTGCTTTTGATGAAGCTCACTGTATTTCTCAATGGGGACATGATTTTCGCCCAAGCTACCGATCCGCTATCAGCATACTGGATAAACTGACAGAGACACCGCCTGTCATGGCTCTGACCGCTACCGCTACGCCGCAGGTAGCAGACGATATCCAGAGACTTTTGAATATCCAAGAAGACTTCACGACTCGCACAGGCTTTGCTCGTGATAATCTACGCTTTCAAGTAGTTAAAGGTGCAGATAAGGAGCGCTACATCCTGGATTTCATTCAAAAACGCAAGCAGGATACCGGTATCATCTACGCACCTACTAGAAAGCTAGTCGATCAGCTTTCCCTGTTCCTTGACCGACAAGGAATCAAAACAGCCAAATACCACGCCGGCATGAGCGAGGCAGACCGACAGGACGCACAATCTTCCTTCATCCAAGATGAAGTCAGTGTCATGATTGCAACGAATGCTTTCGGAATGGGTATCGATAAAAGTAACGTACGTTATGTTCTGCACTATGCCTTGCCTATGAATATGGAAGCCTATTATCAGGAAGCAGGCCGTGCAGGTCGTGACGGTGAACCGAGTGATTGTGTACTGCTCTTCTCAGGGCAGGATGTACATTTGCTGAAGTTCCTAATTGAAAATTCATCTTCCGATACACAAGCGGAATATCAAAAACTGCAGCAGATGATGAATTACTGCCATACACAGAACTGCCTCCAGACGTATATGCTTCATTATTTTCAAGATCCGCACATCCCAGAGGATTGCGGCAGATGCAGCAACTGCCTGAATGAATTCGAGAAAACGGATATGACACGAGAAGCGCAGATGGTACTTTCCTGCATCAAACGGATGGATGAGCGCTTTGGTGCTGTATTGGTTGCGAAGGTATTGAAAGGTTCCAAGGACAAACGAATCAAACAATTCGGTCTCGAAAGTCTTTCCACGTACGGAATCATGAAAAATCGGACAGAAAAGGATATCACACAGTTCATTCATTATCTTTCTGCTGAAATGATTCTCGCTCCAACTGATGATAAATATCCTGTTCTGACACTAACAGATGAAGCTGTCCAAATTCTTAAAGGTGAAAAGAAAGTAATGATGCAAATTGCCAAAGCTACGGAGACAGCCGAAGCGGATTATGATGAAGCGTTATTCCAAGAATTGCGGGAATTGCGCAAGCAGATTGCCCAAGCAGAAGGACTGCCTCCATACGTCATCTTCTCGGATGCAACACTAAAAGAGCTATGCCGATACATTCCGCATACGCAAGATGAGATGCTGGGGATCAAAGGTATCGGGGAAAGACGGATGGAACAGTATGGCGATCAATTCCTTGAAGTGCTAAAGCAGCATGAGCAGACAGCGATTGTACCTAACCGTGATCAAAAGCCATTACTCCAGGAAAAGCAAGATACTCCAAGTCATCTAATCAGTTATGAAGCCTTTGAGAAAGGCAGTTCCATGGAAGAAATAGCAAAGGATAGAGGCTTGACTCCAATGACTGTCAGCAATCATCTTTTCAAAGCCTATGCAGATGGAGAAACGCTGGACCTGCAGCAATTTTTCACATCAGAGCAGGAAACAGCAGTTCTGGATGTACTGAAGCAGCATGATACACTTCCAAAGCTTCGGGAAATCAAGGAACAAATGGATGTAGCGTGTGACTACCATGCCATTCGTGCTGTACTCGTGCACCATGGTATTCTAGATCAATGAAAAACCCGCATTACTGGCTTACTCCAGTAATGCGGGTTTTTATTTAATCGAATTTGATTGCCCAGCTACCATCACGGAAAACAGGTTCGGATGATCCATCTGCAAAAATGCCGTCAATGGAAAGGTCTGCTGATCCGATCATGAAATCAGTATGTGTCAAACTGTCGTTAACTCCATGCTTATCAAGCTCTTCCGCATTCATGGAAGCTCCGCCTTCCAGTGTAGTCGGATAAGCTTTTCCTAAAGCAACGTGACAGGAAGCATTTTCATCATATAGCGTATTGTAGAAAATGAGACCAGACTGGGAAATTGGAGATTCATGCGGTACTAATGCAACTTCCCCAAGACGCAAAGCTCCCTCGTCTGTTTCAAGCAAGTGCTTCAATGTCTCCTGACCTACCTCGGCTTTATAATCGACAACCTTTCCTTCCTTAAAGGTAAGTGTGAAGTTATCGATTGTATTTCCATCATAAATCAATGGTTTTTTACTTGTAACAGTTCCCTCAACGTCGTATTTATGCGGCATCGTGAACACTTCCTCAGTCGGCATATTCGGATTGAATTCAATACCGCCTTCGGTAGTAGAAGAACCGCCTTTCCAAATATGACCTTCTGGTAAGCCAATTGTCAAATCTGTTCCTTCAGATTTAAAATGCAGCTTCTTGTACCGTTTACCATTCAGTACGTCGCGGGCATTGTGCAGCGTAGCATTATGATCCTCCCACGCCTGAATCGGATCGTCCTGATCAATACGGACAATCTTGAAAATAGAATCCCAAAGAAGCTTCGTTGCTTCCTCAGCAGATTTCCCCGGGAAGATTTTTTGTGCCCAGGCGTCTGTCGGAATAGTTATGATCGTCCATGGAACGATATCATTCATTGTATAGTGACGAAGATGCTGCAATGCTTGTGCGGTAGCTTTCGTTGCCTGCGCTACTTTATTTCCATCCACATCTTTAAGGAGATCAGGGTCAGTGGAGCGGATCTGCAGAAGGGCTGCACCCTTTTTCATATAATAAGCACGCTGCTCTACCAGCCAATCAGGGATGTCTGACAGTACTTCCTCGGATTGATGCTTATATTTCAATAGCATGAGAGTATCATCTGACCAATTGATATGTACCTCACTTGCGCCCAGCTCATAAGCACGTTTTGCAATCAAGCGGACAAATTCCGCTCCGTCAAGCGGTGCCATGATGAATAGTGGTTGATCCTTCTGGATATTTACTCCTGTGCGCAAAGCGACCTCAGCATATTTTTCTAATAATTCCTTATCTGGCATTGGAATCAATCCTTCCCGTCATTAAATTCAGACTATTCTTCCATTCTAGTAAAGTATGCGCAAATTGGCACGAAATATGCCTTGGATGTGTAGCTGCGGTGACCAGGAACTGCGATGTAAGCAATGTATCCCTGCATGGCGAAAAGCGCCCCACTCCGGGCTCCTTTGCTTACCGCTCCGTTTCTAAACGGTTTCTTTCGCTTTTCTATTGTCTAGCTTCATAAGCCAGGAACTGCGCCGGAAGCGATAAATCCCTACGAAAGGAAAAAACACCTTTCTTCGGGCTTTCTCACTTCCTTCTTCGTTCCTAATCGGCTTTTTCCGCTTTTCTATTGTTTCTGGCTTTCGATTTCTTCTACTAGCAGGGATAATTCTTCCCATCGCTCCATCTTTTGTTCCAGTTGCTGTTCCAGCTCCTGTTGCTCGGTAAACAGTTCTTGGACACGCTCACTGTTACTGCCTGCCTCGGTTATCCCTTCGGCACACGCTTCCAGTCGCTCTTCCAGATCAGCAATTTCGTCTTCTATAGAGTTCCATTCCTGCTGTTCTTTATAAGAAAGCTTCTGCTTTTTCTTTTCTTTCTGCGCTTGGACGGGCTCTGCCTTTGTCTGCTGCAGTTTCGGCTGTTCCTGAACCTTTTCCCGGTACTCGCTATAGTTGCCATAGAACGTTGAGACTTCCCCTGCTCCTTCGAAAAGGATTAGCTGATCCACTACACGGTCAAGGAAATAACGATCGTGGGAAACCGTTATGACGACACCTGGATAGCTCTCCAGATAATCTTCCAGAATGCCCAATGTTTCCGTATCCAGGTCATTGGTCGGTTCATCTAGAAATAGGACATTCGGTTCCTGCATCAATACACGAAGTAAATACAGCCTTTTTCGCTCACCGCCTGATAAACGGTGGATATACGTATATTGATGATTCCGCGGGAATAGGAATTGCTCCAGCATCTGTTCTGCTGTGATGATGTTTCCATCTGCAGTATGGATAACTTCGGCTACTTCCTTAATATAGTCAATAATGCGCAGCTGCTGATCCATATCCTGCTGCAGCTGTGTATAATACCCCAGCTTTACTGTCTCTCCGGTCTCAACCTCCCCTGCTGTCGGCTGAATTCTGCCTGCAAGTGTATTCAAAAGGGACGTCTTCCCGCTCCCATTCGGACCGATAATTCCAATACGATCTCCTGGTTTGAACAGGAAGTCGAAATGACTGAATAACGGCTTATCCCCGAATTCGACCGTTACTCCTTTTGCCTCCAGCACTTTCTTTCCTAAACGGGCTGCTCCAACCTGTAAGTCCAGTTCGTTCTCCTGTGTCTGAAACTTGGTTTCTTTCATTTGCTCTACTCGCTGGATCCGTGCTTTTTGTTTGGTTGTCCGGGCTTTTGCTCCGCGGTGCAGCCATGCAAGTTCCCGGCGCAATGTATTCTGGTGCTTTTCCTGATCCAGCAGTGTCTGAGCCTTCCGTTCTGCTTTTTTCGTCAAATATGTTTCATAGTTTCCTTCATATCGATAGAGACTGCCCATCTCCAATTCAAAGATGTGGCTCGTTATCCGATTCAGGAAATACCGATCATGTGTTACAAGCATAAGAGCTCCAGGATAGCTAGGCAGATAGCCTTCAAGCCATTCGATTGTCTCGTTATCCAGATGGTTTGTCGGCTCATCCAGAAGCAGCAAATCAGCAGGCTGAATAAGCGCTTTTGCTAATGCTACCCGTTTACGCTGTCCACCTGATAAAGTGTCGACAAGAGCTGTATAATAATCTACTCCAAGCTTCGTCAGAATTGTTTTCGCCTGCGTACTTGCATCCCATGCATCTTCTGCATCCATTTTAGCTTGAAGGGTGAAAAGCCGATTTTGCGTCTTTGCGTTATCTGGCTCCTTCTCCAAGCTTGAGAGTGTTTCCTCATATGCACGAATTGTCTGCAGGATTGGACTAGTACCGCTAAAAACTTCCTCCAGAACAGTTTTACCCGGAGTCAATTCCGGCTCCTGGGCCAAATAAGCCAGCTGAAATGTTTTGCTGTGGTCGATGTTTCCGCCATCCGAACTTTCGATACCAGCCAATACCTTCAGCAAAGTTGATTTTCCAGTTCCGTTTACACCTACCAGACCAATTCTTTCGCGGCTTTCGATGTGGAATTCGATTTCCTGAAACAGCTGTTTATCTCCATATGTCTTCGTAAGATTCTCTACACTGAAAATACGCATGTACTCCTCCTTCCCGGACAAGGAAAAAGCCGCCCGTACAGGCGGCTTTTCCTCATCCATCCCTGCTTATTGCTGCGGCATGGACTTTCTGGCACCATGATTGACAGGGCCTACATATTGATTAAGCTTGAAGCCTCCGCGAATCGCTTCTGTAATGAATGTCTTCGCTTCATAAATCGCTTCTTTCACACTGCTGCCGTTCGCCAGCAGCGCACAGATAGCTGCAGAACTTGTGCAGCCAGCACCGTGAGTATAAGTCGTATCGACATTCTCACTCTCAAGTATTTCAAAGCTTTCTCCGTCATAAAGCACATCAATTGCTTTATCTGTCTCAAGCTTGCTGCCGCCTTTTACAAGGACGTATTTCGCACCGAGTGCATGGATTTTCTGTGCTGCTTCTTTCATTTCTTCCACAGAATGAATCAGTGGCATTTGCGCCAGTTTAGCAGCCTCGAACAAGTTAGGTGTGATCACAGTCGCAAGCGGGACCAGTTTCTCACGGAGACTAACTGTGTTTTCCGGCTGCAGTTCTTCATCCGCACCTTTACATACCATAACCGGGTCAATTACTACATTTGGTATATTGTTTTCTTTGATCATGTTTGCAGCCAATTCGATGATTTCCGGAGAACCTAGCATTCCTGTTTTCACTGCATCAACACCAGCACCCACTACGATCGTATTGAGCTGTTCCTTTACAGTATTCACATCAACCGGGAATACATTATGATGCCAGTTATTATAAGGATCCATTGCAACGATTGTCGTCACAGCAGACATTCCGTATACGCCAAATTCCTGCATTGTCTTCAGATCCGCTTGGATACCTGCTCCGCCAGAGGAATCTGAGCCTGCAATTGTCAAAGCTTTTTTCATGTCCGTTACCCCTTTTGCACACATGCTGTCATTTTTTTCACTAGTTTTATTATACTCCTTTTCCTCCATGACTATCAACCAGCCTGCATATAAGCAAAGAGATGGAGTTAACTTTTGAGGAATTCTGCATTATATAAGGTTTTTCGTCAATCCTCTCTCCTTTTACTGGAAAACTATGTTGGATTTGTAATACAATGAATCTAGTTGTTTTTACCTATTTTATTAAGGAGGTGTTCCCTGTTGGAAGAGTATGGATTGGAAGAATCATATTTAAATAAGAGTTCTGCGCTCCATCGCCGGCATTATGGTCAGTATTTCACCCCCGATTATATTGCACACATGATGAAACAGTGGGTGCTGCATAATCTGGAGGGCAGGAGGCTGCTTGATCCTGCTGTCGGTATGGGGAAGCTGGTTAAAGATATACCAACTACATATGATATAGACGCTTACGATGAAGACTTAGAGATTCTGGAAGCTAACAGGCACTTTTTCTCATCCCATTCGTCCATTCAGCTATATGAGCATGATTTCCTTGTAGATGGATGGGACAAAACATATGACGGTATTATATGCAATCCTCCCTATATTCCTTTCCGAAACGAAGATGAGAAGGAAATCTACTTAAACCTATTCCGGCAGAATATGGGCGTCTCGCTTTCTACATATACTAATTTGTACGGTCTATTTATATTGAAAGCACTGCATCAGTTAGAAGAACACGGACGCGCTGCATTTATTGTACCGTCAGACTTTTTGAATGCACGGTATGGGACGAAAATAAAAGAATACCTTCTGAATGATAGCGGCTTGGAAATGATCATAAATACTGACATCCAGATGGGCTGGTTCAAAGGGGCAGCGACTACCAGCTCTCTCCTGCTATTCGATAAGTCAAACAGAAGTGGCACAATTGAGTTTATTCGAACGCAATCCAATGAGGAGCTTCAGCAGGCAGCAGCATATATGCTGTCTGATCGGAAAAAGCCCCTGGGTATCATTCGCCGCCAACAGGATCTGGCCCCAGCTGATAAATGGAGATTACATTTCTATCAGGAAGACCAGAAACGTTTCAAGAACGTCCAGCCGCTTAACCATTTTGCTGCAGCTAAACAGGGTATAAAAACTGGATCAAATCAGTATTTCTGCTTCAATAATAGCAAGATGCGCCAGTGGAACATCGGCAAGCAGCATTTTCTGCCTTGTATTTCTAAATCAGCACAATTGAAAAATCCCTTTTTTACGTATATTGATTATAAACAGCTCGTGCAAGAGGATGAACAAATGCTTTTGCTGAACGCTGATGATGAACAATTAGATCATGCATTGGTACAGTATCTGGAGGATGGCAAGGCCCACCGCGTAGATCAGCGCCACCTCATCCGATCCCGCAAACCATGGTACCGGTATCCTGTATTGGACGCAGCTTCGATCTTGGTAAGTGTATTCAACCGGAAGCAGATACAGTTTGTACGAAATAAAACCAATGTCCGCCATCTGGACCAGTTAATCGGTATTCATTTTTATGAGGAATATGAACAAGATGCAGATCTTTTCATGGCTTATTTCCTCAGTGACAGAGCGCAGGAGCTAATGGCAAATCCTCACAAGGAATACGGTAAGGATCTGAAGAAACTGGAGCCTGATGATCTGAACTCATCCCTTGTCTTGGATGTTCACGCACTTTCTGAGGATCAGAAGCAGGAAATCCGCAGTCTATACGGACGAATCGAATATTTAACGACACATGACGGAGATCAGCGGGAATTGGAGCACCACTATCGGCTGCTGAACGAGTTGTTTCATGATTGGATTCAACCATATGAGGAAGAGGAGCTGTAAAAAAAGCTCCTCTTTTTTTGATTAAAAACGCTAAACTATTCCTGGATTCCTCCGATAGATACGAATGTACATGTATAGCTACTAGGGGGATGACATTGGAAAATAAAATTGAAGCAATCATAACAGCAGTGCCATATATAAAAGCAATCCTTAGAGAAGAAGCAATGATCACCATTTTTGATGCAGAGCAGTATCTGTATTATTCTCCAAGTGCAGATCTAAACTTCCACCATAAAGCTGGAGATCCATTACCTGAAGACTACAAGCAATTCAAGCAAGTCAATCCAGACGGCGTTACTATCGTAAAAGTACCGAAAGAACAATTCGGCGTACCATTTGATAGCATTTCCATCCCGATAAAAGACGATGATGGGAAGATGATTGGCGGTTTGAATTGTGCAGTGACGACAGCCAAACAAGATCTGTTCAAGGACATTATCAGCAGTATGGAAAGCGCAACCGATGCTTTACTAGGAAAGATACAGCATATTGCAGCGCATTCTGAGGAGTTATCTGCAACGACTGAGCAAATCTCCGAGAATACACGCAATACAGTGGCACACTCTGCTAAAATAACTGATATTGCAGGAACGATAAAAGGTATCAGTGAGCAGACGAATCTTCTCGGCCTCAACGCAGCCATTGAAGCAGCACGCGTAGGCAGTGCTGGCGCCGGATTCGGAGTTGTGGCTACAGAAGTCCGCAAGCTCAGTATTGAATCAAAGAATGCAACTGTCAGTATCGAAGAAACACTTCGTGCAATAAAGGATTCTATCAATCGGATGCAAAATGATTTCCAAGAAATTGCAAGCTCTTCCCAGGAGGAAGCCAAGCTTGTTACTGAGTTTATGACTGAAATTGAAACACTGACAAAAACAGCTGCCGACCTGCGGGAATATGCAGAAAAGAATATATTGACATAAAAAAGACGAGCCTAGCATGAAAGCAGGCTCGTCTTACTTATTATTCTTCGAAATTACGGCCATCGTTACGGTACCATGGATAGTCTGTTCCGAATGCCACTGCCATTTCCTTGGATCGCTTTAACCGTTCCTTTCGATAGGCAGCACGCTGCGGCGCACCATCATGCAGCCACTTCTCTTCCGGGCTTTCCGGAAATACTTCTGGTACTACAACCGGCTGTTTGTTGTCATCCAATGCAACCATCGTTAAAAACGCTGTTGCCGATACCTTTCTGTCTCCTGTGCGCAAATCCTCTGTCACTGCTTTGACAAAAACCTCCATGGAGGTATTGTTTGTCCACGTAACAAATGCTTCTACACAGATTGTATCTCCTACTTTCACCGGTGCAAGGAAATCCACACTGTCGGTTGAAGCTGTCACAACAAGCTGCCTAGCATGGCGGTATGCAGCGATTGCTGCTACGTCATCGATATGAGCCATGAGCGTCCCTCCGAACAGCGTACCGTGGTTGTTCGTATCAGGAGGAAGTACATGGGACGTTTTAACTGTCAAAGATGCGATACATGGTTTCGATTTCACTATGGGTTCCTTCTTTCCGCCAGACTTTAGGCTACAAGATCGGGGAGATCAAACGCGAAATGGATTCCTTGAAACGAATCCAGTTTGACCTCTGTTTATATAGTTTATGTGAAAGCTGTGTTGATAATAGGATATCCTCTTCAAATTTTTCTTTCAATACCCCTGCCGTATTTTGATCATATAAAAATGCATTTACTTCGAAATTCAGACGGAAGCTTCGGACATCGATATTAGCTGTTCCGACCGAAGATATCTTATCATCCACCACAATCGTCTTCGCATGCAGGAAGCCATTTTGATAAATATAAACTTGGGCACCGGCCTTGATCAAGTCACCCGCATTCGAGTAAGTTGCCCAATAAACAAATGGATGATCCGGCTTGTTCGGAATCATGATCCGGACGTCTACCCCTGACAGCACAGCAACCTTCAGTGCATCCGCCAGACTCTCATCCGGAATGAAGTATGGCGTCTGGATATATACATACTTCTTGGCAGAGAGAATCATCTTGATATAGCCATGCTTGATCTGCTCCCATTCAGAATCCGGTCCACTTGAAACGATCTGCACCCCGACATTACCGACTGGTTCAGATAAATAATAGCGGTCTTCATATTCGATATCATGCCGGGAAGCTTGGTTCCAATCCAAAATGAAGCGTGTCTGCATTGCTCTTACGGCCTCTCCAGTGATCCGCAGATGCGTATCACGCCAGTACCCGAATTTTTTATCATAACCTAAATACTCATCCCCGATATTGAAGCCGCCAATATAGCCGACCTTCCCATCGATGATAGCCAATTTACGGTGATTTCGGTGATTGAGCTTCAGATTGATTTTCGGAATGAAGGACGGGAAGAAAGCTTCGATTTCAACACCAGCTTTTACGAGTCTGCGAACATAGTTCTTCTTGATACTTCGCGAGCCCATATCATCATATAAAAAGCGCACCTTGACGCCTTCTTGTGCCTTCATAATCAATACATCTGCCAACCGTTCGCCAAGCTTGTCGCTTCGCACAATATAATACAAAAGGTGGATATGGTCCTTTGCCTGCGAAAGATCATGCAGCAGCGCATGAAACTTCTTCTGGCCATCCGTGAACAGCTCCACATCATTCCCCTGCGTCAAAATTGCATCATCATTCCGCAAATGCATGTAGGCCAGGTCTTTGTATTCCTTAACCGCCTCCTGTTTATAGACGAATGTATCTTCCTCGATAGCGCGTAATTGGGCCTGTACTTGCTTCTTCACGCCAAGTCTGGATTTCGTATCCCAGGTGAATATCTTACCCGAGAGCTTGCGGCCGAAAAGCAAATAAATCACGAAGCCCGCTACCGGAATAAAGACGAGTACGAGCAGCCATGCCCATGTGACACTGGCATCGCGCCTTTCCAGGAAAACAATCGCTAATGCCAGGAGAATATTTATGATAGTTAATAATCCTAATAAATACGCAAATATATGCACATGAGCGTCTCCCTTCATATGTAGCATATTTCCAATTACCCATACTAATATATAGTATCACAGCAAGCATTGACAACTTCTTGTAACCCCAAAAGAAACAAAAGTATTGAAAAGCGTCAAACTCAACCTTACACTTGAATCATACAGAGAAAGAAAGAGAGGCCATAATAATATGCAATCGCAATCATCCAAGTCCGGCGTCGTGTATGCAGCAATCGCATACGTGATGTGGGGCGTACTGCCGCTTTTTTGGAACTTATTAGGGGAAATAGACGCAGGTCATCTGCTGGCTCACAGAATCGTCTGGTCCTTTGTGACAATGATCCTTGTAGTTCTTTTGCTAGGGAAAATCCGGCCCTTCCTGAAACAAGTTAAGGATTTAGTTTCAGATAAGCGTGCGTTCTGGGGTCTGTTCGCTGCTTCCTTGACCGTAAGCCTCAATTGGCTCGTATTTATCTGGGCGGTAAATTCCGGACATGTCCTGCAGTCCAGCTTAGGTTATTATATAAATCCACTGATCAGCATTTTGCTCGCGATGATTGTCTTGAAGGAAAAAAGTACTCGCTTGCAAATTGTCAGCTTCATCCTTGCCGCTCTTGGGGTACTCTATCTGACTATCAGTTATGGTGTGTTTCCTTGGGTATCATTCCTGCTCGCAATCAGTTTCGCTGTTTATGGCCTGTTGAAAAAAGTCGTTACCATTCCGCCAATGTTCGGACTGACAATCGAAACAATGTTCGTCACACCTCTGGCCATTTTGTATCTGCTATTTGTACCAGCAGCACATAGCGAACCGATAGCTACAGGTACAGCTATCATCCTATTTTTGTCTGGGGCTGCCACAGCCGCACCGCTTCTGCTGTTTGCCCATGGAGCCCGCAGGCTTACTTTGACACAAATCGGTTTGCTCCAATATATCGGCCCGACACTCATGCTTCTCTTAGGTGTCACTTTATTCGGCGAAGCATTCACACATGCACACCTGATCGCTTTTTCATGTATTTGGGGAGCTCTAGTCCTCTACACCATTTCGGGTATCCGGCTGAAGCGCCTGACGACGAAGCAGCTAAAACAAGCCCAAGCTGCAAAATAAGCCACCTTTATTTACGAAAAGGTGGCAAGAAAAGCAATAACACAAATAATCCACATAAGATAGTAGCAAAGATGTATAATGTCCCTTTGATGATCTCCTCCTGAAACAAGAAGGAGAATACACTGGTAACAAGCAGCAGCAAAGCCGTTACAGCAGCCGGGATGAATAAGACGAACGGGTCCTTCGTGAAATGTCGCAGCACTCCGATACTAAGCAGTGCAATTCCAGAAAAAGCTAACAGCAGCAAGGAAAAATCCATACCTGCACCTCCTGCTGTTCAGCTTATTCAGGAACTGCCCAATCGGTTATAACATATCGGCAATTCCTGCCGGGATTTTTTTAAATCTGCCGTTCCTCCCCAATCTCCTGGTGAGCATCATAGATGACAACTTTGCTAGGCGCATTATCCTTGGCAAGTCCTTCCGCTTCCAGAACAGCATCATCACGCGAACTATGATATTCAGCCGGTGCCACATTTTCTATCTTCACGTACCAGCCAGACACATCCTTATTCGGGACACCACTGTATCCTTTCATACCATGTCCCTCCTTCATAACTTTACAAATTTTGTTCCCAGCTGTTCATCTCGTGAAACATGACATGCCAGCTGTTCCCACTATTCAACTCCCTTTAAATCTAGTAAGATATAATTTTACATTCAATTCACGATTGTATTTTATCGTATACCGCTGTCTAAGGAATTTGCTAGCGGGAATACGTAACTATATTTCTACCAAACGAGGGTGATGATGCTTGCAAAAAAGAAAAATCTACTTGATTATCGCATCATTCCTGCTTGCCATTATCATCGGCACAATGATTGTCCTTGCTGCATCCGAAAAAAAAACAACAGTCACCAATTCCACTGCAGAGGTCGTTCCATCTGAAACTGATTCCTCCGGAAATCCTGATGAAGACGCTGCCGCATCGGAAGAAGAAGCGGATAGTTCTTCTGACATAAAAGATGCTTTCCAGCGATTGCTTAAGGATACACTCGGCCTCTTCATCAAGGAAGATTTGCATATTACGGCTGTTGGTGATAGTTTGACTCAAGGAGTCGGTGATGAGACGGAGAATGGCGGTTATGTCGGTATTCTTCAGCAAACCTTTGAACAGACAGATGATCGTGTGAAGATTGATAACTTCGGTAAACGCGGAAATCGAACAGATCAGCTGCTGAAAAGACTGGATGATCCTATCATTTCAGCTTCCATCAAGAATGCTGATGTTGTCCTGATTACAATCGGTGCCAATGACATTATGAAAGTGACAAAGGAGCACTTCACCGACTTGGATTATGAGGACTATAGTGCTGCCATGCCAGCCTATGAGGAACGAATGAATGATGTTTTCAATAAAATTGATACGTTGAATCCAGATGCCGAGGTATATTTGATCGGCTTTTATAACCCATTCGAGGGGAACTTCCCAGAATTACAAGACCAGCTCGGAACAATCATCAAGGAGTACAATGACATAGGCAAGCAGGTCGCAGAAGAGAACGACCAGCATTATATCGAAACCACTGATTTATTCGAAAATAAAACAGCTGATTTATTATCTGAAGACTACTTCCACCCGAATGAAGTCGGGTATGGTAAAGTTGCAGAAAGGGTATTGGAAAGCATCAAGCCCGTAATACAGGAAGACGATGAATAGGCAGGTGATGTATCGTGGAAAACAGGAAGAACGAATCTCAGCCACCGAAGCAGCGTGACTGGAAAAAATACTTTAAAATATTAGCTATTGCGAATGGTATCGTCCTGCTGCTTCTATTGCTGCTCATTTTCCTTCCGGCATTCAGTCCGGCACCGGAGCCTCCGAAGGAAGCACAATTTGACAGCTCTGACTCCTCGGAGTTCACAATCAGCTCAACGAAAGCAAATGTTAATGAACTGATAAACGCATATATCGATAAAGAGCTTAATGATAATTCCGATAATTATGCTGTCGTTCTAGGTGATGATGCTGTAGAGCTAAGCGGAGGTATTACCGCATTCGGCGTGCGGATTCCGCTGCAGATGACACTCGAGCCGCAGGTACAGGATAACGGAGATCTATTGCTTGTACAGCGTGATATCTCCCTCGGCAGTCTTTCCCTGCCGAATGATAAAGTTCTCAAATATATAGATAGATATTATAAAATGCCAGAGTGGGTAACTATCAATCCGGATGAAGAATCCATTTATGTTGCTGTTACCCAAATGGAATTAGAGAACAATTTCCACGTGGAAGTAGAGCAATTCGATTTACCGAATGATAATCTTAGCTTTAAGCTGTATATCCCGAATGATACATTCGGCTTGTAAAAAAAACAGGGCATTCCCTTATAGGGATGCCCTGTTTTTTTATGGAAGAAGCCCATTCTCATGGACATAAATTGCTGCTTGTGTCCGGTCCTGCACCTCGAGCTTACTTAGAATATTACTGACATGCACTTTGACTGTCTTTAAAGCTATGAACAGTTCAGAGGCAATCTCTTGATTCGATCTGCCCTTCGCTATCAAAAGCAGCACCTCCTGCTCTCTGGCTGTCAATGTATCGTGTAAAATGGGAGCTTGGGGCTTTCGCATGCGTGCCATCACTTTATTCGTCACTTCAGGCTCGAAGACTGACGTGCCATTATATGTAGATCTGATTGCCTTCGCTATTTCAGAAGCTTTGGATGTTTTCAGCAAATAGCTGGCAGCTCCTGCTTCCAGGGCTGGATATACTTTATCATCATCCAGGAAGCTTGTGACGACGATTACTTTGGCTTCTGGCCAAGCAGCTATGATTTGTTTGGTAGCCTCTATTCCATCCATACGGTCCATTACAAGATCCATCAAGATGATATCCGGACGCAAATCAAGTGCAAGCTCCACCGCTTCCTCTCCATTATCTGCTTCACCTATCACCTCGATATCAGCTTGGGTGGATAGATAGGCTGAAACTCCGATTCGGACCATTTCATGATCGTCTACAAAAAGCACCTTGATCATGCTTCTTCTTCCTCTCTGTCAAGCATCGGAACGCGTACCTCCAAGCGTGTGCCTTGCTTCGGCACACTTACCACACGCAGATGAGCGCCGATTTCCGCTGCCCGCTCCTTCATATTTTGTAAACCGTATGCACCTGGCTGTTCGGTACCTATTTCAAAACCGATACCATCATCTGCAACAAGCAGGATAATAAAGCTGTCGCGCTGCAGCAGTTTGATTGACAAGCTTTCAGCTTTCGCATGACGCAGCGTGTTGGATACCGACTCCTGCACGATTCGGAACAGCTGGTCCTCGATCCCTATCTCTACAGGAAATGTGTCCAGCTCCCAGTCGATCGATAGGGGTACCTTTGCCCGCAAATCTTCCAGGAGCAGCTCCATCCCTTCCTGCAGCGTTTTCCCTTTCAGTGCAGCCGGTCTTAGATGCAGCAGCAGTGCACGCATCTCCAGCTGTGATTGCTGTACCATTGCCTCCAGCTGCTTCAGTGCTTTAAACAGAGCTGTCTCTTCTCCCTCGGATTCCGTCAAAGCAGAAATCAGCATAGATGCTGCAAACAGCTCTTGACTGACTGAGTCATGCAATTCCCTTGCCAGGCGATTCCGCTCCTCTGATACAATACGCTGGACCTCTTCCTCACGATCGATCACTCGCTCATTTGTCAGCTTTTGGGCAAGCTTAGCCTGTTCATTCATATAAGTCTGAAGACGTTCGAGTTCAGCCCATGTCTGCTGCAGCTCGGTTAAGCTGAAGCTGCGTTTCTTCAACGGCTGCTGACCTTCCCGGATGCTTTCCATTTCCCTCGCCGCCTGATGCCAGCGCTTGCGCCAATACAGCCCGGAGAACAATCCAAGAATAGCCCCAGAAAAAAGGACAAAGAGCGGGGCTGCAACTAAAAATGGCAGGGTGCTTTCATGCATCGTCCAGATATCTTTCCAATCATCCAAAGGAAAATCGATAATATACAGAATAGTTAATCCGACCAGCAATAGCACACTGTACAGCATACCGAAGCCAACATGGCGTTTCACGATATTACTCATACGCGCACCACCTCCAGCTTACCGGCTACTACACTGGTAACGATTTTGATGCGCTGGGAGGATTGCTGATAGCCTTTCGTACGCAAATGGATCACTTTGCTCCAGCAGTTCTGTTCCCTGTGGTCGAAAATTGTGACTGAGCCATACACAACTGAATGATGGACATCGACTTCTATATCATATGGCACTATGATTCGTACATTTCCGAGCACTTTACGCACCATCAGGACGGCTTCTTCTTTTGGCAGCACAGTATAATTCAAATCAATGATTGTATCGCCTATGAACGATTGGATATTCGTATCCTGCCACTCATAAACGCCACTCCCTGCCGACTGCGCACCAAACCAGCTGTTTTGGAATAGAGATTTCTGTTCGAATACTTGCTCCTCCGACGCAGCCTGGTCAAAGGAAGGCTGATAGGTTTGCGGTTTATTTGCCGCACTGTCATGGATTTTCGAAAAGTAATAGATAATGCCTGCTGTCAGCACAAGATAAAAAGCAAATGATTGCAATAAACTGAAGGCAACAATGACTATCCCTATCCAAAACATGACTGGTCTTTTACCATTGGAAAGCCTCCGTTTTCCAAGATAAATGAAGAATATCCCGATTCCGATCCCTATCAGGACACCTGTGCCTGATATCAATAATTCAGCCACAAAAACGACAGCTGCTGTGATCAGCAGCCAGCGGATCATATCGTTAGGCTTCAATTCCGAGGCACTCCCTTTCATGCGGCAAGTGTAAATAAGGAAGCACACAGCCGCCTGTGTCCTTCCTAGATTACCATGATGTGCCTATTTTAACTAGATTTCTTCTCAAGCTCTGCAAGCTTGGCATCCAATGTCATTTTCCTGTAATCTGCGTCCACTTTCCGTTCCAAACGGTCAATATAGCCTTCCAAATCATTGAATTTGTTTGTAGCAAATTCGAATTCAGGTTTATGTTTCAATATTTCATTCATGCTTCGATGCGCTTTTGCGACATTCTCACGCTCCGCGAACTCCATTTTCTTTACATAAAGGTCTTTTAGTTTATGCTTCATCTGCACGTACTTCTTCTCAAGCTCCTGCAGGTCAGAACTTGCTTTATCCATCATTGCTTTAATCTTGTCTGCGCGTTCCTGATATTGCTCACGTTCGTTTTGCGCTTGTTCAGCAAGTTCTGCTTCCCCTTGCTCGGCAGCAAGCTTCGCCTGTCTCTCCCGTTTATCCGCCATTGCCTGCGCTGCATGATATTCCTTCGTGAAATCATGCTTGAGCTGGTATTGCTTTTCGATCAATTCACGAATCTTTTTCGCTTGCTGCTCGCATTGACGAATATATTGACTGAGTTGAACCGTTGGATTCTTTTCTTCCTTCTTATCCAAGATTTCGTGAAAATCCGCTGCTACCGCCTGTTTAATACGAGTAAAAATGTTTTCCATGTGTACCTCTCCTTTTTTGTTTAAAATATGTCATCAACAAGAGCCAATACTGGGATGAGCAGTGCCAAAATCGGGATAAATGCCCAAATCCACGTATTATCCTGCCTATTCGGCTTTGCCTGCTCCTTCAGCTCTTCCACTTCCAATTCCAGCACACGTATTCGCTGCTCCAAGTAATCGTCCACTATGCTCTTCCTTCCATTTACAGAGTATAATCGAACTTCTCAGCTTCCTTTTCCTTCTTCCAAGCCCGGTACATGTAATACAAAGCTGCAAGAGCAACCAATCCGATCAACGCCGGCAAATTGGAAAGTGAAATACATACACCGATTCCAATCACTACACCCCAGCCAATCTTGGCACCGACACTATCTGTCAGGATGAACCTCCTCAACCCGTAATAGCCAATTGCTACACTGATAGCCAGCACAAGCAGCGAGCCAAGATTAGCCAAGAGCACTGCCGCAGCAATAACCGCACCGATGATCAATAACACCTTCTTCATCAAGCCTCTCTCCTTCCTTTCATACTCCTAGTCTACCGCTATCCCCGCTCCCCCATAACGACCCCCAGCCATAACTTGAATAAGACTTTGGTCTTATGAAAGAAAAGCGGAGGTGACCGTTCAGAAACGGAGCGGTTAGTGAGAAAGCCCGGAGTGGGCGCCCTTACCCACGCAGGGATTTATCGCTTACAGCACAGTTTCTGGTCACCGCAGCTAGACAACATTGAAAAGCGTAAGAAACCGGTTAGAAACGGAGAGGTAAGTAAGGGAGCCCGGAGTGGGGCGCTTTTCCCCAAGTAGGGATTCATTGCTTACAGCGCAGTTTCTGGTTTCTGGAACTAGATCACATACGAAAGGCGGAAAAAGCCGGTTAGGAACGGAGCGGTTAGTGAGAAAGCCCGGAGTGGGCGCCCTTACCCACGCAGGGATTTATCGCTTACAGCACAGTTTCTGGTCACCGCAGCTAGACAACATTGAAAGGCGGAAAAAGCCGGTTAGGAACGGAGAAGGAAGCGAGAAAGCCCGGAGGGTGTCCTTTCATCGCAGTAACTAATCATATTGCTCCAATAAAAACAAACAAAAAAACGCTCGTAAATTATCGAGATAATTCACGAACGTCCTTATTAACTAAACATCTAAATCAAATATGAAACTTCCGCTTCAACTTCTCTACCCACTTTTTAGGCATTCTATATGAAATCAGGAGCAAAATAGAACCTAGTAAAGTAGACGGAAGAAGCTCATCCACAGAATGAAAAACTATGTTTTCTGTATCTGCATACCTGCCTACTATAAACTCAATTCCGATGAGGAGTATAAGAATAGAGAAAATGATATAGCCGCTTTGGCGAAACCAGCTTCTATTCCTTTTAAAAATAGCTATATTTATTACCAGCAGCAACAGAGAAATACCCAGGAGCGGGAATGCCGTTTCGACTGACCATCCTGTATATCCATTGATTACGTCAAAACCTACTAAACCAGCGCATATTGTTATGAGTAAGACGATAATTTTATCTCTAGTTCCTTTCACATAACCAAAGGCAACATATAGAAAACTCCAGCATATAACAATAGATAAGTTGCTGTATAAAGACCATGTCAACTCTTTATTCAATATGACATCTATAAGTGTAGGAATAAGGAATCCCAGGATCATCAGAACACATAGAACACGATACACAACACGTATGAAAAAATTCACCAGGTTTTCATATAAACTATAATATGTTGGAAACCCGTTCGCATCCAGCAATTCTTCATCGCTTACAATTTTCGGTATGTATGTAAAGCATAGCGGACAAGGAATTTGGTCCTTTTCAACACTCACCCCGCATTTAGGACAGTAAGCCATTAATATGCACTCCTGTTGGTTTCGATTTTTATTTGTACGCCTTCTTTAACTAATTTCCTAAAAAACATTCTTTCTACCAGTCGGTCATTCGATAAATTACCAAAAGTAATATACATATCATCCTTGTAGCTTATTACTCCAGCTTTTATCTTGTTGCCGATACTTGGCGGAGGATAAAATTCAAAGCGCTCCACATGTTTTTCTAATTCTGTATCAAGTGATATTACTCCTAGATTGGAGATCGAGCTTGTGTATAAGTTTTCGCCAAACCTGGCGTGCACCATTGGAGAGATCCAATCTTTTACAAACAAAGGCAGCGCCCGCAGCAAAAAATTACGTTCTCCCCTCACTCCGCGCGCAATTAATGTTTTTAACTGTTTATCATTTAGATATCGTTTTAGCTCTATACTAATCGTTTCAATGATATCCTCGAAACTATATGTACCAAGTCGAGGATCTATCGTTACCGGAACACTTACAAAGAAATTTTTCAATGTATTCGTTTTAAAGAAATTACGTAAATTAACGGGAACATTTATTGTAATAGGCCTTCTTGTTTTCGCATTTTCCGCTTGAATCTCAATCAATATTTCAGCATATAATGCCAGCAAATAGGTTGTGATACTTGTTTGGTATTGCTTTGCTATCTTCTTCAATTCTTGAATCCCAAGCTTACCAGTCGTAACGTGATACACGCCTCTTTTGTCCAATCTTAATGGCAGCTTATAGGCTCTATCCAGAGTATCCTGCCAGTTTGGAACCATCTTTTCGTAATGCTGGAAAAAGGCGTTATCAAAATTAAAGCCATTAAGCTTTTCCCGTATACAAGGCAGGTCAACACCTTCTTTTTTCAAATAGTTTCTTACCAACAGCTTTAGAAATTCTATTCCTCCAGTACCGTCGGTCAGCATATGGGAAAGCTCTAAAGAGATTTTTTTATTATAGTAAAGCACTCTGTAAGGAAATGTGTTACGACCTCTGAAAAATAAATTGGAACAAGGATAATAATGCTCTTCAGATACAGTAGGAATAGTGGCTGTCTTTTCGAAGTAGTACCAAAATACACCTCTTTTTACGATAACTTTGAAGGAAGATATCTCTTCCAATGTTTCCTCTAAAGCTTCTTGAAGAAATGCAGCATTGACAGATTTGTACATACTTACAGAAAGACGAAAGACAGTGGATACCCTGGAAGAAACAGTAGAAGCATAAAGCTTACCAGCACTATCTAGTTTGTACCAATCTGTTTCCATACTACTATCTCCTTTTTGTGCTCGGTTTCTTAGTTATAAATAAGATCAACTTAACCATAAAACTGTTATTTAGTTTACTCAGGCTTGAATGCTATTCTTCTCTCCCAGTTAAAACTGGCAGACATTAAAAAACTCGCTAATCATTTTGAATGGTGCTCTTTGTGGAAGAAACGTTTTCCGATAACAAGTAATATATGTATTATACCTAATAGTAAAATACCGGTACCAACAGCAGAAAAGACAACTGCCGAAATGGCAATCTCCGTAACCTGAAGGATATGATACATTGCTATGCCTCCAAACGGAAAAATCAAGATAAGACCTGTGACAATGCCTGGAGCGTATTTCCGCTCTGCAATCATTGCAATAGCATGGGGCACGATTACATTTAGAAGCATAGCGCCAATCAAACCGATCTGAAGGTACTGAAAATATATATTAGATGGCCAGAGCAGATACAATGTACCAATGGAACATGCAAGTAATGTTATGACAGTTACCGCAAAATGGAATACCTTTGGTTCCACTGTCTTTTGATACTTGCTTGTCTTAGACCAAGCAGGCAAAAAGATAGCTTCCTCTATATTATGTAATGTAACTGCGATAAGGAAAAGCAGGACCTCCATATATACCCCCCTCCCCTTCATTATCGCATAATAACCAAATCAGTTGTTTAACTTCCGAATATCAGCTAGTATCATTTGACTCTTCGGCATACTCGGCATGGCAGAATGACTATAGCTATAATCCTGCTTTGGAACATTATATTGCAGGCGGTTTGTAAGAAAGTCAATGCTAACTTCCATCACCTGTATCGTGACCCATTCTCCAGCACAGCGATGTCCCATGTCAAAGTCCCCGCCGCCCTGTGGGATAAAGTCAAATGGGCTTTCCTTCCAATCGAGGAATCGGTCTGGATTGAATAGATCCGGCTGCTCCCATAAATGCGGATCATGATTGTTACCATACAGATCCAGCAAGGTCATGGTACCTTCCTTGAATTGATAGCCTTCCCATTCGAAATCCTTTTTCACTTTTGCCATGGTTGCGGGGAAGAATGGATAGAAGCGGCGGGTTTCTTGTACGAACCTGCGGATACTGCCATCCCCCTTTTTCAGCCGTTCTTTTTCTCCTGGAAACTGATGCAGGGCAAGTGCAGCAAAAGCAATATAAATACTGATGGCGACTATAGGCCGCAGTACGTTCAGCACTTCTACAGCAACTATCTTTTCAGGAAGCAGCTTCCCATCACTATCCCGATGCTCGGAAAAAACGCGGAGTGCGCCTTCCTTAGTCGCATGCAGATTCCCATTCCTTACCTGCTCGACAAGTCCGGCAATCCAGTTCTCCGCATCAGAACGGGATGTTCGTCCTTTCCAGTGGGCGGGTCCTACGGCTGCTGGCGATTCGAATAGGTGTCGCATTTGATCTGTCCTTTTTTCCTCATCATCCAGCGGCACCCCTGCCCAATCACATGCGGCCTTCATCAGGATTTTCTGTGATTCTTTATATAACGTTATCTGATCGTTTGTTTCCCATTGCTCGCTAGCCTTCTCCCATTCCGATTCCAACAATTTATCGAGCTGCTGCAGCTGAGCCTTAGACATGATGGACATGAACATCCCCTTGCGATTACGATGCTGTTCCCCATCCAGCGTCTGAACACCGCCTTCGCCAAATAGTGTTTTAACAAGCCGATTCGGAGCAGCTCCAGCACGAATGAACTTATCTGGGTCATAAAAGAGCGCTGCACCTTCTCTTCCACCAAGACAAATAGCCTTTTTTCCGAGCAATGTAGTCTCAAACACATTTGACTGAAAGCTTTTTCTCCTATGCAGGATGAATTCATAGCCTTCTTTTAAAAAAGCTAGACTATGATCTAATCCTTCTTCCTTCGGCATGGACATATCATGTCACCCTTCCCTGTTTAGTTTGTCTATTTCCCTTGGATTGCAGGATGAAAACGAAAAGTACCTTGCTTATTTTCTCTAAGCAAGGTACTTCCTATGTATTAAAATGCTACATAAAATGGGTGCTGATTCTCATCAAGGCAGCTCTCGATCCGTTCCAGGAAGTTTCCCCAGGTTACCATTTCCTTTACTTCTTCAAGCGGAAAATAGCCAACTTCCAGACTTTCTTCCGAAGGCGTACAAACACCGCCAATCGGTTTGCCTAGGAAAAGGGTATTGCAGATACTTTTTTCTGTATTTTGATAGACTCCGCAAAACCTGTTCACTTCTATATCGATTCCGCTTTCTTCCTTCACTTCCCGAATTGCTGCCTGTTCAAGTGATTCCCCTTCTTCCACTTGCCCTCCCGGCATCTCCCAGCCTCGTTTTGGTCCTTTAATCAGTAAAATATGTCCTTGGTCGTTCCGAACAATTGCTGCGGCGGAAACAATATGTTTTGGTGGCATCTTAAACTCCTCCTTCTTGTTTCTTTCCCTAGCAGGGACGACGGTTCCTGCTGCTATAAAGATTTTTTATGAGCATTTCTCCCATCTTCCGTTAATGGTAGAATCTAAAAAAAGGAGGCCATTCAATTGCCTGAGATCATTCTTCTTGGATTCGCTTTAGCTGCTACGCCAGGCCCTGATTTTTTGCTTATGACACGAAACACCTTGTCGCATGGCAAAGGATTCGGGTTCATCACATTGCTCGGCAACCGCTGCAGCCTGCTCATTCATATCGGTTTTGCCTTATTCGGACTATCGATGATTCTGCAGGAATCTGTAATCCTGTTCACTAGCATCCGGCTGCTTGGGGCATGTTATTTGATTTATCTTGGCATCCAGAAAATCATTCGTCTTTTACGCAGCAAAAAAAGCACGCATGATAGCGCAGCATTTACCATCACAAAAGTGCAGGCTTTCCGGATGGGGTTCCTAAGCAACTTCCTGAATCCAAAAGTCAGCTTGTTCTTCCTGAGTATCTTCCCCCAATTCGCTAGTACCGACCAGCTGCAAAATCCATTTCTGCTTATCATCTGCTTCCTGCTTGGCAACAGTGCGTGGTACGTTGGGACATTGCTGCTTGTCGGCATGAAACAAATCCGTAAGATTGTCGTTAAATTTCAATCATACTTGGATGTAGTGTTTGGCTTTGTCTTCCTCATCTATGGCGGAAAAATCGTCTGGGATGATGTGCTGCGCAAAATCACCTTTTCTCCCCGCCTGTATTAAAAGAAGCCCTGCCAAATGGCAGGGCTTCTTCGTTTATTGTTTCTTAAATTTAGCAAGTGCATCAGCCAATGCAGTATTTGTGAAGCTATCATCTTGCTGATTCTTCTTCAGATACTTCTGTACATCACGCTTACTCGCTTTATTGGTTTTCTCTTTCTTGCGGCGTTCGTTGAACGTACTCAGCTTTTCACGATGTCCGCATTTGCAGAAGAAAATCTGACCTTCCCCTTCACCGCGCAATTCCAAACGCTTATGACAGTTCGGGCAGCGGGCATTCGTCGTTTTGGCGATATTTTTCTTATGTCCGCATTCCCGGTCCTGACAAACGAGCATACGACCACGTTTGCCATTGACTTCAAGCATCAGTTTGCCGCAATCCGGACACTGTGTACCCGTCATATTATCATGCTTATACTTATGCTCGCTGTTCTTGATTTCGGTAACGACTTCTTTCGCATACTCTTTCATTTCAGAAATGTATTGCTGCTGGTTCAGCTTGCCTTCCGCGATGGCACTTAGCTTCATTTCCCATTCTGCAGTCAATGCTGGTGATTTCAAGTCTTCCGGTACAAGCTCAAGCAGCTGTCGGCCTTTGGAAGTCATCTTCAGATACTTGCCTTGTTTCTCGATATAGAATGTATTGAACAGTTTATCAATGATATCGGCGCGTGTCGCAACTGTGCCAAGTCCGCCAGTCTGGCCGATCGTTTTGATAAGATCCTTGTTCTCACCAGCCATGAAACGGACCGGATTTTCCATCGCATGAAGCAAGGTGCCTTCTGTGAATCGTTCCGGCGGTTTCGTCTCGCCCGTCGTCATCCGATACGCAAGCGACCACTCCTCGCCTTTTTCGACGTTCGGCAACGTTTGATCGTCATCGGCTTCCTCGTCATCAAAGCTGTTCGCATAGACTTCCTTCCAGCCTTGCTTTTGTACGATTTTACCTTTGGCAGTGAAGGTTTCTCCAGCTGCCTCAACAGTCAATGTTGTCTGTTCATATTCAAACGGCGGGAACAGGACAGCGAAGAAACGCTTGATGACCAAATCATAGATTTTCCGTTCCTTATCGGAAAGGTCAGCACCATACGCATTCTGATCGGTTGGAATGATTGCGTGGTGATCAGATACCTTCTTGTCGTCAACAAATGCTTTTGTCGCTTTAATTGGTGCGTTCGTAATTTTCGTTGCCAGACGGCCGTAGCTTCCTACACCTGCAGCTTTAACCCGATCCTTCAGCGTAGGAACGATATCAGAAGAAAGATAACGTGAGTCCGTACGCGGATATGTGAGAAGCTTATGACGCTCATACAGCTGCTGCATGATATTGAGTGTTTCTTTACCGCCAAACCCAAACAGACGGTTCGCATCGCGCTGAAGTTCAGTCAGATCATACAACTGTGGAGCATAGCTCTTCTTCAGCTTCTTCTCCACTTCCTTCACTGTAGCCTTGACCTGATTCAGCTTCTGAAGCACCTGCTCTACCTTATCTTTAGAGAACGTCCGTGTACTGTTATGCTTCTGATCCTTCCAGACGAGGCGCAAGCCTTTCTGAGTCTTTGCTTCGATGCCATAGAATGTCTCTGGCTTGAAGTTCTTTATCTCTTCTTCCCGGTGATGGATCATCGCCAAAGTCGGCGTCTGCACGCGTCCACTGGACAGCTGTGCGTTGAATTTCGTCGTCAATGCACGTGTTGCATTCAGACCGACATACCAATCAGCCTCAGAGCGGGCTACCGCTGCTTTATAGAGGTTCTCGAACTGCTTGCCGCTTTTCAGGTTTTTAAAGCCGTCCTTGATCGCTTTATCCGTAACCGAGGATATCCACAACCGTTTCACAGGCTTGTTCACACGAGCTTTCTCTAGGATCCAGCGTGCAACAAGCTCCCCTTCACGCCCGGCATCAGTGGCAATGACAATATCACTGACGTCGCTTCTGTTCAATTGCGTTTTTACTGTGCTGAACTGCCTGCCAGTCTGCTTGATCACAACAAGCTTCAGCTTATCCGGCAGCATCGGCAAGTCCTCTATTTTCCAAGTTTTATATTTATCGTCATATGTCTCCGGGTCTGCCAATGTCACTAAATGACCAAGCGCCCACGTTACAATATAGTCTTTTCCTTCCATATAGCTGTTCGTCTTCTTCGTACAGCCAAGAACACGCGCTATATCGCGGCCGACAGATGGCTTCTCTGCCAGTACAACCGTTTTACCCATGAAAACATCCTTTCTCGAATCACTTCCTATAGTTTAGCACATGGCGGCTTTTTTCGGGAGCAAGCGGCATGGGCAGCAGTTTCTAAAGGAGTCACTTCTCTGCTTTCATTCTAACCTTACCTATATCTTTTACAAATTTTTGAACATTGACTTACACTCTTATTTCCCGTAAGCTTAAGGCATGCGTGACATTTTTGATCATGGAGGAAAAGGTATACATGATAACGGTAAATAATGTAGGTCTACAATATGGCGACAAAAAGCTATTTGAAGAAGTTAATATAAAGTTCACCCCTGGAAACTGCTATGGGGTTATAGGTGCAAACGGTGCTGGAAAATCCACTTTCTTGAAAGTACTTTCTGGTGATGTTGAGCCGCAGGTAGGTAACGTAGCGATTGGTGATGGAGAGCGTCTAGCCTTCCTGAAACAGAACCACTTCGGTTATGAAGAGCATGAAGTTCTGCAAACGGTCATGATGGGTCATGAGCGTCTATTCAAAATCATCGAAGAAAAAGATGCGCTTTATGCAAAAGCCGACTTCTCTGAAGCAGACGGCATGCGTGCCGCTGAACTTGAAGGTGAATTCGCAGAGCTTAACGGTTGGGAAGCAGAATCTGATGCCGCTGTTCTATTAAAAGGCTTAGGTATTTCTGAAAACTTGCATGATAAAAAAATGGCTGAATTGACTGGTTCCGAGAAAGTGAAAGTGCTCCTTGCACAAGCCTTGTTCGGCAACCCGGATGTTTTGCTTCTGGATGAGCCTACCAACGGACTTGATTTGCAGGCGATCCAGTGGCTGGAAGAATTCTTGATCAATTTCGATAACACAGTTATCGTCGTATCCCACGACCGTCACTTCTTAAACAAGATTTGTACACATATCGCGGATGTTGATTTTGGTAAAATTCAGCTTTATGTCGGTAACTATGACTTCTGGTATGAATCCAGCCAGTTAGCTACACAAATGGCACAGGATGAGAACAAGAAAAAAGAAGAGAAAATCAAGGAATTACAAGCGTTCGTCGCGCGATTCAGTGCGAATGCTTCGAAATCCAAGCAAGCGACTTCCCGTAAGAAGATGCTTGATAACATCACATTGGAAGACATCAAGCCTTCTTCCCGCCGCTATCCGTATGTAGGATTCCAGCAAGAGCGCGAAATCGGTAATGATGTACTTACTGTCAAAGGCATTTCGAAGACAATCGACGGTGTCAAAGTACTCGATAACGTCAGCTTCACAATCGGCCGCGAAGACAAACTTGCCCTTGTCGGCCGCGATGAGATCGCGAAAACAACACTATTGAAAATCATCATGGGTGAAATGGAGCCTGACGCTGGTGAGTACAAATGGGGTATCACTACTTCCCAATCGTACTTCCCGAAAGACAACTCCAAATACTTTGATGGTGTGAATTTGACTTTAGTAGAATGGCTTCGTCAGTACTCTCCTGAGGACCAGACAGAGACGTTCCTTCGCGGATTCCTTGGACGTATGCTATTCAGTGGTGAAGATGCACTGAAAGAAGCGAACGTGCTTTCCGGAGGAGAAAAAGTACGCTGTATGCTATCGAAGATGATGCTCAGCAAATCGAATGTATTGGTAATGGATGAACCGACGAACCACTTGGATCTTGAATCCATCCAGTCCTTGAACGAAGGATTGATCAAATTCAAAGGTGTTCTTCTCTTCACTTCCCATGACCAACAGTTTGTGAACAGTATAGCGAACCGTCTGATCGAGATCACTCCAGCTGGTATCGTAGATAAAGAAATGACGTATGATGAATATGTTTCTGACAAAAAGCTGCAGAAAGAAATTGCAGCAATGTACAGCTAATCTATCAAGCTCCAAGGCTTTCCGCTTTGGAGCTTATTTCTTAGGAGGCAATCATGTCTTATACAAGTAATATCGAGACGCCTTTAGGTAATGTACAGATTACAGCAACAGATCAACTCATAACAAGCATCCTATTCGGTGAACAGCTGCCTGCTAACGAAAACATGCTGACAAAACTAGCTCAAACTCAGCTGCAGGCTTATTTTAACGGTGAACTTACCAATTTCCAGCTGCCACTGGCGATGAACGGAACTTCGTTTCAGCAGCGTGTGTGGGAACAGGTCAATCAAATACCATATGGCAGTTCCGCTTTTTATAGCACAATTGCCGAAGATGCAGGTAATGGACGAGCCGTTCGGGCAGCAGCCAGTGCGGTCGGGCGAAACACATTCGCGATCGTCATCCCCTGCCATCGGGTTGTCGGCAGGAACAGGATTGTAACAGGTTACCGCTGGGAGCCGTGGCGTAAGAACTGGCTGTTGGAATTCGAACAACAAAGGAGCAGATGAAAGATGAAAGTACTTGTGACAGGAGCTGCCGGTCATATTGGCAAGAATTTAGTCAAAGCTATCCACGATCAATATGATCTAGTGATGACCGATATTAAACAAGACGAAGACTTAAATCAATTCGGTACATTCAAACAAGCTGATCTTGCTGTAGCAGAAGAAGTCGAACAGCTGGCAGAAGGTGTGGATGCAATCGTCCATTTGGGAGGGATTGCAACAGAAAGCACATACGAGAAGATTAACCGAAACAACTTCAATGGAACCTATCATGTATACGAAGCAGCCCGGAAGCACGGTATCAAACGCATCGTCTTCGCCAGCAGCAACCACGCTGTCGGCTTCCACCCGATCAATCAATCGATCGGACCAGATGCCCCTCACCTGCCAGATACATACTACGGTTCCAGCAAAGCATTCGGCGAGAACCTGGCGAATATGTATCACAAAAAGCATGGCATTGAAACGGCCAGCCTACGCATCGGCAGCTATTTGGAGAAACCCGCGGAGCATCGCAACCTGAATACATGGATCAGTGTCCGGGATATGAATCAGCTGATTGTCTGTTGTCTGGAGGCGGACCAAATCGGCACGAGTGTCTTTTATGGCGTGTCTTCCTTGCATAATGACTACTTTGATAATCGAGATGCAGCCAAAATCGGCTATGATCCCGAAGACAATCCTGAGGATTACCGGGAAGAAATAGAAAATGTGAAGATGGAAAATGTGACTGACTTTGTTGGAGGTATATTTACCAACTTCGGAAGATGATTCGAACTATCCTATCCGTCCAGTCTGGATGGATAGGATAGTTCTTTTTTACATAGATAGTAAAGGAATCTCGCAATCTGCCGCGAAATTCTTACAGGAATGGAATAAAACATAGAAAAGGATGAACTGACATGGTACAAGGAATCAATTCTTACATTGTGACAAACGGCAATGGACAAGAAGCAGTCAAATTATATGAGGAGGCCTTAGGGGCTCAAGTACTGCATATACAAACTTTTGGTGAGATGCCGGAGGATCCTAACCACCCAATTCCGGCTGAAGCAAAGGATCGCGTTTTGCATGCGCATTTAAAAGTGGGCGGCAATTACTTGATGCTATCTGATACATTCCCAGGTCAGCCGCTCGAGTTAGGGGACCAAGTAGGAATTGCCGTCATTACCAGCGCTCCGGAAGAAACAAAGGATGTATTTGAGAAGCTGTCAGGCGGCGGCCAAATCATTATGGAACTGCAGCAGACCTTCTGGAGTCCTTTATATGGGCAGGTCAAAGATAAATTCGGTGTAACATGGCAGGTATCTACTGCAGATGAGGCGCAATAGAAGAGTGGCAAGGTATAAAGCGCAGCTATAGCTCCCGCCTAAGCGGGAGCTTATTTTTTTAGCAAAAAAAGTACAGAAAACAAGAAGTTCTCTGCACGCTCAACAATCTTACCATCTCTATTTTTTTATATTTCCTGACAGCTTTAACGCTTCCTTCAGCTGATTGAATGATCCGCCTTTACCATACATCAATACGCCGCCGCGATAAATTTTAGCAGCAATCCAAGCAATCAGCGAAATGGTTGCTACAAGGATTGCGATGGAAAGGGCTATTTCCCAGGCAGGAACGCCAAGCATTCCAATACGTAAAAACATAATCATCGGTGTGAAGAATGGAATGTAAGATGTCACGACTATGAGTGGTGAATCGGGTGAGCTAAGTCCATAGATAGATAGAAAGAATGCTCCCATCACCAAGAAGATAACCGGACTAACAAGCTGCTGGACATCCTCCATTCTGCTTACAACCGATCCGAGCCCTGCACAAATTGTGGCATATAAGAAGTAGCCTAGGATAAAGAAAATCAACGCAAACGTTAATGTGACCGGCGATGCATTTGCGATACCTATAAAATCGAAGAAGCCTCCGCCCAGTTCTTCCCCGCGGATCTGCACCATTGCATACACAGCCACCGTGATTAAAGCGACTTGTGTAAGTCCCACCATTCCTATCGCCAGAATCTTGGCGAACATTTGGCCGACTGGCGAGGAGCTGGAGATCAAGATTTCCATCACTCTTGATGATTTCTCATTGGTGATATCCGTTGCGATCATCATGCCGTAAACAATCACACTCATATATAGAGCAAAAACTAAAATATAAACAAGTCCATATGATCCTGCCAATTCTTCTTCCGTTTTTGCATTATCATCAAGGGCATCCCGCTGGAAAGACACTGGTGCATATATATCCTGCATCGTCGCTTCGTCAACGCCTGCCTGAGAAGCTGCTTGGGCAACTTTGATTTGCTGCAGCTGTGCTTCTATTGTTTCACTGGTACTGTTCGTGAGCTGCATACTGTAAAAAGCGGCTTCTGGCAAGCTTTGTTCAGACTGACTTAAAACGAGCAGTCCTTCATATTCCTCATTCTCTACTGCATCTTTCGCTTCTTCTTCACTTCCATTAAATAATTCAAGCTGATATTCTTCTGCACTGGCATGTAATGCTTCATAGGTCTGCTGATTTTCTGTTTCATCTATAACAGCTACGACCGGTTCATCAGAATCGCCGGTAAAACGGTCGATAATATCCGGCACATAAAAGATTCCGCAGATAACAAGCAAAAATATCGCACTCGAAATGACATAACCTTTTGTTTTTACACGAGAGAGATAGGTATGCGAAAACACAGTCCAAAACTTACGCATAAGACTCACCTGCCTTTTCAATGAAGATATCATTCAGCGTTGGCTCTTCCACTTCAAATTTGCTGACAAATCCTTTCTCGGTCAGCTGCTTCCATACTGAAACGGCATCTTCTGATGATGCAATCTGAAGTCGGCATCCCTGCTGCGTCTGATGGTACTTCACCACACCAGGTGCTTCTTTTAAAAAGGATAAGTCATAGTCTGCTGATATGGTAATATTCTTCTTACGGAAGGATCGCTTTATTTCGATCAAGTCGCCCTCTACGACCGGCTTTCCATGCTTCATAATACAAAGAAAACGACATAGTTCTTCTACATGCTCCATTCGGTGAGACGAGAAGATGATTGATGTTCCATTATTTTTCAGGTCCATTACAGCCTGCTTCAGCATTTCCACATTAACCGGATCGAGTCCTGAGAATGGTTCATCCAATATCAATAGGCGAGGATTGTGCAATACAGCGGATATGAATTGTATTTTCTGCTGGTTTCCTTTAGAGAGCTCTTCCACTTTCTTGTTTTCATATTCTGTTATATTAAATCGATCAAGCCAGTTCTTTATTTCTTTCACACTGTCTGCCTTTGCCATCCCCCTAAGCTTGGCTAGATACACGAGCTGATCCTTTACGGTAAGCTTTGGATAAAGTCCGCGTTCCTCCGGAAGATAGCCAATTTCATCACTTTGGTCATACGTAATCTTTTTACCACGCCAGAATATTTCTCCTTCTGTATTCTCCAATAAGTTAAGAATCATACGGAAAGTAGTCGTTTTACCAGCACCGTTAGCTCCTAGGAATCCAAAAATTTCTCCCACTGGTATCGACAATGTCAGCTGGTCGACAGCAGTATGCTTGCCGAACCTCTTCGTCACATCTTTTAGTTCAAGCACTAGCACCATCCTTTCTTTTTCCTCTTAATGAATCTACGGATGGTTGCTGGAAATGTTTCACTGTATCACAAGTTTGAACTATGAGTTTCGGTCAGGGGGCAACAGCCCTTACGTCTCTTAAACACAAAAAAAGAGTGCAAAGAAATCATGATTTCCCTGCACTCCAACTCGGAGAAGCAAGTCATTTACACCTGCTTCCTTGATCTAATCAACTCTTCCACTTGCTGTCTGTCTCCTTGATGCAATGCATCGACAATCTTACTTCCGACCACTACTCCATCACAATATTGGCTCAGTTCCTTCACATGCGCTGGTGTAGAAACCCCGAAACCAGCCAGTACTGGTGCGTTACTGATTTTTTTCAGCTCCTGCAGATGTGTTCCCAGCTGATCGACGAAGGTCGCTCTCTCCCCCGTCGTACCTGCAACTGTCACGGCATAAAGAAAGCCTTCAGCGCGCTCAGCGAGTGCCCGGATCCTTTCTGGTGTACTGGTCAAAGCGACCAAACGAATCAGAGCTATTTCATGCTTTTGAAGAGCTTCGACAACAAGTCCTTCCTCTTCAAGCGGCAGATCAGGCAGGATAAGGCCAGATATCCCTGCTGCAGCACAGGCTGACGCGAAGTCTTCCACACCAAAGGCGAAGACTGGATTCAAGTAAGTCATGATAACAAGCGGCACATTGCGGCTGGCTTTTTCCTTAGCAACCTCATCGAGTACTGCACGGACAGTCGTGCCTGCCTCCAATGCGCGAATTCCAGCTGCCTGGATAGTTGGCCCGTCTGCGACTGGATCTGAAAAAGGAAGACCAAGCTCGATTGCTGTTGCACCACTATCAGCAAGAAATTGAATGCGTTCATTCAAACTCTCCAAGCCACCATCACCAGCCATTATATATGGTACGAAAGCTTTTTCCACAGCTTGTGATACTGTTTGAAATGCATTATCCAGCATAGCTTTACTCATGCAGATCTCCTCCTGTTTCATGCGCTTCCCTGATTGTGTTTACATCCTTATCCCCGCGTCCGGACAAACAGACAACAAGCACATCCTCTTCATCCATCACTGGCGCCAGCTTTTTACAGTATGCAACTGCATGCGCGCTTTCCAGTGCTGGTATGATTCCTTCTGTTCTGGATAGGAGTCGCACAGCCTCTAGCGCATCTTCGTCGGTAACAGCATCGTACGTAACTCGACCAGCATCTTTTAGATAGCTATGCTCCGGACCGACGCCTGGATAATCCAATCCGGCCGAAATGGAGTGAGGCTCCTGTACCTGACCGTCTCCATTTTGAAGCAAATAGGATAATGATCCATGCAGAATTCCCGCTTTCCCCTCTGTAAGAGAGGCTGCATGCTTACCTGTTGGCAGCCCCATACCCCCTGCTTCCACACCGTACATTTTAACATCGCGATCATCCACGAACGGATAGAACATGCCAATTGCGTTACTTCCTCCTCCAACGCAGGCAACAATTGCTTCCGGCAGCTTGCCTTCTGCCTCGATGATCTGCTTGCGGGTTTCATCGCCGATAATCCGCTGGAAATCGCGGACGATTTGCGGGAATGGATGCGGGCCGGCAGCTGTACCGAAAATATAATGTGTATCTTCTACATTCGCCGTCCAATAGCGCATCGCTTCGTTTACTGCATCCTTCAAGGTGCCGTTACCCTGATCGACGGATACGACTTGAGCGCCTAAGAGCTCCATCCGGTACACGTTCAATGCTTGTCGTCTGACGTCTTCTTTTCCCATGAAGATGATGCATTCCAATCCTAGCAACGCACTGACTGTCGCAGTGGCAACACCATGCTGGCCAGCGCCTGTTTCAGCTACAACCTTTTTCTTGCCCATCCGCTGTGTGAGCAGCGCCTGCCCGATTGTGTTGTTGATTTTATGTGCCCCTGTATGGTTAAGGTCTTCTCTTTTCAAATAGATCCTCGGTCCGCCAAGAGTTGCTGTTAAACGTTCTGCAAAATAAAGCGGGGTCTCCCGTCCGATATACTGTTTCAAGTAATAGCGCATCTCTTCTTGGAAGGCAGGATCTTCCTTCGCTTCCTTGAATGCTTCTTCTAGTTCCAAGATGGCTGGCATGAGTGTTTCTGGTACAAATCGGCCGCCAAAGCTTCCATAATGCCCGGTTTCTGTCGGATATGTTGCCATGTTTTTCACTGTCCTCTCTTTGCCGCTGTAATGAATTGTTTTATTTTAATCGGATCCTTTTGTCCATCTGTCTCCACACCGCTGCTGACGTCGACCCCAGCAGGACTCACTTCCTCAATCGCCTGCTGTACATTGCCAGCATGCAATCCGCCTGCAAGAAAGAGCCTTTCCCTCGGAATTGTTTCGGAGCTTGCCAGCGACCAGTCGAATGTGGTGCCGTTCCCTCCCCTATATGCTTCAGCCGGACTATCCAGCAGATAGTAATCACATGGGTAATCAGCCAGCTGCTTCAGGTCATCCTCTGAACCTACCGAAAAAGCTTTAATGACAGGCTTGCGGATAGCTTTAATGTAGTCTGGTGTTTCATCGCCATGCAGCTGAATATAATCCAGTTCTGCCGTCTCAGCTATGACCAGCAAACTCTCGATCGGCTCATTGACAAATACACCTACTTTTTTGACGTGAGCTGGAAGCTTTTTCCCAATGCCGGCAGCTTGCTCAGGTGATACTCTCCGTCTGCTGTCCGCAAAAACGAATCCGATCATGTCAGCTCCTGCTTCCACCGCTGTCTGCCCAGCCTCCACCGACTGAATGCCGCAAATCTTGACGATCATGACTGCTCCTCTCCTACCGGAACTTGGAGTGTCTCCAGTACTGCTGCTATATCGTCAGCTCGCATAAGTGTTTCCCCAACAAGGATTCCCCTTGCCCCTGCTTTTGCTGCACGAGATGCATCAGCTGATACCGTTATGCCGCTTTCGCTGATAACAAGAGTATCTGAGGCGTCAATTCTTTCTATCAATCTTTCCGTTACACCCAAATCCACCTCGAAGGTTTTTAGATTCCGATTATTGATGCCGATGATATTGGCACCAAGCTTTTGCGCTTGCTCTAATTCTTCTTCATTGTGCACCTCTACCAGCACATCCATCTCTTTGGATTTTGCATACTGATAGAGAGCGCGCAATCGATCTTCTTCCAATGCCGCTACAATCAATAGAATCACATCAGCACCATAATCAGCTGCTCGGTCTATCTGAATTTCATCAAGGATGAAATCTTTATTCAATATCGGTACTTCCACTGCCTCCCGGACAGCTGCCAAATCATCCATCGTGCCTTTGAAAAACGGTGTATCAGTCAACACTGAAATTGCACCCGCTCCTGCTGCTTCGTAGATCTTTGCCTGGTCCGCAGGTACAACATCGGGATTGATCATTCCTTTGGAAGGTGAAGCACGCTTGATTTCTGCGATAATCTGCAGCTGTTTCTGTTCTTGGAATCGTTCATATAACGATATCGGCTTGCGCTGCGCTGCTGTCGGTCGATATGTTTGCTTCATTGTACTAATTTCCGTTCGCTTCTCTTCTAGTATCCTTGCTAAGAATGTCATGATCTCACTTCCCTTTGTTTATAATCGATCAAGTATTGCAGTTTCTGTCTAGCAGCTCCGCTATCAATGCTTTCCTTAGCAAGCTCGATGCCTTCCTGTATAGAAGCCACTTTTCCGTTCGCAGATATGCCAAGTCCTGCATTCAAAACCACTGTGTCCCGATGGACACCTTTCTCCCCATTCAACACACGCAGCAGAATGTCTGCATTCTCAGCTGCATCACCGCCCTTGATTGCTTCAAGCGGATAAACCGGCAGGCCAACCTCATCCGGATGAAGAGTGAAAGCTGTCTGTTTACCGTCCTCCAGCAGGACAAGATGGTTCTCTCCTGCAAGTGATGCTTCATCCATATATCCTGCTCCATTAATGACAATCGCTCTTTTGCGTCCCAGCTTATAGAGCGCTTCGGCCATCATCCCAAGCATATCGCGGCGATAGATGCCGAGCAGCTGTGAATCAAGCTGGACCGGATTCGTCAATGGTCCAATTAAATTAAAGATCGTAGGAATTCGCAGTACTTTACGCAGCTGCATCACCTGCTTCAGACCCGGATGAACATGAGGCGCGAATAAAAAGGCGATACCATTCTCCTCAAGCAGATGCGTCATCTCCTCTGCCGGCAAATACAATGGGATCCCCAGCTTCTCCAGTACATCCGCACTTCCGGTTCTGCTTGATACGCTGCGATTCCCATGTTTGGCAATCGTAATACCCGCTCCAGCAATGACAAAGGCTGCCGTCGTACTAATGTTGAAGCTTTGCGATCCATCGCCTCCGGTACCGCAGTTATCCATCACATTTGCTGCCTGAAGGGGAATTGTCTGTGCTTTTTCCCGAATTGCAGCCACCATACCAGCTACTTCATCCGCTGTTTCCCCACGGGTTTGCAGCATCGAAAGAAATGCACCTGCCACAGCATCAGGCATACTGCCATCCAGCAATTCCCGGGATGCCTGCAGCGTTTCTGCATACGTCAAAGCCTGTGTATTCGTAAGCTTAGCCAATAATGGTTCCATTACTTTCCCCTTCTTTCATGGTTAGGATATAATGCTTCACGATCTCCTTACCTGCTTCTGTTCCGATTGATTCCGGGTGGAATTGCAGTCCGTAAACCGGATATCTGATATGCTGGACAGCCATGATTTCCTCATCATCCTCTGAATAAGCGGTAACTTTCAATTCATTCGGAATATTGCGCTTATCGATGACTAGAGAATGATAGCGCATGATCGGCAAATCCTTTACTATCCCTTCGATTGCAGGTGCTCCCTCATATCGAAGCGTCGATGTCTTGCCATGCTTGATTTGCCCTGCACGGATAATGTCCGCACCGAAGGCTGTACCGATTGCCTGGTGACCAAGACATATGCCGAGTATCGGAATTTTTCCTGCAAAGTGGCGGATTGCATCGACACATATTCCTGCATCTTCCGGTCTGCCCGGACCAGGTGAGACGATGATTGCCTCAGGTTTCAACGTTTCGATGTCTTGGATGGAGATGGCATCGTTACGTACAACCTTGACTTGTTCCCCAAGCTCCGCTGTGTATTGGAAAAGATTATACGTAAAAGAATCATAATTATCGATCAGCAGTATCATGTAATCCGACCTCCGTTAAAGATTTCGCTTTATGCAGCGTCTCGTGATATTCTGTCTCGGGGTCGGAATCATACACTAGTCCGGCTCCCGCCTGTACATACGCCTTGTTGTCTTTTATGATCATCGTTCGAATAGCAAGCGCCAGATCGAGATCGCCATTCATATTTATATAGCCTACCGCCCCAGCATAGAGCCCTCTTTTTTTCTTTTCAAAATGATTGATCAATTCCATTGCCCTAATCTTAGGAGCACCTGATACGGTTCCAGCAGGAAGTGCTGCAACCAGTGCGTCCAATCCAGTCATATTATCTGCTAGTTCTCCTTGTACTTCAGAGACGATGTGCATGATATGCTGGTACTTTTCCACCGTCATATACTTTGTCAGCTCGACGGTGCCGACCTTACACACACGTCCCAGATCATTGCGGCTTAAGTCGACAAGCATCCGATGCTCTGCCAATTCCTTTTCATCGGTCAGCAGTTCAGTCGTCAGCTGTTCATCTTGCTCTGTCGTTTTACCACGGGGCCTTGATCCAGCAATCGGGTTAGCTGTCACTTTATTGCCGCTAGCTTTGATCAAGCTTTCAGGGGAAGCACCGAGTACGGTATAGTCCTCAAAATCGAGGAAGAACATATACGGCGAAGGATTGCTAGCCCGAAGCTTTCGGTAAAAGCTGAAAGCATCTCCATGGAAGTCTGCTGTCAACCGCTGCGAAAGCACTATCTGGAATACATCACCGGCTTTGATGTACGCCTTGGCATCTTCCACCATCTGCATAAATGTTGCTTGATCCGTCTCAGGCTGGAAATAGACTGGCTTCAATACTGCATCGGGTATGTTCTTGAAGGTTGTAATCTCTCGCTCCATAACCTCCAAACGAGCCTGGAGCATATCCGCCGACCGGTTTCCTGCACCATCAATAGCCAGTAAAGTGATCTGCTGATGCTTATGGTCATAAATGATGATATCCTCATAAAACATAAAATGAACTTCTGGCATACCAATCGGATCCTCAGGCACTTCTCCAATCACTTCATATTGCCGGATCGAATCATATGCCATATATCCGACAGCACCGCCATAGAAAGGAAACTCAAGCGGCAGCTCCATTCCACTTATCTGTTTCTTCAGAACCTCTAACGGTTTATCTGCCAGCTTCTCTTCCTGTCCTGAAGACTTCAGCGTTGTTTCCTGTCCCTTTCCAATCAATTCTTTATAAGGATTAGCTCCAATGATGGAATAGCGACCCTTTCCTGTATGGTGTACCGAACTTTCCAGCAAAAACTTCTTTTCTCCTGCCAGCCGTTTATAAATTACGACAGGTGTGAGTGTATCTCCGTTCAATTGCTTCTTCTGAAATCGAACACTATCCGTAACCGTCATCTTTCTCGCTCCCTTTTCTTTGAAATAAAAAAACCGTCCCCTATGCACATGATTGGTTCATGTGCATAGGGGACGGTTTTACACCGCGGTGCCACCTCTATTGAAAGCTCTTTTGCTTTCCTCTCATTCGGATACGAAAGCTTTAGCCTTGATATCCTATCCCGGTAACGGGGGAAGCCGGATTCCCCTACTATGTTTCAAGGAATCTCTCTGAAGTCCATTCCATGCTGCCGATTTGACCTGGATCTCACCACACCAGGCTCTCTGTGCAAATCAAACAGCATGTACTCCTCTTCATCAACGAGTTATGTGTATAAAAAAAGGGCAATCTCTCCAATAAAGGACGAGATTACCCGTGGTACCACCTTTGTTAGCTAGCGAACTAGCTCACTTTGCTCCTGCTATCGGGGGAGTTGCCGCCACAGCCTACTGGTCATTTCAGCTATGGTGCTCGGAAGTCCATTCACGTATGTGTCACACCGGTTTCCACCATCCACCGGCTCTCTGAAGTGACCACATAAGCTACTACTCTTCGTCTTCGCTCACGTATCAGATATGTTGGATTCATTGTATTACCCTTGTTTTCGTTTGTCAAGGGCAATTTACTCTGCATCCAGTAAATCAGGCTTGCCATTCTCTCCGAAAACAAGTTCTTTTCGCGGCAGATGCTGTTTTGTTTCTTTTTCAATTTGTTTTATTTGATGTCTGTCGCGAGGTGTCACAAAGGCTACCGTTAAGCCCGTACTGCCTGCCCTGCCTGTACGGCCGATGCGGTGGATATAGCTTTCAGTATCCTCCGGAAGATCGTAATTGAATACATGGGTCACACCTTCAACATCCAACCCCCGAGCTGCTACATCTGTTGCAACAAGGAACTGCGTCTTATACTCCCGGAAATTCTTCATAGCACGTTCCCGCTTTGCCTGTGATAAATCACCATGCAGTTCATCCGATTCGAAACCCTGCGCGCGCAAATATCCATGCAGCTCAGAAGCACGTCTTCTTGTCCGGCAGAAGATAATAGCAGCAAATGGACGATACATTTGCAATAACACCTTCAACGCATTCCGCTTCTCACGATCAGACATTTCCAGGACAATCTGCTTTATTTCCTTCAGAGTCACATTGGTTGTTTGAATGGTGATTTCCTTTGGCTTTTGCATCTGGGAGGATGCCAGCTGGCGGATTTCCTTCGGCATTGTAGCAGAGAACAGCAGTGTTTGTTTCGTATTCGGCAATGCATTTGCAACGTCCTTTACATCATGCCAGAATCCCATATGCAGCATCTGATCTGCCTCATCCAGCACGAATGTCCGGACATGGGAAAGATCCACTGTGCCGCGCCGCATATGGTCGAGCAGACGTCCCGGTGTCGCGACAACGATATCCACTCTGCCTTCCAGCTTCTTAAGCTGCTTGACGATATCCTGACCGCCATAGACTGCCAGCGTACCAATTTCTTCTTCCGGATGAATCAGCTTCGCCAGTTCATCATAGATCTGGATAGCCAGCTCCCTCGTCGGGCTCAGAATAAGTGCCTGAATGCCAGCACTATCAGCTTCCAGCATTTCCAATATCGGCAGCAGGAATGCAAGTGTCTTACCAGTACCTGTCTGTGCTTTGGCAATCACATCTTTTCCAGCCAAAATTTCTGGAATAGCTTGCTTTTGAACAGGTGTTGGTTCTGTCAGACCTAATTTATGTAATATTTCCAAACGATTATTTTGTAAGTTCAGATCATTGAACACGTTCATGTTGTTCCCTCTTTCATACTTTTTCCATAATTATTATGTGAAGTTTCCATAGAAGTACGCGCGGAAAGTTTGTAAGATACTAGTATACACATAAAAAGGGGGAAATTATATGCAAAAGTGGCTGATCGGCATTTTTGTCCTGCTGATCATCAGTTTCAGCATAATCGGTCTTTTTCGAGGGGAAGGAAATATCCAAAGCATTAAAGAGACAAGTAAATCTTCTGTAAATTTAAAATAGTGATGCGTTTATCCTGCACACATGCGGGTAAACTATAATATAAATAAAAACAGGCAGAGCAAACCGCCATTTGCTCCACCTGTTACGCTATTTGTATTAGTCTAGTACTTTTACTGTTACAGTTTTACGTCCCCAGTTCAAAGCAGTTCCTTGATCAGGTACGTGTACATCGATCTTATTACCTTTGATTGCACCGCCAGTATCGCCTGCAATTGCTTCACCATAGCCTTCAACCCATACTTTGGATCCCAAAGGAATGACACTAGGGTCTACTGCAATAACTTTCGCATTAGGATTAGCGTTCAAATCGATACCAGTTGCTGTTACACCAGAGCAGCCTTCACATTGGCCAGTATATGCAGTTGCGGATACTGTCAATTCTTTCGTTGCTTCTTGGCTAGTACTTGTAGCTGCTTTTTCTTCTTGGGCAGGAGCTGCTTCTTGTTTAGCAGGTTCTGCTTTTTGTTCTGTTTGTGCAGGTGCTTCTTGCTTTTCTTCTTGTTTAGGAGCTTCCTGTTTAGGAGCTTCTGTCTTAGCAGCTTCCTGCTTCACTGGTGCTGTTTCAGTTACAGCCCCGCCAGTTACAGCTAGTTGCTGACCTATTACAATCAAATCGGAATTAAGGCTGTTCCAAGATTTCAACTCGCCTACCGATATATTGAACTTCCCTGCGATCTTAGAAAGAGAATCGCCTTTTTGTACTGTGTATGAGTCTGTTTGGTTTGTTTCTTTATCTATAGTTAATTTTTGATTAGGAAAGATTAGGTCAGAATCAAGTTGGTTAAGCTCTTTAAGCTGATCTACACTCACTTCGTATTTGTCTGCGATTTTCCAAAGAGAGTCCCCTGTTTGAACATTATATTCAGCAGCTGAAGCTGTTGTACTGAATGCCCCCGCAATTACTAGTCCTGTAGCTAAAGATACGACTGTTTTTTTCATACGTCGTTTACCTCCTTAAATTTCTAACAGAACTTATGGTATCACATGGGCTTAGCCAGGTGGGTTACAGGAAGTTTAAGGTTATATTACAGGCTAGGCCTCCAGCAATACTATTGTTACACTGTAATCTTTCTGTAATAAAACATTCGATAACCAAGCTTTTAGGGGCTTTTTTGTAATAAAAGGCCTCTGTTTATTCCATTAATTGTAAAATAACAAAATTAAATTTCTTGTTGACTTTGTTTGCACTCGCTTTTTTTCATTCGGTTTTTGTCGTTTTTCCGGCTTTATTGGGACAAATGTTACAAAATCAATCCTTGCTTTCCCTTTTTTATTCCAATTACAGTAGAAAACAGGAGCGGGAGCTCCTGTTTTCTACTTCTTCACTACCCAATTATGATTGCAAGTTGCTTCAATTACATTTCGCTTGCTGATGTAATCTGCAATTAGTTCCGTCATATCTGTTGTGATCTCCCTGACAACATGCTTTCCTTTGAACATGACGTAATCTCCACCGCCAGCTGCCCGGTAATTATTCATTACTACCTCATACATCTCATCTGCAATGACAGGTGTGCCCTTGATGGTCAATTCCTGTACACGGTCTCCAATTTCGCGGCTGATATCCAATGTATAGTCTATTCCTTCCCACATGTCATAATTGTAGTGCTGCGGCTTAGGTTCCAGGAAGGAGCGGCTCACCTCAAGCTCACCCTCTTGATCCAAATTGAAGTAAGTGGCAGAGAGTTCGAGTGCATGCTTCATATCTGCTCCAGAAATCTCAATCACCTTTAACGTGTTTGGATAGATATAATTGGAGACGATATCGCGCATCGTAATATCCTGCGGAAAACCAGGCGAAGCATTATGAAACAATGCTGTACTGGAGATGGCAACATTTGCTGCATCCATCTGAACTTTATTGATGAACTCAATAAATGGTGTCTCCTTCACCCTCGTTTCAAAGGCATCATGGATGATCATATCTCCATTTATTTTCCCGATCGGCTGGTCCAGCCATTTCTGTGTTTCCTCTTCATAGGAAGAAACTAGTCTCAGAATCGTTTCATCAGGCTGAATTTCATTCGTGATCGTATGTAATTTCGTCTCTGATGTGACACGTTTTCTACTATTATACAGATGCTCGACAGCAATCGAGACTTCCCCTAGGAATGCACCATTGGATCCAGGCTGCACAACGGTCACATTATTCACCTTTTCAGCAAGAGATCGATGCTGGTGACCGGTGACCAAAATATCAATTCCTTCTATTGAATGGCAAATTTCATAGCCTACATTTTCACCAGTAAGTGATTCTGTTGGTTCTCCGGTTTCCAGATCACGTTCGAACCCGCCATGATAAGCAACGATAAGGACATCAGGCTGTTCTTTTTCCCGAACTTCCTTCACCCATCTTCTCGTCGATTCCAGGACATGCTCGAACGTAAGCCCCTCAATGTGATTTGGATCTTCCCAGTTTGGAATGAAATGAGTGGTGACACCAATGACCGCCAGTTTCACGCCATCAATCTGCTTGATTTCATATGGTCTGCCAAATACAGGTTCCTTTTTCGTCTCATCAAGTATATTGCCGCAAAGGTAAGGAAATTCTGCAAGCTGGATTGCTGACTGCAGATACGGCATGCCATAGTTGAATTCATGATTTCCTATTACCGCAGCATCATATTTGAGCTCGTTCATGCATCTGATCAAGGGGTTATCCTTATCTGCTTGGTATTTAGCATGATGATATGTCAGCGGTGTCCCTTGAATCATATCCCCATTATCCAGCAGCAGAACATGCTTCTTTTCTTCTCTTATTCTCTTAATCAAGGTAGCCACCCGCGCCAGTCCCTGGGGAGCTGGTTCGTGATCACGGTATGTAGTAGGAAAGATATTTCCATGCACATCACTAGTGACTAGCATGGTGATATTTGTCACTTTTTCAGACATACTTTTGATTCCTCCGACCTCTTTTTCAGAATTAAAACAGTTTTTGCTATTATCTATCATAACATGCCAAAACTATCTTTACATTCTTATTACAGTAAGTTAACATAAACTGGAACAAGTCGTGATATAGTTGTTCATGCAGTGCAAATTAAACAATTTTTGGGGGTATATCATGTTTAAGAAAATTGCAGGTGTTGGCGCGACTCTATTTCTTGCAGCAGGGTTGCTAAGTGCGTGCGGATCTGACGATTCCAGTGCAGATGGCGGCAGCAACGGAGATTTGAAAGAATTGCGTGTGCAGTTCGTTCCTTCTCAGAATGCAGAAACACTTGAGGCAAAAGCAGAGCCGCTTGCAGATCTTCTCGAAGAAGAACTGGACATTCCTGTTGAAGTAAGTGTATCTACTAACTACAACACTATCATTGAGGCAATGGCTTCCGGACAAGTAGATGTCGGTTTCCTACCGCCTACAGCATATGTATTGGCACATGACAAAGGTGCTGCAGATGTTATCCTCCAGTCCCAGCGTTACGGTGTCAATCCAGAAGACGGTTCGCCAACTGACGAATTAGTAGATTTCTACTTAGCACAATTCGTCGTGAAGAGCGATTCTGGTATTGATTCTCTTGAAGATTTGAAAGACAAGACGATTGCTGTTCAGGATGTAACATCCTCTGCAGGTTATGTATGGCCTGCCGGTGCACTTGATGCTGCTGGTTTGGACATTCAGTCCGACTTGACTCCAACGACTGTAAAAGGTCATGATGCTGGTATCATCAGCGTATTGAATGGCGACACAGATGCTGCTGTAACATTCCAGGATGCACGTAACGTCGTTAAAGCTGACTACCCAACTGTATTCGAGGATACAAAAGTAATTGCTACTACTGAAAAGATCCCGAATGATACGATCGCAGTCACTCCTGAAATCAATGACGAGTGGAAAGAAAAAATCACGGATGCCTTCATCAACATCGGTAAAGATCCGGAAGGCTTGGAAATCATCCGCGATGTTTACACACATGAAGGTTACGTAAAATCCGATGACAGTAAATTCGAAGTTGTTCGCGAGTATTCCGAAAAATTCGCACAAGAATAATTGAATAATCAAGCTTTCAATCCAGCCAGCCTGAGATTTCCTTAGACTGGCTGGGCTTTTGTCTGTATGTATATCTTTTCTTAACCGTATTTTTTCTGCTTTACTATTAAACTACATAAAAAGGTTGGTATAGAAAGTGATAGAATTTCGCAACGTTTCGAAAACATATCCGAATGGCGTCAAAGGTTTGAAAAACATCAACTTGACTATCGAAAAAGGCGAGTTTATTGTCATTGTTGGTCTTTCCGGTGCCGGTAAGTCTACATTGCTGCGCTCGATTAATAGATTGCATGAAATTTCCGAAGGCGAAATCATGATCGATAATGAATCCATTACAGCTGCAAAAGGGAAGAACTTGCGTCATATCCGCCGTGATATCGGCATGATTTTCCAAAACTTCAATCTCGTTAAACGTTCTACTGTTCTGCGGAACGTACTTTCTGGCCGTGTCGCTTACCATTCTACTTTAAGAACTGTTTTCGGCTTATTCCCAAAAGAAGATGTCAACTTGGCCCTTAACGCTCTGGATCGTGTAAATATCATCGATAAAGCGTACACGCGCTCGGATCAGCTTTCTGGCGGACAGCAGCAGCGTGTATCGATTGCCAGAGCTTTGGCACAGGAAGCTAAAATCATCCTTGCTGATGAACCAGTGGCCTCCCTTGATCCGCTGACAACAAAACAAGTAATGGATGATTTGAAAAAGATCAACCAAGAGCTTGGCATCACGACTGTCGTCAACCTTCACTTCATTGATATTGCACGTCAATATGCAACACGCATTATCGGTTTGAATGCTGGGGAGGTCGTGTTCGACGGACCAGTAGAAGAAGCGACTGATGAGAAATTCCAGGAAATCTACGGACAGCAGCTGGAAAAAGAACAGCAGCGAGGTCCAATTGGAGCGGGTACCGAATGAGTCAGCCTCCGAAGAAGACGATTCCGAAACCGCCTACCAGAATTAAGCATTATCTGACAGTGGCAATCGTACTTGCCCTGCTTGTCTTAAGTTATATTCAAACTGGCTCAAGCTTCATGGATTTGATTACGAACCGTGATCAAATGGCCAGCCTTATCATCGATATGTTCCCGCCAGACTGGGCTTATTTTGAAAACATCATCGAACCGATGCTCGAGACGATCCGCATGGCTGTCATCGGGACAACATTCGGCGCTATCATCTCCGTACCAGTAATATTGCTCTGTGCCAATAACGTAAACCGGATCCCTTGGATTTCTTATCCGGCGCGATTTGTACTGAACTTGATCAGAACAGTTCCAGAACTATTGCTAGCCGCAATCTTCGTAGCAATTTTTGGTTTAGGTATGATTCCTGGTATCTTCGCTCTGACAATCTTCTCCGTGGGGATTATCGCAAAATTGACATATGAATCTGTCGAAGGAATCGACAAGGGACCTATGGAAGCCATGACAGCGGTTGGTGCGAATAAAGTCCAGTGGATCACTTTCGCTATCATTCCGCAGGCTGCTGCCTATTTCGTTTCGTATGTGCTGTATACATTCGAAGTGAATATCCGTGCCGCTGCCATCCTTGGCCTTGTAGGAGCTGGTGGTATCGGTCTTTACTACGACAGCAACCTTGGTTTCTTGAATTATCCACGTGTCAATACCTTGATCATTGCGACACTTGCCGTTGTGTTGATCATCGATTATGTGAGTAACAAACTACGGGAGAAATTACTATGAGCCAATTACCTACACATACTGTCGATAAACCGAAAGGCCGCGGTAAGAAGGTCTTCAACCGTGTGTTGATCCTAGTTATCCTGGCTGCCATCTATGTTTGGGCTTTTTCTGGGATAGAAGAATTTGAAATCAAGGAAACTGCCGGTCAGATTTCCAAAGCGATTTTCGATGGTATCATCCATCCGGACTGGGCATTCGTCAATGAAGAGGAAGGACTTATCTTCGGATTGATCGATACACTTGCCATATCCATCCTTGGTACGTTCATTTCTGCCATTCTCACGATACCATTCGGTTTCTGGGCCGCGAGCCGCCGTGATAAATCCGGCTTCTTCGTTACTGGTGTGGGCCGATTCGTACTTAGCTTCATCCGGGTATTCCCAGAGGTTGTCCTGGCGATTATCTTCATTAAAGCAGTCGGCCCTGGATCATTTGCCGGGGTACTTGCCTTGGGTCTGCACTCCATCGGGATGCTCGGTAAACTATTTGCTGAGGAAGTGGAAGCGATCGATCATGGGCCACGTGAAGCCTTGATCGCAACAGGTGCTAACCGGATCCAGGTACTTGTCTATTCTGTTTTGCCGCAAGTACTGCCTGGTTTCATCTCCTATACACTCTATCGTTTCGAACTGAATGTCCGTGGAGCTTCCATCCTCGGTATTATCGGCGCAGGTGGTATCGGAGCTCCGCTTATTTTCGCTTTGACTTCCCGTAACTGGCCGCGAGTTGGTGTCATTTTGCTTGGTATCATTATATTGGTATCCGTTATTGACTTAATCTCCGGCTATTTACGTAAAAAGATCGTATAAAGAAAACAGCGATTCTGCTTTAAACAGAATCGCTGTTTTTTAGTTCAATACAGTTGTACGTTCGCTTGCAGGTACTCTTGGCTTCACTTTCGGTTCCTTCCCGATAAATCCGACTTGCAGGAGTCCGATATTACGCTCCCCAGGTTTAATTTGCAGTAATTCCCTCGCATCTGCATTCTCAAGCAATGCATTAGTCTTCCAGATCGTCCCGATGCCTTTTTCCCAAGCAAGCAGACTGAAATTCTGGATCAGCATACTGGCAGAAGCATAATCTTCTTCCCGGAATTTCATTTGCGTGTTTTCCTCTAATACAACAGCTATCCAAAGCGGGACATCAGTGATTTTCTTTTTCAGCGCCTCTGCTTTTTTCTCTTTCTCTTCAGCCGTTGCGGCACCTTTCGCTCCTTGCTTCGCATTGATTTCACCAAGCTTTTGTTTCGTCTCGCCATCAATCAGGATGAAACGCCATGGCTGCGTCATCTTATGATTTGGCACCCAAACTGCTATATCAAGCAATTTCTGTATCTCCTCGTAAGAGATCCTTTTACTCGTATCATAATTCGTTATGGATCTTCTGTCCTTAATCAGCTGCTCCAATTGCATCTGTCTCACTCCTCTTCCCATCTCCGTGCTTTTCTTTAATTGAAAATCATTATCAATATCATATCTGAATATTCCATACACTGTCAATGTGCTAGTAATTTGGAAAAAATCTTACTTTTTTATGAAACTTTTCGGATAACGCTTGAACAGACACCAATTTTATGACAATATAAATGATAACGAATCTCATTCTCAAAGCAACGAGAAGAGGAAAGGGGTACCAGTAATGGGACGTTTACAGACGGAATTACTCGAAGTAGCCTATGGAGATAAATCAATCGTAAAAGATTTGACTATAGAAATACCTAAAGGAAAGATTACAGCTCTTGTCGGAGCGAATGGTTCCGGCAAATCCACTATACTTAAAACGATGGCACGTGTCATGAAACCGAAGAACGGCACGGTACTATTGGACGGGAAAAGTATTCATAAACAATCAACGAAGGCTGTCGCGAAGCAGCTTGCCATCCTGCCGCAGAATCCTGTTGCACCCGAGGGTTTGACAGTGTCTGAGCTTGTTGCATATGGCCGCTATCCCCATCAGAAAGGCTTCGGCACACTTACTTCTTATGATAAGGAAGTCATAGCTTGGGCAATCGAAGTGACTGCAATGGAAGATTTCGCACAGCGTGCGGTCGATCAGCTTTCCGGCGGACAGCGTCAGCGCGCTTGGATTGCAATGGCATTGGCACAAGAAACAGAGACTCTCTTCCTTGATGAGCCGACGACATTCCTTGATATGGCGCATCAGCTGGAAGTGCTTATGCTGCTGCATAAACTGAATCGTGAAGAAAATCGCACAATTGTCATGGTCGTACATGATCTCAATCATGCGACACGTTATGCAGATCATATGATTGCTATCAAAAAGGGACAGGTCATTTGTGAAGGTTCACCCGCTGAAACCGTTACTGCAGAAAACCTGCGGGAAGTATTCAATATCGAAGCAGATGTGATCATCGACCCGCGTTCAGGAGTGCCTCTTTGCTTGCCATATAATATTCTCGGAAGTACCGCTCCTGTTGAGCCAGAACGTATGATGGAGAAAACTTTAGCATAAATAAAACGCGTTGCAGCTTTCTGCAACGCGTTTTATAATGCCTGCTCTTCTTCGATTTGTCTTGTTGCCCGGATAAAAGCTATTGCTCCGCCTATCTCCTTTTCGGTCAGCTTTCTTTGATCGACTGACAGCTCTGTATTCCCCCGCTCTGTCAGCTCCAGGCTTCTATCAAAATGACGTCCCAGCAAATCGTCACAGCTTGTTCCAAATAAGTCTGCCAGCATAATCAGTGCCTCAAATGACGGACGCCGATATCCGGATTCGTAGCCTGCATATGTGCTCTTGGCTATACCAAGACGGTCTGCGGTATCTTGCAGCGACCAATTTTTCTTTTTCCTTAATTCAGATAACCGATCCAGATTCATCCTACTTCCCCCGCTCATTTTTCCTTCCTATTATTATAGCATCGTTTCGTACGCGATACGAATAATATAATCTTGATTAACCCTAATACCTTCTCTATAATTAGGGTTAAAGTACGCAATTAGCGAATAACATTTTGAAATAGATAGAAGAGGTGCAGGGAATGAAGAAGCTATTATTACTTACCACCGGCGGCACCATTGCATCAGTCGAAGGAACAAATGGCCTGTCTCCGGCTGTAGATGCGAATGAATTATTAAGCTATGTTTCCAATATGGATAATGATTATACAATGGAAACAATCTCGCTTATGAATCTGGACAGCACAAACATGCAGCCGGAAGATTGGGTGACGATGGCAGAGGCAGTCAAAGAACATTATGATGCTTACGATGGCTTTGTCATCACGCACGGAACCGATACGATGGCTTATACGGCAGCAGCTTTGTCTTATATGCTGCAAAACGCAAACAAACCGATTGTGATCACTGGCTCGCAAATCCCGATTACGTTCCAGAAAACAGATGCGAAAAAGAATATTAAGGATGCCATCCGCTTTGCTTGTGAAGAAGTTGGCGGTGTCTATGTTGTATTTGATGGCCGTGTGATACAAGGAACACGGGCAATCAAGCTGCGGACGAAAAGCTATGATGCATTTGAAAGCATCAATTACCCGTACATCGCCTTCATCCATGAAGATGAGGTCGAATACAATAAAAAAATTCAAAGCGAAAAAGTCCCGTTTACCGTTGATACTTCCCTCTGTACTGATGTACTCTTATTAAGGTTGTATCCGGGCTTGAAGCCCGAGATATTGGATGCTTTAGGAAGCATGTATAAAGGAATAGTAATCGAGAGCTATGGCAGCGGTGGTATTCCATTCGAGGGACGCGACCTTCTCCAAAAGATAAACGAATTGGTGGAAAGAGGCATTATCGTCGTCATCACTACACAATGCCTGGAAGAAGGCGAAGACATGAGTATCTACGAAGTCGGCCGGCGCATCAACCAGGAGTTGGTGATTCGTTCAAGCAATATGAACACAGAGGCAATCGTACCGAAACTCATGTGGGCACTAGGCCAATCAACCGATCTTAAAGAAGTGAAACGCATGATGGAAACACCGATCGCTGAAGATATTACTATATGGCCCTCTTAAATAAGTGAAAAGGAAGGTTCAGTTCATGGCAGACTTACAAGAGAACTACCGGATTGAGAAAGACTTTCTGGGAGAAAAACAAATTATAAAGGATGCCTATTACGGCATTCAAACGCTGCGTGCGTCAGAGAATTTCCCTATAACGGGTTACCGCATCCATGAAGAAATGATCAAAGCACTTGGTATCGTGAAAAAGTCAGCTGCACTTGCCAATATGGATGTAAAACGCTTGTATGAAGGACTCGGCAATGCAATTGTTCAAGCATCAGATGAAATCATTAACGGTCAATGGCATGATCAATTTATCGTAGATCCAATCCAAGGCGGTGCTGGCACCTCTATTAATATGAATGCGAATGAAGTTATCACGAACCGCGCCCTGGAAATCCTCGGTCATGAAAAAGGCGATTATCAGCATTTAAGCCCTAACACACATGTAAATATGTCTCAATCGACCAATGATGTATTTCCGACAGCCATCCATATCTCGACATTGAACATGCTTGAGAAATTACTCGATACGATGGAATATATGCAGCAGGAATTCAAGAAGAAAGCAAAACAATTCGATTCTGTCATCAAAATGGGGCGTACGCATCTTCAGGATGCAGTGCCGATTCGTTTGGGACAGGAATTCGAAGCGTACAGCCGTGTGCTGGAAAGAGATATCAAACGAATCAAGCAGTCCCGTCAGCATCTGTACGAGGTCAATATGGGAGCAACAGCGGTCGGTACAGGTTTGAATGCAAACCCGAAATATATCGAACATGTTGTCGAACATTTGGCTGCCAACAGCGGCCTGCCGCTTGTAACTGCTGAAAATCTGGTCGATGCAACACAGAATACGGATGCATATACCGAGGTTTCCGCTTCTCTGAAGGTTTGTATGATGAACATGTCCAAGATTGCCAATGATCTACGCTTGATGGCTTCTGGCCCGAGAGCAGGACTGAACGAAATCAACTTGCCGGCACGTCAGCCAGGATCATCCATCATGCCTGGGAAAGTGAATCCAGTCATGGCTGAGATGATCAACCAAATCGCATTCCAAGTAATCGGCAATGATAACACGATTTGCCTGGCATCCGAAGCTGGACAGCTGGAATTGAATGTAATGGAACCTGTGCTTGTGTTCAACCTATTGCAGTCCATCAGCATCATGAATAACGGCTTCCGCTCCTTCACTGATAACTGTTTGATCGGCATTGAGGCAAATGAAGCATTATTGAAGGAATACGTAGATAAAAGTGTTGGCTTGCTAACGGCAGTCAATCCGCATTTAGGCTATGAAGTTGCAGCACGGATTGCACGTGAAGCGATCCTTACTGGTAAATCTATCCGTGAACTTTGCCTCCAATATGATGTCTTAACGGAAGAAGAGCTTGATATTATCTTAAATCCATACGAAATGACCAAACCGGGTATTGCAGGCGAGGAGCTTTTTGATAGATAATAGAAAAATGTGCGTGCGACCTATTTCTTAAAAAAAATAGGTCACAGGGCGCATGTTTATCCGTTTCTATTTGTAAGCGGGTTCATTATTATTTTTAGGAGGACTGGTTTTGAAAGAAGCAAGATTACCAACAATTACTGAGATAATCATCATACTAGGAATCTTTCTAGCGCTTGTATTATCATTCACAGTCTATCTTGACCTGCCGATTCAGCTGGCAATTTTCATATCATGGTTTGTTGTCATCATACTTGGCATACGACTTGGTCACCTATATCAGGATTTGCAGAAATCGATTATGGGCGGTATATCGAACGGATTGGAAGCAATCCTGATTCTTGTTGCCGTTGGAGCATTGATTGGTACATGGATCGCAGGTGGTGTCGTACCGACATTGATATACTATGGTCTTGAATTCATTCACCCTAGTATCTTCCTGCTTGCAACCTTGATCATCTGTTCCATCATGTCCGTCGCTACAGGAACGTCCTGGGGAACCGCTGGTACAGCTGGTATCGCGATGATGGCGATCGGCGAAGGATTAGGTATGCCGCTGCCGCTAGTAGCTGGAGCAGTACTGTCCGGATCTTATTTCGGGGATAAGCTCTCCCCTTTGTCTGATAGTACAGTGCTTGCTGCCTCTCTCTCCAAGGTAGATGTATTGGAGCATGTTCGAGCTATGCTGTTCCTGTCACTACCAGCGTTCGTCATCACGGCTATTCTTTTTACAGGGGCTGGATTCCTCTATGCTGGCGATGATATTGACCAAGCAAGGGTAGATTCACTCAAAACTGCTTTGTTAAATAACTTTGATATCAGCATCCTTATGCTGATCCCAGCGATAGCAGTACTTGTTTTACTGGCCATGAAGAAACCATCCTTGCCGGTAATCGTTACCGGAGCCCTGCTGGGTGCGATTTGGGCATCCTTATTCCAGGGAATGAATTTCGCAGAAGCGCTTGGCACTGCTTATAATGGCTTCTCAATAGACACAGGTGTAAACTTCATTGATGGCATCCTCAACCGAGGCGGCGTAATGGGTATGCTCGACACACTGATGGTCATCATCTTCGGTCTTGGTTTCGGTGGATTACTTGAGAAGCTTGGCGTCCTGCAGGTTATCGTTTCCACTTTCGAAAAGAAACTTGTATCAGCAGGCAATACGACAGTCGCTACACTTATAGTTGCATTCCTTGGTAATGTACTTGGCTGTGCCATGTATGTTGCCTTGATCCTAACACCAAAAATGATGGAAAAAACGTACGACAGGCAGCAGCTTGACCGTCGTGTTCTGTCCCGTAACACAGAAGTCGGCGGTACATTGACATCCGGTATGGTACCTTGGTCAGACAATGGCATATACATGGCTGGTATTCTTGGCGTTTCTACATTATCCTATCTGCCTTTCATGTGGCTGAGCTTTGTAGCAATCGGACTCGCTATCATCTACGGTTACACTGGAAAATTCATCTGGTACAACAAAGAAAAAACAGCAGCTGAAAGCTAAAAAAACACCTTCAAGCAATTATTGCTTGAAGGTGTTTTTGCATTACCAGCGCCAGAACAGGTTCTTCACCCAATTCCACACTGTTCCGATAATGTCTTTGACAATGTCCACAATCGGATGATTTGGTTTTTCGTCATCCGGCTGATCAGGTTCAGTCGGCGGCTCCTCTGGATCTGTAGGAGGATCAGTCGGTGTATCTCCGCTCACTTCGGAAATACGTCCCTCTGCTGTATAGCTTATCGGCTCCATTTCGAAGCTGCGTACATACTCCACAGTAGCCTCCAGGTCCTCTGGTCCCATTACAGGATTACGCCCCAGCTCGCTGATTGGACGATACTTATCTCCTAATGACGTGCCCATGAAGTTATTCACTGTCAGCGTATATACTTTATCTTCGTTAATAGGTGAACCATCAGGAAGCTTGATGTCCACAACCTGATTTGTTTCTCCATCCCACGTATACGTAAAGCCGCTTATACTGTAATCCGGACCGTAGGAAGTGATCTGGGCATTCAATATAGGTGCCAAATCAGCTCCATCGATTTCAAACGTCATGAGTGTATTATTGAAAGGCTGGATATTGAAAAGCTCACCCCAAGTAATGTCACCTTCCAATAAATCATCCCTGATTCCTCCGCCATTCATCATAGCGAAATCACTATTCATTGCATGATTCATGCCATCAGCAAGCAAATTGCCAAGTGCATTATCACCTATTTCCCCTTTTACAGCATAACCGCCAGTCATCGTATTAGCTGCGACACCTACAACTTCGTTCATGATTGGCGCCACTTCTTCTGCGTATTTAGACAGTATAGCTCCGACTGTCGGATCAGGTGTGTAGGCCGCTTGATCTGTCCAGACAATTTCAGCTTGCTTGGATACGATATCGCCAGTTTCACGGTCGATTTCCAGGTCCACATCAGAGAAAGCTTTACCGTATTCAGATGCTTGTACTATAAGTTTATTGTCTACAGTTGCGTTGACAACAGCATGGTTATGCGCTGCAAAGATGATATCAACTTCGTCATCTACCGCGTTTGCCATGTCAGCTGCGTCACCTGTAGCACTATCTCCGCTCTGCTCCGCTGGCATATGAGACAGAACTACAATAGCCTTCACACCTTGCTCCTTCAGTTCTGCTGTTGCTTTGTTGACTGCTTCTACCTCGTCTGTAATGGTAATGTCTTGAATTCCTTCCGGCATGACCATACCAAGGGATGCTGTCGTATTTACTCCGATAAAGCCTATTTTTTCTCCGTCCACTTCCTGAATGCTGTAAGGAGGAAGAATTGTCTCACCACTGTCTTTGTAGACACAGTTCGCACAAAGTATGGCAAAGTTCGTACCATCATAGCCAGGAGTCCCATTCGGGTGCTCCCCGCCCTCCACGATACGCAGCAGCTCTTCTGTTCCTTCGTCCAGTTCATGGTTGCCAATTGTACCGACATCGAAGCCCATCGCTTCCATAATCTCGATTGTCGGCTCATCCTGAAGCAGAGCTGATACAGGTGAGCTGCCGCCGATCATATCTCCGGCATGTACTAACAAACTATTTGGATTCTCTGCTTCCCGCTGTTTGATAGCGGCAGCAGTATAATCCATACGGCCGAATGTACCATCCATCGTACCATCTTCGTTTGTATCAAGTTCGTATTGCTGATCAATCTTACCGTGAAGATCATTCATACCAAGCAGCTGCACCGCCAAGTTATCTTCATTAGCTGGAGGCTCTGTACCATCATCTGCAGTATAGCCTTCTGCAATGGCATCCTCCTCTGTCCAGAAGAAGATACGCTTATCAACCGGAATAGATTCCCATTCAGTTGGAACTACATATTCCTTTGTATCCGAGTTTCCAACATATTTATCCAGACCGCCGCCATCATAGCGGGCCCGGAATTCAAATGGCAGTTCCTCCAGCGGCGAATCAGGATTCCAGATACCTCTTTCCTGTTCTTTTGCATCCGCAACAGCTTGCTGGAAGATGTCATATTCGTCTGTATCCCCTATTGGTGCGATGAAATAAGTGACTGCCAGTCCTTCTTTCACCAATTCGAGGTTCATATTTTCGCCTTCATCGGTGATGACCTGTGCCAGCAAACGGCCGTAGTTATCTGTCGGCTCTTCACCCACTTTCAGGGTAATTTCCTCGCCTGCAGAAAGCTTTGTCTTCAAATAATCAGACGCAGCTTTTCCATGATCCAGCTGGTTCTGATCCAATTCATTTTTTACAGAGTGGAATGTCTCAGGCGTATCCGCATTTACAAAACGCACACGATCCGAGCCTAAAACAGGGTCTTGAAGACGGATTGTGTCTCCGTCTGTGACAGATTCCACAATTGCTTTGTACGTACCTTCCGTATGAGGTGCTTCTGGCTGTTCTGCCGCAACCTGCATATCCTCCTGCCTACGAGGAAGAATTTGATAGCTGTCGTATTGGCTCAGGATAGCAGTAACGTCATACCACTTACCTTCTTCGATAGTCGAAATATCCAACGCGGATTCCATGATACGCAATGTAACAGATTCATAGTTTTCATTGATAAACTGCACATTGTAGCCACCGCCAGCTGGGCTTTCCGGAATATCCTTGATGTAACCTGTCACCTGGACAAGCTTTCCTTCAGCCGGTTCAGCTGATGTTTCATCCTGAAGCTGACTGATTGTCATTTCTTCAGCTAAAGGTATCTCATTACCGACAGAAACGATTGTGACGCCATCTACTGCTGGTTCTATTTCAGTTAGTCCTTTATAACTCGTAATTTTCCCAGTAACGCGGATAAGGTCGCCTTCCTTGATATCCGGAAAAGCAGCTGTATCCGTATGATAGATATTGATACCAGCTGTATCGTCTTGAAGGAATGTGGATAACCTCCCACCGCCGATACTAGCATTATCTGCTGTAGCAATTCCTTCCACTGTTACCGTTTCACCAGCCTTGCCCTTCACATCGGCTATCGGCTGGACTGTACCTGCCTCCGGCTCTTCTTCAGGATTCTCACCAGGCTGCTCTTGCCCGTGAGAACCGATGGTGTTAAACGTATCCTTTTCCGTTACCTCCCACTGCTCTGAAACGAAGACTGTGCTGCCTTCGGTCACTTCAGTGGACCGGATAAGGCCGATATCCTTGGCTGTTTCCCGATCATTCCCGATTTCACCAACCACATCCAGAACAGCACCATCCTGCTGGAGAGCAACTGCATCATTTCCATTGAAGTTAATGACGCTCCCGTTTGTCAGATCCGCTGCTGCAAGCAATTCTTCGCCAGCACGCGGGTTGGCGATCACATATGTAGCACCAGATTCCAATGTACCCGATAATGTCAGGGAAGCAGTCGCTTCCGTATTGCCATTTAAATATCCTGCCAGTTCGAATTGACTTAGGTCAATCGGCTCGCTTGTCGGATTATAAAGCTCGATCGCTTTATTATAAGAGCTTCCTTCTACGTATTCCGATAGAATTGGTGCCGCAGCACGTTCTGCAGCTTGTACCAAAGAGAAGCTCGGCAAAATCCCGGAACAAATAAGTGTGACTATTGCAAAAACAGATATGATCCTTTTGCCCATCTACTTGATTCCCCCAAAATATTAGTAAGTTCGGCAAATACCGTCGAACTCCGTCATTTACCATACTAGCGGGAATGCCGCTTTCCTGATATAGGAGGATAGTTTTGATTCTGGTTAATTTTCTGTAAAGCAACCGGGGTATTTTGGGCAAAAAGAAAAAAAGCAGCCGAAGCTGCTTTTCTAACGTAGTGGATAGGCGTCCATATAAGCTTTGGCTGCACGAAGCACACGAGCATCCTGAAATCGGTTGGCAGCTAGCTGCATGCCGATCGGCAAGCGCCCTTGTGATAGACCTGCTGGCAGGGAAGCTGCTGGAAGACCAGTCACATTGTAAGCATGTGTCATCATCCAGTCTGCATCTTCCTTTACTTGCTGCCCATCAATGACAGACGGACCTAACAAATGATAGTCGAATGCTGGAACTGCCAGTGTCGGCGACAGCACCAAGTCGTAATCCTGGAGTACCGTCTGCAGCCTGTTCCAAACTGTCGAGCGATTTCTTTCGTATGCACGATAATCCGAGGCCATCAATGGCTTGCCTTTTTCGATCATATCGCGATAGGAATCTGACACCCATTCTGGATTGGTTTCAAGCAATTTGGCACTGCCTGCCGCTGAAGACGCATACCACATACTTGTAAAGAACCCATTGAATTCATGTCTATCCATATCAAAATTAAGGTCTACTGTCTCAATAGACATTCCGAGCGACCGCCAATTATCAAATGTTGCTTCGACAACTTTCCTCACTTCTGGATCCACAGCATACATGCCGAAATCAGGTGTATAGGCGATACGCAAACCTTGAGCTTGTTCTTCCAAATAGGAAGAGCCGATATGACTATCCAGCAGTGGCAGACTGAAAGGATCTGTTGTGGAGGGACCCTGAACTGCCTCAAGGAAAAGCGCACTGTCATCTGGATGTTTGGAGAGCGGTCCATGATTGACGAACGGAGAACTTGATCCAAATACATTACCTAGATTGTTATCCATCGGAATACGGCCATATGTCGGCTTAAAGCCAAATACACCGCAAAGGCTGGCCGGAATTCGAATGGAGCCTCCTCCATCGCTTCCCTCTGCCAGCGGCACCATTCCTGCTGCAACAGCGGCAGCGGCCCCGCCGCTTGATCCGCCTGCTGTCTTGGTATGATCCCAAGGATTCACAGTCGCACCGAAGACCATATTATCCGTCGTACCTTTATGACCAAATTCAGGCGTGTTCGTCTTGCCCATGATCAGAGCACCCGCTTGACGCAGACGCTTGACGATTGTAGCGTCCCGATCAGCAATATGATTCTTATAAGCCGGTGAACCAAAAGTGGTACGCATACCTTTTACCGGAGTAAGATCTTTGATCCCGACTGGAATACCATGCAAGAGCCCTGTCTCTTCGCCGCGCATCACTGCCGCTTCTGCCTCTTTCGCCTCCGCAAGCAGCTCATCATTCATGGTAACGAACGCATTGATCTCGCCGTTTTTACTCTCTGTCTGATCCAAATAATAAGAAGCAACCTCAACTGGTGAGATTTCCTTATCTTTGATAGCCGTCACTAATTCGCGTACTGTTTTGCCTTCCACTGTCATCGCCCCTTTTTATCCTCTACACGTATCATAACGCTAGCATGTCCAGCGTTCAACCGTCAGAGGATCATCGCTGCAATCCAGCCGAAGACGATGACAGGCAGGTTGTAATGGAGGAATGTCGGGACGACTGTATCCCACATATGGTCATGCTGTCCATCCGCATTCAGACCAGACGTTGGTCCGAGCGTACTGTCAGAGGCAGGTGAACCAGCGTCACCAAGGGCACCTGCTGTACCAACAAGTGCAATGATCGCCATCGGACTGAAGCCTAGTTCGATTGCCAAAGGTACAAAGATCGTTGCGATTACTGGCACTGTTGAGAATGAAGACCCAATTCCCATAGTTACAAGCAAGCCAACAACTAGCATCATCAATGCACCAAGAGCCTGGCTGCCATGAATTGCTTTTGCTGCAGTCTCGACCAGCGATTCAACATCTCCGGTAGCACCAATTACGCTGGAGAAGCCGGAAGCGGAGATCATTACGAATCCAATAAAAGCCATCAGGCGCATGCCGTTGGTCAAGATTGTATCCGCTTCTTTCCATTTGAGTGTTCTTGTAACATAGAGCACGATAATACCGGCCAAAGCACCGAATACCATGGAGTCAGTCCAAATCTGAACGGCTAGTGCTGCAACAATGGATAAAATGGAAAAGATTAAGGTAGAACGTTCCAGATTCACATTCTCTTCTTTCACTTCATCTGGGACTGGCAGTTCGACAGTTTGATACTGTCTTGGTTTTCGATAAGAAAATAGTGCAATAATCAGACCTGCCACCATTCCCAAGGATGGAATAAGCATTGCAGTCGGGATTTGATCCGGATTCACTTCCAAACCGCTTGCTGTCATATTCGTTGCTACGATTTCATGAAAAATCTGACCATAGCCTGCTGGCAGAAGCATATATGGCGTTACCAAACCAAATGTCAAAATGGTAGCCGTCAAGCGGCGGTCAATTTGCAATTCATTCATGATCTTCAAAAGCGGCGGAATCAATAATGGGATAAAAGCGATATGCACAGGAATCACATTCTGCGAGAAGCAGGCCATGATTAAAATCAAAATAAGAATGAGTGCGCGCGTACGTTTTTTAGCGTAAGCTGTGTCTTTCTTTCCACTGATGGAAATGATGCCTCTCACCATCGCCTCTGGAAGACCTGTGCTAGCAATTGCGACAGCAAATCCTCCTAACATCGCATAGCTTAAGGCGACATTTGCGCCTCCTCCTACACCGTCTGTGAACGCACTAAGCGTTCCATCTATTCCAAGCCCTCCGACTAATCCGCCGATAAGAGAGCCTAATATTAAAGAAAAAACGACATTGATTCGCAGTAAACTGAGGACCAGCACTGCGATAACTGCTATAACAACTGCGTTCACTTCAAATTCCTCCATCGCTTTATTATGGTAAAGTATTAAAGTACAATAACAGATAATCCAGCTTTTTGTCAATGTAATCTGAAGTAATCGGAATATTCAAGACAAAAGAAAAACCAGCATTCCTGCTGGTTCCCCTCCCTCTTATTCCGATATGATTACATCAATCAGCTTGAATGTCGTAACATCGGCAAGTCCGCGATTCGTCACACGAATCTCCGGAATGACTGGTAAAGCAATCAAGGAGAACGTCATAATTGGGTCTGTAATGCTGCAGCCCAGCTTTTCCCATGCTCTTACTAGCTCCCCTACTTGACCGACAACTGTTTCCAAAGGCTGATCAGACATCAATCCGGCAATCGGCATCGGTAATTCTGCCAAGATCTCGCCGTCCAGAACAGCCACAAGGCCGCCTCCGATTTCCGCCAGCCTATTAGCAGCGATGGCCATATCTTCACGATCGACACCCATGACAAGCAGATTATGGCTATCATGTGCAACAGTCGAAGCGACTGCTCCCCGCTGGAACTGGAACCCATGCACGAAGACATTGGATATCTGTCCGGTTCCTTTATGTCTTTCAATATTAGATAAATGGATGATGTCCTGTTTCTTATCTATTTGCACTGCTCCATCCTTGACATGCAGTGAAGCGGTCATCTTCTCTGTCCGCGCACTTCCTTCAATTGCTTTGATGACATTCACCTGCACGTCACCGTCCGGACGATCTGTATGATGCAGGAAATCATCTGCTTGCATGTCACGTGCCAGATGCACGGAGCTTCGCACAGCATCCGGATACGTATACGCTGGGAATGCTTGCTGCAGCTCTCCATTTTCAAACTGGATGCTTCCATCCGCGATAACAGTAGCTGCTTCCATCTGCTGCAAATCCTCTATTAGAAGCAAATCAGCAAATTTACCAGCACTGATGCTACCAATATCATTTTCCATATGGAAATATCGAGCCGAGTTGATCGTAGCCAGCTGAATTGCTGTCACAGGATCAAGCCCTTCCTCGATCGCACGGCGGACAACATGATTCATATGTCCTTTTGTAATCAAAGTTTCTGGATAAACGTCATCCGTCACCAGCGAAATATTGCGTGTGTCGACGTCATATTCCGTAATCACCTTAATCACTTCTTTTACATCTCGCCATGCCGATCCTTCACGAATCTGCACATGCAAGCCCGCACGAAGCTTAGCCAATGCATCTTCTTTGGCAATCGTTTCATGATCGGATGTGACACCTGCTGCGATATATGCCTGCAGCGCATATGGATCCTCTGAAGGGAAATGACCGGTAACTGTCTTTCCTGCTTTGATCGTCTCCGCTATTTCGCCATGCATTTTGCTATCTCCATAAACGACACCAGGGAAGTTCATTACTTCTCCCAGTCCTTGGACATTCTCCCACGTAAGTCCTTCCTGTATATCTGCTACAGTGAGGCTTGCTCCCGCATCCTCCAAATCATCCGTTGCCGGTACACATGACGGGAACGTCGTATACACTTTCAATGGCAGCTGCTGCCCTTCCTCGTGCATATAACGAACACCTTCAATCCCGAATACGTTCGCTATCTCATGGGGATCCATGAATACCGTCGTCGTACCTTTTGCAAGTGCTGCCTTGGAAAATTCCGTCACGGAAAGCATCGTACTTTCCACATGCATATGACCGTCGATCAGCCCTGGTACTAGGTATTGTCCATTTGCTTCTATCACTTTTGTATCAGGTCCTTCATGCTCCTTCAGTGCTTTTCCGACCAGTGCTATCCGGTCGCCTGATACGACAACATCGGTATGCTCCAGCAGTTCTCCTGTGAATACGTTGACTAGCACACCATCTCGGATAATCAAATCAGCGGGACGCTTTCCTAATACAACCTCACCTAATCGCTTTGCTGCTTCATATAATTTCGTTCTTTTTCCCACTGTGTTCAACTCCTATTATCCTTATACGTTATGCCCATAAACGTGTAAAAAATTCCCGGCATCGTGGAACTCAAGCTCGGGAAACTCTCTTTCTTATACGCATTTATTTCTATTTATAGAATCATATATCAGATGCTTGCGTCAACCCCGACATACGAAAAAACCGCCCTGTCAGGCGGTTTCCAGTTGTTATTTCTTTCTCGTATCAAGCGGTGTCAGCTTAGCTTCAATACTCTCCCGCTCACCTTCGAGAAACGGCGGCAGCGCCAATGTCTCACCTAAAGCATCCGGATCTTCATCCGTTGCAAATCCAGGTCCGTCTGTGGCAAGCTCAAACAAAATACCATTCGGCTCCCGGAAATAAAGAGATTGGAAATAATAACGGTCCACCAGTCCCGAATTCGGTAAGTGATCAGCATATAGGATTTTCTTTGCGCGCTCCAATTCGTCCCTGTCTTTCACCCGGAAAGCTACATGGTGCACACTTCCGCGGCCAGGACGTTCCCGCTGTAATTCAGGTACAACTTCTACCATTATTTCCGCGCCTGTGCCTCCTTGGCCAACTTCATATATATGCAAATTCGTTCCATCAGCAAGCTGTGCCTCTGTTTTCTTACGGAACCCCATTAGTTCTACTAAGACATGTTCTGTCGGTGCAAGCTCCGGCACAGTCAGCTTTACAGGCCCAAGACCAATGATGGCAAACTCCGCCGGTACATCGGCATCTTCCCAAGGAACTCCTGCAGGGACCCCTTCGTTCTGTTCATCCGAAACAAGCATGAGCCGCTGCTTTTCCGGATCCTCAAAGAAGAGAACCTTGCGCCCCTGCAGTTCCACCTGCTGTGATTGGATATCATAATCCTCCAAACGATTCGCCCAATAGCGAATTGCTTCATCTGATGCGACACGCAAGGATGTGAGGGAGATACTGTTGTTTCCCGTATACGTGCGGCCAGCACGATGAATTTCGAAAAAAGTTAGATCTGTTCCCGGACTGCCAAACTTGTCAGCATAGAAAAGGTGATACATCGACGTATCATCCTGGTTGACTGTCTTTTTGACAAGACGCATCCCCATCACTTTTGTATAAAAATCATAGTTATTCGCTGCGTTTGCTGTTATGGCTGAAACGTGGTGAATACCGTGAAGCTCCATCATCTGCTTCGCCCCCTAAACGTACAATGTATTAGTTACTTACAAAATGTAACCTAGTTCAAATAAAAATGCAAATGCCCCCTCTCATTATTGATAGAATTAAAGGGAAGGAGGACAATTATGCTGACAACTCTTTATGTTGTGCGTCATGCGCATACTATTTATACACCCGATGAACGGAACCGGACATTATCCGAGGAAGGATATCGTGATGCGAGGATAGTTCAGAAGCTTTTAGCAGCCGAACAAGTAGATACCTATATCTCCAGTCCCTATCGGCGTGCTTGGGAAACGATCGTGCGTAATGCTTCCGCTGCTGTTCTGGATGAAAGATTGCGAGAGCGGCAAGTTGCCGCTGCACCGGTTGAAGACTTCCAAGGAGCTATGGACCGTTTATGGTCACAGGAGGAATATCAGTTTCCGGGAGGTGAATCGAATAGGAGCGCTAGAGCAAGAGGCGTAGATGCCTTTCAGGATATACTCGCTGCTTATGCTGGCAAACGAATCGCTATCGGAACCCACGGTAATCTGATGGTGCTGACAATGGGCCATTACGACACCCGATTCAATTATGATTTCTGGAAACAGCTGAACATGCCCGCTATCTGGAAGCTAACCTTCGATGGCCAGCAATACATACAGGCCGAGCCTTTATCCATACAAAAATAGCGGACATTATCTGTCCGCTATTTTCCATCCATATGCAATTTCAGGGTAAGATACCCCTTCAATCTGAAGCTTGTCTTCAGCGATTTTCACTCCGCCTAAGCCTTCATAGAAATGCCTGGCATCATTTCCGACGAGCATCCATGCCACCACGCCTGTCATTCCTTCGGCCGCAAGCCGATTTTCCAAAGCTCGAATAAGCATCTTTCCGATCCCACGATTCTTATTGGCAGGATCAAGATAAACTGCGTATACCTCGCCATCGTAATCCGGATGTATATTATCCCGGCATCTGCCTCCGCTGATGAAGCCGACAACCGTCTCACCTTCTTCTGCAACAAGCAGTAAGGATCCGGACTTCAGCACCCTTTCAAACCGAGCTGCTCTTTCTTCCGGTCGAATGGCAGTTAGATAATCAGCAGGCAATATATCCTGATAGGCAAATTGCCAGCCAAGCATACTAATTTCTCCGATCCTATTACAGTCAGCTTTTCTTGCTTCACGTATGGTAACTGTCATCCTGATCCCCCTTTTTAGATTAAGCTAATACAGTAGGCTGAAAATCTATCAATAAAACAGCTCGTACACCTGGGCGATCTGCTTCCCCTTTTTGGATTGGGCTGACATAGTGACTGACCGCCTCATCATGTACTCCGTAGGATTCCAACGGCTTATGGATTTCAAAGCTTTCGTGGAATTGACTGGAGTCAGCGTCTTTAGGCAGCTTTCCGGCACAAGCAGGAGTCGCAATGATATTAAGCCCTCCAACGACATTATCCCGCTTGATAAGATGGGCAAATGTGAATGGTTCGCCATCCTGATGAATCAGATTCGGCGAAGATACGCCCTCTTGTCCCTTTTCAGTCACTTCCAGCTTCACAAAATGAATGCCCGCATGAACCGGTAAAATCAAATCCTCTTTACGCCAGAATGTTTCGTGATAATCATGCATGATGATTTTCTGTAATAATTTGTTTTCCAGGATATGATCCGGCAGGGCCGGGAATTCACGGTAAGAATCCACATACTCCGGATTGAAGCGTCCCTGGAAATACTGCGCCATGCTTCCGTTTTCCCGTTCGATACCCGGCAGCCATTCCAATCGGTCATCCTTGTCGAAGATGATTGCCCGTGAATAGCGACGGTAACGATTTAAATCAAGCGCATAGCTATCTGCCGGCAATGTATCGAAAACTGCCTGTATTTCAGCTAAATCCTGTTCCATCCCCTCATATGCCAGATCCTTTTGTAAATCATATATGCTGTATCCTTGTTTCTCTAATGCATTCATGCTTAAACCTCCACAAAACTATAATCTTTCTCTATCATAATACATGCAGAGATAAAGGAACATGATTTCGTTTGCGATTTTGTGACATTTGAAAAGGAGTGGACCATTTGAGAAAATCAAAAGCAGAATTTGAAAAGCTATTCCAGACAGCTTCCAACCTCCAAAAGCTGTTGCAGGCTGGTGACGTACTGTACAGTTCTATTGGTCCTTCCACCTTCTTCTTCAGCCACGCTGGTATAGTCGGCAGTGACGGGCGGATTTTCCATGCACACCCATCAGGCGGTATCACCGAATCATTGACAGTGTATCTGTCCCCGCACCGCTACGGCGGAACAATCACGCTGCTCCGGCCAAAAATAGATCCGTCTGGTGCAGCAGATTGGGCAAAACGTTCCATCAGCTTGATGAAAGGATACCGTTTCAGCCGCACCTTGGCAGACCCTGCTTGGAATTATTGCACAAAATTCGTCTGGCAGGCGTTTTGGAGCGGCGCCAGCACCGATTTGACCAGTGCGCGAAAACAGCTGCTCAAACGCTGGATCTTTCCGCACCATATCAAGCACTCCACCCATTTTGAGCCGATTGCAAAATTCTCTCTTGAGTATCGGCTCTAGTCATAATTTTCTGGTAAAATGATGAAGATAGTATAATTAAAGGGGGATCTTGACATGCAATTTGAACAGAAATTAGAGAAATATGCCGAGCTGCTGCTGCATATCGGCTTGAAAGTTAAGCAAGGACAGGACTTGATGATTGTAGCTGATCTAGCTGCTGCACCTTTTACAAAGGTCGTAGCTGAGAAAGCATACGAAGCCGGCATGCGGGACGTAATTGTCGATTATCAGGATGATAATATTACAAAAGCAAAAGTGAAGCATGCAAAAGAAGAAGATTTGGATTACTTCACCCCATTCCGAGGCCGTGTGTATGAAGAACTAGCAGCAGCGGACACAGCTTTCCTGGAGCTCAAGACACCGAATCCATCTCTTTTTGACGGAATTGATCCAGCAAGGGTTGCACGCTATACAAAAGCAGTGGGTGCTGCCAGACAAGGGTATCAAGCTCACAAAACAAATGGTCGTATTAATTGGCTGATCGCTTCGGTACCAACTGTCGAATGGGCAGAGTCTGTCTTCCCCGACTCACAGGGACAGGAAGCTATCGATAAGCTGTGGGATGCTATCTTCTTCACAACTCGCTCCGATCAGGAAAATACAGTCGAGCTGTGGGAACAGCATGTTGCAGCCATGAAGAAGAATGCTGACCACTTAAATGCACGCGACTATCGCAAGCTCCATTATACGGGGCCAGGTACTGATTTAACGATTGAACTGCATCCTGATTCCTTCTGGACTTGCGCAGAATTCATGAAAGAAGATGGCTCTACATATATTCCGAATCTTCCTACAGAAGAAGTATTTACTATTCCAGTTAAAAATGGAGTAAACGGAACAGTTAGCAGTACAAAGCCATTGAATTATGCTGGTACGTTGCTGGAGAACTTCTCCCTTACATTCGAAAATGGAAAAGTAGTAGATTTCAAAGCCGAAAAAGGCTATGAAACATTGAAGAACTTGCTGGAAACGGACGAAGGCGCACAATTTCTTGGAGAGGTTGCACTTGTACCGCATCAATCACCGATTTCCCAGTCGGGAATCGTCTTCAATAATACCTTATTCGATGAGAATGCTTCGTGTCATTTGGCTCTCGGACAAGCGATTGGCATGTGCGTGAAGGATGCCCGCGAGAAATCAAAAGGAGAACTAGAGGCAATCGGCTTCAACTACAGTCTCACACATGTTGATTTCATGGTTGGCTCTGGGGAATTATCCATCACGGGCGAAACACCAGATGGCACCGTGGAACAAATCTTCGAAAATGGAAACTGGGCTTTTTAAGAATATAGAAAAGGAGCAGCATTACGCTGCTCCTTTTCTATGTACGGCAGATCATGAGTACTTCTCGGTAATAGCCAAGCTGATGAGGACAAAGTTCTTCATGTGCAACCTCGATCCGCTGACGTGGAGCTCCTGCAACAATTTCCGCTTCTACGCTTGCTGCTTTTCCTTCGACGAGCTTCTCCAAATCATTAACCCGCATCCGCACGATCTGTACCACTTCTTCATTCAGAAGAATATCCGGGAGTTCCTCCAAATAGTAAAAGAATTGGTGACAGAACTCTCGATCAACCAGGTTTTTAGCAAATAACTCTTCTTGAATGATTCCTTTATAAAAAAGATCGCTCTCCTGGAGCGTCACACCCAATTCTTCCTGCACTTCACGTAAACCTCCGACCACAGGCGTTTCGCCGCTTTCCAGATGACCAGCTGCGGTAATGTCGTATTTCCCGGGAAATTCACTTTTATTGAAAGAACGCTGCTGTAGATAAATGTATAGTTCTGTACCATCATGTTCCACGAACCAGCAGTGAAAAGTCTCATGCCAGTCTCCATCACGATGGACTTCCTCTCTTTCCTTCACCCCAAGCTCCCGATGCTGCTCATCGAAAATCGTCAATAGCTCCATGTTTTGCCCCCATACTTATTCCTTTTTTTCTAATGTAAGCGATATCGCCAGGCTTGTCTACCGTATATTTCCAATCAGATCGAGTTATCGCGCATTTCCTCGACTAATGGCATGATTTCCTTGGTAAAACGTTCCATTTCCTGCTTGTGCGGCGAAAATTGAAGCAGCAGAAGACTGACGCCGGCATGCTCGTAGGCAAGTATCCGCTGCGCAATTTGCATCGGCGTCCCAACCAGATGCGGCCGCAAGCCCCTTGCAGAAACAGCATCATCGCTGATCTTGCTTTTTTGTGCCAGCTCTTCCTCTGTTACATATGATTCGTAATCCGCACCGGTAATTCTTTCCCATTCCTGGTAAGCTTCTTCCTCCGTTTCGCGGCAAATGACATAAGCTGTCATGCCGAATTCGGTAAACGGAGACTTGCCGGCTGCTTCACGGCGGATCTGCATATCAGCGATCATACTGGCCACTTCCTGTACAGTACCGCCCTTCATTACATAGGCATCGCATGTCTCGGCAATTGTCTGTCGTAAATAGTCACTCTCGCCGCCTGCGTATAATGGCGAGATCTCTTTGCTCTTGCCAGCTGGTAAATAATCGACGTGCTGAACTTGATAGTACAAACCATCATAGGTGTAATTGCCAGCTGTCCAAACTCCGCGCAGCACTTCGAAAAATTCCTCGGTTTGCATATAGAAATCCTCTGATCCCGCTATATCGCCATCTTGGCGCTTTTGTTCCTCTTCGCGCAAGAAAGAAACAACTGCCAAGGAAAAACGGCTATTACTTACCTGATCAATCATTACTGCTTGTCTCGCGGCTTCCACGGGCTGATCAATGCTCGGCCGGACTGCTGCCATGATGTGCAGTCTATCGGTTGCTTCCGCAATAGCACCAGCTGCTTCCCAAAAGTTAAGCTGCTGATCGGCATTTTTCCCTTGGTATAGGTAGGTATCTGGAAGAAAGACGGCATCGAACCCTAAATCCTCCGCCAGATGCGCCGTTTCCTGCACATCTGACAAACTTAGCGGTCCACCATCCTCCACATGACGCAGCCAGCTGCTTGAAACTGGCTGCCAGTATGCATATTTCATTGTTATTACTCCTTTTGCACATAGGAAATCCTACCGAACGACACATCGATTCTACTAAAAAAGCTTCTTCGATGAGGAAGAAGCTCTGTATTGCAGCCGTCGTCATCTTATCACGCAGCTTTTCGCTGCAGGTCGTAGCACCTTCCTGCAGGACTGCCCTCCTGCAGTGGGTTGCCGGGCTTCATCGGGCCTTTCCCTCCGCCACTCGTTATAAGATTTCTTATGAATTGTACTTCCTACTATACCAGATTTGCAGTGTCAGATTCAAACAGAACAACTGCTATGCCTGCTGCATGTACGCCTCCATCAAAAGGCGGAACCCATCCTGTCTTGCTTTTTCTTCATAAACAGGACTGGTGAGCATGAACTCAATCTCCCCGCCGTAGTAGTCTTCCAGCTCTCCAAGCTGCTGCAGCACCTCAGCTGGTGTTCCGATTACCATGGTTGGACGATTGTCCTCAAGACGCTCCTTTTCATAAGGAGACATTTTATAATCTGCTGCTGTATCCGGACGCAGCATCCCTTTGACGGGCCTTCCTTGTTCCTGAAGCAGCGATGCAACCTCATGGCTCTTTGCCAGTGCTTCTGCAGCTTCTGTCGTCTCTGCACAGAACAAAAACAGACTGACCATCATTTGCGGCTGCTGCTTCCCTTTCCGGAAGGATTTCTGATACACATCCAGCACTGCCGCATCCTTGTCTCCCCGTATGAATTGGGCATAAGCGAATCCGATTCCATGATATGCAGCAAGACCTGCACTGCCAGCGCTGCCGCCCAGCAGCCAGACAGATGGGGCGGTGCCAATGCTCGGCATCGCTACCAAGTCCCCGAACCGATGCTTTTCTTCTTTTCTTATATTCAAATAATGAAGCAAATCGCGTATCTGCCGATCATACCAATCCTCCGGCACAGCTCTATGCTCTTGCAGCGCTCTTTTCGCTGCCGGCATTCCTCCTGGCGCACGCCCGATACCAAGGTCGATTCTTCCTGGATGAAGCGCTTCGAGCAATCTTGCATTTTCAGCAACTTTATACGCACTATAATGAGGCAGCATAACACCGCCTGAGCCGATACGGATACGGGATGTTTTAGCAGCAAGATGCCCCATCAGAAGCTCTGGACTGCTATGGGCGAGGCTGCCGGCGTGATGCTCGGACACCCAGAAACGCACATAGCCAAGTTGATCTGCAAGTTCGGCCAGCCGCACTGTTTCCTCCAATGCCTCTGTTGCATTACCGTCTTCTTTGATTCGGGATTGATCCAATATACTAAGCTTCATACTATCCACTCCTTCTTTGTATCATATCCTGTGCGAAAGACTTTTAAAAACAATCCGTTTTTCTGTATGCTAGAATTGACTGAATAAAAAGGATGGTGCTCATATGATTGGATTTATCGGATTAGGAATCATGGGTCAAAACATGGCAGCTAATCTGCTCGAAAAGGGCGAACAGTTAGTTGTCTATAATCGTACAAAAGAAAAAGCTCAAGCACTATTGGACAAAGGTGCTGTCTGGGCAGATTCCCCCCGGAAAGTCGGAGAACAAGCTGATATCGTATTTACGATGCTGACAGATCCTGCAGCTGTTCAAGCAGTTGCTTACGGAGAAGATGGGCTTTTCAGCGGGATGCAGGAAAACAGTTTATGGGTGGATGTCAGTACTGTTAAGCCAGCGTTCACAAAAGAGATGGCAGAAGCCGCTCGTGCGCACCATATCCGTTTTGTTGATGCTCCTGTATCTGGTTCAAAGGCACCGGCACAGCAAGGTAAACTGCACTTCCTTGTCGGCGGAGACGACCAAGATGTCAAGGAGGTCACTCCTCTGCTTGAGAAAATGGGACAAAGCATCCAGCATATGGGCGCCAATGGGAATGGCTCAGCTACTAAGCTGGCAGTGAATATGCTGCTTGTTCAATCCTTGACTGGTCTATCTGAAGCAATCAGCTTCGGCGAAGCAGTCGGCCTTGATAAAGAGCATCTGATGGATGTATTGCTTGCCCTTCCTGTTACAAGCGATATTCAAGCAGGCAAAAGGGATACGATTCTCCAGCAGAACTTTGAACCGCAATTCCCTCTGGAGCATGCTTACAAGGACTTGCAGCAGATTTCCGAAACAGCTTATGAAGCAGGCGCTCCTCTTCCAATGACAAACAGTGTGAAAGAACTGTATGCATTAGCGAAGAAAAATGGTTATGGCAAACAGGATGTCGCTGCCGTTTATGCACTTTTAGCAAGAGATTGAGACGAATCAGACAAAGAATCCGAATTTTTTCGGATTCTTTTTTTATTCTCATTTATTTTTTTAATTAACATTGGCATATTAACAAGAGGCACAGGGTATCAAGCTCTGAGATACTTAATTTGTGTGAAGTAATTTTTTTGCATATTTTCACCAAATTATAATCATTATCATCTGATCAATTTATTAAATTTTTTAAATCAGATAAAGGCATGCTATGACTGGTCAGAATACTTTCATATCAATATTTTTATGCTAATATAATTATGGTTTTATTAATTTAATTACTTTTAAAAGGAGTCTTCATCATGGCTGATTCATCTAACAAACCAAAACGGGAGGTCAAGTGGATTCCGCTCCTGATCACTGTATTGATCGGCGTAATTCTTTGGTTCGTCCCTTCACCAGATGGTGTTAAAGCAGAAGCATGGCATTTATTCGCTATCTTCGTTGCTACGATCATCGGTCTGATCATTAAACCGATGCCAATGGGCAGTGTCGCCATCCTTTCGCTGACGGCTATCGTTTTGACGAAGACACTTGGATTAGAAGAAGCGCTGAGCGGCTTCCAGAACAGTACAATCTGGCTCATCGTCATTGCATTCTTTATTTCCAGAGGTTTCATCAAAACCGGCCTCGGATCCAGAATTGCCTATTTGTTCGTACGTCTATTCGGTAAGAAGACTTTAGGCTTGTCTTACTCGTTGATTGGCAGTGACTTGATTCTGTCACCGGCTATGCCATCCAATACAGCTCGTGCCGGCGGTATCATTTTCCCGATCATCCAGTCGTTATCAAACTCATATGGCTCTAAAAGCGGTGATGGTACGGAGCGCAAAATCGGTTCCTTCCTGACTTTTGCTTCCTATCAGGGAAACGGGATTACTTCCGCAATGTTTCTGACAGCAATGGCAGCAAACCCATTGGCAGCTAGTGCTGCAGAGAGCGTCACTGGCCAATCCATCTCTTGGGGCAGCTGGATTCTCGCTTCCATCGTTCCTGGTATCATCAGTTTGATCGTTATTCCATTCGTCATCTTCAAGCTGTATCCTCCTGAAATCAAGGAGACACCGAAGGCGACTGAAATGGCAACAGAAAAATTGCAAAGCATGGGTAAACTGAAGCGTTCTGAATGGTATATGATCGGCGTATTCTTATTGCTGCTCGTATTGTGGATCTTTGGTGAGAGCTTCGGAATCGGCTCTACGACTGCAGCTTTCATCGGACTAGTCGTACTATTGCTGACTGAAGTTTTGACTTGGTCTGATATCAAGCAGGAACAAGGTGCATGGGACACACTTGTATGGTTCGCTGTACTTGTCATGATGGCAAATTACTTGAACGAACTTGGCCTTGTCCCTTGGTTCAGTGACATTATGGGAAATGTCGTAAGTACACTTTCCTGGCCTGTCGCTTTGCTCATATTAGCTATCGTGTACTTCTACTCCCACTATTTCTTTGCGAGTAACACAGCACACGTCAGCGCTATGTACGCAGCCTTTCTTTCAGTAGTTGTGGCTGCCGGCGCGCCGCCATTATTGTCAGCCCTACTGTTAGCTTTCTTCAGCAACTTGTTCGGCTGTTTGACACACTACGGCAGCGGTCCTGCACCTGTATTCTTCGGAGCAGGCTTCGTCACTCAGCAAAAATGGTGGGGACTTGGCTTCCTCATCTCCATCATCCATCTTGTCGTCTGGATCGGTATCGGCGGACTTTGGTGGAAACTGATTGGTCTATGGTAAATAAATAAAAACAGGAATCCTTCGTGGATTCCTGTTTTTTTAATTGCTTGTATAAGTAGCTGCATCTGCTGCTTCAATAAACGGACTCAAGTTACCAATGCTGTACATATGCAATTCATGCATCGCGCGTGTACATGCTGTATAAAGCAAGGTACGTTCTGATTCATGGCCATACGCCTCATCTGAGACATCGTACAGAATGACAGCATCGAATTCGATACCTTTGGCTAAATATGCAGGAATGACCGATAACCCTTTTTTATACTGGGAAGTTGTCTCTGTAATCAAATCTGCTTCCATTTCATCCTTGATCCAGTTATGCGCTTCTTTGCTTTCTTTACTAGTTTTGGCGATAACAGCAATCGTCTCATAACCTGCTTCCTTCAAGGAGTGGATTTTCACCAAGACCAGCTTCCGTCTCTCTGTATCATCAGCTGTTTTCGTCAGCGTCGGAAGATCTCCATCACGGTTGAATGGCTGGATTCGCTTTGCATGATCCAAAAGCTCCTTTGTAAAATCAACAATCTGCCTCGTTGAACGGTAGCTGCGCCATAGCTCGATCCGATGGCTGTCAACTGTGTTACCGGAAAGCACATTCTCCCCTGTCAGCGCATGCGCCTGAATGGCCTGATTGATATCCCCAAGCAATGTCATCCTAGCATTAGGGAACGCCTGCTGTAAGTAAGCGAATTGGAAAGCAGAATAATCCTGTGCTTCATCAATAAGCACATAACGGATGGTTTTATCCGAACGGTCACCAAGCACTTTATCACGGAAATAGACAAACGGCGTCACATCTTCCCAGCTCATGTACTTGCGGATGAGATTTTGCTTGGTTGTTTCATATAGTTCCGTCCATGATGCTGGCATTTCCGGACGTCTTTCAGCTGTCAGCATACGTAAATAGGATTTTTTCACATTGATGAAGGCATGCTTGCGCACTTTCTTGATCAACGGGCGAAGCTTTCGTTCTACAACCCATTTGCGAAGGATTTCTTCTTCCTGTTTGTTTTCCTCAAAATCATCTGTTTCTGTGCGGTCTTTCTTTTGAAGCTCGGAAAAGGCCTCGACATAGTCTTCCTTCTCCATCAGCTCCACTTCTTCCCGGACCCAATCTTTCCTTGTCTCCCAATCACCCCAAAGCTGCAGCTTTTCTACGATCCAAGCTGCCGTCAGCTCTGCTCGGTTCGAAATCGGCAAAGTGTTGGATAGGCTGTAGAAATAAGATTGAATCTCCTGTTTGCTCACTATACGCTGCTTGCGGAAGCTGACGTCCTTGAATATAAGGCCGGCGCGCTTGAATTCATCCAGCTTGTCATCGATATACTGTTTAAAATCAAGGCTTGCTTTATACTGGATTCCAGCCAGCCGCTGCTCTTTTTCCTCACTGGAAGCAAGCAGCATATACTCCATCTGTTCAAATGGTGTTTCGATCGTTTCTCTGCCTTCCAGCTGGGCATCCATATGGGCATAGAAGGTGGCTTGCCTCATATTATCTTCGCCAAGCTCCGGCAGGACATTGGAAACATAGCTATTGAACAGCGGGTTCGGCGACAGCAGTACAATATTCTCAGCCGTAATGCGGTCACGATAATGGTATAGCAGGTAAGCAACACGCTGCAGTGCTGCTGATGTTTTCCCGCTGCCTGCCGCACCTTGTACGATCAGATTAGCTGCTGATTCATTACGGATGATTTGATTTTGTTCCTTTTGAATCGTGGCAACAATACTTTTCATCTCTGTACTGGCATTACCGCCCAAAACATACTGCAGCAGACTGTCTCCTATCGTCACTCCAGTATCGAACAAGGCTACAAGCTTGCCATTCCGGATGATGAATTGACGTTTGAGTGTCATATCACCCTGAATCTTGCCTTCTATCGTTTCATACGAAGCACCACCAGGAGAGAAGTCATAGTACATACTGGAGATTGGTGCACGCCAATCATAAATAAGGAAATCCTCTTCCTTCTCATCCATCAGACTCGCTAAGCCTACATAGATTTCTTCGTCTTGATCAGCACCCTCTTCCCGGAAGTCGATACGACCAAAATAAGGGTTGCGCTGCAGCCGATCCAGCGTCTTCACTTCATTGTGAATCTGCTGATGCGTTCGTTCCCGCTCCCCTAGAAGCTCTGCTTGCTGCTTCAAGCTGGCTTGTGTTTCGTTCACATCATCCGGTTCATCCAGGTTTACGGTCACATCCTCCCAGAAGTTTTTCCGAAGATCAATTACTTTCTCCCGCAGACCTTGTATCATGCCTGCCGTTTTTTCACGCTTCTTTTCGATCGTCTCCTGGACACGGGCCACACGGGCTTGTTCGTCCTTCAAATCCTTTTCATCTTCGGTCATAGCGGCGTCCCTCCAAAACAATTGACATTTATATATAAATGATGTATAATTTTAAATGGTTTGCTAAATTATGTTATATTAGCAGAACATCCTCTATTTTATCATGTTCATTGTTCCCCTGCAATTTTTCTCTATCCTGTCATTTCCAAGCTATCCTTTTGCATATCCTTTCTATTCGTGTGTATAATTAGTTAGGGAATCGAAATATTAACGCGAAAGAAGTGTTTTTCATTCATGACGGACGAACAGCTCGCAAAGCGTAATCTGTTTATCATGTGGTTCGCGAACTTCTTCATCTCGGCAAGCCTGAGTATGATCATGCCATTTCTATCCTTATATATTTCATCATTCGGCACATTATCTGAACGGGAGGTTCAGAGCTGGTCAGGTATCATTTTCGGCGTAACTTTTGTTACCGCATTCATCTGTTCGCCATTCTGGGGTAAAATCGGCGATCGGTATGGACGAAAGCTGATCCTGATTATATCTTCCTTCGGCATGGGGGTTTCCATTCTCCTGCTCGGATTCACCGAAAATGTATGGCAGCTATTCATGCTTCGTGTGTTCATGGGGATCTTTACAGGCTTCATCGGTATATCTCAAGCATTCATCTCGACTCAGACGCCCAGCCACATTGCTGGACGTGTGCTAGGCACCTTACAGACCGGAAGCATCACCGGTATGCTTTTCGGACCAATGATTGGCGGCATACTCGCAGACAGTATCGGCTTCCACGGTACGTTCCTGCTCGTATCGATAAGTGTCTTCACCTCTGCTCTCTTGGTCACCTTCGGAACAAAGGAATATCCGGTCAAGATTCAAAAAGGCGAAAAGTCACACTATACCTCTAAGGAAGTGCTCGCACATATTCTGCGGGACCCGATTTTATTGGTCGTACTCATCTTAAGTTCATTGATTCAAATTGCCAATTTCAGTGTACAGCCTATTTTATCCTTGTATGTGCAAGAACTGCACGGACCTGAGAATATCGCATTCTACTCTGGTATCGCCTTTTCAGCGGCTGGCCTTGGCAATCTGCTCATGACAAGGACTTGGGGGAAGCTTGGCGACCGTATCGGATATGTGAAGATTCTGATTGGGCTTATTTTTGCAGCTGGTATCGTTTATATACCCGGCGCACTGGTCGGCTCCGTATGGGAACTCGCTGCTATCCGCCTGCTCCTCGGTATGGCGATAGGCGGCATCATTCCTTTACGCGTCGCCTATATCAGGCAAGCTGCTCCGCTTACGATGCAAGGAGAAGTACTCGGATATAATAACAGCCTCCGCTTCCTCGGAAACTTCATCGGTCCGATACTTGGCGGGATGATGGCTGGATACTTCGGATTCTCAGCTGTATTCTACATGACAAGTGCGCTGCTCATCATCTGCGGCATTACCTTGCTCACTGCCCATATCCGGAATGCTCGTGCACAAACACGAACTTCTTCCATTTAAAAAAAGATTGCCGAACAAATCGGCAATCTTTTTTTCTTACATATTAAAGCTTCGTACGGCAATCGCTTCGATTTCAACATTCGCACCTTTAGGTAGTTTGGAAATCTCTACTGTTGCACGTGCCGGGTATGGCTCGGACAGATGACGCCCGTATACTTCATTCACCGCTGCAAAATCATCTAAGGATGTAAGGAAGATTGTTGTCTTCACGACTTGATCAAATGACAATCCTGCTTCTTCCAAAATAGCGGACAGATTCTTCATTACCTGATCTGTCTGTTCCTCAATCGTCCCTGCCATCTCTCCTGTTGCCGGATCCAATGGGATCTGACCAGAAATATAAACCGTCCCTGCAGTTTCCACCGCTTGAGAATAAGGTCCGATTGCTTGTGGTGCTTTGTCAGTTTGGATGATGTTACGCATTCGTATCTCTCCTATTTAAACAGATTTAATTACGAAGTCTAAAACAGATTTTTGAAAAAGTCACCTATCGACTTGAAGAAATCCTTCACACTTTGCCAGAAACCATCATTTCCAGCCACTTCATCGATCTTATCCTGGATTGTAGTAGCGATGTCATCAAGCTGTGATTTCACGCCATCGAAATTGATGTCCAGCTCACGCATCTTATCGAATAGATCGATAAGCAGCTGACGGTCTTCATCGCTAAGGCTGATTTCCAGCTTGCTCAGCTGATCCGTTACGATCTGCTCCACATCTTCCCGTGTTGCAGGATTCTGCTCTGCGATTTCTTGCTTGATATCTGTTAAGAGCTGGGTAACCTTTTCGTTATCCAAGCCTTCTTTTTGCGCAAGATCTGTAGCCAGATCAAGCTCTTCATTAGCTACCTCTGTCCGCTCCGTATCCAGGTTCCCATCGGCTGTATCGTACGCCTTGTAGATGCCTGTCAAAGCGGAATGTCCGCTAACCTTAACCGGGGAAGCTACATCTACTGTTGCATCCTCAATACCAGCTGTCAGCAGCGCATTTTTATACATATCCACTGTTACCTGTGTGATATTGTCAGGTGTGACGATTTGGACATCCAGCCCATGACCCTCGTCTTCTCTTGTGATCATCGCCGAGGAATACATTCTGGAATTTGCATCTCCATTTATGTATTTCACGATATCATCGGCTGTAACCGGAATTTCTTCTATATTATCCGTATTTGTGACACCAAGGTCTTCTCTGACTTGTTCTTTTTGTGCTTCTGATAATGAATCTCCAACTACGACAATCGGCAAGCCGAATTTTTCATTGATACTATCCGTGTTCTTTCCTGTACTCGCGGATACAACATCGGAAAAGGCAAAGCTGAACATCAAAGCAACTGTGAAACAAGCCGCTATGCATTTGGTTAACCCTCTCATGGAAATGATCCACCTTTTCTTCAATATGGTCTTGCTTTCCCCATTATAAGCTTTTCTAAGAATAAATAAAGCATTATCCTGACAAGCAGGAAAAGCGGACATACAAAAAGAGCTGCATCATAAGTGATACAGCTCTCCCTTTAAGAACGCTTCTGAACAGAACCATCTTTTTTATGGATAATCGTTTCTGTTCCTTTATTATCCGCAATCTCTTTCGCTCGTTTGATTGCGTCCTGTTTGTTATCGAAGACCTGCGACGGCCGTTTTGAACCTTTAGATTGCACTGCCCAGCCATCCTCATGCGGAACAACTTCCTCAGCATTATCGATCAAATCCGGATTACTATGTGAGGCATTTGAGTCACGTTTTGTCGGATCATCATTCTTCAAGAAGTCCTTCACTTCCTTTTCAGAAGCATTCGACTTCCACTCTTTGGCCTGATTGGTCGCAATGGGAATAGCCCTGCCTTCGTCGTAGCCTTCATCCACCATCGCATTGGCTATTTCTATCGCTTTCTTTTTTATCGGCTTGTCCAGATTCTTAAGCGAAGCAGGATAATCCTCCATCGTCCATGGCATGCTAAAAACTCCTTTGCGTGTTTTATAAACATACTATTCCCCCTGCTACATCCATGAAACTCCATAAGCAAAAGAGTTGTATGCGCAGTTTTCCCGTCTTACAATTGCCCTATTACCTAAGAGGAGATGATAGCACATGGCGAAAAACGAAGAAATTCAATTGGCTAAACGTCCGGAAGGCACACCAACAGAAGAGAACTTCCGCTTTGTCGAAACAGAAATTCCTGAACTTGAAGATGGACAGGTGCTCATCAAGAGCATCTACATCAGCGTGGATCCGTATATGCGCGGAAGAATGAACGATACGAAATCCTATGTCCCGCCATATGAACTGGATGCTCCCATCTCAGGAGGCATCGTCGGCCAAGTGACGGATTCCAAATCCGCTCAATTCCAAAAAGGTGATTATGTACTCGGCAACCTGCCATGGGCTCGTTACAACGCAGCGAATTCTGAAAATCTGCAAAAGGTAGATCCAGAGCTCGGACCGATTTCCACTGCATTAGGTGTGATGGGTATGCCAGGTTTAACCGCATATTTCGGGTTGACTGATATTGGCGAACCGAAATCCGGTGAAACAGTCGTCGTATCGGGTGCAGCCGGCGCGGTTGGTTCCACCGTTGTCCAAATCGCTAAAATTCTCGGTGCGCGCGTTGTCGGCATCGCAGGCTCCCCGAAGAAACTTGACTATGTAAAAAACACGCTCGGTGCGGATGAAGTAATCAACTATAAGGAAGACAATATAGCAGAAGCATTGGAAAAAGCGTGTCCGGATGGTGTGGATGTCTACTTTGACAACGTAGGCGGACCCGTATCCGACGCAGTTTACCCACTGCTCAACGCGCACGCACGTATCCCTCTTTGCGGCAGCATTTCTTCTTATAATAAAAAAGAAGACCAAGGACCTCGCGTCCACGGCTATCTCGTCAAATCCAAAGCCAAAATGCAAGGCTTCATCGTAGGTGATTACAGCGACCGCTATGCTGAAGGAAAGATACAGCTGTCCGAATGGTTCAGCCAAGACAAGCTTACCTTTGAAGAAAATATTGTAGAAGGTTTCGAGAATGTGCCTGATGCTTTTCTTGGACTGTTTAAGGGTGAGAATCTTGGGAAGCAGTTAGTGAAAGTAGCAGAAACGGAATAAAAGAAAAAGCTAGTGCAGCTCCCCTTTTGGGCTTCACTAGCTTTTTTCGGTTATTAACAATTTTTTTCTTCATCGTAGTAGTGTTTTCAAGCATACATTATATAATATAGTCTGTATCCTTTTTTCAGACTAGAAGAAGAGGTGTCCTACTATGATATTTATAATACTATTCGGCATCCTTGCTCTTGTTATACTGATTGCATTATTTGTAACAAGAAATCAAAAAAATGTACCAATGGATAATTATCGAAAAAGTATAGAAGAAGCCAAGATTGACGCGAAGAACCACTCAAATAGCAACAATAACAGTAACTCTGGTTTATAAACAATCACTATATTTACTATTGATTAACGGTGATTCCCATCAAACAATATACCCCTTTTACTTTTTCAGGAAAAAGAAAAGACACCTCTTTCAAGAGATGTCTTTTCTTTTCTTTTATTTCACTTTATCTATTATCCACTTTCTCCGGATACATATCATGGTTCATCATGCGATGATCAGCCATTTGCTCATACTTCGTGCCTGGACGGCCGTAGTTGACGTATGGATCGATGGAGATGCCGCCGCGCGGTGTGAACTTGCCCCATACTTCGATATAGCGTGGGTTCATCAGTTCTTTCAGGTCGTTCAGGATGATGTTGATGCAGTCTTCATGGAAATCACCATGGTTACGGAAGCTGAAAAGATACAGCTTCAGTGATTTGCTTTCCACCATCTTTTCATCAGGAATGTAGCTGATGTAAACCGTACCGAAATCCGGCTGGTTTGTAATCGGGCACAGCGTCGTGAATTCCGGACAGTTGAATTTCACGAAATAGTCACGGTATGTGTGTTTATTATCAAAGGTTTCGAGAACCTCAGGTTTGTAATCGAAGTCGTAAACATTGTTTTGGTTGCCAAGCAATGTTACGTCTGTCATTTCTTCAGGATTTCTTCCTGCCATTTGTATTCCTCCTTGCAAACTTTTACACAAGCGATTCTTATTATAAAGGATTTTCTTCTTTTTGTCTCATGAAGGCGATGACTTCTGCATCAGTCGGCATTCCTGCCTGTGCGCCGTGTGATCCGATCTGTAAGGCAGCAGCTGCATTTGCATAGCTGCATGCTTCCGCCAACGGGCTGCCGCTTGCCAGCATCAGTCCAAGTGCTGCATTGAATGTATCGCCCGCACCTGTTGTGTCTACTGCTGAGACAGGGAATGCTGCCACATGACCGCCACTGTAGACAACGCCTTCCTCACCCTTTGTAATGACAAGCTTGTCGGGGAATTCCTGTAATGCTTTATCCGTATCTTCAAATAGGATTGCCGCTTCTGACTCATTCGGCGTAATGTAAGCAGCCTGGTTGATAATTTCATAAGGAAGCGGCTGCGCTGGAGCTGGATTCAATATGTAAGGCACGTTTGCCTCTTCACAGCACTTTGCAGCAGCTGCTACTGTCTCTAGTGGAATCTCTAGCTGGATAAGGACGATCTCACTGTTTTGGATGACATCCCTTTTTTCCTCTATATAATCCGGCATAAGCTTAAAGTTGGCTCCTGGAATGACTGTAATGCTGTTATCTCCATCCACTACTTGGATGACAGCTACACCAGATGATGTGTCAGCTCTTCCAATGTGCTCTGTTTTTACTCCTTCCTGCCGAAGGACTTGCATTAATTCATCCCCGAAAGGGTCCTGGCCGACCATGCCGATCATCGTAACGTCTGCTCCCAGACGCGCTGCCGCTACAGCTTGATTGGCACCCTTACCGCCAGGAAACGTCTCAAAACGTTCACCAAGTATCGTTTCCCCTGCTGCAGGACGTTTAGCTGAAGTTACTGTCAAATCCATATTGAGACTGCCGATCACGGTTATCTTTGGCTGTTGCGACATAGCTAGTCCCCCTTAAAATACAATCGTTTTATTGCCGAATACGATTACCCGGTCATCTATATGCCATTTAATCGCCCGCATTAATACACTGCGCTCGACAAGACGTCCGACACGTTTCAAATCTTCCGCTTTATCCTTATGATTGACCCGATGTATATCTTGTTCGATGATTGGGCCTTCATCCAAGTCGGAAGTCACGTAATGGCTTGTTGCACCAATCAATTTCACTCCGCGTTCATATGCGCGTTCATAAGGCTTGGCACCGATAAAAGCCGGCAGGAAGCTATGATGAATATTGATAATCTTATTTTTAAAATTCTCCAGGAATCCAGGTGTGAGTATCTGCATGTACCTTGCGAGAATGACTGTATCGATGTTGTATTGTTCCAATAAGTCAAGCTGCTGACGCTCTGCTTGCAGACGGATATCTTTGTTTGCTGGAATGTGATGGAAAGGAATATTGTAGGATTCCGCTAGTTCCCTTGCGTCTTCATGATTACTCACAATAACCGAGAGATCAGCCATGAGATTTCCACTCTGATATTCCCAAAGTATCTCCTGCAAGCAATGCAGCTCCTTGGAGACGAAGAGTGCCAATTTCTTCATATCCCGTACGCGCACTAGCTGCCACTCCATCTTAAAATGGGCTGCTATGTGCTGGAAGCCTTGCTCCAGCAGCTGCTGTGTGTCGCCATCTTGCTGACACTCGAATTCGATCCGAAGGAAGAAGCTCCCTCCATCTGGATCCGTTGTGTATTGATTTGATTCCATAATATTTGCTTGCTGATTAAAAAGAAACTCGGAAACTGCTGCAACAATCCCCGGCTGATCAGGACAGGAAATGACGATTCTATATCTGTTTTCGTTCTTCTGCTGGAAAGTTTTGATTTTTTCTAGATAATGTGCGGCCATGACTAACCTCCTAATATTCTTCTATCTTAACGATTGTATCTTGTTTCTACAACAGAGAATTGTGACAAAAAAATACGATCCCAAATGATTGGAATCGTATGTATTGTATGAGCGAAGAACAGCTTTATTCACCCGCAATCTGTTTCAGTGTTTCGATGCAGAAATCAACTTCCGCTTTATTTGTATTGAGCGGCGGCAATATCCGTAGTACGCTCTCTCCAGCTACTAGCACGAGCAAACCGAGATCTCGAGCCTGATTGACGAGGTCAATCGCTTTTCCTGTTGTACCGAGACCAAGCAGCAATCCTTTTCCCCGTACATCAGTGAATGCACGTGATGCTGCTGCGATTCCTTCCAGTTCACTACGGAAATAGTCAGCTGTCTCTTGAACTTCAATCAAAAATTGAGGATTCGTGATTACTTCCAGTGTTGATTTGCCCGCTGCCGCAGCCACCGGATTACCTCCGAAGGTGCTGCCATGACTGCCTGCTTCAAATGCCGCAGCAGCTTTGCCCGTCGCGATCATTGCCCCGATCGGGATACCTGAACCCAATCCTTTTGCCGTTGTCAGCACATCTGGTTTCAGCTCGTACTGCTCATAAGCATAAAGGGTGCCGGTTCGACCGACTCCAGTTTGTACTTCATCCAGCATAAACAGTACATCGTGCTCCTTACAAAGGCGCTCCACTTCCTTTACCCAAGCAGGATCAGCCGGGATGACACCGCCTTCCCCTTGGACAAGCTCCAATAATACGCCGCATGTATCCGGACCGATCAGCTCATCAAGTGCTTCCACATCATTATAAGGAAGATGCCGGAAGCCTTTTGTCAGCGGTGCGAAATGCTTTTGTATCTTTTCCTGACCTGTTGCAGCCAGCGTCGCTAATGTCCGGCCGTGAAACGACTGACTGAATGTGACCACCTCATAGGCATTTGTCCCTCTCACTTTCTGAGCGTAGCTGCGCGCCAGCTTGATTGCGGCTTCATTTGCCTCTGCCCCGCTATTGGCGAAGAATACTTGATCAGCGAATGTATGACCAGTCAAAAGCTCCGCCAACTGCTCTTGAATCGGAATATGGTATAGATTGGAACAGTGCCAAATGGTGTCCAGCTGTTCCTTGACAGCTTCCTTTACTGCTGCGGGGGCGTGACCTAAATTACAAGTAGCAATTCCTGCAGTATAATCAAGGTATTGCTTACCGTCAGCATCCCAGACATAGCTTCCTTCTCCTTTTGCAATAGAGATCGGAAATCTGCTATACGTTGGCATCACAGATGATACTGCTGCATTCGTTTCAGACATGATGAGCCTCCTCCGATAATGTTATGGTAGTACCTGCGACTTTACCTTCCACTAACTGCAGCAAACTGTCATCAGCCAGTCCGTTGACGATCGTAACCTTTCCTGCTCCATGCTCCAATGCTTCCAGCGCTGCCCGCACCTTCGGGATCATACCATCCTTGATGAACCCTTCCGCTATCATTTGGTTCAATTCACTGTCTGTTACATTTGTGAGCATCTGTTTTTGACCATTCACTTGCCGATAAATGCCCGGAATGTCACTTATGAAGCACAGCTCCGCATTCAACGCCCGTGCGATGGCTGATGCCGCTAAATCGGCATTTATATTGAATCTGGAATTGCCCTCACCTCCAGCGAGCGGTGATATGACCGGGATGTTGTCTTGAGAGACAATTTGCTCGATAAGCGCCGTATTTACTTCTGTGACAGTACCGACAAGTCCGAGTTTATCTGCATTCGCAACAGGTTCCGCGTAAAGCAGCTTACCATCCAGTCCGCTGACCCCATAAGCATCTGTTCTGCTCATCAGCTTGCGGACCAGGAACTTGTTCACTGCTCCGCTGAGCGCCATCTCGACAACATCCAGCACCTCTTCGGTTGTCACCCTTAAACCATCGACGAATTCCGGCTTCACACCTGTTTGTTCCAGCAGCTCATTGATCAGCTTGCCGCCACCATGGACAATGACAGGCTTCCAATCACCCTGCTTTTGAATAGCAGCGATATTATCATAGAAATTATCCGGCAGCTTATCGATTATACTGCCGCCGCATTTTATAATAAGATAATTCATTTCGCCGCCCCCTTCATGTCCGGTAAGAAGCATTGATTTTGACGTAATCATATGACAAATCACAGCCCCAGGCGGTCGCTTCTCCGTTTCCTTCCTGCAAATCGATCGTGATTACGACATTGTCCTGCTTTAAATGTTCGCTAGCTTCCAACTCATCAAATAAAGCGGGTGTTCCTTCCTTTACGACCAATACATCTCCGAGCCAAACCGAAATTTTTTCAGGAGTAAATGCTGCACCGCTATAACCTGCTGCCGTAATGATACGGCCCCAATTTGGATCGGCTCCATAAACTGCTGCTTTCACCAGACTGGAGGCAACTACCGACTTTCCTATTTTCCGCGCCTCTTCTGCCGATTGCGCCTGACGTACACGAACTTCTACAAGCTTCGTCGCGCCTTCTCCGTCACGAGCGATTTTTTTGGCCAATTCCTGTGAAACATATTGGAAGGCCCCGCAGAATTTTTCCCATTCCGGATGGTTTGGATTAAGCTCCTTGTTGCCTGCTTTTCCGTTTGCAAGAACAAGTACCATATCATTTGTACTCGTATCTCCATCTACCGTAATCATATTGTAGGATTTATCCGTCGTTTTCCGCAGCTGCTGCTCCAATACATCAGCCGGAATGACGGCATCCGTTGTCACGAAGGCTAGCATAGTCGCCATATTCGGATGAATCATGCCAGATCCTTTTGCAGCTCCGCCTATCGTTATTGGTACACCATCAATTTCGACGCTGACTGCAATTTGCTTTGTGCAAGTATCTGTTGTCAAGATAGCCTGAGCGAAATCCTCTGCCTTGCCTTCTCCTGAGATTGAATGAATACCCGACATTATCTTATCCATCGGCAGCTGGACGCCAATCAGTCCAGTTGATGCTACCGCCGCATGCTGTACTTGAATTCCGAGCTGCTCAGAGAAAGCTTTGCGCATCGCATAAGCATTTGTCAAACCCTCTTCTCCTGTACATGCATTTGCATTGGCGCTATTCACTACAATTGCCTGCAGCTTCCCCTCTTGCTTAATACTTTCCTCTGTCACAAGAAGCGGAGCTGCCCGAAAAGAATTCAATGTGTATACTCCAGCAGCAGCTGCTGGCACTTCTGAATAGACCCAACCCATATCGAGCTTGTCATGCTTGCGAAGGCCAATTGCGACACCGCCCGCCTGGAATCCGCTCGGACTGGTGATATTGCCATTTTCAATGACTGTATATGCAGTCTGTTCTGTCTTTATCATTAGATCCCTCTCCTTTATGGATAAACCGGCAGCATCCACAATCCTGCAGTCTGCTCCCAGCCTTGCATGATATTCATATTCTGGATAGCTTGGCCTGCCGCTCCTTTTACCAGGTTGTCGATAACCGATACGATAGTCAGCCTGTTTGTCCGCTTATCCAGATGCAGCCCGATATCACAGAAATTACTTGTGGCTACTTCCTTTGTCGCCGGCCATTCTCCTTGCGGTCTGATACGTACAAATGGGTGTGATCGATAATAATTTTCATATGATTCCAATAATTCAGCTTCTGATAAGTCCTTTTGAAGATCTGCATAAATGGTAGCGAGAATCCCTCTCGTCATCGGAACAAGCTGCGTGGAAAAGGTAATAGGCTTCTGCGTACCGCCGACACCTGCCAAAACCTGTTCTATTTCCGGGATATGCTTGTGTGCACCTAATTTATAAGCTTTCATATTTTCATTTATCTCACTATAATGCGTAACAGAACTTAATGACTTGCCTGCTCCGGAAAGACCTGATTTGGCATCAACGATAATGGAAGATGGATCAATCAAACCATTATGTACTGCCGGCAGCAGACCGAGAAGCGTGGCTGTCGGGTAACAGCCCGGATTAGCTACAAATGCAGCGCCTGCAACCTCCTCGCTATTCAGCTCAGGCAATCCGTAAACAGCTCTTTCCAGCAGGTCAGCTGAAGCCGCGTCCAGCTTATACCATTCCTTATAGACTGCTGGATCCTTCAAACGGAAATCCCCTGCTAAATCTACACATCGAATACCAGCTCCCACAAGCTCCGGCAGAAGATCCCTGCTCACACCAGGAGGAGCAGCAAAGAATGCAAAGTCCACTTGCTCTTTCAAATCCGAAACATCAAAAGTTTCCATAGTTCCTTCTACAAAACCATCCGTATGCGGATACAATGCTGTTAATGAGTTTCCCGCATTAGAATGGGAGATAATCGCCTTCACTTCTGCATATGGATGTATATGCAGAAGTCTTAGTAATTCCACCGCTCCATAACCTGTACCGCCTATTATTGCGACTTTCACGGACGTAACCTCCTATAAACAAGTACGAATTAGTTAGTAATTATACTTTAGTATGTATTTTTATTCAATAGGAAAGGTGAAAATTATACACTTGCTGCTGTCTCTCCGTATCCCAGTGTTATACGTTGTAAATACATTTACTTTTTAGGGGAATATTCCTTATCTCAAGTGCATTCTTTTAGTTTTATTACGTCGCATACTATTAAGAGCAAGCAAAAGTTGTTACTTCTTTATTGAAAATAGAGGAGATTCTGAGATGACAAAATTGGCCTGCCTACGCTGTTATGTGAGAGCGTTTCATCCTGATGAAAATTTCCTTCTTCCTGAGCAAAAAGAACTTCGAATATCTCTGATAGGGAAAGCACGCACCCGTTGTGCGCTTTCATGCATATACTTATCAAAATCATTGCACTCACCATACAATATGTTATACTGCTATCAAGTAATGTGTAAGCGCTACCAATAAGTTCATCTTGCACTTTTCTGCTACTGCTGTAAAATTTGGTATGCTAAACTGCTAGACAAAGGAGAATGATATATGCGATCAAAGAAAACACTCATCCACGCTGCAGTAGATATCAATCAAACTGCAAACCAGTTCAAATCAAGTATTGTATTAGTAATGGATAACAAAGTGGTAGATGCCAAAAGTATGCTCGGACTTTCCAATAGTGTACTGACATCCGATTTTTTCCGCTTGGAGATATATGGCGAGGACGCTGAAGAAGCGAAGAAGGCAATGCGGGATGTATTCCTAAGTAATGGCCTGCCAGTGGAAATCAGCAATAAATAAAAAGGCAGCTTCGGATAACCGAAGCTGTCTTTTCTATTAGATTCGGGATGGTTTAGGAATGATCTTGTTGCGAAGCTGACCGATTCCTTCGATTTCTATCTCAACCACATCTCCGTCTTTTAAGAACTGCGGCGGATCCATTGCGAAGCCAACGCCATTCGGAGTCCCTGTCATGATGACATCTCCTGGTTCCAATGTCATGATGCCTGAGATGAAAGAAACCAAATGAGGTACTGAGAAAATCAGATGTTTTGTACTGGAATCCTGTCGTTTTTCCCCATTCACAAACGTACGGATCGAAAGATTGGATACGTCTTCGATTTCTTCCGCAGTAACAAGGTGCGGACCCATAGGGGCACTGCGATCTAATGTCTTTCCTTGAAGGAATTGCGGAGTCCGGCGCTGTAAGTCGCGAGCGGACACATCATTGGCAATGGTATACCCTGCTATATAGTCCATTGCCTCACTCTCTGTTACCTCCTGCGCCCTTCTACCGATTACAACCGCAAGTTCTCCTTCATAATCAAGCTTTTCGGTAAGCTTTGAATGGTATACACCTTGGTCATGCGCACATACCGCATTAGCGAATTTACCGAAAAGAACTGGGTAATCTGGCAGTTCCCGGCCCATTTCCTCGATATGATCCTTATAATTCAAACCAACACAGACAATTTTCCCAGGCTTCGGCACAGGTGGTCCAAGTATGATTTCTTCTGTTCTAAACTGGACCTCCTCCAGCCCTTCCGCAAGCGCAAATGCCTCCGCACGTAATGCACGCTTCATTGCATGCGGACCCATTTCATAGAAAGCATTCGGATCAGCTGGCAGCAAACTCTCGACTGTCATCGCCAAATCTATCTCGTTCTCTGACAGTAAATAATGCCGGTACGCTTCCTGTAAATCGATTATACGCCCTTCTACTCTGCTTCCGATTCGATACGGATTAAGGTCTCTGCCAACTTTATAAGCTACTAGCTTCATCCAAACCCTCTCCTTTTTATGCGAATACTCAAAATTGACTCTCTCTTTCTATGATATAGTAAGAAAGTCAGACAGCATAGAAGAAAGGGAGTCATAAAATGAAAAACGTCTATTTAAATCATGATGGCGGAGTCGATGATCTTATTTCGCTATATCTTTTATTGAAAATGGAGAATGTGCGCCTTATCGGCTGTTCCGTCATTCCAGCAGATTGCTATTTGGAACCTGCACTGTCAGCAAGCCGGAAAATCAATGATCGCTTCGGCAATCCGGACACACTTGAAATTGCTGCTTCCACTTCCCGAGGTAAAAATCCGTTCCCGAAAGACTGGCGGATGCATGCTTTCTTTGTTGATGCATTGCCAATTTTGAATGAACATCTTCCGGTGCGTACAAAGGTTGCTGAAAAACCTGCCCACTTGGATATCATAGATAAATTGAAAGCTCAGGAAGAGAAAACAACTCTCATTTTCATCGGACCACTGACTGATTTGGCACGAGCATTGGAAATGGATCCGTCTATTGAACAGCATATCGAAAAGCTTGTATGGATGGGCGGCACATTGCTTTCAACAGGGAATGTGGAAGAACCAGAACACGATGGTACAGCTGAATGGAATGCCTTCTGGGATCCAGAAGCAATGGACACTGTTTGGAAAAGTGACATACTAATTGATATGGTAGCGCTGGAGAGTACAAATCAAGTTCCTCTTACTGTGGATATCCGCGAGGAATGGGCACGCAACCGCAAGCATGAAGGTGTGGATTTTGTCGGTCAGAGTTATGCTGCTGTACCGCCGCTCGTTCATTTCGAAACGAACTCGACGTATTATCTGTGGGATGTACTTACAACAGCTTCTGTCGGCAATAGTTCCTTAGTTAAAAAGCAGCCTGTTCATGTCAGTGTAGAGGCTGATGGTCCATCACAAGGACGTACATATGAGGATAAAAACGGGAAAGAAATTCAATTGGTTCATGATGTCGATCATGATGCTTTCTTCTCTTACATCCTGTCATTGATGAAAGCATAATACACTGCATTTTCATATAATTGGTATCGCATATATACAATAAATTTGTTATACTATTCCGGGGTTGTTATCCACATGTGGATAACCTAAAAAGTACGAACGGAAAGAAGGCAGATTAGAGATTATGTATATGGATTACCATCATCACACGAATAACTCAATCGATTCCAAAGCTGTCATGCAGGACGTGTGTGAACAAGCTATCAGCAAAGTAATCAAAGAAATCTGTTTCACCGAGCATTTTTCCGTAAATCCATCTGCGCCAACATATGGTCATATGGATTTCGCTAAATATCAGCAGGATATTAATGACTCTCAGGATTCCTATGGTAACCAGCTAACGATCAAAATGGGAATTGAGCTCTGTGAACCGCATCTTATGAAGGATGAGTATCAATCAGAGCTCAGCTCCATTCCATTTGATTTCATCATGGGATCTGTTCATAACATCGGCAACCAGAAGCTGCGTCTACATCTTCGTGCGAATGAGGACACTTTTTACGGTGACTATTTCGCAGAGATGTACAAGCTCGTTTCGGATGCCGATATCGACGTACTTGCTCACATCGATTTGATGAAACGGTACGCAGTCCAAGAAGGGCATGATGTTTATCTATTCGAACAACATAAAGATCAAATTGCCGCGATTTTGGAAAAAGCGATACAGCGCGGTATCGGTATTGAGATCAACACTTCCGGTTTGCGGAGCTCACTTAAAGAGGCTCTGCCTACACCGCAGATCGTTTCTCTATATCGTGATCTAGGCGGGAAGATCCTGACACTTGGCTCTGATTCCCATAAAGCAGAGACAGTCGGGGCAGGTATAAAAGAGGCTGCACTAATTGCCAGACAATGCGGATTCACTCATATCTGCCAATTTGATAAGCGCGAACCGCGTGCTGTGCCTTTACCTTTAAGCTAATACTTCCTTTTCATTACGCAGCTTATGCTTGATAAAAGCTTTGAATTGCTCATCCTGACTGTCCGGCACTAATGCTGGATTGTCAGGATTTTGCATATAGGATTCTTCTTCACTCCATAATTCCTTCCTCAGCACTCGCAGTCTTACATAATACGTCATCAGCTTCAGATCAAGCCACATTTCTTCTTTGAAGAACTCAAATACTTCCGCCTGACTTGCTGTTGTCTCCTCTTTCTTCTGTGCAATCGTATACTGCGCTTGTACGATCTTATTCAGATGCTCTTGCATCACTTCCTGTTCAGCAGTTGTGAATGTTCCCTTACTGATGGTATCATTCATCAGCTTCTCGGCTTCTGCTGTATGCTTCAATATTGATTCCTGCTCCTGCCGAATTGTATCCAACAGATCAAAAAATCTAGAAAATGCCTGCTGGATGATATCGGTAGCAAGACGCATCACATTCTTCTCCACAGCCTCAAGCAGCTGACGAAAAGAATGATAGCGAGTGTCCGTCAGTTTAACTCCATCATCTGAAGTCAACCTCCGAATCATCTGCACACTGGTCATGTAGCTATAGTAACGAGCAGCCAGATCCTCCACTTCATGCTGCGCAGGTACTCTGCCGTCCTCTGCAATAAGCAGCCGTTCATTGCTGGGCATAAATGTAAAATAATAATGCACTGGTATGTTATTGTCCTTGCATACAGCAGGACATACATCCATACGTTCATCATCCTGCTTCCGATTGCGCTCGGCCGCTTCACTCACCTGCTGCGGTAACAACTCTTTCGTAATCATCCGTATTCCTCCGTTCTTTCCTGCTTATATCTAGTATTTCACAAATTTATCTAACTCAATCCTACCTTATTCCCCTATTCTTATGTAAGCATTTTCATTCCATAATAAAAATAACAGCCCTGATAGGACTGTTATTCTGTCTCAGCTTTTCGAGGCAGGATCAAGACTTCCACTCGGCGGTTCTTTTCCCTGCCTTCAGCTGTATCGTTTGAAGCGATCGGTTTAAATTCACCGTATCCTTTTGAACTGAACCAGCGTGGGTCAAGCTCCTCGTTTTCCAATACGACTTTCATGAAATTAACAGAACGCATCACACTAAGCTCCCAGTTGGAATTGTATGATGATGTGCTTATCGGCACATTATCGGTATGACCGCTGATGATTACTTCGCGCGGCGGATCCATCACAAGAAGATCCGAAATCTCTCTTGCGATCTCTTCATCACTTACACTGACCTCACTGCTGCCCGAGTTGAACAAGACATTGTCGTTGATAGTCAGCAGCAAGCCCTCGTCTGTCAACGCAGTTGAGAACTTATCACTCAGATCTTTATCCTTGATATATGTCTCTATCTTCTCCTGAATCTTTTGCAGCTCTTCCTGTTCGGCTGCTTCCAAGTCAGCTTCATTAGCTTTCTCTTTATCAGCCTCTTCAGATGCAGCTGTCTCTTCTTTCTTTTCTTCTTCATTATTCTGATCAATAGCAGTTGAACTAGTATCGTTTCCTGGAGTCATGCTTGTATTGGATTCCAATAAACCTTCTCCGCCATGCAAGATACTGCTGAAGGAGTCAGATATTTTGGCGAACTTCTGCGCATCGATCGAGCTGGTGGCGAACAAGACGATGAAAAGCGCCAGCAGAAGTGTCAGAAGATCGGCATACGGGAGCAGCCAGGATTCGTCCACATGTTCTTCATGCTTTTTGTGCTTGCGCCTCCGGCTCATACTGCCACTTCCTCTTCCGTCTCAGCCTCAGCAAACTCAGCTTTTTCTTTACTTGGCAAGTAAGCAAGCAGCTTCTGTTCGAGCATGCGCGGTGTCTCGCCTTCTAAGATGGAGAGGATACCTTCCACCATCAGCAGCTTATGCTGTACTTCCTGCTGTGTCTTCCGCTTCAATTTATTGGCGATCGGGTGACAGATGACATAGCCTGTGAATATCCCCATTAAAGTTGCAACAAAGGCAGCAGCAATAGCATGACTTAACTTATCGATATCTGATATGTCGCCAAGTGCCGCAATAAGGCCGATAACAGCTCCCAGTACACCTAATGATGGTGCATAAGTGCCGGCCTGTGTGAAAATAGATGCACCAACCGCATGACGATCTTCCAACGCATCAACCTCTTCATTTAAAACATTACGGATATATTCTGGTGACTCTCCATCAACAGCCATGCTCAATCCGTTCCGAAGAAAATCATCTTCTACATCACGAGCACTGTTCTCCAATGCAAGCAATCCTTCTTTCCGGCTGATCTGTGACCATTCCGAGAACATACGGACAAGCTCTTTTGTATTGAATTCCTGTTTATTCTTAAATACAACGCCAAGCAGCTTAGGGAATCGTTTCAATTCATTTCCCGGAAAAGCCAGTACAACAGAAGCTGCTGTACCTACGATGATGATCAGTATGGCAGCAGGGTTAATAAGTGCTGCAGGACTCACACCCTTCAATACCATACCGACTCCTACTGCAACCAAGCCCAATATAACACCAATGATTGATGATTTATCCATATTTCCATTCTCCTAAAAAAGTTTGATTACCATTAATATCGGATGCAATTATAAAATCTGTATACTTTTTCATAAACTTTACGTTTCTTTTCCAGCAGAGAAGGTTATCAGTAACAAAAGTGTCAAATTTATATTCGACAGTATAGTCTGCGGCCTTTTACCTAAGCTAAAAACATTGCAAAAGACACAGTTGGCAGGAAGACACGTGACAAAGGTGGTGTTTGTTTCTGTTGTGAAATCGCATACATACCACGTAAGATAGAAGCAAGCACTACTTTATACAATATTTTTTCACATATAAAAAGGGGGAAAAAGCATGGCACAGGAAAAAGCCAGTGTCCGCGCTCGTGTTCAAAAGTTTGGCTCATATTTGAGCAGCATGGTTATGCCAAACATCGGTGCATTTATTGCTTGGGGTCTTATTACCGCTTTATTCATTCCGGATGGATACTTTCCAAATGAAACGATCGCTGCGATCGTTAGTCCGTCCATCACGTATTTACTGCCATTATTAATTGGTTTTACTGGAGGACGTCTCGTCCACGATATCCGAGGCGGTGTCGTTGGGGCAATCGTCACCATGGGGGCAATTGTAGGCTCTCCGGATACTCCGATGTTCCTTGGTGCAATGGCAATGGGTCCGCTCGGCGGATATGCCATCAAATTGTTTGACCAGTATATCGGTTCTAAAGTACGTTCCGGTTTCGAAATGCTTGTCAATAACTTCTCTGCCGGTATCATCGGCGGTGGATTGGCAATCGCAGCAATTTATTTTGTAGGACCACTTCTTGAAGGATTAACAAATGTATTAGCATCAGGTGTTGACTGGCTTGTAGGACTCGGACTCCTTCCTCTTGTCAACGTATTGATTGAACCAGCGAAAGTATTATTCCTTAACAACGCAATCAACCATAGTATTTTCACACCTCTTGGTCTTGAGCAGTCAGCTGAAGTCGGTAAATCGATTCTATTCCTTTTGGAAGCTAACCCAGGTCCAGGTTTAGGTATCCTGCTTGCCTTTATGATATTTGGAAAAGGAAGCGCAAGAGCATCAGCACCAGGTGCAGCGATCATCCATTTCTTCGGTGGTATTCATGAAATTTACTTCCCGTACATTCTTATGAAACCAGCATTGATTATTGCGGCAATTGGCGGTGGTGTAACCGGAACACTAATTTTCTCTTTGATGGATGTAGGTCTTCGTGCCGCAGCTTCACCAGGTAGTGTTATCGCAATCTTCCTAATGAGCTATCCTAGTGCAGTTAACTACCTTGGCTTGGCACTTGGTATCCTAGGTGCTGCTGCCGTATCATTCGCCATCTCTGCTGTCATCATGAAGAGCAGTAAAGCTTCCGAAACGAATATTGAGGAAGCAACTGCGAAATCTAAAGAAATGAAAGGTACAAAACCAGCTGCTGCTGTCGGTATCAACCAAGCTGGCGGTGCTACAGATGAAGCTGCAGAAACACTTGATACAAAAGCACAGCACGATGAAACGAGCAGTAATTCTTTCGACTACAGCAATGTAAACAAAATAACATTCGCTTGTGATGCAGGCATGGGATCAAGTGCAATGGGTGCTTCCCTTCTGCGTAAGAAGATGAAGGATGCTGGATTGACTGAAATCAAGGTCGATAATGCAGCCATCTCCAATATCCAGAATGATGCTGATATCGTCATCACACAGAAGAATCTGACGGACCGTGCCCGCAACAAACGTCCGGACGCTGAGCATATCTCAGTGGAAAACTTCTTGAACAGTCCGCGGTACGCTGAACTGATCGAAAACCTTAAAAAGCACCAATAAGCAAGGAGTGATTGATTTGGAATTGGTTAGCAGCAGAGAAAGAAGAATAATCCTGCAATTGCTGCGTTCCAGAAACCAATTCATCTCCATTCGAGAGCTGGCAGAGCTATTACATGTCAGCTCTCGAACTATTCACCGGGAATTGAAGCAAGTGGAACGGACACTTGCCGAGAATAAGCTGTCCCTGCTGCGTGTTACCGGATCCGGTATCCGGATTGAAGGAGAAAGGGAACAGATGGAAGCATTGCAAGAGCAGCTGCGTGATGCGGTCGAGGTAGATACGACCCAGGAAGAGCGGCTGCTTCATTTGCTTTATCTACTAGTTGAGGCTGCCGAACCTGTTAAAGTAGCTTATTTGGCAAATGAAGTGCAATTATCGAAGACGGCTTTATCCGTGTATTTGGATGCATTGGAAGCAAGATTAGCCGATTATTCGCTGTCCATCATAAGGCGTCGAGGTGTTGGAGTTGAGCTGGATGGAGAAGAGAACGAAAAAAGGAAGGTACTCGTCCAGCTCATGATGGAACAGCTGGATCAGGCTTCCATCTATACTTTTACAAATGATCATGAAGAACAGAATTTGCATCAGTTCCTTCAAAACATCATAAAAGATCAGCGTATGACAATGGTCGAAAAATACGTAATGGATCATTTGACCAAACTGTCGTATTCCATTGCGGATAATGCCTACGTTGCACTGATCACCTATATCAGTATTACGATCAAAAGAATACAGCAGGCCAAGAGCGTTACACTATCTCCCCCGCTGCTCGAATCTTTACAAAAAACGGAAGAATATACGATTGCCGCGGCACTCAGCAGGGAATTGGAAGATACCTTCCCTGTAACGTTTTCAGCTTCTGAGATCGGTTATATTGCCGTACAGATCCAAGGTGCAAAGCGGAACGAAACGACACATCGCTCTGATCCGCTGTTTGAGCTGCAAGTACAAGCTTTCATCCAATTGGTTGCTGCTTCGATACAGCTGCCGCAGCTGGAAAAGGACGAAACTTTTACTGATGGACTGCTCGCTCATATCGAACCGGCTATCAGCCGAGCGAGGGAAGGTATTCAAACGTACAATCCGCTTACAGAGAAGATTGAACAAGATTATCAAGAAGTTGTAGCCGCAGTTCGAGAAGCTCTTGAAACGGTGTTTCCTACTTTTCGTTTCGGACAAGGAGAAGTTGCCTTCCTGGCACTGCATTTCGCTTCTGCAAGGGAAAGGCAGCGCAGCAGACAACGATTGCATGCCTTAGTCGTTTGCGCAAGCGGGATTGGCACTTCCAAGATGCTTGCCAGCAGGCTGCAGAATGAGTTTCCCGAAATCACCCAGGTGTCGCTGTCATCTTTTCTGGAGTTGAAGGATATGGAGTTGGAAAGCTTTGATTTGCTTATTTCAACAATCAGCCTTGACCAATTCCACCGTCAATACTTGCTTGTCAATCCACTCCTGCCTGGACCGGATGTCAAACGAGTAGATGCATTCATCCAACAGGAACTTCCGACTATTTATAAGAAAAGAAAACATATAGCACCCGCTAAAGCTTCACCCGCAACATTCCCTACAGTTTCAGCTTTCGATTCAAAATTAGAGGAATTGAAGACATTGACAGCGGCTACCCGAACTGTATGGAATAACTTTATGATCGATGAGACATATCAATCGCAGATAGATTTGTTCTCCCATATCGATCAGCGTGCAGCTAATCATGCTGTCATCAAGAAACAAGGAACGCTTGCAACCCTTCTCCGACAACGTGATGAGCTCGGAGGAATGGGTATCCCTGATACAAGAATGGCTTTGTATCATAGCCGCAGTACAGAAATCGAGCAGCCCGCATTTTGGATGATGGCGCTATCCTCCCCTATTATGATCAAGGGGATGGACAACAAAGTGATGGAGGCTGATCGCCTTTTCATCCTTGCTGCACCGGACAATTTGCCTGCGAGCTGTTACGAGCTGTTCAGTAAGATCAGTATCCTTATTTTAGAAGAGCATATTCAGCACATGATTCGCTCTGCGGATCAGGATGCACTCAGCAAGGAATTGGCGCAGCTGCTCACTGCCCACATCCAACAATTCACAGATCACTTAGGAGGGTAATCATGGAAGTATTACAAGAAGCAAATATTTTGATGAACACGACATTGGAGAATCAGGAAGATGCTATCCGGAAAGCCGGCCAAATTCTTGTGGATAATGGCTATGTTAATGAAACGTATGTGGATAAAATGATCGAACGAGAAGCATTGACATCTACTTATATGGGTAATTTCGTAGCTATTCCGCATGGTACAGAAGATGCAAAAGGCGAAGTTATCGCTTCCGGTATCTCTATCATCCAGGCACCAGAAGGCGTTACATTCGATGGCAATGAAGTGAAGCTCGTTTTCGGTATTGCCGGTAAAAACAATGAACATTTGGATATCCTTTCGCAAATTGCTATCGTTTGCTCCGAGGAGGAAAACATTGAAAAGCTTGTGAATGCAACAAGCAAACAGGAGATCATTGACATGTTCTCTGAGGTGGATGCGTAATGAAGAGCGTACACATTGGTGCCGGCAATATCGGCAGAGGCTTTATCGGCGCCCTTCTCTCTCATGCGGATGTACATGTTACTTTTGCTGATGTGAACAGTGACATCATCTCCGCTTTGAAGGAAAAGCAGCAATATGAAGTCGTCTATGCACAGGAAGAAGCACATTCCGAAACCATAACCGGTGTTACTGGTTTAAATAGCGCCACAGAAGAAGAAGCTGTCATCAAAGCAATTGCAGAAGCTGATCTTGTTACGACTGCAGTGGGCCCATCCATCCTGCCGCATGTTGCGCCTGTAATCGCCAAAGGACTCGTCAAACGGGCAAAACAGCCCAAACCGGTCCATGTCATTGCATGCGAGAATATGATCCGAGGATCAAGCCAGCTGCGTGAGTTTGTCATCTCTCACATCGATGAACAGGATATGGAAAATGTAGAAAGCTATACAGCATTCTGCGATGCTGCTGTTGATCGGATTGTTCCGATTCAGGAGCAGCAGGATTTGCTGACAGTCCAAGTGGAACCTTATTTCGAATGGGTTGTGGAAAAGAAGAATTGGCAGGGCGAACTACCAGCAATAGATGCTATCACTTTTGTTGATAATCTGGAGCCTTATATTGAAAGAAAGCTTCTGACAGTTAATACGGGTCATGCTGCCATTGCCTATGCTGGCTACGCAAAAGGCTACGACACAATCATCGACGCTATTAAAGATGAAGAGATTCTTACTTTAGCTAAGCAGGCGCTGCAAGAAACAAGCTCTCTATTACAAGAAAAGTGGGGCTTCGAGGAAGATGACCTGTCCCACTATATCGCAAAAATCCTACAGCGTTACCAAAACCCATACATTTCAGATATGGTGACACGCGTGGGACGCGGACCGATCCGTAAGCTTGGACCTAAGGATAGATTGGTCTACCCAGCACAAGCATTGCTGGAGCAAGGCAAATCGGCTGATGCGCTGCTTACGACAATCGCCTTTGCATTGGAATTCGATCCAGAAGGCGATGATGAAGCGAAAGAATTGCAGGAACGCATCAAGTCGGAAGGAGCAGCTTCCGCTTTATCGCATATTAGCGGACAGCCTAAAGACAGCGAGCTAGTAAAGCAAGCTATCGAAAAATATGAACAACAAAAAGACAGAGCGTAAAGCCTGACCAAAAAAAGAGGATCAATCCGTTCCATTTCGAACGGACTGATCCTCTTTTTTTATGTTATATCTTTCATTAACTTTATGATGCGCCTCCAGCAAGACCTCTGCATACCTTTTACCGTCGTTAGCCTTCTATCTCTGCAAGGAATCGTTGAACTGTTTAAATGTTATGTTCGATGGGTTTTACTGTAGGCATAGATACAAATACAAATCCTATTGCCTTAAGTTGTTTTTTTCATTTTGTCTTCAATAAACGCTTTTGCATCCAGATAGCTGCCTGCATGCCATCCCCCATCGCGATACTGACCTGCTCAGAATGAACCGTAATATCTCCGGCTGCCCAGACTCCTTCTACGCTTGTTTCCTTTGTACGGGGATTGTTTTCGATATGCATATTCTTATGAAGTTCCACACCTAATGATTCTGCCAGCTCGCTGTTCACTTTGTTCTTACCAAAAGCAACGAAAGCTTTCTCCGCCCATAGCTTCTCGCCATTCACTAGGAAGCCTTCCAATTTATCCTCGTCGTCTAATACGACTTCTTGGATCGGCTGGTCATAATATTCGATCGAGTGCTTTTTCAATTTCTCGAAAGTTTCCTCGGACACCGGCTCCTGCTCATGATTAACAAAGACTATATCATCCGACCAGTAATGAAGCATGATGGCTAAATGCGCTCCTGCTTCTCCTGAACCAGCAACAACTGTCCGCTTGCCGCTTATTTCATAGCCATCACAATCAGGACACACATACACATCCGTACCCAGCAGCGGATACAGCTCCTTGATTGGTATACGGTCTGTTATTCCTGTCGAGAACAACAGAAGTTTTGCATCATGCGTATTTCCGTCTGCTGTTTTGACTGTGAAGCCTTCCTTCCACTTCTCCACTTCCACTGCTTCCTGCTGTTCAATACTAATACAGCCATACGAATCAATCTGTTTCCTGCCCAGCTCCAGCAAATGATTTCCTGATACCCCATCTGGCCACCCAATTAAATTATGGTAGCTTTTGCACCAATGCGATCTTCCGTCATTACGCTTATCCAGAACAAGTACATCACGCTTGTATCTGCCGAACTGTATAGCAGCTTGAATACCTGCGATTCCGCCGCCAATAATAATTACATCATACATTAACTTGCCTCCTAAAATTTATAGCAATGTTTCTGCACCGTCCGCATAAAGGACACTTCCTGACATATGCCCGGAAGCATCGGATGCGAGAAAGCAGACAATAGATGCTACATCTTCCGGCTTACCAGGCTCCCCTTTTAAAGGATGCTGACCTTTGGGAAAGATTTTGGGTATTTCCACTTCTGCCAGATGCTCCTCGTCTTTGTTCGTCCGTTTTTCAATATTCGTTTCGATTCCACCTGGGCAAATGACATTCACCCGAATACGATAAGCCGATAACTCCAATGCAGCCATTTTACCGAAAGCAGTTTCTGCAGCTTTTGAAGCACTGTACGCACTCATGCCAAAACCAGAAAATGTACGATTTCCATTTATTGAACTGGTAATGATGATACTCCCGCCATTGCTTTTCATGTAAGGAATGGCGAATTTCACTGTCAGAAAAGTACCTTTCGCATTCGTTCCGAGGGTCTTATCCCAATCCTCCTCAGGCAAATGTTCAATCGGAGAAAGCGTGCCATTGATGCCCGCATTAGCGAAGACGATATCCAGCTGTCCGAACTTATCCAGCACTTGCTTGTACGCCTCCTGCAGCTGACTGCTATCTGCTACGTCGACTTTGGCTGCTATCGCCGCTCCTCCAGCTGATTCGATTTCTGCTGCTGTCTTCTCTACAGCAGAAGCGTCCATATCAAACAACCCTACCCGGACACCCTTTTCAGCTAGCATGGCTGCAGCTGCCTTTCCGATACCAGATCCCGCTCCAGTCACAACCGCCACCTTACCATTCAATGATGCATCCATTCCGTCATCCACTCCTTCATCTATTTACTAGTTATTTCCTTACTAATCCTGAAGTAAAACCCCATCCATCAAAAAAGAGTATCCGTATAGGATACTCCATTAGTGTTCGTCTTCGTTTTTCAGCGCCAAGCGAATATGAGCCAAATGATGTTTGCCATGCCAAGCATAGATGCCGATATTTTCTTTCAAGCTCACCTCACCTGATTCCGGATGCCGGAATGTCCGATCCAGCTGTTCTGCAGTAAGTGATTGCAGCAGAATAACCCATTTATGATGTATGGAATCAAGCAGATTCAAAGCAGCTTGAGCTGGCATGTCATAGTCTGGCAGCTTGGCCCATTCTGCTTCTTCGTATGATTTAATGATTGGATTTTCTTCCGTCAATGCCAATTTGAAACGGATGAAGGAGTTAAGATGGCTGTCAGCTAAATGATGTACAAGCTGCTTGATAGTCCAGCCACCTTCCCGATATGTATGCTGGAGATCAGACTCTGACAGCCCCCTCACTAATGATGTTACCTGCTCTGGCAGCTGGTTTATTTCTTCTATCCACCGCTTCACTTGCTCCTCCGCTATAGGTCCTTCCTGTCGAAACTGACCAATTGGATATTTCCTGTCCATCGAACCCCTCCTTCACTTCATTTTAGATAATTTTACCATAGAAAAAGCCTGCACCCATTGGGCACAGGCTTTTTTCAAGATACTTGTGAAGCTGCGTTTGCTTCTGTAATCCGGGCTTCTGTTTCTTTATCGAAGAAATGTACTTGATCCATATCGAATAATAGCGTGCGCTTATCCTTGTTCCTAATATCCGACCGGGCGTCAACGCGAGCAACAAATTCCTGTCCAGCCATATCCGCATAAAGGAAGCTTTCAGCACCCATCAATTCGACAACATCGATTGTCGCTTCCACTTCATGCGCATGCGCCAGGCTTTCTTCATAATCGGCATCGTGGATATGCTCCGGTCTGATTCCCATTACAACCTCGCCGCTGCCATAGCCTGCCTCTTGCAGCATTTTACGTTTTGCTGGCGGAAGCTGGAAAGTAACATTACCGAGTTTCGCTTTGCCATCCTGGATAGTCACGTTGAGGAAGTTCATAGATGGAGAGCCGATGAAGCCGCCTACGAACATATTATTTGGATTATCATACACATCCTTCGGTGCACCTACCTGCTGGATGATACCGTCTTTCATGACAACAAGGCGGCTTGCCATCGTCATCGCTTCCGTCTGGTCATGCGTTACATAAATTGTAGTCGTCTGCAAACGCTGGTGAAGCTTTTGGATTTCCGCACGCATCTGCACACGCAGCTTTGCATCCAAGTTGGAAAGCGGCTCATCCATGAGGAATACTTTCGCATCACGGACAATCGCACGTCCTAGTGCAACCCGCTGACGCTGACCGCCGGAAAGGGCTTTTGGCTTCCGATTCAAGTAATCTGTCAATCCAAGAATCCGGCTTGCTTCCTGCACTCGTTTGTCTATTTCGTCCTTTTTGAATTTACGCAGCTTCAGACCGAATGCCATATTATTGTATACGTTCATATGCGGATATAGCGCATAGTTTTGGAATACCATTGCAATGTCCCGATCCTTTGGAGGGATATCGTTCATTCGTTCTCCGTCCATATAGAAGTCACCGCCTGAAATTTCCTCCAGACCAGCAATCATACGTAAAGTTGTTGATTTCCCGCAGCCGGAGGGACCAACGAAAACGATGAATTCTTTGTCATCTATCTCTAAGTTGAAATCTTCAACTGCCGTAACGTTCTTATCATAGACTTTCTGGATATTCTTCAACTGTATTTTAGCCATGTAAGCGCCTCCTTTTGTATACCTTTACTTTACCTTGTTTCGGAGTTTATTTCCATTTGTCACTTGCACAAAATGTAAGCGCTTTTATTGTGCGATATGCTAAGAAGCGCAGCTTTAGCTACGCTTCATCTCTCCTTCTTCCAAGAGCACTGTATCGTCCAAATAGACCGTCGGAGCTTTTACAACGCAATCGATGTGGACACCCGCAGCCACCATGCCTCCGAAGGTGTTGTTGCTGCCAAAAGCGATATGGATCGTTCCATATACTTTCTCATCCTCCAGGACATTGCCAGTGATTCTGGCTTTGTCATTCGTACCAACACCGAATTCAGCTACATTGCGTCCATCACCGCTCCCAAGCATTTGCAGCAGCATTTCTCCTTGCCGGCCAGTAGCTTCTGTCAAACGCCCTTCTTCTATTGAAAGAAGAATCGGTTCCTCAATTTTGCCTAAACCTGAAATCGAGCCATCAATCCATAAACGGCCTGAAGCTGTACCTTCCAATGGCGCGATATATGCTTCACCAGAGGGCAGGTTTCCGGATTGCCCCTTTTCCCGATAAATACCTGTACTTGGTACGCCGCTGCGGCCTTGGATGGAGAAGCTTAGTTCTTCGCCGTCTTTTTGGATTGTTACTCGTTTCGATTCACTCAATTTTTCAGTTACTGCAAATGTCATTTCTTCAACTGTATCGTAATCTGCACTTATTGCGCCTTCCAAAAACATATCATATGTAATCCCCGGCATCGTCGCAACGCGAACTCCAGCAGACACAGCTTCTTTTTTGGCTTGTGTATGCGTCAGGGAATGCTCTGTAATACAAACCGCAACATCACAATGCTTCATTGCTTCTGCCACGCTGCTCGGCGGTTCCTGACCAGACTTCTCCCTGTCTTGCATAACAAGCAGCAGTGTTTCCGATCCAATTGATCTGCCAGCTGCATAGAGCGCTTCCGCAAGCTCTTTCTTACTGTCATCTGTCACAATAAGCAGTGTTTCTTCTTTTTTCAGCGCTAAACTGCTGCTTAATACATTCCGGCTATTCTCCACTAATTTGCTTCCCATAGGGTATCCCTCCTGTTTCTTCCTATTATACACAAAGAAACCGCCTGCTTAAGCAGACGGTTCCCCATTCAAATGAATAGGAGCAAACTAAGAGCCATCACCATCATACCGCTGATCAATCCGTAAATAGAGGTATGACCTTCATCGTATTTCTTAGCGGCTGGCAAGAGACCGTCAAGTGAGATAAAGACCATGATGCCTGCTACGGCAGCAAAGATAACTCCGAACATGATATCGTTTAAAAATGGCATCAAAACTAGAAAAGCAAGAATCGCACCTACTGGTTCGGATAAACCGGATAAGAACGAAAGACGAAAAGCTTTTTTCTTATTTCCCGTCGCAAAGTACACTGGCACCGCAACAGCGATACCCTCTGGTATGTTATGGATCGCAATGGCTACGGCTATTGCTATACCTAGAGAAGGATCCTGCAAGGCAGACGTAAAGGTGGCAATACCTTCTGGAAAGTTATGGATAGCAATAGCTAATGCAGTAAAAGTACCCATTTTGAGCAAGGCTTGATTCTGAGCTGGATTATCCATCTCTTCCAGCTTCTTGCCTTCATGCGGGTTGGATTGTTTTGGTATCACTTTATCAATTAGTGCAATAAGAAGCATACCGCCAAAAAATCCACCTACAGTTGCCCAGTTACCAGCCTGGATACCCATGGCACCTGTCAAGGAATCCTTTGCCTTGACGAAGATTTCCACCATTGAAACATATATCATTACCCCAGCAGAAAAACCTAGGCTAAGTGATAAGAACTTTGTATTTGTTGTAGAAGTAAAAAACGCCATTAAACTTCCTATACCTGTTGCAAGGCCTGCCATTAAAGTTAACCCTAAAGCTAGTAATACATTTCCGTCCATTTATTGCCCTCCTCATTTTTAACAATTTATTTTCTCTTATCATGCACTATAACAATAAAGTTTCCCATTGGCAACTTTTAAACAGCAGAAACCTATCTTCCCTTACTATATGTGCATCACCCGCCTATGTTTCCAAGAAAAAGGCCGGCAATGATCGCCAGCCTCTCCTTATTCCAATGCCTCAACAAACTCCATATTTACCAGCTCTTCGTATTTATAATCTCCCTTATATACACCTGTCTTCGTGACTACATCCATCGTCTTATCTGTTGCTTCCTCCGTTATATAGCCGTCCTTGCTCCATAGCTCATCCGCATACGCACGATCCAATGATGCTTGCAGACTCGCTTCCTCCGTTGTCGGGAACTCCTTCTTTAATACCCGCATCGCCAGCTCTTCATCCTCATCTACTGCTTTCAAAGCTTTTGTAATAGCAGTCACGAATTTCTGGACAGTTTCGGGATCTTCGTCAATGGTAGATTGCTTTACACTGATGACACTATACGGATAATCTCCCAAACTAGGAAATCCGTAAAAAGGTTCCTTCCATACCCCTTTTTCAATACCATCGTATATTTGCGGTTCAGCTCCATTGGCAATATCCGCCTGGCCGTTTTCCACTAATGATACGACTGCACTTGCGTCGGCAGGCTCCTCAAGTAAAACGTCTTTGCCTGGCTCCATACCGAGCTCCATGATCAAATAACGTGTCAGCAGATTCGGACTGCCGCCATAACGCCCAGCAGCGATTGTTTTTCCTTCCAGGTATGCTGCCAACTCTTCCTCTGATGCTCCTGCAGGAGGTGTGTCTCCGCCTGCCATCAAGTAGACATTCGCTCGATTAACCACGTTGACGACAGATACGATTGGGTCATTTGAGTCGATATTGGCTAGGGCATTCGAATCCGGACCGGCGATATTACCCCAGGCATCTCCGCTTACAACGGTTGTCACATGTGCTCCGCCAGTTGCGGTTACTACTTCTACATCCAGTCCTTCATCCTCAAAATACCCTTCATGGATTGCTGCATACAGCGGCAGATAGCCAGTCAGGTGCACTGGTTCTGCAATAGTGATTTTCTTCAGCTTCTCTTCCTCACCGCCACCTGTACATCCTGCCAGGATACCAAGCAAAACTGCCAAACAAATCACACCAAACAAGCGTGCTTTACTCATTGGACACCTCCTATTGTTTCGGCTCTTGACCGCGAAGCAATAACTTTTCCAAGCTGACTGTCCCTGCGTACATGAGCAAAGACAATAGTGACAATACGACAACTCCTACCCAAACAAGGTCGATATCTAAAATCTGTCCTGCATAAAGGATCATCCTGCCAATCCCTTGACGGGAACTGATGAATTCTCCGACGATGGTTCCCGCAAGCGCCAATGCGATATTGATCCGCAGACTGCTGACAATCCAAGGCATCGTTGTCGGGACAACTACTTTTGTAAAAACATGTCTGCGTTTCGCTCCTAAAGAATAAAGCAGCTTTTCCAGATCTCTATCAATTGCTTTAATGCCGCTATGAGCAGCCAGTGCAGTTACGATAACTGTCATCAGGAATGCGAGCATCACTTTGGAAAAGAATCCGATGCCGAAAAGAATAACAATGACCGGCCCAAGCGCAAGCTTTGGAATGGCATTAAATGCAATTAAATAGGGCTCTGATATTCTTGAATAGTAAGCAGACCACCAAAAAGACAGACCGACCAGGGAGCCAATTACGGTTCCTGATGCAAAACCAGCAAGTGTGGCAAGCGATGTATAGACCAAGTCATCCCAAAGCGTGCCTTCCAAAAATGCGACTTTGGCAGTTTCATAGATTGTACTTGGACTGCTCCAATAATAAGGATCCATCACTTCGTATCGTGTCAGGACCTCCCATAGCACAATCATCAGAATCCCAAGACCAATCTGACCGCCGAATACTATACGTTTCATGCGCTGCAGGCGTTTTTTCTCATCCTCGATGTAGCGTTTCTTTTCAGGTTGTGCCATTGTCTTTCGGTTCCTCTCTAAGCAAATCCAGCAATGTTTGCTTTAATGATATAAAATTGTCCGACAACAATGTCTCTTCCCCGCGCGGCCGTTCCAATTCCACATGAATTTTTGCTTTAAGCTTGCCGGGACGATGCGAGAGGACATAAATATCATCTGATAAGTAAATTGCTTCATCTATATCATGGGTGATGAATAAAATAGTTTTCTGAAAATCCTCCCAAATGCGGAGCAGCCATCCTTGCATCTGCAGTCTCGTCTGTGCATCAAGCGCCCCGAACGGCTCATCAAGCAGGATCACATCCTGGTCATACAGCAGCGTCCGCAATAATGCTGCCCGCTGTCGCATACCGCCTGATAACTCTGGCGGATAATTATTTTCAAAGCCTTGCAAACCATATCTCTCTAATAATGGCTGAGCCCGCTTCCTAGCCTCCCGCTTCGAAACACCCTTGACTTCCAAACCTAGAATCACATTATCCAAGATTGTCCGCCATGGCAGCAGCAGATCCTTTTGAAGCATATATCCGACATAACCACTCTTGCCGACAATATCCTGCCCATCCAATAGGATTTTTCCAGTGGTCGGTTTAATAAGCCCGGCAATCATATTGAAGAGTGTCGACTTGCCGCAGCCACTGGGGCCAATAATACTGACAAATCGTCCAGCAGGTATTTGCATTGTAGTCTCCTGCAATGCAACAACTTCCTGTCCGTCGCGTCTGAATATCTTGCTAGCATCTACGACTTTTAATTTATACATTGCGCCACTCCTGTCATTTCTATAGACCCATCATACGCAGGAGCGTGCTAAATGATTACAAATTAATAGCATGTCCAGCACAATTTTCCTTATTTCCGCAAAAAGCACAAAAAAAACAGCCTGCACAGTCGGATATGCCACGCAACATATCACCTGTACAAGCTGTAAGACAAGCCGAACAATGCATTCTGCTTGCAAATGAGAGGGATTAACCGAGAACATGACGAATGTTGCCTATAGGTTACAGTTCGTTTGTTACCCGAAAATCTTACCCTTACTTTAGCATAGGGAATATAGGATAACAGCAAACTTGTAAGAAAATATGACGCCCTTTTTACAAAGAAACAGCCAGTGCATAAATGCACTGGCTGTACGTGTCATAAAACTTTACTCAAGAAAGCTTTTGTCCGTTCTTCCCTCGGATTATTGAAAATTTCCTCCGGTTTCGCTTCCTCTACGATATAACCGCCATCCATGAACAGCACCCGATCACCTACTTCGCGCGCAAAGCCCATTTCATGCGTTACAACTATCATGGTCATGCCTTCATTCGCAAGCTGCTTCATAACTTCGAGCACCTCACCGACCATCTCTGGATCAAGTGCAGATGTTGGTTCATCGAACAGCATCACCTTCGGTTCCATGCATAAAGCACGAGCGATTGCGACACGCTGCTTCTGTCCGCCTGAAAGCGATTCAGGATATACGCCTGCTTTGTCCTCCAGACCAACTTTACGAAGCAGTGCAAGAGCCTTTTCTTCCGCATCTTTCTTTTTCCATTTGCGGACAACCATCGGAGAAAGCATGATGTTCTCCAGTACTGTCTTATGAGGGAACAGATTGAACTGCTGGAATACCATGCCGACATCTGTACGCACTTTATTAATGTTTACTTTTCTCTGGGAGATATCTGTTCCTTCTATATAAACATGACCACCCGTAATATCCTCGATCCGGTTGAGGCACCGAATGAAAGTGGACTTGCCGGAACCTGAAGGGCCGATAACGACGACCACTTCCTTTTCCTCTATTTCGACGTTAATGTCCCGCAGCACCTCGAGATCGCCGAACGACTTTTTTAGGTTTTTTACGCTGATCATCTGTTGCATACTTCCTTTCTAAAAAGCTCTGTACATATGATAATACTAAACAAACGACGAAATATAAAACGGCAACAGCCAAATACGGCTCCCAAATTCGGGAAGTCGCGCCTACCGCTACTCTGCCCCAGTAAAACAGTTCCGGTGCAGCAATGACGGCTCCAAGTGAGGAATCCTTCACCAACACAATAAATTCATTGCCAAGCGGCGGAATCATCCGTTTGAATGCCTGCGGCAGCACGACATGCCGCAGCACTTGCGCATGGTTCATACCGAGACTGTACGCAGCCTCCCGCTGCCCCTTATCGATTGAGTTGATACCAGCACGGAAGATTTCTGCAATATAAGCTGCAGAATTCAAAGCCAAAGCAACGATCAATGATATAAGCGGCTCCGGCGGCTTAATGAAAATCGGCATCACCGCAAAGTGGATCAAAAAGATCTGCACTAACAGCGGGGTGCCTCTGAAAATATTCACATACCAAATGAACGGCAGCCTGAGGATCGGATTGTTCAAGCTTTTTCCCATTCCGATCACTAATCCAATCAAAGCCCCAATGAGGAACCCTATCAAAGACGCCAGGATTGTATAACCTAATCCTCTCATGAAGAAAGGCAAATATTCACTAATAATTTCCCATCTAAAATCCATTTCTCTCACCTCAGTATAGCTGATAAATCAACACATAAATATAGCGTAACGGTAATTATCGTTACGCTATATGATTCTTCTTATGGCTGTGCGCTTTCCAGACCTTCAATATCTGGTGTACCTTCGAACCATTCCTGATAAATCTCTTCATACGTTCCGTTTTCCATGATCGTGTGAATAGCTTCATCTATTTGTTCTTTATATTCACTGTCCTTCGGAAGCAGCATACCGTAGTATTCCTGTTCAAAGTTCTCATCGTCTTCAACTAAAGTAAGATTGGCATCAGGATTATTTTTCACATAATGCTGAGCTACTGCGATATCGGTAACAACAGCCTCTACATCACCGTTTTGCAAAGCCATCATAGTTGCTGCAGATGAATCGTACTTAGAAAGATCACTGCTGTTCTCTCCAACAAGTTTCTGTGCAGCTTCATCACCAGTCGTACCGTTCTGTACGCCGATCTTCATTCCTTGCAGATCATCGGCTGATTGAATATCCGTTCCTTCTGGTACAGCGATAACTTGCGTTGCCTCGAAGTAAGGTGCTGAGAAGTCATACGTTTCTTTTCTTTCATCCGTTATTGTGATACCAGCCATTCCAGCTTGCAGCGTTTCATCCTCTACTCCGACAAGCATCGGATCCCAGCCAGTGTTTTCGTATTCATAATCGAGACCTGCTTCTTTCATGACCGCATCTAGCAAATCTGCATCAAATCCAACAATTTTATCACCTTCCATGGATTCGAAAGGAGCGAAGGTTGCTTCTGTTCCGATAGTGAGTTTCTCTTCACCAGAACCACTTGATTCATTATTGGATATACACGCACTTAAGAATAAAACGCTAAAAAGTCCCGCTGCTGCCATGAGCTTCTTTACTGATTTCATAGTTGATCTCCCTTTTCTATCTATATTTTAAACTTGCAATAAAATCTATAATTATTCATTTCCGGTGCATTTATTTTACATAACATCCTATGCCTTGTAAATATAAAAATAGAACAAATCATTACTTTTCGACTATTTACGCGGTTTAAATTGTCAGTATATTGAGATTTTATGTTACAGTACACGTATACCATAGGAAAGCAGGGGAATATATGACATCAACCAGCAAAGTATTCGCAAAGGAGTTTGAGCAGCTTTTAGATCTTCAGCAAGTACGTGACGCCCTCTATTTTCTCAAGCAGGATAATGAACAGACGACAAAGGATCAAATAGAAGTGACAGAAGTGGAAGCACCTCCCTTCAAAGAGGAAGACCGCGCAGCCTTTTTCAAAAAGAAACTGGCAGCTTTTGGCTTGGAGGACTTGAAAACAGATGACGAAGGAAATGTATATGGCATACGAAAAGGGAGCGGTGAAGGACCTACGGTTGTCATCGCAGCCCATTTGGACACCGTCTTCCCTGCTGGAACAAATGTGAAAGCAAAAATTGAAGATGGAATCGTCTATGCTCCCGGAATCGGGGATGACGGACGCGGCTTGGCAGTTTTACTGACTTTACTGCGTACTTTGGAAGAAAATAAGATTGAAACGGAAGGAGATATCGTTTTCCTTGCTGATGTCGGAGAAGAAGGTCTGGGAGACTTGCGCGGAATGAAAGCATATTTCCGGGATAATACATATGTGGATGGCTTCATTTCTGTGGAACCAGGTTCTCCTGGTGACTTAATTTATTGCGGTGTCGGCAGCAAACGCTACAATGTAACCTTCAAAGGAAAAGGCGGACACAGCTTTGGGGACTTTGGTACTTCAAGTGCCATTCATGCAGCTGGACGCGCTATCGCTGCGTTAGCAGATCTGACCGTTCCAAATGATCCGAAGACAACATATAACGTCGGCACGATTCATGGTGGTACATCCATCAACACCATCGCACAACACGCAGGATTCCAGCTGGATTTACGTTCTGTATCCAGCGACGCTCTTGCAGAGTTGGAAGCCAACGCACTAGCTATCATTGAAGAAGCGGCACAGGCAGAAGGCGAAGCACGAAAGCAGCCGGGCAGCATCTCCGTTACGACAGAGCTTGTAGGAGACAGACCTGCTGGCAGCCAGCCAAAAGATGCACCGATTCGTCACATTGCACTACAGGCGGCTGAAGTTCTTGGTATTGAAGTAGAACGGGAGGAACCGCTTAGTACCGATGCAAATGTTCCTATCAGCTTGGGTATTCCAGCCCTAACACTAGGCGGCGGCGGTAACAGCGGCGGACACCATACACTGGAGGAGTTCTTCGATCCGACGGATGCCTTCTACGGGCCGCAGCGGATTCTGCTTGCCCTGCTTGGAATGGTAGGCGTTAAGGATGCGACCGCTCCAATGCTTCCTATCCGAAATTAAAAAATGAGCAAGAGCCGCTACCGGCTCTTGCTCATTTTTTTCAATTATGCGGAGGATATTCATATTGGATATCGTCCCATTTACGAGAATACTTAACGCTCAAGTCTACCCCTTCAAAATACCATGCATCTGAACGTTCGACGAAGAATGTTATACCCTGTACTTCCTCACTTGTAATTGGATCATTTGGCTGTTCCGCGGAAATACCAAGTGAAAATCCTTCTTTAATGCCGCCCATCCCGCCATAGCGAACATAAAAACGCACAGCACTGCCAGGTTCAAGGTCCATTTCTTGAACAAACCAGTTTGATGCGGGCTTTGTAATGGAGATCTGCATAATTTCACCCCTTCTATACAACTATAACAAATAGTGACAAAGTGTACCTCATTCGACAAAAATCAAACGAAAACATTGATAATTATTAATAAAAAGTTTACAATCTCTAGAGGATAGTTTACAAAAAATTATCATTATATGTTCCCAGGAACAACCCTATTCAAACACCATTCGGAGGTTTTGTAATGTTCAAGAAGAAACAAGACAAATTCTCTTTGCTTTTAGCTGATATAGCAAAGAATATTGATGAGACTGCTGACTTTTTTGTTACGTATAAAGTGAAAGATGCAGCAACTTTATCCGAGTTCTCCAATAAATTGAAGGAATGCGAGACAAAGGGTGATCAGCTTGTACATACGATCATCAAGGAATTGAATCATGCCTTCATTACACCAATCGAACGCGAAGACATCCTTCAGCTGACGAACAGCCTGGATGACGTACTTGATGGGATAGAAGAATTTTCTGGAATGATGGACACTTATGGTATCTATTCTTCCGATAGCTTCATCGACCAGTTTACAGAAGAAATCCGTTCTTGTGCAAAGGAAATCTTGATTACAATCGATTTGCTTTCACACAACAAACTGAAAGAAATACAAGAACATGCAATCAAAATCAAGGAGCATGAGCAAAACTGTGACACGATCTTCCGTAAATCCTTGAAACAGCTCTTCCAGAACGAAAAAGATCCAATCAAGGTGATTCAGTACAAAGAGTTGTACTACATCCTTGAAGAAATCGCCGACAGCTGTCAGTCTGTTGCGAACAATCTTGAAACAATCATCATGAAGAATTCGTGAGGCGTAAACAATGGATGTTTTATTAGTACTAACCATCTTAACCGTCATTTTCGCCCTTGCATTTGACTTTATCAATGGTTTCCATGATACGGCCAATGCTATTGCAACATCTGTATCAACTAAAGCATTGAAACCAAGACACGCTATCATTTTGGCAGCAGTCATGAACTTTGTTGGCGCCATGACTTTTACTGGTGTGGCAAAGACAATTACAAGCGATATTGCTAATCCGAATGACATCGTCAACGGATCTGTCGTTATCCTAGCTGCACTGATTGCAGGGATTGCATGGAACTTAATTACGTGGTACTACGGTATACCGAGCAGTTCTTCCCATGCCATCATCGGTTCTCTTGCAGGCGCAGTTATAGCATCAAGCGGATTTGCAATTCTCAATGTAGACGGATTTTTGAAGATCCTGCAAGCGTTGATCATTTCCCCGATTCTGGCTTTTGTTGTAGGTTTTATTTTATATAACATCATCAAGCTGATTTTCCGGGAAAAGAACTTGCCGAAGACAAACAAGAATTTCCGTCGCGTACAGATCTTGACTGCAGCGCTGCAATCATTTACCCATGGTACAAACGATGCCCAAAAAGCAATGGGGATCATCACGATGGCATTGATCACAGCAGGCCTGCACACAACATCTGATATTCCATTTTGGGTACAAGCTGCCTGTGCGACTGCAATGGGACTTGGTACTTCAGTAGGTGGATGGAAAATCATCAAAACTGTCGGCGGTAAAATCATGAAGATTCGTCCAGTGAACGGTGTTGCAGCTGATTTGACTGGAGCGTTCATTATCTTTGGTGCCACATATATTCACTTACCGGTAAGTACGACACATGTTATTTCCTCCTCTATCATGGGGGTTGGTGCAGCTCACCGACGCAAAGGTGTTAACTGGGGTACTGCAAAGCGCATGGTCATCACGTGGTTCATTACCTTACCGATCACTGCTACCCTAGGTGGCTTGATCTATTACATCTTAAACATTTTCTTCTAATATATAGTAAAGCACGCTTGGAATTAACCAAGCGTGCTTTTTTAGTCTTTTCGCAATCTTCTTGCCAATACATTCCCGAATGTCTGCATTGCTTGTACAAGTATGATCAGGATGATGATAACGACATACATAACGACAGGCTCGAAGCGCAAATGCCCATATTGATATGCCAAATCTCCAAGACCGCCAGCACCGACTAAACCAGCCATCGCTGTGGCTCCGATCAATCCGATTGTTGCGATTGTTAATCCTAGAATCATCGTAGAACGTGCTTCCCTGATGATTACACTCCAGATTATTTTATTAGTCGATATCCCCATCGATTCATATGCCTCGATGACACCTTTATTCACTTCCAGTAGCGCAGACTCCATTAAACGCGCAATATAAGGAGCTGTATAGACAACAAGCGGAAGGATAACACCTTCTACGCCAATTGTAGTTCCGACCAAAGCTCTTGTCAGAGGTAAAAGCAGGAATAAAAGGATGATAAAAGGAATGGATCTGATTACGTTTATGATCGTATTCACGATTGAATAAAATACTCGATTCTCTGCTTGGCCGCCTTTTCTTGTCATGACCAGCAAAATACCTAGCGGCAGTCCGATCACGATTGAAATAGCTAGCGAAATACCAGTCATCAGCAGCGTTTGCCAAAACGCCTCGGTGATGTCTGCACCCCATTCTGTCCAGAACTCAATCATGACGCCACCTCCTCAACCGTTACTTGCTGCGACTCCAAGTAAGAAATTGCCTTCTCCACTTCTGCTGGATCCCCTTGCAAATGGATAAGCAATTTACCAACGGAGCTAGCTTTCAGCTGATCAATTCCACCTGCCAGTATACTTGGAACAACATCAAATTTCTTTGTGATGGCCGCAAGGAATGGCTCATTGGAAGCTTCTCCGATAAACGTCAGTGAGACGAGACGCCCTGTAGCAGAAAGTCCTTTTTTCACGCTGTCCGGTACTTGGAAATTCGCATCATCAAAGACAAATTTCCGAGTCTGCGGATGTTTCGGTTTGGTAAAGACATCGATGACAGCCCCTTCTTCCACCAGCTCTCCATGGTGCATAACACCGACACGATCACAAATACGCTGGATGACATCCAGCTCATGTGTAATCAAGAAGATGGTGATGCCAAGCTCCTTATTCACTCGGAGCAGCAGTTCAAGAATGGAAGACGTCGTATTCGGGTCCAAAGCACTTGTTGCCTCATCACTTAGCAGCACTTCCGGTTCTTGCGCAAGTGCTCGTGCGATAGCCACTCGCTGCTTCTGACCACCAGATAATTGAGCCGGATAAACATTCTTCTTTTCTTCCAGACCTACAATTTTCAGATACTTATCAACGCGTTCCTTGATTTCATTCTTCGGCACCTTACTCAGCTTGAGTGGTCTAGCGACGTTTTCGTATACTGTTGCAGTCGTCAGCAGATTAAAATGCTGGAATATCATACCGATTTTCCCTCTTGCTTTACGAAGCTGCCACTTCTTAAGCTTCGTGAGGTCTACACCGTCGATGAATACTTCGCCCTCAGTTGGACGTTCCAGTAAATTGGCACAGCGGATCAGGGTACTTTTCCCTGCTCCGCTGAATCCGATGACGCCATAGATTTCACCTTTATTGATATTCAAGGAGACGTTTTTCAGCGCCTCCACTTTTTTCTTGCCAGTGGTAAAGGTCTTCGATACATTTTTTAGTTCAATCATATTGCTTCCCCCTTACCAGCTTGGAACAACGGATCCTTGGAATTCATCTTCCACAAACTGTTTCACTTCATCAGATTGGTAGATTTCTTGAAGCTTCTTGACGACCTCATCTTCCGTGTTCGCTGATCTTACAACAAAATAGTTGGACCAGGGATTGTTTTCTGATTCCTCTGCAAAGATTGCATCATCATTGATATTCAAGTCAGCACCCATCGCAAAGTTCGTGTTGATTGCCGCTGCTGCTACTTCTGGAAGCTGGGCTGGAAGCTGGGAAGCATCCAATTCAACGATTTCCAGGTTCAGTGGATTTTCTACGACATCTTTTGCCGTGGCAGAGTTTTCTGCTTCTGGATCAACTTTCAATACTCCTGCTGCCTCAAAGAGCTTCAACGCACGATATTCGTTGGCTGGATCATTCGGTACAGCGATCTTGTCGCCTTCCTTCAATTCGGAAATATCCGAAATCTTATCTGTATAAATACCCATTGGGAACGTTAGCGTCTTAAATACTTCTTTTAATTCATAACCTTGGTTCTTTACTTGGTCTTCTAGGAAAGGAAGTGTCTGATAGCTGTTCGCATCAAGGCTTCCATCATCCAACGCACTGTTTGGTGTGTTGTAATCATTGAATGTTTTGATTTCGACATCGATACCTTCATCTGCTGCTAATTCTTTTACTTTTTCCATTACTTGCTCATGCGGTCCGCCGCTGACGCCGACCAATATTTTGTCATTTGCCAGTGCAGCAGATTTGTCATTGCCGCATGCCGCTAAGAATAATGCTAATAATCCGATAAGTCCAAAGCTTAAGATTTTTTTCATGTTGCTCTCCCCTTTTTCTTCGCTGTTATCAACTACAATAAAAAAAGCGCCTCTCTAGATTAAGAGAGGCGCATGGTATCCGTATGCACTCATTCTCTTATCTCTCAGTACAGCTGTTCGCTGTCTGCAGGAATTAGCACCTAGATCATCGATCTGGTTGCCGGGCTTCATAGGACCTGTTCCTCCGCCGCTCTTGATAAGAATTTCATTATACATTTGTTGTTGATCTGTTTGTTACTTTACCTTCCAAACTAGTTATTGTCAATATAATTTTAAAATTTATAGAAAAATCAATCTGATTTTTTCTATTATGATTGCTGGAGAGTATTGCAGGCATTCAACCCAGTCTAATAATACGAGAATATGACTGCATATCTTTAAAACAAACGATTGATCAAGCTGCAATTGCCGACAGAAGTCTACATTTATTCTTTGTGAATCACTTTGATAATGCTGTCTACTAAGTGATTTATGACGAATTCGGCAGATTACCTTTTAGTTGTATATACGTTTTGAATACTTTACTTCACGTATCCTATTTTTAATTAAAATCATTTAAACTGGCTAGATAACAGCATGTCAGAAAGTTATCCATTTATTTATGGAGTAGACTTTTTTGACAATATAAAAAGCCGGATGATAACCACCCGGCTCTCCTGTGTACTAGGCCTCCCAACACATACATACACACACTTACTCTCTCTGTATACCAAAGCGGGCATTGATCTGCCCTCTCAGCATTTGCTGGCGGCTTTCTCGTTCCGCTTCTTTCCTCTTGTCTCTCAGCATCTGCTGACGAATTTCGAAGGTTTGCACACCCTCTTCCCTTTTGTTGGCGATCTCGATCAATTGCTCTACATCCGAAAAAGAGTACTTGCGATTTCCCTTCGCTGAACGTTCAGGAAAAATGAGCTTGCGTTCCTCGTAATAACGAATTTTGCGTTCAGTCAGACCAGTCAGCTCGCTCACAATACCTATTGTGATTACTTTCCTGTTCTTGTAAGAAGGCTCGTTACTCATCTGTTCACCTCATCACCATGTGCTGTTACTCCACATTATACCGTATTTATCCATTCATCCTAGTGTTGTGTGAGGAAACCTGACAAACAACAAAATAGTTCGTCAGCATCGCTAACATGTTTGATGCAAAGTTATTCGGCTATAAGTATACTGAGCGTAACAGTAAAAAGGGAACATCAGAAAGGAGCGTCAAGCACGTGGCACATGATCAGGAAGCCCTTGATTTAGCCAAACAAATCGTAGAACTCGACCTGAAGCGTGACGAGTGCTGGGAGGATCTTGCTGCACTTGCAGGAGACAGAGCATTCGAACTGCTGCGACTCGTTCAGAATAGATAATATGAAAAAGGAGACCTGTAAAAGGTCTCCTTTTTTTATTTCACATAATTCGGGTAGTCTGTAATGATTCCGTCAACACCAGCTCGGATTAAAGGCTGGACTTCACCAGGTGCCCGTACTGTCCATGGCATAATTCGCATTCCACGTGTATGGATTCTGCCAACTAATGTATCATCCTGTGTGACATTTGTAAAATGCGTATTTACATAGTTTGCATACGTAGATATTTTATCAAGTTTACGATTTGTGAGGTCAGCACTTCTTGACGTCAATACACCAAGCGGTACATGCGGCAACAGCTGGGAAAGATACGCAATTGATCCAAAATTGAAGGATTGCAGAATCACTTCCTCATAAAGAACATTAGCCAAATCATATTTTTCCAGCAGCTCAGCTGCCGCTTCCTCTATTCCATCATAAAGCTCTGGCGATTTTAATTCGATCAGGAACTTTGTTTTTCCTTTATACCTTCTTATTACATCCTCTAACAACGGGATTCGCTGACCTTCATACACCGAATCATACCCAGCACCTACGTCATAAGACTGTAAGGCGGCAAACGTAAGGTCCTTCACGTACACGGCCTCTTCAGGGGCATCGACAGCTGTGCGATTTATAGATGTATCATGAATGACGACAAGCTGACCATCCTTGGACATTTGTACATCCAGTTCGATGAAATCGGCTTGCATCTCTACAGCCAGATCAAAAGCAGCGATTGTATTTTCAGGTGCAAATCCGGAAGCGCCGCGATGAGCGATGACAGGAAGGATTCCATTTTGCACGTACTGACTATCAAGCGACCTTGTAGTTACGGACTCATACGATGGATTAATCTGATTCATCATTCGGATCATCTCCCTGTAGTTATCTGGATTGTAATCTTTGTTCTATGCAGAGTACATGAATTGGACGGTGATCTTTGTTATCTTCTTGACTTTAATATAGCGACTTTTTATTAAGCAGATGTTGAGCTGCTGTGTAGAATGATGCAGCTTATCTTAAGAACGTGTAAACATGCCACAAAGCTTAGATGTTTGTAATCTTGTAAGATGGGGAATGCTATTATCACAACACATTAAATCACATCATTGTTTGGAGGTAGGTATTATGAGTTTCATCTTATATCTAATTGTTGGTGGTATTATCGGCTGGCTGGCAGGCTTGATCCTTGGACGTGACGTTCCAGGTGGTATCATTGGTAATATCATTGCAGGTATTATCGGGGCATGGCTTGGCGGACTTATCTTCGGAGACTTCGGTCCTGACCTCGCAGGTATAGCAATCATCCCTGCTTTGATCGGTGCCATTATCTTCGTCTTTGTATTAAGCCTAATTCTACGCAAAATGCGCAGAAAGTAATAGAACACAAAAGGACTAGCAGGCAATATTGCCTGCTAGTCCTTTTTTTGTGCCGGGATTGTATGAGCTTTGTAAAATAAACAGTCATTTCCCTCTTCTCTGTAAACGCTTTTTCACCCACTCTTCACGTTAACTCAATTTTCACTCGATATAGTATAGATGAATTCACAGAAAGGAGCAGATTATGACACATGTATGCTTGGCTGGTTTGAAAAAGTCTTACGATGGCAGAAAAAATGTTATTGAGCAAGTGGACCTGCAGCTGGAGCAAGGCGAGTTCTTCGTGCTTGTCGGTCCATCAGGTTGTGGGAAAAGCACTATTCTCCGCATGATAGCTGGCTTGGAGCCGATAACGGGCGGGGAATTGTTTGTGAATGGCAAGAAGATGAATGATGCACCACCGAATAAACGGGATTTATCCATGGTCTTTCAGAATTATGCATTGTATCCGCATTTGAATGTGGAACAAAATATCACCTTCGGCTTACATACAAAAAAAATTTCACGCGAGGAACAAAGACGCCGCACTCTCGAAGCTTCCGACATGCTCGGATTAGCTGATTACTTAAAACGCAAACCACGTGAGCTATCTGGCGGCCAGAGACAGCGTGTCGCCCTAGCCCGTGCGATTGTGACAGAAGCTCCTCTTTGCTTGATGGACGAGCCATTATCAAATCTGGATGCGAAACTGCGGACGCGGATGCGTTCGGAAATCCGGCAGATACAGCGGAAGCTCGGGATTACGATGATCTATGTTACACATGATCAGACCGAAGCGATGACGATGGCAGACCGGATGATGATCCTTCATGAAGGCGAAGCGATGCAAATCGGCAAGCCGCTTGATATCTATAATAACCCTGCCAATACATTCGTAGCGTCATTTATCGGATCACCTGCCATGAATGTAATGGATGCAGGCGTTTCTCCAAACGGTATTGTTCTATCACCAAATTGCACCTTGCCTAACCCAATGAAAGGTAATGTAAAAGCAGCAAGCAAGAATGTCCAGGTCGGTATACGGCCAGAGCACATCCTATTTGCTGCTCCAGAACAAGCCGATGCTATAGTAGAGATCGTTAATACTGAGATTCTTGGTACAGAAACGCTCATTACTTTCATTCTGGATGATTCCAATGAGCAGTGGATTGCCCGATGGAACGGACAATGGCAATTCTCTGTCGGAGATCGGATTCCGATTCGTTTTGATTTGGATGCTATCCATCTCTTCTCAAAAGACAATGGACGGATTCTATGGTCAGCTAGTGATGGACAACCGAAGCAGACAGCCAGAGAGGTGCTAAGATGAACGCTTCCCGGGATTTACAGCCTGTTCCCCCTCAGGAAAGCGTACCAAAGCGGAATCTATTTTCCTTTTTGGAGGGCTGGCTCTATTTGCTTCCTTCTATCATTTTGTTCGGCGTGTTCGTTTTCTACCCAATGTTCCGAACCATATACTTGAGTTTCTTTTTAGCTGACCAAATGGGTCCATTCGAATTCGTCGGATTGGAAAACTATCAGTATATCCTAAGCTCTGACAGTTTTCAGAGCAGTGTAAAAGCTACCATTCTTTTTGTGCTGTACACAGTACCCGCAGGCATCCTGCTCGCTCTTTTCCTGGCTTTGCTGACAAATGAAAAGATCCAAGGAATCGGCATATTCCGTACATTGTTTTCTTCCACAATGGGGATGAGCGTTGCAGCATCCAGCGTCATTTGGATGTTCATGTATAATCCTTCAATCGGCGTATTCAGCAGAATTGCCGAGTGGCTGGGCTTTCCAGCCGTCCAATGGCTGCAGGATCCCGACTATGCCTTGCTTGCAGTATCATTATCCACGATTTGGATGAATGCCGGCTTCGCATTTCTGATCATACTTGGAGGATTACAGAACATCGATACACACCTATACGAGAATGCAAAAGTGGCGGGAGTTAGCTATCTTTATCAGCTTCGCCGAATTACGCTGCCCATGCTGTCCCCCACTTTATTCTTTATCGTGACAGTATCGTTCATCAATGCCTTTCAGACATTCGGACAAATTGACATCCTTACAAAGGGCGGACCGGTAGAATCAACCAATGTAATCGTCTATTCCATCTATAAGGATGCCTTCATCAATAATGATGTCGGCTCTGCGAGTGCTCAGGCAGTCATCCTGTTCTTCTGCGTCCTGCTGCTGACAGCACTGCAGTTTAAGCTTGGCGAGAGGAAGGTGCATTATCAGTGATACTCGCAAAGCGTATCAGCCTTTATACGGTCCTGATCATCTGTGCCATTATCATGATGTTTCCGATTTTCTATGCTTTCAGCATCTCGTTCATGGATGGCGGGGAAGTGATGGGCGGCCAGCTTCTTCCTAGCAGTCTATCGCTGGATAATTACGTCGAGGTATTTCAAAAAGTGCCGCTTCTAACCTACTTGCTCAATAGTTTCGTCACATCAGCCATTGTTATGATTGGCCAGCTGCTAGTCAGCAGTTTAGCCGCCTTTGCCTTTGTTTTCATGAAATTCAAAGGTAGGGATTTCGTCTTCTTCCTGTTCATTTCGACCATGATGATACCTTGGGAAGCAACGATGGTACCGAACTTCATGACCATACAAGGTTTAGGCTGGACAAACAGCTATCTTGGTTTGACAGTTCCGTTCTTTGCTTTGGCATTCGGAACCTTCCTAATGCGCCAGCATTTCAAGACAATACCGCAGGAACTATACGAAGCTTCTCAGGTAGCTGGTATTTCCAGATTCCGTTTCTTCTGGAATGTCATCCTGCCTATCAGCCGGTCGAGCTTAATCACCTTAGGTATTTACAGCTTTCTTACCAATTGGAATATGTATCTTTGGCCGTTGCTAGTAACAAATACGGAATCTGCAAGAACCGTCCAGATCGGGCTTAAACAGCTGCAAACACAGGAAATCGCATCTGACTGGGGTATCGTCATGGCCGGTGTCGTCATCGTCATTCTGCCTACACTGCTGCTGTTGTTCGCCGGACAGAAAAAACTGCAAAAAGGTCTCACGCAAGGTGCAATCAAATAAAATCGAAAGAGGTTATATGATGAAAAGACTATTAGCTGGTTTATCTGTTTTATTTGTACTGTTCCTCACTGCTTGTTCCAGTACGGATTCTGCGAGCGGTACGACAGGGGATGGCAAGACTGAAATCATCTTCTGGCATGCCATGGGCGGAGAATTGGAAGCGAGTGTCAATGAAATCGTAGACGAATATAACAATTCACAGGATAAATATACTGTAAAACCAGTTTATCAAGGTTCCTATGAGGAATCTTTAACAAAATTGAATACTGTTGCAGGTACTGCGGATGCTCCAGCAGTTACACAGATTTTTGAAGCAGGTACAAAACAAATGATAGACAGCGGAAACATCCAGCCTGTCCAAAAATTCATCGACGAAGAAAACTACGATACATCACAATGGGAAGAAAATATCTCCTCCTACTATCAAGTGGATGGAGAGCAGTATTCTATGCCTTTCAACTCCTCCACTCCTGTGCTTGTCTATAACAAAGATGCATTCAAGGAAGCTGGCCTTGATCCTGAGCAAGCGCCTCGCACTTACAGCGAGCTGAAGGAAGCTGCAGAAAAGCTGACGATCAAAGAAGGAGATAAAACGTCACAATATGGTCTTTCCATCTTGAATTATGGCTGGTTCTTCGAGGAATTGCTTGCCACACAGGGCGGAATGTTCGTCGATAATGAAAATGGTCGAGAAGGCGAAGCGACAAAGGCTTCCTTCAACGATGAAAAAGGTCAGAAGGTATTTGAATTGATCAGTGATATGTATGAAGCTGGAACCTTCTATAACAGCGGCCAAAATTGGGATGATATGCGGGCATCGTTCCAGACAGGAACGATGGCGATGATGCTTGATAGCTCTGCAGGCATCAAAGGGCTTGTCGATAATGCTGATTTCGAGGTTGGCGTAGCTTATTTGCCGCATCCGGATGATGTGGATCCTCAAGGGGTCATCATCGGCGGAGCATCCCTCTGGATGGCGAAGGATATTGATGAGAACCAACAGCAAGCTGCATGGGACTTCATGAAATACTTATCAACAGCAGAAGTTCAGGCAAAATGGCATGTAGAATCTGGTTATTTCGCCATTAACCCAGCTGCATATGAAGAAGATATCGTAAAGCAGGAGTGGGAAAAATATCCGCAGTTAAAAGTAACTGTTGATCAGCTGCACGATACAGTGCCAAGTACAGCAACACAAGGTGCTTTGATTTCCATCTTCCCAGAAGCACGTCAGCAGATTGTAACTGGTATGGAGAGTCTATACCAAGGTGAAGATCCTAAAACTGCATTGGATAAAGCAGCAACCGAGGTGGACACTGTCCTTGAAAAAGGCAGTCGCAGCAGATAAAAAGACGTGAGAGCATTTTGCTCTCACGTCTTTTTAATATGAAGCTCTTCCAGAACGCTTTGCTTTGCGTTTATTGATAATTTTCTTAACGATCGGATAGATAACAGGTCCATACTTAATCGCTTTTCGAATAAGGTTTTTCATGCTGAAACGCCTCCATTCTTTTGTTTGTATATCCCCTGCATGAGCGTTACTTAAACATGTGCCAAAGAAAAGGCGATGAACATCCCTATTGCTGTTACAATCCCTACAGCTGGACCGCCCTCTTCATATGCCTCAGGAGCCATGGTGGATGCGACCATGGCAATAATTGCTCCCCCTGCAAATGAGTTTAGTATAGCTCTTGTACTAGCACTCGTATCCTGAAGTAAAACAGCTCCTATTAGTGCACTCAAAGCGGAAATCACGATTACGGCTATCCACATGAAAATGATGCGCTTCCGGCTATAGCCGCTGCTTTGCATCCCCGAAGTACTGGAGAGACCTTCTGGAAAGTTACTGATAAAAATGGATACGATCAAAGCAGTACTAGCACCGCCCCCGCTCGCCAAGCTCAAGCCGATCATGGCTGATTCCGGTATTGCATCCATTACTGTACCTGCAAATATTGCTAGTCCTGAACCCTTCTCGTCTTTATGATGTGTCTCGTGCAGTCGGCTGCTTTTACGATTCTTCCCGCCACTGCGGGATATAAGGATATCCAATATAGTAAAAATAACTGCGCCCCCAAGAAATCCAATCGCTTCTTCCTGCAACCCGCCACTGATTTCATATGCTTCCTCCAAGAGTTCATAGGAGGTAGAACCAATCAGTGCTCCTGTACCTAGAGCCATAATAAACCCGATAATTCGCTTCTTTACAGGTACGAGCATCAGTACGGCAGCACCAATTAAACTGGCAGACCCTGCGATGGCACCCCATAAAATTGCTTCCCACATATTCATCTTCCTTTCCGTGTCTTGTAGAGCCATTGCCAAAATGAGGAGAAATTAAACATGTGTGAAGTGTTCGTTATAAAGAAAAGAAGACCGTCTGAACGGTCTTCTTTTCAAGCAGCTGCTTGCTGCGGTTCATATTTTTTCAGAAGGCTGGAAAACACTGCTGCCAAAACCTGCTGGAACAGCATACCTATTACAACCGGGATAGCGACAGGAGCCGGAAAGAAACTTACAGCAAGGACCACACCCGCGCTGATATTCCGCATTCCCCCAACAAAAGTTACACTCACAATTTCCGCTCTATCGTAACGGAATATTTTCCCGAGCAGCCAGCTTAACAAATAACCGGAAAAAGATATACCAAATACGAGCAATACAATACCTAAGATTGTCATATCCATTCCCTTCAAATGAGGGGCTACAACAGAAGCATTTATGGAAACAACAGCTATGAGACCTAATTTCGAAAAAGGCGCCAGATTCATACTTAATGTGCTTGTGACACTCTTGCTGCAAAGCTGATTGACTAGCATACCTGCTATTGATGGTATGACGATCATCCATAACAAGCCTTTCATCATCGGAAGTATCTCCAGCTGGACGTCACCTCCTACTAAGAGATGCAAAGTCAAAGGAACTAACATTGGGGAAAGCAATGTTCCTAAGAGAATCGTCGATAACGTAAGCCCTATATTCCCTTGCTGCATGGCAACCCAGACAAATGCAGTAATACCAGTCGGGATGGCTGTCAGCAGCACAAGGCCTGTAATCGTGTTGACATCTCCAGGAAAGAACAGGTGTCCAAAACCTAGTGCAATTAAAGGCATGATAAAATGAAGCACAACAAAAGCAAGCAGCATCGGTCCGGGTCTTTTAACAGCATGCAGCAGACTGTTAAAGTTTGCTGATAAGCTTCCGGCAAATGTCATACATGCAAATATCCAAGGCACCAAGACCTCTCCGTGATGCAGATAATCCGCTAGAAGAAATCCTGCCAGGACGCTCACAGGAGTCAAGAAAGGCATGTATCTAGCAAGTATGCGATTGAGTTGATCCATGAAGGATATCCTTCTTTCTAATTTGTTTCTCCTTTCAGTATAACAATAATATTGTTAGCTGCATGAAAAAACCGCAGCTTCACAGCTGCGGTTTTGATTATTGAATTTCCATACGCAAATCGCCGACCTTGGCCCATCCGATCGATTTGATCACATGATAAAGACCAAGTGAAATGATCAGCGGCATGATGACGCCTGTTACTAAATAAATCAAGAAAGCTTCCCAGCCTTGGCTGGCTAGGATATTAAGCGGTGCAATGAATGAATTCAAGCCCAAACCTGCCAGCTCGTAGGACGTTGTAAACCCTAGCAGCACTGTTGCGATCGGTGCACAAACAACTGCCGCTACAAATGGCGGGATGACAAGCGCTGGATTCTTTATTAGGTTAGGGAATTGTACTTTTGGTGTAATGACAAACTGTGCCAGAAAACCACCTAAATCGTTCTGACGGATGCTCATGAACGTAAACCCGACAAACTGTGCCGTACAGCCGATCAAAGCCGCCGCACTGGATACCGGATCCAGCTGTAATGCAATTGCCAAAGCTGCAGAAGAAGCTGGTGTCATCAATAGGATACTCCACACTAATGAAATGACGATCGATGCAAGCAGCGGTGAGCCAGTAACGGAGTTGGCAATCTGTCCGCTCATCCATGTTAGCAGCGGTGTTGTAACTGCAGCAAGTCCCGCTCCAGCAATCCCTCCTACAAGTACTGCCGCAAACGGGATAGCCATCATATCAAGCGGTGTCTTCCCTGATACCCGTTTACCTACAAATGTCGCAACGACAGCAGCCAGCACTGCACTGATCGGCTGTCCCGATACCATCGATGTCAGTAAGCCGTCATCGCCTACAGTCATTGCAGCTCCGCCGATCGTCGCACTGATCATTGCACTGAAAACAACCAATGTGTTACCGCCCAGCTGTACAGCGATTCCGGCACCTAAAGCGGGTGCCAACAATGCTTTAGCAACAGTACCGACAGCAATCAATGTCGGCCAGTTCAGAAATTCACCAAAAGTCTCCATCAATAGACCGATACCGAGGGTCACGAGGACTGCATTTGCCATTCCTTGTGATGCTTTGTACATTCGCTCGATTAAGTATTCCTTCATTCTTCTCGCTCCCTCTCATCGCTAAATAGTTTGTCAATTCAGACTATTTAGCTTTCCATTCTCTCTTTTTTTGTATAAGGGCGTGACTCCTTACACTCTAGTACATTTTATATGAGTACATATTAGTATTTAGATATACTACCATCATTTTTAGGAGGAAGTAAATATATTTCTTGTAATATTATTTAATTTTTCAGTTATCTTATGGTTTCCCGTAGCCAAAACTTTCCCCTTATGTCGAGAAGGAAATCCATTGATATATTATGCTCAGCCACCTTCAAGCCTAATATCCTCCCGATTACTCCACCATACTTAGTGTTATAAGTGAATCCTGTCTTTGTAATGGTTATTTTTTCATGTTAGGATGTTGGTTTATCTGGGTATAACAATAGGTAGTAAAAGTCTGATAAGACCTTTAGCATGACAAATTTAGGAGGTGCCCTCCCATTACGGATTTAATCGAATATTTCACTACTAATTTTACATTCATACTTGGATATACATGGGATCATATCAAGCTTGTCGGTTTAGCAATTATCATCGCAATTGTGATCGGTGTCCCATTAGGTATTTATTGCTCCGTCAATAAATACGCTGCCTCCACTATTCTCCAAATTGCTTCTATCATGATGACTATTCCAAGCCTCGCTTTATTTGGAATCATGATTCCAATTCTTTCACTCATCAACGAAGGAATCGGTACGTTACCGGCTGTTATCGCACTTGTACTTTATTCACAGCTGCCGATCATCCGGAATACGTACACAGCGATCAGCAATGTCGATCCCGACATACGTGATGCGGCAAATGGCATTGGGCTGACTACATTCCAGCGCCTCTATAAAGTGGAGCTCCCAAACGCCATGCCATTAATTATGGCTGGTATCCGCACTGCTACTGTCTTAAATATCGGTGTAGGCGCCATCGCTACGTTAATCGGCGCTGGAGGTCTTGGCGGTATCATCTATCAAGGAATCCTTCGGACCAACAACACAATGATCCTTGCGGGTGCAATTGCGGTTGCTGTTTTAGCATTGATTGCTGATTTGTTCCTGCGCTTAATCGAAAATCTATTTACGCCAAAGGGTGTAAAAAAATAATAAGGGTGACATTATGATTCATTTCAACGATGTAACAAAGGTATACAACGGCAATGTAAAAGCTATTGAAAATATGAATTTCACAGTCGAAGATGGCGAACTAGTCATCATGCTGGGCCCTTCCGGCTGCGGAAAGACGACTTTGCTTCGGATGGTGAACCAGCTGGAGAGCATTACAGACGGCGACATTATGCTCAACGGTAAAAGCGTGCGTCATTCCAATAAAATAGAAATGCGCCGCAATATTGGTTATGTCATTCAATCCAACGGACTATTTCCCAATATGAACATTGAGGACAATGCCATGATTGTTCCTAATCTGCTTGGCTGGGACAGAAAAAAAATGCGTGATCGCTTCAATATGCTGATGGAGCTTGTAGGCTTGAAACCAGATGAATATCGGAAACGATATCCGCATGAGCTTTCAGGAGGTCAACAGCAGCGTGTCGGCGTGGCCCGTGCCTTGGCTGCCGATCCGCCAGTCATGTTGATGGATGAACCTTTCGGTGCACTGGATCCGATCATCCGCACTCATCTCCAGGAAGAATTCCTGCAAATTCAAAAAGAGCTAAAGAAAACGATTCTGTTTGTCAGCCATGACATTGACGAAGCGGTCAAGATGGCAGATAAAATCGCCCTGCTCAAAGGCGGCAAAATGATGCAATACGCGGAGCCGGCCAAAATGCTGAACAAACCAGCCAACAGCTTTGTTGCTGAATTCGTCGGTCAGGACCGCGTACTGAAGAGCATGAGTCTCTATACAGTGAAAGACCTTGCCGATGCAATTACATTAAAGCCTGTTATGGAATCACCTGATTCTCAGGATATCAACGAAAACCTTTCCCTGCGTGTGGCTATATCGAAAATCTTAAATCAAGAAGCTGATCAGCTGATTGTTGAGAACGACAACGGTACTCGCAAAGGAAGTATTACTTTGGACTTGATCGAGCAGTTCCTGCACCGTGAGATCAAGGAGAGCGTCTGAGGGGGCTGTAATCATGGACCGGACAAACAAGACCATCGCCTTGATTATCAAGCTTATCTTCTGGGCACTGCTCATTGCCTTCTTTGTGTGGGCATTCGCCAACAATATGTTCAGCAATATCTGGGAACAGCCGGATACTTTCCTGCGCTTACTCGGGGAGCATATTACGATTGTACTCCTTTCAGGAGCTGCTGCTGTGCTGCTTGCAGTACCACTAGGCATCTTCGTTACACGGCCAAAGTTCCGTAAATCCGAATGGCTGATCGTAGGCATCGCGAATCTTGGGCAGACTATTCCGAGTTTAGCTGTGCTTGCGCTCGCCATGGGCTTCCTAGGTATTGGAATCAGCGCAGCAGTAGTTGCCCTATTCGTCTATTCCCTGCTGCCTATTTTACAAAATACGATTGCTGGCCTGGATTCCGTTGACGACAACATGATTGATGCAGCCAAAGGAATGGGACTCACAAACTCGCAAATCCTTTGGAAGATCGAGCTGCCGAATGCACTCACCTCGATTATTGCGGGCGTGCGGACAGCATTGGTCATCAATATCGGGACCGCTGCACTTGCCTATCTAGTCGGTGCCGGCGGACTAGGTGTATGGATTTTCACTGGTATCCGTCTCTTCGATAATGCTTTCTTAATGTCCGGAGCCGTTCCTGTCACACTGCTAGCTATCGTGATTGACTATCTATTCAAGTGGCTGCAGTTCGCCTTAGTGCCAAAAGGACTCCGTCTTGCTAGAAAAGCACAAAATTCGTAAAGAAAGGATACCTGAATTGATGAGAAAACGATTGACCCTATTTGCTTTATTAACTGCTTTACTAGTTGTGCTAAGTTCATGCGGTCCGGGCGGAAAAACCGTTACCGTCGGAGCAAAAACTTTCACCGAGCAGCTGGTAATAGCCAAAATGACAGCCTTCATATTGGAGGATAACGGTTATAATGTTGAAGAGATTCAAAATCTCGGCTCCTCTGCCATGCGTCAAGCAATCGAAACCCGCCAGGTTGATATGTCTTGGGAGTATGTTGGTACAGCACTTGTCACCTATTTGGATCAAGAACCGATTGCAGATAAAGATGAGGCAATGCAAAAGGTTCGGGAATTGGATAAGGAGAACGGCATTGCCTGGACAAACTTAACCGATGCTAATAATACTTATGCTTTGGTTATGGAAAGAGAAAAAGCCGATGAGTTGGGCATTGAAACTTTAAGTGATTTGGCAGCTTACGCGAAAGAAAATCCAGAAGACCTTCGATTCGGGATGGAGACGGAATTCGCAAATCGGAGAGATGGAATGCCTGGATTAGAAGAATATTATGGATTCAAGGTTCCTGATCCCAATATCCGTGAAATGGAAATCGGTCTTTATTATACAGCATTGAAAAATGATGAGATTGATGTCACTCAAGCTTTTGTAACTGATCCGCAAATTAATTCGATGGATTTAAAGATATTGGAAGACGATCAAAAATTCTTCCCTTCCTACAATTATGCTGCCACCTTCAATCAAGAAACCTTGGATGAGTACCCAGAGCTGACAGAATTACTGGAACCGCTCCAGAATGCTCTGACAGAGGATACTTTACGTGAACTGAACTACCAAGTGGATATTGAGCAAAAGAGTGTAGAACGTGTAGCCAAGGACTTCCTCGACGAAAATAATTTACTCAAGAACTAAGAAAACGACCCGGACAGGGTCGTTTTTTTACGCTATCATAGATGTATTACGAACCAGGAGACGAAAGAATGTTATTATCGATATTCATTTTTTTGCTTGCAGGAATTGCCGAAATTGGCGGCGGGTACTTGATCTGGATGTGGCTGCGTGATGGCAGAGCAGGTTATCTTGGATTTTTAGGCGGTATCGCCTTGATCATGTACGGTGTGATTGCCACTTTCCAGACATTTCCGACGTTCGGTCGTGTGTATGCAGCATATGGCGGTGTTTTCATTGTACTCTCCATTCTATGGGGCTGGTTCATCGACAAAGAAACACCGGATATGTATGACTGGATAGGCGCCGGCTTATGTGTGGCAGGCGTCGCTGTCATGCTCTGGGCTCCGCGACATTAAAAAAGCTGCCAGCATAGACTGGCAGCTTTTGTTTTATACAGTTGTTGAACCATCAGAGCTTAAGATATTACGGTACATGGAAGGACGGCGGTCACGGAACAGCCCCCATTCCACACGCTGCATAGCCAGCTCGTCCAAATCGAACGTAGCAGTAAGGATTTCTTCTTCTGTACGTCCTGCTTCCGCCAGCAAATTCCCCTGCGGTCCAGCGATAAACGAAGAACCATAGAACGTGATAGAGGAATCCTCATCCGTTTCCACACCAATCCGGTTTGAAGCCAAAACAGGCATCAAATTGGTTGCTGCGTGTCCTCGCATACACATTTGCCAGTGATCCTTCGAGTCAATGCTTGCATCCTCCGGTTCGGAACCGATTGCTGTAGGATAAAGCAGGATTTCCGCTCCTTGAAGCGCCATGCTGCGCGCTGCTTCCGGGAACCACTGATCCCAGCAAATGCCCACGCCTATCTTTCCGAATTTCGTCTCCCACACTTTGAAGCCAGTATCCCCAGGGCTGAAATAATATTTCTCTTCATAGCCCGGTCCATCCGGAATATGCGTTTTCCGATAAATGCCAAGCACCGAGCCATCGGCATCAATCATAGCGACTGTATTATAGTTTGCATTGTTCTTTTTCTCATAGAAGCTGATTGGAAGTACTACTCCAAGCTCCTTCGCCACTTGTTTGAAATGCCGCACTGCTTTGTTCTGATCCAGCTCAGTCGCAAACGCGTAGTAAGCAGGCTTTTCCTTTTGGCAGAAGTATGGTGTTTCAAACAACTCCTGCAGCAGGATGACATTCGCACCTTGAGCTGCCGCTTGGCGGACAAGCTTCTCGGCATTGGCGATATTCTCTTCAACGACACCGGAACAAGCCATTTGTGTAGCTGCTAAAGTTACCTTTCTCACTTACTTCACTCCTTCACTGCAGGCATCTGCTGTGTTGTACAATGTACATTTCCGCCCTCTTTGATGATAGCTAGGCCATCAATTGTACGGATTCGGCGATCCGGGAACTGCTCCTGCAGCAGCTTGATTGCCCGTTCATCCGTTCCTGCTGCGGTATTACCGAAAACAGGAAGGATAATGCCTCCATTTACAAAATAGAAATTAATATAGCTCAAAGTCAAACGCGTGTCATTCCAGGCAGCCTTAGGCGGCTGTTGGATAGCGATCACTTCAATCTGACGCCCTTTCGCATCTTTCGTCTCATCAAGAATGCGCAGATTCTCTTGAGTGATGTCATAGTTCTCGTCTTCCGGGTCATCTGTCACCTGCAGCAGCAGTTTACCAGGTGCGGCAAAGCAGGCGATATTATCGACATGTCCATCCGTTTCGTCCCCAGCGACACCACGCTTCAGCCAAATCACTTTTTCAATACCAAGATACTCTCGAAGATATGCTTCTATATCTTCCTTGGAAAGGTCTGAATTGCGGTTTGGGTTTAAAAGGCACTCCTCTGTTGTAATTAGTGTCCCTTCCCCGTCCACGTGAATGGATCCGCCTTCTAACACTAATGGAGCATCCAATTGCTTCACACCGAAGTGATTCAAAACAGCCGGAGCTACTGCATCATCCAGATCCCATGGGAAGTATTTTTCACCCCATGCATTAAAACGCCAGTTTACACCAGCCAGTTTGCCAGCTTCGTCCCGGACGAATGTCGGGCCGTTATCTCGAAGCCATGCATCGTTATGAGAAACCTCAAGCAGTGTTACATTTTCATCTTGTCCTACATGAGCAGCTGCTGCATCGCGATCCTTGGCGTTCACCAATACGGTGATCGGCTCGAATTCTGCAATCGCAAGAATCAGCTCAGCATAACCCTTACATACAGCTTCCCAATCCTCCGGATAGACCATTGAGTCCTTCACAGGCCAGCTGATCAGCGTACGCTCATGTTTCTCCCATTCAGGAGGCATTGTATATGTCAAATGTTGTTCCATTTCGCATCACTCTTCATTATAGATTCTTTAAAACAGACTTTCCGGAATATCATATAACAAAAGCACCTGAACAACAATCAGAAAGAGGACTTTTTATGATAGATACCAGAAAATAACTGTTCACATTCATGTAACGTTTTCTTTAGGGATGGGTAGTCTGATGAACAAAAATAAAGGCTGCGGATGAACTGCTTAAAATTTGCGCGGATACGCAGGTTCGCTTCGGTCACTTCCGGCCAGAGGGCAATGACTTCCGATGTCTTTTCCTTTACCATGCATCCAACTATATCCGGAGACAGTCCATTTTCCAAGGCAGAATGAATCGCTATGGCCATACGCTCATCCTCCTCATGAGAAAGGACATCATACGGAAAAGCCATTTTGTTTATCATTTCCTCTACAAGCTGCCGGCGCTGATCATTCGACAGTTCCGTCAACTGAATCAGTTCATCGATAGCATCAGCTGCATGCGCTAATGTATGAGACCATCCGTATGTTTCATCATAACCTTCTCCTACAGTCTCTTGCTTGATATAAGCAAGGAACACTAGATAAACTCGATCTGTCAGCTCAGCACTCAGGAAGGCTTCTCTTCTATGTTGATATAAAAGAGCAGCAATCCACAGTGTTGTAAAACTTCTTGTGTATTTCTCTTTTTGGAATAGGAATCGTTCTGTTAAAAGCTCTTCGAGAATTTGAATCATCACTGCAGGAGGAACCATACCTTCTGTGACCCAATTGCCTGCCAAGCGATAAATCAATTTATCACGTAGCACTGGATCATGATCACCGATATACGGGAGCATAGATAATAGTAAATCCTCTATAGGAGCTGGAGCTTTTTCATTTTCAGCTAGATCTGCAAGCCTTTGTTTTAAGACTTCTCTTTCCATTTCACTACCCCCTTATCACCTAAATTACACCATTAAAAAACGAAGGATTTCTCCTTCGTTCACTCTGCTGCTTGGGCAACTGGTACTGCATTCGGTTTTGGAAGTGGTTTGGCGAATTTTTCTTTAAAGTAGCTGATAACAAATGAAGTAACTGCTATGGAAACAATGGAATAGATACCTTTGATAAGACCAACTGAATAAAGGCTGACCATGACCACGCAGAAATCAAATATAAAGTTGATCGTTCCAGGATTTGTTCCAAAACGTTTCTGCAGGAACAACGCAAGAATATTTGCTCCCCCTAAGGATGCTTGATTCGCAAAAAGGATGATCAAGCCAAATCCGACAATCAGGCCGCCTGCCACAGCTGCAACGATCCCCGGAAGTTCAATAGCGGGATAAAACGGATGGAGAAATGAGAACAACGTCAAAATTGATACGGATACTATGGTTGTTACCGTAAAACGCCATCCCATATTAATAAATGAAAAGATATAGAATGGAATGTTAATGATAAAGAAGACGACACCAAAAGGCATAGACAGTATATAGGATAATCCTAAGGAAAGCCCTGCTGTTCCGCCTGTTACCAGCTCTGCACTTTTGAGCATATACAAGCCGATGCTGGCTAGGAAGCAGCCAAGAACGATTTTCAGATATTTTTGCGGCAAACGAATTGCTCCTCTCAAAGTTAAAATCCATGTTGAAACACGTCCATAATGGACAATATGAGCGAACATAATCACGACATCCTGTTTCTTCACTTTCTATGTTAGAATAAATAACACGAGAAATGAATAGATATTTGCAGGCAATAGCTTGATTCGAGTTTCATAATGAAAATTATATGCAGAACTTACCTGCAATGTGAAAGGGAGCGTTTATATGGATCACATTGACCGCACACTGCTGGAGCTGCTGCAGCATGATGGCCGAATCACAATTAGCGAATTATCCAAGAAGCTAGCACTGAGCAGGCCGAGTGTTTCAGAGCGGATGGCAAGGCTTGAGGAGCGCGGTGTCATCGAGCATTACACAGCCCGAGTTGCGCATGCGAAGGTTGGATTGGATATCCTGTTGTTTATCCAGGTTAGTGAATTGAAGATCCCCCATTTGGAGTTTGAAAATCTGATTGCAAAGGAAGAAGCAGTACTTGAATGCCACAGGGTGACCGGACCGATCAATTATTTGCTGAAGGCAGCAGTCCCTAACATGAATGGCATGCGGGAATTGATCGACCGGCTGATTCCGTATGGCGCATTTAATACTTCAACAGTATTGACATCTCCAGTAGCTTATAGAGCGTTATTGCCTAGGGAAGATCAATAATGTTTCCATTCCTGTTGATAGATTTCAATCAAATGAGGATCAACCAATGTATTTGGGCGAAGACTGACTTTCTCTCCATCCGCGTTAGTGATTTCCTTATCCTCATCCTTTCCGAATTCTGTCATTCCAGGAATCATGGAAGATTTTAAGTATTCGGTTGGCACGGTAACCTCTAGATTATCTGGGTCAATCGGATTTCTGCTGGCCATGACAAATCCCCAGTTACCGAAACTTGGCACATCCAGATGCAGATTCTCTGTTTCAAGCCCCGTTGCGCGGATCGTTTCGTCTATTGTCCAATAAGATTCAGTTGCGAACACCGGGCTAGTGGCTTGGACAATCATTGCCCCCTCCGGATGCATATGATTTCGCACTAGAGAGTAGAATTCCTCGGTGTATAGCTTGTTCAAGCTCTCGTCATTCGGATCGGGCAAATCAACGATGATCACATCATAAATCTGGTCCGTTTCCTTCAGATAAGTGAAGGCATCCTGATTGTGGATAGTGACTTTGTCATTCAGCAGAGAGCGATTGTTTAAATCCAGCAGTCTCGACTCTGTCTTAGCCATTTCTGTTACAGCAGGGTCGAGGTCGACCAGGGTAATGTCTTGAACGTCGTCATATTTCAGGATTTCATTTGCTGCTAATCCATCCCCTCCGCCAAGTATGAGCACATGATCATGCTTTTTGGCTTGGGACATGACCGGATGCACTAGTGCATCATGGTAGCGGTGCTGATCAAATGAACTGAACTGCAATCCGCCATTCAAATACAGCCGCAGGTCATCTCCATCCTGGGTAAGAATTATTTTCTGATATTGGCTTTGCTCCATGTGGATGATCGGATCCTCGTAAAGCTTCTGCTCGAACGAAAATGCAGTTTCCTCTCCGAAAAAGACACCAAGAATGAGCAATATCCCGATGAATATACCGACTGCAGCATGCAAGGCAACCCGCTTCACTTCTTCCCGGAATAACCACAGTACGACCAGTGCAACTACTAAGTTAACTAGACCGACTAGAAAAGCTGATTTAACGATTCCGAACTGCGGACGCAGCAAGAAGGCAAAAAGCAGACCGCCGATCAGTCCGCCTGCATAATCACTGAACAGAACACGTGCTGTACTCCGACCTATCGTCTCACCAATCTCATTCGCCTTCCTAATCAGAATCGGCAGCTCCACTCCGGTTAGCGCACCAACGATAATTGTGACGAAATAGAGATAGAACGCGTCAGTCCCATCAGGGGTATATGCTGTGATCCCGAACATCGTAAAGCTAGAAAAGCCACCAATCAAAGCTACGAAAAATTCGATATAAATAAATGCTAGAATGAGTCGCTTCGTCACACGCTCACTTATGCTGGCACCAATCCCCATACCAGTCAAAAACAAAGAGATGGTGAGTGTATATTGCTTCACACCATCTCCGAGAATATAGGAACCTAATGCCCCGAACAAAACTTCAAATATAATACCGCATATGGAAACGATACCTGAAGCCCAATAAATAAATGAGGTTTTATTTGTTACTTTTTGCTGCATGTCTTTCATCTCCGAACTGCTTTTAGCTTACGTAATGGACGCACCGATGACGAACCCAAGACCGATTGAAACCGCTAAGGAAATAATTCCGACCGCAATATTGTTTTCTTTCAGCTTGGATTGAACAGAAAATCGGCGTGTCACACCTTCAAATACGAAGTAGGCAATCATCTGCAGGACAACACCGTAAGCGCCCCAGATGAGTGTTTCCCAAAGTTCACTGCTGTGGTAAATGGAGAATGACAGAACAAGGCAGATTCCGATGATCTTACCGCCGATAGATAAAGCTACAGCTGTATTGCCCTTTTCGATTTCCTCCCAGTCCCGGTACTTATGTGTGATCAGTTCAAAGATGATAAGTCCGATAATGACAATCACAACTGCAATGATAAAGTATAGAAAAGTCGATAAAAATGGATTCATGATTCTATGCCTCCTTAATTTTGATTATTTACCTGCATCCGGTCCGCCGCCTCGATAGTTGGACGTACCGCGTCTCGTACTGCTGCCCGAACCGCCACTATCATCATTCGACCGATATGTTGACGTGTAGCCGCCATAACAGCCGCCATTCTGACAAGTATCCATTCTGTTCTGGCTCCAGTTACTGCCGAAGAGGGAATTCAACAGAGCAAATGTAAAGAATGTATTCAAATAGTTCGGTGAGTAGTTATTTCGGACAAATGTACGATCTGCTACTTCCATCAATGTGACATCGCTATCTTCGTCACTCGGTTTCAAGGTAATGAAAACATCGTCATAAATCATCATCAGCTGTCCGTTTTTCTTGTCGCTGATTTCATCCGGACCTTCGGCTTGCTTAAATAACTCTTCCAATTCATCTACTGTATAAAGGCGTGTCGCATACACATTTGCACTGCCGCGTCTTTCACCGGAAACAACATCAAGCAAATAAAAGTTGTTGTCGATCAATGTTTCGATCGATTCACCTGCACTATTCTCAAATTTAGACGTGACTGTCTCCTTATCCGGTTCATCAGGTATTTCGCTGACAGAAGCGGTTTGCTCATCCGAATTACCGCACCCGGCCAGAATAACAACAAATACAAGGCAAAGACCCGCCAGCCAGTATTTCATGAAGGCTCCTCCCTTCTTTCGATTTCCTTATGTAAAGCAGACAGACGAAAACCCTTGCTTCACGCAAGGGTCAGCCTGCCGATGGCTATGGCTGCTTATTCTTTACCCATTTTCTTTTTCAGGGCAGCTAACTCATCGTCTACACCATTCTTCTCAAGAGCAGCGAATTCATCATCCAAGGATCGGTTAGATCGGGACATATCCTCGCTCGTTTCAGCTTCCGCTTCATACTGCAATACTTTTTCTTCCATGCGCTCGAAACCGCCGCGGGACTCGTCGCTGCCGATATTGGACATTGTACGGTTCATCTTTGTACGTGTTTTGGCAGATTCTGCACGTGCCTTGAGGGAATCTTTTTTCAGTTTCATTTCCCCGTATTCCTTTTTCATCTCATCCAGCTTCTGACGGATGGACGCTACATCACTTGATGCACGCTCCCATGATGCGTAAAGTGAATCAGCTGTCTGCTGATGCGTCTGCTTATCCTCCAAAGCGCGGCGCGCCAAATCATCATTGCCAGCTTCAATCGCTGTCTCCGCTTGCTGCTGACGTTTATCAGCCATTGCCTTGGCATCATCGTATTTGCGTTTCAGCATCTTTTCGTTTGCAATTTGCTTCGCTACCGCAGTTTCTGCTTCACGGATATCTGCTTCCATGTCACGCATGAACTGATCAAGCATTTTCACCGGATCTTCTGCTTTATCAAGCATTGCATTCAATTCTGAGTTTACGACTGTTTTTACACGGTTAAAAAATTTAAACATACAATTCGCTCCCTTTAATTAATTTAATTTGAACCCGCAATGATTTTAATTTCACGCGGTTTGATTTCATAACCATAGCTGACTTCAATTTCGCTCCCCCAGCCTTCCAGACCAAGGAAATGCTCTTCATCTTCATCATAATAATCGGCAAAATGGACGATTGAGCCATTCACATTACGACTTCTTCCTTCACCGACGACTCGAGCTTCACCTTGCTCATCAAGGAAGTAAGTCCGGCCTTCGTGCGTCAGCTGCTTCGGATATGGTTTTGATACCGAAAGCGGAATTTTTTTATATATACCCAGCTCCAGTTCATCATCCATCTCAGCAGAGAGCCAAAGGATCGTATCCCCTTCCACCAGCTGGTAGTCGAACCATTCATAGCTCCCTTGACGGGAAGTGATTTTTCCGACTACTTCATAGGTGACCAAGTCGTATTCGACAATGTCGCCCACTTGGATGGACAGTGCATTGCGTTCCCTTACAGCAGGACGCTCAGGGGACTTTTTCTTGAATATACGGGAAAGAATACCCAAAACCTTTCACCATCCTCTTATCTTGTATCTTATATACGGGCAGGGATACAGAAGGTTTCAAACTTTTTTCCTGCTTGTCTCTAATTATACAGGTGTACAGTCATACATGCATGTACTTGCTACGGCGAAACAGGATTATCAATGTCAAAAGAAGGGGAAAATAGCTACAGATTGTCACAAAGGAGAAATTTTATGATCATCCGTTTCGGCTACGTATCTACCGCATTGAATTTATATGAAGCATCGCCAGCAAAAACCATGACATTCGCCAGGTGGTCCAAGCTTGAGAAAGAAGAAAGATTGGCACAGCTGCAAGCACTCACAAGGGAAAACCTGGAGCGGACGATTCGAATCCTTCACTATAATATTGCCCACCAGATCAAACTTTACCGTTTCTCTTCCTCTCTTGCGCCACTGGCGACACATGAGGAAGTAGGATGGGATTATATTACACCCTTCACTGACTTGTACGAGGAGATCGGAAGGCTCGTGCGGGATTACGGTATTCGTGTAAGCTTTCATCCGAATCAGTTTACCCTTTTTACAAGCGATAAACCGCATATTACTGTAAATGCTGTTAAAGATATGCAATACCATTACAATATGCTGACTGCTATGGGATTAGAAGACGAAGCATATATCAACATCCATGTAGGCGGAGCATACGGAAACAAAGAACTTGCCCTGGAGCGTTTCCACGAAAATATCAAGCAGCTTCCTGATCCGATCAAGAGACAGATGACGCTGGAGAACGATGACAAAACGTATACAACAACTGAAACGTTGGAAGTATGCGAGAGACATAACATTCCAATGATGTTCGATATCCATCATTACATGGCAAATCATACAGGAGAAGAACCATTAGAAGACATTCTTCCGCGTTTTATGGCCACATGGAAACAACGTAAACATGTACCAAAAATCCATACGTCTTCTCCTAAATCAGAGAAGGCATATCGCAGTCATGCTGATTATGTAGATGTGGAATTCCTGATGCCTTTGGTCAAGCATTTGAAGGAAATCGACCAATCAGTGGATTTCATGATTGAAGCAAAACAAAAGGATAAAGCTGCGTTACAGCTGGCAGAGGATGTCGCTCGCATTAGAGGTGTAAAAAGAATCGGCGAGGCCACCGTAGAATTATAAAAAAACAGGCATTCCATTATTGGAATGCCTGTTTTCATTTCACTTTGATTGCTTTAATACGGGTTTGTAATTTTTTCTTTTCAGTAGAGGATTTCAGCTTATCAACTGCCGACTGAGCAGATTGCTTTGCCTTTTTCGTTTTGTCTTTCTCTGCTTTCTTCACTTTCGATTTAGCATCATTCAGTTTCTTTGCATCCGCCGCTTTTACCTTCACTTTATCAAGACGCTTTTGCAGATTATCCTTATCCTTGCCGGATTGCAGCTCCTTGAGTGCATTCTGTGCCTTCTGAATATTAGAATCGTTAATGTTCTTCTCCGCTGCCTTTACCAGATCATTTGCTGACTTGATTTGGGCCTGCTTCACCTTATCAAGGCGTTTCTGCAAATCTGTTTTGTCTTTGCCATTAACCAGTTTTTTCACAGATTGCTGGGCATCATCAACATTCTTTTTAGTCTTGCTTTTCTCCGCTTTACTGGTTTTGTCTTTTGCTTCCTGTACTAGCAGAGCTTGCTTTACCTTATCTAAGCGCTTTTGCAGAATATTCTTTTCGGTTTTATCTGTCACTTTATTGATGGCGGATTGTGCTGCATCGATATCTGTTTTCTTCTTGCTCTTTTCCGCTTTGGCTGTTTTATCCTTCGCTTCCTGCAGCGTTAGAGCTTGTTTTACTTTATCCAACCGCTTCTGAAGGTTTTTCTTTTCAGTGCTATCTGTCACTTTATTGATGGCAGCTTGTGCTGCATCGATATCTGTTTTCTTCTTGCTCTTCTCCGCTTTGGTTACCTTATCCTTTGTTTCCTGTAGCGTTAGCGCTTGTTTTACTTTATCAAGCCGCTTTTGCAAATTCTGCTTGTCCTTATTATTCGATAAGGCCGCTACGAGTTTCTGTGCTGTATCATAGTTTCCCTGATTGCTAGTCTTCTCAGCTAGCTCAACGGCCTCCAAGGCCGGCTGATACCCTTTATCTTTCTCAGACTGATATTGGACTAGCCCGTAACCGAATAGACTGTCCCGGCCTTTTTCCCCAAGATCCTTGCTATATCGCTGCAAACGTGTGCGCAGCTGATCATTCGTTTCATTCGGGTATTGCTGTTTCAATAGCGCAAGCATTGCTGTCACATGCGGGGTGGCTTGTGAAGTTCCGCTCATCATCGCATAATAGGTACCAAGATAGGTGCTTGTAATATCTGCTCCTGGCGCAGATAGTTCTACCTTACTTCCTACTGAAGAGAAGGAAGCGATGTTATTTTGCGAATCAGAAGCAGAAACAGCAATCACTTTGTCGAAGGCTGCCGGATAATCCAATGGTCGGCCTGCCCCTTCATTCCCACTTGCTGCAACCAGCAAGATGCCTTTCTGGTATGCTTTATCCACAGCATCCTGTAATGCCATGCTCTTATAAGCAGTTCCCATGCTCATATTGATAATGTTCATATCATTGGACATTGCCCAATCGATACCTTCCAGCAGATCCGAGAGATTTCCTTGGCCGGCATTATCCAGCGCTTTGACTGCATATAACTGTGCATCCGGTGCAACACCATCGGTTCCATATCGATTATGCTTCGCTCCAATGATACCGGCCACATGCGTCCCGTGCCCTTCATCATCTTTATAAGAGGACGTATAGCTTACAGCGGAGTATCCCCCTGCTATTTTTAAATCCTCATGTGGATATATTCCACTATCTATTACGGCAATTTTGACACCTTTGCCAGTTAAGCCTTCGTTCCAGGCAAAGGACGCCTGGATTGGCTTTAAGTTCCATTGATCTAAAATTGGAGATGCAGCTTCTTTTACAGCTCGAATACTTGTAATTCCGTTATCGGAAACTGAAATCTTAACGTCCGGCTCGACATACTTAATGTCCGGATCTTCCTTCAATTCCTCGATCGTTCCGGTATCAGCGGCGATAGCAGCCACCGGCAAATGATCGTATTCCTTTTCGACTGCTGCATCACTTTCCTGAACTGCTTCTTCTCCCTTCTTATTTTCATACACGACAATCATCTGCTTTTCTTCCTCAGCATATGTTTTAACAGCCGGAAACAGGAAAGTCAGACTCAGCAACAACGAAACAAGAAATAGGCTCTTTATCGAAACCTTCATCATTCGCATAATTTTCCTCTCGATTAAGTGAATTTCATGATACTTATATCGGTCCAAACCAGGAAAACATAATAGCTAATACAAGAGTTTCAAAAAAGATTGATAGCTTCCATTACCTGCTTCTAAATTTAGTGCGTCGGTTCCTCATATAAAGTACCAATCCGGCCGCAGCTAACATGCCCCCTGCCGCAATCAGATTCCCAATCGGGGAGGCTGTATCCGGCAGCTGCTTTGCTTGTTGGTCTTCTGGATTTGCTTTGCCAGCTGATTTATATGTGAAAATAATCTCGTCTGTTGCTCTATTGGATTCGTCAATCTGTTGCACAGCCCCTGAATCAATATTCTCCTTTTCAGCAGAGTCAGACTCAACTGGTACATGGATTGAATTCCCATCAGTCAGATCGTCATTAACGGAAATGTCCTGAATTGTATCACCTTCTTCGTCATTCCCTTCAGGTGTACCCAGCTGATTTTCTCCGTTTTCAATATGCTGCTCCAATTCATCCATATATGCTGACAGTTCTTCGAGGGTATTAAAATCATCAAGTGTTAGATCCTCAGCTGCAAGCTGCTGATCAAGCTGCTCTCGAGCCAATCCCGCTTTTTCTAATAGGAAATGTACAGACACTCCATTTATATTTTGATAGATTACGTCATTAACTTCACCAAGGTTTTGGTAGTTGTATAAATCGAAGCCATGTGCAGCAAACAAATCTGCCAGTTCATTTATTGTCATTTCTAATTTAGTTGCCAAAATACGGAGTTCCCCAGCTGTGACTCTATCTTCCTTTACTTCATCTCCTGTATCTCCTGACATGCTTCCCTCCGAGTCATTTGAGAGAAGCTTTTCGTCCTGTACTGGGGCAGGGTATTGAATCAAGCCGTAACCATACAGCTGATCACGCGCTTCCTGCCCGAGATCCTTGGTATACTGCTGCAGCCGTACCCTTAATTGTTCATTTGTATCAGCAGGGGACTGCTGCTTCAATATAGCAAGCAAAGCAGATACATGAGACGTTGCCTGGGATGTGCCGCTCATGATTCCATAACCGGAGCCCGGCAATGTACTCTTGATATTTACTCCTGGTGCCGAAAACTCCACCTTCTCCCCAACCGATGAAAACGCAGCGATATTGTTTTCAGAATCGGTAGCAGAAACAGCAATGACAGGCTCATAAGCAGCAGGATAATCCACTGGATACCCAGCTCCTTCATTGCCGCTGGCGGCAACTAACAAAATGCCTGCTTGATATGCCTTTTGCATAGCTTCTTCCAGCGCATCACTTTCATCTGCAGTACCCATGCTCAGATTGATGATGTCCATGTCATTGGAAATAGCCCAATCGATTCCTTCCAATAAATCGGAAAGATATCCTTCCCCGGTATCATCAAGTACTTTGACAGCAAAAAGATCTGCATCCGGTGCTATACCATCTGTTCCTTTTTCATCGTGTTTTGCTCCGATGATTCCCGCTACGTGTGTTCCGTGACCTTCATCATCTTCAAAGGATTCTGTGTAATCGACAGTCGAAATACCTCCGGCTACTTGCAAATCCTCGTGGGCAGCAATCCCGCTGTCCATGATGGCAATTTTGACACCTTTTCCTGTCAGCCCGTCATGCCATGCCACAGGAGCCCCAATGGCAGCAAGATTCCATTGATCCGAAACCACTGTTTCGTCCGGCTGCGTGTCACCGCTCTCAGCAATTTTAATCTTGCTGTCTGGTTCCACATATTTAATATCCGGATCACTCTTCAATTTATCGATTGTAGCTGTATCCGCAGCTATTGCTGCAGCCGAAAGGTGTTCATATTGTTCTTCAATCGCAGCATCACTTGCCTCAACTGCTTTTTCACCCTGTTCGTTCTCATAAACGACGACCATCCGTTTTTCTTCTTCCGCATATACCTTCTCAGTCGGCAGTTGGAACACTAAACCGACTAGAAGCAAAGCAAAGATACTTTGCTTCATTAAAAATTTATTCATTTGCAATATTCCCCTCAATAATAGAATCCTGCTATTTATATCGGTACAGATTAGCCAATATAAAATGTCTGACACCGAATCAATCAGAATTTTGGTTAAGAGATTAGTATTTTTCAACAAGAAATAAGCAAGCAATCCACATCAAGTAAAACATGCGGGTTGCTTGCTGTTTTTTGTTAAATCTTTATACAGAGGTTATCCTCAGGAAGTACAAATCCGGACAGCTTCCTCCCTCTTATTGACTGTAAACTCCTCCCCGACCTTTGCCAGCAAACCGGTTTTATGCAGCAAACGCTTCGGCTGTCCGTGGACACCAAGGAAAAGCAGCTGCTTATCATCCGCTTCATAATGATCGACAAGTTTATGCAAAGCCGCTTCAGCGGATGTATCCATATAAGAAACCTTTTGCAAATCAAGGATAAGGGAATCTGGTTCCTCATGTATCGTCTTTTCCACAACTTCCTCCAGGATATCTGTAGATCCGAAGAACAATGGCCCCTCAAATTGCCACATCCGTACACCATTGGTTTCTTTTACTTGAATTTGTTCGTCTTTTACAAATAGTACAGTGCTCATGCGTTTGACGAAAACGACAAATGCTAGTAATAATCCGCACCCCACACCGACAGTCAAATCAGCAAGGACTGTCAACGCGAAGGTAACAATCAAAATGAAGGAATCAAATGTACGCATCCTGATAATATGGGCGACCTCTTTACGTTCACTCATATTCCATGCAACTACCATTAGAATCGGAGCCATGCTGGCAAGCGGGATAGCAGAAGCATAAGGAGCTAGCAAAAGCAGAATGATCAGGACAAAGGCACAATGCACCATTCCGGATACCGGAGAAAATGCATTACTCCGTATATTGGTAGCGGTCCGGGCTATTGCTCCAGTCGCTGGAATACCTCCGAATAGCGGGACAGCGATATTCGCCACTCCTTGACCGATTAATTCTCTGTTGCTGTGATGTTTCGTTTTCGCCATATTATCAGCAACTGTAGCAGACAGGAGTGATTCTACTCCGCCCAGCAAGGCTATGGCCACTGCAGATGGCAGCAGGTAGATAATCTTGTCCAATGTGAAAGCGGGTAACTGGAGCTGCGGCAGCTGGCTCGGTATATCACCGTACACACTGCCGATGGTTGCCACCTGTCCCTGGAAAAACAGGACTGCTACAACTGTCGATACAATCAAGCCCGCCAGTGCTCCTGGTACTTTTGGCAAGATCTTAGGCGTGAGGAGAATGGCAGCAAGGGATACACCTGCAATGATCAAGCTGTATAGATTGATTGTATCCGCGGCTGCAAGCAGAGCTTGCATTTTCGGGAGGAATCCCTCTTCTTGTTCAGCCTGTATCCCCGTGAAATTCCCGATTTGCCCAGAAAAGATAATGACCGCGATACCTGCTGTAAAACCGACTACTACTGGCCGAGGTATGAATTTGATCAAACTCCCGAGCTTGAGCAGGCCGAAAATGACGAGCAATATCCCAGCCATTATGCCTGCCACCAGAAGATCCTGATAGCCAAATTGAATGACAACACCTAAGAGAATCGGAACAAATGCTCCAGTTGGTCCGCCGATTTGGAACCTCGATCCACCAAGCAATGAAATAAGCAGACCGCCGATGATGACTGTATACAGTCCATATTCAGGATTCACTCCTGATGCAATAGCAAAGGACATTCCAAGCGGGATGGCCACGATACCGACAATGATTCCCGCAATGATATCCCGACGCAGCGCTTGTAAATTATAGCCGCTATATCTTCCAAGTCTCTTCATTTCATCACTACCCTTCTTTTTGTTGTCACCTTGCCTTTTCAGTTTGCATACATTGCAAGAAGCGTCCTGCTGCAACCTCCTTTACAGATTCGTTGGAATCAAGTATTCGACAAAAGCTGAAATTTGTATATCATACCCATTGGCTATAAATCCTGCTATTCTCATAAAAGCGTCTTTACTTACTTTAGTTTCTTAATCCTAACTATCTTCCTGCTCACATAGAAGCTAGGTTCGTAAAATATTAGTAAACGCCGTTATATAGAGGTTTGTTTGTAAAATGTTTGTAAGTTAATCCTTCCTATCAATACTTTCTGCCTGTCCTTTTCTGCCTGTGACTAATCACATGTTTAGAAGCTGGTTATCATCCTAATCTCCTCTTTAGATTGTTAGAATTCTTATAAATAAGAGAAAGATTAGAATTTGCTTAGAGTATTTATATATGCTAATATATGCATATAAGCAAATAAGAGGAGCGTCTGCATATGAAGTACGACACACACCCGGAACTGACAGAAGAACGATTGACACATGTTTCGCAAATCTTCAAAGCCCTCGGCGATCCGACTAGAATCCGAATCCTGCACTTACTGCTCGATAAGGAGTACAGTGTCAATGAAATAGCGGAGAAGCTTGAGCTGCATCAGTCCACCGTCTCTCATCAGCTGAGCTCAATGAAGAAAATCCGGCTCGTCAAATCGAGGCGGGAAGGCACGACGATCTATTATTCCCACGATGACAAACATGTCATCGATTTACTGACAGAAGCCATCAACCACGCCTGCCATAACTAATAAACCGGAGGAATATGTATGGGACACGGACATGCACACGATCATGGACATGATCATCACCACCATCACGGACATAATGCGAATAAAAAAGCTTTACTGATAAGTTTTATCCTGACAGCTGGATTCATGGTGCTGGAAGCAATCGGGGGTTTTCTTACGAACAGCCTTGCCTTGCTGTCGGATGCCGGACATATGCTTAGTGATGCTGTATCTCTCGGAGTCGGCCTGTTTGCATTTATACTCGGCGAACGAGTAGCTAATTATAGTAAAACATATGGCTATAAGCGATTCGAGATTCTGGCTGCCTTATTCAATGGCGTCACTCTCATCCTTGTATCCCTCTACATTTTCTATGAAGCAGTCCAGCGTTTCCGAGATCCAGCGGAGATTGCTTCCGGCGGTATGCTGATCATTGCTGTCATTGGTTTTCTTGTTAATATTCTAGTCGCCTGGATCCTGATGCGAGGTGATACGAGTGAAAATTTGAATGTACGCGCAGCCTTCTTACATGTAATCGGGGATTTGCTCGGATCTGTCGGTGCTATCGCAGCTGCATTGCTCGTGCTTCTGTTCGGTTGGAATTGGGCCGACCCAGTCGCGAGTGTCATTGTAGCCGCTCTAGTAATAATAAGTGGCTGGCGAGTAACAAAGGATGCCATTCATGTACTTATGGAAGGGACGCCACGGAACGTCGAAATGACTAAGATCATTGATTGTATAGAAAAAACCCCTGGTATCATTGCCATTCATGATTTGCATGTATGGAGCATTACCAGCGGCCAGAATGCCCTTTCCTGCCACGCGGTAGTGGAAGGCGACTTGCTAATAGAGCAGAGTCAGGCCATGCTGCGCAAAATTGAGCATGATCTAGAGCACTTAGGAATCGGTCATGTGACTATCCAAATGGAAACAGCCGCCCACACACATGAAGAATCACTCATGTGCCAGCATGATGCCGGCTCCCATGCGCATGTTCATACACATTAAAAAGACGAGGATACTAGTATCCTCGTCTTTTTAATGGAAGGAGCAAACCTCTATCTAGTTGTTCGGTGTAACTAGTTACCAAATAAAAATTCTGCTAAACGTTCTCCAAATAGCATGACCACACCGGAACCAGCACCAAGCACAGATATGATGCTGATCAAGATAGCACCACTGACACGTAGCATTTCATTTTTGAAAGTCATATTGGACTGGAGTTCTTGTATATTGCTCTCCTGTTCATATAGTCTTTCCATAAACTTATCCTGTGCTTCCTTTTGCTTTTCCAAGGTATCTGCCATCTTTCCAGTGTGGCTCTCAATGTTTTCCAGCCATCTTCCCAAAGGAAGCAGCTTCTCATTGATGCTAACCAAGTCTTCTTTGATACTGTCGATTTCCTGTTGGAAATCTCCCCGAAGCTTCAGCTGTATTTCCAAGAGCTCTGCACGCGAGATTTGTTCGCTCTTCTTTTCGGGATCCAACCTCTTCTGCCCCTCTCTTCAGCCTGCTCCTTCCTGTTTTTATAGTATGCATGTACTTTTCTGTCCGATTGTGTCCGCTCCTGCCGTACTACACTGCCTTTTGCTCGGCATGCAGCTTCCTGATATCAAGCTGCGGCGTAATCAAATACATAATGAAAGTACCAGCCAGCCCGATCATCGTAAGCAATATCCCCATGGTGAGGGATGACAGAAATCCGCTGAGCGTAACGGTCAAGGAAACGATCAACATGGAGAGATTATACTGGAGACCACCGAATGCCATGTATGCACTGCGCTTGTCATCCGGCGGAATTGCTGCCATATAGGACTGCTCCACTGGCACTCTGAATACTTCACCGATTGTTAGTACTGCCATCATGATGAAAAGCATCCAGATATTATTCGAGAAAGTCAGCGCTGCGTATCCCATTGTAAAGATAAGACAGCTGGCAACAAGAACGAATCTGTCCTTCATCCCAACAATAAGCTTGGCGGCAAATAAGGCAAGCAAAGCAACCAGAATGGTATTCTCACTCCGCAAAAAGCCCATCATCTTCACGCCATCCACTTCCCAAAACAGGAATTGCTGTGTCGGCATCTCTTCAGACAATCGGATTCCGATATAGCTTGTCAGCTGGAATTCCATGCTCAGGACAAGGATCCCACCTGCAATAAACCAGACAAACAGCCGATCCTGCATGACCGATTGATAGGTGCCGAAAATCTGGGTGATGTGCTGAAGCGGCTTAATCTCCACTTTTTCTGGAAAATGCGTCTCCGTAATAAAGAAATAGACTACAAACAACGTTCCTGCTGCTGCGATCGTCAGCGCCATGAATAATTGGAATAAATAGTTCTCAAACATGAACGCACCAGCAATACCACCTAAGGCGATAGATAAATTACTAGCCCAATACCCGATAGAATAAATCAAACGTCGCTGATCTGGTGTACTGACATCAATCAGCATGGCGTCATTAGCTGGTCCAGCCAATCCCCAGCAAATACTATTCAGCATGATCATTGCATACGTTATCTCAGCTGATTCGAACCATGGTGAATTACTCACCGTCATCATGAAAAATGCCACCAGCCGGAGTGTTTCAGCGATAAGCATGATCTTGCGCCGTCCGAATAAATCACTAAAGTAACCGCCAAGCAAAGACATCCCGATTCCGAGGAATACATTGACAAGAAGCAGCAGTCCTGCCACTTTTGCTCCGAAATGCATTGCTAAGTAGATGGTCATGAATGGGGTTACCATACTGCCGATCAAGCTGGACACGAAGGATTCCACAAGCCTTATCTTTATATTTGGATGAAAATCCCTAAATCGCATCGTATTCCCCCTTTTCTATATTTTCTAATTATATAGATATTTTACAGGAAATTCCATGGGGATTGGAAGAAAAAATGACCTCTGGCTAAGCCAGAGGTCATTCCGAATGTGATTGCAAAAAGTCGATCATATGCTCAAAGCTGTATTGCGCTTCTTCTAAATATAATTTCCGTTGGTATTCATGCCCGGCCGCCGGATGGGAAGTGTCAAAGAACATCCTTTCTACTTCCACCCCTACCTTCTCCAGTTCATCTGCCATTTCCACACTTTGGGGATGCAGTTTATCAGACTCACCGGATGAAATGAAAGTAGGAGGATAATCGTCCGTAATCTGAAATACCGGAGACATGTCTCGCAGTCGTGGGTCATGGCTATAGTTTTTGTTTCCTGTATACGACCAAAGGAATGTCGTCATATTGCTGAAACCCGTTTGCTGGGCTTCTTCAAGATTCAATACCCCATTGTAAAGCAATGTACCCCGAACCTGTTCCGGCTGAAGAGCTGAATTCTCGCCAATTACAGATTCTGTCGTTGGGTTGGTAGCCATTGCAACGACCATGCCGGCAAGATTTGCACCCGCTGATCCTCCGCCGACGAATACTTGTTCCGTATCACCATGGTAACGGGGTGCTTCTCTCAGCGCAAAGCTGATGGCATCATTCAATTGATAAAGCTGAGTCGGAAAATTATATTCCGGTGCCAGCCCGTAATTAACGTTCACAACAAGATAGCCTTTCGATGCAATCCACATCGTGAATGGATTTTGGGCCTCCTTGTCTCCTCCGATCCATCCGCCGCCATGAATATATATGACGATCGGAAGCGATCCTTCGGCATCTTCAGGATAATAGAAGTCTAATTTGCCATCATAATTTTCGGTCGGATAGGCAATATCCTTCACAGCTACAACATTTTCCGGATTAGGTATATTCGGCTGTTTATTGCTTTGATCAATTGCCATAAATGCTCTAATCTCGGAAGAAAAGAGACTGCCGATGAGGAGCAGGATACCAATTGCCAAAATGACAATACCTATAACCCAAGCTCTTTTTCTCCGCAACATGCTATCTCTTTCCTCCCCTCTGTCTGCTCATACGCTGTTCTATTAGCTTATAATAAATACGGTGTAATATCCAAGTCTTGCGTCCGTCCAAGTATTACCTCTGCCACCAGCTTGCCGGAATACGGTGCAAGGTTAAGCCCCGCAGGACCAAATCCAGCAGCCAAATGAAGTCCGTCCACATTCTTGACCGGACCAAGAATCGGATAAGGGTTCGGACCTGCAGGGCGGAGGCCGACACGGAATTCTGTCACTTCTTCATCCGCGAGACCAGGCGCTACCTTCAACGCTTCCCGTACCACTTCCTGCATGCCGGCCGCAGTCAGCTTTGTATCGTAGCCTGACCCGACTTCCCTCGTAGCCCCTGCCACAACTTTCCCGCCATCGAAACCGAGCAGATAATGACTGCTTTTCGGAAGAATGACGGGCCAGTTGCTTGTATCGGCATTCACATGCATATGCATGATCTGCCCTTTTTGCGGCTCTACCGGCAGTTTGATGCTAACCGGCTCCAGCAGTTTATTGATCCACGCTCCAGCTGCTGCTACAACAGTATCTGCTTCGATAGTTTCCTCGTCGACACACACACCGGTAACCTTGCTTCCTTCATGGAGCAATGATGCTTCTCCCTGCACATACCGTACACCGCGTGCTTCTCCTGCATCCAGTAAAGCTTGAAGCAGCTGCCGTCCATCAACCCGAGCGGCTCCTTCGAGAAAGAGGGCTGTCATATCTTCCCGCAGCGGCGGGAATTTAACCCGAGCTTCTTCTGTACTCAGTCTTCTGATTTCCCCTATTTCCGGTGTCTCAACCCGCTGTTTATAAGCAAGTTTTTCCAGCTCGTCCAGACGTTTCTTACTTGCACTCACATACAATGCTCCCACTTGCTTATAACTTACATTATTCTGACCATCCTCTTTCAGCAGCTCAAGCAGCTCAGGATAATAGATAGCACCTGCTTTGGCTAAACGGAAATAAGGTTTGATTCTTACCCGCTTTGACAGCCACGGAGAAATGATACCTGCTCCAGCAGCGGTAGCCTGCCCTTTTGCTTTTGAATCGACTATCGTCACTTCGGCTCCAGCTCTGGCCAAATGATAGGCTGTGCTGGCTCCGGCAATTCCTCCGCCCACAACGACAATATGCATTACGTTTCCCCCTATTTCTTTTTCTCCCCATTATACACGCATGCATCATCTGTTTCAGTGTATACCTTTCATGCTAAACTAGTAATATAAACTTCAAGGAGATGAAGATAATGAAGCAAACATTGATCGACCGCCTTTCTACATATGCAAAAGTGGATACACAATCCAATGAAGACATCGAAACAACCCCATCCACACCGGGACAGCTTGAGCTTGCTAATATGCTTGTTGATGAGCTGAAACAGATTGGGATGGAAGAAGTCACAATCGATGAAAATGGCTATGTAATGGCGACACTGCCGGCCACAACAGATAAAGACGTACCAGTTATCGGTTTTATGGCACACGTCGATACAGCAACAGATTTCACTGGTAAAAATGTCAATCCGCAAGTGATCGAGAACTTTGACGGAAATGATATCACACTCAATGAAAAGCTTGATGTCGTTTTGTCCGCAGCTGAATTTCCAGAATTGCCTGGCTACAAAGGGCATACGCTGATGACGACAGATGGAACGACGCTACTAGGAGCAGATAATAAAGCTGGTATCGCAGAGATCATGACCGCGATGGAATATTTGATTCAGCATCCTGAAATCAAGCATGGCAAAATCCGAATTGCTTTTACACCTGATGAAGAAATCGGTCGTGGACCGCATAAATTCGATGTAGAAGCTTTCGGCGCTACATACGCGTATACAATGGATGGCGGTCCTCTAGGTGAATTGGAGTATGAAAACTTCAATGGAGCTCAAGCCAAAGTTATCTTCAATGGTAATAACGTGCATCCAGGCACAGCTAAAAACAAAATGGTCAATAGCATGAAAATCGCGATGGAATTCCACGCCAAGCTGCCGGAAGATGAAGCACCAGAGTATACAGAAGGACGCGAAGGTTTCTTCCATCTGCTTTCTATTCAAGGAGATGTTGAACAGACGAAGCTCCAGTATATTCTGCGGGACCATGACCGGGACAAATTCGAGGCGAAAAAAGCATTGTTCGAAGAAATTAATGCTGAAATCAAAGCAGAATACGGCGACAAGAGTATCCAGCTTGATATGCATGATCAATATTACAACATGCGTGAAAAAATTGAACCTGTCATGGAAATCGTTGATATTGCATCCGATGCAATGAAGCGCCTAAGCATTGAACCTGTAATCAAACCCATTCGCGGTGCGACAGACGGATCCCAAATTTCTTATAAAGGCTTGCCGACACCGAACGTCTTTACAGGCGGTGAAAACTACCATGGCAAGTTCGAATATATCTCCGTCGACAATATGGAAAAAGCAACAAAGGTTATCATAGAAATCGCAAAACTGTTCGAGGAACAAGCTTAATGAACATGGAGCCGGTTTTATCGGCTCCTCTATTATTGACATTCAGTCATTTATTGCATATAATTATCTCGAATTCGAGATAAAAAGGAAGCGTGAAAGACTATGGCAACTGATAACGTAGGCTTATCGTTAAAACTATTCATTGTACTGACAAGAGCTCTCCAGTCCATCAAGAAAAGGGTCGAGGAAGATATTAAGAAGCAAGGAATCAATTTGACGGAATTCGCTGTGATGGAACTGCTATTCCATAAAGGAGATCAGCCGATCCAGAAAATCGGCAGCAAAGTACTGCTATCCAGCAGCAGCATCAGCTATGTAGTAGACCGCCTTGTTCAAAAAGAAATGATACGAAGACGTCCCTGCCCAGAGGATCGACGCATTACGTTCGCAACTTTGACCGAAAAAGGACGTGCTTTCATGGAAGATTATTTTCCAAAGCATGAACAAGCGATTCACAGCATTTTAGCAGGTCTTGACGACGATGAAAAAGCCCAAGTCATCGAACATATTAAAACATTAGGCTTGTATGCCGAGGGCTCTTCGACTGACAAATAAAAGGAGGAACACACATGATACATGTCTTCAAAGCTGCTAAACAAGCAGACAAACCGACCTTCCTGCTGCTGCACGGTACTGGCGGAACCGAAAGGGATCTTTTGCCGCTGGCTGACTTGATCGATCCTGATGCAGCCGTGTTAAGTGTCCGGGGAAATGTTACTGAAAATGGCATGCCGCGCTTCTTCAAACGTCTTGCTGAAGGCGTTTTCGATGAAGAGGATTTGATTTTCCGGACAGAAGAACTGCGCAGCTTCCTTGATGAAGCAGCTGAGAAATACGAATTCAATCGAGACAATATTATCGCAATCGGTTATTCCAATGGTGCTAATATTGCAGCCAGCCTCCTGTATCACTATACTGGTTCACTCAAAGGCGCAATCTTACACCATCCAATGGTGCCAAGACGAAATATCACACTTGCAGAGCAGCAAGGAACACCTGTGTTCATCACAGCTGGAGATAACGATCCAATCTGCCCGAGATCCGAAGCAATTGAGCTTGAGCAGATGCTGAAGGAAACTGGTGCTGATGCATCCATACATTGGGAAAGTAATAGTCATAGTCTAACCCATACAGAGGTTCAGACAGCTGCCGAATGGTACCGTAAACACTTTTAAGCATACGTCTATGGCGTATGCTTTTTTTTTGCACTAAAAGAGCCCGCACTACTAAGCGCAGGCTCTTTTAGCATTATTCCATCCCGATCCAAACACTCTTTACTTCCGTATAGTTATCCAATGCGTAAGATCCCATTTCCCTTCCAATACCGGATTGTTTATATCCACCGAAAGGAGAAGCGGCATCGAAAGCATTGTAGCAGTTCACCCATACTGTTCCAGCCCGAAGACGGTTTGCGATATAATGTGCTTTTGTGACATCTTGCGTCCATACTCCTGCAGCAAGACCGTACTCGCTAGCATTCGCACGGCGTATCAATTCATCCAGATCGTCATAAGGCATCGCCGATATGACTGGTCCGAAGATTTCTTCCTTGGCAATCGTCATTTCATCACGGACATCAGCGAAGATCGTCGGTGAGACAAAATAGCCTTGCTCCTGCGGCTTACCGCCCCCAGTGACCAGCTCTGCTCCCTCACTTCTCCCCTTCTCGATATAACCAAGCACCCGCTCCTGCTGCTCCAATGATACGAGCGGACCGATTTCCGTATCTGCATGAATACCAGCACCCTGCTTGATTTTCTCTGCATGGGAAGCCATGTCGGCAATCACATTATCGAATTGCTTCTTCTGGATGAAAACACGCGATCCAGCGCAGCAAACTTGTCCTTGGTTGAACATGACACCATTCAATGTGCCAGGAATTGCTTTTGTCAAATCGGCATCTGGCAGAACAATATTCGGTGATTTTCCGCCCAGCTCCAATGTTACTCGCTTGAGTGTTTTAGATGCATTCGCCATGATTTGTTTCCCGACGCTTGTGGATCCCGTGAATGCTATCTTATCAACCTGCGGATGATCGACAAGCGGCTGACCTGCCGTTTCCCCGAAGCCTGGTACGATATTGAGGACACCAGCAGGGAATCCAGCTTCCTCTGCCAGTTCAGCTAAGTATAATGCAGACAATGGCGTTTGCTCAGCAGGCTTCAGTACAACCGTACATCCGGTAGCCAGTGCTGCTCCGAGCTTCCACATCGCCATTAAGAGCGGGAAGTTCCATGGAATGATCTGCCCCACCACGCCTAGTGCTTCATGTCTTGTATAGTTGAAATATGGGCCATTAACAGGAATCGTCTGTCCGACGATCTTAGTCGACCAGCCTGCATAATAGCGCATATGTTCAATTGCCAGCGGAATATCCGCATTTGTCGTTTCCCTGATCGGTTTCCCATTGTCCAATGTTTCGAGCTGGGCTAATGCATCTGCATTTTCTTCCATTAAGTCCGCCAGCTTATACATGATTCTGCTTCGTTCTGCTGCCGTCATTGTTGACCAAGGACCTTCATCGAATGCAAGTCGCGCCGCCTTCACTGCACGGTCGATATCCTCGGACCCAGCTTCATAAACAGTTGCTAGTACTTCGCCCGTTGCCGGGTTATACGAATCGAAAGTCTTCTCTGTTGCACTTGCCACGAACTCCCCATTGATATACAGCTTCTTCGTCCCATTCAGAAAACGCTCCACTTTCTCGTGCATACCTGCTGCTAATTGACTCATAGAAATCCTCCTCAGATTGTATTCTAGTTTTGTCTAAGCGTCATGATGCGAGATAATAGACTATAGGAAACCGCTTACAGTTGATATGGTAGCATCTTAAGGTTATAGAAAGCAATTGATAGCACGGAAGAATAGTACGCTATATTTCGACATAAAAAAAGCTCAACCGACAGGCTGAGCCTCCATCCTGATATTTTGCAGGAACTGCTTTACAGCTTGTTCATATTCCTGCTTGTTATCGGCAAGCGACATCGCATGATCACCCTTTTCGAACAGATGCAAATGCTTGTACCCACTTCGTTTCCTGTCATATAAGTCTTTCGTCATCTGAACAGGTATATAGGAATCTGGCAAGCTGCTGATAAAGAGTACCGGTTTCTCGATATTCGCAACAGAATGGATCGGGGAAACATCCCGGAAACGATAGCCATCCAATTTACGCACGATTAATTCTGCAGCTGGCAGGAACACTTGCCGCGGCAGACGGAATTGGACTTTCAGCCTGTAAGCGACCTGTTCTGCAAAGTCACTGTAAGGACAATCGGCGATATAGAAATCTGCCCCATCCTCCACTGTACCCGCATAAAGCAGAGCAGTTGCTGCACCCATTGATTCGCCATGCACACCAAGCTTCAAGTCGTAATCATATCTTTCCTTCGTCCATTGTATCACCCGGGCAAGATCGTGCCTTTCCTGATAGCCATACGTAATACTTTTGCCATCGGAAAGTCCATGCCTGCGTTGATCGTACAATACAACGTTGAAACCCAGTTCCAGAAATACGTTCATGTATTTGATGCTATTATATTTATTAACTGCTACTCCATGCGAGATGACCATGACATGCCGGGAATCTGGATCTCCTACATAATGTGTACCATAAATCTTCCCCTCACTTGAAGGTACACTGAATTCCTCCTTGCGCAGTGCATCATAAGCCGCTTTGTTGTAGCGGCCAGCCTCCACCTCACGGCTGATCGTCTCTTCCTCGGTGAAGGCTTTCATTTGCCGCAGTTCTTTGTTCACCAGTGTCGCAACAATAGCTGTGTACCCTCCAAGCAAGCCGGCAACGGAAAGAAATAACCCTTTTCCCCCCATATCACTACCCCCTTTTTATATTCTATTTTACAATAAGTAAGACAATCATTGCTTTTTCAAACAAAATGAGTTAACTTATCAAGTGATAAGTTATTGAAGAGGGCAGGCATTATGGCTAGAAAAAAAGAAGTTTCCGCTGAACAGACCCAGCGCACTATTATCGCGACAGCTCAACGGCTTTTCATGACACACGGCTACCGGGCGATTTCAACTCGCCGGATAGCAGAGGAATGCGGCATTACACAGCCAGCTTTATATCATCATTTCCCAAATAAACAGGCCATCTATCTTGAAGTTGTCCGTTCCATCATGGTCCAGACGGAGGAAGCAATGGCACATGTGCTGCAGGATCATGCTGACAGCAAGGAGCGCATTCGGAAGATAGCCTCTTTTATGATTATGAACCATCAAGGTGACATGACGCAGATGTTTCATGATCTGCAATACGAGATCGATGAACAGCACCGGAAAACGATTCAAGAATGGTGGATGCGCAGCTACTTCAATCCGGTTATGCAGACACTGACAGAAGGAATCGCAAAAGGTGATATATCTTCTATGTCTTCTGCCCCGCCAATGGAGCTGACATTTTTCGTACTTGAAATGATGAAATCCTTCCTGCCTCCATCCAAGGAGGATCATGAAGCCCGGCGTGCATTCGCAGACAAGAAATCGAAGATGCTTGTAGACATCCTTTTTGACGGAATCCGGAAAAAATAAAAGATTATGTGCATAATCTTTTATTTTTTGGGTATAACTTATCAGTTGATAAATTAATTAGGAGGATCATTCATGCAAAAATTAGGTGCTTTTATTAGCGGCAAATCTGGGCGCTGGATCATTCTGGCTGCTTGGATTGTCCTTGCACTCGTATTAAATCTTACCTTGCCGCAGGCAAATTCTCAGGAAGATGCGCAAGCAGAAACATTCCTGAACGATACGAACAGCGAGGAAGCAGCTCGTATCATAGAAGAGGAATTCGCTGACAATAGCGGTCTGCCTGCCTTGCTGACGTGGTATCAGGAGGATGGGCTGTCGGATGAAGACCTGCAGTCGATTCAGCAGTTCAGCGCTGATTTGCAGGAAGCTGACTTGGAAGCTGCAACGGTGACACCATTTCAGGATATTCCGCTTCCAGCATTAAAAGAACAGCTTTCCGATGACGGTACGACGCTCGTCATGCCGATCCTTTTTGATAATGGTACAGCAACAGAGACAGTCGAAGCTGGTCTTGAAAAAATCCAAGATACAGCGAATGAAGCATTCACGCAAAATCCATTTGGACAAGATTTGAATAGCGGCGATCTGCTCGTCCGAGCGACGGGTCCTGCCGGTATTTCCGTTGATGCTGTCGGCCTCTTCTCTCAAGGAGATACGACACTTCTATTTGGAACCGTACTGATTGTGCTTATCTTCCTTCTCGTTATCTATCGATCTCCGATATTGGCATTCGTGCCTCTTATCGGTGTAGGTTTTGCTTATTTAGTCATAAGCCCAATCCTTGGTGCATTAGGAAAAGCCGAATTGATTTCATTTGATTCGCAGGGACTTGCAATCATGACTGTACTGCTCTTTGGTGCTGGTACCGATTACTGCTTATTCCTCATCACTCGCTTCCGGGAAAATCTCTGGGAGATAAAGAGCAAGAAGACAGCAATCGTCCGGTCCCTTTCCTCTGCGAGCGGAGCAATTGCCATGAGTGGATTAACCGTAATCGTTGCCATGCTAGTCTTACTTGTTGCTGATTATGGATCGATTAATCGATTTGCTATTCCATTCGGAATCGCTATCTTTATTATGCTGCTTGCAAGTCTTACACTCGTGCCAGCTTTGCTCACTATTATTGGACGCGCCTCCTTCTTCCCGTTCATCCCTAGAACAGAAGATATGCAAGAGAAGCGCGCAAAAGAAAAAGGAAAGCCAGTTCGTACGAAGAAACCGCACAATAAGATTGGCAATAGCGTGGGCGGACTTGTCATTCGCCACCCATGGAAGATAGCTATCATTACAATTGTTGTACTTGGAATTCTTGCCGGAATTTCATCCCGTATCACGTATACGTATGATACGCTGTCATCCTTCCCGGATGATATGCCATCAAAAGAAGGATTTGAAATACTGACAGATCACGTAAATGCTGGTGAGCTTGCACCTGTTTCCGTCCTTGCTGAGACAAGTGATCCAGAGGCTGTCCGGAGCGCCTTGGAAGAGTTGCCTTATGCAGCTGCTGTAATGGATCCGGAGCAGTCAGAGTCAAACGATCAACTGATCCGTATCCAGCTTGAACTGGATGAAAATCCTTACTCAAATGAAGCAATGGCACACATACCTGACATAAAGGAAACCGTATCGGATACAACCGGAGATGCCGATAGTGTTTGGATTGGTGGTCAAACAGCAGAACAGTATGATACACAGCAAGTGACAAAGCATGATGAAAAATGGGTTATCCCAATCGTTGTCGGCTTCATCACTTTACTTTTGCTCACCTATTTGCGATCAATCACGGCTACGATCTATTTGGTCGCAACTGTTTTACTCTCCTTCTTTAGTGCATTGGGCCTTGGCTGGCTTATCCTGCACTACGGATTCGGTGTTGAAGCAATCCAAGGCTTTATCCCGTTGTATGCTTTTGTGTTCATTGTTGCGCTTGGAGAAGACTATAACATTTTCATGATCTCAAGCATTTGGAAACGAAGTAAAACGATGCCGCTTAAGCAAGCAATTGCTGACGGTGTTGCACATACAGGCGGTGTTATCACGTCTGCCGGCCTGATTTTGGCAGCAACATTTGCTGTGTTGACGACATTGCCTATTCAAATACTTGTCCATTTCGGAACAATCACAGCAATAGGTGTGCTGCTCGACACCTTCTTAGTCCGTCCTTTCCTTGTACCTGCTATAACAGCGATTCTCGGTAAATGGGCTTTCTGGCCTTGGAAGAAGCGTATTCAGCAAACAGAAGAAAATGAACAAAAGGCGCATGCCTAAAAATGCGGGACAGCTATGCTGTCCCGTTTCTTTTCTTCAAGCAAATCTTTTCCATATACACATGTCTATTTGCTACAGTTAGGACAGACTTATAAAAAGGAGCTGAGCAAGAAATGACAGAACGTGTACAATTAGGAAAATCCGGTTTGTATGTTAACCCGATTGGAGTCGGTACGAATGCAGTCGGAGGCCATAATCTCTATCCAAACTTAGATGAGGATCAAGGCAAGGAGGTTGTCCGCCAAGCGATTGAAAATGGGATGAATTTCTTTGATACAGCTTATATTTACGGTCCGGAAAGATCTGAGGAGCTTGTCGGTCAGGTTATCAAAGAAAGCGGCAAACGCGATGACATTGTAATCGCAACGAAAGCAGCCCACAAAATCATCAATGGTGAAACACTGATGGACAACTCTCCGCAATTCTTGAAGGAATCTGTGGATAGCGCATTGAAGCGCCTGCAAACAGATTATATTGATTTGTTCTATATCCACTTCCCTGACGAAGATACACCGAAAGCAGAAGCTGTCGGTGCGTTGAAGGAATTGAAGGATCAAGGCAAAATCAAAAGCATCGGGGTTTCCAACTTCTCGATCGAACAGCTGAAAGAAGCGAATATTGATGGTTATGTAGATGTATTGCAGTCTGAATATAATCTGTTCAAACGCGGGGCAGAAAACGATCTTCTACCGTATACAGCTGAAAATAATATCTCCTTCGTACCTTACTTCCCGCTTGCATCTGGCTTGCTGGGCGGTAAATACGACGAAAATACGACGTTTGATGATTTGCGTGCGAATGATCCACTATTCCAAGGTGAAACGTTCAAGCAAAACCTGAAAAAAGTTGATCAGCTGCGCGATATTGCTTATAAGAAGGATGCGGAGGTTGCGCATGTCGTGCTCGCTTGGTACCTGACACGAGACAGCATCGATGCGATCATCCCTGGAGCGAAACGTCCGGAACAAGTACTGAATAACCTGAAAACACTCGACGTGAAGCTATCAGCAGATGATATCGAAGCGATCGACAAGATCTTCAGATAAGAAAAAAGCGGATGCTCAGGCATCCGCTTTTCCTTTATTCTTGTTCAGATTGAACAAGAATCTTCACTTGGTTCTTTTCTTTGATCAAGGTTTCGAATCCTTCTTCGACTACTTCATCCAGCTTGATTTTCTTTGTGACAAGCTTCTCAGCTGAGAAGTAGCCTTTTTCCATTAAGGAAAGCACTTGCGGGAATACATCCCGATAACCAATGATACCTTTAATAGAACGCTCCTGAATCACGATATCATTTGGCATGATTTCAGCTGGTTTTTCCCAGATGCTGACGATCATTGTTTCGCCACCTATATCTGTAGACTGAATCGCCTGACGCAAGACCACTGGTACGCCTGTTACCTCAAAGGCAACTTCTACACCACCATCTGTCAATCTTCTGATTTCCTCAACTGTATCATCCACCTTGCTTGGATCGACGACAATTGCACCTAACTCTTCCGCTTTTGCTTGACGTTCCGGTGAAAGTTCAACAGCATAAATTTCCGTTGCACCTGCTGCTTTCAAGGCCTCTATAACAAGCAAACCGATTGGACCGCATCCGAATACAGCTACTTTGTCCCCTGCTTTTACCTTACTGGAACGTACTGCGTATAACGCAACCGCTGAAGGCTCCACCAATGCACCTTGCTCATAGCTTAAAGAATCCGGAAGCTTGAACAGCAGCTCTTCATCGACTGCTACGTATTCACTCAAGCCGCCGCCCCCACCGGCAAGCCCAAGGAATCCCATTTGCTTGTCCAAGTTATATGCGCCTTGGTGTCCATGTGTTGCAAAGATAGGTTCTACAACAACGCGATCGCCAACCTGATATTCTTTCACTTCTGGTCCTACTTCAACTACTTCACCAGAGAATTCATGTCCCATTGTCACTGGAGCCACTTCACCAGTCAGCGGATGCGGGTTATCAACTGGAATAAAAATCGGTCCTCCAAGATATTCGTGCAAGTCACTTCCGCAAATACCGCACCATTTAACCTTCATTTTCACTTGATTCGGTTTGATGACAGGCTCGTCAATCTCTTCCAATCTCACATCTTTCTGATTGTGCCAACGTAATGCTTTCATTTGTTCCATCCCCTTTTAGCAGCATTTATTTCTACATTTCTAGTATACTGCTGGAAAATGTTATAATAAATTTCGGGTTATTTAACTTAAATAAACGTTTGCTTAACTAAATGAATGAGGGATCGACATGACTATCGAACAATTGAAATATATAGTAGCCATCGCACGATCTGGCTCGTTAAAAGCAGCTGCCGCTGAACAGCATGTCACTCTCCCAGCACTGAGCCAAGCACTTACCAACCTGGAAAGAGAGTTGAATATCAGTCTTTTCCGCCGTTCCCGCACAGGCACGACGCCAACCGAGGAAGGCAGCAAGCTTATACAGCATGCAGAGGCTGTCTTAGAGAAACTGCAGGAATTCACTGATGAAGCAGAGACATATACAGAATCTCTGAATGGAGAGCTGAAGATTGCAAGTTTCCCTGGCCCAATGGAAATTTTAGTTGAGCTTTTCTCTGAGTTCCGCAAGCTTCATCCAAATATTAAAGCTTCATTATTTGAGAACACATCACAGCGTATCATGAGAAAAGTTGATGCCGAAGCTGTAGATATCGGACTTGTCATTTATACAGAGAAGGAAGTTCAAAAATATCGTAATCTTGTCTTTAAGAAACTGCTTGATGGACATATGGTGACAGCTGTCAATAACCGGCATCCGCTAGCTAAGGAAAAATTGATTACGGAAGAGATGCTTGTTAAGCAGCCGATCGTTCTTTATAATGACGCTTATATCCAGGCATTCATGCGCCAGTTCAAATCGCTACAATACGATATCCTGTTCACCACGAACAACGTGCAAACAATACGAAATATGGTTGAGAATGAAACAGCTATCAATATCGGCTTTGACTATGCTTTTCGGACCGATGCTGAGCTTTCGAGAAGCAAAGACATCACACTTCTTCACTTTGCTCCGCCATTTTTTCAGACCTACTCTTTCGGCTATGTCTATCACGGAAACAATACACTCTCCCGCGTAGCTAGAACATTCTTACGTGAATTGGAAGAAACTATCCTTGCTAAGGAAGAGCTACACGTAAAGTCAGATCCTTCACTATACACGCATATAAAAAACACGCCTGTCCTTTGACAGGCGTGTTTTAAAATTAAGCAGATGTTGTTCCTTGTCCGCCATCGATTCGATAATAAGAACCCGTGATGAATGATGCTTTTTCAGAAGAAAGGAATAGCATCAAATCAGCGATCTCTTCCGCTGTAGCATAGCGCTTCATCGGTACACTCGCTTCAAAGCCTTTTCTAGCTTCTTCTTCATGTCCTTTAGCTGCATTTGTTTCTATAGAACGCATCATCGCTGTATCTACACCAGATGGTGCAACTGCATTGACACGTACGCCATAGTCCGCTACTTCCAAAGCTGCCGTTTTATTGATTCCGATAAGGGCGTGTTTTGAAGCAATATAAGCACTCATGCCTGGAGCACCAAGCAAGCCGCCGTTAGAAGCTGTATTCACGACAGCGCCGCTCTTCTGTTCTGTCATTACTTTCAATACATGCTTCAATCCAAGGAAGGCGCCTACAACGTTGACAGCCAATACTTTTTCCAAGTTCTCGACAGTTGAATCAACGATATTCTTGAACTCTCCGTTGATACCAGCATTATTGATGAACACATCAATACGGCCGAACTGTTCCTTCGTTTTTTGCACGTAATCAATTACGTCTTCTTCTTTCGCAGCATTTGCTGCCAGCAAGATTTTCTCTGCATCAATGGATGCTGCAGCTTTCTCAAGTGCTTCCTGTGAAAGATCGACAAGAGCCAGTTTAGCTCCTTCTGCTGCAAATTTCTTAGCAGCTGCGATTCCAATTCCGCCTGCTGCGCCTGTAATAAGTACCACTTTATCTTTGAATTCCATCTCTTAAGTCCCCTCTCAGAATATGTACTATCACTACTTATTATCGGTAACCTTCTTACTATTTTCAATTAGAATGCTTATAACTTTACAAAAAAAACAGGAGAACATGATGTTCTCCTGTTACTCTGTAGGATTCAAAATGCGATGCAGGAAGCGCTGCGTACGCTCCTCTTTTGGATGAGACAGAACTTCCGCCGGCGGTCCTTGCTCCACAATGACACCGCCATCGATGAAGATGACTTCATCCGCAATCTCCTGTGCGAATTTAATCTCATGCGTGACAACAACCATCGTCCAGCCTTCGTTAGCCAGATCCTTCATGACACGGAGCACTTCCCCAATCAGCTCAGGATCCAGTGCTGAAGTAGGTTCATCAAAAAGCATCAATTCAGGCTTGATTGCAAGCGCACGTGCTATACCTACACGCTGTTGCTGTCCGCCGGATAGCTGATACGGATAAAGATCCTTTTTATCCTTCAATCCTACTTTATCAAGCAATTCAATTGCTTCCGCTTTAACAGTCTGTTTGTCCCGTTTCTGAACCTGAACAGGCCCTTCCATGACATTCTCCAGAACAGTGCGATGCGGAAATAGATTATAAGATTGAAATACCATCCCTGATTTACGGCGCAGTTTGATTAACTCCTGCTGTTTAACCTTCTGGCCGAAATCGACCTGATGGTCTTCGAAGCCGACAATACCTTCATCCGGTATTTCCAATGCATTCAGACAGCGAAGCAAGGTTGTCTTACCAGAACCGGATGGTCCAAGGATTGCGATTACCTTACCTTTATTCACTTGCATATCTATTGATTTCAGTACTGTATTTGTACCGAAAGTTTTCTTTAAACCTTTTACTGCTAGCATAGCCACCCCTCCTTACCTTGCTGTATAGCGGTCTAATCTGCGTTCGAGCTGGTGCTGCGCCAGCGACAGGACAAAACAGATGATCCAATAAATGAAGGCAGCCAAGATATAGATGTAAACAATCTGATCCAAATTCGTTGCACCGATTTGCTGTGACTTACGAAACAGCTCGGTTACGAGAATCTGAGATGCCAATGATGTTTCCTTCACTAAGCTAATAAAGCTATTGGATAAAGGCGGTACGGAAACTCGCAGCGCCTGGGGCAGAATGACACGAAACAATGTTTTCCGATAAGTCATCCCGATTGTAAAGCCTGCCTCCCACTGCCCCTTAGGAACTGAGAGAATGGATGCCCGGATGATTTCCGAAGCATATGCTCCGACGTTTAAGGAAAAAGCAATAATTGCTGTCGGATAAGGATCTATCATAATATTTAATTCCGGCAGTAAGTAGAAAATAATGAATAGCTGAACAAGCAGCGGTGTGCCGCGGATAGCAGAGACATAAATAGAAAAAATCCACCGCAAAGGCTTGATATTCGAGATCCTAACCAGTGCCGTGATGAGTGCGATGATGATGCCTAGAAAGAACGAAATAAGAGTCAAGGGGATCGTGACTTTGATCCCCTCGATCAGTATCGGCCAGAATGACTGCTGCAGCAGCTCCCAAGGGATGACAATCCCGCCGAATACCATATTATTTGTTAACATCTTCGCCAAACCATTTCGTTGAGATTTCCGCTAATGTACCATCTTCACGCATCTCATCAAGTGCTTTGTTGAACTGATCGACAATTTCACCGCTATCCTTACGGAATGTGAAGTATGTCTCGGAAGGTTCGCCAGTTTCGAAAGCGATTTTCACAGGTGCTTCCTTATCCGTATTATTCAGATAGTCAAGCACAGCAAGCTTATCGTTGAAAGTAAGGTCAACACGACCTTGTTCAATCAGCTGAATGGATTGAGCCAAGCCTTCCACACCTTCAATTTCCGCGCCAGCTTCAGTAGCCAATGCATTGTAGTTACTTGTTAGAGACTGTGCGGATGTCTTACCTTCTACATCTTCAATCGATTTGATGTCATTGTTATCTGCAGCTGTTACGACAACAGACTGAGATTTTGTGTATGGATCTGAGAAGTCATACTGACCGACACGTTCGTCATTTTCCCCTTTACCCACTTGGTTCGCAATCACATCGAAACGATCACTGTTCAAACCAGAAAACATGGAATCCCATTGTGTCTCTTCAAATTTCACTTCAAGACCCAAATGCTTACCGACTTCCTTCATCACTTCCACGTCATAACCTGTAAGTTCACCGTTATCATCATGGAATGTGAACGGAGAGTATGTTCCTTCTGTTCCTACTGTAATTTCACCTTTATCTTGAACTTCTTGCCAAAGATCAGCGTTGCCGCCTTTATCACCAGAATCGGAAGCAGAATCATCTCCGTTGCCACAGGCAGCAAGAATTGCAAATATCGACATAAATAGTAGACCTAATAGTGCTTTCTTCATGTACCAAACCCACTTTTCTATAATTTTTAACTTCATCAGTTTAAGGCCAACATCAGGAAAAGTAAAGAAAAAAGTCTGAGTAAACTAATCAGGATTAAATCACATGCTATGCGCTTATTATAAACGTAACTGCAGCTCTCCATTCCGCTTAATTCAAGTAGTAATCCACACATCCTCCCAAAAGGAAATTTAAGACGTTCCGTGTTACAATACCCAGCCAGCAAATGGATGGAACTTATTTCGCGGCAAATTAAACATCTAATGCTTTCATTCCATGTGGAAGAAAGTACATGAAGGCGAATATGTGTAAAGAAAACGCAGAATGGTCACATTAACACCAGAGTGAAAGCTGGAGGTAACAGACATGACCAATATCGTGAAAAAAAACTATAAAGCTGCTTGTAAATTCGTTCTTCCTTCTATCGGCCTGATTAAAGAGGCCTCTTTCGGTATAGTGGAATGAATAAAAAGCAACGCGGCCTTTTCCTGACAGCTATCGCAACAGGGACAATGCTCAATCCACTGAATTCTTCGATGATTTCTTTGGCACTTCATGCTATCCAGCATGATTTTTCACTAAGCTTTGCCACAGTCTCATGGCTTATTTCTACTTACTATTTAGCAAGTGCGATTGTTGTTCCAATTGCCGGCAAGGTCGGAGATCTTATTGGACGGCGTAAGATGCTTTTGATCGGCCTGCTGCTTGTTGCTGTTTCCGCTGTTGGTGCCCCATTTGCAGGCACATTCCTTATTTTATTGGGCATGCGGCTGTTCCAGGCAGTTGGCAGCAGTTCCATTTTTCCAGCTGGTATGGCACTTGTGCGTACCCATATACATGAGAAACAAGCGTCAGCACTTGCCATACTATCCATTTTCACTTCGTCCATGTCAGCATTTGGTCCAACCGCCGGCGGATTCCTGATCGACTTTGCTGGCTGGCAGTCCATTTTTACAGTGAATGCTCCATTCATTTTGCTTAGCTTTCTGCTGACTTGGTTCGCTGTCCCAAAGGATCCAGAAACTACGCACTACACTTTCCGGGAGTTCTGGAAACAACTCGACACCATTGGAATTATCCTATTTGCAATCGGTATGAGCTTTCTATTGTACTTTCTGCTGTCTTTCGAGCATGGCATCCATTTGCTGCCATTGGGTATAGGCATTATTTTTCTTGCAGCATTCATTGTGCGTGAATTACACACTGCCTTCCCTTTTATCGACGTCCGTCTATTGCGGAGCAATAAACGCCTGACGCTTGTCTACATCCAGTTCATACTATTGAACATATTCAACTACAGTCTCTTCTTCGGACTGCCGAGCTTCTTCCAGGATGTTTTGCATTACAGCCTGAAGACGAGCGGTTTGATGATGATTTTCCTTTCTGGTGCAAGCACGCTTGTGTCATTCTTGATGGGGCGCTGGATCGATCGTTCCGGTACAAGTATTCCTACGATTGTCGGTTCTGTGCTCATGATTGGCGGAACCGCAACATTAGCTGCCATCTCCCAGCACCTGACTCTCGGAAACATTGGTACTGTCCTCATTTTTCTTGGAATTAGCTACGGCATAGGTAATGTCACCTTGCAAGCAGCCATGCTGCACGCTTCCCCAGAATCTATTGTCGGGACAAGCTCCGGCCTCTTCCAGACATGCAGATACCTTGGTTCCATTCTTTCTTCTGTTGTCTTAGCGATTGTATTCGGCTCTGACTTGTCGCTGCCTGGGTTCCGGTTTCTAATGATTGTCCTCGTCATCACCGGAGTGACTTTCTTAATCACAGCTGTCTATTCAAAACAACTGGAAGAAGCAACTGGATGAATTCGGCTGCTTCTTCCATATCCTATTGACAGCATCCGTTAATGGTCATACAATTATACAAAATAACAAATAGTCCCATTCTTTTTTATTGCTTCTAATTGAAATCGCTTACAAAAAGAGGAGGAATACAATTGAAATCCACGACTAACCCTTATTTTGTTAAAGTACATGAACAAGACAATGTTGCAATCGCAGTTGCCGATGGTGGTCTTGCTGGCGGAACTTCCATTGCAGATGATATTGTCACACAGGAGCACATTCCCCAAGGCCACAAGATTTCTTTACAGCCCATCCAAACAGGCGAACCTGTCATCCGCTACGGTGAAGTGATCGGGCATGCCACAACAGATATTCCTACCGGCAGCTGGGTCCAAGAACGTCACTTGCTCATGCCCACCCCACCGCCGCTGGATGAACTCTCTCTTTCCCCTGCTCCTGCTGTCCACTTTCCTTCATTGGAAGGGTATACATTCGAAGGTTATCGGAATCCGGATGGATCAGTCGGCACCAAGAACATACTTGGCATTATAACAAGTGTCCAATGTGTTGTCGGTGTCATGGATCACGCAGTTAAGCGACTGAAACAGGATATTCTGCCGAACTATCCAAATGTGGATGATATTGTCGGTCTTCATCATGCGTATGGCTGTGGGGTTGCTATCCAGGCACCAGAAGCAATCATCCCGATTCGCACTGTACAGAACTTAGCCCATCACCCGAACTTTGGCGGTGAGACACTAGTCATCGGTCTGGGCTGTGAGAAACTCATTCCATCACGAGTCAATCCTAGCGGAAACGATGAGGATATTATTATGCTGCAGGATCAGCAAGGCTTTCATGCAATGGTGGACAAAATCATAGAAAAGGCCGAAGCAAAGCTAACTATGCTGAATAAAAGAAAACGGGAAACTTGTCCTGTCTCTGACTTGGTTATTGGCACACAATGCGGCGGAAGTGATGCTTTCTCCGGCGTTACCGCAAACCCTGCCGTTGGTTATGCATCGGATTTGCTTGTCCGCGCCGGAGCAACAGTAATGTTTTCCGAAGTGACGGAGGTTCGGGATGCAATCCATTTACTTACACCTCGAGCCGCCAGCAAGGAAGTTGCCGAAAAACTAGTTCGCGAAATGGATTGGTATGACCGTTATTTAGCTTCTGGTCAGGCAGATCGGAGCGCCAATCCGTCACCCGGGAATAAAAAAGGCGGTTTATCCAATGTCGTAGAAAAAGCTTTAGGCTCTGTCGCCAAGTCTGGACAAAGCACAATTGCAGATGTCCTCGCACCTGGAGAACGTGCTGAAACGAAGGGATTATTATTTGCTGCCACTCCAGCCAGCGACTTTGTCTGCGGTACGCTCCAGCTCGCTTCCGGCATCCACCTGCAGCTCTTCTCAACTGGCCGCGGCACACCATACAGTCTGGCGATGGCCCCTGTCGTAAAGATATCAACACGCACTGCCCTTCACCAGCAATGGAAGGATTTAATTGATATCAATGCTGGTACAATTGCTACTGGAGAAGCAACATTAGAAGAAGTTGGCTGGGAGATTTTCAACTTTATACTGGATGTAGCAAGCGGAAGAAAACAGACCTGGGCAGATCATTGGGGAACCCATAATGATCTAGCTCTATTCAACCCTGCTCCAGTTACGTGAAAGAGAAAAACCCCGATGCATTGAGACTAGAGCATCGGGGTTTTTCTTTTATCCTATGAAAAAGCGCAAACCAGCCATGAGCACAACACCAATTATTACTGTAAATAATAGATTCTTGGTCCAAAGTGCGAAAAGAATGGTAGGAATCATGATTGCGATGACCTGCCAGTCGAAGGAAAGTGGTCCGTTTTCCCCTAGAACATTCGAAACAACAAGTGCAGTCAGTATACATATAGGGATGTAAGACAGCCACCTCAAGGCAAGCACTGGCAGTTTTAGATTTCTGATGATCAAAAAAGGCAATACACGCGGTACTATCGTCACTGCCGCACAAGCTGCAATCAGCAGCAGCATGGAAAAAGATACGTTCATTTCTCCGTCACCACCCCTATCGTTGCGCCAAGAATGGTAGCCAGCAGTACAGCCATATGGGAACTGACAAAAAATGAGAAACCTATCATCAGTATGACGATACACAATATTAACCGAATGTAGTGCTTTAATTTCGTCGATTCAATTGCATCCAGCTGCAGAACAAGCAGTGCAATGAACATACTGGTCAATGCGAAATCCAGACCAAATGCCTTTGGATCTGCTATCCAATTACCAAACAATGCACCGAAAGCACAAGAAATAATCCAGCATATATAAGCTGTCACGTTCAACCCATTCATCCAGCTTGCCGTCATTTTCCGCTTCTGTTGCACCTTGCTGGAAGCCACACCAAAAGTCTCATCTGTCAGCAGCACGCCAAATCCGATGTTCTGCCAAACAGAATACTGCGTAAAATGCGGTGCCAGTGTCGCGCTCATAAGAAAATGGCGTAAATTCACAATAAAGGTCGTTAAAATAACTGCGGCAGCCGGACTTCCATCAAGCACTAAGGCAGCAAATATAAATTGAGCCGACCCAGCATATACAAGTACTGCCAGTAACACTACCTCCAGCGCACTGAGTCCTGCTGCAATACCTACTACTCCAGCAGCAATACCTATGCTGATATATCCAAGCAGTGTAGGGACACAATCTCTTACCCCCTGCCTGAAAGTAATATCATTATTCTCCTCCGCACCAATAGATGCTTGTACATCGGCCATTCTGCTCTCACCTTCAAACTTCTCTAGTATTGGTTGTCAGTATATCAAAGGGAGGTACTTAATGGGAATAACACAAAGCCTCTTAAAAACTTCCTAAAAAGAGTCTTAGCATTATATTCTTTCTCTGTATAGATTACGATGAATCTAGTCAAGATTATATATTCCCATAGTCTTTCTCTATGCGCTATTAATAACAAAGTATATTATCAGTCAGAATTAACTTTTTTTAGGATGATATATATATAACTATAATATGTTTTCCAACCGCAGAATCTGGGTATAAATACTTAGTTCTAAAAAGAATAGGAGAAGATTACAATAAAAATTAACCAGCAATCTACGACACAAGTCCTGGATGACAATGCCGTTTTAACCGCAGCAGAGAAGTCTTTAGCTATGATAGAGTTCACGCCGTTCGGCGAAGTATTGTGGGCTAATGAGAACTTCGCTGCAACCATAGGCTATCCAAAGACAGAGCTGCCAGGTAAGCACCACCGGCAATTCTGTGCTCCGGATTTTGCCCATAGCACAGATTATAACCAGTTCTGGAGCCGTCTGCGCAGTGGTCATTCTTTCCAGGATAAGATCATGCGAATTGCAAGGAATGGTGATGTAATCTGGCTCGAAGCTACATACATGCCTGTTCATGATGAGAATGGCGGAGTGCAAGCTGTCCTGAAAGTTGCAACTGACATTACAGCACGAGAAATTGGAACTAAGACCATTACATCCGACCTGCAGCAAATGGCAAATCATCTTCGTGCCCGCACTGGTTCCGGTATCGAAAAAAACAACGGCGCTGCAGATTCGATCGATTCCATCGTTGCTGCCACGACCGCTAATATCGATGCAGCGGAAGCCTTAAGTAAACAAGCAGGCTCTATTCAATCACTTGTCAAAACTATCAGAGACATTGCAAACCAGACGAATCTACTAGCATTGAATGCTGCCATTCAAGCAGCTCACGCAGGCGAACATGGCAGAGGTTTCAATGTTGTTGCAGATGAGGTACGGAAACTGGCATCACAAGCAGCAGAAGCAGCAAAGCAGGCTCAGGAGAATATTGGGAAGATGACTGGGCATATTCATCAGATTGAATCTGTCTCACATCAGGCTCAGCAACGGAGTATGGATGGTAAATTGCGAGTTCAGGAGGTTATAGAAGAACTTTATACCCTTGAGCAAGCAGCCCAGAATCTGGATAAACAAGCAAACGAGCTCAGCCTTCTTATTTAAAGAACCGCTTTATTGTGGGCTTTTTCACCTGCCCAAAAGTAGACTAGTATAATACTCACATGTATTATTTGTCGAAACTGAAACATCTGATTACCAAGAGGGCGAATGGTTAATTGACATAAATCAGCAAAGCTAGTACGCTTAAATCCCGTTAAGGAATGAAGTTTGGGGAGTAATTCAGTATGTATAAATTTGAGATTGATGACAAACAGAAAGTGCTCCATATTACGGCAGAAGGGTTCTTTAAAAATAATGAATCCGCGGCCTTCATGGAGACACTTTATGAAACATTCGGATCTATCCAAGCCACCGAATACGACTTAATTGTCGACCTTATTCATTTGAATGTAATAAAGCAGAATCTGGTTTATCGAATTGCTGATGCTTTTAAGTTATATGACGAGCTCGGTTTCCGTAATATTGTCATCATCAATCCAATTTCCATTTTAGCGAAAGTACAGCTTTTTAATATCGCAAGAAGTGTGCATTTTACTGGCACCTTCGTAGATTCACTGGAGGAATGGCGGACGCGTTAACGCGCCGCCATCCCGTCCGGAGTTTTCTTTTTTGCCATATGGACAAGCAGACCTATCAGAGTGAGCACGATAAGTGAGGTCAATGCAATTCTGCTAGCCAAATCTCCGTATCCCCTTAAAACCAGCGTAATACTACCATAAATCATCGGCCCGATGATCGAAGATACCTTTCCCGAAAAGGCGAACAAGCCAAAGAACTGCCCTTGTTTTTCAACTGGAGATAGATCTACAATTAAAATCCTCGATGTAACCCAAATTGATCCCAATGCAATCCCGAAAAGACTGCCTGCTATCCAAAACATCCATTCCGCTGTTGCCAATACTCCTATCGTCAAAGCAATTACCATGATTAAAGCCACAAATGAGAATGATCGATGGGCACCTACCCTGCCAGCTATCTGTCCAAAACAAAAGGAACCTATGATAGCCGTAACGGTGGATACAAGATAGAGAATGATGAACTGTCCTGAACTGAACCCAACAACCGTGACAGCATATACGCTCATGACAGCAATAGTTGTCGCTATCGCATCATTAACAAAGAAATAAGCTACCATGAACCTAAAAATGGATTGATGCTTACGTATTTCCTTGAAGGTGGCGACAATTTCTCTATAACCAGTTAATGGACTGACACTAGCCTGTTTCTGTACCGACTTTTTTTCTTTGAGGAAGAATACAATCGGAAGTGTGAACACTAAATACAGACCTGCCGTAGCAAGAAATACATATTCGTATCCTTCATCCAGCCAAAAATAAACAAGTAAGCCTACAAGCGTACCCATATAACCAACAGCTACACCAAACCCTGATAATGTCGATAGACGATTCCGCGGTACCAAATCACTGATTTTCGCATCATAAAATATAAGGCTGCTGTTATAGAAGAACTTGGCCAGCACAAATACAAGAACAGTTGCTACAAACGGTACTGGCATTCCCCATAACATTCTTTCCGAATCCCACCCTGCAAATAAACCCATTAAAACTGTACACAGAATCGAGACCGCCGCGAACCGGATGATATAACGCTGTTTATAACCAGTCTTGTCTATCCACACCCCAAATAATGGGGAGAAGATGACGAGAAAGAAGCTAGCCAGTGCATTCGCATAGGCAATCAGCGTATTGCCTAGCTGTTCCAGTTCTGCAGTACTGCCAATTGTATCGGTTACATAAAATGGAAAGAAGACGGTTGTAATATTTGATGAAAAAATCGTATTGGCAAAGTCATATAAAGCCCACGACAAAATAGGCAGAGACAGCAAAAAACCAAAGCCCCGGTTTTGATCGGATGTCCGCCTTAAACGTTTACTTTCCATAGGAAACCTCCTTTTTCTTCCACTATACCTCATGCTTGTTTACCCGCATGTCTATTTACAAAAAAATTACAGTTTGCCGAAAAGTTCCTGCTTCCAATGCGGCTGTGATTGATTAATGTTAATTATAAGCTGGTGGATATGTGTGATTCGCTTTCGTTTTCGTTTAAAAGAGAAAGGATAAAGCTTCTATGAACTAATTGCCATGCTGACTGTCAGTTTTCCTGTTAATTCGATTGGTACGGTTAGGCATTAAACACGGCATACAAAAAGACACGGAAACAATATCGTAATTGTTTCCGTGTCTTTCACTGAGAGACGTTCTCCTTCAGCTTCTTCATTTCTTCTACCCATGCCATTACTTCGGCACGGATCTCTTCTTGCCGTTCATTTACCTGGTCAATCTTTTCTGCTTCCAGTTTGCTCAACTCTTGTTTCGCTGTAACAAAGCGTTCCTGGATAAGCTGCGATACAGCAGCGCTCATTTCCTCTGTGATGACTCCCTCGTTTGCAAGTCTTGTAAGTGCAGCTTCGTACCGCACCTCTTCATTACCCATTATATTTGTTATATTAGCGAGTACCTGCCGCTGGCGATCATATTCATCGCCTACTTCCCACCCATTCGGAGGTATATTGACAGGAGCCCATGCCAAGTCCAAGTTGGATGGCAGCCATTCATATTCAATGGTAGTTTGCAGATCTGCTGCACTATTAGCAGCGTAATATTCACCTCTGCCCGCGTTAGCTACATCAGCAAGTTGATTTTCCGATTCCTCATCGACATCGAACCCAATAACATTAATAATGCCCGTCTTATCCGATGCTGCTTGTTCGGCTGCTTTAACCGGATCACCGCCGCAAGTCTCTTTACCATCGCTGACAATATAGATGGCGGTTGCACCATCCATTGAACTGCTTTTATCAGCTGCTTCTTCAATTGCTCCTGCCAGCGGCGTCCAGCCTCTTGCCTCGATTTGATCTGTTGCTTCACTAAATTTCTCGTTGTCATAAGCACCTGAGGCATATACCTCTTCAATACCCGAACAAGATTCATTCATATCTGCATCTGATTCAGATCCTTCATGCCCATAGACAATCAGGGAAATATTACTTGAATTGCCTAGTGTTTTAGCGAAACTCTTCACAGCATCCTTGGCAACTTTCATCTTTTGCTCTCCGTCTACTTCCAGAAGCATACTGGAGCTGGCATCCAGCAAAATAATGGCGTTTTCAGCTTCAGATGATGCACCAGCATCTCCTGAAGCTTTCGGCTGCGGCAGATACGGATCATCGAAAGAAGGCTCCAGATCTTCTGCCTCCTGAATCGTTTCCCCATAATGCGGACTTCCCAGAAAAGCTATTAAAGCCTTATGCAGTGTTTCAGGGTCGTCATCAGCCTCGATTGTTTCCTTTAAGGATGGAACCGCTGCATCAACAAAGTCAGTTACAGATACGTTTTCCTCGTTTTTTGCTGTTTCAGCTTCTATTGGAATTTCAGAAGTCTCTTTTCCGCCCTGTTGTTCTTTAAGCTTTGAAAGCGACCCTTCCGTGCTGACTTCCTGTATCGCGTTTACATCCAATTTACCGTCTGCTTCTTCAGTCACCTCTTTAGCAGCAGATTCTTCAACTGGAGCACTATTCGAACTGCATGCTGCCAATAGGATAAGTGAAACCAAAAGCAAAAAAATGGAAGTGTTTTTCATCCGTACTTCACTCCTCTCCTCTATTGCTATCAGTACGAATCATCACCAGCTAGGTTTCAAGTTTAATGAAACAGAATCCCCACTACTCCGTCACTTGTTCCACGATGGAATGCCCTGTCGAATCATCATCGTACATCCATTGCCACTGTTCATGCAGACGTATCCTGCCATCGGCCAAAATTTCTGGTATGGAGACACACTGCCCGCTCCGAAGCTCATATTGATCATTAATATGATGGTAACGGAAACGAAGCTTCCCATCTGGTTCCACCAAGCCGATCAGCCTTCCTTCCAGAATTGATCCGCCCGCATAATCCGCAGTAAGGATCTGACCTTCTTGCCTATAATGAAAGGTAGTTTCACTGGATGTTTCTCCGTTATCTGTGTTCGTGACAGCGCGGAAAGTCAGGTTATGATAATTCATTTCTGTCCCTCCACTTTAAGCCGTTTCCTTGCCTGTTCAGCGCGCAACCTTGCCTCTTCCACTGTTTCAGCAACGGATAATGCTACAGCAACTCTGCGGCCTACTGTTGTCACTGGTTTACGGAAGACACGGATCTGCGTCTGGGGCTCCTGCAGCGCTTCTCTTAAACCCGAGATACGATAAGATTCCAATGCTGTATCTGCTTTTAACGGACTAGTTGCACCAGGCTGCACAAGCTTGATCTCTGTAATCGGCAAGCCTAATATTGCCCGTACATGCAAGGCAAACTGAGACAGTTGCTGTGTCACCATTGTCACCATGCCTGTGTCATGCGGACGTGGTGATACTTCACTGAAGTAGACTTGATCCCCAGCAAGGAAAAGTTCTACTCCAAACAAGCCGTAGCCGCCTAATCCTGTTGTGATACGCTCGGCTATCTCCTTTGCTTCTTCCAGCTGATAATCTGTCAGCTGATGCGGCTGCCAGGAAGCGATATAGTCACCATTTTCCTGTTCGTGCCCAATTGGTTCGCAGTAGAAAGTGCCGTTTACCGCCCGGACTGTCAGCAGGGTGATTTCCGCGTCAAAACGAATGAATTCCTCTACAATGACACGTGGTTTCTGCACCCTTCCGCCTTCCATGGCAATTTGCCAGCTTCGTTCGATATCCTCTGTTTTTCGGCAGACACTTTGTCCTTTGCCAGAAGAACTCATCAACGGCTTGATAACACATGGAAACCCGATCTCTTCTACCGCTTCCTGAAATGCTTCATATGTATCCGCAAAACGATAGCCTGCTGTCGGAAGATCCAATGTTTCTGCAGCAAATCTGCGAATGCCTTCACGATCCATCGTCAGCTGTGCAGCTTTTGCAGTAGGTACGACAAGATAACCTTCCTTCTCCAGCTCAATCAATTCGTCTGTAGCGATTGCTTCGATCTCTGGAACTATAAAGTCTGGTTTCTCCCAATCTACGATCTGTCTGAGCTTTTCTGGATCAAGCATATCGATGACATAGCTGCGATCAGCAACAGCCATTGCCGGAGCCCCGTCGTACCGATCTACCGCTATTGTCTCCACACCGAGCCGCTGTGCTTCGATCACAACCTCTTTTCCCAGTTCTCCAGATCCGAGCAGCAGCAGTTTTTTCGTTTGATACATACTATCGCCTCCTGAGTTGCAATTAGTAAAAAGTTTTGCGCCATGATTCGACTTTATCTGATAAACTTATGTTACCATGCCTGTCCAATTCAGGTAATCCTTACTTTTGCCGCAGGAGGAAAAACGTTGCTTCCGATCAATGATATACCGGGTATCCATTTTCTTTATACAATTACCAGCGTATTGCTCATAAGCGTACTCACCAGGCTAGTATTATATGTGAGCCAGCAAATGATGCGGACTGCAGTCAGTACCTGGAAAGTAATTCTAGTATCATTAGGAACTGGCTTGAGTGCTGTACTGGCTACATATTCTTTTACCCTATCAATTGATGCGGATCCTGCGCCGCAAGCAACCTGGCTTTTTTTCGTACTCAATTTTTGTGTAAGTTCCATTAGCGGTGCTCTTATTCTGCTTGTCGTTCGCAGTCCTATTGGAAATACCAAACATGATTTGCTTATCAGCCTTTTATTGGCCGCTTTGATATATCTTTTGCACATGATGACACCGTTTTTCTTATATCCGGATTTGCGTGATGTCCACCTTGTAGAAGTACTTACTTCCATAATTATGACACAATCGACTATATTCAGCTTATTCCGTTTCGTCAATATGTACACAAATGGAGAACAAATGAAGTGGAGCAAGCTGCTGTTGTCATTCGGAAGCCTGATGTCAGGAATTGCCATTGTCGGTTTAGGTTATTGCATCTTTGCAGCTTTGACTTCTTATCATTCAGCAGCGTCCCATAGCTTTCACTTTTTAATTCCAACAGTTATCGTTTTGACTTCCAATACAGTCTTGACTGTCATTCCGTTGCTTTATAGAAACAGAGCACTGCTGATGACACATCAGCTCTATCAATCACTGTTCAATGACAATCCTAATGCTGTATTGGCAGTCAAGAGTGATGGTTCGATTCAGCATGCCAATAAAGAAAGCAAGTTTTTGACTGGTTATGATGAGGACACTATCACAAAGATGGATGCAGCGGCTCTGTTCCTCGATAAGGAGACATTCCGTGATTACCTAAGTATTATTGAAAATGGCGGATCACATCAATGGGACACTAAATTAGTCAACCGTTCCGGTGTTCAAAAAGATGTACACATAACTGGCATACCTACTATTGTGAAGCATCATATCGTTGGTTACTTTCTCGTCATCAAAGACATCTCACATATGATTGAAACAGCCAAACAAGTTGAATTCCTTGTCTATCATGACGATCTGACCAAACTGCCCAATCGCCGCCTTATGCAGCAGCAAATGCAGGACTATGCAGACAAAGGCATCACTTTCAGTATTCTGTTGATTGATTACGATTTGTTCAAACGCATCAATGATATTTTCGGACATTCCTTTGGGGATAAGGTATTAATTGAAACAGCAAATCGACTGGAAAAAATCCTCGATGGCAAAGGCACCGTCAATCGGGTCGGCGGAGATGAGTTCCTGCTTATCGTTCCTGGAAAGCCCTCCAATCGACTGGCTCAAGTCATTGTCGAGCAGTTCCGGCAGCCGATGCGGCTTCAGGATTATGAACTCGTATTGCAGGCAAGTATCGGTATTGCTTCCTTCCCGGAACATGCGGAAGACATGGATAATCTCTATAAGTACGCTGATATAGCGATGTATCAAACGAAAGAAAACGGCGGAAATAATTACACTGTGTTTCAGCCGGAAATGGCAGAAAAACAGGTGCTTCGTTTCGAGATTGAGCATGAGCTGCAGGAAGCAATCGAAACACAGGCTTTTGATTTGTACTTCCAGCCAAAGTTCCACAGCTTCACACGTACCATAACCGGAGCGGAGGTGCTGCTCCGCTGGCATCACCCCGAGCGCGGCTTCATACCTCCAAATGTGTTCATTCCGATTGCTGAGGAGAGCGGATTGATTGTCGCAATTGAACGCAGTGTTATTGAACGTGTAATGGCTTGCTTATCGAAGTGGCGGAAAGAAACAGACGAATGCACTATCCCGTGCATTTCCATCAACGTATCTGTGATTACATTCCTGCAGGATGATTTCTCTAGTTTCTTTCGGGAGCGACTGAAGCATTATAATCTGAATGGGAACATGCTGGAGCTTGAAATCACAGAACGTGTTGTCATGCAGAACGAAACCAAAATAAATTCCACCCTCCAGAAACTGCGCGAAACAGGCGTTAAGATTAGTATCGATGATTTCGGTACAGGATATAGTTCCTTGAACTACCTGGATAAACTCCAGGTCGATATTTTAAAAATTGATCAAACGTTCATTCAACATATCGAGTATAATCAATCCATTGTTGCCACCATCCTGTCGCTGGCTGAAAACCTCAAGCTTCACACAATAGCCGAAGGGGTCGAAACGGAAGCACAGCTGCAAGCACTTCGCGGACTTGGCTGCACAGAGGTACAAGGTTATCTGTTTTCCAAGCCGCTTCCCCAATCTGATTTTGAGTCAGCTTATATTTTGCAAATACCCGCGGATGCCTAGCATTCCGGGTATTTTTTGTATAGATCTTTTCCTGCTGCCGCATACTAACAGCATTACTTTGGGAGGATGTGGGAATATTGCGGAACTATGCTGACAAAAAAGCCATTTTGCTGTGCGTGGCAGCGATACTGGTCTTCGTCTCTCCCCTATTCCTGCGGGGAGATCACGCCCATATCCGGGTACATGATAATCTCGACTCCAATCTGGCTTGGTATAAAGTACTTGCTGAAAGCGGGCAAATGTTCGGCGGCGTCCATGCGGTAATTCCACAGATTATCGGGGGGCTGCCCCGGGATGCTGTCGGCACAGAATGGACACTCATCGTTTGGCTGCACGCTTGGTTTCCGACAATGACCGCTTACGCAATCAGTCAGCTGCTTACCCGACTGATTGCGTTTCTTGGTATGTATTTGCTGCTCCGCACCCATGTCATACGGAATGTCAAAGCGCATTGGATTACAGCTCTCGTTTCACTAGCATTCGCTCTCACACCGTTCTGGCCCTCCGGCATGCTTAGCACTATGGGGCACCCGTTAGCACTTTGGGCTTTCCTGTCTATCAGATCCAAAAAAGCAAATTGGATGCATTGGACTGCTATTACCTTATTACCGCTATATGCTAGTTTCGTTCTAGGATTTTTCTTCTTCCTCGCCCTCATGGGGATTGTATGGCTGGTCGACCTGCTTCGGTATCGCAGGCTGAATCTGCTATTCCTAGCAAGCATCATCTGGATGACAGCTATTTTCCTGGCAACGGATTACCGGCTCGTCTATACAATGATTGCCGGTTCCGAAACGATGCATCGTGTTGAATTCGTGTCTTCGAGACAGGATTTTGCTCAAACACTCCGTTTGTTCTGGAAAAACTTTATGCTGGGGCATAATCACGTTATGACACTACACACCTTTGTGATCCTGCCTGTACTGACGATTGCTTTGCTGCTGGTCCTCTTCAGTCGAGGTCGGACAAGGCCAATGAACATTTATCTCGGCCTCACCGGATTGAATTTGCTGTTATCTTTTTGGTACGCCCTTTGGTTCAATAAGATTTGGAGAATACCAAAAGAACATGTCGATATACTTTCTGCATTTAATTTTGCCCGGTTCCATTTCCTTCGTCCGCTCGTAATTTATGTTAGTTTCGGGTTGGCATGCTACCTGCTATGGCGGCTTGGAAAGCGCAGCATACGCGTTTTTGTGTATGCCTGCCTCTGTCTCCAGCTTGTCGTATTGGCGCTATCCAACGAAGAGATCGTTTATGGCCTATATAAGCAAACACCTTCTGTCGAGGCCTTCTATGCTGTCGATCAATTCCGGGAAATCCGTGACTATATCGGCAAGTCTCAAGACACATATAAGGTGGCAAGCATCGGTTTGCATCCTGCTATTGCCCAATACAACGGTTTCTACACTGTCGATACATACAACAATATTATCCCTTTGACCTACAAGCATCAGTTCCGTGAAGTCATTGCAGGAGAGCTGGCAAAAAGTAAGAACCTGACACGTTACTTCGATGAATGGGGCAGCCGGCTGTATATTTTTTCGGCAGAGCTAGGAAAGCATTATGACTTTCGGAAAGATTCCGACCGCAGCATCCAGAATCTTGATTTGAATGCAGAGGCTTTACGAGAGCTTGGCGGTGCCTTCATTTTGTCTTCCGTTTGGATCGAGAATGCGGCCGAGAATGATTTACACTATGAACGAAGTTTCGATCATGCCGACTCTGCTTGGAAAGTCCATCTATACCGGGTACAACCATAAAGGAGGGAATCCATTGAATACATCTTTGCCTGTCCTTACATTAGTGATTCCTTGTTATAACGAAGAAGAAATCTTGACAGATACTTGCTCTAAGCTCACATCGACACTGGCTGCCTTGATGCAGGAGCAGCTTATATCACCAGCAAGCAGTATTTTATTCGTGGATGATGGCAGCAAGGACCATACATGGCAGCTGATCAAAATAGAGCATCTAGCCAATCGGTTCGTCACGGGAATAAAGCTCGCAGCTAATGCAGGACATCAGCGAGCGCTTCTCGCTGGGATGCTCCATGCAAAGGATTATTCCGATTGTGTCATTACGCTGGACGCTGATTTGCAGGACGACATCTCTGTCATCCGTACATTCGTACTGCGTTATCTCGAAGGCTACGAGATTGTGTATGGCGTGCGCAATGACCGCACATCAGATACCGGTTTCAAGCGTAATACTGCTGCACTCTTCTATCGGACAATGGAGATGCTGGGTATCAGACTCATTTCCAACCATGCCGACTATAGGCTGCTGAATAACCGGGCTCTTTCAGAGTTGACGCGTTATGGTGAATCAAAATTATTCCTCCGTGGTATCATCCCGCAAATCGGTTTCAAGTCCGATATTGTGACTTATGAGCGAAAACCGCGGCTGGCCGGGGAAACGAAGTACCCACTAAAGAAGATGCTTAGTTTCGCTTTTGAAGGTATCACCTCATTCAGCGTTGCTCCTATCCGTCTTATAGCATTGGTTGGCTTTTGTCTGTTTCTTATCAGCTTGCTCGCAGCTTGCTATGCAGCTGTCCAGAAAGTATTTGGTGACCCCGATGCCGGCTGGACTTCCTTGATCATTTCTATCTGGCTTCTCGGAGGTTTGCAGCTCATGGCAATCGGTATTATCGGTGAGTATATTGGTACGATTTTTGCAGAAGTAAAAAAGCGGCCTTTATATACAATTGATAGTATTTTGAAGCAAATGCATCCGCAAGACAGTACGCATTTTACAAAAACTTAACAAATATTTTGCATTGCTGCAGTTTTTCTGTTAGAATGTCTTACAAACAGGATACCCCCAAAATATTTCTGTTTTGTTTGCTGCTGTGTGCTCAGTAGCAATAAAAAAGCCACTCATTTGAGTGGCTTTTTTGCTTTTATCAATCCCCGCTTAGTCTTGTCTTACGGGCAGTCTCCGTTTGCTTTTCAACATAATTATGATACTTCCGATGCCAAGTTTTAATAGATACGATATAAAGAACAACGTTTGCCGCAATGAGTATGGCGATAACCGGCCAGAACCAGTTCGAAACCGCAGCTTCCTCGTAAGCCAGTCCAATTGGAGAGAAAATGACATAGAAAATGACAATCGAGAAAATCAACGTAATGGACACAGGAATAGCGTGCTTCCAAGGAACAAGATGATCTTCCCCATTCTCCGCATAAAAGACCGGTTTGATCACTTTCAATGGTTTTACTTTTGCCATGATAAGCATGAATACAACCTCGATAGCTAACAAGATTCCGTAGACATGAATGTAGTTGATACCAGGATCCCAATCGAATATTTGCCGGAAGCCCCATACCATCATATAGTAAGCAACAACGTGGAATATTATGACCACTTTAGCGGCTGAAGCTGGTACGCGTTTAAAGATCATCCCCATCAATACGATAACAAGGATAGGGATATTAAAGAATCCAGTGAACTGTCTGATTAGGTTCCATAAGCCATCCGGTGCGTACATAAGAAATGGTGCTACAAAGAAGGAAACGAGCGCAATGATAATACCAAGGATCTTGCTGACCTTGATCAATTTTTCATCAGAAGCATCTTGTTCGAATACTGGCTGGTAGATATCAAGCACCAACAAGGTAGCGACACTATTCAAGATAGAGTTGAAGCTGCTCAGCACGGCACCGAATAATACGGCAAGGAAAAATCCGAGCATCCACACTGGCAATACATCACTGACAAGCGTCGGGTAGCTCAGGTCTCCATTCTGGATGGAGTCACCATACAAATGATACGCGATGACACCAGGAATAAGCATGAAAATCGGGACTAGCAGCTTTAGGTATCCAGTATACAGAACGCCTTTTTGTCCTTCTGCCAGGTTCTTTGCCCCTAAAGCACGCTGGATAACATACTGGTTTAATGCCCAATAAAATAGGTTAGCAAAAAGGATTCCCGTAAAAATGGAGAAGAACGGAACATTATCCGTACTGCTGCCTATAGCATTCAGCTTCTCCGGGCTATTCTGGACGATGTGCTTCATCCCGTCCACCATATTTCCGTTACCTAGCAGAATGAAGCCAAGTATCGGGACGAGAAATCCGATGATGACCAAACCGATACCGTTCAGCGTATCGGAAACTGCCACAGCCCTCAAGCCGCCGAAAATCGCATAAACTGCACCGATGATACCAACGAACCAGACTGTCATCCACAATGCCTGTGTATATGTAATATCGAGAAGTTCCGGTAAATCGAATAATTGGAGGACGGATACACCGCCGGAATAAAGCATGGAAGGAATCGTAACACACATGTATCCAAGCAGGAACAAAATGACAGTCAAACGCCGGACAGTTTCATCGTACCGTTTGCTTAAAAATTCCGGTATGGTGGAAATACCAATTCCAAGAAACTTAGGCAGCAGGAAGATTGCCATGATGATAGCAGCAAGTCCAGCTGTCACTTCCCAAGCCATACCTGACATATTATTTGTGAAACTCTGTCCGTTTAATCCAATCAGCTGCTCAGCCGATAGATTTGTCAGCAGCAGGGAACCAGCTATGAACACCCCGGTCAATCCACGCCCAGCCAGGAAGTATTCATCCGCCGTGCTGACATGTCCTTTCGTCATATAGTAGGATACCACTGCGACCAGCGCCATGAAAAAGGCACAAGAAAGCAAGATAAAAATAATTTCTCCGATACTGAACATGTGATCACCCTTTATGTAAAATAGCCTGCGTTTTGTCAGGCCTCTTTTAAGTAACCGTTATCATGCCTCGGGAAACCTATTTCAAAGAAATATTATTCTTTTTCAGTCCTCACATAGACCAGCTCATATTGATTTTCCTCTTGGAGTGCAACCCATGCTAGTTCAAGCTGAAAAGACTCACTCAGCTTTTGCTTTGCGTGCTCATCAAACACCAGCTGGTTTTCAGCGGTAATTGCAGCCGGTAAGCTGTCTATTATGCATTCCCTGATCAGCCCCGAATATATTCCGACATGAATGCTGGCCTCTGCTCCTTCTACACGAATACCTGATTTGGTATACGTAAAAAGGAACACATATGCTGGTTCAAGCTCATCCTCGATCGCAGCATCCGGGGCTAGCTGCTCTCCCGTTTGCTTCCATTCCTCAAGTGGCTGATCGGTTACAGCTGCAAGAAATTGAACTGCTTGCTGCCTGAGCTCTTCTTCTGTATATCTGCTATCCTTATTCCATGGCGTAGCCCCAGAATAGAATAGTACATCTTCAGTCTTTCGGACAGCCACTTGATCCGGAATTTCATCGATAGGATGATTATCAACAAGTTCTTTTTCCGCCCAAAGCTGTATACCATCTTTATCATAATAATTAACAAAGTCATTGGTTATCCCCATTAAGCTTTCCCAACCCTTATGATCGGCTGGTTCCTCGATATCTGCGAGAACAGTCGGGAGCTCGGTGAATAATACTGTACCATCTGCATGTACACCAATAGCCTGGTCTAAGAGCTTATACACTGGATTTTCACCTTCAACAGCAAGCACAACAGGTGTTTCAGCGAGTAGTTTTTGTTTTGCCTCCGTTGCATCCAACAACTTATTACTATCCTTGAGCGTATATGTATTCCGATATAGTTGCGCTGCCGTAACAAAGCCCGAATCATGGACTTCAACTGTCAACCCTGCACTTGGTATCGGCAGATGGTGAATGGAATCTGTTTCAGCTAGACGGATTACCGTACTCTGTGAAGAAAAGTTTTCCTGAATCACTTCTGCTGCTTCCGGATAAAAAACTGCAGCAAACTGCTGTGCGATTAAACGAGCATCGGTTTCTCCTTTATCCGGCAGCATCATCTGCAAGTCGAACCCAATAAGATCCCCTTTTTCATCTATATCTACAATGCCACATGGCTCTCCTTCTGCTGTGAGAAGACGCAGCACACTGCCTTGTGCTGTAACCTGCACTTCTTCAGGAAGAAATTGCTTAAGACTCTGTATTAATTGTTTCATCCGTGTACTCCTTTTATCATTTATTCCTATTATTATGGCATACAAATAAAAAGACACACAACAGCAGCTGCTGTTGTGTGTCAATCATTGTCCATGGACGACCAATTTCACTTTTGACCCAACCGGATCTATAAGTGTGTAACTATTCATTTCCTGTTTTATCGGCAATCCAACTGACTCCGCTCTTTTAATCGCTTCCTGCAGTTTCTCTTCATCCGGGAAGACAATGGTGAACCATTCCATGCCTGCTTCTTTTGGATTAACAGAAGGTGCATTAGCACCATGCCACGTATTAAGGCCAATATGATGATGATAGCTCCCTGTTGAGACGAATAATGCACCAGGATAGCTAGAGACAACTGTCTGGAAGCCAAGTACATTATTATAAAATGCAGCTGCTTCACCTAGATGACGCATATATAAATGGATATGCCCCATAACAGTTCCATCCGGAAGACCACTCCACTCATCTTCAGACGCTTCCTTCAGCAAGTTATCCCCATCCAGCGGGTCCGTTGTCATTTGGATCTCTCCATCGATCCAATTCCAGCCTGTGTCTGGTTTATCCGCATAAATCTCAATTCCATTGCCATCAGGATCGTTTAGATAAATAGCCTCACTTACTCCGTGATCAGATGCCCCAAATGGAACTCGATTCAGCACAAAAAAATTCACTATATCAGCTAAATCAGCTCTGGTAGGCAGAAGCAGGGCAAAATGATACAAACCAGCATGTCGCTCCGGCATTCTTTGAAGATTTTGACCTTCCTCCAGATAAAGCAGGATGCTGCTTCCAGTTCCTAGCGCTGCCTCCCCTGGTCCTTCTTCGATAATTTTTAAGCCAATTATTTTTGTATAATAAGCAAGAGATTGCGTCAAATCTGCTACACGTAATTTCACTTGCCCGATATATGTTTGCGGCGGTTGTTGGTAGTGCATACAATATCCCCCTTATCACTTACTTTATGTAAGTAAGTATATTTTAGATATCTATTTACGTCAAGTAACAAAAAAAGGAACACCACATTATGTGGTGTTCCTCTTATTTATGGCATTAATAGACCAACAATCGTTGCAGAAAGGAAGCTGACAAGTGTAGCACCGTAAAGCAGCTTCAATCCGAATTTCGCTACAACGTTTCCTTGTTTTTCATTCAAGCCTTTCACCGCACCGGCAATGATACCGATAGAGGAGAAGTTCGCAAAGGAAACAAGGAATACAGAAACGATGGCAATAACGCGATCACTTAAGACAAAGTCTCCGCCAGAAAGAATCTGCATCGCTACGAATTCATTGGATACCATCTTCGTAGCCATGATGCTTCCTGCATCAACAGCTTCTGACCAAGGCACACCCATAAGGAATGCGAATGGAGAGAATACATAACCAAGCAAGTCCTGGAAGCTGATACCGAAAATTCCCGAGAAGATGCTGTTGATCATAGCAATCAACGCAACAAAACCGATTAGCATCGCAGCAACAACTATAGCTACTTTGAAACCATCCATGATATATTCGCCGAGCATTTCGAAGAAGGATTGCTTCTCGCCTTTTTCTTCCTCAATCATATCTTCCTTAGGATCTACCTCATAAGGATTGATGATAGATGCGATGATGAATCCGCCAAACAGATTCAATACAAGTGCTGTTACGACATATCGCGGGTCCAGCATTGTCATATATGAACCGACGATTGACATGGAAACAGTTGACATCGCAGATGCACAAAGCGTATAAAGACGATGACGCGGCAGCAAAGCAAGCTGTTTTTTCAATGAAATGAATACTTCTGACTGACCTAGAATCGCTGATGCAACTGCGTTATAGGATTCCAGTTTTCCCAGACCATTTACTTTGCTAAGTGCAAGACCGATATATTTAATGATGAAGGGAAGGATCTTCCAGTACTGAAGGATACCGATCAATGCCGAGATGAAGACGATCGGCAGCAGCACATTCATAAAGAATGTCGATTCTTCTACATTCACTAATCCGCCGAAGACGAAGTTGATTCCTTCAGCAGCGTAGCCAAGTAAAAGATTAAATCCATCAGAGATACCTTTTACTAAGATGTTACCTACTTCTGTATTCAATAGAATGAATCCAAGTACAAGCTGCAGGATGATCATGATGATGATCGGGCGAATCTTAATCATTTTTTTATTCGAACTAGCAATCCAAGCTAATCCCATAAACACGAATAAACCGATGATGCCGATAATATAACTCATGTTGTTCCCCTTTCACGTATATAGCCAAAACTGCGACGATGTTAATCATCAAAGTAAAACATATTTTTCACAACGTGTCCTATTATGCCATATTAATTACATATTACGTAGAACTAAATTAAAAGTAATTCTATTAACAATATTCAAACTACTAACCTAAGTACACAGCCTCGTCTTATCAAAGACAAGGCTGCCAATTAGTGGGGTGAATCTACACTCAGAACGACCATTTCATCGTAGGTGACTGCTTCTCTTAGTTTAGCTGCTGTCGCCATAGATATACGTTCTTCCTGTACATATTCATGAATTGCATCTCGCTCCATCCGGATTGCGCGCATCCGGAACTTATGAAGCTGCTCTTGAAATGCTTCATCGCTTTCAAAGGAGCGATAGCGTCCGACTAGTTTCTTATTGTATAGCTGTGTCACAATCAAAGACTCATGTCGGTTGGCAGAATTAGTCTGTTTCCGTATCGCATCAATAGCTGCTTGGGCACCAGCGGCTCGCAATTGTTTTATCTCATTGCCTACATCCGGATTCATGCTAAGAATCTGTTCGGCATGCATCTCCCAATTTTCTTTCCAGCGCTTGCGGAATTTACGGCGGATCCTGGCAATCTGGAATGCCCGTTTAAACCTGCTGAAAGTGGTATTGACGAGGTATTGCTCCGGCTGTGTGATAATGACCTGATATAACTGATAAGCATCCTCTGAAACAACCTCTTTTGATGCCATCTCTTCGATGCGTCTCTGCTCTGCTTCCCTTCCGACTTTAATCAAAGATTCAATCGTCTGCTTGTTCGGATCTTGCAATATTCCTTTTTCGAGATCGACAAGCTGCTCCTCCAAGTCACGTACAACCACGTTAACTGCCAGCTGTGTTTCCCTGACTGCATCTGCTTGGAGCTGATTAATCGTCTGCTTAAGAATAAGTCGATATACCTCTTTGAAGGAAAGCAGGCCATCATCACTTTTAAACGGCTTTGGAATCAAGGTCGGTAACGCTGCAGCTGCAAAAATCAGACTAAGCAGAATCACTCCTGTTGCGACGAACAATACCGTATTTCGCATTGGGAACAGTGAGCCATTGTCCAAATAAAAAGGAATGGACAAAGCAGTTGCCAGTGTGATTGTTCCATGGATTCCACTGGTAGCCATAATAAGCGCATAATAACCACGTCCGACAGTTTCCGTATCCTCTGTATTCAGTTTGTATTGATAGTTCCTGGATATAAAACGTTCCATCCGGCTTTTTGGCGGTATCGTAAAAGGCTTGTACAAGCTGTAAACCCAAAGGAAGCGGATAACGAACAAAGCGATAAAGACGATGATAATAACCCCGAACAAGCGCGCCATCCCGATTTCGTCCGTATCTTGAATTCCCTGATACACTTCTGGCAATAAGAAACCTAACAATACGAATACAAGACCATTCAAAACATATTCGACAATAGTCCACGTATTATTGGACAGGATTTGGAGCTTAGTTGTTGTCTGTTGCAAGCGATCTCGTTCAATTCCGTGAATGATACTAGCGGCTACCACAGCCAAAATCCCTGAAACATGCACCTCTTCCGCCAGTACATATAGGAAGAACGGCGTCATGACCTGCAGGACGATAAGCATGGAATCATCCTGGAAGCCATATTTCATCAGCTGCAGCCGGATGGTGACAATCACATACCCAGCCACTGCCCCGATGACCAAGCCGCCTAATGAAACGAATAAAAATTCCACTGATGCTCCCCCGAACGAAAAGACACCTGTCAGCGCAGCAGCAAGCGCAACTTTGAAAGACACGATACCGGCTGCGTCGTTCAGCAAGGACTCTCCTTCTAGTATTGGCATCACATTCGATGGCAGCTTCAATCCACGCGTAATTGATTTTACCGCCACATTATCTGTCGGCGATATCGTTGCGGCTAAGGCGAAGGCAACGGCCAGCGGCATAGACGGAATAAGCCAGTGAATCAAAAAGCCGCCTAGTCCGACAGTAAGAAATACAAGTCCAAAAGCAAGGAGTATAATTGGCGTCCGCAGCTGCCATAACTCTTTTCGAGATGCTTTTTGACCCTCACTGAATAGGAGTGGAGCAATTACACAGATCATGAATAATTCGGGCTCGAATTCCAGTGATATATGAAGAGGAAGAACAGATGCAACTAAACCTAAGATAATCTGGATCAGTGCAAGCGGCAGAGGAAGTATTTTGCTGACTGCTGTCGAAAGGAGAACCGCTAATAATAATACGAACAATGCTGTAAAGAAACTCATGCTGTTTTTCAACCCTACCTTCAAATAATATAGCTAGTTTACGTTAATTCATCTTTTTCACTCAAAAAGACCGCTGCCAGAAGGAGCGGTCTTTATTTTTAGAAGAATGTCATTCGATAGGAACTATTGAACTCTGCTGCTGGCGCCAGTTTCTGTATCCCGGCCTTTTGTGATAGAACTCCTGCCGAATCCGTTGTATCAGCTATTCCGAACCATGGCTCAATACATACAAAAGGAGCTATCGTACCTGATGCTGCATCATACTTGGACCATATTCCGACATATGGAAAATCCGGCATAGATACTGCCACACCATTTCCGCTGTCGGATTGGAGACGAACTTCTTCGATGTGATCGTAAACAATGGCATCATTCTCGAAAAGTGCTGCCTGAATCGGCATAGCTGGCAATACAGCAGGCTGCTCTTTTTCACGGATTAATCCATCAGCCAGCTCATATGCCGTGACTTGTTTGTCTTGTACTGATTTCAAGTGAAGCTTATAATCGGCAACATATTCACCCGAAGTGAGCGGGACACGAAAAGCAGGATGCGCACCTATAGAAAAGTACATCACTTTTTCCTTTTCCAAACTGTTCACTTTCCAGTCCACATGCAGCTGATCAGCCTCCAAGCGGTAACGAATCTCCACTCGGAATTCATAGGGATACACATCTAGGTATTCCCCATTGGAATCTTTTGTGAATGTAACAGAAGCAGATTGTGCGTCTGTTACTTGAAAAACGGCATCCCGCAGGAAACCATGCTGGGTAAGTTCGTATGTCTTACCTTCTGCTGTGTACTGTCCATCCTTCAATCGACCGACAATCGGGAACAAAACAGGAGAAACGCGCCCCCAATAGGCGGAATCCCCGGTCCACATATAAGAAAGCTGCGTTTCTTTATGCAGTACGCTTCTCACTTCTGCTCCAAGATCAGCAATCTCGACTACCAGTGTTTCATTTTCGAGACGTATCATGCTTGTCCCACCTCTAAGATCTTCTTGCGAATCGCTTCTGCAACGCCATGTGCGTTATTGGAAGTCGTAATAAAATCAGCAGCGTCCTTTATAGCTGGAATAGCGTTATCCATAGCCACGCCGCAGCCGGCATACTGGATCATGGATAAATCATTTCCATTATCCCCGATTGCCATTACCTCTTCCCGTTTGATTCCAAGCTGCTCGGCCAAATTTTTCACTGCGCTGCCTTTGCTGGCTTCCGGATGGAGTATTTCATAGAAATACGGCGCGCTCTGTACCATCGTAAATCTCGCTTTCCATTCGTCCGGTACATTGGCAATCGTCTCGCTTAACCGCTCCGGCTCATCAATGAACATCACCTTTGGAACGAGCACATCGCGCGGAATTTCATCGACAGTCCGGTAATGCAACGGCATCTTCGTCATGAATGATTCCAAGACAGTGTAGTTACTGATATTCCGATTCGATGTATACAAGTTTTTCGAATCAAAGTAATGCATTGGCGTATTGAGTTTCAAACTAAGCTGATGCAAGTCTATAAAGTCATCGTAAGATAAAGATAATTGCGATACCACTTCATTCGTGTGGGCATTCTGAACGAGTGCACCGTTGAAGGCAATGACAAAATCTCCGTCTTCATTCAGGATCAATTCTTCCAGGTACCGATACACACCATGAATTGGTCTGCCTGTACACAGAACAATTTTAACTCCAAGCTTTTTAGCTTCCTGAAGTGTCTCATGTACTTCCATTGTCACTTCATGCTGATCATTCAATAACGTTCCATCCATATCTATTGCTACGAGCTTGTACATACTCTTCCCCCTTTTTCGTTGTCTGCTATGTATTCTCTTTATCAGTATATCGAAACTTAACTCGTTACGGTGCTATAAACCTTTATAGTAGGCTGCGATTTTCCTGATAACTTTACAGCTATTCCTCTGGAATACCCGCTGCATGGTCAGGTTTTCTGCATGGGTGCTGCCTTCATAAACAACTGCACCCATTTCTTTCAGCATCCTAAGACTGGCCGCGTGGACAACTTGTCCTAAACCTCTGCCGCGAGCTGCCGGTAAGGTGCCGACATAATAAATGCGACCCTCTCCATCACTTCCTGGTTCCAGATGAGGAATTGTCATGGCAACTGGTATATTCTCCTGATAAATGATCCGGCAGCTATCTTTCCATTTCTCCCCTAGAAGGGCTTTTACGTCATCCAGCTGATTTTCTATCGAACGTGAAGAGGCACGATTAGCTGACTGCTCCATACTGGACTTCCATATCCCCAGAAATCTTTTTTCAGCTGTTTCACCCATTCCGATAGCTTCCCAACGATAACTAGGAGAAAGCGGCTGTTCGTCTTCCAGTTGTTTACGATACAGGTATTTCTCTGCAAATAGATCATATCCATAATCGGACAAAAGCGAATGAAAGGTGTCATAATGTCTATCTTCTGTACATACAGTTACTCTAGCATGAACAGAGGAGCTTTTACCCATGACACTCTCCGCATGCTGGAGCAGCTTCTGCAAACTCTCTGCAGAAGCCGGCCCTATTTGCTCGATATCGACTTGATTCGAGAAATGCGCGAACTGAAAATGAGCTGCAGTGTCTACCATTTCAATTCATCCAGCAGCTTTTGAAGTCCGATAGCTTCATCTTCAGAAATGTTCCAATGCGCTATTTCTTCCTTGATAGATGCCAACGAGCCGTATTCCCTGACAAATCCATTCAGACGAGCTGTGATTGTGGAGGCATGGAATGCTGCTTCATTTGGAAAGTTCACCATCAGCTGCTCCGTCGCCTTTTTAAAACGTTTCAAGTAGTACTTCTGGTGATGCGGTTCTGCTTCGGTAAAATCATGCAAAGGAGCTATTTCTGTATATATAGGTTCTTCTCGTTCACCTTCCAGCTGCCGTTTTACAGCTTCCATTAATGTTTTCTGTTCGGCATTCCGATACAGCAGCAGACTGATATACTGCCTTTCTTTATACGCTGGCCGGTTCGGATTATGATCATTCCAGAATTTGCGCAGCAGCTGCTCTAGTGAAATTGTATCTGGATCGAAGGATACTTCGAGTGTTTCGGTGTGATCACCCATCTGCCTATAAGTCGGGTTCGTTTTCGTTCCTCCGGCGAATCCGACTCTCGTACGGAGGACACCTGGCAGCTGACCGAAATTCGCTTCCGGACTCCAGAAGCATCCCATACCGAACACAAGCGTATCGATTCGTTTATTTTCTTGCATGTGCTGCTCAATAGCTTGTATGTTTATGTCCATATACCTATCTTTCCCTTCCATAATAGAGAATTAGAACTGTAAATCAATTCCACATCATTCGGCAGTAGTTGACGCTTTACATACGAATATTCCCTTTATTTGACTAACGAATCATCATTCCAACAAGGTTTTCCTATGCTATTATGTGACTTATGAACCAGGTTGTAAGCAGGAGCTATTTCAATTTTTAATGATCATGACAACACGTGTTAACTTCCTATAAGCCTGCTCGTTATAAAAAGGAGGAAGAAAGTAAGATGATGACAATTCCTGGCAGCATGGGAACACGTGCATTGCCACGTATCAAGCGTACGTATATGCGACCGCGGATCGTCGCGTTCATTCCCGCTCACAATGAAGAAAAATCGATTCAAGACTGTTTGACGGGCTTAAAAGAGCAGGTACTGCCAAGCGGTGTCGAGCTTGACGTTTTTGTAGTAGCGGACAATTGCACTGACCGGACAGAAGAGGTAGCGAAAGAAACCGGCGAAGAACTCGGATTATCTATTGAAATAATCGTAACAGAAAACAACAAACAGAGAAAAGTCGGAGCGCTTAATGCCGTCTGGAAAGCAATCTACGGAGACAACATGGATATTTATGAAATGGAACGGACCGATTTCGAGATTGCATATCAGCGCTCTGTCAAAGGCATCCTTGGGATGGATGCTGACAGCAGACTAGCACCGCGTGCTTTGCAGCATTTATGGGATGGATTGATGAGTTCCCGGAATATTGGCGGCGTAATGGCTAAATATACGATGCGAATGCCGAAAAAGAAGAGCTTGCTATCCAAGGATGACCCTTATTATGAGGAGAAGCTCGCTAGCGGTGAATATGGCGGTCCCATGTCCAGGTGGTGGACACACCAGCAAAAACAGGATATGGCAAGCTGGCTTCTCAGCCTGCAATACCGCGGCGGAAGCACGTATGTACTTGGTGGCCAGGCTACGCTTTTCCGACCAGAAGCACTGTATGAAGTAATGCAAAGCAACAAGCTGGATGGGCCTTGGCAGAATGATACAGATGTAGAAGATATGCTGTTGACGTGGCAGCTTCAGAAAAACGGTTGGAAAACACTGATCAGTCCGAATGCCCGCTGCTTTGTTGATGCCATGCGCTCTTACCACACTTTCCGCAATCAGCGGGTAAAATGGAGCTCTGGTACTGTGAACTTGCTGACTGATCGTGATCTGATGATGAAAACGAGGCATACCGGTCATTTATGGCGCTCACAACTCAAGACAATGATGGATTTGCTTGTGCGTGTTTTCTTCGTCCTGCTTTTAGGTGCAGCCATTGCAACAGATCAATTCCTGTGGTCGTGGGTATGGGTAATACCGATTGCACTCGCCTCGGTACTCAACACGATACTGGCATTGAAAACGCCGATGCATCGACCCATAGACGTAATCCTTGCTTTCCTGCTGATAAGTCCGGAGTTATATTTATGGGTCAATCTGATGACATTCGCACAAGTCTGGACCGAAAAATTATCCAATGATAAAAAAGACGGCTGGGCCAATCAGTACCAAGCAGAGGCAGGTAAAACAAGAAGCAAGCTTCTGCAAGGTGTCCTTGCTGCGCTATTGTTCATTAGCATTGCCGTTTTTGCTTGCTACTATTTCCGTGATTATCTTACAAGTGAAGCTGTCCAGCAAGCAACGAAACCATACTTGATGGCCGGCTGGATCGGACTGACTGGACTGACTGTTTTCATGTCCTTCATTATGATCTATCAAATCTGGACATTACGCACCAGACACCGCGCGTGAATTGACAGGCTGCCCTTTCCCTGGGCAGCTTGTTTGTTTTATACTTGTAGCAATAGACAGAAAGAAGGGATTCCTTTGTTGTTCCGGCCTTGCATTGATTTACATAATGGTAAAGTAAAACAGATCGTCGGCTCGTCGATTACAGATGAAAGTGATCATGTTATCGAAAATTTCGTATCCGCGCATGATTCTGCCTACTATGCGGATCTTTTCAAGGAGAAACAAATTGCCGGCGGACATGTCATCATGCTTGGTCCTGGAAATGAAAAGGCTGCGATAGAGGCATTAAAAGCTTATCCAGGCGGCCTGCAGATCGGCGGAGGTATTCGACCAGATAATGCAGCGGACTATCTCGATGCTGGAGCCAGCCATGTAATTGTCACATCTTATATTTTCCATGATGGCATGCTTGATGAGGATCGGCTGCGTAAAATGAATGAAGCTGTCGGTAAAGAACAACTCGTCATTGATTTAAGCTGTACGTCCCATGATGGCAAATGGTTTGTCGCAACGGATCGCTGGACGAAGCGAAGCAGCTTCGAGGTCAATGCAGAGAATTTGGAGATGCTAGCGGCATTTTGCGATGAATTTCTCATCCATGCCGTTGATGTGGAAGGAAAACGGAATGGCATCCAAGAAGAGCTAGTCTCCCATCTGGCTGCACATATGCCCATTCCCGCTACGTACGCCGGGGGTATTCGTTCCCTTGACGATATCGACCTTTTCCGCCAGCTGACAGATGATCGAATGTGCTATACCATCGGCAGCGCGCTCGATTTATTCGGCGGTGATATTCCTTTGGAAGCTGTCGTATCCAAGGAAAATAACTAAGACCCTCCCAAAATCGGAAGGGTCTTTTTTTATTTCAGTTTATCTGTAAAATTCGAGAGGAAACCCTGTGCTTTCTCTGTCAGATTTCCGACGACATCATTAGCCTGATCCGTTACGCCTTGTGCAGCTGCTGTTCCTTGATCTACCGCTTCCTGACCTAATGCTGTCCCTTGTTCTGTCAGCTCAGCAGCCTGATCTGCCAGACTATCGACGCCCGCTGCTTCCGTCACTTGGTCGACAGCTTGCTGCGCTTGCTCGGTTACTTGCTCACCGTTCAGCAGCTCACCTGCTTTGTTCACAAGCTCTTCTGGTGCTATGTCACTTATCTTATTCCCGATAAGCTCTTTGAAGGAATCAAAAATGCCCATATAAACACCTCCTATGGGTTCACTATATGGCATGCGCGTTTGCTATACAACTCATATGAAGCTATTTCCATGTAAAGAATCTGTGAACATTCTATAGCTGAGCTGTATATTCCCATACATCCGCCAAAGACATCTCCAAGGACCGGGTTGGCTCCCATTTGAGTGCCCTGATTTTTTCCGACATCATCGGCAGCTTCATTTCCATCGCTTCTTCTGTTTCAGACCGAATGGTAAAGTCAAAGCTGCTCACTTGGCGGAACAGTGACAGAATTTCACCTAAAGAAACCCATCTACCAGAAGTAATTTCATATGTCTCTCCAGCTGTTCCTTTCAGAAATAGCGTCTCATAAGCCGTGACTAAATCTCTGACATCGATAAAATCTCGTGTCACAGCTGCATTACCAACCTGGAATTGTGATTTCCCGGATGTCTGCAGCTGTCTTAACTGCTTCGCAAATAATGTACACACGCCATTCGAAACTCCAGGTCCAATGATGTTGGAGGGCTTGGCGATGATCACATCGACCTGAAAAAGATTGTGCCATGCCAGACCAACAGTCGTCTGCATCGTTTTCGTAAGACTGTATGGATGAGTCGGAGATGCTGCATCGCTTAGTTCATCCTGCAGCACACTTCCAGCTATCACCACACGCGTCGATAATCCAAGATCCCGTACAGCTTCAACGAGATGCAGCGTCGAATCCACATTTGCCTGCCAGCTTTTAAAAGGTGTTTTCCATGATTCTGGCACACTGTTTTCCCCAGCAAGGTGCAGGATATAATCCGGATTCGTCTTCTCCAGCAATGCATGAACAGCGGCTTTATCACTTAAATCCAAAGAATGAATATGCAAGTTTTCTTGCATTAGGTCCAGCTTAGTCAGCCGGATCACAGCGTGAACAACATAGCCTTTATCCAGGAAATGCTGCACTGCATGTTTCCCAGTAAATCCGCTCGCTCCAGTAATCAAAATCCGTTTACTCATGTGTACCTCCTATCAAATAAGATAGACATCCTCAAACAACTGTGTCCACAGCGCATTATTTCCTTCCCAAATCTCGTTATTTGGCAGCTCTACGCTGTAGACATTGTTAAGCGGCCAATGCTTTTCAATAATTCCCGAAACCGATCCATGGTTGACAACTAAAATACGGAAGTCATTGCTGATGATAGATCGGAGTACATGCTCCAGCTCCGCTGTTTCTTCAAAAGAGGCGTTCGTCCTGACAAATAAAATGCGCTGAGCTGTATGGAGACTCTCCAGAAGTCGATTAGCCCTGCGGTCAAGCTTCGCTTTTACCTGCGGATACATACGTAATTGGGTCAAACTGTTACGCATGGTATCAAAATCATGATTGGAATAGATGACGTTTCTTTCGTCCAGCACAAGCAGCATTTGTTCTGTTGCCTTCCCGATAATGCGCAGATTCTCCCGGAGCATAAAATCTGCAAATCTCTTTTCAAACAGCTCTCTCACTTTGGGTAATTGGGGAGTACCCATCCAATCGAGCGGGCCGGAAAACGGACGAAGACCATTCTTTTTCAGCTGAATCGCGCCCAGACATAAATCACCAAGACTGAATACCGCATCATAGCCGCCTTTTATCTGGTCGTTTCCCAAGCTTCATTCTCCTTTCGCAATCTCCCCTCCCTACCATATATTCGCTTACTGTTCTTACTGGCAGGGCATCTTGAACATTGCGAGGAAAATCACGACAGCTGCCACGTTCTTTTAATGCCTTCGTAAATACCAATAGCTGGATCCCAACCCAATCCAACCGCTGCTTTCTTGTTACATAGACAGCTGTGGGATATATCGCCTGCTCTTTCAGATGTAAATGTAATGTCCAGTGAGGCACCCAGCTGTTTGAAACATGCTGCCAAATCGAGAATGGACGTGCTGGTACCAGTGCTAGCATGGAAGATTCCTATTTGATCTGCCATCATTGCCTTAAGATTCGCTGTGACAATGTCTTTGACAAAGATGAAATCACGCGATTGAGAGCCATCCCCGTGAATCATGATAGGTTCTTTTCGTTTCAGTTTTTCAGTAAAAACAGCTACTACCCCGCCTTCCCCTTTTGGCCTCTGCCCCGGACCGTAGACATTTCCATAGCGAAGGATGGTATATGGAAGCTGATACATGCTGTGGAAAAGCTGAATATAATATTCTGCCGTCAATTTGGAAGTCCCATAGAATGAGATCGGTTTAACTGGATCATCCTCTGTGATGGGCAGCTTGTTCACATCTCCATAAACTGCTGAGGTAGAGGCAAAGATGAATTTCTTCACACCGGCTGTCCTGCTTGCTTCCAGCATATTGATAGTACCGCCGATATTCACATCAGCATCATAAACCGGCGCAAGAATACTCTTTGTTACATCTGCCTGAGCTGCAAGGTGAAAGACAACATCCGGCTCTTCCTCAATTACCGCACGATAAGCATCCGCACTTTTCACATCAAACTGATACAGTTTAACATCTTGCGGAACTGCTTCATTTCCGGAGTCGCTTGCAGAAAGATCATCCAAGATTACAACTTCCGCTTGCTCCTCCAGCAAAGCATTGACTAAATGACTGCCAATAAAGCCCGCCCCGCCTGTTACGATCGCTTTCATTGTCCCCCTCCTTCAACTATTTGCAGCGTATCTTTTATAGATTTCCATAAGATGATCCACACCCGCTTCCATGGACCAATGTGACATTCCCCACTCCTTCGCTTGTTCACCAAGTACTTTTCGATAAGGCTCATCGTCAAGCAGCGTTTGGATGGCGCTGTGTAATGCGGCAGTATCAGCTTTGGGGATGACTAATCCCGTAACGCCGTGGTTAACCATTTCCGGCAGACCCCCAGCATCACTGACGATGACAGCTCTTCCGCTAAGCTGTGCTTCTATCACACTTAAAGGCTGGTTATCTATCAAACTTGGACTTACCACTATATCCGCAAGCTTCAAAATACTTGGTACGTCTTCCCGCTTACCAAGGAAGACTACATGTGCCTGCAGGCCGGCATTTATCACCCTGTTCTGCAGCTGCTGCTTGTTCCTGCCTTCACCGATCATCCAGCAAACCCAATCCTGACGATCCTTCAATGAAGCCAGTGCATCGACAAGATAGCTCAGTCCTTTCAATTCAATCAAGCGACCTGTGTAGACAATGAGTTTCTTCCCGGGAGGAACCTGCATCGTTGTAGGTAATGCCTGCTGCTCGAGAAACCTACCGATAGAAAAACCATAATGCAGCTTCTCAAATTGCCCATTCGGGACAGCGAATTCCTCCACCAGGATGTTGCGCAGCCAGTCATTGGCAACAATTGTAATACTTGCACTTTGTGCTCCCAGCTTCTCAATATGATCGAAGTATGCCTCTGCCAAATGAGAAGTAGATGACTTTTGGGAACTTTGCAAAATATGGCGCATCTCATGAGATACCAAACCATGCAAAGTTGCGATAAGCGGCACTCCTTCAGGCTTGACTCGATCCAATGCTACCGTTGAAAGAACATCCTGAGTATGAATGATGTCATAATCGTGCAGTCCAAATTCAGCCGCTGCAAGTTCATATGTGTACCGCTGGGTTTCCATGTACTCAATATAATTATTTCGATACATTTCCGGATACTTACTCCGCTGCAGAATACTGCTGACATAAGGAACCCAGCGTTCTCTCGGGATCAATTTATCTTTCCCAACGAGATGGACATATGAATTCTCTCCGCCATAGCCGAGAATGTCAGCAGTATGTCCCATCTCTTCTAAACGAGCCTTCAATTGCGACATATAATTCCACACTCCGCCTAGATGCGGAATGGACCAGTAAGTTGCTAATAGTATTTTCATCGTTTACCTCCCGCGCTTCAGACGCCCACTATACAGCCCTATCAGTATATGGAGGACCGAAAAGCATGTGCCTGGCAAAAAAGCTCCCCATTATGAACGGGAAGCTTCTATTCCTTTGGTACAGCAGCCAGGATATCCAAATCTGGAATCGTGACCCTGTGATTATTGATCCATATTGTTTTGGAGCCATTTTCATTGGCCGTAATTGGGAAATTATACACCTTGCTGTAAGGTTCAAACGGAACTGGTGTGGCTGGAATAAGCTTGGGAGGCATCACTGATGCAGCAGCTGCCCTATTCACGGGTTGCGCTGACTGCTGCTTTTCCTCTCTTACGGTCGATGCTGCAAGAGAATTTGTTAGACTCCTGTGATGCAGAAAAGATCCTCCCCAGTTAGTTCCTCCGCTTCGATATTGATTTGCCATTATCATCATCACCTCTTCCCAGCCAGTATATGAATCTACCGGGTTCTTGCCATTCTTTCGCGAAACCTGGTGCATCAATCCAATCCCTTCTGTCAATCCATCCATATACTAATCAACGAAAATACGCTTTGAAAACAGCGGTTTTAAAGGAGGTTATTTGTGAAGGTTTTAACTGTTTTAGGAACACGACCAGAAATAATCCGACTGTCTCTCATTATCAAAAAACTGGATCTGCTCGCAGATAAGCATATTCTCATACACACAGGACAGAACTACACCTCCACCTTGAGTGATGTATTCTTCACTGAAATGCAGATTCGAAAACCAGACTATATCTTGTCGCAAAGCCAACAGACACTAGGGGAACAGCTCGCAACCATGTATAAAGAAATGGAAGCGATCCTGATCGATGAAAAACCTGACAAAGTACTAGTTCTCGGAGACACCAATAGTGCACTAAGCGCTTTGCTTGCTGAGCGGATGCACATACCGGTAGTTCATATGGAGGCGGGCAATCGCTGTTTTGACTTAGAGGTGCCGGAAGAGAAAAACCGGCGGGTCATTGATGCGATCTCCAGCCTCAATTTACCGTATACTCCCGGAAGCAGGGAGAATTTGCTGCGTGAAGGTCTGCCAGCAAAACGCGTAATCGTATCCGGCAATCCAATTTATGAAGTATTGAAACACTATGATTCTGACATTCGCAAGAGCAGGATATTGAAAGAGCTTAAGCTGAAGAACAAAGAGTATCTGCTGACGACTATCCACCGGGCGGAAAATGTCGATCATCCCGATCGGCTTCGTGAGATCCTTCTTGGTTTAAGTGAAACAGCCGAGAATCTTCAAAAGCGGATGATATGCAGCATCCACCCGCGCACAAAGTCCAAAATCACAAAAACGGACGAATTGACACTTAGTCCGCTCGTCGAATTCTACGAACCTTTCGGCTTTTTCGACTTCGTCACATTAGAAAAGTACGCCTTCCTTGCCCTGACTGATAGCGGCACAGTACAGGAAGAATGCTGCCTTTTCCGCGTCCCGACTGTCACTGTCCGCAAAACGACAGAACGTCCTGAAACGGTCGCATGCGGCAGCAACATGGTGTCTGGCATTGACGCAGCAGCTATCGAGCGGTCCGCCTTGATCATGGCTGCCAGTTCAAAAGATTGGGAATTCCCTGCAGGATATGCAGATTCCGACGTTTCGGATAAAGTGATTAAAATTCTTTTAGGAGGTTTGGAGATTGTATAAGGATAAAACAATTTTCATTACAGGAGGCACGGGTTCTTGGGGGTATGAGCTTGTAAAACAGCTGCTGCTCCATGACCCGAAGGAAATACGGATTTTCTCCCGTAATGAATCCCATCAATTCACAATGAAGCAGGAATTCAATAATAATCCTAAACTTCACTTCAAAATAGGCGATATCCGGGATCGGGAGGCATTAATCGAGGCTACGGACGGAGCAGATTATGTATTCCACCTGGCTGCACTGAAACACGTGCCCGTTTGTGAAGATCAACCACTGGAAGCACTCAAAACAAATGTTATCGGAACCCAGAACGTCATCGAGGCTGCTATTCACCATAACGTTGATAAAGTAATCTATATTTCCACAGACAAAGCCTCTGATCCAGCCAATTTCTATGGATTGTCCAAAGCAATGGGAGAACGGCTGATCACGCATGCCAATACTTTGCACGCCAATACAACATTCGTCTGCATCCGCGGCGGGAATGTACTCGGTACAAACGGAAGTGTCATCCACGTTTTCAAAAAGGCTATAAAGCAAAAGGAAAAAATCGGGATAACAGATCCCAATATGACCCGCTTCTTCCTGACTGTCGAAGATGCCATCAAACTTGTTTTCAAGGCTACTTCCGAAGCAGTTGGCGGGGAGATATTCATTATGAAAATGCCAGCGATCAAAATTACCGATTTGGCAAAAGTCCTGATGGAATCATCCGGCAGTACCGATGTAGAATTCGAAATACTAGGTATTCGTCCCGGTGAAAAAATTCACGAGCTGCTTTTGACAGTAAATGAAAGCCACTCTGCCATTCTTTATGATGAGCGCTACTTCGTCATTCTACCGGATATCAAATCCGAAGCGATAAAGAAACGGTACAAAGACTACAAAAAGGTGGAAATCACCAACTACAACTCCAGCCAAAACCTGCTTTCCATGGAGGAAATCAAGACCATGCTATCCAAGGGTGGTTTTATCTGATGACAAAGATACTTATCCTCGGCGGTAAAGGTATGGCAGGACATGTGATGTATGAGTACCTGCGCAGACAGCCGGAATATGAGGTCCGCTTCACATCCCGTGACAAGACGGATAAGAGGAGTATTTATCTTGATGTTACGGATACGATTTCCCTAGAGAAACTAATAGCTTCTGAGAACCCTGATATTGTGATCAACTGTACTGGTATCTTGAACGCAGCAGCTGAACAGAATCCCTTGCTCGCTTTCCGCGTCAATAGCTTACTGCCCCACCAGCTTGCGGCTTTTATGGAAAGGCAGCAAGGACGTCTGATTCAAATCAGTACAGATTGTGTATTTTCAGGCGATAAAGGACGTTACACAGAAACTGATTTCCGGGATGGAAATTCTGTTTACGCCCAATCTAAGCAGCTCGGAGAAGTAACAACTGCTCCTCACCTCACTATCCGCACTTCCATCATCGGACCTGAGTTGAAAGACGACGGCATCGGCCTCTTTCATTGGTTCATGAGTCAAAGCGGCGAGATAAAAGGTTACGAACGTGTTCTCTGGAATGGGGTAACAACGCTTGAATTAGCAAAAGCGACTCATTTCTTTATTCAGCAGAAGACGAGCGGTCTTTTTCATTTATGTCCTTCAGATACGATCAGCAAGCTTGAATTGCTGCTGTTATTTAAGAGTGTATACGAAAAAGACGACGTCCAGATCATTCCAGACGCCGGCCATGTATTGGATCGGACAATTGTAAACACAAGGGTTTCACCGGCATATGCTGTACCATCTTTTCGCGAGATGCTCGAAGAACAAAGAAAATATTACCCTTTGCTATCATCCTGAACACCTAATGCAAGCAGCATCTGTTTGAATGATGCTGCGTACGCAGAGTAATGGAAACGCTCCTTTACATGGCGGATGGCGTTTTCCCGTATACGATTACGCAGCTCGGTGTTTTCCATCATTTCCTTTGCTTCCCGAAGTGCGGAATCCATGTCGCCGATTTGATAGTACTTGCCTGTTTCATTATGAATGACTGCTCTTCTGACGCCATCTGAATCTGTCGTAACGACTGGACAGCCGCAGCTGATTGCTTCCAGCACAGCATATCCAGCTCCTTCGACTTTGGAAGTCGCCAATAGGAAGCCGCCGGAATCAGCAATTAAGGAAAAATAATACGACATATCTTGATGCGGGACATCTGGCAGGATGGAGACATGACTCCTCAGCTGCAAGCTGTCCAGCATTTGTTCAAAAGCAATATTCTCATTAGGTTCTGCTAAAGAAGGATCATGGAACATATAAAGCTGCAAATCCGGCCGCAGTTCTGTAAGCAGCTTATGACCGATTTTCAAAAATTCACGCCAATTCTTATTGTCTTCAATTCTGCCAATCCAAGCGATGATAGGCTTTTTTGCTGCAGTTCCAGGCAAGTAGGTAAAGGCGCTTGCATCAAAGCAATTATCAAAAGCAAATGTCGGCGTATTCGGATAGAATTCCCGATAGATATCTGCTATATGATCTGTCATGGGATGCAGCAAAGCATTGGCATAGTTATTCACAATCGGTACAGCCATTTTCAATTGTGAATAAGCTAATTCCTTCGGTCCGAACCCCTGCACCTCCAGAATCAGTTTTCCCTTGAAGCCAAGCCTGCGAAAACGCGGGAAGCTGAGAAAGTCGGAGGTTACGATTGCTGCGTCAAACTCGTTTGCATCAAATATTTGCTTGAGTTCGGTGTCCTCATTCGTAATATATAATGGCGCACCATGGTCATTTACTAAGTCTCGACGTTTCCCATAATACAGAAAATGTGAAGAGATACCCACAAGCTCCAGGGCTGCCCGCCGTTGTCTATTGAGTGTTTCAACACCGCCGCTCGGTACGTAAAACACAAATAACACCTTCATGTCCTGCCTCCTTCATTAGGCGTGCCAAAGTTCATCCTTACCATGCTTATGCTGGAGCAGCGATTTTATGACGACTAGAGGAGGAAGCAGACTTGCTGCCAAAAGTAACGATCATCATCCCATTTTATAATGACAAATACGTCCCTCATGCTATTCAAAGCGCCTTGGATCAAACATATCCGAACATTGAGGTACTGCTGGTTGATGATGGGTCCACAACTGAAATGGATAAGCTCGAACCGTATATGGAACATATTACGTATATACGGAAGGAAAACGGTGGTACAGCTACCGCCTTGAATCTCGGTATTGAAAAAAGCACTGGAGAATATATCGCCTGGCTCAGCTCCGATGATATATTCCTGCCAGAGAAGATACAAGTGCAGATGAACTATATGCTTGCCAACAACGCACTTGTAAGTTTTGCGAACTACCATTTAATAGATAAAGATAATCAAGTTTTCTACCCTTGGTGCGGCAAACGTTTTTCTCCTGCCAATAATGAGAAGGAAGTCTACGAATCTTTCCGTACGGAAAACCCGGTTAACGGATGTACGATCGTCGCGCGAAAAGATGTCTTTGACACGACTGGCCTTTTCAATCCGGGCTTTTTATATACCCATGATTATGATATGTGGTTCCGGATGCTCCTCACAGGTTTCCATATGCATTATATAGATCAAGTGCTGATTCATTTCCGCTCACACGCAGAGTCCGGCACATCCAGATTCCAGCCTCAAATAAAGCATGAAATCAAGACAATAGAAGATTATTACCGCCCAATACTGGATGAATACCTGGAGAAATATGCATCGTTCAACAAGGAGTGAACATGATGGATAAACAGCAATTCGAATTACTGATCAAACGGGCTCCAGCGGACTATACCCTTCCGGATGTCCGTTTCTTCCCGCTGATGGAAAATCACCGCAAAACAACTTAAAGGTGGCTGCCTATTATGAAAATACTGCTTGTTTCCTATTATCCGCTTCCGCATGTCGGCGGCCTATGGACAGTCGTGAACAATCTTTCAAATGAACTAAGACGGATTGGACATGATGTTGATGTCCTTGCACAGACGGAAAGTCTATCAGAATACCGAATCATCGGTCAGGAAGCTCCCTTCCAGGTTGCCGATATCCGCCCTCATATTGAATCTGAGCTCTCTGCTGCCTTCCCGAATCTTGAAGCTGGTTCCTGGATTCATACGACGGAGGTCTTGCGTTACAGCCTGGAATTGACAGCTCTTGCTTTGGATATTTCCAAATATGATGTCATCCACGCACAGGATGTGATTGCCGCTAATGCTATGAAAAGAATCAAGCCGGATCACATTCCCCTTGTCACAAGTGTCCATGGCTATTTGACGAAGGAAATTTTCCTGGCACTCCAAGGCATTTACCCGAGAAAATCTAACGAAGAACTGTATAGCAGCTTGGAATACCAATATCATGAACATCTCGAACATATTGGCTGTCATGTTAGTGAATTCATCCATACGCAAGCGAATATTACGAAGGAGGATCTGATCCGGCAGCACCGGATTCCGGAGAATCGATTTGTTCAGTTCCCATATGGAATGGACATTGGGTCTTTTAACAGTCGTCCACAGCAGCTTGAACGAATACCAGCTGCCACCAAGCCGGTCATTCTTTTTGTCGGCCGGCTCGTACAGTTAAAAGGCGTGCATGTGCTTATTGAGGCACTGCGTCAGCTGAAGATGGTCAACACAAACTGGGAATGCTGGATTCTCGGCGATGGTTTCGAGGAAGCAATCGAGCGTTTTACAGATCAGATGGAAGATGCGGATCTATTATCCGACATCCGCTTGCTTGGTTCTGTGCCGAATGTGAAGGATTTCTTGGAGGCTGCCGATATCTTCGTCCTGCCAAGCCTGCAGGATACCCAGCCTCATTCCGTCATGGAGGCGCAGCTTAGCGGTATACCAGTGGTGGTGAGTAATGCGGGAGGACTGCCAGAAATGGTTGAAGAAGGTGTTACCGGACTTCTGTCAGAAGCCGGCCAACCCGATAGCCTTTCACATCAGCTTGCACGCTTGCTCGCTGATCCTTCTTTGAGGGAGCAAGTGTCAAAGCAAGCCGAAGTTTGGGCGAGACAGCAATGGTCATTAGTAAACATGGGCAAAAACACAGAGAAACTCTATAAAAAAGCCCTTTCTTTGCCAGACTGATAGAAACGGTGAACTTGTACCAAGATGGCTGTCCTTTACAGAATGAAGATACGTTCATATATTACAGTATCTTCTATATGAAGGGAGGACATAATCTTGGTTACAGTACTAGATGCTAGAACATCCCAAAATGCCAGCACCTCGAACTCTATTTCCATTCCTGTCACAGTCGGTACACCGCAGGCTTTCGGTCAGATTGGACTTATCACTGCCGGAACGACAACTCCGATCCGAGTGCAGATGAGCGGCATTATCTCGTTGCAGCTACCCCTTCTGCCAGCTTTGACAACTGTCAGTGTCACCATCGTCCGCGGTACTCAAATATCTGATCCGGTTGTTTTCTCAGCAGAATCTAACTTGGATCTCGAGATACTTGGACCGCAAGCATTCAACTTCGTTGCAGCTGATGTAAATGTTTCACCGCCTGTTAACGGACAACTAACGTATACTGCGTTCATTTCATCCAATTTGCTTGGAACCGTTCGAGTAGGTCCGGAAAGCTTTTACGGCATCGCATTTACAGGCTAATGGTAGATTAGACGAATTCTCTGCTTAAAGTGCCGTGACTATTCGAATCTGAATTCATATTCTATTTTAGAAAGGTGGTGAACTTAATGCCTAGAAATGATTCGGCAGATATGCAAGGTAGTTTTCTAGGAAGAAGAAGAGTTACTGGTCAGTACTTCGCACAATTCTTTGACGATCGTGACGGTGGTCGTGGTCGTGGTCGCGGTCGTGATGATGACTTTGAGGATGGATTTGACGTCGATCCAGAAGTTGGCGGTACTATCTGGGGTAATCAGCCCGGAGCTTCATTCCTATCTCCTCGCACACCTGTACTGCCTTACTAATAAATAAAAACGGCAATCCAGTTGGGTTGCCGTTTTTGCATGGAAGAAAATAGGTAAAGCGTGTTCCGAACTTTCACAAAAAGACTGCCTTAAGAGACGGCAGTCTTTTTCGATTATGGTTATGCTATTATTATCGCCGCTGAAGCTGTCTGGAGAAAGTCTCTACCAGCAATACTACAGCTGCTGCTGCGTGCAGGATCCATCCAACGAAAGGTATCCATCCAAGAGCGGATGCGGTAATTCCGATGATGCTGCCAGCGAGCGGTCCCTGAACCCGAACAGCGAGCACAAGTGTAATGATATGAAGCACTAGCATGATCACTAGCGGCATCCACCCATTGGACAAAATGATAATTCCGCCAAGGACAGGAATAGCTAAGATTGCTTCCAGAATACCTGTAATCAGCTTCATGGTTCTCGTTGCAGACATAATTTTCCCCTCTCTATACGTACTCGATATTCTACATATACGTATCATACAGGAAAATGTTCCATCAGAAAAAAATCTATTCATCGTGCCTTTTTATGTCGTATAATGGTACGTCAAGTTTTTTTGAATTAAAATACGGAAAAGAAACAAGGGAGATGACAATGACAAACAAACCGATCATTCAATTCAACAATGTAATGAAACAGTACGATAAAGATACCACCGTTTTGGACAATGTCAGCTTCGAAATCGAGCGTGGTAAATTCTATACCCTTTTAGGTCCTTCCGGGTGCGGAAAAACGACGATTTTACGTCTGATTGCAGGGTTCACAGAAATGACTTCCGGTGAGATGCTATTCGATGGGAAACCTCTGAATAAGATTCCGGCCAATAAAAGATCTGTGAACACAGTATTTCAGGATTATGCTCTATTCCCTCATCTAAATGTATATGAAAACGTCGCCTTTGGTCTGCGCATCAAAAAGATGCCTCAAAAGCAGATCGATGAAAAGGTGAAAGAAGCTTTGCGCTTCGTCAATCTGGCAGGTTATGAAAAACGGGAAATCAGTGAAATGTCCGGCGGGCAGCGTCAGCGTGTTGCGATTGCACGAGCCGTTGTGAACGAACCGGAAGTAATTTTACTGGACGAGCCATTATCAGCGCTAGACCTGAAATTACGTACAGAAATGCAGTACGAATTGCGTGAGATGCAGCAGCGTCTAGGTATCACGTTCATCTTTGTAACGCATGATCAGGAAGAGGCACTGGCACTCTCAGATGAGATATTTGTCCTTAACAATGGCAAAATCGAACAAAGCGGCACACCAACAGATATATACGATGAGCCGATCAACCGTTTTGTGGCTGACTTTATCGGAGAATCCAACATTGTGGATGGCCGGATGATTCGGGATTATGAAGTAGAGTTCACCGGCAAACGTTTCACCTGTGTCGACCAGGGTTTGCAGCCGAATGAACCTGTTGAAATTGTCATCCGTCCCGAGGATTTGCATATAACAAGCGCAGAGGCTGGTAACCTGCGCGTAAAAGTGGATTCCCAGCTATTCCGCGGAGTTCATTACGAAATATCCAGCTACGATGATGCTGGTAACGAATGGCTGGTTCATTCTACGAAGAAAGCTGTTGTCGGAGAGGAAATCGGACTTGCATTCGATCCGGAAGCCATTCACGTGATGCGTCTGAATGAGACGGAGGAAGAGTTCGATAAACGACTTGAGGCGTACGACGATGGAGAATAAGACGACTCGCAACCTGTATACGATTCCTTATGTCATCTGGATTGCTTTCTTCGTTATCGCTCCGATTCTATTGGTCCTGTATTATTCCTTTCAGGATTTGAACGGGAATTTCTCCCTGACTAACTATCGGAACTTCTTTACGCCTATTTATCTGGAGATGACATTAAGCTCCTTCTGGTATGCATTTTTAATTACGCTTATCACATTGCTCTTTGCTTACCCGACAGCTTATTTGCTTACAAAGCTGAAGCATAAACAATTATGGCTTTTATTGATCATTGTCCCAAGCTGGATCAATCTATTATTGAAAGCATATGCATTCCTAGGTATTTTTGGCACATACGGCATGGCCAATAAATTCCTGGAAACGATCGGAATTGGTTCAAAACAGCTTCTGTTTACAGATTTCAGCTTTGTATTCGTTTCCGTCTATATTTTCATTCCATTCATGATTCTCCCAATCTTCAATGCCTTGGATAAGCTGAACCCTACTTATTTAGATGCAGCGAATGATTTGGGGGCATCACGCTGGACGACATTCCGCCGAATTGTTTTTCCTTTAACGCTTGATGGTGTGAAAGCAGGCTGTCAGATTACGTTTATTCCAGCTCTGTCATTGTTCATGCTGACTCGGCTTATCGCCGGCAGCCAGGTGATTACACTCGGTACTGCGATTGAACAGCAATTCCTAGTTACACAGAATTGGGGTATGGGATCGACAATTGCTGTCTTCCTGATCATATTCATGTTCATCATCATGTTTGCAACCGGAACGAAAAGGAGGAGAGCACGTGGATAAAAGAATTTCTCCCCTATCACGAATTTTTCTGATCATCATGTTTGCACTATTGTATTTGCCCATCTTTTACCTGATCTTTTATTCGTTCAACAGCGGCGGCAACATGTATGATTTCGAGAGCTTTACGTTTGATTGGTACAAAGAGCTGTTTCAAGACACTCGACTGTTGATCATTGTTTTGAATACCATCGTCATTGCCCTCCTCTCCGCTTTGATTTCAACAATCATCGGTGTGCTTGGTGCGATGATGATTTATAAAATACGTTCCAGCCGAACGAAGAATACCTTGTTGTCACTGAACAATATTTTGATTGTGAGCCCGGATGTCATCATCGGTGCCTCCTTCCTCATCCTGTTTACAATCGCGGGTATTCAGCTTGGCTTTTATTCGGTGCTGCTGTCACATATCGCTTTCAGTATCCCGATTGTCGTTTTAATGGTGCTGCCTAAGCTGTCCGAAATGAGTCCTTCCCTGCTTGATGCAGCAAGAGATTTGGGGGCATCACGCTGGGAAGTCATCACTAAAGTTGTGATTCCTTATATCACTCCAGGTATATTCGCTGGCTTTTTCATGGCACTTACCTACTCGCTCGATGACTTTGCTGTTACGTTCTTTGTAACAGGAAATGGCTTCACCACATTGTCTGTCGAGATTTATTCCCTGGCAAGACAGGGTATTTCCTTGTCCATCAATGCACTTTCAGCAATCATTTTCCTTGTTACAATGCTGATAGTCGTCATTTATTATTTCATTACCCGACGCGGCAAGAGATCACCTGATCTGGAGGTGCTCAAATGAAGCAGCTGATACGTTTAGCCGTTGTGATCATTGCTGTGAGCGCTATTCTGCTTGTTACGATTTCTCGCTTGAATGCATCACAAGGCTACTCTGGCGGCAATACGCTTACCGTTTATAACTGGGGCGACTATATAGATCCAGAAGTAATTGACGCTTTTGAAAAAGAAACAGGTATTACTGTCGTCTATGAAACATTCGATTCGAATGAAGCAATGATGACAAAGATACAGCAGGGCGGAACAAGCTATGATGTCGCTGTACCTTCCGAGTATACAATTGAAAAAATGAAGGAAGAGGATTTGCTGCTGCCGATCGATCACAGCAAGATACCGAACCTGAAAAATATCGATCCCCGATTCATGGATCTGGCGTTTGATCCTGGAAACGAATATTCTGTACCATATTTCTGGGGAACTGTTGGTATTGTGTACAATACCAAGCAGATTGAGGGTATCGATTTTAACAGCTGGGAAGATCTATGGGATCCGGCCTTAAAAAATAAAATCGTACTGATTGATGGTGCGCGTGAAATTATGGGAATGGGACTTAACAGCCTTCATTACTCCCTCAATGATACAGACCCAGAACATTTACAAGAAGCTTATGACAAGCTGGTCAGTCTGAAACCGAATGTCAGAGCATTGCTTGGGGATGAAAACAAGCTGCTGATGGCATCCGGGGAGGTTTCCATCGGAATAACGTGGTCTGGCGATGCATCTGAGATCATGGCTGAAAATGAGGATCTCGACTATGTCGTTCCAGAAGAAGGCTCCAATCTATGGTTCGATAACATGGTCATTCCGAAGACGGCCAAGAATATCGACGCTGCACATGAGTTCATCAACTTCATGCTCGATCCAAAGATCGCTGCACAAAATACCGAGTATGTAAGCTACTCCACTCCGAACAAAGAAGCATTGCAATATATGCCGGAGGAAATGGTCAATGATGAACGCTTCTACCCGCCGACGGAACTGACAGATCGTCTCGAAGTATATGAGAACCTCGGCAAAGAAAACCTGGCTAAGTATAATGAATTATTCCTGAAATTCAAGATGGAATAAGCAAAAGCATGCGTCACGGCGCATGCTTTTTTCAATGAAAAAAACCTTATCCAGTTCATCTGGATAAGGTTTCATCTGCTTACAGTTGTGCACCATTTGTTTCAATCACGTTTTTATACCAATGGAACGATTTCTTCCGGCTCCGTTCCAATGTACCGCTCCCATCATCATGTTTATCCACGTAGATGAAACCATAACGCTTAGAGTACTCCCCTGTAGAGGCACTTACCAAGTCAATACAGCCCCAGCTTGTATAACCCATCAAATCCACGCCATCTTCAACGGCTTCACCCATTGCTTTGATATGATCACGAAGGTATTCGATGCGATAATCATCGTTGATGCTGCCATCTTCTTCGACTTTATCATACGCACCAAGTCCGTTTTCCACGATGAACAATGGCACTTGATAGCGATCATACATATCATTCAATGCAATACGCAGACCCAATGGATCGATTTCCCAGCCCCAGTCGCTTGCTTTTAAGAACGGGTTTTTCACACCAGACATGATATTGCCCTGTGCCTTCTCTTCATCGCTCTTTTCTGCTTTCTCTGTGCGGGACATGTAGTAGCTGAAACCAATGTAATCGACTGTTCCTGCTTCGATAGTTTCCAAGTCACCTTCTTCAATCTGGAGCTCCACACCTTGTTCCTTGAAGAAACGTTTAGCGAATGCTGGATATGCACCGCGAACCATCACATCTCCGCAATAGTTATTGAACAAGCGAGCTTCCTGATCTGCATAGAAGATATTTTCCGGCTTACTGTCATATGCGTATACCGGTGCATAAATAATCATGCAGCCAATCTGTGCCTCTGGGTTTACTTCGTGACAGTATTGGACAGCTTTTGCACTGGCAATAAATTGATGATGCAGACCTTGGACTACTGATTGATACTTATGCTCACCTGGCTGGATGGAGAAACCCAGGCTCATGATCGGCATGATAAGTCCGCTATTGATTTCATTGAATGTCATCCAATATTTCACTTTATCTTTGTAACGATCCAGAACAGCTTTTGCATAACGCTCGAAGAAAGTGATGACCTCACGGCTCTTCCAGCCGCCATATTCTTTCACTAGGTTAACTGGCATTTCATAATGAGAGATAGTAACAACCGGTTCAATACCGTGCTTAAGCAGCTCGTCGAACACACGATCATAGAAAGCAAGCCCTTCCTCATTCGGCTCCAGCTCATCGCCTTTTGGGAAAATACGAGTCCAAGCAATGGACATACGGAATACTTTGAAGCCCATTTCCGCAAATAGTGCGATATCTTCTTTATAACGATGATAAAAGTCGATTGCTTCGTGGTTCGGATACGAGTATTTATCCGTATCGATTTCAAAATCAAATCCTGGCTCTGCCAAGATGCGCAGACGCTCTTTCCCGCCTGGAAGTACATCTGCGATATTCAAGCCCTTATTGCCTTCATGGAAGCCTCCTTCCATTTGGTTAGCTGCCGTTGCGCCGCTCCATAGGAATCCTTGTGGAAATACTGTTTGATTTGTCATAGTCTATCTCTCCTTTTATGATTTAGGATGCTTCTTTTGATGTCGTTGCAGGAACTGCCAAATCCAGTATTGCTTCCCCGCTGGTAATAGTTCCTTCTGCAAGTGCTGTGATATCTTCATATTCAGCTGTATTTGTGATGATAATAGGTGTTATTACGTCATATCCTGCAGCTTGAATGGCTTCTATATCAAAGGATACAAGCTTTTGTCCTTTTTGGACTTTATCACCTGAGGCGATATGAGCTGTGAAATGCTCCCCATTCAATTTCACCGTATCAATACCGACATGAATCAAAACTTCAGAGCCATTTGTACTTCTTAAGCCAATAGCATGTTTTGTTGCGAATAACGTAACTACTTCACCATCTACAGGAGATACTACTTCACCTACTGTCGGAAAGATTGCTGTACCTTTACCCATGATTTCCTGCGCAAATGTCGGATCACTTACTTCTGCAAGCGAGCGAACCTCTCCTGCCAGCGGACTAGCGATGACTTCAGATGCTCTCTCAGAATCTGTTTCTTCTGCTGTATCTACTGCTTTTTCTTCTGTCGTTGTTGTTTCCTCAGCAGGTGCTGCAACATCTTCAAAGCCCATGATCCATGTCATGATAGCTGCTGCAACGAATGCCAGGACGAGACCAAGAATGGCAAAGATGAACTCTGGTCCTACGAAAGTAGGAAGACCTGGAAGTCCTGCCATACCGGCAACGATATAGGCTTTTACATCCGTAAGCGCATATAGTAATCCACCGGCTGCAGCACCGATCAAGGCTGCAACGAATGGTTTCTTCAATCGCATATTAACCCCGTACATAGCAGGCTCTGTAACGCCCATAGTTGCTGTTAAAGCAGTTGTGAAGGACAACGACTTGAATTTTTTGTTTTTAGATCGCATTGCAACCGCGAATGCAGCACCAGCTTGTCCAAAGTTGGCAAGGAACATGGCTGGGATCATGTAATCAAAGCCATTTACTGCAATATTATTCAGCATAATTGGTACAAGTGCGTAATGCATACCAGTAATGATGATAAGCGAGAACGTTCCTGCAAGCAGGATCATAGCGATTATTCCAGCATTCTGGAATAAGAAGTTTGTTCCCGCAGACAAGTAGTTACCGGCTATAGCTCCAAGTGGCCCTACTGTAATCAAGGTAACTGGAACTACAACTAACAAAGTTACTGTCGGGACAACGATCAGCTTTAAGGAAGCATGTGTTACACGGTCTATCCATTTCTCCACATAAGACGCAATCCAGATAGCCAGCAAGATTGGTATAACCGTAGATGAATAGGTTGCGACTGTTACTGGCAATCCTACAAAGGAGATGGATCCTCCTTCTGCGAACAAAGCAGTCAGCGTCGGATGCAGGATGGCTGCTCCTATCGCAGCTGCCACATACGGATTGGACCCGAATTTACGTGCTGCACTGATTGCCAGAAGTATCGGCAGGAAGTAGAATGCACCGTCTCCGATTACAGTCAGGATTTGATACGTCTGGGAGGCTTCTTGCAGCCAGCCGAATGTCACTAGCAGCGCCGCAATACCCTTGATCATACCGGCACCAGCGATAGCTGGCAGAATCGGTGTGAATACACCGGAAATAACGTCGAAGATAGAGCTGATTACATTTTTCTTTTGTTTCGATTCTTCGCCCTCTGTACTCTTTGATTCACTTAGATTGCTATTTGCTATAATTTCCTTATAAACCTTAGGTACTTCATTGCCGATAATCAGCTGAAACTGACTGCCGCTGATATTGGAACCAAGAACACCATCTACCTGCTCCAATCCTTGACGATCTGCTTTACTGTTATCGTACAAGTTGAAGCGAAGGCGTGTCATACAATGGATGACATTTTGTACGTTCGATTCTCCGCCTACCAATTGCAAAATTTCTTCTGCTGTTTTACGATGATTCATGATAGACCCTCCATTCGGGGATATTATAGTGAGGATAAAGGATGCCGCCTTTATCCTTTTTTCTTTGATAAGCTTAAGGTTTGGTACACAAAAAAACCCAAACTACACCCCGTGCACAAAGTTTCCTCTGTCTTCGGAATATAATTTAGGTTTTGCCTGCTTATCAGTAACAATCCTAAAGGATAGTTGTATTCGGTTGTTTGTATTACACACTCAATTTATCATGTAAGCGGATTATTGTCAACGCTTTCAAAATATTTTTTTATGGATATATTACTAACTAACAACAAAAGAAGGCAAGGCTTAAATTAGCCCAGCCTGTTTAATTCAGTTGACTAATAGTTGAGGATTCAAATATTACATCGTCACCGTCTTTGTAGTAATAGTAGACTTTACTATCATCTTTCAACCTAACAGCAACCATATAATTCGCGTTACCTCTCAAATTCGCAATGAAAGGTTCCATACTAATAATATCAGTTTCCTCAGTACTCTTATTAAGCAAATATTCATGAACAGCTTCTTCGGCACTGTGTTTTCTATATGAAATGTAACCCCAAATAGCAATAGGAATGAGCATCAGAATAACGATTACAATCAATATGGTCTTTTTCATGATTTTCCTCTTATCGTTTTTCACCTGACTATACCATGTAAAAGTTGGTATAGTCATCATAATTTATTTTATGATGCATAAAAGAGCGTATAAAACCAATCCCTATTACAAAAAACGTTAAAAAAGAAAATGGTGATGAGGGTCTATTTCAATCTCTTCCTTTTGCAATAATTGAAATAGTAGCTGTTCTGGTGGTAATCTACTTGACGTTCCACATAGGAAAGCTGACCGAATTCATTTTCCTCTTCTCTTTACTTCGTTTAGCTCTCGTACATTGCACCCATAGGGAATCCTCTCATTCATTTACACGCTCCAATGAAGCAATAGTCACCGGTACCTCCTGCCTTACATAGGCTATGGCACATGATGAGATGAAGGAGGAACCCGCTTGACGGACCTGACAATGGCCCATTGGATGTATCTGGCAGGAACACTTTTGATTATTTTAACGATGCTAGTTCGGCAGAATGTGCTGGTTCCAGCATTATTGATGACCTTCTTAGTAGGTTGGACGTACACGGGGACGCTTGTGGAGGGACTGCAGGCAACCTTCAGCGCAAGTCTCACAGCTGCCTCGGAACTATTTAATATCTTCTTAATCATTACCGTTATGACTGCTTTGCTGCAGTCTTTAAAAGCATTACGGGCTGACGAACGGATGATCCGTCCTTTTGGCTATATTATGACTAACGGCCATACTTCCTTTTGGGTATTGGCATTCATTACGTACTGTATTTCCCTATTCTTTTGGCCTACACCTGCCGTACCGCTCGTAGGTGCAATTCTGCTCCCTGTTGCAATCAAAGCCGGCCTGCCGCCACTAGCTACTGGTGTGGCAATGGCGATTTCCGGCCAAGGTATGGCCCTTTCTGCTGACTATATTATTAAAATCGCACCAATGCTGAGTGCAACAGCCGCTGGTGTAGAGACAGCTGCGGTGGCGGACAAAGCGCTTATATTATCGCTTATCACCGGTATCACAGCCTTGCTGCTGGCATACTTCCGTATCCGAAAAAAAATCTCTGCCCCTTCCATTGTGCATCTGGAAAGATGGAATGGGAACGATGCGTCCAGTGAAGCTCATTCAGGTAATAACCCGAGGTTCAGTGTCTTGTTTGCAATTCTGGTGCCTGCTGCCTTTCTTGTTGTTGTTATCTACATGGCCTATACGGCCTTCAGCAATACAGCTTCTCTTGAGGGCGGGGCAGGTGCTGCTTTAATTGGAGGTGCTGCTATCCTTCTAATGATTGCAGCAGCAGCCGCTTACAATTGGAAACAATCCTTGCATAATGTGAGTGACCACTTGGTAGACGGCTTCACCTTTGCTTTCCGGGCAATGGGGCCGGTTATTCCGATTGCAGGATTTTTCTTTTTAGGAAGCGGGGAAATATCTGCCAGGATATTCGGTCTGGAAGATGCGGCGCAGGCTCCTTCCTTTCTCTTTGATTTAGTAGAAGCTGGTCAGCACTATATTCCAGAAAATCCTATTTTCGCCGGATTTGGTTTACTGATAGTCGGCATGGTAACTGGACTGGACGGGTCAGGCTTTTCCGGGCTCCCTCTCGTCGGGGCCCTTTCAGGCGCCCTAGCACCTGCTGTCGGTATGGATGCCTCTACGCTTGCTGCAATTGGACAAATGGGAGCGGTTTGGGTTGGTGGCGGCACGCTGATCGCCTGGTCTTCTATTGTAGCGATCGCTGGATTTGCACGGGTGCCGGTGATGGAATTAGTGCGGCAATGTTTTATCCCAGTCGTTACCGGACTTTTACTTTCTACCATCATCGGAATTTGGTTATTGTAAGAGATACAGGGACTTTGGACATAAGTGTTTACCTAAATCAAACGCCGTACTTAAATCTTCTTTGTGAAGATTTAAGTACGGTTTTTCCATTACAATGCTTGTATGATTTTTAGGACTTCTCCTAGGAAGGGTAACGGCACTCGATCATTTATACAGAGCTTGTCTCAGCTGAGAAGCTCCTTCTGCGACAGCTTGATGCGCTTCCTCTACTTGAGCTGTAAAACCAGCAAACCCATGGATCAGCCCTTCATAATTCTTCACGAAAACATCGACACCCTCCTGCTTTAGCTGTTCAGCATAAGCCAGTGCTTCATCCCGCAATGGATCATATTGAGCTGTCAAAATAGCTGCAGGCGGCAATGTATGGAGCAGCTCAGAGTGAACAGGCGATGCATATGGATTAAAACGGTCTGCTTCCGTCCGGTAATAATGACTGCGGAACCAATGCATTAAACGTTTGGTCAATAAAAAGCCTTCCGCATTTTCACGTAACGAAGCCGGCTCTTCTCCGATATATCCCGTCGATGGGTATAGAAGCAATTGGAATACAGGTTTTTGTCCGCTTCTTTCCTCTGCCAGCAGACATACAACTGTTGCCAGATTTCCACCTGCACTATCCCCTCCGACAGCTATTTTGTTGTGTTCGATTCCTAACCCTTCTGCATTGGCGGTTATCCATTGGTAGGAATCATACGCATCTTCCACGGCTGCCGGGAATTTATGTTCCGGTGCCAGCCGGTAATCTACCGAGATCACTGTACAATCTGCCAGATTGGCAATCTCACGGCAAGTTGCATCATGTGATTCAATGCTGCCGACAACCCAGCCGCCGCCATGATAAAAGACCAATGCTGGCTGCACCTTATTTTCAGAACGATAGATACGGATCGGCAGCACCCGATCATTTAATTCGATTTGACGGTCTTCAACTTTAGCTACCTCTTGTTTCGGTCCATCATCCTGCATTCTTGCTTGGTTGCGAAACTGTTCGGGTGAGACCGTTTCAAGCGGTATCGGCTGAGCATTCACTTCTTTCAAAAATGCTTGTATTTTTGGATTCAATCCCATGATAGTTCCCTCTTTTCATTCTTTTTTCCACTATCTTACTGTAATTTAAACATGGGTGCATTGCAGCACCCTCTAACAAGGTTTACAATAAGATAATTCCATACTGACAGGAGTACAGCTTATGAAGAAATCAACGTATATCTGGTTAGGCATCGCTTTATTCGCAGCAGCACTGAATTTACGGCCGGCAATCAACTCCATTTCACCGCTTATTGAAATCATTCAATCGGAATTACATATGAATGCATCCAGCGCAAGTCTGCTCACTTCCATACCCGTTTTATGTATGGGGATCTTCTCACCGGTTGCCGCCAAGTTGGCCAATCGCTTCTCGCTTGAATATGTGATCGGCTGGTCCTTAGCCGTCATTGGCATCGGTACAATCATTCGCCTGTTCACTCATACTTCCTTCTTCCTTCTGTCAACTGCATTCCTGGCAGGAATCGGTATTGCAGCTGCAAGCCCCCTGCTTTCCGGTTTCATCAAAAAATACTTCCCTGATAGCAGCGCGTTTATGATCAGCATTTATACTGCTGCCTTAGCTGTTGGTGCCGGCATGGCTTCCGGGGGTGCAGCACCTATTCAGCATATTGTTGATTCCTGGCAAATCTCTTTGGCTGCCTGGTCATTATTAGCACTTGCAGCAATCATAATATGGGTCCTCGTCGTATTACCTCAAAAAAAGAAGGATAGGGCAATCCAAACATTCGGCGGCGCAGAGAAACTGCCTTGGAACCAGTGGAATGCCTGGCTGCTTACCTTTTCCTTCGGTGGTATGTCGTTTATTTTCTATTCGTTGACTGCTTGGCTCCCCCCTATTGTAGAAAATATGGGGTACAGCAAAATCTATGCAGCCAACTTGCTCGTCATATTCATGCTTCTGCAAGTACCTGCTAACCTAGCCATACCTTATCTGCTGAAGAAGATTCCGAGCCGTCTCTTCTGGCTTGTAACGGCCGCCCTTTTCGAATTGATCGGCTTTGGGATGATCTCCTTATCCTTCCTCCCTTGGCTGGCAGCTTGTTTCATCGGCCTCGGGGCCGGCGGTTTGTTCGCTATGAATTTGCTGCTTCCGATCGATGTGACAACAACCCATCAGGCAGCAGCCTCCTGGTCTGCCATGGTGCAGGCAGTCGGCTATATCCTCGGATCATTCGGCCCTGTTATTCTAGGGGCTGTCAATGATATGACCGGAAGCTTTTCTTATTCCATATTTGTATTGATAGCTGTGAATCTTTTGATGATCGTGATGCAGGTTCTCTCCGTCAAACGGAACTTCAAGCAAGAAAAAGTTGCCTCCAGACCAAAAATTGGATGATTAGCAGTTTGCTAGATTGGGTATCTTATTACTACAAACCCAATAACAAGGAGGATTCAAATCATGAGTTCATTAACAAAAGACGTTTTCACAACATATGCCGAGGAAGATACATTCGAGCTGGAGCCCTACTTAGATCATCTGTTTGAATTGAATGAAGAAGAATCCGATAATGAATAAATAAAAGAAGCAGCGGCTGCGGAACCGCTGCTTCTTTCTATTCACCTTTTTTCTCCTGCTGTCCTTCGAGAATCTTCTTCTGCACAAAGCGCAGATGCTCATACATTGCTGTATGCGCTTTGTATGCATCTCTTTCCTTCAATGCTTCATATATACGCTTGTGATGTGCCACTGTCTTTCCTTTTTCCCTTACAATGATATGGTTATTGATTTTTGCATGATATAAGAGAAGCGAGTGAATCATACCATCGAGAATCAGGTTATTCGCACTTAAGGCAATGATCCGATGAAATCGTTTATCTGCCTGTCCGTAGTTATTGTCCTGTGATTCCTCGATTTCCACGATCGTTTCATATAGTTCTTCCAGCTGTTCGTCGGTAATCTTCTCCGTTGCGATAGTAATCAGTCCGAGTTCCAATACGATCCTTGCCTCGATGATCGCTTGGATATTATCACTTGCTAAATTCAGCATATCCGAAAAAGGTGCCGAGCCAACCTTCAGATTGAAATAAGTGCCCTCCCGTGTTTTGCGTGTAATGATGCCGAGGGTCTCCAATGCACTCAAGGCTTCGCGCAAAACAGTACGGCTCACGCCGAGGATCGTGATAAATTCCGCTTCGGTGGGCAGTTTGTCCCCCGGCTTCAGCTGGCCGCTCGATAGCAGATGCAAAATCCGTTCCACGACTTGTTTGGATAATGTTTTTCTGTTGACGTGCTCCACGTTCATTTGCAATGGGTCTCTCTCCATCATGTCCAACACCTTTATATGTGATAAACCTATGATACTGGGAATGGCACTAAAATACAAACGCATACAAAAGAGCCGCTCATAAAGATGCGGCTCCGAATCTATCATCGAACAAGACAAGGCTTCTTGTTATCGAATTTCCAATCCCTGATCAAATATTGCATGGCTGCAGCGTCATTCCGGGCACCAAGTCCCATCGATTTATACAGCTTATGGGCTTCTTCTACCTGCTCCATGTCAATCTCGATTCCCAGACCAGGCTTATCGGGTACCGCTAGCTTTCCTTCGATAATTTCATATGGCTCTTTTGTCAATCGCTGTCCATCCTGCCAGATCCAATGTGTATCGATAGCTGTGATATTCCCAGGTGCAGCTGCCGCTACATGTGTGAACATAGCCAAAGATATGTCAAAATGATTATTGGAATGCGATCCCCAGGTAAGTCCCCACTCATGGCACATCTGCGCGACCCTTACAGAGCCCTGCATCGTCCAGAAATGCGGATCGGCAAGCGGAATGTCTACTGCCTGCGACTGGATGGCATGCCCCATCTGACGCCAGTCAGTAGCAATCATATTCGTGGCAGTCGGCAGTCCCGTAGCTCTGCGGAATTCCGCCATAATCTCGCGTGAGGAATAGTCGTTCTCAGCCCCGCAAGGATCCTCTGCATATGCCAGGATATCATGCTTGCCTTTACAGAGGCGAATTGCCTCATCCAGGGACCATGCTCCATTCGGATCAAGTGTTATCCGGGCATCCGGGAATCGTTTGGCTAATGCCTCAATTGCTTGTATTTCCTCTTCACCAGCCAGTACTCCGCCCTTTAGCTTGAAATCTCGGAAACCATACCTTTCATATGTTGCCTCTGCCAGACGTACGATGGCTTCTGGTGTCAATGCTTCTTCATTACGTAAACGGAACCAATCCGATTTTGCATCAGGCTCACTCTTGTACGCAAGATCTGTCTGTCCGCGATCGCCGACGTAGAACAAATACCCAAGCACATCCACTTCGCTGCGCTGCTGTCCTTCGCCTAAAAGCGCAGCGGCTGGAACTTGCAGGAACTTGCCGAGCAAGTCGAGGAGTGCCGCCTCCAACGCTGTCACTGCATGGATCGTTGTACGTAAATCAAAAGTTTGTTCACCACGGCCTCCTGCATCTTGATGAGCGAATTGCTGTCTTACTTGATTGAGGATTGCTTGATAAGAGGCGATTGACTCCCCAATTACAAAGGCTTTCGCTTGTTCAAGCGTCTGTCTGATCTTCTCTCCGCCCGGTACCTCCCCAACACCAACAGCACCAGTATTATCTTTGAGAATAACGATGTTACGTGTGAAATATGGGCCGTGTGCACCGCTCAAATTAAGCAGCATACTATCCCGGCCAGCCACCGGAATCACTTGCATCTCTGTAACAGCTGGCACGTGACTTGATTTTTCTGCTTTTATATTCTCTGATACTTGGTTCATATTACAATCCCCTTCCGATTATTTTGTTGGTGCTTCCAATTCTACGCGTTCGATTTTTCCAACGATGAATAGATAGCTTAGGATGGCAACAAGTGCATTGGCTCCTACGAATATTAGTGCACCATTAAAGGAACCTGTTGCATTGACGATGTATCCAATGATGATCGGCGTTGTGATGGAAGCAATGTTTCCGAATGTATTGAAAAGCCCTCCGCTGACACCAGCTGTCTGCTTCGGAGAGGTATCCGAAACGACTGCCCAGCCTAAAGCACCAAAGCCTTTCCCGAAGAAAGCGAGTGACATGATAACTACAACAAGCCATTCTGCATCGACATAGTTACAAATGATCATAGTGCAGGAAAGCAGCATTCCGATGATAATCGGAGTCTTACGCGCAATCGTCAAAGAAAGATTTTTCCGGAGAAGGAAGTCGGAGAACATCCCGCCAAGGATTCCCCCGAGGAAACCGCAAATAGCTGGCAGAGAAGCTATGAACCCCGCCTCTAGAATAGACATGCCGCGCCCTTGAACCAAATAAACCGGGAACCAAGTCAGGAAGAAGTAGGTCAGTGTTGTGATACAATACTGCGCGATATAAATACCGATCAGCATCCGCTTTTTCAACAGCTGTTTAATGAATGGCCACTGAGATTGCTTCTCCCCAGTGTTTTCCTTCTTCTGATCCATATCCACGACTCCACCGCCAGCTTCGATATAATCGATTTCCGCTTGGTTTGCCCGCGGATGCTCACGCGGATTACGGATCACTTTCAGCCATACAAATGCCAAAGCGATTCCGATTGCTCCCATTACATAGAAGACAGACTCCCAGCCGAATCTGTAAGTCAGCCATCCCATCAGCGGTGAAAAGATGACAAGTGCGAAATACTGAGCTGAATTGAAGATAGCTGATGCTGTTCCCCGTTCATTACTCGGGAACCAAGCTGCGACAACTCGGCTGTTTCCCGGAAATGACGGCGCTTCAGCAAAACCGACAAGGAAACGAAGAGCAAATAAGACGATAATGGCAGTTCCTGCGGCAAAAAAGCCGATTGCTCCTTGCAGCAAAGTGAAAATTGACCAGAACAAAATGCTCATTCCGATAACAAGCTTGGAACCGAATTTATCCAGCAATATCCCGCCTGGTATTTGCCCGACTACATAGGCCCAGCCGAATGCAGAAAACACATAACCCATACTGACAGCATTCAATCCGAGGTCTGACTGCAATGCATCTCCCGCTATACTGATCGTTGCTCGGTCAGCATAGTTGACGGATGTGACTAAAAACAACATCATGACGATAAACCAACGGACCTTCGATTTCTTCATCTGTGAATTCTGCAGGTTGTCTCTGACTTTATCCATATGCTTCATTCCTCCGCTCTATTGTAAGCGTTGTCAATATTCAAGAAGGAAAAAGGGCCGAAATAGCCCTCTATCCTTTTACAAATACAGTCTTGATGCTCGTAAAGAACTCCTTGGCAGCTTCTCCCTGCTCTCTCGAGTGGGAGCTTGATTGCTTCATTCCGCCAAATGGAGCCTGCAGCTCTACTCCGGCACTTTCCGCATTGACACGGACAAGCCCTGCTTCCATATCTTCCACGAACTGCAGGAATCGTCCAATGTTCTTCGTGAAAATAGATGCACTTAACCCGAATTTTACATCATTCGCCACATCTATTGCTTTTTCCTCCGAATCCACCTTGATCAAAGCGATGACAGGGCCAAAAATCTCCTCTTGAGCAATCACCATGTCATTGGTTACATCCTCAAAGATAGTCGGCTGGACGTAAAAGCCTTTACTATAATCTCCATCTGTCAGCTGCTCACCACCCAGGATAAGCTTAGCTCCTTCTTCCATACCTTTTTGGATATAGTGAAGGCAGTTATCCAGCTGCGCTTTACTTGCTATCGGACCAAGCCACACGTCCTGCTCGAGGCTGTTGCCAATCGTGATTTCCTTCGTCTTTTCAATCAGTCTATCCCGGAATGCTTCATATATCGGCTCTTCTACAATGACTCTGCTTGTAGCAGTACACTTTTGACCCGTGGAACGGAATGCACCGCTGATTGTTGCATCCACTGCCTGTTCGATATCTGCATCAGCAGCTACAATGACCGGATTTTTCCCGCCCATCTCCAGCTGATACTTTGCTCCTCTCTCCAACGCCGTCAAACCAATGCCTTTTCCGACATTATTGGAGCCAGTGAAGGTAATACCATTTACCTTCGGATGCTCGGCCAACCCTTTCCCGATGACAGAACCCGCACCAGTAACCAGATTGATGACGCCTTTTGGAAAACCTGCCGATTCAAAGCACTCGATTATTTTGATTGCTGTAATAGCAGTTTCAGAAGCCGGCTTAAACACGATGGTGTTGCCGTAAATAAGCGCAGGCGCCATTTTCCAAATAGGAATTGCAACAGGGAAGTTCCACGGAGCAATGACACCGACAACTCCTAAAGGAACTCGCGTTGTATACATGAAGGCTCCAGGATCGGTCGATGGAATAACATCACCTGTTTTCCGCATCCCCTCCGCTGCATAATACTTCAGGATGGCAATACCGCGCTGCGTTTCACCGCGAGCTTCCGGCAATGTTTTTCCCATCTCTTTTGTGGCCGTTTCGGCAATCTCTTCGGCACGTTCCTCCAGGATAGCTGCAGCCCGATAAAGGAACTCTCCTCTGGCAGCACCGGATAAGCTTCGCCATTCCTTCCGTGCTGTATCCGCTGCTTCAACTGCCGATTCCAAATCGACGGTTGTAGAGCTCTGGATCTGACCAACAGGTTTGCTGGTATCTGCTGGATTAATGACCGTGATCTGTTCTGCTGATTCTGATTCCTGCCATTCTCCATTGATAAAGTTACGATATACATTCGTTGTTACATTTGTAGCCATGTATTAGCTCTCCTTTATCTCTGAGATTTTCTCTTTGCGCGGATATTTGTCCAGTGCCTTCGAAAGGATCTGTTCCATTTCGTTATAGTGCTCTTTTGTTACTGGTACAACCGGAGGACGTACATACCCTCTTGTCTGCAAGCCGATGATCTCCATCCCTGCTTTGATCAAGGAAACGGCGTAGCCTTTGCGTTGTTTCCTTATACTGTTGATTGGCAGGATGACATCTGCATATAATGCATCCAGCGTATCCTGGTCGCCAGCTAGCAGCGCCTCATAATACATTCGGGAAATATGCGGGATATAATTTGAAATAGCTGAGGAATAAGTTGTTATCCCGAGCAGGACATAAGCAGGCATTGTGACCTCCGCCATCGGCATACCGTTCAGGAAATCAAGTCTCCCTTTAAATTCCTGCGTCAGACAAATATTCAAATCCATATTCCCGATGCCATCCTTAAACCCCTTCAGTTGGGGAAAAGCCGCCAGCCGTCTAACCGTCTCGACAGAGTAGACCGCATTATCCCTTTGATAGATAATCGCATCCAAGTCTGGTGCACTCTCGAATATTTCTTTTGCATACTGATAAAGTCCTTCCTGCTCCCCTTGAATCAGATAAGGCGGAAGCAGCAAAAATCCGTCAGCTCCTTTTTCCTCTGATATCGCAGCCAGTTCAACAGCAGTACGGAGATTACCGCCGACTCCTGTATAAATCGGAACCTTGCCAGCAACTGCTTCCATCGCTGTATCCAGCATCGCTTCATACTCTTTCCTATCCAAAGATTGGAATTCACCGGATCCACAAGCGATATAAATAGCATCCAGACCTTCTTCTACTAGAAAGTGGATATTTTCAAATAGTGCTTGTTCATCAAGCTTTCCAGCTTCGGTAAATGGTGCCACCGGAAACCCTAGAATACCTTTGGCTATTCCTGTTGATTGTCCCATAGCGTACCTCCTCAAGTAAGCGTTATCAATTCCGTTTGTTTAATTGTATTACAAATAGACAAAAGTGCAAATAATTTTTAGGTCTTTGAAAATACCGAAGAAAATATTGATAAAAGAAAAAACGGTATTCAACGAAACAGAGAAAGTATCACCATAAAATACGGCATAAAAAAAGGGACCTAATCCCTATCTGTAATTTCTTCCGTAATTGGGTTTCGTTTCACTCCCAATCGGTTATACAACAACTAACCCCCATATCTTAATCAGTTACAAAATTGTTCAGCATGTATCCAATGAATTCGTTCATTGGATATTTTTTTGTGTTTAAAAATAATAGTGAAGTACCAGACTACATCAAAGAAAACAAAATAAAGGAACAAGCATTTTAGAGATGTAAAATTGCTTGTTCCTTGTTTTGTTTCCTATTTGAGTGAAGACTCTTTTAAACGCTGAAATCTTCATGAATGAATCCGCCATAGAACTTGTTAGAAGGTACTTCGTAGCCTGTTACCGTTCCGAATTTCCGCATCATTACAGCGTTCCATGCCAGGAACCAAGCTCGATCCTCCTGCAGTCCATCCAGCATCATCGGCGTTACTTCCACTTGTCCGTCAAAGAGATGCACACCAAGTGAAGCAAGTTTCTCTAAATCCCCCGTCAGCTCATAATCAGCAAGCATCTGGCGATAATCGAATTGACAGCTGTCAAACTTGAAGTATGGTTTGAAGAGCTTGTACAGCCTGCTGTCACCTGCCATCAGATATAAGACGGCAAGGCAGCCTTTATGCTGTAATACTTCCGCATTCCCAATACCAGCCCGCAAATTCTGATACTTGATTTCGTGATCCTCATCGTGGAATTTAATATACATGTTCATCCCTCCTCCCAAAAGATTTTGCTTATTGAGTAGTAGGAATCTTTTCCCTTTCCTTCTAAAAGACAAACAAAAAACCCCGTCCGACGGACAGGGTTTTTAGCTGTCAGGAAGATGTATAAGATCCTCCATTGATGTGGATTGCTTGACCAGTCATATAAGAAGCTTCATCAGATGCAAGCATTACATACGGCCATGCATGCTCGGAAGGCTGCCCTGGACGTCCCATCAGGCTGTCTTGTCCGAACTGCTCAATTTTATCTTCCCCGATAGTAGCCGGGATGAGCGGTGTCCATACTGGACCAGGTGCTACAGAGTTAGCACGAATTCCTTTCTTGATAAGGCTTTGGGCGATACTGCGCGTCCAAGCTGTGATAGCACCTTTTGTCGCTGAATAGTCCATGAACATCGGGTTGCCTCGGTAAGCATTGATGGAAGACGTACTGATGATAGAGTCTCCAGCTTTCATATGACGCACAGCTGCTTTCGTCAAATAGAATTGGGAGAAGAAGTTAACACGGAATACTTCCTCAAATTGTTCTGAGGATATCTCAAGCACATCCTCCTGCACATACTGAATAGCTGCGTTGTTCACTAGAATATTGATCTTGCCGAATTCCTCAACTGTCTTTTCGACTAAGCTGATACAATGCTCCTCATCCTTGATGTCTCCTGGCAGCAGCAAGCAGCGCTTACCTTCTGCTTCCACAAGACGTTTCGTCTCTTCAGCATCTTCCGTTTCATCAAGGTAGCTAATTGCGACATCCGCACCTTCTTTTGCGTAAAGGATAGCAACCGCACGGCCGATACCGGAATCACCGCCTGTTATAAGAGCTGCTTTTCCTTCCAATCTTCCTACACCTTTGTAATCCAGCGGCTGATGCGGCAGTGGATCCATTTTTGCTTCAATGCCCGGCTGGCGATCCTGCTGGTGCGTACTAGTTGAGCCATTCATCATATCTTTCGGTTCCATAGAAAAGTCTCCTTTGTATCTTGATTGATACAATACCTTTCCACATCCTCTTAGCAGTCAAACGTCTAACCGAAAGTAAACTATCAGGCTCTGCCATTATCACTTGCTCAGACGAAGCACTTTCACCTCATAGGAATCCAGCTGAATCTCTCCTTCTACATCCCCTTCCTCCAGTACATCCTCATACACTTGATCCAGTTGTATGTTACTTGTCTCTTCACTGAAATTCATGACAAAGATAAACAAGGAATCAGCATTATAGCGTACTTGAATGGATACTCCTTCTTGCTTCGTAATACCAACTGATGCGTGAATCTGCTCTGTTTTCAATATTTCCGAATAAAAGTCGTCCTGGAATGCATCCTCTAATCTAGCACCAATATAATAGGCATTGCCCTCTCCATAAGCATGCTCCGTGACAGCAGGTGTTCCTGCATAGAAATCTTCTTCATAATCACTTATTCCATTCGCACCGGTAAGCTCAAGGACTGTCGCATAATCCTTTACTTCATAATGCCTGCCTTTATAAAGGACTTGATTGCGATCTCGCGGATACAGTGTATCCGTTTCAATTGGCCGTAATCCGAATACATCCGTAAGCTTCTCCTGCCATGCTCCTTTATGCACCAGGTCGTACTCATTCACCACACCGCTGATATACGTCATAACCAGCTTGCCGCCATTCTTCACAAATGCTTCGAGTTTTTCTGCGGTCTGGTCATCCATCATATACAGCATCGGGATGACTAAAAGCTTATACTTGGAGAAATCATGATTTTTCATAATAACGTCCACAGGAATATCCCGTTTCCAAAATGGCCGGTAGTGTGCGTGCATTGTCTTAATATATTGCTTGGAATCCAATCCGTATCCTTGTGCATCTTCTAACGCCCAGTCATTTTCCCAATCATACAAGAGCGCTACTTCCGCAGTACGATGCGTACCTTTAAGTCCGGCTAGTTTTTCCATTTTTTTGCCTAGCTCTGCCACTTCCCGGAATACACGATTATCCTGCGAACGATCATGATCGACGACCGCCCCATGAAATTTTTCTGTTGAACCACGTGATTTGCGCCATTGGAAATAAAGGATACTATCCGATCCATGAGCAAGCATCTGCATCGAAGCAAGGATATGCATGCCTGGTCGCTTCGCTTTGTTCACAGGATGCCAGTTGACGGCACTTGGTGTATTTTCCATCAGTAAAAATGGCTGATCCTTTAGTGTCCGGTACAAGTCATCAATGAATCCAACCTTCATCGCTAGCTCTGCAGTTGTTTCCCAGTCATTATGCCAAGTCGGATACGCATCCCAGCTAATTACATCAACCTTTTCTGCGAAACGGTTGTAATCCAGTCCGCGGAATGGGATCAAATCAGGTGTGTCTGCCATAAAATTCGTCGTAACTGGAACGTCCGGAGTAATCTCACGTATCGGAACCATCTCATTCTCCATGAAACGGACAGTTTGATCAGTTGAGAATCGCCGCCAATCCAGGCGCAGTCCATGCACGCCATCTTCTCCATTCGGTGAAGGGGATTCTACCTGCTCCCAATCAGTAAACGTGTGACTCCAAAACGGTCCCCACCATGCATCGTTCAAGGCTTCTAAATTTCCGTCATATTTCTCTTTCAGCCATTCACGAAAAGCACTCTGGCAACGTTCGCAATGGCAATCACCGCTGTACTCATTGGAAATATGCCATAGCAGTAACGCCGGATGCTTTCCATACCGCTCTGCCAGCTTTCGGTTTATCTTCTCTGTTTTCTCCAAATATGTCGGGGAAGTGAAGCAATGGTTATGCCTGCCTCCATGCAGCTGTTTTACTCTTGCTGCATTCACTCGCAGTACATCCGGATATTTTTGAGACATCCATGCAGGGCGGGCACCGCTTGGAGTAGCTAAAATCACTTTTCCGCCAAAGGAATGTATGTCATCGAAAATCTTATCCAGCCATTCAAAATTGTACACACCCTCTTCAGGCTCTAATGCACTCCAAGCGAAAATGCCAACCGAGAAAGTGTTCGTATGTGCCAATTGCATCAATTCAATGTCTTCTTTCAGAACATCGGGGTACTTCAGCCACTGATCGGGGTTGTAGTCTCCTCCATGCAGCAAAAAAGGTGCTTTTAACTCACGCTTCGATTGATTCATTTCCTTCTCTCCCTTTTCTGGTTATCCTTTCGTTCCGCCTGTCGTCAGGCCCGAAACAAAGTTCCGCTGCAGCAGCAGGAAGACGATGGCGATTGGAATACTGATCAGTATGGCTCCAGCTGCAAACGTCGTATAGCTCGCTCCCATAACTTCATTCACTAAGTTAAACAGACCAATTGGAAGTGTATAAGCTTCCGTCGTACGCAAAATGACAGAGGACAAAACAAAATCGCCTAATGGCACCGTGAACCCATTCATGGCGACAACCGCCAGCATCGGCTTCGATAATGGCATGATGATTTGCCAAAATGTCCGGGTGAAGCTTGCGCCATCTATCCGCGCACTTTCATCCAGCTCCATCGGAATGGAATCCATATAGCCCTTCATTAAATACGTATTCATCGGAATCAGCCCCCCGATGTACAGCAGGATCAGCAACCAATGACTGTTGACCATATCCAGCATCTGCGCCAGGACAAAAAGGGCGATTAGTGCTGAAAATTGCGGAATCATTTGCAGCAGCAGAAAGACAGTCAATGTATTCTTCCTGCCTCTGAAACGGAATCGTGAAAAAGCATAGCCTGTGAACGAAACACTGATGATAGCACCAAGCATCGTGAAGAAGCTGATCTTAACCGAATTCAAATACCACTGCACATACGGCAGGGATTCAGAGCCTTCGAACAGTTCTTTATAATGTGCCAGCGTCGGATTTTTCGGAATGATGGATGTACTGATCAAGCTGTTTCCAGGGTTGAAGCTTGCGCCAATTGTCCACGCGAGCGGATATAGAATCATTATCGACATAACAATCAGCACACCATAGGAAAGTGTAAGGCGAATCAAACGTGATCGATTCCGCATGCTCATGCTCCTTCCTTGAATGTACTTGATTTTCGGAACTGCCATAACGCAATGGATACGACAACAACAGATAACATGATAGTCAGGGCAGCTGCCAAAGCATATTGGCTGGACTGCATGGTCAGTTTATAAATCCATGAAACCAAAATATCTGTACCGCCGGCAGTGGAATCCGGAACCGCCGGACCTCCCGCATTAAACAGGTAGATAATATTGAAGTTATTAAAGTTGAATGTGAATTGCGTTATGATGATAGGTGAGATCGACAATAGAATCATCGGCATCGTAATATGGCGGAACTTCGAAAAAGCCGACGCCCCATCGATTGTCGCCGCTTCATACAAGTCCTCGGGTATCGATTGCAGCACACCAGTTGTCACAAGAAAAATGTACGGAAAACCAAGCCACCCTTGCATCATGATCAGTGCGAATCGCGCCCAATTCGGATCTGTCAGCCAAGGAATGGCATCGAGACCGAGTGCGGCAAGGATATCGTTGTTAACAGCTCCGAAACTGTCATTGAACAAGCCCGCGAAAATCAATATGGTGACGAAGCCAGGAACTGCCCATGGTAAGACGAGAATCGTACGAAACAGTTTCTTGAAACGTATCTCCTTTTGATTGACGATAACTGCGAGAAAGATTCCTAATGCCACTTGCAGCGCAGAGGCGACAATTGTCCAAACGACCGTCCATGCAAGCACATCGAAGAAAGTAGATCGCCAGATATCGACAGTGAAGATTTCCTTGAATGTACTGAACCCGACCCATTCGACCAGTTTAGCTGGTGGTGAATTATATAAATCATAATTCGTAAAGGCGATCGCAAAGCTGAAAAGAATCGGGAAAACGACAGCGAACAATAGCAGCAGAAATGCCGGTCCGCTGATCAAATACGGATAACCCTTGAACAGCACATGCTGATACTGCTGCCGAAGAGTGTAAAGCGTCTGCTTGTTATCTCGCATAACGCCCGTTTTATAAGCATCCCGCAGATTTAAATAATAGACGATCATACCTAGGAAGATGACAATCAACGCTATGAGTCCTTCTGCCAATAAGAAAATCGAGTTATCTCTTGGGATCTCAGTCCCTAGCGTAACGATTCCCCACAGTCCCATATTCAACATATCCTTAAATGCAACAAAGAAAGAAACCGTTATCAGCAGAAACAGTAATCCTTTCAGCCATTGCCGATGATAAAACTGACCGAAACCCGGTATGATCGAGAGCAACAATGCTACTTTACGATGCTGCATGCCTATTCCTCCTCTTACATAGGAAATACGTGCCGGCATTGTGCCGGCACGTATCCATCATTTCTCGCCGTGATTTGCCTCAATTTGACCTTTAATTGATTTTACTGCCTGATCGAGAGCTTCCTGCGGCTCGGATTTCCCAGTCGCAATCGTCTGCAAAGCAGCATCCGTTGGTTTCCACACTTCATTCATTTCCGGTATGCCAGGTGTGAGGTCAGAGAACTGTGATTGTTCTGCAATCGCCTTTGAAGCATCGCTTTCCATCACTTCCTGATCCTCTGCCAGCGCCTTCACTGCCGGAACCTCTTTTGTCTTTTCATAACGAACCTTTGATACTTCCTCATTACTTAAATACTTCACTAGCTCTTCTGCCAACTCCGCATTCTTAGAGAACGTGCTTACGTTATAGCTTTTTACTCCGATAAATGCGCGCATATTTTCTCCATTGGATAGCTTCGGCAAGGAAGCAATACCATAGTCGACTCCAGCTGTTTCAAATGGTTCCAAATTCCATGGACCTGATATGATGGCAGCCGCTTTCCCTTCAGTAAACAGCGACTCGATAACGTTGATTCCTTGCTCACCCACTAAGCCCGATGGGAATAGCTTCTCATCGTAGAAACGCTTGATCTCACTTGCGCCTTCTACCGCTCCTTCATTGTTTAATCCGATGTCTTCCGGATTAAACGTACCATCGCTGTTCTTGCCGAAGACGTAGCCGCCATAGCCGCTCAGCACGCTATTGGCATAATAGGTCTGATCAAACAGTGCCAGGAAACCATATTGCTCCCCTTGACGAACTTCTTTGGAATAGTTGAACCATCCCTCCAAGTCCTCCGGCAGCTCCTCTTCGGTTATTAGAGCTTTGTTATAGTAAAGCATCGTCGTTTCAACAGCTTTCGGAAGTCCATACACTTTACCGTCGACGATTTGCGATTGCATGGCTGATTCTGTGTAAGCCGATTGCAACGTTTCATCAACCGCCAATTCCTTCACTAAACCCTCCGCAACAGCAGATCCCATTTGGTCTCCCGGCATTGTGAATACATCAGGACCTGACCCAGCTGGGCCGTCCAGCCGTAAATCTTCTAATTGCTGGGCATAGTTTTTCTCAACGATTTCTACCGTCACATCATGTTCTTTTTCAAATTCGGCTACAGCGTCTTCAATACCGATTGCTTTCTCTTTATCTTCCCAAATGACTAATTTGTCACTTTTTTCGGACTCACTTCCATCCGCACCGCTCTCTTGCGGTCCACACCCAGCCAGTAAAACTCCCGTCATTAAACCAGATACCAAGCCAAGGACTAGCTTTTTCCTTTTCACTCGACCCCACTCCTTTTATTGAAAGCGTTTACAATATTAAACATAGCATTCTGTCTATCCGAAGTAAACAATTATTTTACCTATTTAGGTAAATAATTTACGCAAACAAAAAACGACTTTATTAGTCAGTCGCTTTCGTCATCGTACTCTTTCTTTCGACAATCTCGCCAGTAATTAGTACTGTCTTAGATAATGTCCGCTTACCTAGTATTTGTTCCAGCAGCAAATCAATAGCTGACTTGCACACTTCATTCAAATCAATACGGACAGTCGTCAAAGGAGGAGATACATATTTTGCCACACTAATATTATTGATACCGATAACGCTTACCTGCCCCGGAATAGCGATACCTTCTTCATTCAATGCCTGGAGCATGCCTACAGCAATCGGATCAGCAGCTGCAACGAATGCACTCGGCAGCACACCCAATTCATCAATCGCCTTTTTCATTAAGCCATAACCATTTTCAACGCTGAAACCACGTCTGCAAAGAACGGATCGATCATCCAGGATACCCTTTTCCTCCATATAGGTACGGAAAGCCTTCTCTCTGGGATCCATCTCATCTCTCATCGTATCCGGGTTTTGAAATGTTCCGCCAATGAAGCCTATTTCGCGGTGCCCTTGCTCCAGCAAATGGTCTACCTGCTTCCTCGTAATCCATTCCAAATCGGGACGTACAGCATCGTAATGATCCGGATTTGGAGATGAATCAATGAATACACCATTCTTAGTTAAATTCTGCAGCTTTACGTGCTCCGCTTTCGTGAAGCTCCCCACCGCCAGAAACCCTTGGATAGTATCGGGAACAGCTTCTATCCCATCCTCTTTTTTGTATAAAGTCAATTCAACATTTCGTTCTTTCGCACATTGTTCCAGCGCCTTACGCATCGTTTTGAAATAAACATCCTCCAGCTCTTCTGTAACTGTTACCCAATAGAGAAAAGCTATTTGCTTAATCCGTATATGGACTTCTTTCTTTCGATAATTCAGCCGTTCTGCCACTGCAAATATTTTATCTTTTGTTTCTTCTGTCACAGATAGGCTTTCGTCGTGATTCAGCACCCTGGAGACTGTGGAAACAGAAAATCCGACTTCATTTGCGATTTCTTTTATTGTTGCCAAACCCCTCACCTCTTCTGATTAGATTATGACAGATAAACATACATTAGTAAACTTTTTACTAAATATTTAACTCTCAAAATAGGCTTAAGTATCCCTTGCTTCCAATTCCTCCTTATAGTACACTATCCGTAACTTAGTTAATTAAATTAATAAAGTACATTTAGGAGGCATCGTAATGACGCTTAATCAGAATCTAACAGCTTCATTTCAAGAAATCTTCCAAACTACTGAAAATCCACGCCAATTCTTTGCACCTGGCAGAATCAATTTAATCGGTGAGCACACTGATTATAATGGCGGACATGTATTTCCAGCAGCAATCTCTTATGGGACTTATGCTTTAGCAGCAAAACGCAGTGATAACTTAATCAGATTTTACAGCATGAACTTTTCTGAAACCGGTATCATTGAACGCAGGTTAGATGACCTTGCCTTTCAATCCGACGATGATTGGGCCAATTATCCAAAGGGTGTATTGCTTTATTTACAGCAAGCTACCGACAAAATAACATCTGGCATGGACATCCTTTATTACGGAGATATACCAAATGGAGCGGGTCTCTCTTCTTCTGCTTCCATTGAGCTAGTTACTGGCGTATTGGCTGATAGCATATATGGACTTGGAATGGAACGTATTCCGCTTGTACAGCTTGGACAACGGGTGGAGAATGAATATATCGGTGTAAACAGCGGCATCATGGATCAATTTTCGGTCGGGATGGGTAAACAAGGGCACGCTATCCTGCTTGACTGCAACACATTGGATTACGAGCATGCACCCGTAGATTTGTCTGAACATGTGATTTTGATTGCCAATACGAATAAACAGCGAACTTTATCCGGTTCAAAATATAACGAACGCCGATCAGAATGTGAAGCTGCCCTGCAGGATTTACAGCAAAAACTCAAGATTAATAGTCTCGGCGAGCTCTCTCCAGAAACATTTGAACAGCATCACACATTAATCAGCAATCCTGTCCACGTCAAACGTGCACGTCATGCTGTATATGAGAATAACCGCACGATCGAGGCGTTGAAAAAGCTTCAAAGGCATGACTTGGCTGCTTTCGGGGAATTGATGAATGATTCGCATCGTTCACTGCGGGATGATTACGAAGTGACTGGACAGGAACTCGATACGATTGTTGAAGCTGCCTGGGCACAGGATGGTGTTCTCGGCGCTCGCATGACAGGTGCTGGATTCGGCGGCTGCGCAATTGCATTAGTGGAAAAAGATAAGATTGATGCAGTCCAAGCAGGTATCCAGCAGCACTATAAAGAAAAAATCGGATATGAGGCAACCTTCTATACTGCTACGATTGGTGACGGTGCAAAGGAATTAGCATAAAGGATGTGTTCATATGATTTATTCAGATATCGAGGCTTTACTAGAGCAGACTTGCAAGGAAGATTTAATAAAGGAACGGGATATCATCTACGTACGAAACCAAGTAATGCACTTGCTGAAGATGACAACATACCCGGCACATAAAATTTTGACGAGCTCTGGTTCGATACCGGATTTAGTCGATCGAATCGTCGATTATGCCGTGAAGGAAGATATCATCGATAACATTTTGGATGAGAAAGAGATGCTTGCGGCATCGTTGATGAATTGCTTTGTACCTCGCCCTTCCACTGTCCAGGCATCATTTGACAGCTATTATAAGAAATCACCGGAACAGGCAACGGATTACTTTTATAATCTAAGCAAGAACAGCAACTATATCCAGATGAATCGGATCAAAAAAAACATATCATATAAAGTACAGACCGAATATGGCGAAATGGATATTACCATCAACTTGTCCAAACCTGAAAAAGATCCAGAACAAATCAAGCGCGAACGGATGATGAAGCAGGATAATTCCTACCCTCTTTGTGTGCTCTGCAAAGAAAATGAAGGCTATTCCGGCAGAATTGGATATCCTGCAAGGTCCAACCACCGCGTAATTGAATTGTCACTAGGAGAAGAGAAGTGGCTTTTCCAATATTCTCCTTACGTTTATTATGATGAACACAGCATCGTATTATCAGAGGAACATCGGGATATGAAAATCAATGCAGATGCATTCCGAAGACTGCTTGAATTTGTGGAGAAGTTCCCTCATTATTTCATTGGCTCAAATGCCGATTTGCCGATTGTAGGAGGTTCTATTCTCTCCCATGATCATTATCAAGCAGGGCGCTATACCTTTGCCATGACCAATGCGGAAGAACGCTATACCTTTTCGATTCATTCGCATCCTGACGTAAGAGCTTCTGTCCTTAGGTGGCCGATGACGGTCATTCGGCTCCAGGCGAACGACCAGGGGAAATTGGTAGAGGCAGCCGATAGTATTCTGGCCTTTTGGCGCAACTACGATGACAAAGATGCATCCATTCTATCTTATACAGACAACACGCCGCATAATACAATAACTCCGATTGCCAGAATGCGTGATGATTTGTATGAAATGGATCTTGTACTTCGCAATAACCGGACGACAGCTACTCATCCATTGGGTATCTTTCACCCGCATGCAGATGTGCATCACATCAAAAAAGAAAATATCGGATTGATTGAAGTGATGGGCCTCGCTGTATTGCCGCCGCGCTTGGAAAAAGAGCTAGAAACAATTTATAAGTTTCTAGCCGGAAAAGCCGATGCAGTGGACCCTCCGCACGAAGAATGGGCTCGGGAATTGCGTGCGGAACATGGATTCCTTCATAACGAACAATATGCAAAAGAAGTTGTTCAAAAAGAACTTGGCAAGAAATTCGTCCGCGTATTGGAGGATGCTGGAGTCTTTAAGGACGACAAAGCCTTTCAGCGCTTCATCACAAAACTCAATCAGAAAGTGGTGTCTTCATGATCGAAAAGACTATCCTCCAGGATGGGTGGGAATTGTACACGGTCACCAATAATAACGGAATGCATCTTGAGGTTCTGAACTTTGGAGGCATCATCACGTCCCTGGAAGTACCTGATAAAGACGGAAATTTAGAGAATATCGTACTAGGCTATCGCGACCTTCAAGATTACAAAGATAATCCCAACTACTTCGGTGCTTTGATCGGCCGGGTAGCCGGACGGATAAGAGAATCTGAATTCGTATTGGATGGCCAAACATACAAACTGGAAGCAAATGAAGGGAACCACCATTTGCACGGCGGTCCTGAAGGGTTTCACCAAGTGCTTTGGAAGGTAGAACCTTTTGAAGAGAATGAAATAAACGGTCTTCGACTTTCTCACACAAGTAAGGATGGTGAAGGCGGCTACCCAGGGAGCCTAACAGTGAATGTCACCTACACACTCACAGAGGACAACAAATTAGTTATCCTTTATGAAGCAGCCACTGACAAGGCAACTCCTGTAACTCTGACAAATCATACGTACTTCAATCTCAACGGAAACCTGAAAAGAACCATTGCGAAGCAGCAGGCAATGGTCGCAAGTGATCAGTACACAGAGTTGGATGAAGAACTGATTTCAACCGGCAGACTGCTGGATACAGCTGATTCGCCATTCGACTTGCGGTCATTCAAACCGTTAGAGGAAGTATTCGGCGCGCAGCATGAACAGCTTCGCATTGCCGGGAAAGGTATCGATCACTACTTCTTGTTTTCAAGCAATGAGAAACCAAAAGCTGGTCTCTATGATCCAGATAGCGGAAGACTGATGACCATCCAATCGAATCAGCCTGGCCTCGTCGTATATACAGGTAATGGCCTGGATGATTCATTGGAACTTAGAGAACGCAAATCTGAAAAATACCTGGGGATTTGTTTTGAAACACAGGCTTTCCCTGCTGGCTTGCATCATGTTGGTTTTTCAGATCTCATCTTGAAGCCTGGCGATCCGTACCGAAAAGAGACTGTATTCTCTTTTTCAACCAAATAATTATGAAAGGAGCCAGCTAATCAATTGATTGGCTGGCTCCTTTTTTATTATACCGGTGCAAACAGGTCCACCAGCTGCAGCGCTACTGCCCCTAATGCTGTCGCATGCTTTCCATGTTTACTTACCATTATTTCAGTCTGAGCCGCTTGGTCCGTCAGGGCTCGGCTCGCAATTTCTTCCTTCAGCGGGGGGAGGAGAAATTCTGCGCTCTCCATTACGCCTCCACCAAGAATGATCCGATCGGGATTCAACAGATGAATTAAATTGATCAGACCGATCCCCAGTATCTGACCAGTCTTTTCCAGAGTGGTTTTAGCTTCTTCATCTCCAGCTCTTGCTGATTGATAGACAGCTTCCCCACTCGCCATACTCGCTCGCCGCGCGATAGACGGGCCACTTGCAAGTGTTTGCAGGCAGCCATTGTTTCCGCAAGCGCATTTCTCTCCATTCGGATCGATAGACATATGCCCAAGCTCTCCAGCCAAGCCAGCCGCTCCGTGGAAAAGCTTTCCACCGATGATGATTCCCGCACCAATTCCGCGTCCGATATTAACGGCTACCATACTATCCTGCATATCATACCCACCGAACCATGATTCCCCGAGCGCCATCGCTCGTGCGTCATTATCCACTTTCACAGGAATGCTGAATCTAGTTTCCAGCTCCTGCTTGATCGCAATGTTATGCAACCCTAAAAGAGGAGCTACACGAGAAATACCAGTTTCTACATCGACGACTCCATGCATCGCTACTCCAATACCTATGATCTGCCCCGTTTGCACACTAAGCTGATCAAGCAATTGCTGGATCGCTGTTACGACTTGATGCAAAAATTCGCTATTCGTATTCACATGAAGTGGATGTGAGACGATCCCCAATATCTCTCCTGTCAGATTCGTCAAAATGCAGTCGACTGTTCCAGGACCAGCATCGACACCGATGACGAACCACTCATCTGTCCGGATATGAAGCATGGTAGGCTTTCGTCCGCCGCTCGAGGATCCGAGCTTGCTTTCCTCCACCAGACCTTGTTCAATCAGCTCTTTAACGATGATACTGACTGTCGGAGGTGTCAGGCCTGTCTCCTTTGCAATATCTGCGCGAGATATTGGCGCTGCCACGCGAATCTTATTGAGGATCAAAGATCTATTCACTGTTTTCATCAATTGAAATGTGCCACGCTGCATATAAACCGCTCCACTATCAGTAATAATTTCAGTAGATCATCATTCAAACTAACCCGACGCCATGTAAATCCAATCTCTAGATCTCTATATCTTTAATCACTCTTGCTGGATTTCCCCCGACCACAGTATTTGCAGGGACATCTTTCGTTACGACTGCACCTGAACCGATAACCGCATTATCCCCGATTGTAACACCAGGATTAATGACAGCACGTCCGCCGATCCAGACATTATCGCCAATTGTCACCGGCTTGCCCAATTCATATCCAGAATTACGTTCTACCGGGTGCAATGGATGCGTTGCGGTATAAATGTGTACACCTGGGGCAAGCATGCAATTATCACCGATACGAATTTCACAAATATCCAGCATTACACAATCAAAATTCGCATAGAAGTTCTCTCCAAGATGGATATTGTACCCGTAATCACAGCGAAAAGTCGGTTCAATGTAGGATTTGCCTTTTGCAGAGCCGAGTATTTGCTCCAATAAATTCGCTCTCTCGGCATGTTCATAGCTTGTCGTATCATTATATTGCCGAACCAATTCTCGAATTTCCATCCGTCTATCTGTCAATTCTTTATCGGACGGACGATAAAGCTCTCCAGCCACCATTTTCTCTCTTTCTGTCATAATTCCCTTTTCTCCTTTCTGATAATGATAATCTTTCACTTTATGTATCTATTGTTATAAAACTCGTAAACACTGACCATACTGATTCTATTATATCGCAAAGGAGAATTACTATGCACACCCGCTTCAAAGTAGCACTGCCTCTATTATTCATACTCATTGCACTTTTTTTGATCTTGCCAGCCCAAGCAGATGCCAGCGTCTCCAATACAGGACAGACGACTGCAAACCTGAACATCAGGGCCGCCCCCTCTACGGATGCCGCCATTATTGGTAAATTCCCGGCAGGCACACAGTTCCAGTATATCGACAGAGGAGATGGCTGGGGACAGATTACGATTCAGAGCCAAACAGGTTATCTCAGCTTGGATTATGTAACAGCAGTGAACAAAGAAACAGCCGCATCCGCATCTGCTCCCTCTGAATCATCAAACGGGCAGCCTGTGCAAAAAATAGTTATTGATCCCGGTCACGGCGGTAAAGATCCCGGCGCAATCGGCAATGATACGATGGAAAAACGGGTTGCCCTTACTATATCCGAAAAACTGCAGCACAGATTGCTTGCTAATGGGTATGACGTAAAAATGACGCGCAGTGAGGATGTTTTTATACCTTTAACAGAACGAGCGACATTTTCGAATAACTGGAAAGCAGATTTATTTGTAAGCGTCCATGCCAATAGTGCTACATCTTCGTCAGCAAAAGGATTGGAATCCTACTACTATGGGGCGAGCAGCAGCGGGAAACAGCTAGCTTCCAGCATACAAACTGCACTAGCAGCTAACACGAATAATGAAAATAGAGGCACACATAGTGCTGATTTCTATGTACTGCGCCATACATCAATGCCAGCTGTACTCGTTGAAACAGGATTTATCTCGAACCCTGCTGATGCTGTACTTCTAAACGATTCAAGTTACCAAGATAAAGTAGCTAATTCAATTGCAGAAGGAATAACAGAATATGCAAGCTAAAGCAGAGCTGCCGATATGGCAGTTTTTTACATAATATTCACACTACATCTATTCATATAATCGTATAATTGGAAGGAATAAGGGGGGATTGATACTTGAAGTATTTCGTGGATTTCATTCTAGCAATCATACTTACCGGACTCTCCTATTACATCGGCAGCATCTTATTCCGGCACGGTATGCCAATCTGGCAAGCAATGATAATCGGCTTATCCGTCGTTGCTCTTGGCGCATTGACAGAAGCACTAGGTGCACCGATTTGGCTGATTGTGCTCGTTCCTTTCCCAGTAGGTATGCTGCTGCTGTACCTGTTCCTGCAAGCACCTATCTATAATTGGTTCATTACTTATGCAGCAACCTTAACTATTTATACCCTGATTCACATCCCGATGAGCTACTACTTCCAATTTCATAGTTTGATACCTGCTTGGAAGTTATCCTAATGCTGGAAAAGGAGACTGCACGAAGCAATCTCCTTTTTCAGCATTACTCTATTTCAAAGCCAGAAGATAGTATCTGGATGCTTTTTCAAAGTCATGATTATCTGTGTAATATTTAGCCAGTCGTTCGGAAAAGTGACGGACGCTATTCTCATCCTCAATAGATTGAAAATACTCAATGCCTTCCCGCCACACTAATTCGAAACTGTCCTTATCGACATATTGCTTATGGAGCATGGCGAACATCCATTTATACGCATCTTCATCCCGCTTCTTACTTAAAGCAAACCCCTCAGTAAAATACTCCATTGCACGATCCTTCATGCCAAGCCGGAAACTGGATTCTGTCACGTAATATAAACTCTTCAAATAATATTCGGGATGCTTGTACTGCATAGATTGTTCAAATTGCCCCATTGCCTTCTCAAGCTGATTTTGCTTGAAATACAGTATTCCAAGATTGTGATGGATATACATGGGCAGCTGCAATTCGGATTCTGTTGCATCATGCTGCAGAGCAGATAGGAACAACTCTTCCGCTTTACGGAAGTCTGCCAAATACATATGATTCAACCCTTGGAGCATTCGGCATTTGGCAAGCTGCAATTCCTGATTGTACTGAAAAGCTGCTTCGATTGCTTTATTAGCATTTAAGACCGAGAATGCAGTCATATTCATATAGTAGTACGTATTTGCCAATTTGTAATAGAAATCTGACACTTCACGGGGATTAATTTCCACTGACAAAAACGATTCAGCACGTTCATATTGGACAATTGCTTCCTGCAGCTTGTTATTCCGGTACAGCAGCAGTCCCTTGAAAAAATGGTAATAATAAAGATTTTCACCGGTGAGCACGAATGCATCAGCAGCACCTTCAAGCAGCTTTTCTCCCTTGTCCAAATTACCTTTCAGCATTTCCAGACGCGCATCGAACAGCATACTTTTTGCAAGCAGCTTTTCATCACGAATGGACGGCTCCTGTTCAGTTATTCTACTACGGATATGCTCACCAGCACGGACCTGTTCCAATTTAATATTGTCGTATAACTCATCAAGCAGCTCGTTAAATATCTCCGCATTCTTCAAATCTGTTTGGTACATCGGCTCACCCTCTTTCTATTCATATCTGAATCATCGGTAGATTTCCAGTAATGTTTAATCGATCAGAAAGAAAAAGATCCACCATTTGGTGAATCGTTTTATTTTAGTTCTTTTCCGTATATACGGTATGCCTTCTCGTTCGGATAAAACGAATCGTTCAGCAGTTCCCATCCATTACGTTCATAAAACTGAATTGCTCCGGTATTATTCTCACGAGTAGTCAGGACAGCGGTCCTGTTAGGAGCTGCAGTTAGCAGCTGATCAAGCAGAGCGGTTCCGATTCCTAAACTGCGTACAGAGGGGTCCACCACTAGCTCCACTAATTCAAAGCAATCATCCAGCCAATCCGCCCTGCCAGCCTCCTGTAGTGCGGGTCGCAGCAAATCATGATAATATTGCCCAGGCCTTGAAGTATATCCATACACTAACCCGACCATTTGACCCTTTTCGTCCTGCTGTACAAGTCCCTGATACCCTGGATACATACTGTGACGAATAAATCGAGGAGCAATATCGGCATAGCTCACTTGCCACGCCTTTTGATAAAAAGCTGCAGCTGATCTAATCAGCACAGAATTTCTGGCGAGTTTCCGGATCCTCATCCTGCGCACTCTCCCGCTTCCAGTTTTTTTATCTATTATATAGAAAGCCGAATCAATTTGCAGCCTGCCCTTGCATTGTTTTGGATCGCAGGCTGTAGGATGAAACCTTCTTCTTCTGGTATTTGAATACATCCACTCTGTCTGGATATGGATACACAAGAAAACGTCCTTGCTTCGTTTCAATCTCATACGGCACGCCTTCAGGAGCAGGCGCGTAATAGTATTTTTCTAAGAAGTTGGCCTGATTGAATTGATCGATGATAAGCTGCGCTTCTTCTTCTGAAAGAGCCTTGCCATCCCGTTTGACAGTTGCATCATAGGATAGTTTCGGATGCAGCTGGAACCTCTTTCCAACTTTGTCCACAACACCACTCGGTGCTGATGCCGCTAAAACTTTAATCAAACTAGCTACAATCAATAAGACAATAAATACCCACGACAAATCTTTTCGCCTCGATTCCAATTAATCGTGCTTATGATAACACAATTTCCTCAAACCTTCTTCTTCATTTTTGACAAGAAAATGACAGTTACACCTTCCGTCCTATTTCAAAAAATGATTCTTTAAACTTATACTGGTAAAAGGAGGTGATATCATATGAAAACACCAAAAACGTTAACGATGATTTCATTAATCTTATTGATTTTACTCTTTATCGCTTGTCTTCTCTTCACGATCACCCTGCCCCAAAATCAGTCCATGGAACAGGCAGTGACCCGATATCTTGAGAACGATACAAAGTACCAAAGAACACTTGATTCTGGTGAAACCCCTTCGATCAGCCCTGGTGAGATGGCTTCTGAAACAATGTCTGCCCTGCAAGTATTCTTCGCCATTCCTACCATATACATAGCCATCATTACTATCATTGTACTGATTGGCTACACCCTTATAACCAAAAGACCTAAAGGTGCCGCATTAACACTATCCAGCGCAGGGATTTTATCTCTGGCCACGGTCGTCATTCCTGTGCTCTTATTCATTGCTGGCGGTATGTTACGAAAAAGATCTGCATAAAAAAGTCTTCTCCTGCCTCGGAGAAGACTTTTTCTATTATTTCCGTAATTTTGATACAACCAATCCAAGCAAGCCACCGATGATTGAAGGTACCACCCAACCAAGACCTACCTCATAGAAAGGCAGCACCGCTTGGAAGAAGTCATTGACTGGTGTTATCTGCAAACCAGCTTCATTGAAGCCATCAAAGATACTTACACAGAATGTCAGTACAAGGCTTCCGATATATACTTCCCGTTTTCCGCCGAATAGCGGATGTAAGAATGTAAGGAACACCAAACTGATCGTAATTGGATAAATTGCCATCAAAACTGGGACTGAAATTGAAATTAATTCTGTAAGTCCAATATTCGCCACTATCGCACTGAAAACAGATAGCACAATAGCAAATGTCTTATAGGAAATACGCGGCATTAATTCATGGAAAAACGTCGAGCAAGATGTGATCAACCCAACACTTGTCGTTAGACAGGCAACTGTAATCATCAATCCAAGGAAGATGATACCCCATGAACCGAAATAATAATTAGAAACATCTGCAAGAATTTCAGCACCGTTGCTTAAGTAACCAAGCTCACTGACACTGGATGCACCCATAAAGGAAAGTGCCGTATAAATCACTGCCAGTACAACAGCAGCTAGTGCAGTGGCCAATAAACAAACCTTCATAACTGAGCCTTTATTCGTTATACCTCTATCCTTCAGCGCATTGACGATGATGATCCCAAACACACATGCAACAAGCGCATCCAATGTCAAATAGCCTTCCTGGAAACCTTTGAAGAAAGCGTTTGACGTATACTCACTTTGAGGTGCATGGAATTTACCGATTGGAAAAATAATAGCAACGATAACAAGCAAACCAATAAAAGCAAGTTTAATTGGTGTCAGGAATTTTCCGATAACATCAATGATCTTAGTCGGATTCAACGACAACAAACATGTGACAGCAAAGAAAAGCACTGTAAACAAAACCAACGGAAGCGGACCTGGATCGGCAGATAAGAATGGTTTCAAACCAATTTCATACGATACATTTCCTGCTCGCGGTATCGCAAAGAACGGTCCGATCGCAAGATATAAAATGATCGTATAAATCATTCCGAATACAGGATGCACCCTGCTGGACAATGACATTAGGTCTCTCTCGCCCGAATAAACAAAAGCGATGATTCCAATCAATGGTAAACCTACACCCGTTACAAGAAACCCTGCATTGGCTATCCATATATTTTCACCTGCTTGCTGCCCTAGCATCGGCGGGAAGATCAGATTCCCAGCTCCGAAGAACAAAGCAAAGAGCATCAAACCAAGAATGACGGTAAATGAACCTGGCACTTTCTTTGACACAAAAAAACCTCCACTAACTATTCGAATAGTCTGATAAATAACAAAATATTAATATAATATGATTTTAGTCAGATTTTCTGACACAATACTGGTTAGTATAATACTGAATTGTGTAACATTCAAGGAGTTTTTGTTAGGAATGTTCTGTAAATATATGTATAACAAAATATTTCGGAAGCCATGGCGAATAATTTATCGGCTATTTCCGACAATACTCATAAAAGGAATATGATCATGGACTTCCCAATCATCCAGACAAACTTCTGGGATTCCGTTATCGGCATCCCGGTAACACTTATCCTTACCCAAATGCTAAAACTATTTTTCCCCTTACCAAAGCAGTATGTGCCTACAATCGCCGTTCTAATCGGGCTGGTTCTCTCGATTTTCTACAGTCATCCACATGACCTGATAGCTGGTATCTTCATGGGCTATTTTTATGGCTATGCTGCAATTGGCAGTTATGCCGCTACAAAGACAACTTGGAAAGTTTTTCGTAGGGAAAAACGGGATTTTTCGTAAAGAAAAGCCCCTGCCATGTGGCAGAGGCTTAGAAGTTGTTCATTTATTTGTTTTGCTTCCTTGTCTTTGCATCTTCAAAGACAGTCTTAGCTTGCTGAAGCAGTTCCTTATCTGTCAGCAGCCGATAAGCCGTATGCGCTAATGCTTTGGCCCCTTTTATAACAGCTGCATCACCAATTTCAGATCGGGCAGCTTCCCTGAATTCTGCTGTATGACCAATCAGATCTTCTGGCCCAATTTGGATATACGGATGTGCAGTAGGCACTTCATAGCTGATATTACCTGTATCAGTCGATCCGCGACCTTTATCTTTCTTCAAATGAACATACTCTCCGACTTTTTCTAATTCTTCTTTGAGCACTTCATCCAGTACTGGATTCAAAACAAAGTCCTTTACCTCGTTCTGGAATCTCTCAATTTTCACACTAGCCCCCGTAGCCAATGCAGCTCCCTTGGCTATATTCTTTACCTTATCGGAAACAGCTTGTGCTTTTTGCCACGTTTCTGCTCGGATGAAGAACCTTGCTGAAGCATACTCAGGTACGATATTCGGTGCATCTCCACCATTTGGTATGATGCCATGAATGCGTATGTCCTGCGGAAGGTGCTGGCGCAGTGCATTTATTCCATTGAAAAGCTGGATAACGGCATCCAAGGCATTGATTCCTTTATCTGGCGCACCGGAAGCATGAGCTGGTTTTCCGTAGAAATGAAAATCAAGCGGATCGACAGCAAGAAACTCACCCGTTACACTTGTTCTGCCAGAAGGATGAATGATCAAGGCAGCATCAATATCCTTCAGCAGCCCATGTTTTACGAAGCTTCCTTTGGCACTGCCATTTGGACCGCCTTCCTCGGCAGGGGTTCCAAGAACCGCTACACTACCACCTGCCTCATCCAATGTTTCCGCCAAGGCAATGCCTGCTGCTGTACTAGTGGTACCGATAATATTATGTCCGCAAGCATGCCCGATACCAGGTAGTGCATCATACTCAGCAAGGAATGCAATACGAGGACCTGGCTTACCGCTATCTTTCAGTGCATAAAAAGCTGTTTCATGCCCTGCTACACCTTTATCCACTTGGAATCCCGCTTCTTCCAGCAAAGCAATGAGCGTTTCGCTCGCGAAAAATTCCTGGTTTCCGATCTCTGGCTTCGCATGGATGGCCTGACTAGTCTGGATATACTTTTCTTTATTTGTATCCAAATGCAGTGAAATTCTGCTAGCTTCCGTAACAGATCTACTCATAATCATTCCTCCTCCTGAAGTCTTTTCAGATGCTCCTGCAGTTCCTCTTTTGGTACATCCACCACGATAGAGCCACCATTTGTATCATTCTCTACTGCTTCCTTCACGGCTTCATCCTGATACAGCTCAACGATTTTCTGATATGTTTCATTGTCCTCGTCTTTCTTATTAACTGCGAAGACATTTACAAAAGGTGTAATGCTGTCGTCATTGGCATTTTCCAAATAGATTGGATCCTCCTTCGGATCGAGACCTGCCTGACCTGCTATGCCATTATTGATGAAAGATGCTGCTACATCCGGCAAGACACGTGGAGTTTGCTGGGCAACAACAGGTACGATTTCAATGTTCTTCGGATTCTCTACAATTTTGGATGGATCTCCGAACTGGCCAAAGTCATCCGCTAATTTTATAACGCCAGCTGCTTCCAAAGCCCGCAGTGATCTAGCTTGGTTAGATGGATCATCCGGGATAGCAATCTTATCGCCTTCCTTCAGTTCATCAAGGCTTTCGATTTTCTCTGAATAAGCTCCAATTGGGGCAATGACTGTCGAACCGATTGGTACAATAGTATCGCCATTTTCTTTGGCATATTGACTCAGGAAGGCGATATGCTGGAATGAGTTCATGTCGATTTCACCGTTGGCCAACGCTTGGTTTGGCAGTGTATAGTCAGAGAATTCCACAAGTTCGATATTGATGCCCTCTTCCTTCGCCTTTTCCTTCAAAATTGGCCATTGATCCCCATCAGAACCTGTTACACCGATTTTCACTGTTTGGCTGCCATCTGCTGAGCTGCTCCCACACGCTGCAAGGATAAATACAAAGGCTAACGAAACGATTCCAAGTAGAGCTTTTTTCATGTCGATCATCTCCTTAAAATTTTTCTTGAAAGTGTATTGCCGACCCATTGGGCAAGCTGGACAAGCACAATTAAGATAACGACTGTAACAATCATGACGCTCGTATCAAACCGCTGGTAGCCATATGTCATCGCTACATGTCCGAGACCCCCGCCGCCGACCGTTCCTGCCATTGCCGAGAAATCAATCAAACTGATGGTAATGAACGTCAATCCGAGAACGAGCGGACCGAGAGCTTCCGGAATCAAGATGGTAAAGATTATCTGAAGAGGACTGGCTCCCATGGCCTTAGCTGCCTCGATGACACCCGGGTCAATACTGATGAAGTTATTTTCTACAACTCGTGCGATGCTGAATGCAGCTGCGATGCTCATCGGGAAGATCGCGGCCCATGTACCGATGGTCGTGCCAATCACCTCTCTGGTCAGCGGACTGATCGCGACTAGGAATATAATGAAGGGGATCGGGCGGATAATGTTGATCAGGAAGTTGATAATTTGAAAAAGGAACGCATTTTCCAGAATGTTTCCTTTACGGGTTATGAATAGTAGAAGTCCGAGAATGATGCCGAATATAGAACCTATGACCAATGTGACAGCCACCATCAGAATCGTCTGACCAGTCGCCTCGACAATACGCGGCCAAAAAGTTTGCCAATCTACGCCCATGCCACATCCACCTCCTCTATTTGTACGATCTCTTCCAATTCCCTTACAGCACCGGCTGTTTTACCTTCGTCACCGTCAAAGCTGACAAGCAAATTGCCGTAGAATTTTGCCTGGATTTCTTGGACGGAACCATAGACGATATTCACGTCAATATCGTGCTTTCTTGTTACCCGGGATAAGACTGGATCGCTTGCCACCTCTCCTTTGAAAATGATTCTGTACAGCTGCTTCCCGCCTTTTTGCCGCCACTCATCTAATAACGATGGAGATGGGAGATCCTGCTGAACGGAGCGGATAAAACGTTTTGTCGTCTGGTGGACAGGACTTGTGAATGTATCGAATACACCGCCAGTTTCTATAACCTCTCCATCCTCCATAACAGCAACCTTGTCACAGATAGCTTGAATCACATGCATCTCATGCGTGATCAGCAGAATTGTAATACCGAATTCCTTGTTCACCTTTTTAAGTAGACGAAGAATTTCACCTGTTGTATCAGGATCCAGTGCCGAAGTTGCTTCATCACAAATCAGAATATCCGGTGATGTGGCTAATGCTCTGGCAATGCCAACTCGCTGCTTTTGTCCTCCTGACAGCTGTTCCGGATAATCCTTTGCTTTATCCGACAGTCCGACGAAATGGAGAAGTTCATTCACTCTCTCTTTTATTTTAGCTCGCGGCATTTTTGCCAGTTTCAAAGGATAAGCAACATTACCAGCAACAGTCCGCGAGGTTAACAGATTGAAATTTTGAAAGATCATCCCTATCCTGCGGCGTACTTTCCGAACTTCACTAGGACGAAGACTGGCTAAATCCACACCTTGCACTTCCACCGAACCTGCTGTCGGATTTTCCAGTACATTGACAAGCCTGAGCAAGGTACTTTTACCGGCTCCGCTAAAGCCGATAATGCCGAATATCTCTCCTTCCTCGATTGTCAGATTCACATTTCTAACAGCATGCACTTCCCGTTTTCCGATTGTAAATGTCTTTGAAACATCCTTGAAAGTAATCATCATTTTCCTCCCATCAACACAAAAGAGCCCTCTTTTCCTTATCCAGAAAAAGAGGGCTCCACGTATGAAACTTCCTCATTCTCATCTTCCAAACGCTCATGAGCGTTTGCAGGAATTGGCACGGTATTTAATAATAAACCCGTTGCCGAGACGTCATAGGGCCTGATCCCTCGGTCTCTCTGGATAAGAATAAAACAAGTATGCAGTTGTAAGATTTGATTACCATGTTATGGGATTGCAGATTGAAAGTCAATCACTTTTTTAAAATTCTTTTTTCTGGTATTGGATAATCCCTTGCTGTGGCCAGCTTGCGTTAGCTGTTTATGCATTTTAGAAAAAGGGTGCTTCACAGCCTTTCAATCATAATAAGACGCATATTGGCTAGTTTGGAATAGTAGCTAAAGTATACGATAGCCAAGCCTGTTTTCCTATACAGCCTAATAAAAAAGTCGCATCAAAAATGCGACTTTCAATGTTATTCAGCTGTTAGGTGCCAAGTGTAACTCACAAAATCCCCAATAAGGTCTGCAGGTACACGAATACCGCTGTACGCCAGTTCATCACCACTATATATTTCTTCCGTACCATTGATTCTGTAGTTTTTAGCTTCATCCAATCCCTTCATCCGTAAAGAAGCGAGTGGTGCTGCTGGCTCTGCCAGAACACGATAATAGCAGACAAAAGCTTCTGTTTTATCTTCGTTAACAAACATCCAAGCAGTTTCATTGCCTTCAAAAGGACTTTTCAGCCGATAGAATCGACCGAACTGAACAAGTCTGCGAATCTCCTTATAGGTGTTAATCTGCTGCTTGACGACTTCCTTCTCCTCAGGACTAAGCTTTGTGAGGTCCAGCTCGTATCCCAGATTCCCTGCCATCGCGACGTCACCCCGCATCTCCAATGAAGTAAATCGGTGTACTTGATGGTTCGGAACATCGGATACATGGGCACCCATCGAAGCAATGGGATAAAGCAAACTTGTAGTATGCTGAATTTTAAGCCTTGAGACAGCATCTGTATTATCACTTGTCCATGTTTGTGGCATGTAATACAGAATTCCCGGGTCATAGCGGCCGCCGCCGCCTGAGCAGCTTTCAAACAGAATCTGCGGAAAACGGGAAGTGATCTTATCCATCACTTCATAGACTCCGAGAATATGTCGATGTGCCGTTTCCCGCTGACGCTCAGGAGGAAGCAAGGCAGAACCAACCTCAGACAGATGACGGTTCATATCCCATTTCACATAAGTGATTGGGGCACTTTCCAAGATGGCTGCTACTCGCTTAATAATCTCCTCCCGAACGTCCTGTCTTGAAAAATCGAGCACGAGCTGATCACGGCTTTCCGTACGATATCGATCCGGCACATGCAGACACCAGTCAGGATGCTCACGGTACAAATCACTGTCCACCGATACCATTTCCGGCTCGAACCAAAGTCCAAATTGCATATCTAAATCGTTTACACGTTTCGCCACATCTTCAAGTCCATTCGGCAGCTTCGTTTTATCGACAAACCAATCTCCCAATGATGTGGAATCTGAATTCCGTTTTTTGAACCAGCCATCATCCAATACGAAAAGCTCGATTCCTAGCTCACTGCCAGCCTTAGCGATTGCCTCAATTTTATCAGCATCAAAATCAAAATACGTCGCTTCCCAGTTATTAATCAGAATCGGCCGCTCTTTATCTCTGTATTCTCCTCTTACTAGATGCTGCTGATAGAACCCATGCAGCGTTTGCGACATTCCTCCCAAACCATCCGCTGCATAAACAAGCACTGCTTCTGGTGTTTGAAATGTCTCATTGGGTTCCAGCAGCCACGTGAAGTCGAACGGATTGATACCCATTGTCACCCGAGTTGTCGCAAACTGATCGACTTCTGCCTGGGCTAGGAAATTACCGCTATAGACAAGATGAAAACCAAACACTTCCCCTTGATCTTCTGTTGCATGCTTCTCCATCAAGGCGATGAACGGATGCTGCTGATGACTGCTTGCTCCGCGTGTGCTTTCTGTAGACTGTATACCCGCCTGCAAAGCACGCTTTTCAAGATGTCTTTCCTTTCCCCATGCCCCCGGCATGGTAAGCATGTCAAAGTCCGAACGGCGGAAGTCGATACATGCACTGGCAGCCTGTAAGAGCTTTAAATTTTGTTTGCCATTATTACGGAATCGCACAGATCTTGCGACTACATCATACTGACTGAAAATTGTATAAAGCAAGATCACTTCCAAATGAAGTAATTCATCTTCCATTGTAATTTCAAGCGTTTCTGCTCCTTCCTGACCAGCGTATGTTGCAGGAAGCCCTGCCAGCTTCGGCTTACCACTGAAGATACGATGTGATTTATAACGCAAATCAGTCACAGTTGATCCATTTTCCAGCTGGATCTGATAGGCTGGCTTGCGAAAATCCGAATTGCCAAACTGTGGGTATTCCTGCGGCAGAGCATCCAACGTGAAAGTCCTGTCCCGATGATACGGATTCGGAGAAAATGAACGATCTATGTACTGCTGACGATTGCTGTTGCGAAACTGTCGAATCTTCCTACCCCAATACTGATGTGTCAAATAACCATCCCGCTCCAGCTGCATCACATAACTAGTAGATTTCCCCTGCAGATGAAAAATACGTTTCTCTTTATCAAAAATGATTGTCATCGCTTTTTGTTCCCCCTATGATCATCAGTTGTTTAAGTACATAAGTAAGCTCATAGTAACAAAGAAAGCGCTATCAATAAAGTTATAATTGAATTCTTAACAAAAAAACACTGCTACGCATAGCAGTGTTTTGTTTCACCTGTCTTCAATAACAATATAAGCTGCTTTCACGGGTCCATGTACCCCTACAACTAAGTTCATCTCAATATCAGCCGAGTTACTTGGTCCAGTAATGAAGTTAATACAGGATGCAATAGCTTTCCCTTCCTGTACTTGCTTTGAGATACGCTGAGCTGCCTGGGTCATGCGGGGTACGATGGTGCTTTTCGGTACAAGAGCAATATATTTATGCGGCAGCAGACTGACAGTACGGCCTTTCCCCTCACCTGAGAAGAGTACGACTGTCCCTGACTCAGCAAGAGTGATATCGCTGAATGTTATACCGATATTGGCCTTTTCCACAATTCCGATGTTGTCATGGCCAATAGAAGGATCCCATTCATGTACGTCTATTCCTTGGGCCGGCCATTTCTGAAGCGGATCCCGTAAACCGAATGCATCGTAACGAGGGTCCTGCCATATGGCCAGCGGGCCGCCTCCATATGCAGATACTGTTTCCGCCAGTACTTTCGAGAGGGAACGCGAATCGGTTTCAATCAGCTCGGTATGGATAAGCCGGCATTGATCACGGAGTATATCTACCAGCTCATCCTGTGTTTTATCAGTCAGCGTCTTATCCTGCGGGCGATACTTCCAGTTCCGTACGGGCCTTTCTGTCAGTACTTCCGTGCGGCTGAGGCGGCTGGCGACATTCGTAAGGAATCTTTCACGGTTCTGTATCATACCTTGCCATTCTCCTTTTCGTGCTGCTTGAACCAATCACGGAATCGTTCTTTGTTCGGAGCGGGAAAATCTCGAATTTCAGTCCATGCCTTCAGCGGTCCAGGACCTTTTGAAATCGTCTCATCCTTCGTAAAAGGCTTCATGACAGTGCTCGCCATCTTCGATCCAGCTGCATACAACGGATTCGAGGAAGCACCGATTCCAAAAGCTTTCATTGCCATTTTCTCTGAAATCGGCGCGCGGCCTTCCCGCTCGACAATCACTTGTCGATGACGGTGCAGCAGCTGATGCAATGGTATTTTAACCGGACAAGCATCCGTGCAAGCAGCGCAAAGCGTCGATGCATACGGCAGCTCCTTGAAATCGTCATAACCTCCCAGCAGCGGCGTCAGCACTGCCCCGATTGGCCCTGGGTAAATGGAGTTATAGGAGTGGCCGCCAATGTGGCGGTATACCGGACAAACGTTGATACAAGCCGCACAGCGGATGCACTGGAGTACAGATTGGAATTCGGTTCCGAGAATACCAGAACGGCCGTTATCCACGATGACCAGGTGAAACTCGGATGGGCCATCAACCTCTTCTGCTGTCCGCGGACCAGTCAATGCCGTAATATAGCTCGTCAGCTTCTGACCGACTGCACTTCTTGTCAGAAGTCCAACCAGTACTTCGAATTCTTCAAATGTAGGAACGATTCGCTCCATCCCCATCACACAAATCTGTGTATCTGGTAAATCAGAAACCATACCCGCATTACCTTCATTTGTGACCAGACCGACAGATCCAGATTCTGCGATGGCAAAATTACACCCTGTGATGCCGATATCAGCTTGCAGGAATTCCTGGCGGAGTTTCTCTCTGGCATGGAGTGCTAGTTCTTCCGGTTTTGAAGTAAGCTTATAGTCCAGCTTCTCAGTAAACACATCCTTGATCTGCTCTTTGTTTTTATGAAGCGCAGGTGTCACAATATGCGAAGGCGGATCATGGTCGTCCAGCTGCAGAATATATTCTCCGAGATCTGTTTCAATGACGTCACAGCCTTCCTGTTCCAACACACCATTCAAACCGATTTCCTCTGTGACCATGGATTTAGCCTTCAAAATTTTCCTGGCTCGTTTTTCCCTGACGATACCTTTCACATAGTCATTTGCCTCTTCTGCTGTTGCAGCAAAAAATACATGCCCGCCGCGCTTTTGCAGATTCTCTGAAAGCTCCTGTAAATAATAGTCGAGATGATCAAGTGTATGCTGACGTATCTCTTCCCCATGAGACCGCCATTCTTCCCAATTGCCAAGCTCCTCCGCCGCATCCAGTCTTCTTGTCCTGAGGCGTTCCTGAGCCCCGGCAACTGCACCACGCATAAACGTGTCTTCCATCTGCTTATTTACATTATCTTTGAACTTTTCGTTCCCTATCTTCATCGCCATGCTGCCATCCCCCTTAACGACTGTTTAGTACCTCCGCGATATGCATCACTTTGACCGGCTTGCCGCGGCGCTGCATTCGTCCCCCAATATTCATTAGACAGCCGCCATCTGCTCCAATCAGGTAGCTAGCTTTCGTTTCAGTTACCGAATCTACTTTTTCATCGACCATCTGCTCTGAGATATTCCCCATCTTCACCGAAAAAGTTCCGCCGAATCCACAGCAATTATGCGCGTTAGGAAGCGGTTGCATTTCCAGGCCCTCTACATGCGACAGCAGCTTCATCGGTGCATCCTTCACGCCAAGCAGCCGTGTCATATGGCAGGATGGATGATAAGTTGCAATCCCTTCCAGCTTCGCCCCAACATCCTCTATTTTCAGGACATCTACAATAAACTCAGTCAGCTCATACGTCTTAGCCGCCAGCCGTTCCGCACGCGGACGCCACGCAGGATCATCCTGGAATACATGCTGATAATCCTTGAACATCGTGGCACATGATCCGGACGGTGTGACAATAACCTCTGCGTCTTCAAATGTCGCAATCATCTTCTTCATAGCCTTTTTGGCATCTTCTACATACCCGGAATTATATGCCGGCTGCCCGCAGCACACCTGTCCAGATGGAAACACAACCTCACACCCGAGTCTTTCCAGTACTTCAACTGTGGCTATCCCAACATCGGACTGGAACATATCCACAATACACGTTGCAAATAGTGTAACCTTCATACCGTCACCCCTACAGATAAGGTCATCAGATGACCTGTATAATTTCTGTCTTCATCATACTACAACCGCTTACATTTTCCAACTCCTGTATAGACAGAAAAAGCCGACCCTCGTCGGCGGCTCGTCCTATTCCATATAATTACGCAGTACTCCTTCTACATATTCCAAGTGTGCCACCATGGCAAGCCTTGCTTGCTCTGGCTGTTTCGTACGAATTGCATCCAGGATGGCTTCATGCTGCTTGTTCAATTCCTCAGGGGCTGCATTTTCACCAAATAAACAAATCTGCCTTGTTTCACGCATCGATTCCGCTGTTAAATCCGATACATGATGCATCAGACGGAGAAGCAGCTTATTGTTCGCCGCTCGGGCAATGATCATATGAAAAGCGAGATCAGCTTTCTCCCCCTTTTCTGGGTCTCCCGTATATGCCTTCATTTCCTTGAGCGCTTTTTCCATTTGTTCCAAGTCTTCTTCAGAACGGTTCAGTGCGGCCGATGCAGCAATACCTGTCTCCAATATATTACGGACCTCCATCAGCTCTGCCCGATCCTCCCCGCTCATGAGCAGCACGTGCTGAAGCGGATAAACGATTCCCTCTGGCTCGAACGCCTTCACGTATGTACCCTCGCCTTGCTTCATCTCTACCAACCCCATCGCACGGAGTGTGGCAAGAGCTTCCCTTATCGCAGAACGGCCCACATTGAAATTCTCAGCCAGCTGCGTTACGCTGGCAAGCTTCTCGCCCGGCTTTAAGTCACCATTTTTTATTAAAGCAAGCAGCTCATCCGCTACTTGTTCATATATTTTTTTCGGTTTGATTTGATTGTATTTCATTTGGGTGTCACCTCCCCTTCATTATAAACGGAAACTTCACAAAATTTCATTCCAAAAAAGGTCATAATGTAAACAGATCATCAGTTACTTCGGTATACTTTGAAGGTTTCTGATTAACCAAGTTATCTGCTTTTTGCATGGTTAATCTGTTAATATATGCTATATAGATCCAATCTGTAATACATATGAATCATAATTGATAAAGAATTTAGTTAAACAATTCGCATTCCAGCCAGGGAATTCTGGAAAGGAAGAGAGTTTATTATTTTTATGGGGGTGTGGAAAAGTTGTTTGAAAAGAAAGTGACGTGGTTAGAACTATTTTATGATTTACTTTTTGTTGCATCAGTTGCAGTAGCAACACACGTGTTGCTTCATGTAGAAGACGGTCATATACATGCTGAATACTTATTTAAGTTTGTATTAATCTTTGTGCCGATCTGGTGGGCATGGGTAGGACAGACGATGTTTGTCAATCGTTTTGGACAGGACTTGTTTCATCAACGGTTGTTTTTAATTCTGCAAATGTTTTTTGCACTAGTCATGACCTCAAGTTTATCCGTCGATTTTGATCCATATTATCTTTCTTTTTTAATAGGCTATATTGGCTTACGAGCTGTTACTGCTATCCAATACCTCGTTGTTCAGCGAATAGAAGAGGGCGCCCGGAAGCAAGCAGCACTGTATCTTGGAAAATACTTTTGGGTAGGAATTATCGTTTCGTTACTTTCCCTTTTCTTTGATTCATGGATCCGCTATGTTGTTCTCTACTTGGGGATCTTAATTGATATCATCATTCCTATGTTAGGAAGAAGATATTTAGTGAAAGTCCCCACCAATACGGCACATTTATTAGAGCGATTTGGATTATTCACTATCATCCTTTTTGGAGAATCCCTTGTCAGTACGTTGGCCGTTATCCAGCCAACCCAAGGAGATTGGAATTCTATTGGACTAGCTGTCATTGCCTTTCTGCTCATTATCGCAATGTGGTGGCAATACTTTGATAATGTGGAGAAGAAAGTGGATAAACACATTCAAACAGCCGGCCAAACGATCATTTATGGTCATCTCTTTATACTAATGTCATTAAGTGCTATTGCAGCATCCATCAGACTAATGGTCTTGGATGAGGTCGAGTACTTCTTCAACTTATTTTTTATTTTTGGTTCTGTATTGCTTTATTTCTTTTCAACTACTTTTGTGTTTCACCAATATAGACACGCGCATCACCGATTGAAAATATATCACCTAGGTTTATTTTTAGGTATTTTAGGCTTATTCTTCATTTTTAATCTGCTTGTGCCAGTTCCTTATATTGTAATAGTAGCAGAAATGACCTTATTCTTTATCATCTATGCAAAGTTGACTACGACTTAAAGGAACTCACGTAATAAAAAAGCTTCCCACTCGGGAAGCTTTTCACTTAACTACTAGTCCTATCAATGAAGCTAATTGGATAGCTTGATTTGGAGAAACGATACAGCCTTTCAAATTTTCAATAGATACGGTCAACTGCTGGAAACTGCTTGTGCTCAGATCAATTCCTTTGAGAGATGTCTGTTCAAAGTTCACTTCATTCAGATCACAATCAGTAAATTCTATCTTCTTCATTCGGTTGGCATAAAAGTCCGCTCCCTGTAATCCACAGGAGGAAAATATCACTTTCTCCATCTTCGATTGGCCGAATGATACAAGATTCACCAAAGAATCACGGAAAGAAACATTACCAAAACTAGACTCGGTCATATCTGCTCCGAGCATCTTACAGCCTTGGAATTCCACCCGGTGAATGGATGACTTGCTCATTTTCACATTGGAAAAATCACAATTCTCGAACCTGACATCCAACAAGTCCATCCCGGTAAAGTCCGTATTGTTAAATCGGCTATTGCGGATTACTACCTTCGACAATCGCAGCCTGTACACTGATTCATTCGAAAAATCAGCTTGCTGCACCTGGCACATTTCCAATTCTGGTTCCTCTTCAAAAAAGATATCGTGAATTCTTTTCTCAGGTAATTCCATCGCTACTTTCGGTTTATCAATCTGCATGATCTCTATCCTCTACTATTGATTTCTTCCATTTGCTGTCTACAGTCTATCATATGGTGTCAATAGAAAAGAGCCCGCCTATAAAGGCGAGCTCTTTATCAAGCTGCTTCCAGCTCATTCTCTTTTTTCGGTCTGTGCTGCAAATGAGATACTATCCATCCAATGACACCGACCACTGCCAGATAAATCAATAGATCAACAAGCTGATGGCCTAGTACCGACCAGTCACCGAGCGTGATTGCTTCCTGCAAGCTATGCAAGGAATGTGCCATCGGCAAGTATTGACCAACGGATGCCAATGCAGACATAGTCAATTCGCTCGGGAACGTTCCGCCACAAGTTGCCAGCTGAAGAACCAGCAGCACAATGGCAAGCAGTTTCCCAAGATTGCCGAATAATGTGACGAGCGTAAGAATGATCGTCATAACTGTCATAGACACAATGATACTGGACAAGAAGAATAACGGAACACTCTGCACATCAACTTGGAATCCGAACAAGAAGATAAGATCAAGAATAACCGCTTGTACAATCGCCACGACATACACCAGTGTCAGTTTACTGAAGAATTGTACTGTACCTGATACTTGCATATCCTGTCTTCTGCCAAGTGGCAGGATGTTGGCTGCCATCAAACCACCAACAAACAAAGCAAGTGACAAGAAGTACGGCGCAATGCCGACACCATAGTTCGGTACATCCGATAGCTGTTTCTCTGTCAGCTTAACCGGATCGGCGAACATTGTCGTCAACGCATCACTAGACTGGATGTTACTTGTTTTATCAGCCGCATCCTGCAGGCTTGTCGCAAGCTCATCGGATCCATCGGACAGCTTACTCATACCATCGTCAAGCTGTGCTGCCCCATCTGAAAGATCATTTGTACCGGAAGCAAGCTGCGCTGCGCCACTCTGCAAGGATCCAAAGCCTTCTGAATACTCGTCAAAGCCATTATTCAAATCTGTTGCTCCGCTAGCTAATTTATCCGCTCCGCTTACAGCTGAACCGAGTTTTTCACTGAATGTATCCATACCATCCGCTAATTTCTGCTCGCTTCCAGCCAGCTTATCTGCTCCTTCACCGAGCTGCTGCTGACCGTCTGCTAATTTAGCTGAGGAATCTGCAAGCTGATCAGATGCAGCTGCTATTTGCTGGAACGTCTTATCGTCTTTAAGCTCTGGATGCTCTTTCATATACGATGCTACCAGCTTGCTCAAATCCTCAGAACCAGATGTGAATGCATCCTGATTATCCGAAAGCTTGTCACTTTGTGCTTTCCAATCAGCTAAACCGCCGGCAACCTTTTCCGTATTCGTCTGCAGAGAGGCTGCTCCTTCATCCAATTGACCTAAACCACTCGCCAAATCAGATGCACCTGTGTTCAAACTGCCAATGCCGTCAGAAAGTTTACCTTCAGCACCTGCCAGTTGATCAGCGCCGTTTGCTAAGTCGGACGCACCCGTCTTCAGATCACCAATTCCATTTTGCAGATCTTTCATACCGCTCTGCTCATCTGTAATCCCTTTATGAAGATCGCCAGCTCCATCACCTGCATCCTGTAATCCGTCAGCTACTTCATGGAAGCTTGTGAATACACTGTCAGCATACGATTTCGTAATACTGCTAGCCAATTTTGTTTTCATTTCCTCCATCGCAGAAGAACTGATTTGCGCAGCAACAAAGTTTTTCCCTGGATTCACTTCATACGTAAGCTCCGCTTGCTGCGGTTTATCATCCATCAATGTTGTCACTTTCTCAGAAAAATCCTTCGGGATGGTTACTTTCATATAATACTTGCCATCTTCCAATCCATCTTCTGCCTTCTGGTCTGATACGAAAGCAAAGTCCATCGCCTTGCTTTTCTCTAATTCCTTAATGAAATCATCCCCGGCATGCATTTCTTCGCCATCCATGCTTGCTCCATCATCCTGGTTGACGACAGCCACCGGTAAATCCTCGACATGACCATATGGATCCCAGTACCCGCCAAGGAACAACGCAGCGTAAATGACCGGAATAATCAGCAAGAAAATAAGTGCAATACGCCCGTGCTTATGCTGAAACATCCGCTTTATATCAAAGAAGCCTAATTTTATTCCTTTCATAATTTCCCTCACCTTTATCTTTGTGAAATATTGAACATCTAAATAGCATAATGGCTCAGTTACATAATGTATAATATATATATCATTATAAATAATAGCCTCTATACTATCCGAAAGAAGGATGAACGTGGAATTACTACAGCTGCACTATTTCAAAAAAGTTGCTGAATTAGAGCACATGACACATGCTGCAGAAGCATTGAATATCGCACAGCCCTCACTCAGCAAAGCAATCAGCCGGTTGGAGGAGGACTTAGGTGTAAAGCTTTTCGAACGCTATAACCGGCAAATCAAATTGAATGAAAACGGCAGGATGTTCCTCCGGCGCGTTGATGCTGTCCTTCATGAGCTGCAGGAAGCACGCCGGGAACTGAATGAAACGAATCAGAAAGCTGATCATACAATTCGGCTTTCCGTTACTATCCCACGCATTTTACCTGATTTGATCAGCGGATTCCTCAGGGAAGAGTCCCAAGTCCACTTCAAACAATACGTACAGTCTGTGCCTTTGATGACGGAAAAGCTGCGCAGCGGCGAGCTAGATTTCTGTATCTCCTCCGTTCCGATTCAAGCTGAGGATATCGAATGGCAGCCGCTCATGACAGAAGAAATACTGCTGATTGCTCCTCCCGGTCACTGGCTTGAGACAAAAAGTCATATCTCCCTTTATGAGCTGCGCAATGAAGCCTTCATCAGCATGAATGAAGGGTACGGTATTCGAAATTTGACCGATAAATATTGTCAGCTAGCCGGTTTTCAGCCACATATTGCCTTTGAGGGAGACGAACCCGGCGTCATTGGGGAGCTGGTAAACAAAGGGCTTGGGATAGCCTTCATTCCTTCTGTTTCATTAATCGGCAATAAAACATCCCACTTACCCGTCATTCGTCTGCAGGATCCTATTTGTGAACGAACAATCGGCTTGGCTTGGTCCACTAGAAGATACCTCAGTCCAGTTGCAGAGAGATTTCAGGTATTTTTATCTGACTACTTCGAGGCCCTGGAGAAAGAACTGCGAAAAACCGCTAACGTTCTAAGCAGCGAACTATGATAAAGGTTATTGACAAATCGTACAGAATTTTAAAAGAAAGGAGGGAATTGAGTGGAGAAACGTCAGGAAATACTGCTTGGTCAAATGAGAACGTATCGCATGGAATTGCTTCAATTAGCTAAAAGCTTCACCTATGAAGAGGCAGACATTATTCCCCAAGGCTTCCGAAATAATGTCAGATGGAATCTAGGACATGTTTTTCTGGATCAATATTTATGGATTCAAGCATTAACCAAAGAAGAAGCCCCCATCCCTAATGATTTTAAAGATTGGTTCAGCTACGGCACCACTCCTGCAGATTTTACAGACAATACCCCCGCTTTCACTGATCTGATTTCCTTATTACAAACACAGCCAGATCAGATTTTCGAAAGGTACGCTGACCGTATGGATGAGGAGTACCAGGCTATCGATATGGGAATGGAAACTATCGAACAAGTACTTGTCAGAACAATATTTCATGAAGGAATGCACTTGCAAGCAATATTAGATATAAAGAAGGCTCTGAACAACAAAAAATAGGTGATTCAGTTTCCTACAATAAGGAATGTGAGATGATGGAATACACCAAAGCCACTAACTATGCAATCCATACTATCGCTTATCTGGGATTACTGCCTTCGGGAAAGGCAATTGCGTGACCAAGATGGCTATTTGGAAAAAGTGACTTTCACAGACAGAACTGATATAGAACGCTCAGGTGGTATTGTTACATCAGAATTGGCACAATCTCACTCCTTTATCTCCTCTCTCGGTTGTGATACAGAGCATAACGGCGTTATCCTGGTTGACGAGTTAGGAACGACCTCCGTCGAAGGGGCAGCTTATCCTAGCAGCATACGGAACCCGAGCAGCCATTGCATCAACAGTGATTTAACATGGACGTGTTCAGATAATCGAAAAGCCCTCAAAAACGAGGGCTTTTCCTATATAACGAATTATTGATTGCTAACCTATTTTAGCTTCTGCTTCCGATTTAATTACTGACCTCTATCAAAAAGATTCTGTCCTCAAAGCCACCGCGTTCTTCTTTCTTTTGCCGACGCGCGTATTCGATATCTTCTAATGATATACCCTTGGCATCAAGGAGAGCGTGCAGTACCTCCAGTAAATCAGCCGCCTCTTCAACAACTTCATTATGTTCTTCTGCTTTCGAAATTTCATTAGCTTCCTCTAACAGCTTAAGCTTCAATTCTTCTATATATCTATCTTGATCAAGGACTGCAGTTTTAGGTACTTTTCCTGCTTGCTGAATAATGGCTGGAATATGATCACGCACCAGCTTGTTGTAAGTTGGCATATATCTCTCCCCTTCCGTAAACTAGGACTTTCCTGCTCGAATGGCATAAGCATCCAGCAGTATTCTCGATATCACCTGAAGCGGAAGTCTTGATCTTACCTCATAATCCGGAAAATAAGATGTTTCGGACTTATAACCTGTCAATGTCAATTCAGCCAATGATGCGAGCGGACTGTTTTTATTACAAGTCAAAGCAATCATACTTGTATCATTTTCCTGACAGCTTTTTGCAGCATCCACTAGTTCTTCGGTATACCCGTTCAACGAAACAAAAATGACTAAATCCCCTTCTTCCAGTCTCTTACTTTTCGTCCGGATGATATTTGGATCATCATGCAGCTCCGCATATTTATTCAGCAGCTGCAGCTTCACTTCCATTTCCTTTGCAATCAGCTCCGAAAACCCTCGTGCAAATAATATAACGCGCTTGCTGTGGCGAATTTTCTGGACAGTGTCTTCTATTAAGCCGCTATTAAGCATCTCAATTGTACGCATAACCTCTTGTTCATTTTTTAAAATGGCATCTTTTATTTCTTCATCCACTTGCTCAATGATCGAAAAGTTCGGGTTCTGATCATTCTCATCCTTCAGCCGAATTTTAAAATCGGTAAATCCGTTATACCCAAGTTTTTTCATAGTACGAACAATGGTAGCCGTGGAAACATTCGCTTCTTCACTTAACCGCACGATAGATAACTTAGGAATTGTGTTGAGGTTTTCCCGTATATAGCGGATTAAATACAGCTCCGCTTCACTCATCTTCTCTGTATGCTGGCTGACCCGCGTCAGAAAGGTTCCATTCATGACGATTCCCCCGTGTAAACGTTTACTAATATTGTAGCGAAATCAGCTGATGTTGAAAACATTTACATAAAAATGCATGCCATAATGAAATTGTAAGAAAAACACAGATAGGCAGTGATACGGATGATTTATACATGTACGATGAATCCAGCGATCGATCTTTTCTCTGAGTTTACCTCTTTTGATCCTTTCGTCGTAAACAGAAGCATATTTGAAGAGTATCAGCCGAACGGAAAAGCCATCAATATCTCATTTATGTTGAAGAAGTTAGGCATTTTCAATATGGCGACCGGATTCCTAGGTGGTTTTACCGGGGATTTCATTGAAAAAGAGCTTGAAGCTGCCGGAATTGAAACCGCATTCATTAAAGTGGAGGGCATTACTCGTATCAATACCTTTGTTCGTGCAGAAAGCTTGGAATACAAAGCAGTAAACAGAGGGCCAGTCATTTCACAGCAGGCACAAGAGCTGCTGCTCGAACAAGTTAGGAATCTTAAAAACGGTGATTGGCTATTCGTTTCAGGCAGTCTTCCGCGCGGCGTTGACGATCAGATTCATGTCGACATTGCCCGGATTGCCCAACAGCAAGGAGTGAAGCTGGTTCTCGATATCAGTTCTCCGGTACTTCTGGACTGTCTGGCATATGAACCTTATCTTATCAAACCAAACGATGAGGAAATAGCCAATTGGTTCAGCATCTCCGATCATACGAATCAGACTGAACTGCAAAAAGCTGCGGAACAGCTGCTGGAACGAGGCGCTCAGCGTGTCCTCCTATCATGCGGTTCGCAGGGGGCACTATATTGTGACAGCACACGGGAGCTGGCTGTAAACGCTCCTTCCGGCAAGATAGTGAACACTGCCTGTGCTGGAGATACGATGCTGGCTGCTTTTACCGGCAGATTAATGCTCGGAGATTCCGAAGAAGAAGCATTGGTTTATGCAACAGCTGCTGGCTCTTCCACAGCTTTCACATCAGGTTTATCTGATCTTAGTGATATCCCTTACTTAGCAGGGCAAATCCAATTAAAAAGAAAATGGGGTGTAAAGCATGACGTATAGAATAATTGCTGCAACCGGGTGTCCGACCGGTATTGCCCATACCTTTATGGCAAAAGAGGCCTTGGAAGAAGCTGCACGAAAACGCGGTATCTCCATAAAGGTAGAAACACATGGACAGGACGGTATACAAGATGCATTGACGCAGGCTGAAATCGATGCAGCTGATGGTGTAATCATCGCTGCCGACAAAGATGTAAATCGCGATCGTTTTATCGGTAAACGGATGGTGAACGTGGCTGTCAGCAAAGGAATCAAAGAGCCAGATAAACTGCTTGATAGCATCATCAATCAAACAGCGCCTATCTATAAAGATGGACAGCGTGCTGCTTCTGCTGGCAGTTCCGAACCGCAGCAAAAAGATTCTATTATTCGCAGTATCTACGTATCGCTCATGAACGGTGTCTCTCATATGCTGCCGATAGTTGTTGCTGGCGGTGTCATGATTGCCATCTCACTTATGTTCGGTATCCACTCTGCCGATCCAGAAAGTTCGCAGTACAACGAGTTCGCTTATTATATGAACACCATTGGCGGCATCGCCATGAACCTGATGGTACCAGTGCTGTGTGCTTATATTGCAGAATCGATAGCCAAACGGCCTGGTCTCATTATCGGTTTCATCGTCGGGATGATCGCTTTCACCAATGGTACTGGTTTCTTGGGCGGTATTATCGGCGGTTTCATGACCGGTTATATCATTCTCGGACTTGGATACCTGTTCAAAGCTCTTCCAAAACAGCTTGACGGCTTGAAATCAATTTTCTTATTCCCAGTCTTCGGTATTTTCATCGCAGGTTTTGCAATGTGGTTCATTTCAGCTCCAATGGGCTGGATCAACCAAGCAATGATGGATTTTCTAGCAAGCTTCCAAAATTCAAATCCAATTGTATTAGGACTTATTGTAGGAATCATGTGCGCATTCGATATGGGCGGTCCAGTCAATAAAGCAGCTTACGTAACAGGAACTGCCCTGCTGTCAGATGGCAACTACTTCTTTATGGCAGGTGTCTCTGCTGCATGTATCGTTCCGCCGATTGCTACTGGCTTTGCAACACTATTTGCCGGCAAAGCTTACAGCACAAGCGAGCGCAGTGCTGGTCTGGTAAACTTCTTGCTCGGCTCAACTCATATCACAGAAGGGGCCATTCCATTCGCAGCGAAAAAACCGCTGAAGGTCATTCCGTTTCTAATGATAGGTTCCTCTATCGCAGCTATATTGACTTACCTATTTAAAGTACAGGTGCCAGCTCCCCACGGCGGATTTATCGTCCTGCCCATCGTTACGCATCCTTTCCTTTGGATACTGGCCATTCTCGCCGGTGCAGTTGTAAGTGGATTCTTGATCGGTATGGATCAAAAGCGTACAGCTGCTAAAAACGCAGCGAAGGAAACACCAATTGCTGAAACAGCAGCTGTGACAGAGAAAACAGCTTTCCCAGTACAGGATGTCAGTCAGATTATGTCTCTCGACACAATCAAGGTGGATGTGAAAGCTGCAACACAAAAAGAAGTATTTCAGCAAATAGCTGCTACCGCTAAGCAGCACGGCATCATTACGGACCAAGCCGCTATAGTGGATGGCTTTCTCCAGCGAGAAAAAGAAAGTACAACCGGTATGGAACAAGGTATCGCAATCCCCCATACCGAGCGGAGTGAAGTCCTGAAGCCAGCAATCATTATCTTCAAGCTAGCCGATGGAGTTGAATGGAAAGCATTAGATGGGCAGCCAATTCAAATTGTCATCGCCATGCTTATACCAACTGGAACTGCCTCTAACCATCTGTATTACTTGTCAGAGGTTTCTAAAATGCTCGTACATCAGGAAACGATCGATCGGCTGCATCATGCAATCGACCCAAAAGATATTCTTGCCCTGTTTTCTACTAAACTATCTGCTTAAGGGAGCTGCTAACATGCTAAATTTAACACCCGCTAAACGAGAAGCACTTGAAAGACTATCAGACGAAAATGGTATCATCGGAGCCCTCGCTATTGATCAGCGAGGCTCCTTGAAAAAGATGCTGCAGCAGGAGAGCACAACAAATCAGGGAGACAATACAATCGTATCTTTTAAAGAACTGATTTCCGAGGAACTCACACCATACGCCACTTCTATCCTGCTGGATCCTGAGTATGGCTTGCCAGCAGCTCAGAAACGCGACAAAAATGCCGGCCTGCTTCTCGCTTACGAAAAAACAGGATACGACGCGACACAGCCTGGGCGCATGCCGGATATTCTCGATGACTGGTCTGTTCAGCGAATCAAGGCTCAGGGCGCAGATGCGGTGAAATTCCTTTTGTACTATGATGTGGATGAGGATCCTAGCATTAATGAGAAGAAGCATATCTTCGTGGAACGTCTCGGATCTGAATGTCAGGCAGAGGATATTCTTTTCTTCCTGGAGCTCGTCTCCTATGACGTACACAATGATGATGTAAAGGGACCAGAATACGCAAAAGTTAAGCCACATAAAGTGAATGATATGATGATAGAGTTCTCGAAACCACAATATAAAGTGGATGTGCTGAAAGTTGAAGTACCGGTAAACATGGCCTATGTGGAAGGATACTCGGAAGAAACACCTGTGTACTCACGCGAAGAAGCTCAGCGCTATTTCAAAGAGCAAAGTGAAGCAACTGATTTGCCTTTCATCTTCCTGAGTGCAGGCGTCAGTGCCTCCCTCTTCCAAGAGACATTACGTTTTGCAAAAGAAGCAGGTTCCAGCTTCAATGGTGTCTTATGCGGCCGGGCAACCTGGAAGGATAGTGTAGCCATCTTTGGTCGTGACGGAGAAGCTGCTGGGAAACAATGGCTGCAGCAAGAAGGCAGAACTAATGTAGAAGAGTTAAATGAAGTGCTGAAACAAACAGCGACATCCTGGAAACGAGCTGAAATACTAGCATAAAAAAGGAGCATATGGGCCACCCCATATGCTCCTCTTGCTTATTGATTTAATACAAACTGTTGAAACACCTTTATCGCATCCCCAAACACATCTTCATCAATATCAAACTTCGGATGGTGGTGCGGATATTGACTCTTCTCTCCTTGCATACCGACCTTGACGAATACCCCCGGGATTTCCTGCAAGTAGTAGGAGAAGTCTTCTGAACCCATGACTGGCTCCAGTTCTTCATAGCGTTCTGCACTGAATGTTTTTTGCAGCAGCTCTTTTGCAAAGGCTGCTTCTTTTTCGTCATTGATCAGTGGCGGTGTACCGATGATGAAATCAACTTCCGCTGTAGCTCCAAAAGATTCACAAATCCCTTTTGTCAGCTTGCTAATCTGTTCTTGGATCGTCTGTACTGCTTCTGCAGAGAAGGAGCGCATCGTCCCGATGATTTTAGCTGAGTCCGGAATGACGTTATATGTGTTGCCGGCTTCGATTTTCCCCACAGAGATGACACTTGCATCCATCGGGTTGAGCTTACGGCTGACAATACTTTGCAATGCTTGGATGACATGTGTAGAGATATAAACCGGATCCACTGTCAAATGCGGTGTTGATGCATGACCGCCTGAGCCTTGGATCTTGATTTCGAAGTCATCAACAGATGCCATCATAGCTCCAGGACGAGTACCAAATTGACCCTTTTCCAATTCCGCATCAACATGAATGCCGTAGATGCTGTCAACGCCTTTCAATACACCTTCTTTGATCAGCTTATCAGCACCGCTCGGAGATGCTTCTTCAGAGGATTGGAAGATGAGCACGATATTCGGCTCCACTTCCTCTTTATGCAGTGTGATCCACTCTGCTACAGCAAGCAGGATAGCTGTATGGCCATCATGTCCGCACGTATGAGCTACCCCATGATGCTTGGAGATGTAAGGTTTATCCCCTTCTTCTACCATTGGCAGTGCATCCATATCCGCTCGAAGCGCAATCGTCTTCTCTCCTTTTGTGCCTTTCACAAACCCGACGACACTCGGCGGCTGGAAATCCAGGACCTCAATCCCTAGTTTTTCCAGTCTGTTACGTACGTATCTGCCTGTTTCGTACTCTTCCCCTGATAATTCCGGGTATTGGTGAATATGCCGGCGATCCTGAATCGCCTGCTCTACTAATCTCTCTAATTCCATAATCTATTACTCCTTCTATTAAAACGGTCCGTATTGAATCAATTGGGCTATGATCAGCGCGATAATGGCAATGCCGATTTGGATAAGGAAGAATGGCAGGAACCACTTCACCCATTTCCCATAACCGATGCCTGCGATTGCAAGCAGAGCGATAATATTGCCAGTCGGCAAGATAGTGTTGGAGATACCGTCTCCAAACTGATAGGCTAATACCGCTGTCTGTCTTGTTACACCTATCATATCAGACAATGGTGCCATGAGCGGCATTGTCAAAGCAGCTTGTCCGCTTCCAGAAGGGACGAAGAAATTGATACCCATCTGTAGGAATAGCATACCAACTGCAGATAAAGCAGCAGGAATCATTCCAAGCGCATGAGATGCGTGATACAGCAGCGTGTCCATCATACCTGATGTGTTGAAGATGACAAGAATTGCCTGCGCAAATCCGATGATCAATGCGCCGCCTAGCAGGTCCTTCGCTCCAAGGATGAAGTTATCAGCAATACCAGAGAAAGAAATCCCTCCGAGGATACCCATCACCACACCGAACAGCAGGAATAACCCAGCGATCTCTGTAATGTACCAGCCGTATTTCAATACACCGATAATCAATACGACGTAATTAATCAAGAACGCTGATAGAACAAGCTTGTGACGAGTAGTCATTTTCTGCGTCTTGTTAAGAGCGGAAGTATCAGCTTTTCTGCCGAACTTTCCGTATTCACCAAGCTCTGGGTTCCTTTTCACTTTGCTTGCATGGCGCATCACATAGAAGACAGCCGCAAGATATAGGATAACGAAAAGTACAATCCGGAAACCGATTCCGGAGAAGGTTGGCAGTTCAGAAATGCCTTGCGCAATTCCGACTGTGAACGGGTTCATGACTGCTGCTGTAAAACCGACACCTGCGCCCAGTACAACAATGGCAAATCCGGTCAATGCATCGAATCCAAGTGCTATAGCCATTGGGGCCAAAATAGCTACATACACGATAGTTTCATCTGACATTCCCATTAATGCTCCAGCTGCTGCAAAGAACAGCATCAATACAGGGATAAGCAGCTTCTCTTTGTTCGCCATCTTTCTGGACAGCATATAAATAAAGGCATCAAGCGCTCCAGTGGCAGTGAAAATCCCAAATGCCCCTCCGACAATCAGGACGAAGAAAATAATATTAGCTCCATTCACCATACCAGTGTGAATGCTATTGAATATGCCGAGAAGACCGACATTTTCTCCATCGATGTAATGGAATGTTTCTGGGAGGATAACACTGCGGCCATCCTGATCCACACGGTCATACGCTCCGCCTGGAATGATATATGTCAAAATTGCTGCCACGATGATGAATGCGAAAATCATCACGTAGACATTGAAATGTTTTGGTTTCTTTTTGACAGCAGCTTGCTGCTGCGAATCTTGTAAGCTGTTCATCTAGTTGTACTCCTTCAAGGATGATCCTTCGTTGTATATTGTTTAATAAATATACAACGATTCATATAAAAATACAACCGTATATTAATAAAATTTATAGATTGATTATGCAAAGACATAAAAAAGCTAGAATCCTAAGATTCTAGCTCTCCTTTTAGCTGCGGAAGAAGTCAACTAACGGTTTGAAGTCTTTGCGCAGATCTACTTCATTTGGTTCTGCCTTCATCAGCTTCTCTACCATCTTTTCCAACAACTCCACGTCCTTGGAATCTGTATACTCAACAAAATTGATAGAGTCCAGCCAGTCACGGTAGGAGTGCTTCGCCTTGCCGTAGCTGTTTCCGAAGACAAGACAAGGTGTTTTCGTGATGATGGAGAATACCATCGCATGCAAGCGGTCAGTAATGATCAATTTTTTAGAGCTGATCAGATCAAGCATCTCGATAAAATGCTTTTCTCTGTCTGCATAATCAATGTTAGGTACGATGTTTTCATCAAGAACTGTATCTGTACGATCAACAGATCCAAATTTCTTTGTCCATTCCATTAGCTCGGAAACAAAGTCTTCTTCCATCACCTTTTCTTTATCAGCTCTCAGGAAGAACATAACCCCTTCCCGCTCCTGCTCACGAGGTACAACATCGAGTGACATTACCATATCAGGTGTATACATTACTTCTGACTCGAATGTATTCCTTACAACATCCAAGGTTTGCGATTCTCTGGCAGCAATGACCAGGTTTTTGTTCTGATGATATGCTTCCTGGGTTTTCTTTTTCTCCTGCTCCCCATGCTCATTGTCCTCAAAGAACACTGACTGCGGCATAGAGATGGATTTATAATCCTTGAAAGCAGCAAATACCTTGCGGCGATCTTCTTCAATATCCAAGTACAGGCTGCCAAGGTTTCCGCCGCCTGTGAACATGACGATATCATCTTCATGGATGATACCTTTAACAAACTCAATTCCCTCATCTGTCGCATAATCCATTATTTCAATGTACTCGTAATAAGGGAATCGGCTTTGGATGAATTTCTCAATGCTATAGGCAATTGCCTGGTCTCCGATATTTGTATAGCTCGGAGAGCCGAATAAGAATACCTTACGTTTATCATTAGTAAAGGCTTCCGGCGAAACATTCGGCCCGATGCCTTTTGCAATATTAGTCGTATCAATTGGTTGTATAGTCATATGAAATGCCTCCTAAGCAATGCTTCTTTTATCCGTACTCTTCCATACCCGGAATCAAAAGAATTTATGCCTGAACAGCATCTCAATTTTTACCATTTACTTTTCATCCGTCTCTAAATCCAGCTGTTTATTCCAACGATAGTGGTAAACATACTCCAGCACACCACCCGGCTCAGAAATCTTATATAGTTTACCAGCGGCCAGCACATAAGTTGCATCACCCTTTTTGAATGTATCAACTGGACTTACACCCGGCTCTTCTTGATAATCGACCGGTACCTTCCAGCGAATAGCAGACTCATCCGTCGAGACTCTCGCCACAGTTACCTGTTCTTGATTACGTTTTTCCTTGTACATAAGCAGCATACTAGCATCTTTAGCTGAACCAAGAATCGGCTGAGCTTCCAGCAAATCCGGGTACAGCTCCTGAACAATCTGCTGTGCTCGTTCCGTCTCTCCATTTTCTTCGTCACCAAAGAATCCTTTCTGTACTTCCTTCTCGTAAGCAGGGTTCTCTGTGAGTTTTCCATCAGCCACACGATAGTATTTTCCATCCAGCGCATACAAGTACAATCCGCCCGTATCGTCTATATAATAATCTGCCTGCTCATAGCTTAGATTATTGGCAAGCTCAGGATATTTTTGCGTCCATTCATTTTCATCTAGCCGGATATCACCAGATATTGCATCAAGGAAGTAAAACTCTTCATTTTTCATATCCACAACAAGGATACCTTCCTCTGTCTGTCCGAGCACATATTCCTGCCAAATTGCTTTCCGGCTCCATTCCTTCTCTCCAGTCTTCAGATTCACAGCTGTGATTTGGAATCGAGATACACTGAGAGATATGCCGTTTTCACTTCCATTAGGTATTCTCATTCGAATCTTATTGATGGCCAGATCACCAGCTACGATTGTTGGTGAATCAAGGCTCATTGTTACCGAACGGCCAGCTGCATGGAAAACAGTCATCACAAAGGAACCAACGATAAATTCCCCGACAAGCAGCAGTACAATCATACCGATAACTTTCTTAAGAGAAGACGGTCTTTTCATACTTCGTATAAGGAAAAGCATACATAATACGACAAACACACCGACAAGAATCCACAGCGTCATATCATGCCAAAACCAGCTGGTAAACGTCCAATCAAGGAAGAAATCCCCATCCAAAAGCCAGAGTAGCAACGTTCCAATTAGTGCATATACAAGCAGGGTGCGCACGAGTTTCCGAAACGTTCTTTTCTTCTGGTTGATTATGTCAACTACCCACTTGGCAATATGGATTAAAATCCAAAGATAAATCAGTGCCAGCACAACGTTATGTATAGAATCATCATTAAAAAGCCAATTACGCAGTAGATCTGCCATGTGTTTTTCTCCCCCTTATCAGCTGTTATCTGTATAAATGAAGTAGCCGACCTTTGTTGGATGATCCTTCACAAACTGGCTTGCTTCATACTTCCTCAGACTGCGAAATATAAGCCAATCGCCTATACCTCCAGCTGTCAGGATCACTGAAACAGTTAAAAGCACTCCATTTCCGATGATATACGAAATCAATAATGGGAGCAGCCCTGTCACAACGACAGGTAAAAGCAAAGACATACGATATGCACTCACTTTTATAGGTTCCATACAGTGTGCATAGGCAGCGCCGTCTCTCCAGGAAAAGCCGTATTTAACTTGGCGGGACTTTACTTTCCCAAATACAATAAAGCCGATACCATGCAGGAGCTCGTGCAGCACTATACCAATCAACGTAAGTAAGAAAGCGCCAGCAATCATAGGTAAGCTTATATAAAATTCAAATCCATGAATCATAAAATATATAAAACTCGCTGTAAGCATCAATCCAATTGTCAGGTACATCGCTTGTTTTTGCAATTTCCCCATATCAAACAATACTTCTCGCTTTTGCATGCTAAACACCTCCCCGGCTTTTACGAATCAGCAGCATTATCGTTTCATTAAATTGAATCTATCTGTTTGGTATTTTATCTGACTGGCAAGGCTGAATGGTAGAAAGGGGCATACTATGACTGATTTTATCCATGATAATTTAATTGTTATCGGTCGGATTATTACCATCATTCCGTTAATGCTGGTTGTTACCTTATACATGGGTAAACGAGCAATTGGTGAAATGCCGGTCTTCGACTTTCTCATCATCGTCATCTTAGGAGCACTCGTTGGTGCTGATATTGCCGATCCAGAAATTGAGCATTTGCCTACAGCCGTTGCTATAATCGCCATTGGCTTATTTCAAAAAGCAATCGTGAAGTGGAAAATATCTAATCGTAAAATCGGCAAGCTGCTGACACTTGGTCCTACAATCGTCATTCAAGACGGCATTTTACTTCATGAGAATATGCAGAAAATCCAATATTCCATAGACAATATATTGTTTATGCTGCGCCAGAAAGATGTTTTCGATATACGTGACGTAGAGACAGCAATAGTCGAACCAAACGGCACGTTAAGTGTCTTAAAAAAGCCTAGCAAACTGCCTGTAACCAGGGAAGACCTTCAACTCCGGCAGCACACATCAGCGATTGCCTTTCCTGTCATTTCAGAAGGATACATACACCGCGATACTTTGACGCACTTCCATTTGGATGAAGAATGGCTTAGAAAACAATTAGCTGAACAAAACATCATTGGTTTGAATCAGGTCTTCTTTGCATCTATTTCACCCTCAAAGCGTCTTCATATCAGTTTGAAGAACCCGAAGATGCACACTCCTCCAGTCAACCATTAAAAAGAGCACTACCCTGTCAAGGTAGTGCTCACTGCTTGTTATGCTTCTGCCACTTTTAATTTAGAATCCTTATTTTGTTTTGCATTTTTCTTTTCCTTCATTGTCAAACCGGTAATTCCGTAGAACAGCGTGAATATCGGTGTGATAAAAGCAAGGAAGCAAAATGGCAGATACGTTACTGTTGCGATACCAAGAGCCCCAGCAGTATAAATACCGCCGCCGGTCCAAGGAACAAGAGGTGCTCCCTGCGTACCTGTATCCTCCAGGATACGGGATAGGTTCTCTGGCTCCAAATTCAATCGATCAAAGATAGGTCGCATCAGCGTCCCGCCCATGACCGTGGAGAAGTAGACTGAACCGCCAACTGCCAGCATCACATAACTGACGATGACGGTAACCACTGTCAGTACTCCTGTATGCTTAATTTTCATCGCAAACGAAGCAATCAATGCTTCAAGTACACCAGCATCAGCCAGCATGCCTCCTACTCCGAGCGCAAAGAGGAACAATGCAATCAGCTCAAGCATACTCGTCAATCCCCCGCGTTGCAGCAGTTCGTCCACAACAGGAATACCAGAGTCAATTGCATAACCGCTATAGAACGTAGATAAAGTATCCACAAAGCTGAACCCCTGATAGAAAACCGCAATGATGCCACCAACCGCAGCACCTGCAAAAATTGCAGGAATTGCAGGCTTCTTCAGCATCAGCAAAGCAATCAGTACAACAATCGGGATTAGAGGAACGACGCCTAAATTAAAGTTATCTGCTAAATAAGATGTAAGCTGATCCACGTCGTCCGTCCCTGAACCACCGCCATGATAACGCATGCCGATGAAGGTGAAAATACCAGCAGTAATAATATAAGACGGTACAGTTGTCCAAAGCATATGCTTGATATGGCGGAACAATTCACCGCCAGTGACAGCAGGTGCCAGATTTGTTGTATCGGACAATGGTGACATCTTGTCTCCGAAGAATGCCCCGCTCACGATGGCACCGCCAGTTAATCCTACTGGAATACCAAGTGCTGTACCGACACCCATCATAGCTACACCAGCCGTGCCAACCGTTCCCCAGCTAGTACCTGTCGCAACAGATACAAAGTAAGCGCTGGTGCAGACGACGTTTCCAAGGAAATGCTTGCTCTAGTTGAAGAGCTTGCAGCTATGTCGTCTAAGATCACAGTAGAAAAAGCAGAACTAAACCGCACCCCGAGCTTCACCGTGAACCGCGTTGGCGAAGATACCGGCATTGCTTTTGCCGGTATCCCGCTTGGTCATGAGTTCACTTCACTTGTCCTTGCTCTCCTGCAAGTAAGCGGTCGTGCACCGAAGGTCGATGAGAAACTGATCAATCAGATTAAGAACATCAAAGGTGAATTCCACTTTGAGGCTTATATCAGCCTGACTTGTCATAACTGCCCGGATGTTGTGCAAGCACTTAATGTGATGAGCGTATTGAATCCGAACATCACAAGCACGATGATCGATGGTGCGGCATTCAAGGAAGAAGTAGAAAGCAAGAACATCATGGCAGTTCCGACTGTTTACCTGAACGGGGAGAACTTCGGAAGCGGCCGGATGACGCTCGAAGAAATGCTAGCCAAAATGGGATCTGGTGCGGATGCATCCGAGTTCGATAACAAAGAACCTTATGACGTTCTTGTTGTCGGCGGTGGTCCAGCTGGCTCCAGCGCGGCTATCTATGCTGCCCGCAAAGGAATTCGTACTGGAATCGTAGCAGAACGCTTCGGCGGTCAGGTATTGGATACGATGAGCATCGAGAACTTCATTACCGTCAAGGAAACTGAAGGTCCGAAGCTAGTCGCTAGCCTGGAAGAGCATGTGAAAGAATACAACATCGATGTGATGAACCTGCAGAAAGCAACGAAAATCGCGAAAAACGATCTATTCGAGCTTGAGCTGGAAAACGGCGCTACACTGAAAAGTAAGAGCGTCATCATCTCCACAGGTGCACGCTGGCGTAATGTCAACGTTCCTGGCGAGCAGGAATTCAAGAACAAAGGTGTTGCCTACTGCGCACACTGTGATGGCCCGTTATTCGAAGGAAAGGATGTAGCTGTCATCGGAGGAGGTAACTCCGGCATTGAAGCAGCCATTGATTTGGCTGGTATCGTAAACCATGTTACAGTTCTTGAATTCGCCGATACATTAAAAGCAGACGAAGTATTGCAAAAGCGTGCTTACAGCCTGCCGAACGTAACTATTATTACAAACGCGCAAACTACGGAGATCACTGGCGACGACAACGTCAACGGTATCACTTACGTAGAACGCGACACAAACGAAGAAAAACACATTGCACTGCAAGGTGTCTTCGTCCAAATCGGTCTTGTACCGAACACAGAATTCCTGGCTGACGTCGTTGAGCGCACGCCGATGGGAGAAATCATTGTCGACAAGCACGGTCAAACGAATGTCCCAGGACTGTTTGCTGCTGGAGACTGTGCAGATACTGCTTATAAACAAATCATTGTTTCTATGGGATCTGGTGCAACAGCATCGTTGGGTGCATTTGATTATTTGATTCGGAATTAATTACTAGAAGAAAGCGTGCAGCTGTTATCAGCCGCACGCTTTCTTCTTGATTTACATACTTGTCTTACAGCAAACCTCAATTAATCTCTGCATTTTTATCAATCTGAGTAACTGTATTCAATTGTTCTAGGAAATCATGATAATAATTATCATGATAGTGTAATTGAAATACATCCCAACCGATAGTTGGTTTCGGAGAAATATAATACTGCTCATGATCCAGCTCTATAAATTTCAAGTCATACTTTGAAATCATATAGTTATCAAGCTTATCCCAAATATCATTATATTGTTGAAAAGAAGGCAGATAGGAAACCTTACCCTCTGAATCTAATAAACGATTGCTGAATCGCCCTTTATTAATGATCACTTCGCAATTTGGTACTTCCTTTTTTAAGAAATCCATGAATTTAGCTATTGAAGGCAACAATAAACCAAAATAGTCAGATGGACTTCTATCAATCTTCAAATGGAACTTTTCGGGCAGTTCATTAAAGAATGAAGTCTTGCTAATATAACCATTGTTTGTGACAAAACGATCTTGCGTGAAGAACACCCCTAAAAAGACATCTGTATAGAAGTCCATAATCAGATAATCCGGCTGCTTTACTCTTAAATCATGAAAGAAACTTTTGCTTAATTCTTCTATGGTCTTACGTTTATCAGCCTCATTATGCACGTTTTCTTCATCAATATAATCAATTTTAGTCTCGTCATAAGAAAATTCCCGGGAAAAAAGGCTTATTAAAGATGCATGCAAAGATGTTGCTACGCATTCATACCTCTCTTTATAGTTTTTATTCAATTTGGAGTTAAAATTATCTCTAGTGATACAAGAGCCATAACTGGCTATTTTAATAGTCATTATTTTCTCCTTAAAATACATTATTACTTATATATCGGATTAAAAAGAGATTAGTTGATACATTCTGTTTATTTTCTGCATTGCTATCATTGATCAATCCTGGCGTTTATTTATATTTCCCCGCATTATTTTTCACAGAAAAAAGAAGATGTCCGCGAACATCTTCTTCTTTTACACAATTATCTTCTCAAGTACACTCACAATTTTTTGTTTTTCGAAATAAAGATCCTGTGCTTCATCCATTCCGACTTCTTTGAAGCGAACGTGCGCTCCCGGTGCTGCTTGCGCTAACAACGGAATATCCGCGGATATTACTGTCGCTATCCTTGTATATCCTCCTGTTGTCTGCCGGTCCGCCATCAGAATGATCGGCTGGCCGTTGGCAGGCACTTGAATACCGCCAAGCGGGATAGCTTCCGAGATTATGTCAGCAGTTATTTTGTGCGACAGTTCCGGACCTTTCAGACGATACCCCATACGGTCTGACTGAGGAGTGATTTCATAGCTCGATGATAGGAATGTTTTGATAGCCTCATCTGTGAAAGCATCTTGATGCGGCCCTAGGATGACTCTCGCAGTGACTTCCTTCTGGTACTTAGGTATTTCATCGTAATGAAGGGAGCGCCCCGTTGCTGCATGAGGATTCTCAGTACCGTACAGAATGTCTTCCTTCTCAAGAGCACGTCCGTTCAGACCGCCGATTTTTGCCTTCAGATACGTAGAGTTGCTGCCCATTACAGCTGGCAAGTCAAAGCCGCCTGCCACGCTGATATAAGAGCGAATCCCTTCCAACGGCTGACCGAATTCGATTAGCTGGCCCTCTTTCACGGCAAAACTCTTCCACATCGGCGCAGGCTGCCCATTCACTCTTGGCGACAGATTTCCGCCAGTTATCGCAATGACAGCATTATCCAGCACCTTGAGTGCCGGTCCCATCATTGTTACTTCAAGCCCTGCCTCGTCACGTTTATTTCCAACGAGCAGGTTGGCAATTTGCAGCGAGAAATCATCCATCGCACCTGATACAACTACACCATATTCCTGGTAGCCAGTACGGCCGAGATCCTGAAAAGTTGTCAGCAGTCCGGGCTTGATCACTTGAAACAGCTTTCTACCCATGATGCTCGACTCCGAAATTCTGAATCGTGATTTGTTCTGCTTGAAGTCTTTCACGAAGCTGCTGGACGAATTGCAGTGCTTCCGGTTCATCTCCATGCACACAAATTGTATCTGCTTGAATGTTAATATCCGTTCCATCAACGGCAGTTACTTTACCTTCTTGAATCATACGAATGACACGATCAACCGCAACTGTCACGTCATGAATCATAGCATTTGCTTGAGAACGGGGTGTCAGTGTTCCATCTGCCTGATACGTCCTGTCAGCAAAGACCTCCTGCGCAACGTTCAGTCCAGCCTTCTCTCCCGCACGCACTAGTTCACTTCCGGCCAAACCGAACAGTACTAACTTCGAATCGACCGCATGCACTGCTGTCGCAATTGCTTCTGCAATAGCGGAGTCTTTCGACGCCATATTATATAGCGCTCCGTGCGGCTTCACATGCTGAACATATGTACCGCAGGCCTTGGCTGCTCCTTGAATTGCGCCTACCTGGTAAACAACAAGGTTATAGATTTCCTTCGGAGACAGCTTCATTTCCCGACGGCCAAAACCGGCTAAGTCGGGAAATCCTGGATGAGCACCAATTCCAACACCAAGATCGGCTGCTGTCTTAACCGTTTCAAGCATGACATTATGGTCACCTGCATGGAATCCGCATGCAATATTGGCAGATGATATGTATTTCAACACTTCCTCGTCATTACCAATTGTATAGGCGCCAAAACTCTCTCCTAAATCACTGTTTAAATCAATCGTCTTCATACCAGTCCCTCCTTACTTTTCCTTACTGACAATCTTATATTCCCCAAGACGAACTGCTTCCGCAATTGAATCGTACTCTTCTTTCGAAATTGGGACAAACCGCAGATAAGACCCGGAAGTCAATAAAATCGGCTGCTCTCTTTCCGGATCATATAATTTCACTGGTGTCTGACCGATGAGCTGCCAGCCTCCCGGAGTTTCCAGTGGATAAACGCCCGTCTGTGATCCAGCGATCCCGACAGAGCCTGCTGCAATTTTCGGTCGAGGATCCGAACGGCGCGGTGTCGCAATTTCTTCTGACATACCGCCCAGGTACGGAAAGCCTGGTACAAATCCCATCATATAAATCAAATAATCCTGACTCGAATGGATGCGGATGACATCTTCTACTGACAGACCGTTATGATCCGCAACGAAATTCAAATCAGGGCCTGTCTCCCCGCCATAGTAGGTAGGAATTTCATAAACAAGAGAAGCAGCCTCGGCCGCTCCTCCTTGAATATTCTCATATAGACGCTCCAGTTTTCCCAGAAGCGCCTGGTAGCGGACCTTATCGGGACGATAAAAGATGGATAAAGTCGTATAAGCCGGTACCCATTCAATAATTCCCTCAATCTGTTCCGCCTTAAGCAGCTCCGCGAACAACCGGATTTTCTGATTTGTTTCCTCTGAGATCGTCTGTCCGAAAACGAGCTGAATGCCCGTATCTCCTAGCGGATGATAGGTAAGCTTCATTTTTGGGACCTCCTTCTCGATTTAGAACAATTTCTGCGCTTGGTTAATCAATGTCACAACCGCCAAATAAGTAGTTGCTAAAAGCACTATACCCCCAAAGATCGTAAGCCATAGCGGATGTTTGTAGTCTCCGACGATAGATTTCTTATAAGCCGCTACTAACAAAACACCAAGCCCGATAGGCAAAATAAGACCGTTAATGGCACCCGCGATGACTAACAATGTCACTGGTTCGCCGATGAAGGAGAAGATGATTGTTGATACTACAATGAACAAAATTGTAACTAGCTTCTCATTCTTCGCAACCCATTTGGACAATGTCTTCAGGAATGAAACGGATGTATAAGCCGCGCCAATTACAGATGTAATACCCGCAGCCCATAAAATCAGACCGAACATTTTATATCCAAGTGTACCAGCAGCTTCCCGGAAAACAGAGGCAGCGGGGTTACTTGCATCCAACTTAAAGCCTGTCACCACGACTCCAAGCACAGCAAGGAACAGGAAGATACGCATGATTGACGCAATCAAAACACCTGAAATAGAACTTTGTGTTACTTGACGCAGACTTTCTTTACCGGAAATACCAGCATCCAAAAGACGGTGACCGCCTGCAAATGTGATATAACCGCCAACAGTACCACCAACGAGTGTAATGATTGCAAACACATCAATTTGTTCTGGAGCAAATGTTCGCAAAACAGCTTCTCCGACTGGCGGTTCACTGCGGAATGCAACGTACAATGTCAGCAAAATCATGATCAACCCAAGAATACGCGCAATCTGATCCATTGCCGCTCCTGCTTCTTTGGAAAGGAATATACCAATAGCGATAATACCAGTAATGATTGCACCAATAATTGTATCGATTCCGAATAATACGTTCAAACCAAGTCCTGCACCACCGACGTTCCCGATATTAAATGCAAGACCGCCCAATGCCACTGCAAAAGCAAGGAAGTATCCTAACCCCGGCAATACTTTATTCGCGATATCCTGTCCGCGCATTCTGGAAACGGCAATAATTCGCCAGATATTCATCTGTACACCAACATCCAAAATGATACTCATAAGAATAACAAAGCCGAAGCTGGCTAATAATTGATCAGTGAAAACAGCTGTTTGAGTCAGGAACCCTGGTCCGATTGCTGATGACCCCATCAGGAATGCTGCCCCTAATAGGACGCCCCATTTTCCTTTGGAAGACTGCTGCTGTTGTAATTCTTTTTCTTTTGACGCCATGTAAATCCCCCTTATGTAACGATTCTTTCAAATCATCTGTAGTATGTACTGCTTTCCATACATTATCACAAATATTTAATAAACAATAATCATTATAACTCGAAAATATTTGCTTACACAAGATGTAAAATAACCTCACATCAGAAATCAGCTATCAAAAGCCATTTCACACAATATAAAAAAGGCCCGTAAAAGGCCTTCCTTAAGTAAATTATTGTGTTTTATCTATCCTCTTTATAGAAATATTATCAAACTTAGCACTGCCATCTTCCGCATACAAACTTATCGCTTGATCCTGCGGATGAGGGAATACTGTATTACTGTGCACCACATGGCCATCATCAACAAACATTTCCACACTTGTTTTATCTACGAGAATTGTGACATGCACGTGCTTCTTATCTGTATTAAATGGCGCCCTGCTTTCCTGATAGTCTCCAGTTTGATCAGGATTGTGAATGTAGCTTCTATTCACATATGAATAGCCTCCAGCGACTGCGATACCTACATCGAGATGACGGGAGTGATCATTTGATCCCCGCAACTGCAGCCCGACGTTCGGACTCTCTGTCCACGAAATATCAGTATCCAACTGGTATGTTTCCGCCGAAACATCCAAGGTTTGCGTCTCATTTTGAAGACTTATATTCTCAACTGTGTCCGGTGATTGAAAATGCTGATCCAGCGCAGCAATCGGCCGGGAAGCAAGATAAAAACCATCCTGGTCCTGCTGCAATGTGATTTCCCTGACAATGGAGTCAGTACCATTGAACCCATCATATTTCATCGCTGGTGTTTGATCGGCATACGACCAGTTATTCATCCATGCGAGCGCATACCGCTTCTCTTGCTTATCTTCTGATATGCCGTCTTCAAAGGTTACCCCGCCGTACCAGTCAAAACCATAATCAAGCCATCTTGGATTTTCTTCATCTGGTGTAAAAGCTGCCCCGTCAAACTCTCCAGTCCAGTAGGCATAGGTTTTCGGCTCACCTTTCCCCTCTCCATTCGCACTCATACCTAGCACATACTTAACCTTACCATCCGGTGTGCGCAGCTGGAATAGATCCGGACATTCGAGTACGCCAATTCCATCTGTTTGAAAATCTCCAGTGTATGTCCAGGCTTTCAAGTCAGCAGATTTATAAAATCCAATTTTATCTCCTTCTGCCAAAAGCATGATCCAGCTATTTTTTTCCTCATCCCATATCACTTTGGGATCACGGAAATCCTGCGTACCCGGATTGGTAAGAACCGGTTCCTCGCTCTCCTGCTTAAAAGTATTTCCTCCATCTATGCTGTACCAGAGATACTGTTCCTGCTGCCCAGTCTCTCCCGTCGGCTGGGTCATAATCGCAATTAGCGCATCCTCACCAAAACCGGCTGTATTGTGCTTATCGTGGACGACAGATCCTGTCCACGGATCACCGTTTTCCGTTGTATATTTCGGAATCGCGACTCCATGATCCTCCCAATGGACTAAATCTTCTGATGTCGCGTGCCGCCATTCGGTGCCGTTGCCTTCGGGGTAATCTTTATTGTAGAGATAATAATAGTGGTACTTGCCTTGATAATAAATCGGCTGCTGCGGATCATTCTTCCATTTATCAGGTGAGCTGAAATGGAAGACAGGACGATAAGAGATAGTTTGCGCCTTCCCTGGACTTTGATTTTGAGTTTTTTTCTCGTTGCTTAGCACAAAGGCTGCGACCACGGCAGCAACGAGTAAAATCAGCACGCCAAGCATCGTCCACCTCTTTTTCGAAAATCCATTAAACATATCGTCACCACACTTATATTTGAAATGAAGGAAAAGGAAATGCCATATTGCTGACATTTCCTTTTCTGATTCTGATTTATTCCTCTTCGTACGTGATTTGCCCTTGCTCCAGGATACCATCTTCCACAACGGAAGAGCGTTTACCGTCGATATCCAGAAGGAACGAAGGCGCGAATGTAGATTTATGATCCTGGAAGAAACCGCGGTTCGTCATGTAGCTCGTTACGACGAAGTCATCCGATTTCTTTTGCGGAATCACATAATGTGCATATGTCCAAGTCAAATCATTAGGATCCAAGTCCTGATGCAGGACGATACCTGATTTGTTCATTGGCTTATATGGGCCAGTTAAGCTATTCGATACATAACCAAGCATATAGATGTCCTCATCGTCGATGCCATCGATTGTCATTTTGGCACCACGCGTACTTGTGAACAAGTAGAACTTGCCATCTTTCTTGAAGATGTTTGGACGCTCGATCTCATCTGTAACCGTGTTGGAAACGATGAGCGGCTTCATTTCTTTTTTCAATGTGTAATCATCATTGATCTCTACAATACCGATTGCACCATTAGCCAGTTCCGCTGTGGACTTCTTATCGCTGTTTTGCAGCTGATTGAATTCTTCACGGAAGAACTTCATACCATTGCCGTAGTATGCACGATTATAAAGAGATTCTTCGCCAGAGTAGCCGAACTCTGTACCAGTATTAGCTTCGAATACTAAGTACTTCTTACCTTTATCTTCAATGTAATGCGGATCACGCAATGTGTGGTTGTTTGCAAAATTACGGTCTTCAAATGCTTTATTCACATTCTCATATGTCTTTCCGTTGCCGCCATCATAAATGGACTTATAGTCTTCCACGCCATCAACTTGCAAGCTGCTTGTATCCTTTTCAGACACGTTCACCTGCGCAGTTGTCAAAGTTTGTTTACCAAAGATGCCTTGGCTTTCATCAAAGCCGCCGCGGTTTGTATAGAACAAGCGGATCTCGCCATCGATGAAGGCAGCAGAGCCAGACCATTCCTCCTGCTGACCAGCAAGTATTTTATCACCATTGAATTTATCATTGTCATCAAATACACGACCGGCATTCTTCCATGCATCAGCCGAATCATCGCCTGATTTTTTATAAAACATGTAAATGAATGTATCACTTGCATCTTTCGGATCACCAGCTAACCCGAAAACAATTTGGTATCCATTGTAATCCGCAACCGTACCGTCCGGGTTTTGGAGCGGCCATGTATCCCAGACATCCATTTTGATTTCATTACCATTTTCATCGATCTTTGTAGCCGACTCGATATTTTTGATAGAAGAAGCATCAAAGCTAGGAACAGTATACCGTTCGTCCCCGTGCTGCCCGATCATTTCCTTCATGTCCTGACGTGTGATTTGTGAGGTACCATACGTTTCTTTGTACGGCTTCACATTTCCACCCTCATTGTTCGCCGAAGCCACTGTCAAACTGCTTCCCAGCACCAACGCTGCACTCAGTGAAACGACACTTGCTTTTAACGCCCGTTTCCGAAATTTCATCCCGTATTCCTCCTATGTATGATTGCTAATCCCGTGTAAGACAAGCCTTGGCAAACCTGACTTACGAGCTCAGTATAGGACAGTAAAACAAAAACCGGGATGGCTTATCTTGATCTTATTTTTGTCTAAATTTGATATCCATACAAAAAGTCCCTCCTGATAAGGGACTTCTACACTAGTGAGAGGAAGCATTTTGGCGCCATGCATGATCCAGGTCCTGCAGTGCATCCCGCTTCGACATCTCTTCATTCACGTATTGTTTCAGGATTCGGCCAAAGGCATCCTTCATAAAAGGCGAATAGGAGGACCAATTAAAGTTCCGGCGCTCCTGCTGATCATATTGTCTCCACGCATCTCCGCTCAAGCCGGTTTCAGGCGGCTGAACAGTGCGGAATGCAGAAATGAAGCGAAGGTGTTCTGTTTGATATGCATGCCCTTCTTCAGATTCTGCCATCCATTTCAGGAATCGCTTCGCCTCCCTTTTCTCAGCTGCCCCGGATTGCTTATTGACGACCCAATAACTAGGTACACCAGTCACCAGCTGCGCATCCCCTCCGTCATCAAGTGGTATCGGAAACATTCCTGCATCCAGATCCGGCGCTTGTTTTGCCAGTAGCGGCTGAACCCAATTCCCCTGCACAATCATGGCTGCCTCTCCTTTTTGGAAAGCTTCCATCTCAGCGTAATAATCTGTCGTTGCCGCATGCGGTTTTCCGTAAGCAAGTGTCAGATCCAGAAAACGCAGCATATTATGAAAGCTGTCATTATCCGTGAAGCTTGCCTTACCTTCTGCCAGTTCCGACATAAACGCTTCGGGATCAGGTAGCTCTGAGAAAGCTAAACTTGTTAAATGATGCCCAAGCTTCCATTCCTCGTAATAGCCATTGGCAAAAGGTGTCACACCTGCCTTTTTTAGCTGGGACGCTGCTTTCTCAAGCTCTGTATACGTATCAGGAAGCTCGTTGATACCCGCTTTCTCGAATAACACCTTATTATAAATAATGCCGAATCCTTCAATATTCATCGGCATGCCATACACCTTTCCATCTTCAGTAATGGGATCGAGTGTGCCATCCCGAGCATCCGATACCCACGATTCCCCGCTCAAGTCCTCCAAGTAGCGCATCCACTCTTTTGTAGCAGTATAGCCGACATTGGTGAAGATATCCGGACCTTCCCCTACTGCCATTTGTGTTTTCAAATCAGAGAAATCATCCGAAATACCACCCACTGTTTCTACCTGGATATGAACATGGGGATGCATCTTTTCATACATGCCAACCATGTCCTCGAACTCGGAGGCAACCTCCACTTTTGGATTACGAATTGTAAGGCTGACTGTTTCTTCTGCTTGCTTCTTCTCTTTTTCTGGTGGCATATTGCTGGCGGAAAGCAGCAGTAAAAGGATAGCAAAAAGTCCGTATAACAGTTTCTTTTTCATAATAATTATCTTTCCTCCTGCTCATTATGCTCAGTTCTATAAGCAGTCGGGGTTAATCCTGTTTCCTTTTTGAATAGCTTCGAGAAATAGACTTCATCTTGATAGCCAAGCAGCCTGGCTATGTCATACATCGTTTTGTCGGTTGTCTCCAGCCATTGCTTCGCCTGCTTCATACGGCAATCTGTCACGTACCGGGATAATGTCATCCCGGTCTCTTGCTTGAATTTACGTGAAATATGCTCCTTTGACAGGAAGAAGAGCTTTGATAATCGCTCCAGGCTTACATCCTCCATGTAGTAGCTCTGCACATAAGCAACGATGTCTTGGCCACGCTGTTCACTTTCCAGTTCTTCGAGTCTCCTGATGGTGCGATAACGATGCTCCGCCAACTCTACTGTAAGCTGCTCGAATACAGAAGAAATCTCTTCCAGAGAACGCAGCGTCTTTTGTACAAGCCGTACGGGTATATCCAAATGCTGACGCAGCCAATTCTCTATCTGCAGCCACTGATCAGCCGCAGACAAAACAACGTACAAGTTATCCTCTTGCTGGAAACGGAATAGATCACCAATTGCATATCGATGCAGTTCTCCCGTCAGAGCTTCCATTACTTGGTCCGGCTGATGCATATGATAAAAAGACAGCAACGTAAGATCGATCTTTTCTTCCTGCGGCAAAACATTTTGTAAGATGGAGAAATCCTTCAGCTCTCCCATACACAATGCCGAAATCTGCTGCTCCAAAATCAGCCTCCTAGCATCCACGAGAACCTCTGCTTCGCTCTCCAAAGACTGCTTTTCAGCGACAATGGCTTGCGTCACGTTCTCCAGCACCTTAGTAAAAGCTTCCGGATCGATTGGCTTCAGCAAATAATCAAAGCTGTTGAATTGAATAGCTTTTCGCATGAACTGGTAATCATCATAACCAGTTACTAGAATGCACTTCCCTCGGTAGTCAGCAGCATGCAACTGCTCCATCAGTTCAATGCCGTTCATACGCGGCATCTTGATATCAGTGAAAATGATCTCCGGCTGCTCCGATTCAATAAGCTCTAGCGCCTCTTCCCCGTCACTTGCTTCCAAAAGAACAGTTATTCCATTCTGCTCCCACTCACCAAGCGCACGCAGCACCTCACGCCCATTTCTTTCATCATCCACGAGTAACGCCTTCATGCTACTGACCTCCCTGCTCCTGTGCCGGAATACAAATCGTGACCTCAAACCCTTTTCCGTTCATATTATCAATTTGAAACGCTGCCTTATCGCCATGATGCAGCTGGATACGCTCCGCGATATTTTGCAGCCCTGTTCCGCCAGCAACTCCCTCGCGCAGCAGACGAATCTCATCGGCGCTCACTGTTGCACCGTAGCTAGCTGCGCTGAACACCAGCAATCCGTCTCTTTCCGTTCCCTTTAGGATAAAGCTGCTTTTGTCCCGCATAGTTTCATAGCTATGCTTAAAATAATTTTCAACAAGCGGCTGCAGCAGCATGCTTGGTATTCTATATTCCTGTATGCTTTTCTCCACTTGAATAGCGATTGGCAAATCTGCTCCAAAACGTTCTTTTTGCAATGCGATATAGGAGTCAATATAACCAAGCTCCTCCCGCACCGGTACGAGCTGATCGGCCTGCAAAGCATACCGCATCATTTTGGATAAGGATACGAGCAGCTTGTACACTTCCCGGTCATCTGACCGCAGGGCAACAGCTCCGATGGATTGCAATGCATTAAAGAGGAAATGCGGATTCACCTGTGATTTGAGCATTCTAAGCTGACTCTCCCTCGCCTCCAGCTCAAGCTTATATTCACGTGCGATATGAGAATCGATTCGATTCAGCATCTCCTGCATATGTGCAGACAGGTGGCCAATTTCATCCTTACGCTCTGTTTTTAGCTGGACGTTCATCTGACCGCCTTCTATGGATCGCACCTTCTCACTTAGAGTAATAATCGGTTTTGTAAACACACGGGAAACGACCAGAACCAGTATGGTCCCCAATAGGACAACGCCGATGCCTAATACGACATTCGTCCAGGCCGTCTCCCTCGCATCACGGAACAGCTCATCCTTTGATGTAACCTTGATCAGCTGCCAGCCAGCCAAGGGCTTGCCCAGCTCCTCCCGAAGGACGATATTTCCTCCCTCCGCTGCTAATTGAGACTCGTCCATATTTGTGCCAATCTGTTTAAAATCTTTGCTGTAGACGATCTCTTCCTTTCCATTTACAAGCAAAACCTGCGTCCCTGTTTCTCTTGTAACAGCCTCAAGCAGCCGCGAGAAAGATGATACTTCTATATCAGTCGTCAGGAATCCTAGAAATTCTCCACTCAGTACGTCTGTTATCCTATGCTGGATCGGCAGCACGATTGTATTGTCCGATTCCGGAACGATCGCTACTTTGTCTTCGTTCTCGAGGACATGAGGAGTTTCCAGCATGTAAGCTGCCTTCGAATCGTTCATCTCCCTGAAAGGTGAGTGCTCCAGATAATCCGGAGCAGGCTTTGGAGCACCGACATTTGATTGGTAAACCGTCAAAGACTGCTGATCTTGTTGAAAATAAAACCGCAGCTGACGGATATCCGGTCGTGTCGCCGCATATGTCTCCACACTATTTTCAAAAGCTCGCACATGCTCTGTCGTCTCTGCCAGCATGCCATTCTCCAGTACCTGTTGGACCTCTGGCATATTGAACAAGCTGTAAGGGAGCCGGACCATCTCATCTGCGTACTGTTCCAAATCTGCTCCGCTCTCATTTAATTCCTCTCGGCTCCTTGCCAAATCCCGCTCCTCAATACTCGATTTGCTATTCTCATAAATAAAAATCACAAAGAGAAAATAAGGCAGAATGATGAATAAGAGCAGCATGATGAATAACCGAGTCCTAATGCTCATGAATGCCCTTCCTTCCATACCGTCCGTTGAAATAGTCAAACTTACCCTATAACATGCCCAATCAGCCGTCAATCCAACTTAAGTTATACTCAAAGGTCCCGATAAACAGCGAAACATCGTTTTCACTCCCGCATATACGCTTCCACAGCCTGGAAATCCCGAAATGGAAACCTTATCAAACATTTAATGTTAAAACACTGGATAAAAGGGAACAGTGAACATGGAGCATTTTTTCAGCTATAAAACGAATTAAAGGAGTGGCAGATATGAACGAAAAGCAATTCGACATCATCAAAAACGGCAAAGGCTTCATCGCAGCATTGGATCAAAGCGGCGGCAGCACACCGAAAGCATTGGCAGAGTACGGCGTATCCGAAGATGCTTATTCAAACGAAGACGAGATGTTCAAGCTCGTCCACGACATGCGCACACGTATCATCACTTCCCCTGCATTCAACAAAGACAAGATTCTAGGAGCTATCCTATTCGAACAGACGATGGATAGGGAAATCGAAGGCAAGTACACAGCTGATTACCTTTGGGAAGAAAAAGGGATTGTGCCATTCTTGAAAGTCGATAAAGGTTTGGCAGAGGAAAAAGACGGCGTTCAGCTGATGAAACCGATCGATAACCTGAACGAAACACTCGGCCGCGCATCCGAACGACATATTTTCGGAACAAAAATGCGTTCGGTCATCAAAGAGCCTAACGTCAGCGGCATCAAAGCGGTCGTAGATCAGCAATTCGAAATCGGCAAAAGTATCATCGCAGCTGGTATCGTTCCAATCATAGAACCAGAAGTGAATATTCACAGCGAGGATAAAGAGAAATGCGAGAAAATCCTTCGGGATGAAATCTTCCGCCATCTAAACGATTTGTCCGAAGAAGAAAATGTCATGCTCAAGCTTTCCATCCCAACGAAAGCAAATCTATATAAAGAACTCACCGAGCATCCACGCGTTGTCCGCGTCGTTGCTTTATCCGGCGGCTACTCCCGCGACGAAGCAAACGAAAAGCTCAAAGAAAACGAAGGCGTAATCGCCAGCTTCTCCCGCGCTTTGGCAGCAGAGCTAAACGCAGGTCAGTCTCAGGAAGAATTTGATGCAGCATTGAAGGATGCTGTGGATACGATTTATGACGCTTCTGTTAATAAGAAGTAAAACAAAACCGGAGAGCTGTTCAGCTCTCCGGTTTTTTATTAGTCCTTAGACATGATCCCCAAGAATCGAAGTAAGTTCATGAACAAGTTGATAAAGTCCAAATACAGATTCAATGCCATTAGAGGAATCATCTCTTCTGTAACATGGTCTCTCGCCATTTGATTAAAATCATACAGGATATAGAGTGAAAACACGACAGAACCGATACCCGAGAAAACGAGCATTGTCGCATCACTATACGGGACAAAAATTCCGATCAAACCTGTTACAATCAGCGCAATCAAGGCCACAAACAAGAATCCGCCAAGGAAGGAAAAATCTTTTTTTGATTTAACCCCTACCAGCGCCATTACGCCAAAGATGACAAACGTTGTCGCGAAAGCATACAGGACAATATTGGCTCCACCAATGGAAGCATAATAAGCTACTGCCGGGTATGTCGTAATACCTGAAATCACGGCAAATATATAAATAAACGTATAGCTGACAGCCTTCTTCCGTCTAAGCCAGAAGGCAGCAATTATCATACCTAATTCAATTACGATTAATGGCAAAATAAGCACAGGCGGCACAAAATGGCCAGCATAGATTCCAAGCGTCGCCAACAGCAGCGTCATCAAGAACGTCTGCAGCACCTTCTGCATGATTGTCTTTTGAGTGGATATTGCGTATTCCAAGTTCATCTCTCCTATAGTTTCTAAAAAAAGTGTTAGGTTATATACGAGGTTAATTCATAAAGGTTTCGGAAAATTTTACGTTAGTCATCCTAAACTTCAAGTACCCCAAAAAGCACTTATTATATTTAATAAGTGCTTTCGACATCGTTTCCATTATCTTGATGAATACGTAAAAGTGCATTGATATATAGCTTAATTAATTCGTATCCTCATCCCATATCGCATCAAATTCCTCATCTGACATTTCATTGCTATCTTTATCGTGAGGTGCATAGTAGTGACCATTTGGATCAATGATATATTCAACTTTCGCCTGTTCATCAGATATGACAATAGTATATTCATCTTCAGCCTCAAATCCCGTTGGGGTTATGCCTACAAGAACTAGCCATGCAACACCTTGAACACCATCGAAACCGTCATATGACCTTATGGTTCTATTGTTATCATTTTCAATACTTCCGGATAAATTGAAGTCTCTCTTATAATTGTTCGCTATTACTAATACTTGTTGAGCAGTTAACTTCGTTTTCATATTTTCGCTCCTTAATTTTCAAATCCTACCCAGTCTTTCGGCGGCCAATCACCATGCCTCAGTTTAAAGATATACCTCTGTGAAAATAGGATTTCTTCTTTTGAGAACATATCCCGATTTTTCATAATTTCATTATAAACATATTCTTCTCTTTCAAGAGTGGATTGTTTCAGGTAATTCTCTTTACCTAATTCCCTCCACTGCTGCGCGTGGTAGGATTCGTGTAAAGCACTTAATAACGTAGGTTGTCTTCTAAGATATATCTGGCCTGTTTCAGCCATAAAGCCTGCTGCAGCAAAACTTGGCAGGATGTTCCCTTTTTTATCCAAAACAACATTTATCCCTAAACTAGCCATCTCTTTTCTAAATTGCTTTAGCTCTCTGATGTTCATGATTCTTTGTCCATTAGGAGCTACCCTTCGTTGACCTCTAGCAGGCATTTCTTCCCAAGTTTTAAAGTCGAATTGATCAATTCGGCTACTATTATTAACTTGATCTTTTAATGATTTATCAATTGCAGCATTTGCTCCAGTGCCATTCCTGTAAACCGCATTTTCTCCGCCAGCGGCTAGCTTCTCCACTCTAAGTTGTTCTTCCAAAACATACCTTGAACTCTTTAATCTAGTTGCAGTTGCTTGGCTGACTTTATCCGATAAATACACTATGTTTGAAGCGTTATTTGGAGTCGCTGCATTTAGCGCAGTAACTGAAACACTAGACTTACTCTTCATTCGTCCTATATCAATTACTGCACTTGTCGACCTTGTTGCCCCACTAAAACTTGTTACAGCACGTCCAGCCGGAATGATATCGATAGGAGCTAAGATTCCCCGTATCCATCGTTCCGATGTATCCAGCTCCCGCCCTGAAGCCCAGTCCTGACCAGAAATAGCACTTCCCATCTCCACTGTCGCATAAGCCGCTCCTAGTACAGCGCCAGCTGGCGGACATACAACGGTTACGCCAACAATGACGACGAGGGCTGCAATATTTACCCAAAACTCTTTTGTAAACTGCCCGTCCTCAATGGACTCATATTCAAAGGCTCTTGTGTTGACGGCAGCAGTGCGATAATCTTCGTAGCTGATGTCTTCATCCGGGTTCTGTACTTTCCATTCCTCAAAAGAAGCCTTGATTTGATCAGCATAATAGTTGTCTCCGCTCAGTATATCATCGATGGTGATTTCTGTTTTCTCTGTTTCGTATTCCTGGTAGGAACCATAATAAGAGATAGGTATTGTCTCCGTTGCACCAATATGGTTCGAGGTCGTGTAGTTGGAGATGGAAGAATCTCGCACTTTCTGGACAAAGACATCAATATCTTCATAGAAGGGCTGATCGATTGTATCTTCTACTATATCGCCGACACTTCCACTGTAATCCTCCAGGACTTTAAAGTCCTCGAACAATCGCTGGTATTTATCTTTATCGCTTGTATAAGAGAACGAGACAACTCCGTCGGAATCATACTTTGCCACCTTTTCGCTTGCTTCGTCCAAGTTGTCTGTGATGTCTTTCATCGTATCGATCATGCCTTTGCCCCAGACACCCAGGCCAATCAAGTTACGCAGACTATCTTTCGTCTTATCCCATTGGCTGCTTCGGTATTTTACATCCACGTTTTACACCTCCAATGCATCGATGATTTTCAGGGCAATTGCTTCATCTGTCTCAATCATCGTGTTCAGCGTTTCAATCACCAAGGAGGAGATGCGTGCGTAGTGATCCTGCAGTTCCATGAACTTTTCATTTGCTTCAGGATAAGCTTCGATTGCTTCCATCGCTTTTCCTTCTTGATAGAATTTCGTGTTTTTAATATTTTCGATTGCAGGAACTGCGTTCGATTGTAAATCCTCCATGATAGCCATGAGCTGCTTATAAATATCGGTAATCTCTATCGGATCAACCGCGATATTACCACTAGCCATCTATCTTACCCCCTCTTTCTGTCGATATGGGAAGTCCAATGCATCAAATAATACCTTCATAAACCAATATTGACTTGCATGATAGTACTGCTTCTCGGTCGTATCAATCATAATCAGCTTGTCATGTTCAGAGAGGACAAGCCATTGCTGATAATGGTCCGGGTTGCTTGCGACCTGCGGCTTCACCCGGGGATGGAAAAGTTCTATATTTGCGATATCATTCGTGACACCAAGCTCGTTGATCGCTGCCCTTTCCTCAGCCGGCAGCTCCCGACGCAGGAAATGTTTTTCTTCTTCGGCAGGTTCACGATTCAGAAGCGGTACTTTCTCGCTAAGTAATTTCAGTACAAGCGGCTTGGCCATCACATAGAGTTTGTACTCCTTCTCCGCTGTCTCCACAAGAATGGTCACTTCTTCCGCTTGCTTCTCCCGAAACGCGAACATAAGGTTATTGATCCGCACATATTTTTGGCTGAAGAAGTATTCGTACAACGTTTTAATAATCACAGCACCTGATTTCGTCAGCTTGCCTTCCTCTGTAAAAACGCCTTTCTGAATCAAGCGTTTATGCGCCCGACTCCAAGGTTCTTCTCCCTGCAGCTGATAGATCTTCTTATCCGGCAGGCCAAATAAAGCCTCCGCATCAAACGCCGCAGCGAGTAAATAGAGTTCGGTCACATGAAAGGTATCCCTATCTGGCTGCGTCATAGGCTCTTCACTTCCTTCACCAAATTATAATTTTGGAAATCAGATTGATATTTCTCTATATTATCCAGCGCTTTCTTCTGCAAAGAGGCGGCATCCTTAAGATCAGCATGATATTGAAGCAGCAGCTCCAAGTAAGCAAGGAAGCTGTCACGTGACTTACCTTCCCAGTTGGATCCTTGCACGAGAGAAAGCAGAGCTTCTCCTTGTGCATACGTATTATCAAGTGATTCCTTCAGCTTTGCTGCCGATGATTTGGCTGTTTCCAATTCAGCTTGATTGATGATCACATCCTTCGCCATAGCTTAGTCCTCCTTCGCTTCTTCCATTGCCTTACTCTTATAATGAAGATATCGTTCATATGCCCGATCACTCGCCGTAACGAGCTTACTGCGATATTCCTTCTCGTTATCCAAGTAATCCGTCAGTTTTTTATCAAGCCGCTCCTGTGCCGGTATGAAGTCATTACTCGGAATAGCATCCTCTGCCATACACGGCACACTACCTTTATAGGAAGAAAAATAAGACTCCGCTTCGCTTACCAGCTTGTCATGTTCTGCCTTTGCTTCTTCCAATTCGTTATACAACTTGAGGTAGTCGTCTCTTTTTGCTTCCGTATCTGTCTTGAACCATAGAAAAGCCATTTTATCAGCCCTTTCTGCCTCAGGATTCGCTTCTTTGTTTTCAGCAAGCCACCGAAAAACCATATATATCCACTTATCTTTCTTCATTCTATTATGAATTGTGCCTGTATCAATGACCTTCTCTCAAAATGTGCCAAAGCTACTAATAAGAAAAATACAGAAACATGCCATAGGTAATACAAGAACTGATGGAATACAGGAGGAAAGATATATAATAAAAGCCAGTGATTTTGTACTTCAAAGGTACTCACTAGCTTTAGAGATTCGTATTTTTCTATTTAACTTTTATTAATTGGAACCAATTTTTCGTACTATAGATTATACAGACAAGAAAGAGAATGCCTGCCACTGCAGTAAAAATTGGCGCAATCATGACACCAAGGAATAAGCAGACGATCGCAGCCAGGAGGAGAAGCATTGCAGTCATATTGATTCTTACCTCCACATTAGCCTCGTCAACTACCTCCAGTTCCTTGCTGCCAAAGAACCACTGCTTGGCCTTCAGCTTTACAGCCTCATCATCAAGGCTGATAGTCGTATCCTCATCATTGCCGAGTTTTGCAGTATGCTGTCCATCTACATATAAAGCAACCCTAGCTAATCCACCCATCATACCTGTATTACGTTTCACATGAATCGCCATGCAGTGATCACTCCTATCCTATTGTAAAAGCATCAATAGCTTTAGCCACTGTCTGTTCGAACTTCTCGAGGGAATCCACAGCATCTTGGCTTGCCACTACATGCTGCAGAGCCATCTGCTGATATTCTTTTATAAGACTATTCAGCGATACATTGATATCATTGATTTTCGCCTGGACATCAAACATCTCCCGGCCGCTGCCTCTATCTAGTTTTCCAGATTGGAAATCAGTCAGGGAGTTTTGGAGATTCGTCAATTTCTGCTGAACATGATCTGCTTTTAATCTGATTTCACTCATGACTGCAGCTCCTTCTTCCGATCTGCACGAAGTCGTTCTAATGAATTTTGTTTTGTCGCCATCTGCATCTGACACGAATCGATCTCCGCAATAAGCATGCCCTTCGCCTGCTCTAACGCTTCCAGAACTCGCTGCACCTCATTTTGAGCCACATCTTTAAAGCTAGCCGACAGCTCTCCATTACGGAAAGCATCAAATTTATCTGCAAGCTCTCCCTTCCATGTCTGCGCTGTCAAATCGATATCCTGCCAATACTTCCTGCTTTCTTCATAATCTCCTTGCAGACCTGAGATTTCCGAAATCGCACGTTCAAGGCGCTGTACTTCTTCTTGCTTTTGGAGCACTTGCCCACGCAACCCATTGATTGAACTATTCATACTGCGGATTTGACTATCTATGGAAGCTAAAGACATTCCAATCATCCTCCTTGCTTTGCGTCACACCGTACAAAACTTCATCACTACTACAGTAAAGGATTCCCAGAAAAAAATCTGTAAGACTTCTGCCTTGTTTTTCCAAAATACGACCGAATTGTACTGGTAAAAAGGTTGTGGATTGTAATTAATTCATTGTTTAAGCTTATTTTTGTTCACAAAAAGTTCACTTATGTAACACCCCTTTCCCTCGATATACTTAGCAAGTGCTTTTACACAAAGGGGATGAAGTTATTTTGCCTACAACCAAGAAAGAAAATATTATTTTTGGATTGATGATGTGTGTGGGGATGGTCGTGGGGATGACTACGTATAATTTGATTATTAATGATCTAATTGGTGTGCTTTCTCTACAGGGAATGCTTATGCAATTCGCTTTGGGATTTGTAATTGCTTTTCTATTGGAATCTTTTATTGTTGGACCACTTGCACATAGAATCGCATTTTCACTGCCTTTTGATAAAACAAAGCGACTGCCTGCAATTTTGGCACTTTCCTGCTGTATGGTAGTTGGAATGGTGCTTTGCATGTCCGTATTCGGACTTGTTTCTTCATATGCCGCAAATGGTTTGAGCGGAGTATCTTGGCTTAGTAGCTATGGATCAATCGCACTGAAAAACTTTATCTTCGCGCTGCCTTTCCAGCTGCTTATCGTAGGACCAATCGTTCGTTTTGTATTTGGGAAATACATTCAGAGCGAGCCAGCGGTGCAAGCAAGCCAAGCAGGTTAAAAAAATAAGAGATTGGAAATAATCCAATCTCTTATTCTTATTATCTGCATAACATGAAAGGTTTATTTTTTGAATGTGACATTTTCTACTTTCTCACCAAATGTCAGCTTTGTTTCCCTCGGCTTCGTCTCCGCAATAACCTCACCATTCCGTACAGAGTAAAGCACTGCAGCTTGCTTGCGAATCGCTTCGTATTCATTCTCTGCTTCCAGCACGATCAAGTTGGCTGGCTTTCCTTCTTCAATGCCGTACTTGTCTTCGATATGCAGTGTTCTTGCGCTGTTAGCCGTGATCATGTCGATGCTATTGACGATTTGGTCGTAGCCCATCAGCTGCGTTACGTGGATGCCCATGTGCAGGACTTGCAGCATGTTGCCTGTTCCTAGCGGGTACCATGGGTCAAAGATATCATCATGGCCAAAGCTGACGTTGATTCCTGCTTCCTGGAGCTCTTTCACTCTGGTGATTCCTCTTCGTTTCGGATATGTGTCAAAGCGTCCTTGAAGATGGATGTTGACTAATGGATTAGCTACCATGTTGATATTGGATAGCTTCAAAAGACGGAATAGTTTTGAAGTGTAGGCATCGTTATAGGAGCCCATAGCTGTTGTATGGCTGGCTGTCACTCGTTCGCCCATGCCGTAGCGATGCGCTTCTGCTGCTACTACCTCGACAAAACGGGATTGTTCATCGTCGATTTCATCACAATGGATATCAACGAGACGATCGTATTTTTCGGCTAATTTAAATGCTGTCTGCAAGGACTCCACGCCGTACTCTCTCGTAAACTCGTAATGCGGGATGCCGCCGACAACATCTGCTCCCATGCGAAGTGATTCTTCCAGCAGTTCCTCCCCATTTGGATACGATAAAATTCCTTCCTGCGGGAATGCAACAAGCTGTAAATCAACATAAGATGCCATCTCTTCTTTTACTTCAAGCAATGCCTTTAAAGCTGTTAATTCTGGATCTGTCACATCGACATGCGTACGCACATGCTGGATACCTTGTGCAATCTGCCATTTCAATGCTTGCTTCGCCCGTGTTTTTACATCCTCCAGCGTGAGCAGCTCTTTCCGCTCTGCCCAGCGCTGAATCCCTTCAAACAACGTCCCGCTTTCATTCCAGTTTGGCTCGCCTGCTGTCAGCGTCGTATCCAGGTGGATATGCGGTTCAATAAATGGCGGCAGTACTAGGTTCCCCTGCACATCCATGATTTGCTCGTCTCGGCTTGCTTCGATCGATGGAGCGATTCTTTCAATCTTTCCTTCTGTGATTTGTATTTGCCAGAGGCCATCTTTATTTCTTAGTTTCGCATTTGTAATAATCATGATTCTGTCACCTTTTCCACATTAAGATTTAGTTTCGCTTCAGCTGCTTTTGCTGTAATGATTGAAAGAACCACATATACTGCCGCCGCACCAATCAATCCGTTCAATGGCGGAATACCAGGCAGAAACTTCGCTGCACCAGCTCCGATCGCCCAGGCGATCATTGCATTCCAGTTCACTGCTTTGAATGTCATCGTTTCAAACGCTGGATACTTCCCGCGGCATACAATGAAGTAGTCTGCAATCAAGATGGCACCGATAGGCGGCAGTACCGAACCAAGCGTTGTCAAGAATCCTACAAAGTTGTTATACAGCCACATCGCAAGGATAGTTCCGACAATACCATTGAAAATGACCACTTTATTCTTTTTGATTTTCGTAATATTGGAGATTCCCAGTCCAGACGCATAAATCGCATTATCATTTGTCGTCCAGATATTCAGGCCTAACACGATAATCGCCGGAATGATAAGCCCTTGCAGGAACATCACTTCTGAGATGTCCGATTGACCTGTTACGATGGCTCCAATTGCACCAAACAGGAACATCAAGGAATTTCCGATAAAGAATGCGATGACTGTTGTAATAACGCCGTTTTTCGGTTTATTCGCGAATCTTGTGAAGTCGGGAGTCAATGTCCCACCACTGATAAAGGATCCCACACAGATCGTCAATGCTGCTGCAACACTGATTGTCTCAGCTGGTTCATGCTGCATAAGGGCACCGAATCCCCCAAGTGTATCAACCGCTTCGAGTACCGAAAACCCACCTAGAGCTATAATCGAAGGTACTGCGATAAAGCTGAGAATCGTCAATGCTTTCATTCCGAAGAAAGCTGATGCCGTCATACATAATCCTAAGATAACAATCAGTACGTAGGTGTCTATTCCTGTCACCTTATGAACCGGTAAAGCGAACATAGCCGCTCCAACTCCGAACCAACCTACTTGTGTTGCACTCAGCAAGAAGGAAGATAAGTAAGACCCTTTTTCACCAAAGGCATAGCGTGTCAATAAGTGCGTGGATAGCCCGGTCTTCGCTGAGATATAAGCAAGCGCTCCAGTATAAGCTCCTAGAATCAAGTTACCTGCTAAAACTATTAAAATGAATTGTGTCATGGACAAACCTAAACCTAAAGTTCCTCCCGACACCATGCTAGCCGAGAAAAATGTAAACCCAAGCATCACCATCAGCATCTTCCAAAAACCATTGCGGTGTGATTGCGGTACTGCCTGAAGTGAAAAATCATGATCTATCTTTTTCTGTTCCATTGTTATTCCTCCTGTTTTAGTTAGACTAAAACTGGTACCGAGGAAAAAAGAAAAGAGGCTTCCTGCCATCACTGACAGGAAGCCTCTTTAAACATGAGGATATAAGGGTATAGCTATCCCTAATATTCCGCATAGTTTCCGAATGTCCTTGTCAGCCTCACGGGACTGAATTAAAGGTACCAGTATCAAATTAAAGATATTATTACAATAATTTTTAGGAAAGTCAACAACTTCTCTCAATCTGACTCTAGTAAATGCCAGCAGTCTCTACATCAGCTTTAGACTTTCACCACAACATCGTGCCAAGTGTCATTAATTTCTTTAATAACTTTCAGATCACATTTCGGCTCTCGATTATATGTCAACAATCCATTGATTTCCTGCTCTACATCTGTCAATTGTGTATAACAATACCCATGCAGGATATCGGAACTATAAACAGCTTCCATTATTCGTCTGTAATCTTCTACAAACTCTTTTTCATTCTTTACAGATGTATATCCCCAGCCGTTGTCTTCACCAACTTTGTATCCAATACCACCAAATTCGGTCAGCAGAATCGGTTCCCCTTCATGCTCGAAACCATCAGCATAGATACCGCGAAGAGCTGGTTGTGCATGCAGTATAGATTCCTTCGTCGCCAAAGAGTTTTTAAATAGCTGATATTTTGCCTTTTCCTCATTGGAACCGTGATTATAGTTATGAATTGCACAGATATCGGACCTTGTCAGCTCCCAGCCGTCATTGGAAATAACCAATCGAGTTGGATCCAAGGAATGAATAAGATGATACATCGCCAACGAGTGATGCTGCTGTTGCTTGTTGCTCTTGATGAAAGGCACACCCCAGCTTTCGTTAACGGGAACCCAAGCCACGATAGACGGATGATTATAATCACGCTCTATGATTTCAATCCATTCCTTTGATAGCCTACCCGCAGCTTCTTCACTGTAAGACGGGAAGGCTGCACACTCTCCCCAAACAAGGAATCCTAACTTATCCGCCCAATACAAGAAACGCGGATCTTCTACTTTTTGATGCTTTCGACAGCCATTAAACCCCATCTCCAAAGCTAATTCTATATCCCTTTTCAAGTGCTCATCACTAGGCGCCGTCAGCAGCCCCTCCGGCCAATATCCTTGATCAAGCACGAGCTTTTGGTAATAAGGTTTATTGTTGAGATAAACCATACCATTTTCCTGATGCACCTTCCGCATACCGAAGTAGGAATCTATTTCATCTAATACATGATTGTCATCTTTCAAGATGATGCGGATATCGAATAAGTTAGGGTTTTCCGGAGACCAGTTCCAGCCGATATGATGGAAATTAGTTCGGAATATACGCTGGTTATAAAGATTGATTGCGCGCTTATTATAAGCATCAATCAGCTCGACTGTATCTTTGGCTATCCTTTCACCTTTATAAGAAATCTCAATCTCTACCTTCTTCTGCACATATTCACCCGTCACATCGTACTCCACAATAATATCGCCGCGGTCGATGTCCGGTGTCATACGCAGTTTAGATATACGCGTTACATCAACAGGCTCAAGCCATACAGTTTGCCAAATACCAGTTGTACGCGTGTACCAAATAGCATCTGATTGTTCCTGCCAAAATTGCTTACCTCTCGGGATTGTCTCATCCATTGAGGGGTCCTCCACACGTACAACAACTGTCTCCTTTTCCCATGTTAAGTTCTCGGTAATATCCAATGAAAAAGAAACATGACCGCCTTCATGGAATCCGGCATACTGTCCATTAATATATATCCAAGCTCGGTAATCCACTGCTCCAAAGTGAAGAATGACTCGCTTGCCATCCCAGTTTTCAGGAAGGGTAAAATCGCGTCTATACCAGACATGATCATGAAAAGCTATATCCCCAATACCGCTCAATTCCGTCTGATAAGCAAAGGGCACATTGATCTTTCGGTCAAATGCGTGCCCTGCTTGGAACCACCTTTCCTTCAACCCTGCATTCCTATCATCAAATGCAAAATCCCATTCACCGTTTAAGTTCATCCATTCTTTTCTTTGTAATTGCGGTCTGGGATATTCTGTTCTGTTCATTCTTTCTGCTCCCCTTCACTCATCCAAGATTTATTTATCTGTCTGCAGTTTAATAGGTTTGTTTTTGGCCAAAGCCATTACAGCAACTACCAGCAGAAGCATCAAGCTGATGTAATCAGACAAAAAGTAGCATACAGCAGCTAATCCGATCCAATAGACTGGCAGTTTATATTGAAGCGTATTATCACCCAACAGCTTCCTAGCGAAAATAATATTCAACACAGCAATCACTACAAAAAAGAGACCATATGTAACCGAGAAAATATAAAGGTTATCGAACCAGGATTGGAATCCGTTCTGCTCCAATCCCGTATCTGCTCCCTGCATTTTCCAATAGAAGGCGTAAAAGAAAATGGTGATGAACCCTGTGAGCAATTGCCACCCGCTGACAGCATAGAGTAATTTTCTTTCCATCGACCTGCTCATTGCTTCCCCTCCTATTACATTATCCTTTCACACCTGATGACAGAGACATAGACTGCATGAAATACCGCTGCGCAAACAGGTACAGCAGAAAGGTCGGAACCAAAGCAATCAATGCACCCGCTGTTCCGATCCCCGGATATGTCATGTATTGCCCTTGCAGCAGCTGCAGCCCTGGTGTAATTGGAAGCTTATCGATATCGTTCAATACAATGGACGGCCATAGAAAATCATTCCAGGCTCCTGTGAAACTGAACAATGCCACAACGGTTAATACAGGTCGTAGGAGCGGCAGGATGATCAGCCAGAAAATCTGGAATTCACTGGCACCGTCTATCTTGGCGGATTCATCGAATGTTTTAGGTATCCCTAAGACAAATTGCCGTACAAGGAAGATATTAAATACCCCGGCTGCCCCTGGGACAATGACAGCCAGCAAGTTGTTCACCCACCCGATGGAGTCGACAATGCTGTACAAAGGAATCAGATTCACAACAGCAGGAAACATCATCGATGCCAGCAGCATCCCGAATAACAGATCCCGTCCCTTGAACTGAAGCCTTGTGTATCCATATGCCGCAAGCGAAACAACCACCAGCACCAGCAAGGTATGTCCGACTGCGATAATCAGTGAGTTCAGGAACCATTTCATTACCGGTGTAGAAGCATTATTAAAGAGTAATTCGCTGTAGTTGCTCACAGTCCAATGGATCGGCAAAAAGCTTACCGCCGCATTCGTGATCTCTGCTTCAGATTTGAAAGAAGTGAACACAGCCCAGATTAACGGAAACACCCACAGCACAGCCATCACTAATAAAAAGATGAACGCGATGATTTTAGTCTTATTATTTCCTTTCATGTGTACGCACCTCTAATCCCGATCTCTAAGCAGATAGAATTGAACAGCAGAAACAACCATGATACAAACGCCGAGCAGTACTGCCATCGCCGAGGAGATACCAGCAATCGACATACCGGAGCCAAATGCATTTTGCTGAATGTACATAAGCAGGACGTGTGTAGAATCACTTGGACCTCCGCCTGTCAGCATCAATGGCTGTCCGTATACATTGAATTGCGCAATAGTCGTCATCACCAGCGTAAATAAAATCTGATATTTTATGCTCGGCAAGGTCACTTTGATGAACTTCTTGAATGCACTCGCTCCATCCAAATCCGCAGCTTCCATTAAATCCTTGGGCACCCCATTCAGCGCCGCTAAGTAAATGACCATATTTCCGCCGATTGTCCACCAGACAGTGACGAGCACCAAAGCAATCCAAGCATTCGGTTGATTATCGAGCATATTCGTCGTTATATTTAAATAGTTTGCAAGAGGACCATAGGTCACACTGAAGAGGAACTGCCAGATAATCATCACAGCTGAAATAGCGAATAGCGAAGGCAGATAAAACAGCGACTGAAACATCTTGTTCAATCTCGGACGCGCGGATAAGGCCAGCGAAATCAGTAACGGAACAATGATACAAAATGGGACAGTGAGAAGCACAAAGATAAATGTATTTTCCAAGCCGTTGTAAAACTGTGCAGAAAAGCTCGACTCCGCATCGAATAAGATCGTCTTATAGTTTTCTAAGCCAACAAACTCAGGACTCGAAAATAAATCCCATTTGGTAAATGAAATATAAACGCCAAAAACAGAAGGAATCAGAAAGAAAATAATAAAAATGAGCATATGGGGTCCGACGAATAGTGCCGGCCAGAGATTCAGCTTCTTCTTCTTTACCGTCTGCTCTTTGCCAATCTTTCTCTCCGCTACAGTTGCCATGTGTTTTCACCCCGATATAGAGAGGAGCGGAGAATTCTTATCTTCTTCCGCTCCAATGTTTGCTTATTGACTCATCTTGTCATTAACTATTTGTTGTATCTTTTCTAACTGGTCTTCAATTTCTACCTTGCCCTGAATCATATCCCAGCCGGAATTATCAATTTCTGTGAAGATATAAGATGTACCAGGCTCTGTAATAATAGTGACAGCATCGCGGGCTTCTGGTGTTTTCAACAGGAAGGATTGTGGCATTTCAAGATATTCTTCATTTTCAAGCATACCTAGTGCTGTCGGATTTGCCCCTGATTTGATCCATTCCAGCTGATTCGTCTGCAGCCATTCAATGAATGCTACAGTACCTGCAATTTTCTCTTCGGAACGTTCTTTGCTTTTGAACATAGCGAACTGATCAGCACCGCTTCCTTGGATAACATTGTTCGCATCATATTGCGGTGTAAATGTCTGACCCCATTCAAAATCTGTAATCTTTTCCATTTGTGACAACATCCATGTACCCTCTGGAAGGAAGATCAATTTGCCGTTATTGAAGAGTTTGTTTACGTCCTCACCATTTTTCGGCATATAGCCTTCATCATGCAGACTTTTGAACTGTTCCATTGCTGCAACAGCTGTGTCATTGTTAATGGTCGGCTCGCCATTTTCAGAGAACTTCCCGCCCATCTGATAGTACAGATTGCTGAAGTTCTGCATAGCCCACGAGAAACCATAAGAGTAGATGCCATCTGCTTTCGCTGCCGCACCTGCTTCTTCGATTTCTTCGTATGTCACGATGCCGTCATCAACTGCACCCGGGGCATACTCATCAACCAAATCTTTGTTATAGTACATAACCCAACTGCCCATTGTCGCCGGAAGGCCGAATTGATCTCCATCGACATTTCCAACATTCCAAGCTTCCTCTAAGTAGTTTTCTTGTTTTACGTCCGTTCCGTCAATATATTGATTCCAAGGTTCGAGCATTTCCTGCGATTGGAAGGTCGATACCGATTCCGATGCAATCAGTGCAATATCCGGAACCCCCTTACCAGAGCGGGTGACTGTCGATAGTTTGTTATTAAATACGCCGCCCTCCATAGAAACAAGCTTCACTTTAAATTCCGGATCTGTCTCGTTGTATTGATCGATATTCTTTTTGATAAGGTCACCATCAGGTCCAGTAGTGCTGCTCCATAGAAGGATCTCATTAGAACTGCTTCCTGATGACTCCTCACTGCTGCTGCAGGCACTCAGAAACAAAGAAGCTGTCACAATCAACATAAGGATCAATTTAAAATTCTTCATCCTATTCTCTCCCTAGACTTATTTTCTGTTCTTTATAAGAAGGTCCTTCAATGATCAATTTCCCATCCTCAAAATGCAGCTTATCGATACTCATCCGCCGGTCTCCGCTTGGAGCTTCGGGGTATGTATGCGTGTGATATACAGCATACAAAGTCTCTCCGTCAGGACCGATAGTCACGCTGTTATGCCCTGGACCAGATATTCCGTTCTCCAAGTCCTTAGCCAGAACCGGATTTTCTTCCGCCTTTTTAAAAGGACCCCTTGGATTATCCGCAACTGCATATCCGACAGCATAATCAGCACTTGCAAAGTAATTCGACGAGTACATGAGATAATATTTATCCTCTTCCTTCAGCACAAACGGCCCTTCATTCCATTGATAGTCATCCTGGAGTCCTTCCCATTCTTGATCCGGCTGCAACAATAATTGAGGGTCTCCTTTTAACGCTGTCAGATCCTCCGTCATCTCCTGTACGAATATTTGACTTACATGATTTCCGTCTATGATGTTTTCCGAGCAGTCTTTCACATAATATAAATACGGAATTCCATCATCGATAAAAATATGACCATCTATATAAGAGCCTTGTTCTTGAATGATATCCGCATTCATATCTGTAAACGGACCTAGCGGATCGGAGCTGGAAGCTACAGCGATTCGCAAGCTGCCATCCTTATTGCGGGCACTGTACGTCATCATATACTGGTCACCGTGCTTGATAACCTCAGGTGCCCAAAAGTCACCGGTTGCCCATTGCTTCTCCTGCTCCGTACTATCAAATGCCAGCCCTTCTTCTTCCCAGTCGACCATATTATCCGACTCCCAAACCCGAAAACCTATAGAAGCAGCCGAGGTAGCATACATGTAATACTTATCTGAATCCTCATCCTTTAACACAAACGGATCACCGATATTCGTTATCCCTTCTACTGGGTTGGTATAAGCCATTTTCTTTTCTTGTATCATCGAAAGAACGCTCCTTATCCCTATGACTGAAATAACAGCAGCTGCTATTGCAATCACCAATATCTTTGCGCTGATTCGTTTTCTGATTTTGATCTCCCCTTGATTCAAGCAGATTAAGAATGTAAGCGTTATCAATATGAACGATCACGAGAAACCATCTTTAACCAACTCTTGTTCCATTCAGAGAATATGCATTAAAGATGAAAGCGGAAGGCTACTGATAAATCTTTATCACCCCCTTTACACTTTAACTAATTGGTTAATTAAGTTATAATGAAAGTGCTTACAATTTGTATTATTGATTACAAAACCTTTGTTGTCAACACACAATTTAATTGTCTTTTCAGTTAATAACACGCAATGACAAAACTTAATCAATAAAAAAAGCTATTACGACAACCCTCAGGAAGTCTTTCGTTAACTGGAAATAAATAAAATATAAAAACTCCAATTGTCTTTTCACGCAACAAGCGGGACAATTAGAAAAAAACAGCCGGAGGTAACAGCATGCAGCTTGATCTTAGTCAAAAATCATTAAATGTTTATGAGTGTTTAGCGAGCGAAACACGCTTGAAAATACTTGAATTGCTTTCTGTCGAGGACCTGAATATCAGTCAGCTTGCTGCCAAACTCGAAATCAGCAATGCGATTGTTACCCGACATATCCAAAAACTAGAGCAAGCTCAATTAGTTACTTCTTCCAAGGCAATCGGAAAATCCGGCCAGCAGAAGATAATCCAGCTGAATGTGGATAATATCGAAATCAAGCTGCCAAAGAAAATCTATTCGAAATTTGAAAACAGGATGACCCATCTAAAACTTGGCCACTATACGGATTATTCCGTCCAGCCAACCTGCGGACTAGCAAGCACTGAAAAGATAATTGGCAGACTTGATGATCCGAAATATTTCATGGACGGCGGACGTATGGATGCTTCTTTACTGTGGCTCTCTTCGGGCTATGTGGTATATAAAGTGCCGAATCTATTAAAGAAAAGTGAAAAACCAGAGATGCTTGAAATCAGCTTGGAAATAGCATCTGAATTCCCCGGTTCCAATAATGTCTGGCCGAGCGATATCAGCTTTTATATCAATAACATCAAAGTAGGCACGTGGACATGTCCAGGGAACTTCTCGGATGTAAGAGGTTTTTATACACCAGACTGGTGGGAGGATACAAACAGTCAATACGGTTTGCTGAAGCATCTGCGAATCAATCATGGGTCTACTCATATTGACGGAGAGTTTTTGTCTGACGTGACTATTGAGGATCTAGGACTTGAATCGCATCATCTTATAGAAATTAAGCTTGCAGTTGAGCCTGATGCTAAGCATGTTGGGGGACTGACGTTATTTGGTCAGGGGTTCGGCAACCATGATCAGGATATAAACGTGAACTTGTATTATTCATGATTCAAGGTATCGCCCATACAAAAACGGCATCCCCTTATCTGGATGCCGTTTATATCTCATATCTGCTCTTCCTACCATACAAAAATCTGCCATACCTAGAAGTCTTTCTTCACTGCCTTACCAATAACAAGATAAGCAATGATGAACCCTATGATACCAAGCACTACCGGCACAGCAGTGAAAGAGAATAAATTCGTGCCATCGCTATTAATCGAAGAAGATAAAATAACAATAATCAAAATTGAGGATGTGATCGTAGCAGGTACAGAATATTTCCTCATTCCGAAAAACAATGGAATAAGCGACATTCCCGCCACTGAAATCCCAGTGACCAACAGATGCCCCGTGTTTTCCCATAGTAGATTGATCGGGAATGAAAACCACAAGATTCCGTATATGTTATTCAGCAGACCGAAAATAATCGATAGCAGAAATACCGATACTAGAAACAATACAAATGTTAATAAGCTTATGACAATCACTTTAGCCATGAGCAATTGCTTCCGACTAACAGGTGTCGTGAACAGGACTGTTATCGTTTTACTCTTAAACTCCTCAATAACCATGTTCGATAGCAGAACCGAGGCATAAATGACAAATGCAGCTACCGCCATAACCTCAATAAACATCATAATTTCATCTGCGCTGGCAATAGAATCAGCGGTTATTTCCGTATCAACTCCAAGCAATAGAAGGATACCAAGTATTCCAGCGTTTATTGAAAGGAATGTCACACCTACTGTTAGGAAGTTCATTCTCTTCATTTCTAACCTCATCAGATTAAGCATGTTTTTTGCTCCCTTCCATCCGCTGCATGAAATAGCCTTCCAGTGATAAATTTTTATTGTTGATCTTCCCGATTTCGACGCCATTACGAACCATCGCCAGTATAATATCGTTCTGGGAGATAGCAGGATCGTAGACGTTGATCAGATCCTCTTCTTCTTTCACTTGGAAGTTTTTCGCTTGAAGCTCATGCTCCAATACATAAGCTGCTTTTGGATAGTCGGATACCGAAAGCTCGATATGCTCTGTGTGATTGCCTCGTATTTCTGCCATGGATGTTTCTTCAATCAACTTGCCTTCACGGATAATCCCGATTGTATCGGCAATTTGCTCGATTTCTCCAAGAATGTGACTGGAGATCAAAAGCGTGATACCGTACTGTCTGCTGAGCTTGTAAAACAAGTCCCGCAGCTCCTGCATGCCGATCGGATCCAAGCCATTCACCGGCTCATCTAAAATCAATAGCTCTGGCTTTGTCACGATTGCTCTCGCAATTCCCAATCTCTGTTTCATTCCAAGCGAAAATTCTCTGACCGGAATGTCTTTCACATTCTTCAGATTCACTAATGCCAACGCTTCCGAGATAGCATCCTTCTTGTAGTAGCCCATATATTCACAATAGATCTCCAGATTCTTTCCGGCAGATAGTTTATCGTAAAAAATAGGATATTCAATGATACAGCCTATTCGTTTAAGTACTTCATGAGAATTGGCTTGCAGCCTCGTCCCGAGCACCTCTATGTCCCCAGCAGTTGGTTTGATGAGGCTGGTCATCATTTTCATGATGGTCGTTTTCCCCGCTCCATTCGGACCGAGGAATCCATATATTTCGCCGCGCTTCACATTCATACTGACATTGGAAACAACGTCCTTCCCGCGATATCCCTTTGTCAGCTGATGCGTTCTGATAGCATATGTCATAAGCTAACCCCTTTTCGTTGATTTCCTTCACTTTACCAAAGGAAACTGTCATTCCACTTACGGAATCCTTACGACTTTCTTAAGTTTGCTGTAATCGTTTATTTTGGGCTTCGGGAATGTAAGTGTAAAGGTGGTTTTCGTATTTGGTATACTGGTGAAATGGATCTTCCCCTGCATTTGCTCCGTCAAGCGCTTGGCGATCATCAGCCCAAGACCGCTGCCCTGCGCTGTGGAGGTTCTCGCATCCTCCCCTGTGTAAAGCCGCTCGAAAATCCGATCTTTATCAGTTTCCTGAATTCCTCTTCCTTTATCCCACACCTCTATATAGACGTTCTCCTCGTCCTGACGCAAGGTCATCCCAACGGTTTTTCCATCCTTCCCGTAGCGAATGCTATTGGACAATAGATTTTCCAAAATACGTGTCAGCGCAGCCGGATCTGCTTCTATATAAATCGACTCCTCTGGCAAATCAATATGTACGGCAAATCCCTTACTTGTTAACGTATCGTAATAGCCAAGTATCGCTTTGCGGCAAATCTCGTTCAGCTGAATCCGTTCCATTTCCAGCTGCCAATCCTCTGATTCGAGCTTCGCCAGGTCAAAGAAGGTATTGATCAATCCCGCAACCTCCATAACCTTTACTTGAACCTTGCCCAGAAGCACTTCTCTCTCTTGCGCACTAAACTGCTTGTCATGCTGAATCGTCTCTATATATCCAGAAATAACAGTGAGCGGTGTTTTCAAATCATGCGAAACATTCGAGAGCATCCGATTGGTGGATATCCGGAGGCGCGCCAGATCTGCCATGGATTCCTGGTGAAAATCCAGCAAATTATTAATCTCGTTCAGCAAATCGCGCAAACGCTGATCTTCCGTCACGAGCAATAACCGCTCAGCGGAATCCGTTGCAGTGATAGCTTTGAGTTTCTCGGTCATATACTGCAGTTGCCTGCTCATTTTCTTCTTTGTCCGAAAGTGCAGAAACAGCAAAATACCTATGCACACTACCAAAAAGGCAACAACATAAATCATGTGTTTATCTCCATCTTGTAACCAATGCCCCATATCGTTTTTATATACTTAGGAGCAGATGCATCATCCTCAACCTTCTCCCGCAATCTGCGGATATGGACATTAATGACATTATCATCCCCGTAATAGGCTTCCTTCCACACACTTTCAAACAGCTGTCCTTTTGTGAATACTTGATTTGGACTTGTTGCAAGCAAGCGTAAAATCTGGAATTCCTTTGCTGTCAGATTAACAGGCTCCCCTTTTTTGCTGACAGAGAAGTTATTCAAATCAATACGTAAATCATGCACACTCACGACTTGCTCCTTCTCTTCGTATGGCTGACTATACTGCTTCGACCGCCGCAGCGCCGCCTTCACCCTCGCGGTTAATTCAATGAGCGAAAATGGCTTTCCTATGTAATCATCTGCACCAAATCCAAGACCCAGCGCCTTATCCACATCACTATCCTTCGCAGACATGATAAGTATCGGCAGCATGCTCTCACGCCTGATCAGCTGCACAATATCCAGCCCGTTATAAGCAGGCAGCATCAAATCAAGAATAATTAGATCTACACTTTCCTGCGCAAACAGATTCAACGCCGCCTGCCCGTCAAATGCGGAGAAAACCGTATATCCTTCCTTCTTTAAATGAGTGGCGACCATCTCATTAATTTGTGTATCGTCCTCAACTAGCAGTATCGATTCATTCATTTTTTCACTTCTTTCTCTCGAGGTATCACATTTTATATACGTACAGTATACGGGAAAACTAGAGCTGATTTTGTTTTATTTCTGATCTTTGACATGGTCCCCAAATAAAAAACAGCCTCCTATATACAGGAGGCTGTTCCTTTAGAATTTAAATTTCGCCAATGCTGCTTGTAAATCCATCGCCATTCCCGAAAGAGCTTCTGACGAAGCAGAAATCTCTTCCATAGCGGCAGATTGCTGCTGTGATGCAGCTGCATTCGTTTCATTGGATTCAGCATTTTCACGTGCAGTCATCTTGACTTTGTCCATTACTCCTACAATGCTTTTACTTCCGGCTGAGACTCCTTTAATTGTTTGAGAGACTTCTTGGACGTTGTTTGTCACTTGATCAATAGCCTGTTTGATAGACTGGAATGAATCATTTACGTTTTCTGTTTTTCGGATGCCTTCTTCCACATTTTCTGCACCGTGCTGCATGGCTGAAACAGCTTTATCTGTTTCTATTTGGATATCCGAAATGAGAGAAGCAATCAGCTGTGTGGAATTAGCCGATTGCTCAGCTAGTTTTCTTACTTCATCCGCAACTACAGCAAAGCCTTTGCCTTGCTCACCAGCTCTGGCGGCTTCAATTGCCGCATTCAACGCCAGTAGATTCGTTTGATTTGAAATATCACTGATCAAATTGACAATTGTCCCGATTTCTTTTGATTTTTTATCTAGCCCATTAACGAATAAACCAATTTCGGTAACAGAGTTATTGATTTCACTCATCTGTTTTACAACAGCAAGCACAGCTTCAGTTCCATCCTGCGAATTGCGGGATGCAGTATTTGATAATGACATGATCGATTGGCTGTTCGTTTGTGCCTCTTTTACACGTGTCTGCATATGCTCAACAGACGCTACTACTTCTTCCACATGATGCATGGTGAGCTCTGTACCATTAGCTGCTGTCTGAGTTGCCGCGGCTATGAGTTCTGCAGATTTAGAGCTTTCTTCTGCACTAGCCGTCAATTCTTCAGATGAAGCCGCAACTTGATCAGATGTCTCAGCGATTGTTTTCATAATATCTGACAGATTCTCTCGCATCTCGCTTAGATTCATTGTCAGCTGTCCAATTTCATCGTTTGAAGAATCCTCAACAACATCAGAAAAATCACCTTTACCTGCATTGTGCATCGCCTGAGAGATGCGACCCAGTCTTTTCTTAATACCTCGGGTGAAGAACAGTACCACCACGATGGCTACAATCACCACGATGACCAAGACTGCAAGGAATATTTTTGTGAAATCAGCAATACTTGATGCAACCATGCTATCCGAAGCCCCGACATACCATATGCCAACAACTTCTCCCTGGTCATTTTTTATTGGTGAATAAGCTGTCTGGTAACTGTTCCCGACTACCTCAGCTTCCCCATAATAGTTTTCTTCCTTCTCAATAACAGCTTGTTTAACTGCATTTGAAACCTGTGTTCCGACAGCGCGTTCCCCATCTGTCATTACATTCGTAGCAACACGAGTATCCTGTTGAAAGATCGTTACGGTATCCCCTGTCAATTCCCCTATTCGATCAACAAGATCAAAGTTGTCGTTCATTTTGGTTTCACCTTTGTACAAGGCACCATCCCTGATTTCCCAGGAACCGGGATGAACTGCATCAATATATTCTTCGGCAAGCTGCAAATCCGATTTAGCTTTTTCTAATGCAATTCCTTTCATTCCATGCGTCATATTATTCATTACCACATACGAGATAATTCCAGCGAATAGTAGGACTACTGTTAACACAAGTAAATTAATTTTTGTGCCAAGCTTAAGACGATTGATGACTCTCATTAGTCACCCTCCTGAAGTTTTCTAACCACTACCGCCGTGAAATTAGCTCGAATGTAATAATGATGCGTTTCCCGTTTACAGTGGCTTAACATATATCGGCTATATTTTTCAAATTTAAACAAGTAAAATGTGGGATTGACAGAAAAATAATTTCAATTTGAGATAAGGATGATTTCCTTATAGAGAAAAACAAAAAAAGCGGCTGTAATTCAGCCACTTCAGTACCAATTGGAATTCCAGCTCAGCCTCTCAAATCCGGATATAGTTTTATCATAGCGTCCGAAATCATGTCAGCCATTTCTCTTGCTTGTTTTTCAATTTGATCATATACTGCAATGTCCTTTTCGTAATCCTTATTGATCATGTATACAGCTTCCTGCTTCGTTAGGGCCAAATGCTGATAAAACATTCCTCTCACCTGCTCCACTGGCAGAAACCTGTTTACACTGTTAAGGAAAACAGCTATTTTTTCCGCATTTTCATACCATTTTCTTTCTGCTTCATTTGCAGCCTGAGTATTGCCCGCGATCGCAGCCTTCACCAGATCTGCTGCCACCAAGAGATGCTCTTTAATTAGTGCTGCGTACATGTTGGCAGCATTATCTCCATAAATCGGGCGGAACATATTCCCCATATCCTCCGCATTTTTCAAGAGACGCGCTAAAACAAAATTCACATCTGGCAAATTGAAAGTAAGACTGATGATAGCCATTCGCGTCCAAGCAACATGCTCTTCCCAAAGGCTCCGTTCATTACGCATCAATTCAACTTCTCTTTGTGTATAACATTCCTTTGGCTGATTGTTGTGTTGCACATATCCATAGGATGGATTGTAATTTTGTCTGAGATATGTATCCTCTGGTGTTATATAAGTGTTGTGATTTGGAACCTGATTAGGAAATTCTCTATTGAAATAATACATGAACTTCTCCCCCATACTTATATCCTTTAACGTTTACAGTGTATTCGTTATTGGAAGCTGGGTGCTTGTTTATCTGCATCTATAAAGGTCTTTCGTTTTTTTCTGGAACGATTAAATACCCATTAGTTGAATCGTTACGACACTTAACAACTTTCATCTTAGATACTTAATTAAATATATGATGTAGCAGCCAGCATCTGTTTCACCCACTCTTTACGTCTATTTGGTTCAATCAGATTATCATTATCATCCTTTACATACCGCATCATATAGAATCCATCTGCAGCAGAAATACTAAGCACGATCTCATGCTGCAGACATCCTTTTTTTCTAACTTTCGTTTCTACAATGCAATAATTCTTTTCCTGCGCTAACACTTCCCCAAACTCTATCTCATTGGATTGAAGATAGGTCGCCGTATGATCTGCTATAGACGGTGCTTCCATTTCTTCATAATAATCGATCGTGAATGTTTCTTTTGTGTTATATGCGTATATTTCCTCAGCTGAGGTGTACATAAGCATTTCACTACCGTTGTACATTGTATAAGTAACAGGAAGTAAGTTTTCCAATGTAAATGCCGGAAGGAAACGCTCCATGTTTTCAAAGTAATCAGCTCGAGCCGGTACAACTGACTTTGCATCTGGCAGCCTATCGCCTTTTCCATCAAGGAATACCTCACTATACTTCTGATATCTTGTGACCCAGATATTCCTCCCTTCTGCCTGCACCTGTACATAGAAACTGGTTATATTATTCGGATTATCCCCATTCTCATCCGCTTCATTGACACACGTGTACATATGCTTACGCGTATAAGTAAATGCGGCTTCCTGCTCCGATTGTTCCAAGATTTCAAAGTTAAGTAACTGTGATTCGACATTATAAATCTGGAAGGTCATCATTAAGCTGAAATGGTTCAAAAATGACATATCCCTGTGGTCTGGATGAAACATATCAGTTAGCTTGTCTATGTCCTTTGCGACGAAAGTCTTCTCAAGTTTCCGTATGAGCTTTATTAATGTCTCTTCATTAATAGTGGCTTTTCTTTTAAATAGTGACATAATGGACTCCTTTTTTAAGCATACTCAACTTCACAGTATAGGATTCGCTATATAAAATCACTAAGGCTTCTGCCTTGTTTTTTTTCGCAAAAACTCGTTTAATCCTGGTAAAATGTATGTGTTTTTCCTATTATCTCCTTATGTAACTACTAAGCTATATTTTTAGGATGGTATATGTTATTGAATTCCACCGAACAACTTGCTATATTAAATTATAAATAACCAATCAATGATGTGACCAAGTAAATAAGGATTGTGAAACAGAAAATATAGCATTGGCTGAGAGCTATATCACCCCTTCTTATTGAAACCTGCCACGGAGATGTTAGATAAAAACTAACCGAGTCGTTTCGTTACAAACGTAGAGGACTTAATATCTTATATTAAGTTGAACTAAGGTGGTACCACGTCTGTTAAGCATAGAGACGTCCTTTCTGGACTCTCTATGCTTTTTATATTTTAAGGAGGAAAAACAATGTCCCAAAAGACAAACGATTTTACAAAGTGGTATATTGATACGATTCAAAAAGCTGATTTAATTGATTACACGCCGGTCCGCGGCAGTATCGCATTCAAGCCGGATGGCTATGAAATCTGGGAGCATATTAAAGAAGAAATGGATAAGCGGTTCAAAGAAACTGGTCACCGTAATGCCTACTTCCCTATGCTAATTCCTGAATCTTTCTTCCAAAAGGAAAAGGATCATATTGAAGGCTTCTCTCCGGAGCTTCCTTGGGTGACTGAAGCTGCTGGTGAACAGTTAGAAGAGCGTCTGGCATTGCGTCCGACATCGGAAACGATGATTGGCCATTTATACTCTAACTGGATTAAGAGCTATCGTGATCTTCCTGTACTAATCAACCAGTGGGCGAATGTATTCCGCTGGGAGAAGAAAACTCTACCATTCATCCGCACATCTGAATTCCTATGGCAGGAAGGTCATACGGCTCACGTAGATGAAGAAGATGCACGTAAAGAAACGATGCAAATGCTCAGCATCTACAAACAAGTCGTGGAAGAATTGCTCGCAATTCCTGTTTACGATGGACAAAAAACGCCATCTGAACGCTTTGCCGGGGCAGTCGACACCTTCTCTATCGAAGCAATGATGAAGGATGGAAAAGCCGTACAAGCTGGTACCTCCCACTACTTAGGAACAAAATTTGCGGAAGCTTTTGATATCAAATATCTGAACAAAGAGAACAAGCACACGCACGTGCATACAACATCATGGGGTACATCCACACGTCTGATTGGTTCCGTCATCATGGTCCATGGCGACGAGCAAGGACTTGTTTTGCCGCCGAGAATCGCACCGACGCAAGTTGTGTTGATTCCAGTTGGTCCATGGAAGAAGAACCCTGCGATTATGGAGAAGCTAGACGAAATCTTTGCAGCTCTAAAAGCACAGGGTATCCGCGTTCGTCTTGATGATTCAGATCAATCTCCTGGCTTTAAGTTCAATGAATGGGAGCTAAAAGGTGTCCCTGTTCGCATCGAACTAGGACCACGTGATTTAGAGAATAACCAAGCTTTGATGAAAGCTCGCGATGCAGGTGAAAAAGCAGCCGTAGCTTTAGAATCTGTAGTCGAGAACATTCAAAAAGAACTTGAAACGATGCAAACTCGACTATTCGAGAAAGCAAAAGCATTCCGCGCAGAGCATTCCCATACGCACATCAATACAATGGAACAACTGAAGCAGCATCTGGCAGAGTCCGAACAGAACGGTCAAATTCCCGGCTGGGTTCTAGCAGGCTGGTGCGGAGATGATGCTTGCGAGGAAGGCGTAAAAGAAGAAACGAAATTCACTACACGGAACATTCCGTTTGACCCGCCAGCAACTAAAAACACTTGCCTGCATTGCGGCAAGGAAGCAAAACATACAGTTTGGTTTGCTCGGGCATATTGATTTCTAAAATAAAAATGGATTGATCCAAGTGATCAATCCATTTTTATACTTCACCGTTCATAATGGCTGGGGATTAGTATCGTTTCTCCATGAGAAGACATACCTTGCCTTCGCGCACTTTCATTTCATACGGCGTATAGCCCATCCTTCCCCAAAAACAAACAGCTGATTTATTCCTTTTATATACCGCAAGCCGACACGTATTCGTTTGCCGGCGCAACAAACTTTCAAAATAATCATAAGCTTGCTTTGAGGTATTCGAGCCCTGAAACTTCTTATGAATGACAAATGACTCTATCCAAGGTGTATTATCTAAAGGATTTTTCATCGTAAAATCGACGATCCCAATATACTCGTGGTCATTTTTGATGAGCATACGTCTCATTTTATAGGATTGCGCCTTAGCAAATGACGTTTTTATATCTGCTATAGTAATTGATTTTCTATTTCTAGTTACTAGATTGTATTCCGGATTGGAATTCATTATTGCAAGTTCTATAAACATCTTATTCATGTCGTTTTTCTCTAGACTAAACATAATAGTGATTAGTAGAACCTCTCTTTAATTTAATAGCTTATTTTTATATAAGCTACAACATCAACGTGTTTTTTACGTGTCCTTTACATAGTATTCATTGCAAAAGTGCTTCCCAAGGACTCATTACCCAAAAACTCTTTAGATTACTGGTAATATAGATGTGTTTTTCCTGTTTTCCCTTACACCAAAATTTTCCTTTATTATAATCAAACTAGGACAATAGCTAACGGAAAAATCAGGTGGTGAACAACATTAAAAATCTAGATGTTCGAGACATTAAGCAGCAAGTTGACAGTACCAAGGATTTCATCAGCAAAACAAAAGAAAGCGTCGAACAAGTCAAGCAAGCTCTTAACGGCATTACAACCCTTCATGACGGATTCGCAGGAAACACCGCAGATTCCATCCGCTCCTTCTATGAAGAAGCACACAAGCCCTTCCTCGAATTCATGGAAAGCTTTTTGGTACAATATGAAGAAGCACTAAGCACCGTCAATGAGCAAGTCCTCTCCTTCGAACCGAACGAAAGCGGCTTTATCCGCCAGGAGTTTTTGGAAGGAGAACTGACCAGTAAAATGCAGAAAGCACAGGACAGCCTATCAGCTACAACTGACGCAATCAATCAGCAGCTTAATAGTGTCAGTGATCTAGCATCCGTATCACATGTGAAGGATGATGTTTTTCTAGATTCCATTGCCGATGCAAAAAAGAGAATCACTAAAAACGTTGATAATATGTACGAAATGGACTCGAATGCTACCAGTAAGCTGGATAACTCCGAAGATGATATGAAGCAGATGAAGACCTATGTGTCTAAACTGAGGAGTGCGATTGATAAGAATAGTATTACTGTAGATAAGTTTAATATAACCCAATTCAACAGTGAGTTTTTCTCATATCATAACGAGTTTAAGCTGATGGCAAAAGGCAGAAATGCTCTTGCGACTGGTGAGAAAGCGGAGATAACGGCTGAAGAATTTGAAAAGCTGTTTCCTTATAAGAAGAACGAAGAATATGTTTCAGATGGTCATTTTGAATGGCATGGAACTTATTACACGCTTAAAGACGGAAGAATTGTCCGTGAATACAAGCACGATGATGGCGTATCCTTTGAATTTGTTGATAAGATTCCCGATCCGCGTTCTGCACCTCCATCCGGGTTCGATAAATTCGCAAAGGGTACATGGGATTTCTTCACCGAAGATTTTTTCACAGTTTTTGATTCAAATGCAACTAAAGGGGAACGATTGCTTGCACTAGGGATGCTTACACCTTGGGGTAAAGGGGCGAAGGTTCTTAAAAAGGGCGGCGAAGGGATTTCCGACTTTGCTAAGTACATTGATGAGCTTGGGGATAGTAAGTCTGCTGTTAAAAAAGGATCCAAAGAAGTAAAAGAAGGTACGGATAATAAAATAAAAAGTGCTAGTGGAGCTAAACAAGATGACTCGTTTATTGGTACATTAAAAGGAGAAAAAATACATCTAAAAGATGTAAAAGTAGAAGAGATTACTTATACCAAGAGACTGCCCGAAGAGACAGCTATGCTGAGAAGGAAATTTAATAGCTCAATAAGAAAGAACTACCTAAAAGAATTTTCAACAGATCCAGTAAGAGTAGAATACCTTAAAAAAGCAGGTCTAAATGAGAATGATATAGCTAGAATGAAGAACGGGCTTAACCCCAAAGGGTGGCAAGTACATCATAACCTTCCATTAGATGATGGAGGTACTAATGATTTTTCAAACCTTGTATTAATAAAAAATGATCCATATCACAAAGTAGTAACCAATGAGCAAAACTCTTTGACAAGAGACTTACTACCGTCACAAAGCAAGAAAATAAACTGGCCTATGTTTAAAAATGAAATTTATCCACCTGAACAATTTAAATAACAGAAAGGAAGATTTTATGACTAGATGGAAAGAATTACTGAATAAAATAGCAAGTATAGAAAAAGAATATGACAGTACACTCAGTGAACCTGCAACAAAGGGTGAAATCACAAAAATGATCAATAGTCTAAAAGAGAAATTAGATCAAGTGTTTATACCTGACAGTTATCTAGATTTTTTACAAAATGTAAATGGCTTAGACTTTAATGGTCTTGTAATTTATGGGGTAGATGAATCTTTTCTGGATAATCCAGTAACTGAAGATGTTCATGGCTTTATAGAAACAAACGAATTGTGGTATGAAAATGACTGGCAGAAGCAGTATATATTTTTTGGTGACTCTGATACCGCGTGGTACGCTTATGACACAAAAGAAACCAGATATGTAGAACTTGATAAGCCCTCCGGCACGCACATTCAATCATTCGAATCCTTCGATGCGATGTTAGTTGATGCCTTAAAACTGGTACTCTGAGATACTACTCTTACGTTATGCTGTGGTCATTCGTTAAATAAACTTAACTTATAGTTAGATAGAATCACCGATCCTTGGGTTGGTAATTCTATCTATGTTTGTTAGATATCAAACTAATTCAGCTAGATATCATTTCTCACTTTACTTACTATATAATTTTTTTATTCTTTATTTACTCTCCCCCAATACAACCCAAACAACAAAACAAACCACACCGGCGTCAGCAACAACGCGGGCCGTGTCTCATCAGCAACCAACATAATAACAAGAACCCCTGCAAACAACGCCAGCACAGCATAGTTCACAAACGGCGTAAATGGTGCCTTAAATGTTGATTTCTTCTGCAATTTCGGACGTGTTTTCTTATATTTAATATGACAGATAAGAATGATGCTCCAAACCCAGATAAAACAGATAGCACTAATGCTTGTGACAATTCCAAAGGCTTGTTCTGGGATGAGTTTGCTTAAGAGCGCTCCTACTGATACGACAATCGCTGATAGCCATAAGGCATTCGCTGGGACGTGCTTTTTATTCAGTTTAGCAAGCTGGGATGGCCCCTGGTCTTGCTTGCTTAAATTATATAAGGTGCGGCTTGTGGAAAACATGCCGCTATTCCCGGCTGATGCTGCGGATGTTAAGACGACGAAATTGATGATACCTGCAGCGATTGGGATACCAACCAAACTAAATGTTTTTACGAACGGACTCTCTGCTGCATTCAGCTCTGTCCATGGGTTTATCATTAATAAAACGAGTAGTGCTCCAACATAGAAAAATAGAATTCGTAATGGTATCTTATTGATCGCAGATGGGATGTTCTTAGCTGGGTTGGCTGTTTCGGCTGCTGATACCCCAATCAGTTCCACTCCGACATATGCAAAGACTACCATCTGGAAGGCTAGCAAGAAGCCGGAGATTCCATTTGGAAACAGTCCGCCATGCTCCCACAAATTTGTAACCGATACGGTTCCTGCATCTGTCTGGAATCCAATCACCAACAGAAAAATACCTATTCCAATTAGCGCAAGAATCGTCACTACCTTGATCAAGGCAAACCAAAACTCCAATTCCCCGAATAGCTTTACCGTTAATAGATTAAGCCCTAATAAAACGACTACACAGATAAGTGCAGGTATCCATTGCGGGATATCAAACCAATAGTTCACATACACCCCGACAGCTATTACGTCTGCCATCGCTGTCATGATCCAGCAAAACCAATACGTCCATCCCGTCAAAAACGATGCCCAAGGTCCGAGATAGTCTTCGGCAATGTCTGTAATAGATTGATAGCCTGCTTGCGATAACAGCAGTTCCCCTAGTGCTCGCATCACGAAAAACAGCGCTATACCTACGATCAAATAAGCAAAGATGATAGAGGGACCTGCCAGCTGTATTGCTTTTCCAGATCCTAAAAATAATCCGGTACCAATCGTACCGCCAATAGCGATAAGCTGTACATGTCTATTGGATAAGTCCCTCTTTAACTCTTGTTGTGCCAACTCTAGCTCCTCCTTCATTTCAACCCAATAAAAAAAGAGATTGGAGGCTCTCCAATCTCTTGATCACAAGAATAACAAATACTATTGGTCATACGCGCGCAGCACAACACAAATACATATCCGATACTCTTCTGTCCTTTTGCCTGAGATTGTGAACCCTTCGGCGCCGCGCAAATGGCGGTCTCTCCAGAAGCTGCTCCTGCTATAGTGTGATCCATAGCATTCATAGCTCTATTATTAAGTTATTTAGATTCTGTTGAATAGTCATTATTCTATTCCTTGTTAGATTTTTTGTCAAATCCTAATTTCGTCTCCGGGCTCGTCATTTCTACTAACACCAGCATTTCAGCATTTTATGTGCTGTTCACCAAGATTCCGCTAAACCCCTAAGATACTTGTACCCTTCAATATTTTATCAAGGACATATAATACCCTGTATCCTAAAATAATGGAGGTGAAGATATGTCAGTTGGACAATATCGTTCATTATGCCAAAAGTATACCGGTAAAGCTGTTGAAATCCGTTGCCATGACGGAAAAGTCCATAGAGGAATCATCCAGCGGGTAGACCGGGATCGTGTATATTTGCAGCCTATGGGCCGCTCCAGAAATCTAGGAGGCTTCGGTTACGGAGGCTACGGAAATGGGTATGGCGGCGGTTATGGCGGTGGTTTTGGGCGCGGCTTTGGCTTTGGTTTTGGAGTAGCTTTTGGAGCCATCGCAGGAATAGCCTTGCTTTCTCTATTCTGGATCTGACTATATAGCCGTATTCCATATAAATTTGATTACCGTATGACAGCATGAAAAAGCCTGGAATTGGTGCAGCCGGGCTTTCTTCATGTCCATGTCTCCGGAGTTCTCACAGGATATGTAAGCATAAGCTCCATAAACCCTTACATATCTCCGGCAATTACACTGGCTTCGACAGACAGCAAGTCTTCACTGGATAAGCTGTATCTTTCCATATAATTTTTGACTACATGATAACCAACACAATACCCTAGCATCTTTGGATACCTGCGATGACCAAATAAAATAGCTTGATATTCATCATCCTTCGGCAAAAGCTCCTGCTTCGGAACAATATAATCAGACCACATTTTCTCGATTTTCTTATCCGGATAAAACGATGCCCACCTGGCAGTCAGTTCCTCTCCCAATCTTTCCGTAACAGCATTTTCAGCTATCCCCTCTAATACAATCGCATCCAGCAAAGTGTACATCTCTTCGCTCTTATCAAAGCGATTCAGTCGGCAAACATGATTATACTCATGCGTGAATATTGCTTTTATCTCCTCTTCTGTATTTTCTGGTGATAAAAATAAAAAGAGCTTATCCTTGAATGCTAAACCGGATTTACCGCCCAATTGCTTTTGCAGCCATTTATTACGGGCATCTGAAGGGAAGATATAGATAGGTATATCCGGACCTTCCCACTCCTTTTGCAGAAATGCCTCGTCCTGCCGCACGATCTCCCACACCTTTTGATCCAGCTGTTTACGCTTTTTCCTTATCGGACGGTACATGCCATGCCGTATGAAGTAATCATATATTTCAGCTGCAGAAGCGTCAGCAAAAAGTGCAGTTAGCTTCTCGCAAAGTGCGAGTGGATCTTCATAATTTTCAAGCAGCCATTCATCCGTTCTGATTACGCTCATTTCCTCCCCCCTAACACCACCAATTTATTCAGTATGAAGACTATTGGCACAAAACTTTTCTGTATTCATAGCATATTGCAATGATGTCATATAAAGGCAGGGGTTACGTTTGAATTACACATATCTTGATTGTCTCGCATTATTTGGAGTGGGTGGCGCCCATCCCGGCGGATTACAATTAACGAAGAAAATCTTGGATGAGGAGAAAATCAGTAGTGATACAATACTTCTGGACGCAGGATGCGGCACGGGGCAAACTGCTGCTTACCTAGCTCAGCAATTCGGCTCCAGTGTTAGTGCCTTAGACAACAGCAGCATAATGGTGGAGAAAGCCCAGCAAAGGTTCTCAAGTTTAAATCTACCGATTGAAGCCAAACACGGAGACACTGAAAATCTCCCCTACCCGGATAAGCATTTTGATATGGCCCTCTCCGAATCCGTCCTTTCCTTTACCAATGTTGCCTCCGCTATTCGTGAGCTCAAAAGAGTGCTGAAGCCGAACGGAAGATTATTCGCAATCGAAACTGTATTGGAGCAAACAATTTCAGAAGAAGAACGGTCTTCTATTGTGGATTTTTATCGCTTCCCACAATTATTAACGGAGGATGAATGGCTGACAGCCTTTAGAAAAGCTGGATTTCAGCAAGTTGATATAACGAAATACCAACCAACATTGGATCAGGTTGATGAACAGAACGCTGCTGATTACTCCCTATCAGAATCTATCGATGATGCATTGTTAGAGATATTGGAAAAACACAAGGAAATCATGCAGCGAAATAAAGATAAGTTGGGGTTTCGCATATTCAGATGTAGTTGAAACAAAAAGAAGCTCAACGCTAAATGTTGAGCTTCCTTTTTCATATTATCAAATGCTTCATGAATCCAAGGATTTTATTTACCACCATTCAGCATGCCTTCTTGTGGTATTTCAAGCTTGAAATGCGTGCCAGTCGATGAACTGTCGACTATACTTATATCCCCTAAGTGTTCAGTCATCATCTTCTTCACAAACGCCAGACCTAATCCCATTCCTTGCTCTTTATCTCCCAGCGAAATAAAGGGATCAAATACACTCAACCAGTTCTCAGGATGTATACCCACCCCAGTGTCGATAAAGTGTATGATGATATTCCTATCATCAATCTCTGTGCTGATTGTTATCTTCTTTTCTGTCCTGTTTTCCGGCATTGCTTCCACGCTATTTTTGATCAAATTTATAAATACTTGTTTTAAGTTTGCACTATTCAGATAAACATTCAGTGGTGAATAGATATTTATGAACTCCAACTCAACTTTGTTCTCTTGCAGCATTCCGTCTGTAAATGCAATGGATTCTTGGATTATCTTCGCAAGATCATCTGTTTTATAGATCAATGCTGACGACCTCATGTACGCACTATAATTATCTGTAAGCTGCTCTAAATGGTCAGATGCATCACCTATCATTTTCAGTTTCCGTTTATCACTTTCATCCAGGGAACCATTTTTGTCCATTATACTTGAGAAACCTTTAATAATAGAGTTTGTGTTCCTCACTTCATGAATCAAACTGCCAGTCAAATGACCCGTGTAGTCTAGTTTTTTCTGTTTTTCCAATAATTCATGAGAATGAGCCTTCAAATCTACATTCAGCTTTACAAAAATATGCATGCTCGCAACCGAAAATAGTATTACACCAATGCTGCTAGTAAGAACGCCGGTTAAAGGAAAAAAGTTCAGAATTCCTGGTATGACCAGCAGCAATGCATTGAATGAAAAACCCATAAGGAAGTTCTTGAAGTGTGAATTCCGAATTCTCTTCGACAATACAGGCATAACTACTAAGAAAATCACAATGATAGCCATGTGTATGAAGAACACCCAAAATAGCGGCCCATAATCAGGAAAATAGTAAACACCAGTATACCTCTCCTGGGTAACAGTCAATCCTTTTATTCCTAAGTCCGTCCAATTTATCACATACACGATAGCACTCCATATCGTGAAGCCAATCAGTGCTTTTTTGGTGAAAAAAGCATACGAAACATTCGTCAGCCAATTCCTCTTTTTCACCATTGATGGCTGGTCTTTGATAATCCGGTAAGCTACATATAATACAATAGGGAGCCCGAATGTCGGCCCCGCACGAAACAGCTTGAATAGAAATAGAATCATATCTTCCGACAGAACATCCTTAAAATAAAGAACTCCGATATCCAGCTGCCAAATGGTGATCAGGATCATATATATGATCATTCCTGTCGACAGCTTTGTTTCATTGTAAACTTTGCCTATGCTCAACGCTAAAAACAATGGCAGTAAACCAATGGCACATATTAATATACCAATAATCATACCTGCTAACCCCTAACTGCTGAAATCCACATCATGGATTTGACTATGTTCTTTTGTACGAAAGTAATGTGGATTCCATTACGCGAATTAGGAGCTATTAAACCATAATTTCAGCTGCCTATTCTCATATATCCCTTTATAACTTATGCCTGTACATTATATCAGATGTATTCCGTTCAGTTGCGGCAGACTCAGTTCGATGCTCGAGACCTTACATTAACGAATATTCACGTGCAAACGAAAATAAAAGCGCTCAACACTACGAGGCTGAGCGCTTTTCTCTCCTAATTTCAGACTGGAGTATCCTCCATATCTAAGGGATATCGAATCGATATTATCTGATTTGTTTTTGATAGTTACAACCATGCAGCATTCCTTCTTGCGGTATTTCAAGCTTGAAATGCGTACCACTTGGCGAACTTTCGACTATCGTTATATCTCCTAAGTGTTCAATCATCATTTTCTTCACAAAGGGAAGACCCAATCCCATTCCTCGCTTTTTATTTCCCAAGGAGATAAACGGATCAAATACACTTACCCAGTTCTCTTGGGGCATGCCCTTACCAGTGTCGATAAAGTGTATGATGATATTTTTATCATTAATGTCTGTTCTAATAGATATCTTCTTTTCCGGCCTGTCTTCCGACATTGCCTCGACGCTATTCTTTATGAGATTGATAAAGACTTGTTTTAAGTTTGTCTTATTCAGATAAACACTCAGTGGCGAATAGTTATGGATGAATTCCAGCTCGACCTTATTTTCTTGAAGCATCCCTGCTGAAAAATCAATAGACTCTTGGATAATCTCCGCTAGATCCTCTGTTTTAAAGGCTAATGCAGAGTCCTTCATATATGCACTATAATTATCTGTCAGTTGATCTAGATGTTCGGATGATTTACCTATCATCTCCAATGTCCGCTTATCCCTCTCATTTAGATCATCACTTTTTTCCAGCATACTCGAAAAACTTTTAATAATGGAGTTTGTGTTTTTCACTTCATGAATCAAGCTGCCAGTCAGCTGACCTGTATAGTCTAGTTTTTTCTGTTTTACCATTAATTTATATGAGTGGTTTTTCAAGTCTACATTGAACTTAATGAAGACGTGCAGGCCTCCCACTGAAAATATAATGACACCAATACTGCTTGCTAGAAGGCCAGTTAGAAGAATGTTGTTTAGAGATCCTGATACAATTAGCAGCAATGCGTTGAATGAAAAACCCATAAGGAGGTTCTTAAAGTATGAGTTTCGAATTCTTAATGATAATACACATACCACTAACAAGAAAAATACAATACCAGCCATGTGCAGGAAATAGACCCATAAAAGCGGTCCGTACTCAGGAAAATAGTGAGTACCAGTGAATCCTTCATTGGCAACGACCAACCCAGTTACTCCCAAGTTCGTCCAGCTTATGAAATAAACAACCAGACTCCATATAGTGAAGCCAATTAGTGCTTTTTTTGTAAAAAGAGCATAGGACATTTTCGTAAGCCTATTCGTTTTTTCCGTGACGGATGGCTGATTGTTGATAATCCAATAAGCCATATACAATACCATGGGAAGGGTGAACATCGGCCCTGCACGAAACAGCTTGAACAGGAATAATGTAATATCCTCTGACAGCACATCCTTAAAATACAGAACTCCTATATCTAACTGCCAGATCGTGATTAAGATCATAGATATGATCATCCCCACCGATAACTTTGTTTCATTGTAAACTTTGCCTATGCTCCATGCTAAAAACAACGGCAGTAAACCGATGGCACATATTAATATACCAATAATCATACCAACTAAACTCCTAACTGCTAAAACCCACATCATGGATTGTATTTTGTGTGTTATTTCAACCATGTCCATGTATTGTAATAGCTGCTTTCACCGCACCATTTGGAGGTTCAGCATCATGTACTATTCCAGACTATGTATAAATTATTACACCTTTTGTTATAGGATTTATAACCCATAACTCATTGCTACTATTATCATAAATTCCTTCATACCCAATGGATACTTATACCCACATATTATACCAGAGGTCTTCCATTTAACTACTACTGTTAGTAAGGAAAAACCTATTTGGAATACTTTACCTTGGATTAATTTGGTGTACAAATGAGGAGTTCATACTTTGAAAAGATAGAATGACTTAAACAAAAAATAGTTATTAGAAATCCCGATATTTGTACTGGCATGTATCCCCCTTATACCAATGCCTTGACTACCAATGGTTTAACAGTTGATACCCCCATATATATCTGAAAAATTTAAATATTGAAATTTATTATGATGTGTTATACAATCTCACAAACAGTGAATGAAGAGGTGGATGATGAAAACGTTAGAGCGATTTAGTCAGTTTGTCGGAAGTACCTTCGCGTATTGGGTCATTTTGTTTGCGGTAATAGCTTTTATGCTGCCGGCAGGATTTACATGGATTGTCCCGCTTATTACCCCGCTGCTCGGAATCATTATGTTTGGTATGGGTTTGACTTTGTCAGCAAGTGATTTTAAAGGCGTGGTAAAACGTCCATTTGAAGTTATGGCAGTCGTGGTCGCACAGTTCTTGATCATGCCGCTGCTTGCCTTTGCTTTGGCAAAAGGGCTGCAATTACCTCCAGAAGTTGCTGTCGGCGTCATTCTCGTAGGATGCTGCCCTGGCGGAACGTCTTCTAACGTCATGACCTTCCTAGCCAAAGGTGATGTGCCATTATCCGTTACGGCCACAGCAGTCACAACCGTTCTCGCACCAATCGTAACACCTGCACTCATTCTTTTATTTGCGAGCGAATGGATTGAAGTCAGTCCTGTCTCCTTATTTATTTCTATAGTGAATGTTGTCATCATCCCGATTGTCTTGGGGTTATTAGTGAAACGCTTCTTCAATAGACAAGCACAAGCAAGCGTAAAAGTACTGCCGCTAGTCTCCGCTGTCGCAATTATGGGGATCGTAGCAGCCGTCGTATCCAATAGCCAAGAACAAATCGCACAAACCGGACTAGCAATCTTCGGTGTCGTCGTGCTGCATAACGTGCTCGGCTACCTACTCGGATTCGCCTTCGCCAAGCTCCTGCGAATGGATTTGCCCAAAGTCAAAACAACATCCATCGAGGTAGGCATGCAAAACTCAGGATTAGGCGCCCAGCTTGCAACAGCACACTTCTCCCCGCTGGCCGCTGTACCAAGCGCTATCTTCAGTGTCTGGCATAATATCTCAGGTTCCATTCTGGCTAATATTTTTGCGAAAATGGGCAGTGGTGAGAAGAAAGTAGATGCTAAGGAGCAGATATCTTAATAGAATTAGCCATCCTCCTACTAGAGGATGGCTAATTTTTTATTAAACCCCTAGTAATAAGAAGTCTTTCCAGATTGATCCTTTCTCTTAGCTTTATCACCAATATATAACCATCTTATAGCCCCTAAGACTTCTGTAGTGTTTTTCCAAAAAACGACTCTTTAGTTCTGGTAAAAAGGAAGTGTTTTTGCTATTTCCCCTTTCACCAAAATTTTCCTTTATTATAATTACAAGTAAAGAACAGCTCCGGATATATCAGGCGGTGAAGAAAATTAAAAATTTAGATGTACAGGACATCCAGCAGCAGATTGAAAGCACAAAGAAATTTATCAGACAAACAAAGGAAAGTGTAGAACAGGTCAAACAAGCCCTCAATGGTGTTACGACTCTTCACGATGGATTTGAAGGCAATACAGCCGATTCCATCCGCTCCTTTTTTGAGGAAACGCACAAACCCTTCCTCGAATTTATGGAAAGCTTTTTGGTACAATATGAAGAAGCATTAGGCACCGTTAATGAGCAAGTTCTCTCCTTCGAACCAAATGAAAGTGGCTTTATCCGCCAGGAATTCTTAGAAGACGAACTGACTAATAAAATGCAGAAGGCACAGGAAAGTCTATCTGCTACAACTAACATGATTAATCAACAGCTTAATAGTGTAAGTGATCTTGCATCCGTATCACATGTAAAAGATGACACATTCCTAGATTCAGTTGCTGAGGCAAAAAAGAGAATTAACAAGACAGTAGATAATATGTACGAAATGGACTCGAATGCTACCAGCAAGCTGGATAAGTCTGAGGACGATATACAGCAGCTGAAAACGTATGTGTCTAAGCTGAAGAGTGCGATTGACAAGAATAATATTACTGTAGACAATTTCAATGTAAGCCAATTTAATAGTGTTTTTTCCTCTTATCATAACGAGTTTAAAATGATGGCAAGAGGCAGAAATGCTCTTGCGACTGGTGAGAAGGCTGAAATTACACAAGACGAATTCAACTCTTTGTTTCCATTTGTCAAAACTACAGAATCTGTTATGGATTACTATAACGAGTGGAATGGAAGTTATCATACACTAAAAGACGGCAGGATTATCCGAGAGTACCCTACTCAAGATGGTCCCCGTTTTGAATTCGTTGGTAAAATCCCTAACCCTAGAGCAAGTCAGCCGTCTGATGAAACAAATATCGTAATGGATATACTAGGTCCCGCATGGAAAGACACTGTGAACTATTTCACAGAAGATTTCGTTACCCTATTTGATCCAGAATCTTCTTGGTGGCAAAGGGGATTAGCAGCAGCATTTATAATTCCTTGGGGAAAAGGCATAAAATCGGAATTTAAATTTGGAGTTAAAAAAGGCCTTGATGATATTCGTACAATATTAAATTCAAAAGCCCCTAAATCGAAAAGATTTAAAGCTGGCCTCTCTCTTCTAACTCCTCCTAATCCCGGACAACAAGCCTTTCAGTTTGGAGAGAAATATATTAAGCCGGTCTTGTTGAAGAATGGTGGATTTCTTGCTAAGAAGGCAGATGGTGGTAAGGTGAAAAATAAGCTGAGTGACCTTGAGGATAGAAAAACTTCAAAAAACAGCTTAAAAAATCGAGATGAGGAGAATAGAAAAAGTAAATGGTGGCATCAAGGTTACGTTGATAATCTTAGCAGCAGTCAAACTTTACTTGGAGTCAAAAAATCCCCTAAAGGTTTATCAACACTAGGAAGTACGACCAGAAATAATGCATTAGATGCAGGTAAAAACTGGGCTGGAAAGGATGCAGAGGCAATACATGATACTTCCGGAAACTTCATTGGTTATAAAAGTAAGGATAAAATGAAAGCTTTTAGACTTCAGTATAAACCCAAAGAGAAGATGTGGAGAGCAAATTTTACTGAAAACGAAAAAACAGTAGTAGGTTCAAAGACAGAATTGAGAAATGTGCATGTTGATATATTAGACTAAAAAGGTGGAAAAAAAGATGTTAGAAATCAAATCTATAGTTAAAGATATTGAAGATTGGGGTGAGGACGCGGACGATTTCATCGTTTCTTTTGAAATTGACGTAGGAGAACAGGATATACCAGCAGCGTCAGATATGCTTACCTTTAGTGTTATAAGCCCAAAAAGATTAAATAAAGTATTGGATAAAATTGATATAGAAATAGGACATGGCTATCTTTTGATGAAAGATTTTAATATTAGAAACGTGCAATTATCTCTAGATAATATTATGAACAAATGTAAAGACGAGGATTATGATATATATCTGAATAACCTATCGAGATATTTTAAGTTGCACGATTAAACAGAGAATACCTTGTTTAAATATCAAATAATATACATATGGCAAATATAATACCATTACATTTTGCAATGAATTCACTCGCATATATGACGTAGAAATTGACTATGAAGATCTAAGTAAACTTGAAAACAGCCTCTTCTCAGAATTAAGTTCTATTACTGCAAGATTCTCTCCTTATGAAGAGGATTTCGAAATACCGAATGTATATTAATGAGCACGAAGTAAGAGATGAAGTGAAAGCGATAGAACAAAGGTTACAGATTTAATTCTTTTATAGTTCTCTTGCTTAAAATACCATCGATAATAAAATCATAATTCTTTTATGAAAAGTAATAAAAGGGAGATTATATCATCAAATATAATATGAATTTTGATGAATTCGCCCAAAGAGTAGCAATGGGTGAAGAGTTTCAATTTTACTACAAAAACGAAGGTTATTGGATTAGCAGAAATAATGAAGGTTTTTATTTAACGAGAGTTCAAGATAGTTCCTCCCAAACATTCAAAACTTCAGGGGATTTATTTAGAAAAGGACGAATAGAAAATAAAACTATCCGTGAATTATGAGAAGAAATAGAGGTTTGATACAAAGTAAAAAATTTTTCAAGATAAAAAACAAAAAGGTAAAACAACCAATGCAAATTATTAATATAATTTGGTTATCCCAAGAAGCCCTAGAGGCAGAGGTAATTGTATCAGATGGTGCCCACAATATAATGTGCTTTTCACAACCATTCCAATGTGAAATTGGGGACGAATTGGATGGGTCCTTATATTGTTTCAATGTTACAGAGTTAGTTAAATCCAAAGATAACATTCCTTATATAGAGAAACTTAATGACCACTTTTCTTACAGATTAACTTGTAAACTACATGATAAAGAAAATCTGCAAGTCATGTTAGGGAATTTACTTATAGAATTAGATAATGATACGATACCCGGTGATATACTTGAAGATGACTTCATAACTTTTGAATGTCAAAGAATAGATATTTATTAAATACAAGGAAAGCAGTAATCAATGCCCCTTAGATTAACTATTTAAGTCTTCTCGAGTGTGGCTTATCATGAAAATGAACAAAATGAAGATGTTTTTGAATTCCTTGGAGGTACCTTTCATCAGGATATAGAATCACCTGAACATGCCTTTGAGGAATTTTTAAGGGAAACAAATAGTATATCTTAAGGATGCCGTTTTATTTCTTAAGGAGTTTATCAATAGCACACTAACTAAAGAAGAGAAAAATAGTTTTATTGAAGAAAGTGCCGATGGAATTTACTTTCCTGCACTTGGATAGGAACCTATTGATTGGTTACAAGGCATAATATCGCAAATAGAAACTGAATTATGTAATTAGTTTACCTAGTTAAGGGACGAGAGATTAACTCTCGTCTTTTTGTATATGCTGTAATTCGGTATAAGCATGTATTCTCTGCAGATGGGTATACACAAACAGTTACGAAACAGATTCTCGGATATGGCGGACCCGGTAAAATATTTTAATTTAGCACATTCACAAAAAGATGCTCAGCGACATAGCCGCTGAGCATTCTTAATTGGAATAGAATTACGTTAATCAAGCTTGGTATTCTTTATCAATAATTAAAATCGGTTTAATAGTAGATCCATTCGCTGAATCCTCAAATGCCTGCTGGATATCATCCATTTCATAGAATTTCACCAATTTATCGAATGGGAATTGACCGTTTTGGTAGAACTTCACTAGTTTCGGAATGATCAATTGCGGTACAGCATCGCCTTCTACAACACCTTTCAGTGTTACAGCTTTTGTCATGATTTCATTCGTAACGTTGATTGTCAGGTCACGTTTACCGACGGCAACTGTCGCACATTCGCCTTTCACACGTAGGCAGCGGATTGCGGCTAGTGTAACTTCTGGAACACCTGTTGTTTCCAAGGAATAATGTGCACCTTTACCAGTAATTTCTTTGATTTTCTCCGCAGCATCTTCGTTTTTGCTGTTGATTGTATGTGTTGCGCCAAGCTCTTTCGCTAATTCCAAACGGCTGTCATGGATATCAACCGCGATGATTGGGTAGCAGCCAGCGATTTTCGCAGCCATCATACCAGATAGACCTACAGCTCCTGTACCGAATACAACAAAGCTTGTACCAGCTTCTGGAGCCAGGGAGTTCAAGACAGTACCACTGCCTGTCATAAGACCGCAGCCAAGTGGTCCCAATAGACGAAGGTCAGCCTCTTTATCGATTTTCACCACGTTCTTCTCATCTACTGTGCTGTACGTAGCGAAAGAAGATTGGCCGAAGAACTGTGACACTTCCTGCTCATCTTTATGAATTGGTGATACACCATATTTGTTTTTACCTGCAAAGTTAAGCTCCATCATGTTTTCACAGCCGCCTGCATTACCTTCCAGGCAGTTATCACAATGACCGCAATAACTGAATCCTAGTACGACATGATCCCCTGGTTCAACAGTAGTAACATTGCTGCCTACTCTTTCTACAATCCCTGAACCTTCATGTCCTAGTACAGCCGGATATGGTACTGGCAGCGAGCCATCAAGAACAGTTGCATCTGTATGACAAACACCCGAAGCAACAATCCGTACCAACACCTCATCAGCTTTTGGCTCATCCAACTGCAGTGTCTGTTTGTTGAAATCGCTTTCTTCCGTAGTTAACATTGCTTGGATTTCCATCCTAATTCCCCCAGTTATACATTTTTCAATTATATTAAAAAGATTTATAATATAATTAACCTAAGTATAAAGAATCAGTTAAGAACGTATCAATCATTGAAAAAACGAAAATGTATGGGTTTTCAACACATAATTTAACAGTGTATCGTTTTTAGACAAAAAAAATAAAATGTCTAAAAGTAATATATTTCAACGAAAGTAACAGTGAGGGAAAATCATGCCGAAAACAGACCGAAGAATTGAGCGAACAAAAGCCACGCTAATAGCAACGTTTCAAAAACTAGTCTTAGAAAGAGGCTATTCCAAAGTCAAAGTAAAAGATATTGTAGAGGAAGCAAATTACAACCGTACAACCTTCTACGTACATTACGACGGCAAAGAGCAATTAGCAAAGGAAATGATCGAACTGGAAATGGAGCGTTTTTGTTATGAATTCTGCAAACCAGTTCGCGATAACCCCATCCTCGACTTAACGAAGATGAATCCAAATGAAACAGATGTGTTTCAGTATATGAAGGATAACAACCATTACTATGACTTACTTGTTATCCAAGATCCGATACCAGGAATCCGCGAAGCTTTGTTAGAGGTGCTAAAGGATATCTTCCAAAATAAATTCTCCTTTATAGGAGATAAGGCATCTGAGATTAATGCGGACTATTTTACTCATTATAGAGCTTATGGTATTTATGGCTGGATATTGGAATGGATTAGGGCAGGGTATGACGCAACGCCTTCAGAGATGGCGCGGAGGATTATTAATTTGTTGCATTATCATTCTTCGTTGATGAAGGAGGTTAATAAATAACTCTAGGTTAAGATAATAGATCTATAGCCTTGTCTAAGTTGAAAGGACATTGCTCCCACTAAAATACCTCAGCCGAGAATAATCGGCTGAGGTGCATTTAAGATACAGTCTTAATTCCTTTATTACTCTACAATATACCGATAAATCTTCTTATCCACCGGCTCTTCCAAAATCATATTCATTGTCACTACAGGAATAACTTTATCTTCTCCGCTTCTCATCTCTTCCTGCTGAACAGTTTGTTTATCTGGATGAACCTGACCTAAATAATAAAAACCTAATCCTTCATCATCATCTTTTTTCACAAACAAATGAATATCGATGTTATTATCATCCGCATTTATGATTTCTGCTACTTCTTTAGAAGCGATAGTACGTTTGCTTCTGGTATACCATTTAAATGTTTGTTCATTTAAAAAGGTATCTTCGTAGGCAACACTGGACTCTACGTCTTCGTCTTTGTGATACGTCACAAAAATAGGACATGTTTGATGTTTTGTTTTATAACCATAGATTGTGGAGCTTTCATCGCTATCCCAATTCAACAGACGACATGCATCTTTACGTGTGTATTTTTCGTAGCGTGTGAGTATATTGTTGTCATATTGTTTACTCTTCTCTATAGAAGTTAATAGGACATCCTTAAGAAGTTTAGCAAAAGTATTATTCGTGTTAATACTTTCTTTTACTTCCTTCCTTATCTTCAGAATATGGCTCTCTAATTCAACAAGTGGCCATTCACCATATTTTTTACGGTTCGTTTGACTAAAGAAAGATAGATCCAGTATACGCAGCACGGAGGTAATGGTAGCATCATCACATGATAATCCTTTTTCAGCAAGTGAACTTCGATACTCCTCAAAGGAAACTTCTGAGCGCTCACTTAACATCTCTAATAAGACTACTTCATGGAGCCTTTTTCCATTTAGTAACTCCTGAGAGACCATTGTTAAAACTTTGTTTTCATAATCCGTGATTTGAGGTACTTCTTCTTTTACAGCAATCAAGAATTGATGATAATTATCCTTAGCTTTAATAAGTACATCTGGATCTATGGAGTGGTGCAAAATAAAATCCTGCAAATAAGGAACCCTACCCAATCGATTTCTTAAAGCAGTATAAGCATCTTTTAATGTCTTCATTGCTGTCAGTTTGCTATCACTAATAGATTTATAAATCTGTTTCTTAGCAATATCTTCAAAATTAACAGTCGAGATTCCCTTAATATAGTCAGTGTTCTTCATCCGGCGACGGATCGCATCCTTGTTTTGAGAGCTTTCGCCGGAGAGCGCTACCGGGATTAGGTAGTTATTTTTGTAATTTCCGATAAAATCGATGATCGTCACATATTCCTTTGAATCGTGCTTCCGCAGACCTCGTCCTAGCTGCTGTATAAAGATGATACTGGATTGTGTTTGACGCAACATCACAACTTGGTTAATACTCGGTATATCTATACCTTCATTAAAGATATCCACCGTCAAGATGTAATCAAGTTCTCCATTCTCAAGTTGCTCAACTCTTATTAAACGCTCTTCTTGAGAGTCATCACCGGTTAATGCACAGGTTCGATAACCTCTTTCATTTAATGCACTTGCAAGCTGATGTGTCTCCTCTTTCCTACTGCAGAAGATTAGACCTTTTACCGATTTTCCGGAATATCCATAATAATTGACCTTCTCAATAATATGGTTAATCCGCTCTTCCGTCACCAAATGGGATAGCAAGGCTGTTTCACTTATCAATTCGCCATTATACTCAATATCAGTAACTCCGTAGTAATGGAATGGAGACAGCATATCCTCCTCTAAAGCTTCTTGTAAGCGAATCTCATAGGCAATATTATAGTCGAATAGCTCATAAATATTAAAGTCATCCATCCGCTCCGGCGTTGCCGTCATTCCTAACAAGAATGCAGGCTCAAAGTAATCGATTACTCTTTGATAGGATCTTGCTCCGGCTTTATGAACCTCATCAATAAGCACATAATCAAATGCCTTTTTATCAAATAAAGCAAGGTTATCAGGCTTAGACAATGTTTGTATCGTAGCAAATACATACTTTCTATCAATCTCTCTAGACGCCCCCGATAGAATACCGAATTGCTCATCGTGGCCACCTAAGATCTTCTTATAATCCGCCATGGCTTTATGTAGAATCTGTTCCCTATGAACAATAAAAAGCATGCGTTCCGGTTGCACATTACGTATATCAAAAGCAGACAGAAAAGTTTTTCCTGTCCCGGTAGCAGATATTACTAAGCCCTTTCGATGACCAGCATCTCTCACTGCCTTAATCTGTTCTAATGCTGCTTCTTGCATTTTATTCGGTTCAATACTTAAAGCATCTTGAATAGAATTTATTTGATAATTAGCAGGTAACTCAATAACCTTTTCAATAGCGCGCTTCTCTTTATTTTCCTCATATATTGTAGAGTACTGGTTTATCCACTCTTCCGTTAAAGGAGATGCCTGATTCCATACATCATCAAATTGATTAGAAAAGTGCCGAATAATTTCACCATTCTCATGAGAATTCAGCTTCACATTCCACTCATAATTCACTTGAAGTGCTTGCGCCGTCAAGTTTGAACTGCCAATGACTAAAGTGTGATGCGTGTTATGATGAAAAATATAGCCTTTAGCATGGAAGCCAGGTAAATCGGTAAGTCTCACTTCAACATTTGATATTTTCAACAATTCTCTAAAAGCTTTCGGCGAATTAAACTGTAAGAAAGTAGACGTTAAGATACGCCCATTTATTCCTTTACGCGCCAAATCATAGAGATGTGTCTTTAATGTAGCTAATCCACTTTCTGTAATAAAAGCAACAGAGAAAATAAAGCCCTGACAAACTTCCAATTCCTCTAATAAGGATTGTAGGACTGTTGTATTCTCTTGATGATTATTTACTAATAACTGTGGGTTAAAATTCTTTTGGTTACTATATGTATGATCAATAAATCCGTTATGCAATGAATCTTTCAAGCTGTTAATAAAATTATCCATTTACTCCACCATTCATTACCAATTAATAGTTTAATTGTAATGTTATTTATCGGTGTGTGTAAATGGATAATTAGTAAATTATACTTGTTTATGATCAAATTGGATTTTCTCGATTGCTGGAATATCCGCGGGTGCCCAGTCTAAGGTAGATAACTCTTCTGGAGATAACCATTTTATTGCTACATGCTCTGTTAGGGTTGGTTCTCCTTCAACTAGGTCACAGTAATAAGTCTTTAAGTTTACGATTCCAAAATCGTATTCATATGTCGTATCTTCTATTGCTTCCCCTATAGATATAGTGCAGTGCATCTCTTCAGTAATTTCTCTTTTCAAAGCTTCTTGAGGAGTCTCGTCTTTTTCGATCTTGCCACCTGGGAACTCCCATTTAAGAGGTAAGGATTTTTCAGTTCCTCGTTGCGCACATAATATCTTGTTGTCACGTTTTATTACTGCTCCTACTACATAAATATTTTTCTTCATCTTTTTCTCCTTATTATTTCTCTAGTAAATAAAAGCGACTATCTTCTAATTCTACCTCATTTACTTATGATAAGGCTCACCGTGGTGTATCTAAATGAGGTTTTTTCATCTCTTTTGTTCTAGTTCTTTTAAAACCTTTAAGTCTTCATAATACCTTAACACCGTACTTTGCATTACTAATTTTCTATTGGCAGAGTCTCTAATGTTACGGAATTTCTCATTATAAAACAGGGTAAAATCATGTATTGTGCTAAATAAGGATATGTTAGCTTGTACCCATTCTAATAATGTCTCATCAGAAAAAGGTAAGTCATTTGATTCAAAAAATAATCTATCCAATACTGACGAATAAGGTGTTACGCTTGCAAATAACTCATCTTCAGAAATAGTCTTATTTTGATACTCATTAAATAATGAAATTATAGATTCAGCATATGTTATCATTTGATACCTAATTTCTTTGACTTTATATAGTACTTCATCGTTAGACTTGGTATTTTCAAAAATAAAATTACTAATTATCTTATACTGGGGATAAAACTCAAAATGAACATCTTTTATTAAACGTTTATTGGAGCCTTTCAAACTATACCAATAAGTCTTATCTTGATTATCGTTTACCCAAGTAGTTTTACAATAATAATTTCCTCGTAAAATATCACTATCATAAAAAGTGAAATAAATCCATATTATATCTGATGGAGAGCCTTTATATCTATCTTCTTGTATTTTGTTATTATATACATCACAAAACAGTAATCTTTTTTTAATTTTTGTAGAGACGTCCGCTATTTCTGCATCCGAGAATGGTTTCTTAAGAAGTATTTTTGCCGCGTACCTTTTTTTAGAACCATGATGGACAGGTTCCACACTCTTAATAATGTAATCTTCGTTTTCAAAGTAAATATTACCTTTTTCATAAGGAATATACTCTGAAATTTTAAAATAAATTGTACCTCCTATATTAGCTCTATATATAGCGTGCTGAGGTTTATCCGGATTATTTAAAGTATGAATCTCAAGTAACCTCTTTACCCACAACTGCAAATCATAAAGTGAAAGTTCTCCTTTTTTTATTAAAGATTTATTCGTCAGTCCATCGCATAAAACATTTGTAAATATACTTCCATTGCTCCCTCCATAAGAAGGTTCCATAGCGTTACTACCACTTAATACTGCATAACCGCTACCTTGAAAAGATTCTATAGATTCTTCTAAATTAGTACTTTTTGTACCTTCAACTCTAAAATTACCTGAATAGCAGCAGTCTATAAGTAATACTTTGCTTTTAGCTAATGATTCGCCTATTTTATTAATTATGTCTTGAGTATTTAATAATCCATCACTAAAAACAATATTATGAATTTCACTAGAAGTCCCATGACCTGAGAAATAAAAAATAAATATATCTTCTTTTTGTAAATTGCCAATAAAAAGCTCAAGAGCATGTACAAAATCCACGGTTTCTACATGACCGTTATTTGTAATACCCATTTGAAAAATATCCATATCATCCAGCTGAAATCCTTCTCTTAACGCTTTATTAACATTAATTATGTCTGTTTTACAAAATGGTAAGTCAGGTGCACCGATACTTGAATAATCACTAACTCCTACTAAAAATGCCTTTATCCTTCCCATATAAATCACTCCAACTTCACTTGTTTATCTGATTAAGATTGTAATAAGCATATAAAAAGACAAGCCAAATTTTAATTAATGAAAAATGGGCTTGTCTATATTATTCTGGTTTTTCTAATCGTGATTGAATGTTTTTCCAGTGTTTCTTCACTTGTGTTTCCATAAGATTTATAGTTTTTGAATCTTCATCAAATATCTTCTGTGATCTTTCAGCGTAACTAATAAAATTCCCATGTCCTTTCTTACTTTTCCCCAAGTGCGAGTAGTTCTTATATAATTCTCTCCTATATGATTTACGACCGAATTCTTTTGATTTACGATTGCATATCCTTACTTTACGATATGTTCTCGTATAATACTTAAAAAGACTTTTTTCTCTAATTCGAACTTCTTTACCATTAAAACTGAATCCTAGATAGTCTAATATTGTCTCCTTAAAGTCTAAATCAAAAATCTGATTATCAGTATAAAAATAATTCCCTGTCTTTTCAGGTTGAATTTCTAAATTTGGAATCTGTTCTTTTATATCATCTACAATTTTTTGATGAATTTGATAGTTATAGTCTTGGACGTCTCCTGCAATAGGAATAACTATAATTAAATCATCACAATATCTTCTATATAGTCCCTTTTGGTCTTTAACATATTTTTGTATTTTTTCATCAAAATCTAGCAAATAAATATTAGAACAGATTGAACTGATACCTGCACCTTGAGGAATTCCATAGTGCTTAGAATTCTTGTATATATTTTTATGCTTAAAGGATCTGAATTCCTCTTCTGTGAAATATTTATAACTATTTTTAATTTCACTTTCAGTGTACTTAGTCTTTAGTTCTGCTTCTATAGTATCTTTAATAAAGTAACTAAATCTTGTTATATTTTTGAAGACATTATAATAATCGTCAGGTAATGTATCCTTTTTTAGAACATAGCGGATTTTCTCTTTAAGATATCTATGATCCAATGTATCAAAGAAATTAGTGAAGTCAGCAACAAAAATATATGCACTTTTCTGTTCCTTTATAAAGTCAATAACTTCTTTAGCGAAATTGATATTGCTTTTTCCAGATAAGTTATTTCTATATGCAGTTGCAACTTCATTAATGCCCAGTTCATCTACAACAGAATTATAGTAGTTATTTAGCTTATCACCATAATACTTATATATATAGCTATCGAGGTGAGAAGCATAAAAAATTTTACGAACTTTTTCTTTTGGTTGCTTTTCTTTCCTGCTATATTTTTGAAACTTAATTTCAAAATGCATAAACGGATAAAATCCATGTTTAGCAACCCATTGTGGATTCTGAATTTTACCCTTAACTTTTTCAATTGATTTCTTATTATCTAGGTGCTTATAACCCTTCACACGATACTTTTTTTTATTCATATTTGGCAGAGCTAGCAAGGGTATGTAATCGTAGCCTATTACTCTTTCAAAGAAACCCTTGCAAGCATACTCTCCTTTCAAATTATAGACCATTGCTAACCTATAAAGAGGCTACTAAATGCACTAATAGCTTATACTATAATTAGTATATTGAATTGGTTGATTATGACGATTGGAGGTATCCAAATGCCAAGTTATTCAGAAGCGTTATCGATTGTAATTAGCTGGGTAAGCCTTGTGATTACAATTGAGATAAAGCTTGACAGAAATTCACCAATTTCCCTCATAACTACTTTTATGAGGCGTATTCTGTACCAATTTTACCGGTAAATTCTACCTGTGTCAAAATAAATATATTATTCTAAATACTATTATGCTATTTATATTCCGATGTATAACAAAGCTGTATATCTTCAGCACGAAGTACTCCAATTCTTAAAACCCTGGAATTCTTCAGGTTAACTTCCTCCTGAAATTCCAACTCTAAAGGATTGCTTATAAGTTTATTCAGTTCTCCTTTTTCTTCCAATAATATCATAGCTTGATAAGGTGCAAGTACAAATTCATCCACCTTTTCACCAGTGCTTAAATATTCATAAAGACCGTAAAATTCTTCTTCCAAGTACTCCCCAAAATCCTTTTGTATCTTTTTTTTCAGCTCTAATAACTCTGATAAACATCTAATTTTTTTCATATAATATTAGCCCCCTATTACTTTTTTGTATGTTCTGTTACCATACAGACTACAATTCCAACCACAGTTCCTAATAAGAAATATGGCAATATAATCACCTTCCTCCACTCTTTTAATCCCTTATACTTAAAATCTTTTAAGCTTGAGACCTTTCATCATTGAATCCCTTTTTAGCTAGAGCATAAATAGTTAATCCAAACATAACTCCTGCCTTAAATAAATTAATTGGTGACATGTGCTCACCTCCCTTGACTGTAAAATCACACACGAAAAAAGAGACGATAACTCTTTAAGAGCAAACCTCTCTAACCTTTTGTCATTTTAAGTTGTCCTGTTTATTCACCTGCCAGTAACTTCACACGAAGCTTATAGGCTTAATAAGTTCACCACTTTTCAATAAACCAATTCCTAAATCCTGCAATCCCTGTTTATCCTGTAACAAGTAAACAACATTCGATGCACCGCCATCATAGAAGAATACCCAACATGTTAGTTCTCCCTTAAATTCATTCGGAAAACTAGCCTTAACCTCTTCATTCCTGATATCGTCCGCTGATAGGACTCTAACATCTACTTTCCAATCTTTCCAAACTAGATGTGGGTGGTGCTCCTCCATGTAGCACCTAAATACCTTAATAACGCTCATATCTTGTTCGTTCCTTTCTATAAGTTGATTAAAATAGAAAAAGGAGAAGAGAAATCATCTTCATTAGACGATTTCTCTTCTCCTTGTTTTGTGAAGTGCCGAACCACTTCATTATTAAGTTGGATTTGAATTGCAGGCAAGTTTTCGGATAAGTTAAATGGTCGCATAACATCTTCTAGATACCATGCAAGTACAACCACATCTGTTTTCACTTCATATCCAATAGGTTTAATATGGAACTGATCAAGATGATCAATTATAAGTTGATTTACCTTAATCCTTTCCTCACCATCAATATCCTTCAAAAGCATTCCTCTATAGCGGTTTATTTCTGCAAAAAGCATAATATTTTTAAGAGGATTAATATCAAAGAGCTTCGCAAACTCCTTTCCATAAATTTTTTCTGCTTTCTCACTTAAAGGTTCTTCTTCTGTATATCTGAGTTCCCAACCTAATGTATCGTAAAAATTTTCGTATCTTGCTTTTGAATCATCAAAAAAGGATAAATTCCCTTTATAATACTTCTTGGCTATTATATTTAGTGTCATATTTGTTTCCTCCTTGTTTATGAATCTGTTGTTATACTAACGCATTAAACCAAATAAAAAATGGTTGAATCGGGATTAAAAAAATCATATTCAACCATTGATTTAGAGTGTATTTTTTTCTATAGTATCCATTTCTACAGCATATTTCTCCATCAGCCGTTTCTTAATTAATAATAAATCCGTTTCATTTTTATCATCCCTCATTACATGCTCCCAATATGTTTCCGTATAGTATTTGCTAGTGTCAAAACTAAACTCAATATCCTCTTTCAGTTTATTTAGCTTTTTGATTGACTCAATAATCGCTATTTCTTGCGGCATAACTCCTTCGACTTTTTCCAAGGCAAATATAACTTCAGCTATTGCATCCATTAGCTTAGCGGCTGAGCTTCTTTTGTTCGCCTTTAAAAGTTCCGGGTAAGCACATTTTGCTAGTATTTGACCAATACCTGAGTCCATTTCTCCATCTAATACACCAGACTTTTTAATACTTTTTTCAATATCCTGTATATTTTTCCTAGCATCTTTAATATTTAAATCACTGCCAACTAAAGTGGGAAGCAAATCTTCATCAATTTTTTTACTCCAATTGTAATGCTTTAAAACCCCTAAACATTTGTATGATTCCAGTAACCACTTTTGGTTTTCTTTTATAACTTTATCTGATGGTGATTCACCTTTTTCCATATAAGTCAGAATTGTATCATTCATTGAGCTATACCTTTTACGTGTTATGCAACGCAGCATTATTATGAGTATTGTAAATTCCTCTATACTCCAAATTTCCTTTGAATTTAATGGTGGCATTTTCCCATTAAATTTTTTTATATTTGCAAATCTGTTAAGATAGCCCTTTGCTTCAACGGAAAGACTTTGGTCAGAAGAAATGGTATTAATTACTGTTGAAAGAAGTTTCAAGCTTTGCTTCAACATACTTTTCATTAAACCAACAACATTACTATTTGCCCCCATATCTTTCATGGCGCAGATAAAAAGGATATTAGTTGGGTATTTTTTCTCCATTCTACATCTCCTTGCAAAAAAAATAAGAAGGGTGGCCTCTATAGCCACCTATCTATTAATATTATAATCAATTCCTTAAAGGAAATTAACAGCGGTGATTAAATTAATAATCTTTTGGAAACAACATTGTACGATATTCAAGATCATCAATAATCCACACAATAGTATCCTCAATATTCATTGAACCTTGTTTCATTTTCATTAACTCTTCCGTCATGGCGGGCTGTTCCTGTCGATTAATTATTTTTATATTATTACCTTGATTAACAATTTCAAAAACCTGCAAATAATCCATTTTATCTTTCCTTTTAACTTCAATTGAGTCTAATAGCTTCCACAGAAGAACTTTTATTTCTATATTTAATTTTTCATTAATTGCTCTAGTCACATACCGAGGTTTATGTTGTGTAGTCATTTTTACATTCACCCTCATTTAGTAATTTCTGATACACCCTTTCCCCATCTTTCAAGCAAAATAAATAAAATGGATTATTGGTCTTTGCTTCTAAAGCAATTCCAATAATCCACTCTGATTTTTCAATGTATATATATGTGTGAAACAAAACTGGATTCGGCAATATTTGCAACACATCTTCTGAAATGATTTGCTCGTCCAGTTCCTCATGATATAAAAGTACCGTTTCCTCTCCTACCTCATTTGATTCAACTGCTACGCCGAATTCCTCTTCCATAAAATCTATCAATTGCTCAATACTAAACATAAAGTTACTCCTTTCAAGGATAATGTTTTTAGTTCACATTATGACTAATGTCATACGGTACTAACTTCCACTGATGTTTCAGAGCTGGGTAGAGAGGATGGAAACCTTTCCGACCAAAATTCGCCTCTATTTGAAGAATGTTTGCTTTCTTGTCTAGCAATATGGCTAAAATCATGTTTAATCGTTCTACAGCTTTCTTATTTGTCTCTACACCTTTTCCAACCGCAATAATGACATCATCTACTCTTGCGATAGCTTCTTGAATACATTTCAAATTTTTAATAGCAGATTCCTTCTCTTCATCTCCTTCAATAGATGGAAATAAATTTACAATTTCTACTACACCATATTCTAATTTAGAAAGGTTATTAATGACGTACATCGTTGTTTAGTCTTGCACAATTTCATCTGCCTGACCTGCGTTTTTCATGATGATAAGTGCCTTTTTCTTGTTCTTGTCCCACTCTTTCCTAATAAGATACTTGTTTTTCATTTCATCATCATAAGTGACTTCTGTTTTTAACGTGCTTTTTATTGTTTTCACCGTTTTTTACTCCATTCAGATTATGCCTTTCTCTTTTAATGAGGTAAAGGTGTCATCGCTAACGATTATGTGGTCAAGAACATCTATGCCTATAATTTTCCCTGCCTCTGCTAATCTCTTAGTCACTTCAATATCCTTCTTGCTTGGTTCCACCTTTCCTGATGGGTGATTATGTCCAACAATTATTGAAGCTGCATTTGATAGTATTGCAGATTTCATAACCTCCCTAGGATGGACTATGCTTGCATTTAAGCTACCAATATGACAAATATTAATTGAAACTGGTTGGTTCTTTGTGTCCAGAGAAACTACAATAAAATGCTCACGGTCTGCATCTTCTAAAAACTGTTTTAATAATTTGTATCCATCTTCTGGAGACCTTACTGCTCGTTCTTTGTAGAGAAGGCTTGACTCTTTTACTAATTTTAATGAAACAATATTTACTCGTTTAGCTGGTTGCATTTTAGTACCTCCTATTTTGTATTCAAGTTAATAATATATATTCAACTTTTGATTAAAAACGGATACTGTAAGCTGATAACCGTATTAATAAAGGAGTACTAATTGCAACCCATTTATGGAAAATTATATAAAAATGAAACCGAGCTATATATTTTTAAGTATAATAGAAGGAGATGGGATTAAGGGGGTTACAACATGGCATATCAGTCTGAGGCAGAACTAGAAAAAAATTTACATAAACAACTAGTAAATCAAGGTTACAAAGCGGTTAAGATTGCAGACTATGACGCATTATTAGCCAATTTTAAACAGCAACTAAATTTATTTAATGAACATAAACTAAATGGGCAACCATTGTCAGATATAGAATTTAAAAGAATACTTACGTTAATTGAAGGAAAAAGCATTTATGACTCCGCAAAAATCTTACGTGATAAGCTGCTGATTGAACGTGAAGATGGTACACAATTATATGTAGAACTTCTAAATACAAAAGATTGGTGTAAGAACTTATTTCAAGTTACCACACAAACAACCGTAAAAGGCATCTACACAAATCGTTATGATGTAACTGTTCTTATTAATGGTTTACCTCTTGTTCAAATAGAATTAAAACGTCGTGGTTTAGATTTTAAGGAAGCTTTTAATCAGATCCAGCGTTATCGTCGTCATACATTTACTGGTTTGTATCGCTTCCTTCAAATCTTTGTTGTAAGTAATGGTGTTGATACGAAATACTTTTCGAACTCCGATTACGACATTCAATTTGGCTTTACATTCTTTTGGTCAGATGAGAAGAATGAATTAATCACAAATTTGCAAGAGTTCAGTCGAGCTTTCTTACAACCGTGCCATCTAGCAAAAATGGTTAGTCGTTACATGGTCATTAATGATACAGATAAAGCGTTAATGGTCATGCGTCCATACCAAGTTTATGCAGTTGAAGCACTTGTAAAGCGTGCTACTGAAACAAAGAATAATGGATACATTTGGCACACTACAGGCTCTGGTAAAACATTAACCTCTTTTAAGGCTGGGCAAATTCTAGCTGACGAAGAGAGTATCAAAAAAGTATTTTTCCTTGTAGATCGACGAGATTTAGATAGTCAGACAATACAAGAATTTAATAAGTTTCAAAAAGGTTCCGTTGACCGAACTGAAAAAACGGACATACTTATTGAGCAAATAAAAGATCCAATGAGATCTTTTATAGTTACAACTATTGATAAGATGAATAATGCTGTAAAAAACCCTAAATATGCAGAAATAATGGCTCCATATAAGCAAGAGCGTGTAATCTTTATTATAGATGAGTGTCACCGCAGTCAATTTGGTGATATGAGAAAAGAAATTGACCGTCATTTTCAAAACGCTCAATACTTTGGCTTTACAGGGACACCTCGCTTTGTCGAGAATAAAAGTCAAGATGGACGTACAACCGCTGACCTATTTGAGAAGTGTCTACACCATTATCTAATTAAAGATGCAATTCGAGATGGCAACGTACTTGGTTTCTCTGTCGAGTACATTCGCACTTTTAATGCAAATATTAATGAAGATGATGATACAAAAGTACAAGCGATTAATACGGATGAAGTATGGCATGATGAGCGACGTCTCAATCTAATAGCAGACCATATAGTAGATAATCATATTCGACGTTCAAAGAGTAAAGGTTATTGTGCTATGTTTGCAGTAGACTCCATTCCAACTCTTATTAAGTACTATGATATTTTCAAAAAGAAGGACCACAAATTAAAGATTGCTGGGATTTACTCGTATGGACAAAATGAGGAAAGCGATGGTACTGTCGAACATTCTCGTGAAGCCTTAGACCGCATGATTGTAGACTATAATAAGATGTACAACACTGACTTTTCTACTGACACATGGGATCGCTACTTTTCCGATGTTTCTAAGAAAGTAAAGCGTGCACAAATCGATATTTTACTTGTCGTGAAGATGTTCCTAACTGGTTTTGATAGCAAGCCACTTAACACTTTATATGTAGACAAAAACATGGTGTATCATGACTTACTTCAAGCATATAGTCGTACCAATCGTGTTGAGAAATCTACAAAGCCATATGGTAACATCGTTTGCTACAGAAATCTAAAAGAAAAAACAGATGATGCCATTAAGCTATTCTCTCGAACAGATAATGTTGATACAGTATTAATGGCCAGTTACGATGAATACCTTAAAGCTTTTAAAGAAGCATTAGGAAAGTTAAGAGAAATTGCAGTTATTCCTGAAGAAGTAGATGAGCTTGAACGTGAAGAAGATAAAAGAAAATTCATCGTAGCATTCAAAAATGTCACAAAAATGCTCCAACGTTTGCAGTCATTTTCTGATTTCGAATTTGATGAAACAGAACTAAAGATTTCACAGCAGTCTTATGAAGATTACAAAAGCAAATACTTTAAAGTTTATGAAGAGTTTAAGCGTAGTGAAGTGCAAAAAGAGTCCATTCTGCATGATATCGACTTTGAGTTAGAGCTGATGCATACAGATCGAATCAATGTCAGCTACATTTTGAACCTGGTTGCGAATTTGAACACTGAAGACCAAAAAGAACGTGAGAAAGAAATCAGTTTCATCAAGCAAGAATTAGACCATGCATCTGATCCGAAGCTACGTCTAAAAATTGAACTAATTAAAGGCTTCTTAGATAAAGTTGCACCTACTTTAGCACCTAATGAATCTGTAATTGATGCATATAACCGATATGAAGAAGAAATTAGTGAACAGGAACTCACATCTTTTGCAAAAGAAGTAGACATTGAAGATAGCGTATTACGTGAACAAGTATCTTCCTATGAATACTCGAACTTAATTGAAAAGAATGCTATTATGGACTCTTTATCGGGATCGTTCTTGAAGAAAAACAAAGCGATTAAACACATCACATCATTTATCCGTGACTTTACAGAAAAATATGGTGCGTAAAGGCCTTTGCTAAAACTAAATATATCAATAAATGAAGAGCGCATAACAAGCGCTCTTCATTTATTGATATTTTAAAAAATATCAATTAAAATTTGTTGATATTTTTTAAAATATCGTTTATATTAATCAATGGGAGTTTTGATATATTAAAAAATATCAAAGGAGGGCTGTTGTGAAACTTTATGAAAAAGCACAATTCACACAAGGGGCTTTTGTGAATCGTTTAGAAACATTGTCTGACAACATCGAAACATTAAAAGTAAGACAGTTTTCACTCAAACAATTTAACGAAACTCTTGGACTGACTTATAGGATATCTAATGAGAAAAATGCTGAATTAACTGTACCAAAAGAAAAATTATTACCTCAACTACTAACAGATACAAATAGTTTAGTTTTACACGCACATACCCAAAAAGTTGCTTTGTTACCTGAGAAATATAGTGGGTTACTATTAACTAATAACTTTATTAAAATTCAATTAACAAGCGATGTAGATTTAGCCTTCTTTGAATGGTACTTTAATGAGCATCCATCCATTCAAAAACAATTGTCTGTGTTAAGTGAAGGAACAAGTACTTCATTGCTAAAGCTTTCTCATTTAAAGGATTTAGAAATTAACTTACCATCTCTTCAAAAGCAAAAAACTATTGGGAAAATTGCACAATTGAAAAAGGTGAAGAATTCATTACTGGCAGAAAAACGAGAATTACAAGAGTTATACATTCAACAGAAATTAATTAAAAGTATTAATCTGAATTAATCAAATTTAAGGAGGAATTTATTATGACGACAAGTGAAAAACAACGTCAACAACAAGCTGAATTACATAAAAAATTATGGGCAATGGCAAATGACCTACGAGGTCAAATGGATGCCAACGAATTCAAGGATTATATCCTAGGATTAATTTTCTATCGTTACTTATCCGAGAAAGTAGAAGCACGTGCAGAAAAGTTACTAAAAGACGATAATATTTCTTATGCAAAAGCATGGGAAAGCGACCAGTACCGTGAGGACTTAGCTGAATACCTTATTGATGAGTTAGGTTATGTAGTAGAGCCTCAATTTCTATTTTCACGTTTCCTTGAAGAAATCGAAAAAGGCGCAAATGGTAAGTTTGATGTAGAGATGCTACAGAATGGTGTAAAGGCAATCGAGTCATCTACTTTAGGTACGGAAAGTCAAGACGACTTCCAAAATCTTTTCGATGATATGGATTTAGCTTCTTCACGCTTAGGACGGACAGTAAAGGATCGTACAAATCTAATCAGTAAAGTAATTGTTAACATTGCTAGTATTCCATTCCTACAAGATGATGTAGAGATTGATATTTTAGGAGACGCTTACGAATACATGATTTCTCAATTCGCAGCAAACGCAGGGAAGAAAGCTGGCGAATTCTATACACCTCAACAAGTATCTAAGATTTTAGCGAAGATTGTGACTGCTGGAAAATCAGAAATTCGTGATGTTTATGATGGTGCTTGTGGTTCGGGTTCTTTGCTACTTCGTGTAGGTAAAGAAGCGAAAGTACACAAATATTACGGACAGGAAAAAGTATCAACAACTTACAACTTAGCTCGTATGAATATGTTGCTACATGATGTGCCCTACCAACGTTTTGATATTCAAAATGCTGATACATTAGAAGATCCACAACATATCGAACAACGCTTTGAAGCAATCGTTGCCAATCCTCCATACTCAGCAAAATGGAGTGCAGATGATAAGTTTAAAGATGATGAACGCTTTAGCGCTTATGCAAAACTTGCGCCAAAATCAAAAGCGGACTTTGCCTTCATTCAGCACTTTATTCACCAATTAGATGATAATGGGACAATGGCTGTTGTATTACCTCATGGTGTGCTATTTCGTGGCGCAGCAGAAGTAACAATCCGTAAATACCTGATCGAAGAAAAAAATTACTTAGATGCTGTGATTGGTTTACCAGCAAATATTTTCTACGGTACAAGTATCCCAACGTGTATACTAGTTTTCAAAAAATGCCGTAAGGATGACGACAATGTATTATTTATCGATGCATCAAATGAATTTGAAAAAGGAAAAAATCAAAACAACTTATCCGATGAACACGTTGAAAAAATTATTAAGACATTCTTAGATCGTGAAACAATCGATAAGTATTCCTTTGCAGCTACATTAGGGGAAATCAAAGAGAACGACTATAACTTAAACATCCCTCGCTATGTCGATACATTTGAAGTAGAAGAACCGATAGACCTGCAAGCTGTAGCAAAACGCCTGAAAGAAATTGATGAGGAAATCATAAAAGTCGATAGTGAGTTAGAGAAGTACTTTAAAGAGTTGGGGGTGTAGACAATGAAAGCACCTAAATTAAGATTTAATGAGTTTAGTGATGAGTGGAATAATAAAAAGTTGAGTGAAATTACTTCTGCTATTGGTGATGGTTTACACGCAACACCAAGTTATGATAATAATGGAAGCTACTTTTTTGCAAATGGCTCTAATATACAAAATGGTGTGTTAAAATTTGATGAAAATACTAAAACGATTAACTATGAAGAATTCTTAAAATATAAAAGCAAATTGTCTCAAAACTCAATTCTAGTTTCACTAAATGGAGCTACTTGGGGAAGATTTGGCTTATATAATGGTGAGAAAATCCTGTTAGGAAAAAGTTTAGGTTACATAAATGTACAAGACATTTTTTCGAAAAATTTTATTTATTACCTTCTTCAAACAAAAAAAGTAAGAAGATTTTTTGAAAGTGTAACAACTGGTTCTACAATTAAAAATTTAAGCCTTCATACCTTAAGAAATACTGAATTGAAAATACCTAGTCTTATAGAACAAAAAAAGATTTCTGATTTCTTCATTTTACTAAACAAAAGAATACAACTTCAACAAGAAAAAATTCACTTGCTAAAACATCAAAGGAGAGGTTTTATACAAAAAATATTTAAGCAAGAGTTGAGATTTAAAGATGAACATGGGCAACTATTTCCAGAATGGAATTCTATCCCTTTAAGTGAATTCTCTAATTTCTTTACAGGAAAAAGTAAAAATGATGTTATAGAAGAAAAAGGGAATTTTCTTATTATGGATATGGGATCAGTATCAACAGAAGGAAAAATTATAGCATCAAAGAAAACTGATACAAATAAAGACTTATTAGAAAAAGGCGATTTAATTATGCCAAAAGATGATATTGGAGGCGGAAAAATAATTGGACTTACAGCATATATCAATCAGGATAACAAATATATATTAGGAGATCATGTATATTTAATAAAAATGAATGTAAATATCTGTAATCCGTTATTTGCACATTACCAATTCCATTCTCAATATTTCAGAAAAAAGTTAAAAAGATTAGTTACTGGTTCAGCACAATTAGGTATCACATCAAATAATATCATGAAGGAAGCTTTTGATATTCCATCATTAGCAGAACAAAATAAAATAGCTAACTTTTTATCTATGTTCGATAAAAAAATTACTTTCGAGGAAAATCGCTTAAATTTATTTCAGATAGAAAAACAAGCTTTCATGCAACAAATGTTTGTTTAGTAACTAAACGATATTCTTTAACAAGAGATTTCGAATCACAATTTTGCATTACAGAAATTCACAGAAACGAACCAAATACTGAAGTTGAATATCGTTCAAATCTATAAAATGAGAACTAAAAATAGCACCTTTCACTAATAGCGGAATGGTGCTATATTATTATTTTTAGAAAAAACCTCATTTACTTATGATACGGTTCCCCCTTAATAATCCGAAAAGCACGATAAACCTGCTCCACCAACACCAGCTTCATCAACTGATGCGGAAATGTCATCTTTGAAAACGACAGCGCATAATCACTCCGCTGCATAACTTCCTCACTCAATCCTAAAGACCCGCCAATTACAAATACTATCTTACTCTTTCCATATGTAGCGAGGCTGTCAATTTTCGACGCGAGTTGTTCGGATGTGATCATTTGGCCTTTTATTTCCAGGGAAATGACGTAGTCGTCGGGGCCGATTTTCGACAGGATGCGGTCGCCTTCTTTTTGTTTGACGATTTGCATGTCGGCTTCGCTCAGGTTCTCTGGGGCTTTTTCGTCTGGTACTTCGATTAGGTCGACTTTGGCGTAGGCGCCGAGGCGTTTGGTATATTCTTCAATGCCTTGCTTGAGATATTTTTCCTTTAGTTTGCCGACGCTCACGATGGTGATTTTCATTTGTTTGCCTTCTTTCCGTCCAATTTGTCTCTATCTGTCATTATATAGCTGATTGGCGGAGTTTACACAGTGTTTTATGAAGAATGACAGAGTAGATTTCGTGTATGTTGAGGATGGTCTTCCCATTTCAGTATTATTTCTTCCTATAATTATTCACTTCTCTGCCATATACGACCATACTTATGACAAATAAGATAGTGGAAAACCAGGTCACAATGCCCTAAAGTTCCATCAAAAACAGCCCCTCCTGCTCGCACAGAAGAAGCTGTTCTTATAAGCTTCTCTTCTCTTCCTATAGCATCAATACAATAATGACCGAAGTAAGTATAGAGCTAGTCCCTACTATAAAAGTACTTTGCGTTATACGAGCAGCTAAACTAGCTTTGAAAGCCTTCATGTTAGGATCATTTCTTAATTGGCTGTCCGCCTCTTCTGCAGAGCGTGATTTGCGAACCATTCGTTCACCGATTAATTGGAAGCCTTGGATCAATGGAGTCAGGAATCCAGTATGCAGTATGAGTGCTATTGCGGCGATTATGATTAGGATGAGGCCAATTAAGAATGCGATATTAGATACATCTGCTAACGAAAATGTGGCGGCAACTGTTGCGATGTACCAGCCGAGGATAGTTAAGAAGAATAAAGAGACTTTCCACTTCATTATACGTGCTCCTTTCATATGTAACAGAAAGCGAGATTTGCAGAGATCCCGCTTTCCATCATTTCAGTGTGTTACTCCGATACTTTTTCTGCCCATTTCAGGTAAGGATAGCGGTTTACCGGATAGACAATGTTTTCGAAGTTCTGGGAAGTCAGGTAGTTGTTTGTATAATGGTAGATTGGGTTGAACGGCAGATCTTCCATTAATACAGCTTCTGCTTGGTGCAATAATTCGTAACGTTTGTCTGGGTCTTGTTCTACTTTGGCATCGGCCATAAGCTGGTCGTACTCTTCATTCACCCAGTTTGTACGGTTATTCGGGCTGTCACCTAGATAGTAATCCAAGATAACAACTGGATCTACAAGGACGCCAATCCAGCCCATACGAGCCATTTGGAAGTTACCTTGCTGTGTTGTATCCAGATATGTTTTCCACTCTTGGTTTTCAAGCTTCACATCAACGCCAAGATTGTCTTTGTACATAGCTTGTACTGCTTCAGCTATCTTTTTGTTGTTTTCAGCTGTGTTATAAGAGATAGATACTTCCGGAAGCTCTGTCCAGCCTTCTTCTTCCATACCTTCTTCTAGAAGTCGTTTCGCTTCTGCTGCGTCTTCTTCGAAGTATTCGCCACCAGCTTCACGGAAATCTCCTTCTGGCGTTTCCACACCTGGTGGTACAAATGCATATGCTGGTGTTTCACCTGATTTGGTCACGTTTTGTGTCAGTGTTTCGCGATCCACTGCAAGCGTGAATGCTCTTCTGATTTTCTCATTTGTGAATGGTTCTTTTTCTACATTAAACATGTACATGTACGTACCGAAGTATGGTACTTCGCTATATTCTTCTGATTCCTTTTCCTGTTCAATCACATCAGATGGCAATGTTTGAATCAGATCCAGCTCACCTGTCTTGAACATTTGATAGTACGTTGTTGCATCGTTTACAATTTTGTAGGTTACTTTGTCGAGTTTTACGACACTGTTATCCCAATAGTTTTCATTCTTCTCGATGACAACTTCACTGTCATGCGCCCATTTTGTCAGCTTGAATGGTCCGTTACTTACATACGTATCTGCTTCTGCTGACCATGCGTTATTTTCTTCTACCAGCTCTTGTTTTACTGGATAGAATGTCCACATTGTTAGTAACTCGTCAAAGTAACCAAGCGGTGCGCCTAGTTCTACTACAAGTGTCTTATCGTCTTGTGCTGTGATACCAACCTCTTCTACCGCGCCATCACCTTTGTTATAAGCTTCTGCACCTTTGATATAGTACATGTAGAACGCGAAGGAGCTGCCTGTGTCCGGATTCAAAACGCGTTTCCAGCCGTACTCGAAGTCCTGTGCTGTTACATTGCTGCCATCGGACCATTTTGCATCGTCACGAAGTGTGAATGTGTATGTTTTTCCGTCTTCGGAGACATCTACATTTTCAGCTGCCCCTAGAACTGGATTTCCGTTTTCATCTTTTGTATAAAGACCTTCAAATACGTGATCAAGGACCCAGCCGGATGTTGTATCTGTTGCAAGTGCCGGATCCAAATCAGGCGGCTCACTCATTGCATTGACTGTGATTTCCTGCGGAATGTCTGCTGCGCTTCCTCCTGAGCTGCCATTACTGCAGCCTGCAGCAACGATTACAAGTATCAGCATACCTACTAGCCATTTTTTCATAACATCTTCCCCCTTCAAATTTTACTTATTGTAAAGATGACACGCAGTCCAGTGCTTTTCTTTCACTTCGCGCCACTCTGGCACTTCCTTGGCACATACATCCATCGCAAATGGACATCGTGTCCGGAAACGACAGCCGCTTGGCGGATCCACTGGGCTTGGCGGATCGCCGTCCAACACTATTCTTTCACGTCTTTCAGCCTCGGGATTTGCGATAGGAATAGCAGATAATAGCGCTTTTGTATACGGATGAAGCGGATCGTGAAACAGCTCGTCGCTGTCGGATAGCTCCATCATTTTCCCTAAGTACATGACACCAATGCGGTCACTGATGTGTTTGACCATGCCTAGATCATGGGCAATGAATAAGTATGTCAGATCCTCTTGTTCCTTTAGATCTTCTAGCAGATTGATTACCTGTGCCTGAATTGATACATCCAGTGCTGATATCGGTTCATCGGCTACGATGAATTTCGGTTCAACCGCCAGCGCCCGGGCAATCCCAATCCGCTGCCGCTGCCCGCCGCTGAATTCATGCGGGTAGCGTTTGGCATGCTCTGGCTGCAATCCAACTCTTTCTAATAGCTCATACACACGATCCTGCCGGTTTTTGCCTGTCGCTAATTTATGCGCATCAATCCCTTCAGCAATAATGTCGCCAACACGCATCCGCGGATTCAATGAGGCGTGCGGATCCTGGAAGATGACTTGAATTTCCCGGTTTATCTGCCTCTTTTGCTTCTTATTTAACTGACTCAAATCCAGGTCATTGTAGACGATCTTGCCTGATGTCGGGTCTTCCAAGCCGACTATCGTTTTGCCGAGCGTTGATTTCCCGCTGCCGCTTTCTCCTACCAGCCCGAATGTTTCGCCGCGTTTGATTTCAATGGAGATATCATCGACAGATTTAACGGTCTTCTCTTTGCCAATCGGAAAGTATTTCTTCATTTGCTCGATCTGGATGATCGTTTCTGTCATGACAACTGCCTCCCTGCTGCAACCAGTTCTTTAAGGGCTGGTGATCTGGAATCGTTCAGCCAACATTTCGCTTCATGTCCGCTATCGATAGAAAAAGCAGGAGGCATTTCTGCTACACACACATCCATTGCATATTTACAACGTGGCGCAAATGGACAGCCCTTCGGAGGGGAAAATAAATCCGGCGGTGCACCTTCGATTGGTACTAGGCGCTTTTTATCCGCAGCATCTATATCTGGAATCGACTCCAGCAGACCCCATGTGTATGGGTGCTTTGGATTATGGAATAATTCATTTACCGGAGCTGTTTCGACAATCATGCCGCCGTACATGACAGCAACCCGTTCCGCAGTCTCGGCTACCACGCCAAGATCATGGGTAATCAATATAATAGAAGTATCCATTTCGTCTTTTAGATTTTTCATTAAATCCAGTACCTGTGCTTGGATAGTTACATCCAATGCTGTCGTCGGTTCATCCGCAAGAAGTACCTTCGGATGACAAGCCAGCGCGATGGCAATCATGATCCGCTGGCGCATCCCGCCGCTGAATTCATGCGGATACTGCTCATAGCGTTCGGCTGGGTTTGAAATGCCGACACGCCGGATCATGTCGATCGCGCGTTCCTTCGCTTCCTGTCCCTTGATGTTTTGATGAGCCGTAATACTTTCTGCGATTTGTTTACCGACCTTCATCGTAGGGTTCAAGGAAGTCATCGGATCCTGAAAGACCATACTGATTTTTGAGCCTTTCACCTTTTGCATATCCCGCTTGGATAGCTTTAAGAGATCCTGACCTTCTAAAAGCACTTCTCCGTTTTTTATTTTGCCTGGCGGAGTTGGGATCAGGCCCATGATGGATTGCACGGTAACACTTTTCCCGCTGCCGCTTTCCCCGACTATGGCTAGGATTTCTCCTTTATCGACATGAAAGGAAACATCCCTGACAGCTTGTACTTCTCCTCCATATGTCTTAAAACTCACTTCCAAATTGTTCACTTCCAGTAAGCGTTCCAACATCCCACCTCCTATTTAGTTGCTTTCGGATCAAGTGCGTCTTGCAGGCCGTCCCCGAATGCGTTAAACGCAAACATGGTGAGGGCAATCATGAAGCCTGGGAAGAAGAGTCGCCACCACTGCCCGCTGAGAATAACGCCTAAGGAATCGTTCGCCATCGTTCCCCAGCTGGCAAATGGGGCTTGAACTCCTAATCCTAAGAAGCTTAAAAATGATTCTGCAAAGATCGCGGATGGTATCGTAAAGGTTAGGTTCACGATGATGATACCTGCTGTGTTTGGAATCAAATGCCGCCAAATGATTTTAGGGTGGGAGGTCCCCATCTTTTGGGCAGCCAGCACATATTCCTGTGACTTCAGCTGGAGTATCTGACCGCGTATAATCCTCGCCATCCCTACCCAGCCGGTAACCGACAGCGCAATGATGATCGATGTAATACCTGGCTCCATGATCACCATCAGCAGGATGACAATCAGCAGGTAAGGAATACCGTACAGAATTTCAACGATTCGCATTAAGATACTATCAATCCGGTCACCGAACTTGCTTCGGCCGGCCATGTAACCAGAGATACCTCCGATTGTTACCCCGAGGATGATATCAATCGCTGCGGCAATGAGCCCGATGGTTAACGAAACCCGGGCGCCATACCACGTTCTCGACCAGACATCCCGTCCTAAGTCATCGGTTCCGAACCAATGCTCACTGTTTGGTGCCACGTTGGTGTTGACCAGATCCTGTTTGGCCGGATCGAATGGAACCATATGCGGGCCGGCTATTGCCAGAAATCCAATCACGAGCAGCAGGGTGAACCCAAGCACTGCCATCTTGTTTTTTAGTACCGAAAGGATTGTTTCCTTCCACACGCTCATGCTCGGGCGCTGGATAGGGTCATGTCCTCTTTTTTCAGGTGATAAGGGGCGAAAAAGGGAATCATCCACGCGTTTTGCTTCCATCTTACTCCCCTCCACTCGTTAGTTTTATTCTTGGGTCAATATAGCGGTAAGATAAATCGATGATGAATAATGTCACGACCAGCAATACACTGAAGAAAATCGTTGTTCCCATGATGACTGGATAGTCCCGGTTGAAAATACTATCTACGAAGTATCGGCCGATGCCCGGAATTGCGAATATTTTCTCAATAACGAATGTTCCGGTAATTAAGGACACAAATAAAGGACCAATGAAGGAAATAACCGGCAGGATAGCATTTCGGATACCGTGCCTGATGACTAGCTGTGTTTTTGATAATCCTTTGGCGTCTGCTGTCTTGATATAGTTCTGGTTTGTCACTTCAAGCATGCTGGAACGCATAAAGCGGGCGATAACAGCAAGCGGTGTAGCAGCTAATGCTAACGTTGGCAAGATGGAATGCTGCCATGTTCCCCATGAAGCAACAGGCAGCATGCCCCACTCTACCGCAAAATACTTGATTAGCAGCGGAGCCAGGATAAAGCTCGGAACAGATATACCGATTATCGCGATGAACATCGATGCGTAATCGAGCACTTTGTTATGATTCAAAGCTGCTACGATCCCTAACAGCAATCCTAGAGCCAAGGCGATGACCAAAGCCTGTAAGCCTAGTAAGGCGGATGCTGGTGCACCATCAGCGATGATGGAATTCACTGATCTTGTTTCGGATTGAATGGAGAATCCTAAATCGAATGTCACCAAATCCCTCATATACAGCACATACTGCACGGCTATTGGCTCATCCAAGTTGTATTTCGCCCTGATATTTTGCAATACTTCTTCCGGAAGCACGTCAGCGTCTGAAGCAAATGGATCACCTGGAATGAACTTCATGATCAAAAATGTCAAACTCGCAATGACCCAGATTGTCAGCAGCATGATAAGCAATCGTTTTACAATATACACGGATTCACCTCCACTATTTTTCTAGCTGTTACACTTACGCATTCACACTGCCCAGCACACCATTTGTTGCTGTCATTGCGATAATCACACAGCCCCACATATGCTTGTATGCTGTGACAATATCATCACACGTAAAGCGGATGCTTCGCGGACCAGTCAGCTCCACTGTAGGAAGTGTTGTCGTCATCATGGCCTGCTGCGGTCCTTTGAACTCGATGTTAAAGGTGACAGGCCCTTCTACTGTTTGCGGCTTAAAGCTCTTGATGTCTTTCACCGCTAGCTCTGCTTTTTCACGGATCTCTTTGCGGGCAACCTCTGGGTGAAGCAGCTCGGCTGCAAACCGGTCAACAGCACGTTTTGTCACAGCGCCTTTTACATCGGGCAATGTTTCTTGCACCTCTTTTACATACGCATCATCACCGCTGATGAAAATCGCCGGAACATTAAAGCCGCCTGCAACTAGCGTGTTCATTTCCGTCTCGCCGACAACTCTGTCATTGATCTTCATTTCATTCACACAGATGCCTGCAAGTGTATGGCTAATGACTGTACGTTCTGATCCAGCTTCACGTCCGTGATGTCCAACGAACATAATGCCATCGAAGGTATCATCCAAGCCTTCCAGCTGGCACATGACGCGGTTATTACCAGACACCAGCCTTGCACGCGGATCCAGCTCTTCTACCAGTATGTTGGACATATTGCCATGCCCATCGGCGACGACAACCTCTTTTGCTCCGCCATTATAGGCTCCTTCAATAGCTGCATTCACATCTGCTGTCATCAGCTTCCTGAAACGCTGGTATTCGGAATTCGTTTTTAACTGCTGATTGGTTGCAACACCTGATATACCTTCCATATCTGCCGAAATAAATATTTTCATCATGACCCACCTTTGAATGATAATTATAAATTTTCTAACTAATTAACTTAAAAAAAAGCGTGCTCAGAAAGGAAACGTTGATTGTTCATCGACACTCTTCACAAAGGCTTTTACTAGATCCTTTGTTGCGATCAAGTCGCCCACGTCTACAAGTTCAATGCTGGAATGTGTATAACGGGAAGGAATCGATAATACACCTGTCGGAATGCCTTTGTTGGCGTATGTGACTGCACCGCCGTCTGTCCCAATCCCAGTGAATACTTCCAGCTGATAGGGGATGTCCTGCTCCTTAGCTAGCTGGACTAGCAGCTTCTTCATCGTGTTTGGCACAATCAAACTAGCATCCATTACTTTAATGCCTGTCCCTTTCCCTAAGCTGAGGGTCTGATCCATTGTTTGCTCAAACGTATCACTCACTGCCGTTGTATCGATTGCGATAGCGACGTCTGCATCAATATGTTCGGAGGCTGTTTTTGCCCCTCTCAATCCGACTTCTTCCTGAACTGTGAACAAGCAAATGAGCTCGCCTGCGAAATCCTGCTCTATTTCTTCTAAAACTTGCAGGATCACAGCACACCCTGCCCGATCATCCAGTGACTTGGCGCGGATTTTAGGTTTTTCAGAAGTCCCGAGAATCTGCAGTTCAGAACCCCAAGTGACAGGAGTTCCTACCTCTATGCCCATTTCCACTGCTTCTTGATAAGAGCTTGCACCAACATCTATGTATAGCTGACTATGCTTTCTCACCTTTTGCGCGTCATCAAATTTAGCAAAGTGTGCCGAAAGCGTTCCGATTACGCCATTGATATGCCCTTCCTCGCCTAGCACCTTTACCGGCTGGGCAATAAGATTGCGGTCATCGTTGCCGCCCAGCTTTTCAAAGCGAAGAAATCCGTTTGCTTCTATCTTTTTCACAATAAAGCCGACTTCATCCATATGAGCTGTTAACAGAATGGCTGGTCCTGGCTTCGCCCCTTTTTTCTTGGCGATGACATTGCCAATAGGATCTATTATCACTTCATCTGTCTTACTGGTTAGATAATCCTTTAGAAAATAACTAACCTCCTGCTCGTAGCCGCTTGGGCCCTGCAGGCTGGTCAGCTTCTTTACTAATTCAATCAAGCGAGCAGCTCCTTCCTAGAGATATTCGAATGTATTCTTGTAGTTTTCCAATTGAATGATCGTATTGATCTCCGTGATTCCTTCGATGCCGTCAAGCTTGAGCATACAGTCCTTTATGTCCTCCTGGCTCCGGACATTGATTTGAATCAGCAGCTGATAGCTACCGCTAGTCATCGTGATATAGCGAACTTCTTTTATCCTGCTGAGTGCTTCCCTTACCTTTGTGATCGTTCCTTGCTTTGTTTTTATTTGAATAATCGCTCCAGCTTTCAAACCAAGTGCGATTGGATTCACTACGCCTACTACTTCAATGATGTTGTGCTGTACTAAGTTTTTATAACGAAGTCTGATTGTTTTCTCCGTCACTTTTAATTCACTTGCTATTTCTGAAAATGCCAAGCGGCCATCCTTGGATAACATTCGGATAATACCGCGGTCCAGCTCATCGATTTGATACTCCACTAATCTTCCTACTTTCGGACTTTTCTACTATTATACTCCCCTTTTTGATACATAACCTTACATTGAAGAACATTTACAATATTCAAATATTGATTTACTATCGTAATTAGGAATTAGGTATAGAGGGTATTATATTGGATAAGTCTTCAGAAATCAATGATAATTTAGATATTTATGGAGGTTATTGTATGAAGGCCATAACAAATGTATCTGGCGTAGACGGAACAGGAAACACATTTAGAGATACAACTATTTTAATCAAGGACGGAAAGTTCACTTCTATCGACGCATCCAGCATTCCTGAAGGTTATGAAATCATTGATGCTAGCGGCACATACTTCACCCCTGGATTAATTGATGTACACACCCATTTGGGTGTGCATGAAGAAGGCATAGGAAAAGAAGGTCACGATTTTAATGAAACAAGCGCCGCAGCCACGCCACAGGTGCGCGCAATCGATGGAATAAACCCGCAAGATCGAGGATTTGAGGATGCCAGGCGTTCTGGTGTTACGACAGTCCAGGTTATGCCTGGAAGTGCCAATGTCATTGGTGGGGAAATGTGTGTGTTAAAAACAACAGGGACAATCGTGGATGATATGGTCATCCGCAATCCTTCCGGTCTGAAAGCTGCAACAGGAGAAAATCCAAAACGTTTCCACGGTGATAAAGGAAGAATGCCGACGACTAGAATGGGTATCGCGGCCATTCTTCGCGAGAAATTTATTGAGGCGCAAACCTATCTGGAAGATCGTGAAGCTGGAAAAGCAGCCAGAAACCTAGGCTTAGAGCATATCGTCAAAGTATTAAATAAAGAAATACCTCTCCGCGTTCATGCCCACCGCGCGGATGATATCGTCACTGTTTTACGCTTGAAAAAGGAATTTGATATTGATTTGACGATTGAGCATTGTACCGAAGGACATCAAATCGCACCGTTCATCGCCAAACAAGCTATTCGTGTATCGGTAGGACCGACAATGACACCTCGCTCCAAAATAGAGCTTGCCGATAAAGGCTGGAACACACTGCTGGCCCTGGCGGAAGAGTCTGTCCCATTCTCCATCACGACCGATCATCCTGTCATTGCGATTGAGCATTTAATGACAAGTGCGATTTTAGCTGTTAAATACGGCTTGTCGGAAGAAGAGGCTCTTAAAGCCATTACACTAAATGCGGCGAAGCATCTAGGCGTAGATGATAGAGTCGGTTCTGTTGAAGCTGGCAAGGATGCTGACTTTGTCCTCTGGACCGGCAACCCATTTGATTTGAGGAACAAAGCAGTGCAAACCTATATAAACGGCGAATTAGTATAAGAATGCACGGCAGGTTTCTTAATAGACCAGGCTTATATGGAGAAACTTGCCCCATATCATGACAAATAAATAGATGTCCCATGACAGGAGGCAGCAAACTATGACAACAAACGGTCTTTCAGCACAAGATCTATTCGAATTCTCCTTCTTATCGGATCCTCAGCTATCACCAGATGGCAATTGGGTTGTTTTTGTGAAGCGAGTAATCAACGAGAAAGAAAAATATCAATCAAATCTATTCCTGATGCATGTGGACTCAAAGGAAATTACACAATTTACCCAAGGTGATTTCTCAGATGTGCAGCCGAGATGGTCACCTGATGGACGGTACATATTATTTGTGTCTAATCGCTCCAAGAAGCAGCAAATATGGAATATTGCTTTTAACGGTGGTGAGGCAAGTCAGGTTACCACTTTTAAACGAGGTGCATCTCAGCCCGTTTTGTCACCAGACGGGAAGAAGCTTATCGTTACCGTACCGCTGACCGCATCAGACAATTTGGAAGACAAGGAAACGAAAGAGGAAAAGACGGAGGAAAAACTAAAGCCATATATCACCACGAACTTGGTTTACAAGTCGGATGCAAAAGGCTTTTCAGACGAAACCTTCGATCATCTCGTATTAATAGAGTTGGAAACTGGTACAGCCTCCTTACTAACAGATGGGCAATATAACCATCATTCGCCGGCATTTTCTCCAGATGGCTTGCATGTTGCATATAGCGCCAACCGTTCAGAGGATCCGGAACAGACATTTTTCTCAGATATCTATCAGTTAGATTTAACTACAAATGATACAGAAAAACTTACGAACAGCGACAAACGATTCTATACGCCAAACTACTCACCTGATGGAACAAAGCTCTCCTTATTGGGTGATGATATGGAATACACAGGAGCAACGCTCACTAGAGTCTGGACCCTGGATCTTGCGACAAAAGAACTCACCTGTTTAACGAGTGAATGGGATGTAGAGTGCAATGATGTCGCTATCAATGATATGGGCACAGGAACTGCTGGTGATGGCGCCATCTGGAGCAAAACAAACGCTGCCCTATACTTCTTAGCAAGTGAACTAGGCTCAACTAACCTATACAAAGTAACATTAGATAAACAAATCACCAACGTTGTTGGCGGGAAACGTCAGGTTTATGCATTTAGTATAGATAAGGAACAAGACCGACTTGTATATGCGGTAAGTCAGACTGGTATTCCTGGCGATCTTTTTGTATCAACCTTTTCTGGAAGGGAAGAGCATCGTTTAACAGCAATCAATGAGCAGTTTCTTGAAACGAAAGAAATATCAATTCCGGAGGACTTCCGCTTCAAAGCGACTGATGGAACCGAGCTGCAAGGCTGGATCATGAAACCAACAGGCTTCAAGGATGGCGAAACGTATCCACTTGTCCTAGAAATTCATGGCGGTCCGCATGCGATGTACAGTCATGCTTTCATGCACGAGTTCCAGGTGCTTGCTGGTAAAGGCTATGGTGTCCTGTTCATGAACCCAAGAGGAAGTCATGGCTATGGGCAGCAGTTTGTCGATGCAGTGCGCGGTGACTATGGCGGTATTGACTATGATGACGTGATGGTCGCTGTAGATTATGCTTTGGAGAATTATGATTGGATTGACCCTTCCCGCTTAGGTGTAACTGGCGGAAGCTATGGCGGCTTCATGACGAATTGGATCGTCGGCCATACAAATAAGTTTAAAGCGGCAGTTACACAGCGTTCGATCAGTAATTGGCTCAGCTTCTATGGCGTGAGTGATATCGGCTACTACTTCACCGAATGGGAACACAAAACAACTGTGATGAAAGACCCCGAGGAGCTGTGGAGAATCTCTCCGCTCCGTTATGTAAAAGATGTGGAAACACCACTGCTTATTTTGCATAGCGAAAACGATTATCGCTGCCCGATTGAACAAGCCGAACAATTGTATATCTCATTAAAACAGCAAAAGAAACCTACACGTTTTGTACGTTTCCCAGAATCAAATCATGAGCTGTCCCGAAGCGGAGATCCAGGTTTGCGCATTATTCGTCTTACTGAAATAACGAACTGGTTCGATCAGTATTTGAAATAAAAAGGAGAATTAGATTTGAACATCTTACTCACAGGATTTGAAGCTTTTTTAGGGATGACATCAAATCCTACAGAAGTGATTGTACGCAGCTTGGACGGAGAAACGATAAATGGGAAAAGGATAATCGGCAAGGTGCTCCCTGTAGATTTCAAGAAAACGTCCAGCGTTATCATAGAACATATCGACGAATACCAGCCTTCTGCTGTCATTTCTTTAGGACTGGCAGCTGGCAGAAATAGAATCACCCCGGAAAGAATTGCGATAAACTGTATGGACGGAGAAGCAGACAATGCTGGAAATCAGTATGACGGGCAAAAGATATTTGAGGATGCACCTGATGCCTACTTCTCGACCTTGTCTATTAAAGATATGGTGGCGAAACTGCTGGAACATAATCTGCCAGCGAAGATTTCTAACACCGCCGGTACTTATTTGTGCAACCAAACAATGTACACAGTCAGACATCATATCGAAACAAATAAGCTCGATATGATGTCAGGATTCGTGCATATACCAGCACATCATGAATTGGCATTGAGCAACCCTAAGCTGCCTTCTTGGTCAGTGAAGGATTTGGAAGAAGCGGTGCGAGTTATTATTGGAGCAGTTTAAAATTCGTTGTAGAACTATAAAGTTTGGACAGAGATGTTATTAACAGATAAAGCTCCTCCTGCTATCCAGGAGGGGCTTTTACTTGTACATATACTCTCTATTCAGTTGTCTCTTTGTTATTATGATATTTTTTAAAATTATCTGTCCATTCACTAGATAATTGTGCTACTATTCTCCTATTAATATTTTTGATTTGAATAGGAGTTGCATAATGTCACAAGAACACTGGAAATCCAAATTAGGTTTTATCTTGGCAGCTGCTGGTTCCGCTATCGGATTGGGAGCCATCTGGAAATTCCCTTATATCGCAGGTACTGGCGGAGGCGGCGCTTTCTTCCTAATCTTTTTACTTTTTACTGTAATACTTGGCGCGCCGCTTTTGTTAGGGGAGTTTATCATTGGCCGCAGAACAAAGCTTGATGCTGTATCTGCTTATCAAAAGATTGCACCTGGGTCATTCTGGACTGTCATCGGCAGACTGGGTGTCGTCACATGCTTTATTTTATTATCCTTTTACAGCGTTGTTGGCGGCTGGATTATTATTTATCTATTTGAAGCAATCCGCGGCAGCCTCAATGGGCTCTCACAGGATGGTTATGGCACGTTATTTAATGACATCATCTCTAACCCTGGCCCGACACTCTTCGCTCAGTTTCTTTTTATGCTGATTGCCATCCTTGTGGTTGCTAAAGGGGTGCAAAAAGGGATTGAAGTAACAAGTAAAATCATGATGCCGGCGCTGTTTCTTTTATTCCTTATCTTAGTCATTCGCTCTGTCAGCCTGGATGGCTCAATGGAAGGAATTAAGTTCCTGCTGGTTCCTGATTTTTCTAATCTGACTTCTGAGTCCGTATTATTCGCACTTGGGCAAGCATTTTTCACCCTATCCGTCGGTGTATCCGTCATGGTTACTTATGCTTCCTACTTGCCAAAGACGCAGCATCTACCGCAAGCGGCTTTTTCTATCATTATTATTAATATTTTTGTAGCGCTTTTAGCAGGTTTGGCTATTTTCCCAGGAGTCTTCTCCTTCGGGATGGAACCTGATGCAGGGCCGGTACTGATATTTGCAGTTTTGCCAGCAGTATTCAGCAACATGCAATTCGGTACCCTATTCTTCATCTTCTTCCTGGTATTATTCTTGTTTGCCGCTTTAACCTCCGCCTTCTCAATGCTGGAGATCTTTGTGGCTGCCACGACAAAAAAAGACAACACCAAGCGCACAAAACGATCATGGCAGCTCGGCATGTTGATTTTCTTGGTCGGAATTCCGTCCTGTCTGTCATATGGCGTGCTGTCTGACTTCCTTATATTCGACAAGACAATATTTGACTTGTTCGATTATACAGTCAGCAATATATTAATGCCCTTGGGAGCATTGCTTATTTCACTCTTTGTCCCGCTAAAAATAAAGAAAAGCGAGCTTTTTGAAGAATTGGCTCTTGGATCGAATGTTGGCAGGAGCTTCTTTAATGTCTGGTATTATTTATTAAAATATGTCACGCCAATCGCTATTATTATTGTCTTTTTAGATGTGCTTGGGCTTTGGGATTTTATTTTTGGATTATTTTCATAAGTGGATAGTTGAGAGGACGTAGGTTTACGTCCTCTTTGTTTATGTATCCAATCTCCAAATCTAAGCAGAAACGAAGAAGGCGGGTATGTCTATATGCTTGGTGATTTCACTTCATATGAAACAGAGCCCCTTCTGCTTTCACAGAAAAGGCTCATAAACTCTGATTATATTATTTTATCTTTTAGAGGTATCATTCTGAGAGTCTCGTGTCGCTCTCAATCAACTATTTTTGTCCCATGAACTTCTCTAACATTCAGTTCAGAAGTGATAAAGTTAAGGTTTTTACTAGAAATTCCTCCACCAGGAAGGATAATGATCCTGTCATTTGCATGCTCAATATATTCCTTCAACCTGGCTAGATTATCTTCGACTCTCGTATCTAACGGGCCTCCATGGGTTAGGATTCGGTGTACCCCGTGTTCCACCAGCCAATCAATCGCTTTAAGCTGATTTTCAGGGCTTATATGGTCAAACGCCATGTGAAAGGTTATCTCCAGTCCTTTTGCTACATCCAATAAAGGGACCATGGCGTCTTCATCAATCCAGCCAGTATCATTTAAACAACCCAGTACTACGCCATCTGTTCCTAATTCCCTTAAATGGACAAGATCTCGCTTCATCATGTCCACTTCCTCTTTACTAAAAACAAAATTTCCGCCTCTTGGTCTAATCATACTCATAACCTTAATGTCTTTACCATGGCAATAATTTATAGTCACTTCCGCTACACCGTGACTTACGGTTGTCCCCCCAGCTGCAAGGTTGTCGCAAAGTTCAACCCTGTCAGCACCTTTAGCGATAACTTCGGGGACATTCGTAAAATTCTCTACACAGACTTCTTTAAGCATATGTATATCCACCTTACCTATGATATGGCTTGCTTTGTTTCAATAGTATTATCTCAACCTTATTGGTAATTAACAAACGCTGGTGCAGGATCTAGTTCCAGAACCTCTTCCGGTGTCATGACAGGTTCGTCTTTCTTATAAAACACCTTGAATCCTCCATATTGGATAGGCTGATTATGTACAAGCTGATGATACCCAGATCGTTTTAAAGCTGCAATGCCGTGGCCATCATTGTTCAGCACCACTTCCACATTTTCTGTGGGCTGGATTGCTTCTTTATTGTTGATGATGATGTCTGCAAATTGGTGGACGACGACAACCTTATCAGGAAGCCCATTCTCAGATGCTAGATTTGATACATAATCAATAGCTTCTTGGACATTCTCGCCATCGACATGTCCCAAATCTTCTCCAGGAACTTGTCCCTCTTTCACATGAAATTCCGTATCAATGGCTAAATGGACATAAGGCAATTTCAAATATTTCTCCAATGATTTTACTTGATTCATAATAGTATCTTGACCCAATTGAACATCCAAGATAAGCAGCGCATTATTCTCTTCGGCTAACTTTGCATATCTTTCAATATCCTCGTCAGCTGTCGCATGCATATAAAGCCCGTCCTCTCCAGGATTTCGCTGGGCAACCGTTGCGATTAATTCAATAGCCGGGATAGCCGGTCTCTCAGGATCCAGTTCGGAATAAGCCTTGGTTTGGTCCTTCAATTTCTTCATTAATTCCTCTGGTTTGTACTCTCCCAGAATCCCCATGCTAGTAGAATCAGGATGACCATAATAAGAAACGATTCTATTTTTCTGAAGCGGTCCTTCTGTCTTATCTTCCATTCCTTTTTCCAACGTTTGACCTAAAGGAACACTTCTTTCCGTGTCATCCCCGTGCGCCTCTGTTTTTGGCATTTCCGCCAGTTGTGTTTCTGTGTAATGACTTTTCAGCGATTGAGCTGCCTCAGAAGGTTCAATAGCTTGGTAGCTTGGCTGAGACGCAGGTTCCGGAGATTTTGCTGCCTGCTCATCCGAGCTCACCTCTGACTTTTCTTTTGACTTCGGCTCTTGGTCTTGTGTATTTGCTTCCTGCGAACAGCCCGCTAACAATAAAGCCGGAATGACTGCAAGGCTAGCGCCTGCCATAATTAACTTTTTCATATTATCCCACCTGTGTTAAAAGTATTTCTTTGCTGGAAGAGTGTTTTACATCAAACAATGAAATCTTACATTATATATGTAAAAGTCGAAAGGTGCCTTTTACACTTACCACCTTCATAAATTAATAAACACCTTTTAGAAGTTCTCTATAAAGTCAATATTCTACAAGAGAGCCCTAACCTCATGTGTTACATTAAATATTAGAGATCACTAGGAGGTTTTTCTTATGGGTCAAGAGGAAAGAACGGTACGCTTTGACCACGATTTAAAAATAGAAGCATATCGTTTTAAAGGAATCATGCAGAAATTCCCGAACCACTTCCATGAATATTATGTGATTGGTTTTATAGAGAAGGGGCAACGACGACTGTTATGTAAGAAGAAAGAATATGTAATAGGTGCCGGTGATATTATATTTTTCAACCCCTTTGACAATCATGCCTGTGAATCAATTGATAACCAAACTCTAGACTATCGCTGCTTGAATATCACACCTGAAATCATGCAAAAAGTGACAAAAGAGATTACAGGGCAGGATTATCTCCCAAACTTTATTTCTCCTGTTACCTACCAGAGTGAAAAAGCAAAATTATTACATAACCTCCACCAAATGATCATGGACGAAATATCAGATTTTGAGAAAGAAGAAACTTTTTATTTTCTGATCCAACAGCTTATTGAAGAATATACCAAAGCCATTGAAGATAATGAACCAAAAGCTATGAAACAAGAAATCGAAAATATCTGTCGCTATCTGGAAGAACATTATGCGGAACATATTGCATTAAAAGATTTAGCAAAAATAGCGAATATGAACAAATATTCTTTATTACGTTCCTTTACTAGATTTAGAGGTATAACCCCACATCGTTACTTGCAAACAGTTCGTATTAATGAAGCAAAAAAACGATTGGAACAAGGAGTAAAACCAGTAGATACCGCAATAGAGACAGGTTTTGCAGATCAGAGTCATTTTAGCAATTCCTTTTTAGCTTATATTGGATTAACGCCCGGTCAATACAGGAATATTTTTATTCCGAATGACAGATAATCCGCTATAAAAAAATTAAAAAGTAAACTGAGAAAACAAGGAGTGAATGTTTTATGTCTAGTGAAGAGATTCGCTTTTCAAAAGCTCTCAAGTCGATTGCTAGAGACCAAGAAATAAAAGCCTATCTTCAAAATTCAGAAGTGCTTTATCCCTTTCTCATTAAAGGTGCAGACCGTTTTGTAGCTGGAGAAACACGCAGGGAAGGAATGAGCCGTGTCATAAGCCTTTATAATAAAGGCTATCAGGTTTCATTGGAGTTTATCGGCGAAAACACAACGTCTAAAAAAGAATGTATGATTGCCAAAAATGAATTTATAGAATTAATAAAAGATCTAGGAAATAATCAACTGGCGGCTACCGTATCATTAGATCTATCTCATATCGGGATGATGATTTCTGAGAAGATTGCATTTGCTAATTTAGAAGAGTTAGCAAATGAAGCACAAAAGCGTAATATTCAACTTATGATAAGTATGGAAGAATCGCAAAAAACAGATACGATTTTATCACTATATAAAAGGATATCGAAAATTTTCTCAAATGTTGGGATAACATTACAAGTTCATTTGAAGCGTTCATACAATGACCTTAATAACCTACTGAAAACGACAGGCAGAATACGTTTAGTAAAGGGAGCTTATCAAGAGCCGGAAGGTATATATATACCAAGATCCGAGGAGTTAAATACACGGTATTCAGAATTTGTATCCAAGTGTATCGATAGTAATCATCCATTGTCTATTGCTACACATGATGAAAGTTTATTGATGGACCTAAAAGCGAAGGGTTTTCTTTATAGTCCGAATGTTGAAGTAGAGATGCTGGATGGGGTTCAGTCTGACCTTTTAAAATCATTAAAAGAGGATAATATCCAGGCTAAAGTTTACGTAACATACGGCAGTGAGTGGTATTTGTATTTAGTTCATCGGATTGCTGAGTATCCTCCGAATATATATACTTTTATATCAGATATTATTGAACAAAATAATGATAGAGAGAAAAATGCTTACTAAACAAAAACTTTTTTCTATTGTTCCTTTGTATATTAGGAACAACAAAGATCTGGTGTTCAGAATTATAAGTTGAAGATTCAATGGTTACTCTGCAGTAACACATAGGGTATTTGAATAACTGTCCTGTCTTCCATTGCTTCGATGGTAATTGTAGAGGGCTCCCTTTTAATCATACAGGCAGCAAAGTCTTTTTCTAAGGTAAAGGCTACATTATATTCCCTGCCGTCAGTCAACAAACAGCCCCTTCTGCTCTCACAGAAGGGGCTGTTCTCTTTCTATAGGATGTGGTTTGCTACTTTTTTATCAGCTTCACTCAATCTTTTAAAACAATACCTGTACAGCTATGCAGAATGGACTTAATTATGACGATTTTTTTCTCCCCATTCACATAATTGCTCCAAAACAGGTAATAGCGTTTCCGCTTTAGGGGTAAGACTGTACTCGACTTTAGGAGGAATTTGAGGATATTCTTTTCGTCTGACCATCCCATCTGCTTCTAATTCTTTAAGCTGGGAACTCAACATCTTAAAAGTGATTGGCTCTAGCTTTCTTTTCATTTCATTAAAACGAACGGGTTGATTTTCTGCCAATAGGTAAAGGATGAGCATTTTCCACTTACCTCCAACAACGGAAAGTGTATAACCAAAAGGCGTCTCCCGGACATTCCCCTTCCCTTTATAATCAGCCATCCCCATATGAACACTATCCTTTCCGGTAGTATCTATCAAAAAAGTGCGTACTATTTTCCTCTTTCTATTCATTTTATACTTACCTTAATTCAAATAAAAGGAGAGAAAAACATGAAGGATATCAAAACATATAACCATGACCTTTGGGATCATGGTATCAGTCAAGGCTACAGCGTGAACGGTACGATTTACGTTTCAGGCCAATTTTCACATAATGAAGAAGGCACATTCATTGGCGAGGATAATATTGAAGCACAGACGCGACAAACACTCGAAAACCTTGATCGTGTACTAAAGGAATTTGATGTCACAAAGTCCAACCTTGCTTATGTGGAAGTCTATTTGACTAATCCCCAGGAGCATACTGAGTCCGTTATTACCCTTTTCAAGGAATATCTAGATACTCATCGTCCAGCAGGCAGCCTCATCGGCGTCACCTACCTGGCATTTCCGGAGCAGTTGATCGAGATCTCTGCTATCGCACACACTGATTAAATAAGCTGTATTATATTCTATGGATGTGTCGTGGATTATGTTTACTTTTCATCGAAAAGAGACTGGGATAAAAGCATTCCAACAAAAAGAAAACCCGACCTATGTTACAAATCTGTATGGGCAGATTTGCATTAGATCGGGTTTCTGGTTTACTGTTCTTATTTATTTCAACTGCTGATAAGACGCCAACCGATGAATATGCACTGCCAGATACGCAAGCTCTTCCTTCGGCAGCATTGTACCGTGGACTTGTGAGATGTAGTTCTCAATCTTAAAGGCGATGTCCATGGCTTGCGGGTACAGGTTGGCGATTTGTTCGAACAATAGATTTTCCGGGTCGTCGAGCATGCTGTCGGCGTAGAAGCGTTCGACAAAGAATTTCACATGCGTGATGAAGCGGCCGTAATGGATGTTGTCGGTGTCCATTTTGATTTGCAGGGCGTAGCGGACAAGGTTGACGATGCCGCCGATCATTTTTGCATATTTCATCCCGTCGTTTGATTCCTGCTTTTCGCCTTGGGCATTGATCAAGTGGAAGGCGATATTGGCTGCTTCCTCTTTCGGCAGCTCGATTTGGAATTGTTTGTTGATCAGCTTCAGGGCGTACGTACCGATATCAAATTCCTCTTGATAGAAATTCTTGATTTCCCAGAACACCCTATTTGTGATATTGATATTCTTTTTATAGCGTTCGACCGCGAAATGCAAATGGTCCATTAGCGTGAAATAGATACCTGTGTTCAGCTTTGTGCCGAGCTGCTGCTCGGCATGCTGGACAATTTGCTGTGTCAGGTCGATAAATGCTTGCGGGATGGAGTCCAGCAGGCGCAGGAACTCTTTGGCTTTGGCGTTTTCTATCGGCATGAAAGTCTGGTCAGCTTGGTCCTCTTTGATGATGCTGCCAGCTTTTTGCCCATAGCCGATTCCTTTGCCGAATAGGATATATTCTTGTCTTTCTTCGCCCTCTACCAGCACGACGCTGGAATTGAGCACTTTTTTGATCTTAATCATCGGCCTCACCTATCCTCTGCGGTGTATCTATCAGTCGAGGTCTTCCCCATTGCTTTCAATCACTTTTTTGTACCAATAGAAGGAGTCTTTGCGCTTACGTTCGAGCGTGCCATTGCCTTCGTCATCTTGATCTACGTAGATGAAGCCATATCGCTTCGACATTTGGGATGTGCCGGCACTGATGATATCAATCGGCCCCCAGCTTGTATAACCAAACAGCTCAACACCTTCTTCGACAGCTTCCTTCATTTGACGGAAATGCTCACGGAAGTAGTTGACCCGGTAATCATCATGGATACTGCCATCGCTTTCGACTTCATCCTTGGCACCCATGCCGTTTTCAACGATTATCAGTGGTAATCTATAACGATCATAAAGTTCCAGCAAGCTGATTTTCAACCCGATCGGATCAATCTGCCAGCCCCAGTCAGTAGCCGGAAGATATGGGTTTTTAACTCCTCTTACAGTGTTGCCAGCTGTCTTTTCCAGACCATCTTCTACCGATTCTGTTAAGGACATGTAGTAGCTGAAGGATAAATAGTCGACTGTGTTTTCTTTCAGAATCTCCAAGTCGCCTTCTTCCATTTGAATGTGGATACCTTTACGCTCCAGCTTCTTCAATGTCAGGCGCGGATACTCTCCGAATACCTGTACATCAGCATAGAAGTAGTTCTGCAGGTTCTTCTTAAGCGTGATTTCCACATCTTCTGGCTTACAAGTGTTGGGATATGTCGTAAGCTTTGTCAGCATACAGCCGACCTGACTGCCAGGGATGATCTCGTGGCAGTCTTTTGTAACTAGAGCAGATGCGACGAACTGGTGATGCAGCGCCTGATATACCTGTTCTTCTTCCTTACCTTCCGGGCAGCGGTCTGGAATAATGCCTGCAGTTGTGAACGGATGACGATTGATGCTGTCGATTTCGTTGAAAGTAAGCCAGTACTTCACGTAATCTTTATAGCGGTTGAAGCACACATTGGAGAAGCGGACAAAGTCATCAATCACTTTGCGCTCGACCCAGCCGTTATACTTCACACTGAGTGCCAACGGCATTTCATAGTGAGATAGTGTTACTATCGGCTCAATATTGTACTTTTTCATTTCTTTAAACAGGTTGTCATAGAACTCCAGACCTTTTTCGTTCGGCTCTTGCTCTTCTCCTGTTGGGAAGATACGGCTCCAGGCGATGGAGACACGCAGTGCTTTAAAGCCCATTTCAGCGAATAGTGCCAAATCCTCTTTGTAATGATGATAGAAATCGATACCGCGGCGCTTCGGATAATATTTATCAGTCGGATCATCCATTGCTTTTTGAACAATTTCTGAGCTGATTGCTACGTGGCCTTCATAATCATCAAGACTCAGGTCGGAACGGTAGCTCGCTACATCCGCTACGCTCATGCCTCTTCCGTCTACATTCCAAGCACCCTCTGCCTGATTGGCGGCAATAGCGCCGCCCCATAAGAAATCTTTAGAAAATGTCATCTGTTTCAGCCTCCTAGTTGGGTAATGACCATCAGCTTATCCTGACGGGTAACGTTTTCTTGCTTGTTGATTTGAACATCATATTTGTCGGTATTGGTAATGATTGCGAGTGTGACAGGATCAAAGCCGGCTGCTTTGATTTTCTCAAGATCGAATGTTAGCAGCACATCGCCTTCTTTTACTTGATCTCCAACTTTGACCTGTGGAGTGAAGTGCTCGCCGCCTAGCTGAACTGTATTTAGTCCCACGTGGAACAATATTTCAGCCCCTGTCTCTGTTTTCATGCCAAGTGCATGGCTTGTTTCAAATATCATCGAGATTTCGCCGTCTACCGGTGCGTATAGCTCTCCTTTAGATGGGACAACTGCGATTCCATCCCCCATTGCTTTGGAAGAGAAAACTTCATCCTGCACTTGTGATAGCGGTATCATTTTTCCGGCTACTGGACTGGTGAAAGTTTCACCTCTCCCGATTTTCTCAGAAAATTTCTCTTCCTCTGGCTGCACTTGTTCTTTGTCTTTACCAAGGATGAAAGCAGCGACAAATGCGACAACAAACGATAGGACAAATCCAACTGCTGCATACAGCATGTTACGTGGCAGATCTTCGGACAGGAACATACTCATGCTGGCAAGTCCTGGACCAACGATAACGAATGCCTGCAAACCAACGATACCAACAAATGTACCGCCTACGAATGCCCCTATCATAACACTCGCGAGCACCTTTTTGTTTTGTAATGTAACACCGTACAATGCAGGCTCTGTAATTCCAAAGAATGCAGAGATACCGGCAGATACAGCAGTTGTACGAAGTCGTTTATCTTTCGTGCGCAATGCAATGGCAAAGCAGGCGCCGCTTTCTGCGATGTTATGCGCAAGAGAAGCTGGCATATAAAGTGCTTCACGACCAGTGCCACTCAAAGTTGTTAATGCGTAAGGCAGCAACGCTTTGTGCATTCCCATTGCAACCATGAATGGCAGCACACAGGCTAGTAACGCAACCGCAAGCCAGCCAACATATTCATACACCCATAGAATGACAGCTGCGAAGCCTTGACCAAATGTGAAACCTGCAGGACCGAGCAATAGCAGCGCAATCGGCACCGTTATTACTAGTGACATCATCGGTACGAAGAATATCCGAATCGGCTTCGGCGAGAAGCGCGTGAACAGCTTTTCCATCTGTGCGTAGAACAAGACTGTAAGAATTGCCGGGAATACTTGATATGCATACGCGATATTTTGCAAATTGAATGAAAACAGCTGTGCACCTTCTGTTAGCATCGTTGTCATGTTAGGTAAAATAAGAGCACCAACTGCTGATAACGCTACAAGAGGATTAACTTTCAGTTTGTTAGCCGTTGTGACGGCTACTAGCAATGGCAGGAAGTACAATGGTGCATCCCCGACCATGTTCAAGATCTGATACGTCTGGCCTTCGTTATCCAAGACCCCTATCAAAGCAAGCAAGAGTAATAGTGACTTCAGGATACCGCCGCCGGCGATGGCTGGTACTAGCGGCTGGAACACACCGACAATGAAATCAAGAATGGTAGCGCCGATCTTTTTCTTCTCTTTTGGCTGATCAGCTGCTTCTTCCCGGCCAACGTCTCCAACAAGCTTCTGCAGCTCCTCATACACCTCGACAACATCATTCCCGATAACAACCTGGCACTGTGCTGTCATGCGGACAGCGATGACACCTGGCGTACTTTCCAGCGCTTTGATATCGACCTTCTTGTTATCGACGAGTGAGAAACGCAGACGCGTCGAGCAGTGTCCAAGATGCGCGATATTCTCCTTGCCCCCAATATGCTGCAAAACGTCTGTTGCGACTTGTTTGTAATCCATTCCTAACCCTCTCTTCCTCGATGCGACGGGTAGAAAGAAAACAAAAAAGGACCCAATACGGCAAATGAAGAAAACTTGCCGTATTAGATCCTGCCTGCATTACCAGTCACATGTCTAATGGTTTTATTTAACTGACTTCAGTATAAAACACAAAAATGTAAGCGTCAACATTTTTTTATCTAGCTAAAAATCATCAAGAGAGATTACTTCTTGATAAAAGCATGTTAATTAGTTTCTAGGAAGGTGTCGTATGTGTATTTGAAGAGAGAATCTGAAAAAAAACAAACCTTCCTCAAAGGAAGGTTTGTCCATTATTTATCTAGTAAATTCAAAGAAGATATAACGCTGCCAAAATCACCTTTTTTACTTGCTAAGCCCTCTTGATTACCATACCCGACTAAACCACTGATAACGATTGTCCCAATTAGTATTACTGAAAATACAACTTTTTTCATGAAATCGTCTCCTTATTTTAGAGTCAAGATATAGTACTTCGTCGCAAGCTCATATTGCTTACTATCAGTATAGTACTGAGCTAGTTCCCTTGAATAGTGCCTAACATTGAATAAATCGTTAATTTTTCGAAAATATTCTATACCTTCTTGCCAAACACTCTCGAAATTAATTCTATCCTCATATTTCTTGTGCAGCATGGCAAATTCCCATTTCATATTAGTATTATCACTATCAATACTCTTATCAAATCCATTTTTATATGCGTGCATAGCCTTCGTGGTTTGATTGGTTTTCCAATAAGAGTCGGCTAACAGATATAAAACTTTCAATTCGATACGCTCTTGTTTTCCCGCTAATGCATCTTCCAGATAGCGAATAGCAGTTGCGGGCAGTTCACGTGTGACATACAAGAGTCCTAGATTCAGGTTTGTGGAAGCTAAAAGACTTTGATTTTCAATTCTTTTACAAGTTGATAATGCTTTGTGCAGATATTCTTCCGCCATTTCGAAATCAGACAAATCCAAGTAGTTCATGCCTTGGATTAATTCTGATCGAGCCAGCAGGAAATTAAATGCTTCAATTGACTTTAGCTTTTCTACTGCCGTTGCTGCATGTACAGCAGATAGAGTTGTAATATCGAGGAAATAATAGACCATCGCCTTAATAAGATGAAATTCTCCTACTACTGCTGGTTCCATGGAGGGGGTAATATATTTTTCGGCTTGCTCCAAACTAACTAGTGCATCTTGAAACTGCTCTTCATAATAGTGGATGATCCCTTCAGCAAAGAAAAGCTGGTATTTATGTAGCTCTGTGAAATTCTCTTCGTGCTCTCGGGCTTTCGCTAACGAATGCTTACTTTCCTGAAAATCTTCAAGCATAGAATGGTAACGGCTTTCCATTAATGAAAATGTGATAAATGTTTCTGAATCATAATCAATCGTGTGTTTACTCAACTCTTCGTAAATGCTGCGTGCAGCTTCTATTTTGTTGAGTCGAATACTCACTGACCAATTATCCAGATGACCTGCTACATCAAGACGCTCCATATACAAACCTCCCTTACTATTTATTATACAACCACTTTACCACTATTTGTAAAATAATATATTGGGAATAATATCCTTAAAAAGTCAGCTGAATTGATAGTTTTCACTAGTAGGTTTCTTGATTTAGGAAATCAAATTAAGAATTGCGTTAAGGCTACTATGGCGTGAAGTACGCTAGTCAAAAAACCTCTTTGCAGACCTTGATATCATGGTATAGCTATGATCTCTTCAGTTAATGAATAGTGTATAGAATAGTTGCGAATATGTATCCTTTAAAGGATACCAAAGGTTTGTTTGGGAAATAATAGTAATAACGATTGAAAACAAATTACTACCTAGATATTCCACTTATACAAAGGATGTGCCTTATTTGGATTTTTTTCATAGCCAGCAAACACTTACTTCTATTGAATGGGTTCTTCGAGCAGTTGTTGCTTTTGCCTTCTTATTGATAGTCGCTAAAGTGCTGGGACAGCGCTCTATTTCACAGCTAAGGCTTCTTGATTTTGTTATTGCTTTAGTTATTGGGAATATTATTGCCCATCCATTATCTGACGAAGAACTCGGTCTGAAAGGCTCCCTCATCACAACTATTGTATTGGTGCTCTTATACCTTTCAGGAATCTTCCTTATTCTGAAGTGGCCTTGGTTTCGGAAGTTAATCAATCATAAGCCTATCCCAGTTGTCCGGGATGGAGAAATTCTCTATAAAGGCTTGCGCCATGCCAGAATATCGATTGATGTTCTATTAGAAGAGTTACGAAAAGGAAAAGTAGTGGACGTAAAAAAAGTGGCTTTAGCGCTTTGGGAAGCGGAAGGAAGAATATCTTTCTTTTTAGATCCTAAATATGAACCTGTCACACCAGAGACGATGCAGATAAATATGCAGCCTTTTTACTTGCCGCGAACGATTATAAAAGATGGGGAAATTATTTATGAAGAACTGGCAGAAACCACAAAGGATGAAGCGTGGGTTGTGTCCTATCTAAGCAATACGTATCAGACTGAAGTGAAAGATGTATTACTTGCCACAACTGATAAAAATGAAAATATAAACGTATTCTTGTATCGCTAGCTTTAATGGTCTATTTTTGACTATATTAAGGCAAGAAGCTGCCGTATCTATTAGGATACGGCAGCTTCTTTTAATTCCATTTATTTCTTTTCTTTTCCTTCTTCACTTGTGGTCAATTCCTCCGAAAATTCCGTTACCAGGTTTTGAAGAGGCGGACCAAATGCTGCTTTCCTTCGATTGCGGGATTTTACAGCCAAGTAGATGAGTGTATAGAATACAACCATGACAATTCCTGAAATCAAGCCGGTTTCCTGTCCTGGAACAAAAGGCATGCAAAGTAAAACGATAATCATACTTATTAAAGCAATCCAGGAATTATAGGGAAATCCCGGCATTTGGCAAATGCCATTCGGCGGACAGCCATGCTTTTTGCGGTGGCGGATATGGCTCGCCATAATGACGGCGTAAGTGAAGATCAATGCAAATCCCCCGGTGCTGATCAACACCAAATATGCTCTTGGAAATAGAAGGCCGAATCCCAGTCCCAGCAGCATGGCGAGTCCGGAAAACAGAATCCCGCGATAAGGAACATCCCCCTTGTCTCTCAACCAGCTCGGCGCATGTCTCTCATCGGTCAGGGATCGAATCATTCTGCCTAGTCCAAAGATGGCAGCCAGCATCGCTGATAAAATGGCCGAAATTAGAACAATGTTTATTGCAGTCCCTGCCCAGCCTATGCCCCAGCGATTAAGGGAAGCGACCATTGGACTGGTGTTTTCATTCAGTGATGCAGTTGGAATAAGCGGCAGCAATACAGCAGCATAGAGGACATAAAGACCAACCAGCGAAAAAACTGTATAGCGGATCGCTTTGGGAATTGTTTCACGTGGATTCTCTGCTTCTGAGGCAGCTAGCCCGATAATTTCAAAACCTGCATAAGCAAAAACGATCAGCAGCATACTTCCGGCAAGTCCTCGAAGTCCGCCTGCCATCAGTGGTTCATCCGCCAGCGCCCCTGCCCCAACTGGTCCTGATCCCGGAAGCCATCCAAAGATCAACACGACAGCTGTAACGATAAAGAAGATGATGGCAAATATTTTCACACCAGAAAGCGCACTCTCCAGTTTTCCAAGCTTATCAGCACCCAATAAATTAATAAGCGTCACGCCAATAATAACGGATCCCCCGAGCAACGCAATCGAGATATTCGGGAACCACTGCCGGAACAAAATACTAATGGCAGTAGCTTCACTGGACATAGACAATATGGTGCCTGTCCAATAAAGCCAGCCAACTACAAACCCTGCCCCTTGCCCCAGGTTCTGGGCTGCAAAGGTGCTGAATGACCCCATAGAAGGATTGGCCACCGTCATCTCTGACAGAGCATACAAGATAAAGTAAACCAGCACACCCGCCAAAATATAAGCAATTATAATGGAAGGTCCCGCTGCCCGGATGGCTACCGACGAACCAAGGAAAAAGGAACCCCCTATCACGCTCCCCAACGCCATCATCGTTAACTGTGTAGCAGACAAACCTTTACCTTTTTTCTCCATGATTTTCTCCTCAAAGTCGTGATGTATGGAGTTATTATCTGCTTATATGCGGAAAAGATTCTTCGAGGATGTGAAGGAGCCGTTCAATACATAATTAAAAGGAGTTAGCTGATGCTAACTCCTTTTAAGCACATTATAAGTACTTCATTTTACTTTAAGTTCTTAACCCCAGTCTCCAGCATTTCCATCTGCAGCACAGTCTGTTCATCCGTAATGGTCTTATCTTTACCATTTATGACAGCTTCATATAAGTCGTCATAGACCCTGCCATAATCCCCATCTACAGATTTCACTTTTTCTTCGTGGATTGTACCGTCTTCATCAATGTAAGTCAGTACACCATAATGGTCTAATGTATCGACTCCAAAGTCCTTGTTTTCAGGCATATAAAATTGCTTCAAATGTTCTTCCTGACGATCTTTCGTTTGCTTGACAAAGCTTCCCTTTTTGCCATACAGAACAAAGCTTGGTCTTTCTTTCAGTCTGAAGTAACTGGATTTCACCGATACCTTTAGCGTGCCGTAATATAAATCCAAATCAAAATAATCATTCATTCTTCCTTGTCCCAATAATTGCCGTACATCATAGTGGACATGATCTGGCTTGCCAAAATAGCCGATAACCTGATCTAGTGTATGGCAGCCATGTCCATACAAATAGGATTCTGCAGGATCGAAGGAGTGTGCGGACTCGGGTACTTCAGGACGGAAATAGTCATAATGCATTTCCACTTCAAGCAATTCCCCTAGTTTACCCTCTTCAATTACCTTTTGAACGGTTAAGAAATCACTGTCAAACCGTCTGTTTTGATATGCCTGTACAACTAATCCTTTTTGTTTTGCCAGTGCAAATATTTCTTTCGCCTGTTCGGAGGTTTCCATAAATGGCTTTTCGACCAAGCAGTGTTTATTATGTTCCAATACTTGTTTGGCGTACTCAAAGTGGCTGTCATGTTTTGTACAAATCACAATAAGCTGGATGTCCTTGTCATGCAATAGTTCATCCAAATCAGAAGTGTAGGTTACTCCTGCAATCTTATCCCAATTATCACGATCTGGATTTCTTCTATATATTGTTTTGACCTTGATGTTCTCTCTTTGCAGAACGAATGGCAGATGATATCTGTTTGTGCTTTTCCCGTTTCCGATATAACCGATAGTAAGCATGAGCATCCTCCTAAAATGAATATATGTACTTTTTTATTGATTTGTCCTAGATTTCCATATTGTCGTATGAAAAAATACCTCCTAGGATGGATAAGTTCATCATACCAGGAGGTACTTCTCAATTCATATAGAATTACTTATTACATCAAGCCGATAGCATGGAAGCCAATACCGATTGCGAACAATCCAAGGATCATGACAATCGGAGAAACTTTCTTCCTAAGCAGCCACATGCAAAGCAGTGTGATCAATAGACCTGCCAAACCAGGGATCAAGCTGTCCAAGTTATCTTGTAAAGTCGTTACACTGGTCTCGCTTAACGATCGGCCGGCAGCTTGCTGTTCCAGAGCCGTCCTGATGCCTTCCGAGCCTTCCGGTAATTCATCCCAATCGATATAAGCACCTTCGTCGAGCTGAACTTCAGATACAGTTGGCGCGAATGCAACGGATACCCACCTGTTTACGAGGGACCCTAATATGAACATCCCGAGTATCGAGGCGCCCTTGGTTATATCCTGCAGCAAGCCGCCAGATAAGTCTTCGGTGATTTTGGAACCAGCTTTGTAGCCAAGTTCCTGTGTATACCAAGTGAATCCCATACGAATGAGGTTCCATAAAACAAAGTAAAGAATTGGGCCGAGAATGTTACCAGTCAAAGCAAGAGAAGCAGCCAATGCACCAAGAATCGGTTTCACCGTGAACCAGAAGGTTGGATCCCCGATACCTGCCAATGGTCCCATCATTCCGACTTTAACACCTTGAATAGCCTTATCGTCAACTGGGGCACCATTAGCGCGTTCTTCTTCAAGCGCTAACGTTACTCCGATGATCGGTGAAGCAACATATGGATGTGTATTGAAAAATTCCAAGTGACGCTGCAATGCTGCAGCACGGTCTTCTTTCGTTTTATATAATCTTTTGATTGCGGGAATCATGGAAAATGCCCAGCCGCCGTTTTGCATACGCTCGTAGTTCCAGGAGCCTTGAATGAAAGTGGAACGCCACCAAATAGCAACGCGATCTTTTTTGGATAACTTCAATTGTTCAGCCATTTTTTCTCCTCCTCCTTTTTAATAGTCATCGATGATCTTGCCTAACGGATCTCCAGTGTTTCCGTTTCCGCCACCACCTGAACCGCCTTGTTTCGTAAGTGCTAGATAAATAAGTGCAAGTGCTACACCGATACCGCCAAGACCCAAAAGTGTGATGGACGGGATTGTAGCTAATACAAAACCAATCGCGAAGAATGGCCATACTTCTCTTGTTGCCATCATGTTGATAACCATTGCATAACCAACCGCTACTACCATTCCACCGCCGACTGCCAAGCCGTCTGTCAGCCATGCTGGCATCGCTGTAAGCAAGTCTCTAACCGGCGCTGCGCCAATCGCTACAATCAATGCAGCCGGGATCGCAATACGCAGACCCTGCATGATGATTGCGATGATATGCCACATATCAATTTTTCTGAAGTTCCCTTCCTTCGCTGCTGCATCCATCAGATGCACAATACCTGTTGCCAGCGTTCGAACGATGATTGTCAAAAGCAAACCTGCAACTGCAAGTGGAACTGCAATCGCGATTGCAGAAGTAACACCTTCTTCACCTTGACCACCCAAAACTAAAATAATTGCAGATGCAACCGAGGCCAATGCAGCATCCGGTGCTACAGCTGCCCCAATGTTTGCCCAGCCTAAAGCGATCAGCTGAAGGGTTCCGCCCAGTATAAGACATGGAACTACTTCTCCTGTAACTAAGCCGATTAACGTACAGGCAATGATTGGCTGGTGGAAGTGGAATTCATCTAAGATTCCTTCGACACCGGCTAAAAATGCCACGATAACAACTAATATGATTTGAATCATCGTCAAATCCATGATCATTCATCCTCCTTTTTATCTGATTGTCAGGATTACCTTTGTTTGTTTAACTCTGCTTGAGCCCTTCTCAAAATCTCGTCCATATTGCCTTTGGAATCGCCAGGCACTTTACGTACATCGAATTTGAGACCCTTTTCTTTCAGCTTCGCGAACGTATCGATATCGTCCTGGCTGAAGGCAAGTACCTTATTAGGCTGCACTTTACCAGGTGAGTGGGCCATCGAACCAACATTGATTGTTTCGAGTGGTACGCCGCCTTCTACTGCTCTGAGCGCATCCTGCGGGTTCTCGAAGAGAAGCAGTGCGCGCTGACCGCCAAAGTGCTGATCATCCTTTGCAAGTTCGATCATCTTATTGACTGGAACAACGTGTGCTTTTACACCTGATGGAGCAGCCTGCTGGATCAACTTCTTACGAAGATCATCCTTTGCTACCTCATCAGAGACGACGATGATGCGTGTAGGATTTGTATTCTTCGTCCAAGCAGTTGCTACCTGACCGTGAAGCAAACGAGTATCGATCCGGGCCAATACGTAATCGAATGTACCAGGGGCACCCGCATTGGATGGTCCTGCCGCAGCAGCTGCAGCAGGAGCTGCTGGCTCTAATGCTTCCGGTTTCACTTGAACCGCTTCTTTCGCAGTGCTAAGAATTTTCGAAGCAATCTCATGCGCCGTCTCCATGGAGAAGCGCGATGCAAAAGCTTCAATCAGCATTGCCAGGTTTAAGCCAGCTACAATCGCCCATTTGTCCTCGTTCCCCTCAATCAAGCTGTTGGCTTGGTTGAAAGGAGTTCCACCCCAAAGATCGACTAAAAATAATACTTGATCCTTGTTGTCGAAAGAGGCGATTGCTTTTTCCATTTTTAACTTTACATCAGCAGGTCCTTCGCTTGGCATCAATGTAACAGCTTCCACATTTTTCTGTTCTCCGAAGATCATCGTCCCGGATTGCAAGATACCAGTAGCAAATTCACCATGCGTGGCAATGATAATCCCTACCATCTTTTTACCTCCTATTAGCATTATTGTTAAAGCTGGAATACACATGGTTCAGCTCGCCTAAAGCGATCACTTATTCGATGGAAAACGATAAAAAAGGCATGAGTAAAAAGCAGATTAATGGAAGATGTAGGTATAGAAGGACCCTTTACTTCGTTTTAATCCATGCTTTTTTACTCATGCCTGATCGAATCAGTAACACGTAAAAAATAATTGCGATAGCTATTTAATTTTATCTTGCAAGCGCTTTAATTATGCATTAAAAAAATAAAGCACTTGAGTTCTTTAGTGAGCTTCCAAAAATATTGTAGCACACCATTTTTCCCCTTACAAGACTATTAAGTCAAAAATTTAGTTCATTCTGACCAGATAACAATTTTAGATATTGTTACTTTTTAACTTTACTTTTTATCCCACGCTTGATGACATCAAAGAATCCTAATGATTTCACCATATGATTCGGATCGACATATTCACGAATCGCTCGGAAAACTCTTTTTGGATCTTTAGAAGAAAATGTATATGTCCCGTTACGTTTCGTTTTGATGGCATAACGCGGAATCCATTTCCCTTTCAACAGAACAGAAGCTATCACAAGATCAACTTCTTCCCAAGGAATCTGAATAAACTTACGCGCATCACGATTATTAAAGAATTCAAATCCTTTATCTCCGATCATGATCTTCCCATATTCCGACATTTTATGTGAGGTTGCATCAACAACTAGATCGACTTTTGTATTGATTGACTGAACCATTTGATCTCCCCCAATTCTTTTACTAATGATAATTATACATGCAATGCTAGTTTATGCAAAAAGTACTTCAAACTATGGTGAAGCAATACAAGGCCAATGCTATAATGGAATCTATATGGAAAAAAAGGAGACGAAGAACAATATGACTAAAAAAAGGAAGAAAAGACGTGCACTGCTTCCTTTCCGTCTTAATATTTTATTCGGGATTGTTTTCCTGCTATTCTCTGCCTTAGTTCTGCAGCTTGGAGTTGTACAAATCATCAATGGCGAAGAACATCAGGCAGTGTTGGAAGAGACAACGAATGATATCGCTGAGATTTCAGTTCCGCGCGGTATGATATATGACAGTGGAGGAAATGTAATAGTAGGGAATGAACCAGTATATTCGATTACATACACCCCGCCAAAGAACGGAGACCCTGCTGACAAGCGGCTAGATATCGCCACCAAACTCGCCGGCATCATTAAAATGGAAGATAAATCCACAGAAAAAATCTCTGAGCGTGAATACAAGGAATATTGGTTCTTATTGAATACAGAAGAAGCGAATAAACGCATAACCGCTTCTGAAAAAGCATCACTAGATGATACGGAAGTGTACGACACAACACTTAAGCGTATTACAGAGAAAGATTATAAAGAGCTTGAAAATGATGAGAATGCGAAACAGATCATTGCCATCAAGCGTGAGCTGGATAGTGCGACCGAACTTGTTCCACATGTCATCAAGAACAAGGACGTAAGTGAAAGGGAATATGCGACGATTGCTGAGAATATGGGTGACATGTCCGGTATCAATGTGACAATCGATTGGATACGTCATTATCCGTATGACGGTTCTCTTCAAGGTATTCTTGGCAGTATCAAGACTGGTATCCCAGAAGGAGAAAAGGATTATTATCAATCACGTAACTATCAATTGAACGACCGGATCGGCACAAGTGGTCTGGAGATGGAATATGAAAGCCTCCTGAAAGGTGACAAAAAACGCGTACGTTATGTAACGGATAATAATAACAACATTGTTTCCCAAGAAGTAATTTCTGAAGGACAGCGCGGTCAGGATCTTCAGTTATCTATCAATATGGATTTCCAAAAGGAATTGGATAAGATTGTACGGGATGAACTGAAGGGTGCTATCAATAGGCATCCGGGATTAAACCGTTACGTGGAAGATGCGATGGCAGTCATGCTCAACCCAAACACCGGCGAAATTTATGCTGCCAGCGGACAGCACTATAACCGGGAAAACAATAAGTATGAATCTGCCGATACGAACACTGTCTTTAGCGCGAACGCAGTCGGGTCAACTGTTAAGGGAGCGACCTTGCTTGCCGGTTATCAAGAGGGCGTCGTGAATATGGGAGATGTATTCATCGATAAAAAAATGAAAATTGCAGGTACAGAGCCCAAAGGATCTTATAAAGATATGGGTCCCACCTCTGACTTGCAGGCTTTACAGAAATCTTCCAACGTATATATGTTCAATATCGCACTGCGCCTAGGCGGCGAATACCATTACAAATACAACCAAAGTGTGTCATTTGATCCTGATTCTTTCCGGGTATTGCGCAACTATTATAATCAAGTGGGATTAGGTGTGGAAACCGGTATAGACTTGCCTTCTGAATCTACCGGTTACGTAGGGAACGCAGGTTTAGCTGGTAACCTGATGGACTTTTCGATAGGTCAGTATGACACGTATACCACCATGCAATTAGCTCAGTATATCTCAACGATCGCAAATGGGGGATACCGTATTAAGCCTCATTTCGTTAGTGAAATACATGATCCCTCTAATGAAAAAGACAAATTAGGTCCGCTAACAGAAACAGTGTCTCCCGAAGTACTGAACAAGATTACTGCAACTGATGAACAAATTGAACAAGTGAAGACTGGCTTTAAGAGGGTCTTCCAAACAACGGACGGTACTGCTTATCGTCATCTTACGGATAAGGCAAAAAGCTATAATATCGCTGGTAAGACAGGAACTGCACAAACAAGTAAAAATGGTACGGACTTGGAAAACTGGACATTGATCGGCTATGCAGATGCAGACAATCCTGAAATCGCATTCGCTATCGTAGTGCCAAACCTAGGCATTATCAGTGGCGGAAATCAGTATCCAATAACATATAATATTGCCAATCGTGCTCTTACGTACTACTACGAGCATACTGCGCCTGAAGAAGAATAGAAATCCAATTAAATTATATTAAAGGAATATCCTAGAACTCCAACAAAGTTTAGATATGTATGTAATTAGGGCATGTTGTCCGGTATCACCGGATACATGCCTTGAATACTTTTACAATCTAAAATAAAAACCGATATGCCCCTCACTTTTCAAGTATAATAAAGCCTATTCAGATAGTGCATATAATATTTGTTGGAAATAATACTATATATATGACGAAATCAAAAAACGAGGTTAAAAAATGAGTAAAAGTAGTTTTGCGGATTACCATGTAGGTGAAGAAATAAAAAGAGCACTAGATGTGTTAAAATACGAAACTCCAACAGAGGTTCAAAGTGAAGTCATTCCATTAGCATTGGAAAATAAAGATCTTCTCGTAAAAGCTCAAACAGGAAGCGGTAAGACTGCCTCCTTTGGTATTCCCGTCTCCGATATGGTGGCATGGGAGGAAAAGAAACCACAGGCCTTAGTCCTTACCCCAACTAGGGAGCTTGCGGTTCAAGTCCGTCAAGATATCACGAATATCGGTCGGTTTAAACGTATTAAAGCAGTAGCTGTTTATGGAAAAGAACCTTTTAAGAAGCAAAAGGATGAATTACAACAAAAAACACATGTAGTCGTTGGCACGCCTGGAAGGGTCATGGATCATATTGAACGCGAGACCTTAGTCTTGGATCAAATAAAGTATCTTATCATAGATGAAGCTGATGAAATGCTAAATAGAGGTTTCATTGATGAAGTGGAAGCGATCATTAAAAAGCTGCCTTCTAACCGAGTAACCATGGTTTTTTCTGCTACCTTCCCTAAAGATATTGAAAATCTTTGCCTTAAATATATGAAAGACCCTGCGCGTATTGAGATTGAATCTACCGGAGTCACAGCCGATACCATTGAACATTTATTAATCGAAGCAAAAGAAGAAGATAAGATTTCACTTCTCAAAGACGTCACAGTTGTAGAAAATCCAGACAGCTGCCTCATTTTCTGCCGAACGAAAGAACACGTAGATACTGTATATAATGAGCTGAGTGAAGCTGGTTATCCTTGTGAGAGGCTCCACGGGGGACTAGAACAAGAAGACCGTTTTGCTGTTATGGAAGGCTTCAAAACGGGAAAATTCCGATATCTGGTGGCAACCGATGTAGCTGCCCGAGGTATTGACATTGATAATGTGAAACTTGTCATCAACTATGACGTTCCGATGGAAAAAGAAGCTTATGTACACCGAACTGGAAGAACCGGCCGTGCCGGAAATAAAGGAAAAGCCATCACGTTCTCGACTCCTTATGAAGGAAGATTCATAAAAGCGATTGAAAGATACATCGGCTTTGACATACCTACTACAGAAGCTCCCGATCGCCTTGAGGTTGCTGAGGGAAAAGACGCTTTTGAAGAAAAACTCAGCAGCAAACGCATTGTAAGAAATAATAAAACAGCCCGAATTAATCAAGATATTATGAAGCTCCATTTCAATGGTGGTAAAAAGAAGAAAATTCGTGCTGTTGATTTTGTTGGAACGATCGCAAAAATCCCTGGAGTCTCAGCAGAAGATATCGGCATTATAACTATCCAGGATCAAATGTCATATGTCGATATTCTGAATGGAAAGGGCTCAATTGTCTTACAAGCCATGGAAAATACGACTATCAAAGGGAAAAAGTTAAGAGTGAGTAAAGCGATTAAATAGATTATAGAACGTAAATCCCCCTCCTTTTAAAGATAGAGGGGGATTTTTGCTTCCATTAGAATCCAATAACAAAATAAGACGAGTAGCAAGGTTAGCATTCAAGTTTGAGATATTAATTTAATCTACAGTACTGCTAAATGAACATTAACAAATCAAGATCGTTGGCGCAGGTCATCGAGCGATTTCACAACTGTATGCGGAATCGGCTTCCATTCAATTTTCTTGAACAACGCCACGATGGAGATTGGCAGATAGGTAAACAAAAAGAGCGGAAAAGTGAACAGATAAAAGATTTTCTTCCAGTTTGGACAACGGATTTTACTCCACTCCATTATGGTCGTAATAAGCCCAAGTACAAACAGCAATCCATAAATCCACAGAACCCCTAAAGCTCCGCCTATAAGATAGGTCTCAAACAGTCCTTTTCCTTCTAAGGATACTAGTAAAAGTATCAGTACATTACCGATAAGGCAGAGAATAGAAACAATCACTACAGGCAGCACCGTCATCATCATATCAAAGCATGAAAATCTATTGCCTTTTCCACGCAACATACCATAAGATAGCTCTTTACCGTATTTCATGAAGACCTGGTAAAATCCCTTAGCCCAACGCAAACGCTGTTTCCAGGATTGACTGAATGTTGAAGGCTGTTCGTCATAAAATACTGCGCTGCTGCAATATCCAATCTTTTCACCTTTAATAATCTGAGCGACTGTGAATTCGATGTCTTCTGTAAGAAGATGATGGACCCAGCCGCCATTTTCTTTAAAAACATCAGCATTCACTAAGAATCCGGTTCCTGAAACGGCACAACTTGTTTTAAGAAACATCCTTGGACGGTTAAGGAACTCTGCTTCATACAAAAACCAAAGTGCATATCCAGATGTAATCCAATTTTGATCATAGTTTTTGGAGTTCCTGTAGCTCGTTATAACCCTGTATCCTTTATTAAAGGTTCTGTTCATCTCAAGAATGTAATTCTCATCAAGAAGATTATCCGCATCAAATACAAAGTATCCATCGTAATTTTCAGATGAATAGTCCATTTCAATGATATTAAGTATATGCTTAAGCGCATATCCCTTCCCAACCAGCTTATCATTGAAGCGTTCCGCGACAATCGCTCCTGCTTCCCGGGCAATGTGGGCTGTATTATCCGTACAGTTGTCAGCAATGACGAAGATATCATATAACTCCTTAGGATAATTCTGGTTTTTTATACTTTCGATCAACTGTCCGATAACGAGCTCTTCATTTCGAGCCGGAATTAAGAAAGCGTATTTACGAAGAGGAACTTCTTTCTCACCTGATTCTTTGGTTTTTCTCGCTTTAAAGGCAACAATTATGTAGACTACTTTATAAACAAATACCAATGTAAATAATAATCCTATGAAGAAAATGAATTGACTTAAAATTTCCAACGTATCTTTGACCATAATACACCCCGCATCTTAGAATAATAGTCTGATAGTTTATTTCTTCATCCATTTCCATCTGATCTCTTTCATGACTCTAAACAAACTCATGTTATTTTAGTTTCCAAGGAAATATTCTAAAATAATTAATAGCGCAATCGCAGTATTTCACTTCTTTGTACCCTAATATAAATGTAACAAACATAGATTTTCTCTCAGCACGTTTCTTGTAAAGATTTGATTAATTAGGCTAACACAAAACGACGCCTTCCATAGGATAGGCGCCGAATCTTATAAGAACCTGTCTAAAAGCAGGTTTATCTGTTATAGAGATTTATATTTACATTAAAAAAATATAATATTTTCTTAAAGGAATAAATGCCTGATTTACTAAATCTTATTTATAAATTATGACAGCCTTCATAAATAATAGCATCCTGCTTTAGATGCCAGCTTATTTGATGGAATCCTGCTGCAAAGCTCATTATTTATATCATTACTTAAAGGAGAATTGAGATCAATGTACTTTATTTCCGGAATCATTTTTATTGCCATTTCAATTGTAATGTTCTTTTTCGTTGATTTGTTTTCTAGGGCTTTTCCGCATGAAGTAATGCTATCTGATGAAGATGTGATGCAAGGGTATTATCAAACCGGTTCCCTATGGTTTCCCATTATTGCTGGGATAATCGGCTTATTTTTCATTGTGCTGCATTTTCTGCTGCATGGAAAAACAAAATGATCACGTCTACACTAAAAGCCCTCCTAAGAAGGAGAGCTTTTTCTTTGTATATTTTAGATCATCAGCTCTGTCTCATTATTCTTTATTTCTGTTCCAGGATATGAAATACTTTAATCTTACTAATATCTCCTTCCAATCCCTAGTTTTCCAATTCAACAATCAACAAAAAATGGTAGAATTGTATCTGATAATAATATTTATAAAAGGAGCCTTTCACTATGGGACGCAATCTCCCGAATCACTTCGATATTGCGGCTTTGATGGATAATTGGTCTGTCAGTATTCAGCTTGATAAAAAAGGTACTGCTGCAACTATCCATCAAGAGCTTAGGAAACATATCAACGAGTTTGATGTCGAGACGCTTATCACATATCACCTCTTTGAGAGCCGCTATTATTTGATATTAAAAGACGCTTTAAATAGCGTTGTATCACTTGATAATGCAAAAGCACACCAAGACCACTTCCATGATACCCACCGATATTTCTTGCACTTAGCAGAAGGTATTCTTTTCTATGATGAAGGAGATTACCAAATTGCACTTCATTATTTTGAGAAAGCTGAGCATTACATCGAACACCTGGATGATCCTATAAGCATAGGTGAATTCCACCTTCGAAAAGCCATGACCTATTATTTTCTCGACATTACCAACCTGTCTGTTCTTCACACTGCAAGAGCTTCAAAAATATTCAAATCTACGAAAAGACTGGAATTCCTGCTTGCACGGACACACATGCTGCAGGGATTGAATTACATAGATCAGCTCAACTACGACTCAGCTGAAAAATCTCTTCTCAAAGCTTTAACAATTTTCGAGGAAAAAGAAAATCAAAATTTTATCTCTTCTACAAATCTTAATCTAGGTGTGCTTTATGTGAAGCGTGGTTTGCCGGCTATGGCAATTCCCTATCTTAATGCAGCATTGCAAGGAAAACAAAAACGAATTGAATTAAAAATCTTATTCTTATTAACTGATTGTTATTGGAAAACAAATCAACCTTCTAAAGCGATAGCATGCTATAAAGAAGGATTTCAAGCAAGCATTGAAGAAAATGATATGACAAAGAAATGGGAATTCGCAATGCTGCATAAAAAATATGAAGACAGGCTGAATTTTGAGATTGTCTGGCAGGAGGGGATAAATTATTTTCAAAGAGTAGAAGATAATTATAACGTCAGGCTTTTTTCGAAAGAACTAGCGCAATACTATGCAGATAACAATCAGCATGATCTTGCAATGAAATACTATCTGTTAACTCTTACATAAAAAGAGGAGGATTTGTTTGAAGAAGGTTATCTTTTCATTGGTACTGATAGGTACTATTGTTATAAGTAGCTTAGTCGGATATGCAAATCATCATAGAATTACAGAAAAGCCAACCGATCTTGGCAGTACAGTATTTCTCTTAAAGGATAAATAAACACTTTACGAAATTAAAGAACGGACATCATATGATACTGATGTCCGTTTCTCATTTGAGAACTTCTTTTTCCAGGAGGATACAAGGCTATCATTTCTTAGCTGATCTTCAAAACTGGCTTCAATGCAACTCCAGCCTTTGAATCAGCAAAGGCTTCGTTAATCTGGTCGAAATCATAGAACTTCACCAGTCTGTCGAATGGGAATAATCCCTTCTTGTAATAATCAATGAGTTTTGGAATGAACAGTTTCGGTACTGCGTCTCCTTCAATAACACCAATCATGGCTTTGCCTTCGGCCATAATGTCATTATGCACATCGATTTCCATTGTCGGCGTCACCCCTACGATAGCACCTACTCCAAGCGGGCGAAGTGCATGCAAGGACTGGCGGACAACTGGAGGTACACCCGTTGTATCAATTGCATAATTTGTACCGCCATTTGTAATAGCCTTGATTTCCTTAACTACATCAACCTTTGAACCATTGAATACATCTGTAGCGCCTAATTCCTTCGCCAGCTCCAATCTTCTGTCATGTACATCAACAGCAATGATTCGCTCGCAGCCAGCAATTTTGGCAGCCATGATAGCACTCAAGCCAACTGCTCCGCAGCCATAAATAGCGATTGTTGAACCGAATTCTGGTTTCAATTTATTCAGAACAGTACCACTGCCCGTTTGAATTCCACAGCCAAGCGGTCCGAGCAATGCTAGATCAACATCTTTGTCCACTTTCACGACATTACGCTCATTCACGATGGCATATGTACCAAAGGAGGATTGTCCGAAAAATGTAGAAACCTCGTGGTCATGCTGATGAAGTCGATGTGTATGATCCTCCATTTTGCCGTCAAAGTTCAATTCATTGAAACGCACACAAGCTGCTGGGTGTGCAGATAAGCAATTTTCACATTCTCCACAGGATGCGAACGACAAAACAACATGATCACCAGCTTCAAGATTGCGGACACCACTGCCTGTTTTCTCGATAACACCGGACCCTTCATGCCCCAGTACTACCGGAAAAGGTGATAACCCCGCATCCCTTGCAACTGCATCTGTATGACAAACACCAGAAGCCACGACTTTGATTAATACTTCATTTGCTTTTGGCTCCTGCAAATCCACTTCCTCGATCTTGAAATCTTCTCCTTGCGCATGTGTAACTGCAGCTATGATTTTCAAAAAAGTCACCCTAACCTCTCATCTAATTTCTTAATAAGGTCCTAAGAAATATGTTCGAACGTTACTCTAGTCAAAGATCTCTCTGCTATTTAACGCTGATATGGAGTAATATTGTCTTATAAGTGAAATAGTATACCGCCCTAGAGAGGATGTGGATGCAAGTTGATTAGATTCGGTGTTGTCGGAACAAATTGGATTACCGAGAGATTCATTGCAGCTGGCAGACAGCATGGGGATTTTAAAGTCACAGCTGTTTTTTCCAGATCGGAAGAAAAAGGACAAGCATTTACTAAGAAACATCAGCTTCAATTCGCCTTTACAAATATAAACGAGATGGCTAAACATGATGGAATAGACGCCGTCTACATAGCCAGTCCCAATGCCCTTCATGCGGAGCAAGCCTTATTGTTTATGGAGAGTGGCAAGCATGTTCTTTGCGAAAAGCCTTTTGCCTCCAACAGCACGGAAGTATCACAAATGATCCAAAAAGCAGAACAAGAAGGCGTCGTTCTCATGGAAGCTATGAAATCTACATTCATGCCCAACTTCCTTTCCGTCAAAGAACATCTGCATAAAATCGGCCCGGTACGATCTTACTTTTCTTCCAGCTGCCGGTACTCTGTATTCTATGACGATTTAAAAAACGGGTCGCTGCCAAACCTATTCAATCCAGCCTTGTCTGGAGGAGCTTTAATGGATCTTGGTGTTTACACTATCGCACCATTGGTTGCACTGTTTGGCAGACCAACATCAATCCAAACGACGGGCACCCTTTTGGAATCAGGCGTCGACGGACAAGGGCATATGCTGCTTGACTATGATGAAGTCAAAGCGAGTGTCATGTTCTCCTGCATCACGAACTCCTATCTTCCTACGGAAATCATCGGTGAAAAAGGTACGATTGTAGTTGACCATATCTCCAGTCCAAAAGGTGCAGAAATACATTATCCTGACGGAACGAGTGAAGACATTAGCAGACTGCAGGATTATGACCCGATGTGCTACGAAATAGCCGAGTTCATCCAGCTCATCCAAACGAATACGCTGCAGTCTTCGGTCAATACATGGGAAAATTCAATTATTACCATGGAAATACTTGATCAGGCGAGAAAACAGATGGGTGTACCAATTAACTGACTTAATTCGGTCTAACTAAAAAAGGACACTTCTCTGCGAGAAGTGTTCTATATAATACAGTTATTATTGATTTCCTTTCTTAACCCATTCCGCAACAGACACAGTACGTTTTGCCTGGTGCTTCACAGCTGCTTCTACATCTTCAATCATCTTACCGTCTTGACCCACTGTTACACTCGTACCATAAGGATTGCCTCCAGCTGCGAATAGAACTGGATCTGTGTAGCCTGGTGTTGCAATGATTGCACCCCAGTGCATCATGGATGTGTAAAGGGAAAGCAATGTTGCTTCTTGTCCGCCGTGCGGGTTTTGCGCAGATGTCATGGCGCTGACTACTTTGTTGATTGTTTTGCCGGTTGCCCATAGACCGCCTTGGAGATCAAGGAATTGCTTCATTTGGGATGGCATGTTACCGAAACGTGTTGGCACGCTGAATATAATTGCATCAGCCCATTCCAAATCAGCAGAAGACGCAACAGGTACGTCTTTTGTTGCTTCTGTTTGTGCTTTCCAAGCTGGGTTCGCATCAATGACAGATTGCGGTGCAAGTTCCTGCACTTGCAGTACTTTTACTTCTGCGCCTGCTTCTTTTGCTGCTTCTTCAGCCCATTTCGCCATTTGATAGTTCGTGCCACCCATGCTGTAATAAACTACTGCTAATTTTACGTTTTCCATTGTTTCATTCTCCTTTGTTTTTCCGAATAATTTATCTAAAAATCCCATTTGTGTTAGCACTCCTCATGTGTCATGTATTGCTTTCATGCTTGCTTAGAATCAACCCTATCTATTGATATACACTCGCGCTGTCAATTTTTTAACTGTTTAGTCAACATACCATTCGCGAGCTGCTTCCACTTCTGTGTTTGTTAGCTGATGTCCGTTGTTTTCCCAATGAAGCTGAACATCTGCATGTGCTTCTTCCAACAGCTTTACCAGTTCCGTTGATTCCGCCGGTGGACAGATTGGATCATTCGTCCCGGCGGTAATAAAGACTTTTTTGCCGGTTAGATCCGGAAGCTCGATCCCTCTTCTTGGCACCATAGGGTGATGGAGAATGGCACCTTTTAAGCTATTCTGATAATGGAACAGCAGGCTTGCAGCGATATTGGCGCCATTTGAGTAGCCGATTGCGATGACGTTATCCCGGTCGAAATCATATTCAGCCGCTGCTTCATCAAGGAACTTATTTAATTCCTCTGTACGGTATACAAGATCCTCCACATCAAAAATACCTTCCGCTAAACGCCTGAAAAAGCGCGGCATGCCATTTTCCAAGACGTTTCCCCGCACGCTCAGTACGGAAGCATCTCCATCGATTCTTCCCGCTAGCGGCAATAAATCTAATTCATTTCCGCCGGTTCCGTGCAGCAGCAGGAAGGTCGGCTTGGTGCTATCTTTTCCTTTATGATAAAAGTGCTTCATTGTTTATCTCCCTCCAAAACTCTAACTGTGATGTCCGGCAGTGTTTGTTCCAATTCATCACGTTTGGATTCAAACCAGGCTGGCAGCATCAGTTTTTCTCCCAGCTGTTCCGTTTGTTCATCCACGGAAAAGCCTGGCTGATCTGTCGCGATTTCGAAAAGGATACCGCCAGGTTCGTGGAAATATAATGCATTGAAATAATTTCGATCGGTTATCTCCGTCGGATAATGACCTTTCTCTTCCAAAAGCTCGCGCCACTTCTTCTGCTCTTCATCGCTTTTTGCGCGCCAGGCAATATGGTGAACAGTTCCAGCACCCATTAAGCCACGGGCTGTAGGTGTGAGCTGAATATCGAGGGTATTGCCAATGTCAGATTCAGCCCGGAATCGGAGATAATCCCCTTCCTGGCCGATGCAGGTCATCCCCAGAACGTTCTCCAGAATATCAGTTGTTTGATGAGGCGCCGCCGAATACAATGTCGCACCGGCAAATCCTTTTATCGCAACTGCTGATGTGATGCTGCCAAAGCTCCAGCTGTTCACTGGCCCCTGTATCCGTTCCACCAGCTCCAGGCGAAGACCGTCCGGATCAACAAAGTGCAGATACCTTTCGCCGAAGCGAACAGCAGATTCTGTCACTATCTCATATTGCTTCAGCCGCTGCTCCCAGAACGGAAGAGCTCCATCTGGGATGCTGTAGCTAGTTACGCCGACTTGCCCTTTCCCAATACGACCCTTGAGCTGTTTTGGCCACGGAAAGAATGTGATGATCGTACCGGGACTGCCTAGCTCATTTCCAAAATAGAGATGGTATACCTCCGGCCTGTCAAAGTTGATCGTTTTTTTCACGAGTCTTAAACCAAGAACACCTGCATAAAAATCAACTGTTCTTTGTGCGTCATTAACCATTGAGGTGATATGGTGGATTCCCGCTGTTTGAAGCATTTTTCTCAATCCTTCCTCCATGAGATAGCGACTTTTTTTGGCCATTCAGTAGATGATTTCGCCGATCTTACTAAAGATTTACCTGCTCATCTCTCCGCGATGCTCTCCCCTGTTGCTGGCACAAAACCACATGTTTCGCTGACATCAATCTAAAACTCTAACCTCGAATGGCAACACATTATTTTCGATCTTACTGCGATGCTGCTCATACTGCGCTGGCAGCATCAATTTCTCACCCATTGTTTCCTGTGATTCATCAATCGCAAATCCTGGAGGATCTGTTGCGATTTCGAATAAAATTTCACCGTGCTCCCGGAAGTAGATGGCATTGAAGTAGTTCCTATCTTGAACGCGTGTGACGCCATAGCCAAGTCCATCCACATACTCACTCCAATCCAGCTGATCCTGATCATCGCTTGCACGCCATGCAATGTGGTGAACAGTACCGACGCCCATTTGGCTTTTTCCGCTCGTTGTGAGTTTAATATCAATGATATTACCAATATCGCCTATAGCTTGGTAGCGGACATAATCACCCTCTTCTCCTACTTTCGCCAATCCCATTTGCTCGAGCAGCTCTGCTGTTGCACCAGGAGTCTTAGAGTAAAGTGTCGCCCCCCCGAATCCTTTGATCGCAACGTCAGGTGTCACACCACCAAACGTCCATGTATTCGTTTCGCCTGCTTCTCTTTCCACGATTTCTAAATGCAGTCCATGTACATCATCGAATTGTAAGTATTTCTCCCCGAAACGTTCTGCTTTCGTAAACGCAATTTTGAATTTTTCCAGTCTGTTCTCCCAGAAAGTCAATGCACCTTTTGGAACCACATAAGATGTGACGCCAACTTGACCGTCACCAATTCTCCCTTGATACGCATTCGGCCAAGGGAAGAAGGTGATTATCGTGCCGGGTTTACCGTTTTCATCTCCAAAGTAAAGATGGTATGTGCCCGGGTCATCGAAGTTCACAGTCTTTTTCACGAGACGAAGTCCTAATACACCAGCATAAAAATCAGTGTTTTCCTGTGGATGTCCTACAATTGCGGTTATATGGTGAATTCCTTGTGTTTGTTTTGTCATGTCTATTCACTCCCTATTTTTTTATTGATAACTAACAAATTCACTAGTCGGTCTGCGATATCCTCTTGGCTTTCTGCTTTCTGTTTTTTCTTTGCCGATGGTAATCATCAGCACGGCTTCATATTGATCAGGTATGTTTAGTTCCTCTTTAACTTTGACAGCGTCAAAGCCGATCATCGGACAAGTGTCCCAGCCTTTTTCCTTAGCCGCCAGCATGAACAGCATAGCGGAAAGGGACGCATTACGGATTGCTTCGTCCCGGTGAAATTCCTGCCCTCGTTCTTCATAGAAAGAAACAGTATCTGTCACCATAAGGTCATATTCTTGTTTATTGATGACACCTAATAAATTCAAGCCTTGATAAATGTCGGCTGCTTGCTCGAAGGCTTGTTTATCGCCTAGTACAAGTATCACTGCCGAAGAACTCTCAACCTTGTACTGTCCATTTGCTGCATCTTTCATTTTTTGTTTCTTTTCAGGATCTAAAACAACCACGTAATTCGTGTGCTGCAGGTTGAACGCTGATGGACCTAGCTTCACCACATTGAAGATCTCATCAAGTTCTTTTTTTGTAATCGGTTTGTCCGGGAGAAAGTTGCTTGCCGATCTCCGCTTATTTACTAACTCGATAAAATCTGCCATCTCTTCTTCATCTCCTCATTACCTCGAATTCGAGATATATGATTAAAAAAATATAATTTCATTTAATTCGAATTCGAGATATTAGGCTAAAAAAATATGAGCATTCTAGAAGAAGTTTTTTATCTCGAATTCGAGATAATTATATATCAGTTTAATTTATCCTGTCAACAGGTTATTCCCATTATTTTTTTTAAACGCAAAAGACCGGCACAATGCACCGGTCTTTCCCCCTTTTATACAGACTCTCTTCTTAGCGCTACATCCGGTCGATTCCAGTTCTGCATCCAATTGCGGATAGCTGTCACCATGATGACAAGTCCGAGGACAAGCATGATAATCGATAGGATACCGTTAAGCAGGTTGTAGCCAGCTGCTTCTGCATTCAAGTATACATTCGTTACCATCCAATACCCTGCGTAGTTGACCGTCACGTATAGATACGCGAGCGGGATTAGGCAGGTAAGCATATAGCGGCGTTTATCTGCGATCTTCAGTATGATGGTCGCTCCAATAATCAATCCGATGGAAGCCATCAGCTGGTTGGATACACCGAACAATGCCCAAACGGAGCTGATATCTCCGGAGAACAGCAGGTATCCCCACAAGAAGCAGGCGAGCGCACTGGCGAAAATATTACCTGGCAGCCAGTCGACACGTTTAAGCGGCTTGTAAAAGACACTGCCGAAATCCTGGATCAAGTAGCGCGCGACACGTGTACCGGAATCAATCGCTGTCAGAATGAACAATGCCTCGAACATGATCACAAATTGGAAGAAGAACGATGCCAAATTGTCGAACCAGGAGATGGATGTGAATATAAACGTCATCCCGACCGCCAACGTAACAGCTCCTCCTGTCCTTCCTTCCAGATCAAGTCCGATGGATTCGCTCAAACTCGCCAGGTTCACTGTACTCATATTGAGCGTCTGGAAAACAGCTGGAGTGGAGTTGATCGCAAAATAGTCTCCTGGATGAAGAGCTGTTGCTGCAATCAAGGCCATGATTCCGACTACACACTCTACAAGCATCGCGCCGAAACCGACCGGCTTGATGTCACTCCAGCGATTGATCATTTTAGGTGTTGTACCAGAACCTACAAAAGCGTGGAAGCCTGAGATTGCCCCGCAGGCAATCGTGATTGAGATGAACGGCCAAACGGGACCATTCATTACTGGTCCTCCACCACTGACGAACTCGGTGAATGCCGGCATCTGAATTGCTGGGTTTACAACGAATACCCCTAGAATCAATGCCAGGAATACCCCAATCTTCAAGAAACTGCTCAAATAATCACGCGGTGCCAGCAATAACCACACCGGCAATGCAGCAGCAAAGAATGCGTAAATCGGTAAAAGAATGGATAATGTCTTTACATCTAATGTTAAAAAGTCCCCTAGTGGCGTATCAACGATAAGCGGTCCGACAAATACGCCAGCCATGATCAGCGCGAAACCGACGATAGTAGCCAGCTTCAAATTACCAGTTTTACGATGATACAAACCGACAGCCATTGCAATCGGAATCGTGATACCAACCGAGAATGTCCCCCACGGATTCTCTTCCAGAGCATGCAATACAACCAAGGATAAGCCCGCCATCGTAATCGTGATAATGAATAGCATGGCAAGTCCTGTACAGAACCCGGCAACAGGTCCAAGCTCCCGTTTCGCAATTTCCGCAACCGACTCTCCCTTTTGCCGCATGGATGCAAACAAGACAACCATATCATGGACAGCTCCCCCGATAACTGCACCAATCAATAGCCATAACAAACCTGGCAAGTAACCGAACTGTGCTGCCAAAATCGGTCCAACAAGCGGACCTGCCGCAGCAATTGCCGCGAAATGGTGTCCGAATGACACCCATTTGTTTGTCGGCACATAATCCTTGCCATCCTCCAGCTCATGCGCTGGTGTTTTCTTTGAATCATCCAGCTTGAGCACCTTTACCGCCATGAATGTTCCATATAAGCGGTACACAATCATCAAAATACAAATCGACCCGATCACCATTGTAATCGCATTCATATTGTTCCGCCCCCTCAAAGCAGAAGTTATCTACTCCTCCACTATACGGGACAATCCAACTATTGATAGCGTTTACATTACAGAAAGCGTAAATCTTCGGATGAATTGCAGGATTGGAAGGCTGAAATGCAATAATCCCGCTGTGACACTATCTGCTTTTTACAGAATAAGAACCCAACTTGACAATAAAGTACCTTCAACCGAACCAGAAGATGCTATAGTCTGACATCATGGAAAAATACAAACGAATTGGTTTAACCCTCCACTCCAAATGGTATATAGATGAAAAAGAAGGAGTGATATAAATGAAACATGTGAAAGCACTTTTGATCAAATTCATCATGATTTTAGCTGTTTTATGGATTGTATTCACCCTTATGTTCGACGCAGAATTCAGTGATACACTGCTGATGAGTGTTGTGTTGACAGTCGCTGCGTATGTAATCGGTGACTTACTGATTCTAAGAAAAGCAGGTGATCGTGATAAGTCAGATGGCGATTTTAAAAAGCGAAATTCAATCGCTACGATCAGCGATGCTGTTCTGACTTTCATCGTTCTTTGGGCGTTAGGGGAAGCTTTATTGAATCCTGATGATAATGTTGTGTTGGCATCTTTGATTTCTACAGTGGTAATTGGCATTGCCGAATGGTTCTTCCATCGTTATGTCAATAATAAAGTGATCAGAGACCGCCATGCCCATACTGCTGCGTACTGACCTGTATTGTAGTGAAAATAGTTAGTAGAAGGAATCCCTGAGATCGGGGGTTCCTTTTTATTTCGATTGTAAAAAAAGAGAAGGGTAAAGGAGCTATGAAATATAGACTACCAAAAAGTTAATAGTCTTTAAATGATTTGTGCTTCCATTTAACTCGGAATGTCATGCTAAGTGTATGTGAAACTATATATACAATCTTCTATTTGTCACCGGGGCTTGGACGATATTAGCCTTAGGCCTTGTATTTGTACTTTCATCCCTGCAGTATATTACCGCTATTATTGTTCATGGAAAACAAAAGCACGGACAGAATGACTGCCCGTGCTTCTTCATGCTGTTTCATCGTGCCGTGCTTTTCTAATTCTTATAAGTACCATTTGCCATATCATTAGGAAAGTTAATCCCCAATAGTAAAATTGATTGAAACCAAATCCTGTATCTTGTGCAGGCCTTACTATATTCAACACCGTCAAAAAGAAGAGAAAGATTGCCAGACAGATAAGATCATAAATCAAATTTCTCCCCGCCAAAGCTCCGCCAATTACTAAAATAACGGCAACAGCAGCTAGCCAACTGCTTTGCATAAACCGCAGAGCGCTTATTTCCGGATAATAATGAGCTATTAGCCATAAAGTTATGATAGCAAAGGTAGCAATGCGCAGCCAAAGCGAAAAAACTTTCATCCCACTCCCCCTTACAATGCCGTTTTTGTTACCATACCAGAAAAAGGCAAGAAAGAGTAATAGACCTATACACAAGACAATGCCAGAGCTAAGAAGCAGAAACATGCGTACAAGGCTTTCTAAAAATTCTTCAAAGCTCGCGAACCAGTCACTAATGGAAGCCGCTACTTTCCCTATTCCATAATCCTCTTCTGTTATAGAAGCCTTCAGCAATACGAAATTATTTAATAAGTTCATAATCGCAGCCCCCTTCCCTGCTTCAGAAGTATAATGCTTACACAAATATCCCATTATTTGTTAAACTAACTCATTAAAGTATAGCATGTAAAATTAGCGCCAGAAGTAAAACAAGTACTCCTACCATCATAAGAATTCTCCTGACCTTTAAACGTAGCAATCTTTCTTCCATCGCTCTTTTACTACGTGCATAGATGAAAAGGTCGCTAATCGAGATTAAACTCCATATTACTTTTATGTAGATGAATCACGTATATGTGAAGCCTATGTCCCCTAGGAAGGAAAATCAGCTGATAAAAGCGTATAGATAATTGAAGGAGGAAAGAATATGAACACTTTACATATCAATCTCACATCATTTCATACTCAGCTCGCGTGTACTGCTGCCCTGAACGGTACGTCCTCATGACACAAGCATCCTTTTCCCATGTCCTGCAGATTTTCCCATGTCCAGATATACAGAAAACTGCAGCTTTTTACAAAAAAATAGGATTCCGATCTGTTCCTTATCTTAATAGTATGGAGCCGCATATATGCCTCTACCGTGATACTATCGAACTGATTTTGACACAATCAGCAATTCATAAGATCTTCCCAAATCGTATACAGTATGGCTACGGATATGATGCGTATTTCATTACAGACAAACAGGCAGCAATGCAGCAGGAATTTTTAGACAAAGGGATCACTATCGTCCGCCCATTAATGATTACTGACTACGGTAATAAGGAGTTTGTTTTTGAAGATATTGATAGCCGATGGATAGCTGTGGGACATAAGATCTCATAAGAAAAGACCGTGTTCCATTCAGGAAACGGTCTTTCTTTATATACAGCTATATAAATTACGCACGGTTCTTAATGCCGCCGCTTACTTCTTCGGGCTTTATTGTTTTAATTTTCTTTATGAAATAATAATGCTTAATCAGACCTAGTACAATTAATACGATTTTCACAAGCCATATATCAATATAAAATACCGAAAACAGAATGAAGGCATCCGCTATTAAGTTGATTCGGATTTTTTCTTTCAGAGTCATGCCTTTCTTTTCTTTGATAGCCAGTACATATTTAGTATAGAAAGTGGTGCTTTTAAACCAATCATCAATTCGTTTGGAGCTTTTTGCATAACAAAATGCAGCTATCATCAAGAACGGGCCGCCTGGCAATACCGGCAAAACGATTCCTGCTATCCCGAAGCCTAAGAAGATGGTTCCAAGCAGGAAGAATAGGACGTTCTTCAGTTTTTTTATGATCATCACCTAACTTTATAAATACCTTTGATTACCTCGCATTATATCAAAAAAACAAGATTGAAAGTAAGCAGTAATGTCGCTAATGGTAACACCTTACGACAACTGTAAGAAATCTGTCAATATAATGGAAAAGTATAGTAAAAAAGCTCTCATCATAATGAGAGCTTCCATTTGCTTATTCTTCTACTTTTCTAATTTCCATGCCCTTCCGCTTTAATAGGCTTTTGAGTCCCGCGCGGAATGTGGAATACGACTCGAATCCTTGGAACCCAGAATTAGATAGGACTAGCTTCTGAACCAATTTAGCTGAAAACCCGACGAATATCGTTTCGACTCCCATCAGCTTCAGCGCCTCTGTCAGATTCTTTATATTTGCACTTAGCTCCCTGTAGCCTATTGTGTCTATATCCAAGTAGTTGATGCCAGTAAGATCAATGATGACTGTATCTGCATCAACATCCACGACGCTGCCTACGATTTTATCTTGTATATGAGTAAAACGCTCTACAGAAAATGTACCAGTCAGCGGAACGAGCATTGTATTCGGTACGATGGATGGAATCATCGGTGCGGATAATTCCTTGATCATTGCTTCATATTCTGCCAGTTTCTTCTTCAGCTGTTCATTTTCCTGCTGCAATTCTTCTTTACTAGCTATGTCCCTCATCACCTTACTGTGAATTTTTCCTCTCTATCTATAGCAGTATTATACACGCTCTTCCTGAGATATAGTATATACTTTCCCCCTTCGCACATTCTGTAATCTTCTTGTAACTTACATATTTATGCATGTTTATCTACAAATTTCGACGGAAATGGTAAAATATAACGAAAGACGACTATAAAGGGGACGCATATGGATAGGAGTTTGCTCGTATTAGATCAAGATTTGACAGCGGCTTTAGAGGATTGGTATATGCATATCCGGCTTGGGAAAAGGCAAGAAGCCTCTGATATGTATCATGAATTGTCAAACCGGGCAGAGAAACTGAAACAGGAGGATTCACTTTACATAGTCTTTTTACTGCTCTCCTGCAGGTTTCATGTGCTTGTATCGGATTTGAAGAAAAGTAAATATTATCACGAGGAAGCAGGCAAGTATAAGCATGCCTTTGTTCCTGCATTACATTATTATTATCATCTTGCTGAGGGTATGCGCTTAGGTGAGGAAAAGGAATATATGTGTGCACTGGCTTCCTTTGAACTGGCGGAGGAATATCTCCCGTTTATTGATGATGAAGTAGAGCAAGGCGACTTCCACTTCCGCAAAGCGATGACGTATTATTACTTGGACATTTCATCTCTTTCTGTCTTCCATACAGAATATGCAGTGAACGTATTTGAAAAACACCCCGCTTACCGCTATCTGCTTGCTCGCAGTCTTTTAATGCGAGGACTGAACTTTATCGATCAAAAAGAATTCACGCAAGCAGAGAACGCTTTAAATGATGCCCTTTCTCATACAGATTTCAAAAATGAAGGTGCTTTGGCTGCATTAATTCAACATAATATCGGGAACTTATATGCTGCACAGCAAATGCCATTAGCAGCTATCCCATATTTGATGGCTGCCCGGAAGTATCGGACATATCCTGCTTATTTGAAGACCTTATTCCTCTTGGCAGATTCTTATTGGAAAACTGGACAGCAGGACAAGGCAATGGATGCATACCAGGAAGGATTCCAGCTTAGCATCGAGGAGAAAGATGATATATTCAAGTGGGAATTTGCTATGCTGCACAAGAAGTTTGTCGATCATGCAAATTTCGAAACAGTGTGGACAGAGGGAATTGACTTCTTTTTAGAGCAAGGCGATAAGTTCAATGTCCGAACTTATGCCAGTGAACTGGCAGCGTACTTTACGGAAACCGGACAAGACGATATGGCTATCTATTATTACAAATTAGCTTTGCAATCCTAGTCCACGGAAATTACAACAAGAAACGGCAGAAGTATCATTATAAGGAGGAGCATATGTCTCATAATTCAGTCTTACTAAAGCCGATTTCCGAAAAAGATGCCCAGGCATTGCTGCCGATCTGGTCAGACGCAGCAGTAACAAAATGGACACGTTATCCTGTTTTACAATCTTTATCAGAAGTGAAAAACCGTATCAAGCAGCTGGAACAGACGAAGCATACTAGCCGGTACACAATTCGTCAGCACGATGATCAGACCGTCATTGGCACTTGTGGATTCAAACGTTTGAACTTCCTGCATGAAACAGGGGAGATCGAATTCGAGCTCGGCAGTACCTTTTGGCGCCAAGGCTTCATGACCGCAGCTCTCCAGGAACTTTTGCACATCGGCTTTGATAGATTGCAGCTGAATCGGCTCGAGGTCAAGGTCAATGCTGATAATATTCCTTCTCAGCGCTTGGTCAGACGTGCAGGCTTCCGCCAGGAAGGCATCATTCGTCAAGGAAGGAAATGGGATGGGAAGTTTCAGGATGTTCTTCTCTTCAGTCTGCTTCAATCTGAATTTCGTTCCTCCGCAGCAGTTGAACCAATCGGACAGCTCGAGCTGCTGCGCTTGCTGAACCTGACAAAGAGCTCTTCGACATATATGAATGAAATCGTTAGTGAAGTGAATGATCATGTCGTACGCCTAGCCGTCATTGAAGGGGACTATCATTGGCATAAGCATGATGATTGTGATGAAGCGTTCTTTGTACTCGAGGGCGAATTATACATAGACCTCGCTGAAAGGACAGTCAGCTTACAGCCAGGTGACCTATTCACAATCCCTGCTGGTGTTATGCATCGGACCCGTTCCAACCAGCGGACCGTGAATATCTGCTTCGAAAAAGCTATAAATGAAATAACCGGAAGCAAAAAGGAGGCATCTTTATAGATGCCTCCTTTTTGCCTAATTATCAATAAGTGCGCTAAGCTCTGCTTGGAATACTTTTACTTCATCTTGATTATATGTGCTTAACTGTACCGTCACAATACCATTGCCGCGACGTTTTGGGACAGTTTCGATCACTTCAACGACAACCCGAAGCTCATCATCTGGATAAACCGGCTTTATGAATTGAATATTGTTCATTCCGGTCCCCGCGACTACATGCTCTCCGTAAACGCCAGTCTCAACCCACAGCTTGAAGGATGTACTCATTGTCTGCATTCCTGACGCAATCAGATTACCAAAGCGCCCTTGCTTGGCCTTTTCTTCGTCTATATGCATATATTGGGGATCGTACACTTTTGCAAATTCAATAATGTCTTCTTTAGAAAGCTTGATGCTTTTCGTTTCATACCGCTGTCCTGCTTCAAATTCACTGAATTTCATTTCTGGCACCTCTGTTTCTGTCTGCTTTACTGCTTATAATTTCACTTATATTGTCTCTGCTCGAAGTAGCGACATGTATATGAATTCATGTCGGTATTATATAGAAAAAATGCAGGGAAGTACACCGTGTTATATATCAATTCACCATGCAAATCGTACATTGCAAAAATTTTATGTTTAGTTTGTAGTCAAACAGGGTAATTTTATATGAGTTAAATAAGAGCGGTGTATAACAAGGATCATCCTTATGTTGGATGATAACTATGGCTGTGTATTCACTGAATAGATGGAAATATGTGTAGAGGAAAGGAGGAATATACTCCCCTTTACTTGCTGATTTATTATGGTTAATACAATTCAACTTACTGGATCCAAAACCTTTCAAATACGCTTTGAAAGCTTTTTTGATTACATTTTTAAATCAAATTTCAGTATGGTTAAAGAGCTTTTGCGCACAATATGTTACATGTAAGCAGAACGATGGATTAAACCTTAAATCAAGAAGTATGGGTGATAACAGTTAGATACATTTTCCTCATATGACAGCTTAGCTGGTTCTTTCCGTTGCCCTTAGCGAAACGCAGGATTTTGATGCCAGTTTAACTGAATTTGTTGTCCTTGTATAACCGTATACCATGGAGTTGACAAAAAAATGAAATTTAACAAGAAGAAAATCAACGTTGTAGATATTCAAACAGCGAAGAAAAGCGTATTTGCTACCGGAGTAGGAAATGCGATGGAATGGTTTGATTTTGGGTTATATTCCTATTTGGCTGTTATTATCAGTCAAAACTTTTTTAGTGCTGTACAAAATGATGAGTTAAAATTAGTGTTTACCTTTGCGACATTTGCAATTGCTTTCTTAATGCGCCCTTTAGGCGGTATTATATTCGGTAAAATCGGTGATAGATCCGGAAGAAAAGTCGTTCTAACAACCACGATTATTTTAATGGCCTTTTCTACATTACTCATCGGGTTATTGCCTACTTATGATCAAATTGGAATCTGAGCACCGATATTGTTATTAGTCGCCAGAATCATCCAAGGTTTCTCGACTGGTGGTGAATACGCTGGTGCAATGGTCTATATTGCCGAGTCTTCTCCTGATAATAAGCGTAATATCCTGGGAAGCGGATTGGAAATTGGTACACTGACAGGTTATATATTGGCTTCACTTGTTGCCAGCATACTCTTTATCGCTTTATCGGATGAACAGATGGCCTCATGGGGATGGCGAATCCCGTTCTTGCTCGGATTACCGTTAGGACTTATCGGTTTGTACTTGAGAAAGAGCTTAGAGGAATCGCCGATTTATGAAAACGAACTTTCGAGTAATGAAGGACAGGAACAAGAGGAAGAAAGCTTCCTGTCTATACTGAAAAACCACAAAAAAGATATTATTGTTTGTTTCGTAGCTGTTGCATTCTTCAATGTGACAAACTATATGCTGTTATCTTACATGCCTTCTTATTTAGATGAAATCATTGGCTTATCCAGTACAGTAGGTACCGTATTGATCACACTTGTCATGATCATCATGGTGCCACTGACATTACTGTTCGGCCGACTCAGTGATAAAATCGGAAACAAAACGGTATTCTTAATTGGTTTAGGCGGATTAACACTCCTTTCTGCGTTTGCTTTTTATTTAGTGAACTTGAATGGGCTGGTGTATGTTTCGATAGGTATTCTCATTCTAGGTGTGCTGCTTGCAACGTATGAAGGGTCTATCCCCGGATCATTGCCAACGCTGTTTTACACAGATATACGATATCGGACATTATCTGTAACGTTTAATGTCTCGGTTTCCATTTTCGGTGGTACGACACCATTAGTTTCCACCTGGCTCGTCCACCAAACGGGGAATAATTTAGCACCAGCCTGGTATTTAACAATCGTGAGTATCATTGGATTCCTAGTGATTCTATTCTTGTTCAAGAGTACTTCAGGGAAATCCTTAAAAGGATCTTACCCAACAGTCGCTACGAAGTCTGATTATAAAGAGGCTGTAGAAAATCCTGAGGATGCCCTATGGTGGAAAACAGAACAAGATGAAAATAAACCTGTCTGATAAGCGCTCGCGCAGGCAATTCACCCAGAAAAGCTCAGCCTCACTTTTAATATGTAGAGGCTGAGCTTTTTTTAATGATCGGCATATTTTAGTCCGATAAATTTTACTGATTGAATATGCGTTTGTGATAGTTCAATAACGTCCTTTTCAAACTGTTCCTCTGGTGTTTGGAAGTCCTCTGCAATCAAGTCGCATATAAGGCCATAAAAACCTAATGCTGCATAGACTTTGAAATAGTCCATATTCACCTGCATATTATTTATAGTAGTGAATTCGAATTGTTCTGTATAAATTTTCCGAATCATATTTGGCAAACGTGTGTGCAAACCTGGAAGCGTGTCCTCATAATTGATTAAATCAAAGAAGCTTTTGTTTTCATAGAAGTAAGCAATAATTGAGAAAGATGAATTAGTCAGTTCCTTTGTCGACGTTTCTCTTCCTTGCGTGTAGGTGATTCCTGCAGACTGCTCTAACCCTGCAAGCATTCTGTCGAGCAAATCCTCTGCCAATTGAATCTTATCTTGGTAATGAAAATAAAATGTACTGCGGTTATATGCTGCTTCTTCGACAATATCCTTCACTGTGACAGCATGATATCCCTTTTTCTTAATCAGCTTGATTAATGCCTCACGAAAATGCGTTTTTGTCCGATTACGCCGTTTTGATGTCGAATCTTGTTCCAGTTCCATAATAAACTCCCCCCTTAGTCCGACAGTATAAGAATTTCTGTCTAATACATAAACATCTGCTTTTCAGCTACTGATTGAGTAATGTGTCCAAAGTATTACAATTAAATTGTAACCGATTTAATTCTATTATACTGGGGGAAACAAAAATGGGGAAATTACAAAATAAAGTTGCACTAATTACAGGGGGAGCATCAGGAATTGGCGCTGCTACAGCTCGGCTTTTCGCAGCAGAAGGCGCTAAGCTGGTATTAGTCGACTTGAACGAAGAAAAAGGAAAAATGGTGGAGGAAGAGCTTAAAGCAGCTGGTACAGAAGCAGTCTTCATCAAAACAAATATTACAAGTGAACAAGAAGTAGCTGATTTATTCAAACAAGCAGTTTCTGTTTATGGCAAGATTGATATTGTATTCAACAATGCCGGAATCGGTCGTGTCCATCCTTCACATGAATTGGATTATGCAGAATGGCGCACTACAGTAAACGTGGACTTGGACGGTGTCTTCCTAGTAGCCCGCGAAGCACTTCGCGTAATGCTTCTTAACGGCGGCGGAAATATCGTGAACACTGCATCCATGTATGGCTGGGTTGGTTCACCTGGATCTGCAGCTTATAATGCGGCTAAAGGCGGCGTTGTGAACCTTACACGTTCTCTTGCACTTGAGTATGCGGACAAAAACATCCGCGTAAACTCATTATGCCCAGGCTTCATCGACACACCAATCATCCCAGAAGATGACAAAGCGGCACTTTCCACGATGACACCAATGAAACGTCTTGGTAAAGCGGAAGAAATGGCGAAAGCTGTTTTATTCCTAGCTTCCGACGACTCTTCTTACATGACTGGTAACAGCTTGATTGTTGATGGCGGTTATACAGCTCAATAATATTTAAAGCCCCTCTCCCTGATCGTGAGTGGGGCTTTTCTTTTGCTTTAACTACTTCTCAACTCCATACGATATCAAGCTTATCCGCATAAAAAGCAATTGCCTTCCGATAATCCAAGATGTCACGATCCGAGGTGGTATCCGCCAGCAATTGAAGGAGAATCTGCATTGCTACACCATGATCTTTCTGATTATATTTCACCATGGCGTAGAAAACTGGAAAAGCATTATTTTTCGGGAAGAGCTTCATTGCTTCCTTCAAGATTTGCTCAGCTTTTTTATAATGTCCGAGTGTTCGGTATGTACTTCCTAACCCTAAATAAGCTCCTTCTTCATTCTCACTTGATAATCCAATTTCAATTGCTCTTTCATAATATGGTACAGCATTAGCTTCCTCTCCAAGCACATCAAAGCTCCACGCACATTGGTACTGTATTTCCGCATCATCCGGATAAGCAGAAGCCAACTCAATCAACCTTTCATTGGCTTCTGTCAGCTTGCCTGCTTCTCTTAGACTAATCGCCTCAGTTAGCTCATTCATAGACCAAATCGCTCCTTGACTTCCCTAACATAGGTTCTGCTGACTGGCACTTTAGAGCCATCCTCCATCACAAGATTATAAGTGGAATTGAACCATGGCTCTAGCGCAGTGACATGTTCAAGCTGAACGATGTAACTGCGATGGACACGCATAAAACTTGAATCTGTCAGCTTCTTTTCCACAGATGCCAGCGGCTCATTCAAATGGAAGAGCTTCTGAAGTGTCTTAATCTGGGTTTTACCGCCTTGCGTAGTGATATATAGGATAGATTGGATGTCCAGCAGGGAAATCCGTTCATCCTCCATGACTGGCAGCTTTTTAATTGGCGTTTTAGGCTCTGGAACAGCCGGGATCATACGCTGAAGCTTGTGAATGCATTGATTGATCCGCTGTTCGTCGAACGGCTTGAGCAAGTAATCCGCTGCGTGCAGCTCAAATGCTTGTAAAGCATAGTCATCATACGCTGTAGCAAAGACGAAGGATGGTGATTTTGGCAGCTCTTGCAGTTTCTCAGCCAGCTGCAGACCAGTTCCCTCAGCAAGTTCTATATCCAAAAAGACAACATCTGGCGCTGTGTTACGAATGGCTTCATAGCTTTTGGTTAACGTAGATCCTTCCCCGACAACTTCGACTTCCCCACTGTTTTCCAAAAGAAAGACAAGCTCCTGCCGGGCGAGCGGTTCATCCTCGACGATAAAGGCTGTCATCATATGGTATCTCCCCTTTCTGATTATTTGGAAGCTGGATACGAATCGAGGTGCCTGCCTCCTGCTTACTCGTAATAAGCATAGTTGCCTCGTGATTATAAATACCTTCCAGCCGTTCACGTATATTAATCAGTGCTGTGCCTGTTCCTGTTACCGAATCGACAGTCTGCTGACCTGCTTGATTCAGCTTATCCTGTTCGATTCCGCGTCCATTATCCTTCACAGTAATGCTGACATAACCCTCTTTTCTTTTGATACTGACCAGGATTATTCCGTTTGCTTCTGTGTCACGAAACCCATGCTTCACACTATTCTCCACCAATGGCTGCAGCAGGAATGGCGGGACTAGTATCTGCTCCAAGCGCGGCTCTATCTCAAGCTGCAACATGAATTTTTCTGGAAATCTAGCTTGCTCAAGCGTTATATAAGCTCTAATATGTTCGATTTCTTTCTCAAGCGGAATCAGTATATGCCTTGCACCCTGCAGGTTGCTCCGAAAAAAGCGGCTCAGCTCCTGCAGCAGGCGACGCGCCTGATTCGGGTCCGTTCTGCAAAGAATGGATATCGTATTGATGCTGTTAAATAGAAAATGCGGATGTACTTGTGCTTGCAATGCTTTGATTTCAGCGTCCTTCAGCAGCTTGCTCTGCTGCTCTGCTTCAGCGAGTTCCAGCTGTGTGGAAAATAGATTAGCTAACCCTTCTGCCAGCTCCTGCTCCACCCGCGTCAAATCATTGGGATTCATGAAATACAGCTTTAACGTGCCGACTGTTTCCTCTCCGACTCGAAGCGGCAGAACGACCGCCGCACGCAGCGGGCAGTTCGGATGGGAGCATAAAATCTCTTCCTGTGATTTAGCTGTCAGTACACGGCCTTCCCGAAGCGAACGCTTTGTCAGCTCGGTAGCAAAACCATGGATTGGCAAGTGATGATCAGACCCGACGCCAACATGAGTTAGTACACCATGTTTATCTGTGATTGCGATCGCATCGGCCTCTGTCCATTCCAGCATGATTTCAGCAACTTTATTACACGAATCTGTGTTCAGCCCTTTCCGAAAATAAGGGAGCGTCCTGTCTGCAATAGCAAATGCTGCATTCGTCTGCAATGCTCGCGTACGCTCCTGCTCCCGCAGAATGATCTGGATGATCAGCATGAACAGCAGCATGCCGATTCCATTGATCACAATCATTGGCAAACCGATGATCTGAACAAGCTGCCAAGCTGGTTCCATGTCGGATGCTAATAACAAAATCAGCGCCATCTGGATGATTTCCATTGAAACACCGATCAGGATAGCATAACCTGCTGTCAGCTGTTTTTTCTGTTTGCGCCGTCGTCCGAAATAGCCCGCTGCTAAACCAGCTAACACAGTCGAGATTGCACAAGCCTCGGCTGTGAATCCGCCTAGAAATAATCGGTGCAAACCAGCTATCAAACCAACACCCAGTCCAACGAAAGGTCCTCCCAGCAAGCCTCCGATCGTCACTCCAAGTATCCGTGTATTTGCAATGGCACTATCCGCTTCAATGTCCAATAACCACGTGTTTGCCATACGGCTGTCACCATGTATTTCCACGCCCGTATAGTTACTCAACACACCAAAGAAGCCGAAAATAAGCAATAAAAGGAGCTTCTCCTTCATTGATTGATTATGAAGAATAAGCCGTCGAAACGCTTTCAATTGGGAGAACAGGAAAACCGTTATCAAAATGATACCTACCCGCTCAATCATTAATGGAACCAAACTCAGCATGCTGTCTCCCCCCGCAATATGTCTTAGTTCCATTTTATCGGAAAGGCTTCCAGTTTAATAGATAACGTATCAAAATGATCCTGCTTTTCTGTTATAATAGTACGAGTTTAACACCGTTTAGGAGGCTTTTACTTATGTTGAAAAAGAACGCCCTTTATATACTCTTCCTTGGTATACTCTGTATCCTCGCAGGAATTGCTGTGATGATTTGGGCTAGTGATAAATTTTATTTAGGAATTGCTTTTGTTGTGCTTGGACTAGTGTATGGACTGGCTGGATTATTGCTGTACCGCAGATTGAGAAAAATAGCAGCGAAAAAGGCTGAGTCTAAAGAGTAATCGAAACAAAATAGCCTTTCGTGTGAACACTTTCTTGCAATTACTATCGATTATATATGGAGGAAAAGGCGAGGAAACTATCCATCTAAATAAAGCTGGAAATCTCCCCGTACGTTGCAGCAGGAATCGCTGCAGCGGCTAGTTACTTCTCTTCATCATCAAGAAAATTCGCAGCTAATACTCAACCGCCTTGCTTTCACTAAGCTTGGCGGTTTTCATTTATCTCTAGTAAGGGAATAGTCCTACATGAAAATTTGGAGGACAGGTGATCAGATGGAGAGAAAGTATTGGAAAGAAAGTGTTATCTATGAGTTGTATACCCGCAGCTTTAAAGACAGCAATGGGGATGGTATTGGTGATTTTGGCGGTATATTAGAGAAGATAGACTACCTGGAATATCTCGGAGTGGATACAGTATGGCTTCCGCCAATCTATGTATCCGCGGATTTTGACCACGGCTATGATGTAAAGGATTTCAGAGCGATTCAGCCAGAGTACGGAACCATGGAACAATTCGAGATCTTACTGTCAGAGTTTCATCGTCGCGGCATTAAGCTTGTGCTCGATATCGTCCCGAACCATACCTCTATTGAGCATGAATGGTTCCAGCAAGCGAAATCCTCTAAGGATAATCCATATCATGATTATTATATTTGGGAACAAGGAAGCCACGATGGCTCCCCACCCTCGAATTGGCTCTCCCATCTTGGACAACCTGTATGGACGTGGAACGAGGAAACAGAGGAATATTATTTGCATCTGTACAGTGATAAACAGCCTGATTTGAATTGGGATAACCCGCAAGTTCGCCAAGAAATATATGACATAATGCGTTTCTGGCTGGAAAAAGGGATAGACGGCTTCCGTATTGATGCAGTGAATGTCATCTCAAAGGATCGTCGCTTCCCAGATTCCGACCAGGATGCATTGCAGGCTAAAGGTGAGGATTACTTTAAAAACGGCCCACACATCCACGACTATCTCCATGAAATGAACAGAGAGCTGAAAAAGGATTTCGAATTTTTCACAGCAGGTGAAACATCTGCCGTACATGATCATGATGTACTTCGGTATACGAAGCCGGAACGGGAAGAAATGGATATGGTACTTTCTGCTGAAGCAACGGAGCTCGCTGATCAGGATGAAGATAAGTATAAGAGTAAGAAATGGACAGTACACGATTTCCGAGAGGTACTTCGCAAATGGCAAAAGGACGTTGGAGATGGCGGTGGCTGGTTCGGCTTATACCTAAGCCACCACGATGCTCCGCGAATGGTTTCCACCTTTGCAGATGATGGAGAATATCGGATTCCATCGGCAAAGCTGCTAGCTACGATGCTGCATACTTTGCGCGGAACGCCGTTCATTTTTCAGGGAGAGGAGCTTGGCATGACCAACTATCCGCATTTCGATTCTATTGATACAATAGATGACCAAGAAGCACTCAGCTACTATGATTTGAAAGTGAATCAGTACGGTGAATCCGAAACGACTATTATGGATCGGATACGGAATAAGACCCGAGACCATGCCAGAACTCCAATGCAGTGGGATACCTCTGATCATGCAGGGTTCACAACCGCCACACCATGGCTGCCAGTCAATCCAAATCATAAGGAAATCAATGTGCAATCCGGTGTTGAGAATCCTGATTCCGTTCTGCAATTTTATCGAAAGCTGATTCGGCTGCGTAAGGAAAATTCCATCATGGTTTATGGAGAGTTTGAGATTATCCTGAATGATCACGAGCAAATCTTTGGGTATATACGCAGGCTGGATGATGAAGAATGGGTCATCCTGCTAAACATGACGGGTGAAGAAGCACACTACGATATCCCCAGGGAGTGTGTGGATGATTGGGATAAAAAGCATTGTGTTATCAGTAATTATCCACATGTGGATAATAAGGATACATTAAGACCGTATGAGGCAATTGTGTATAAGTATGTTAAATAGTTGAGATATTAAAAAGGGTAGTGTTTACGAACACTACCCTTTTTAATATGAAGAAATTACTAATAATGTGTCAATTTCTTGACTTCTTTAGTTCAAAAGTTCATCATAAAGTTGTAGGATAATTTACCTAAACAAACTGGGGGTAACGCATATGTCAACAATCGAAGGAAAAGTAGCAATCGTTACAGGAGCAGCATCTGGCATCGGCCTTGCAGCCGCAGAAGCTTATGTAAATAAAGGCGGTAAAGTAGTCATTGCGGACTATAACGCTGAAGCAGGACAAAGAGAAACAGACAGACTGAAAGCAGCTGGCGGGGACGTTCTATTCATTGAGTTCAACGCTGCTGAAGAAGATTCTATTAAAAACTTGATCGATCAAACAGTAGCACACTACGGTCAAGTTGATATTCTTGTGAACAACGCTGGTATCGGCGGTATGGGCGCAACTCATGAGCTTTCTTATGAAGATTACCGCAAAGTAATTGCGATCAACCAAGATGGTATCTTCTTGGCTTCCAAGTATGCTATCCAGGAAATGCTGAAATCAGGCGGCGGTGTCATCATCAATACATCTTCTGTTCTAGGCTTCGTTGCACAGCCTGGTGCGTTTTCTTACAACGCCAGCAAAGGTGCTGTTAACACATTGACTAAATCTCTTGCTGTGGAATATGGCGATAAAGGCATTCGTGTTAACGCTGTAAACCCAGGATTCGTTGAATCAGGAATGGTGAACAAAGAAGCTCTTGGTGACTTCTATGATGGACTTGTAGCGAAACACCCAATCGGCCGTCTTGGCAAAGCGGATGAAATCGCACACGCTATCGTATTCTTGACTGAAAACGACTTCGTAACAGGCGAAACGCTTGTAGTTGATGGCGGTTACCTAGCTCAGTAATATAAAAATGAAAGGAGAACAGCTAAGCTGTTCTCCTTTTTTACTTGATGCAAACTTAAGATGTTAAGGAAGAACTTTTTCAGAAGGTTGATGTTTAAGTTTTTTGATTAACTTATCATCAATTGAAACTTCATTACCTTCTACAACACCATAGAACTCGACTTTGTCTTTAAAATACCTAAAAATATAATAATTTTCCCCATCTTCCTTTGTGCTTATTGATTTAAAATATCCTTTCGGTGCGCTCAATGAATTGAATAGTGGATATCCCTCCTCACTTATATCATCTTTGGTAATACCATAGTCTTCGATATATTGATCGATTTTCTTCTCTGCAATGTATCTGTTAATAAAATGTGTACTTAAGATAGCGATAATTATCAACAGTACAGCAATCATAAATTTCTTTTTCATAAGTACCCCTTTTATTAGTTCCCTTTAAATAAATAGTGTCGCAATTGGATGTGTCTTTCAAGTGTTGTAAGGATTCATCTAACTTGAAAAATTATCCTGCTGTGTAAATTTGTCTATAGGATTTAACAGAGTTATCCAACTAATAAGAGGCATAAAAAAGAAACGGATACAGCCTTGGCTGTACCCGTTTCTTATATTAGATAAAGATATCCAGAATCATTGTGAATACAAGACCCGATACCGCCACAACTGTTGAAAGAACTGTATACGTACCGAAAGCTTCTTTCAATGTCATTCCGAGTGACTCTTTTACCATCCAGAATCCAGCGTCATTGACGTGAGATGCAATCGCACTTCCGGCACCAGTTGCAAGTGCTACCAGCTCCAGGTTCACATCTGGCATTGTACCTAGTGACGGAATAACCAAACCAGCCGTTGTCAGTGTAGCAACAGTTCCAGAACCAAGACAGATACGAAGGATTGCAGCAACCATCCAAGCAAAGAACACTGGAGACATGGATGTATCTGCAAAGATAGAAGCTACATAGTCACCAACACCGCCATCGATAAGAACCTGCTTCAAGGCTCCGCCTCCACCGATGATCAATAGCAGCATACCAAGTGCATTAATAGCCGATCCACAAGAATCCATCAGTTTCTTAATAGGAATATTTCTTCTTATCCCCATTGTGTATATCGCAACTAATAGAGAAATTACCATCGCTGTGGAGGAGTTACCCACAAAGCGGATGATTTCTATCAACATATTGTCAGCAAACCCTCGTTCTGCTTGCAGGATATCCACAGCTGCACCGATTGCCATGAGGATAACTGGGAATAGTGCCGTGAAAACACTGATACCGAAACCTGGCATTTCTTCTTCTTTAAATGTTTTTGCAACACCAAACGATTCACTGCCCTCACGTGTCCAAGCAGTTGGAACGATTTTTTTAGCTAGCTTCGGATACAGGATACCTGCAAGGATAACCGTAGGAATCGCAACGATGATACCATAAATAAGCATAAGACCAATATTTGCACCATATTCAGCTGCTACTGCAGTCGGACCCGGATGCGGCGGCAGGAATGCGTGTGTTGCTAGTGCCGCTGTTACCATCGGCAAACCAAGATGCACGATCGATACTTTCAATTCTTTTGCAATCGAGAAGATGATCGGAATAAGCAAAACGATTGTTACTTCAAGGAACAATGCGATACCAACGATGAAGGACGCAAATAGAACAGCCCACTGAATACGTTTTTCGCCGAATTTATCAATAAGCGTAGTCGCAATGCGGTTGGCACCGCCAGCGTCTGCAATCAGACGGCCAAGCATAGCACCCATACCGAATATCAGCGCTATATGACCGAGTGTGCCGCCTAAACCGCTTTCAATTGAGCCAACAACTTCTGACATCGGCATTCCTAGCAGCAATGCGACGATAAAGGAAACAATGATCAAGGAAACGAATGTGTTCAGTTTAAGTCCCATAATCATGATAAGCAATAATAGTACACCTAAAGCTATGATCAGTAATGGCATGATGATTTCCCCCAAATCTCTTTGTAAGTGTTTACATTGTTGTCCGTCAGAAAGGAAGGACTTCTACATCCTTCCAATCTTCCGGTATGTTGTTTTGCTTAAAGCGTCGTACGAGTAAAGTTTGGTGCATATTGCGCTGCAACTTTGATACATTCTTCCATACTGATACTTTCCGCAATGTTCTTGCCGGCAATATCGAATGCTGTACCGTGGTCGACGGATGTACGCAAGAACGGCAGGCCATTCGTGATGGAAACAGTACGGTGGAAGTCTGTCATCTTCGCTGCGATATGACCTTGGTCATGGTACAAGGAAAGAACTGCATCGTACTTGCCGTTTAGTGCTTGGAAGAAGACAGAGTCAGCAGGAACAGGTCCGACTGCATCGATACCATCTTTAACAGCAAGCTCGATACCTGGTTTGATTTGTTCTACTTCCTCCCAGCCGAACAAGCCGCCTTCACCGCTATGCGGGTTCAAGCCTGCCACTGCAAAGCGGCGATTTTCCACACCGAGACGCTGAAGTGCTTTGTCACAGCGAATCAAGTAATCTTGTACTCTTTCTTTTGTCATCTGTGCAATAGCATCTTTCAAAGAAAGGTGACGTGTAAGGAAGAAGATACGCATACCGTTTACTTCGAACATTGTTAGCGGATCATCAGAACCAGCTAGGTCTTCCAGCATTTCTGTATGTCCGATGTAAGGAACCTTCGCTGCTTTCAAAGATTCTTTGTTGATTGGTGTTGTCGCAAGTGCTTGCACTTGACCATCCATCGCAAGCTCAACAGATTTTTTGATATATTCGAAAGCGCCTTGGCCGCCCTGAGCAGAAACTTGGCCGTACTCTAGTGTATTGATATCGATGTTGTCCAAGTTGATTACGTCGACTGTACCTAATTCGTATTTTCCTTCTGTCGGGGAAGATACTTCATTTACTTCCAGATCCGCTTCAACGATTTCAATCGCTTTTTTGATGACTGCAGTATCACCAATCACAAGCGGTTTACATACATCGTAAATTTCCTGCTTTGTTAGTGATTTCATTGTGATCTCTGGTCCGATACCTGCTGGATCTCCCATTGGAATTGCGATAATTGCTCTTTCTGCCATTGTTATTCCTCCTTAAAATTTAGCTTCCAAATATTTCACGCTTGTATAAATTGCTTTTGTTCCACCTGCCGTGCCGCCTTTAGTTACAATCGGAATACCATCCAGGTATCCTCCCATAAACTTTCCATAAGCGATCAGCGGCAAGATCTCATCCAACAGCTGAATTCCTTCTGCTCTGCTTATCGAGCATAGTGAAGCGGTTACATCTCCACCACTAGAGAAGCAGCCTCCAATTTCGAACTTGCTCTCCTGGACAACCACTCTTGTAATTTTGCCGAGACCGTCCGCAATACGTTTCGCTAACGCATCCTGACTCACACCCTGCTGTGCCCCGAGCGTTTTCAAATCAAGAATCTCAGCACCTGGTGCATCAGTTGTGATTAACAAGATGTCTTGTTTCTCCAACTCCTGCTTTGCCAGCGCAATTACCCGATCTACCTCTTCATCCCAAACACCATCTACTGTTGCCAGCTTCTTGGAGTCTACATAAATTGGTCTGAGATTCGTTTTGTCCTTCAGATATTGCAGCTGTTTTGAGCTATTCGATGTTACACTTCCAACTGTGACAATAATCTTTTTATCCTTCATTCGCTTCCTGCTAAATGCTCGAGCGAATGCTGCTGTCAGCGGGCCAGGATCAGCTGGCACCATTTGATAGGATTCAAGCTCTGCCATAGCTCCTGCTACCGCATCAATATCTTCATTCGTGATGACGTCTGGAACAATGATTCTGGCACCCGCGTCAATTGCTTCCTGCATCTTGCTCTCGATCGCTTGCTTGCCTGCAAGGATTGTTTCAAGGCCGATGCTTGCTACTGTAAATTTGCTCTGTTTTTCAACCAATTTCGGTACATGTGACTCTGTAACCGGTTTAACCGGATCCTTCCCTACATCTGACAATTGAACAGGTACACCGTGAACAAGCAAGTACCCGCCAGAAACGATTCGTCCGGAATCCGGGTAAGCCGGTACGACAACAGCAACTGCCTGTGTCCCCAATTCATCGAGCAGTGTATCAAGCTCAACGCCGATATTACCGCGCACTGTACTGTCGATTCGCTTGCAGACGATATCCGTTTCCCACTTCTTCAGATTCCCCGCAACCGTTTTCACACGACGGTGTGCAACCTCCTCTTTCACATACCGGCTATCGGTATCGACAATCACACCGTTAATCTGTTCTGAAGAAGGAAGATGATCGTAGAAGACCATCGTCGCAACGTTATATCCAAGCTTCGTCAGCTTAACACCAGTTCCATTCCCACCAGTCAGATCATCTGCAATTACACCAATCTTCATCAGGCTTCCTCCTCTGCTGCTACGACCTCCAAAAGCTCCGGTAATTCTCTCGGATGATAAGCCTTTATACCGCTATCCGAAATGACACCGGATAATACTTCCAAGTCACAAACTTTCGCCAGCGCCTTTTGATCCAGCTTGCTCGAATCTGCCACCAGCCAAGTTGCCTGAGCTGATTCGACCATCAATTTCTTGATGGAAGCCTTCTCAAAAGTAGGCGCCGTCACACCAACTTGCAGGTGAACTGCATGGGCACCTAGGAAAAACAGATCTACATGCAGGTTACGCAATGTCTGCTCTGTGAGCGGACCAAATAGCGCCCCGATATTATTCTGCATCTCTCCGCCAGTCAGAATCACCTTGACCTCACTGTCCATCAGCTCAGCTGCGATCTTGATATCATTCGTAACGACGGTCAGATTTCGTTTCTGCTTTAGCAGCTTTGCGATTTCAAGTGTCGTTGTTCCTGAATCAAGGAGGATTGTAAAGTGTTCCTGCACCAGTTCAACAGCCCGTTTCGCAATCTGACGCTTTTCCTCAGCATGCTTACCTTCTTTTGTCTGGAATGACGACTCCATCACCAGCGGCTTGTTGAGAATTGCACCACCCAGCGTCCGGATGATCTGCTCCTGTTCCTCCAAGTAGTTTAAATCTCGTCGGATTGTCATAGCAGATACATTCAACTCCGCTGCCAATGCATCGATATCTATCTTTTCATTCTTATTTAATTGTTCTAAAATCACATTTCTGCGTTCATTTGGCTGCATTTTGTATCACCTTTGTTAATCATGAACATCTTATGTGTTCATGATATGCTTTATAATGTTAATTGTCAACATATAATGTTACTATTTATCAAAAAACATTATCTTGTTTGTTAATAAATAACAACCATAGTATACTTCACTATGGTTTTTAATACTATATATATGGATTGCAAAAGTATTTCCAACAGCAAAAAACGCCGCCCCTTCAGTTGGGCGGCGTTTATTTAATTGGAAATGCTTTCTTCCAGCTGTTCGACCTGGGTTTGCTTGCGCATTTCCACTTCAACGATCTGATGATTCAGCGTCTCCGTTATTTCCCACTCATATCCATGAGCTTCTATGACGCGATGCTCCTCGATACTTCTAAGATTGGTGAGCATCCATCCGCCGATTGTATCGACTTCTGCCTCGTTAATGAAACGAATGTCAAATTGCTCTTCGATTTCCTCAAGCAGGACACGGCCATTCAAACGGTACTTATTCTCAGAAACCTTTTGGATGTCCGGTTTTTCATTTTCATCGAATTCGTCGCGTATTTCCCCGACGATCTCTTCAAGCATATCCTCCATCGTCACAATACCAGCAGTTCCGCCGTACTCATCGACTACTAGCGCGATATGAACACGTCTCTTCTGCATTGTCAGCAGCGTATCATTCAGACTTGTTCCTTCATGCACTGTCGGGATTGGATGGATGAAAGCATCTAATTTCTTGTCTTCTTTCGACGTGAAATCAGTCAGCATTTCTTTGACGTTAACAAAGCCGTAAATCCGGTCTTTGTCACCGCCTTCTGTTACAGGATAGCGTGTATACTGATGCTCCACCATTATTTCCTGGATTTCTTGGCGTGTCATTGTATCAGAAATCGCGACAACCTGTGTTCTCGGAACAAGGATATCCTTGACGACGCGATCGTTGAATGTGAAGATGTTCTCCATATAATCCAGCTCAGTTTTGTTGATTTCACCGCTCTGGAAGCTTTGTGCCATAATAATCTTCAGTTCCTCTTCGGAGTGGGCCTGTTCATGCGCAACCTGCTTAACACCGAACATGCGCAGGAATACGCGTGCAGATCCATTCAGTGTGTAGATAAAAGGTGCCATCAGCTTTCCGAACCAATACAGCGGACGCGCCAGAATGAGCGTCATCTTCTCTGTATATTGGATTGCCAATGTTTTCGGAGCCAGCTCACCGATAACGACGTGCAGGAAAGTCACGACCGCAAAGGCGATAGCAAATGAAAGAATGGTAGAAAGAGATTCTGAAAAACCGAAGTAATCGAATACTGGGTGTAATATCTTCTCTACAGTCGGTTCACCTAATGCACCAAGTACCAATGCAGTAACAGTAATCCCAAGCTGACAAGCAGATAAATAGTAATCGAGATTATGGACTAGCTTCTTGACGACTAAGGCGTTCTTGTTTCCTTCCTCGATGAGCTGCTCGACTCGTGACATACGTACCTTTACGACCGAGAACTCGGCACCGACGAAGAATGCCGTCAGAATGATGAACAAGGCTACTAAAGCTAGATTAAGTACTAATAATGGGTCCAAATTTTCCCCCTAAACAGGGGTTCACCTCCGTATGATGTTGTTTTTCTATATTGGTGTCTTTTTCCGCAGCGGCAATATATTCAGCACCTTCACCTTCCCAAGGGAATCGCCTCCTTTCAATTTTAAAAAAAAACCCCCATCTCGTTACCGGGATGGAGGCTTTTTTCTCCGCTCTTGTATACTAGCTTATCGAAATTATAAGGTATATATGCTGTATTTTCAAATAAATCACCGTGAATTATTTTCGAATTTTATTTCACTCAGCTATAATAACAGTAACCGCTATCATTGATAGAAGGACTGGATATCCTTTTACCGAAGGCTGTTCCAGATAACAGCTGCACTCCTTTGGATTACATTATCTCTGTCTCATAAAGTCAAAATCATAAGAAATGCGGGAAACTATCATCGAAGCGAAACAAGGAGGAGACGTATGAAGAAATTAAAGATAGCAAGCTTACCAGGAGATGGAGTAGGAAAAGAAGTAGTTCCTGCAGCACAGACAGTTTTGAAAGCGATTTCTGAGGTTCATGGCGGTCTGCAGTTCGCATTCGACGAGTACCCGTGGAGCTGCGAATATTATCTGGAGCACAACCGAATGATGCCAGACGATGCATTGGATCGCCTGCAGAATGCAGATGCTATTTTTCTCGGTGCTGTCGGGAACCAGAAGCTAGTTCCGGATCATATTTCCTTGTGGGGTATGCTGATCAAGATACGGCGAGAATTTGAACAGGTCATCAATATCAGACCTGCCAAACTATTGAAAGGTATTACCTCACCACTTACCAACCCGAAGGACTTCGATTTATTAGTTGTACGGGAGAATAGTGAAGGGGAATACAGCGAAGTGGGCGGCCGGATCTTCCGTGGTGAAGACGAAGTGGCAATTCAAAACGCAATTTTCTCAAGACGAGGCACAGAAAGAGCGATGCGCTATGCTTTTGAGCTTGCCGCAAAGCGCCGAAAACATGTAACAAGCGCAACAAAGTCAAATGGAATAGTACATTCTATGCCGTTTTGGGATGAAGTCTTTCAAACTGTGAAAAGTGATTATCCAGATATCGGAACAGACAGTCAGCACATCGATGCCCTCGCCGCCTTCTTTGTTACGCAGCCGCAGCGCTTCGATGTTATTGTCGCAAGCAATCTATTTGGAGATGTTCTTACCGATATCGGAGCCGCCATTATGGGAAGTATCGGTATTGCTCCTGCTGCCAATATCAATGTGAATGGTAAATACCCTTCCATGTTCGAGCCCGTCCACGGTTCCGCTCCAGATATTGTAGGTAAAGGAATTGCTAATCCGATCGGGCAAATATGGACAGCGAAGTTAATGCTCGATCATTTTGGTGAGGAAGAGCTTGGAGTTAAACTGCTGGATATTATTGAAGATGTGACAGCGGCTGGGATTCTGACTCCTGATTTGGGCGGGACATATCGTACAGAGGATGTAACGGCAGCGATTGTGGAAAGAGTTCACAAATTGTAAAAAATTCACCAGGTTCTATGTGAACCTGGTGAATTTTTATCTTCCTTTATGCTTCGCTTTTTTCTTCATAATTTTGAGCTGACGCTTGTGAGCCTTATGTTGCTCCAAGAATTGTCTCTTTCTAATCTGTTTCTTCCTTTTATTTTCTTCATAGCTTTGTTTCAGAGCCAGCTCTGCCTTTGTAGATAAGCTCATTTTTTTGGATTCCTTAGCAGCTAGTCTTTGCAATCGTTTTGGGTTTATAGGTCTCCGCTTCTCTTCTTTAAATTGAATACCAGATCCGCTTTTATTTTCTATCAATCCCAATAATTCATGGTTAACAAAATACAAGACCTCTTCACTATTAGGTTCCTTTCCAAATAAATGTCTATACGCATGATAGCGACCAGATATTTCTATTTCGATAATCCCTGTATAAAATTGCCCGTCAAAATATATCGTAAGTTTCATACTAACTCCTCCTCTGTGCACGTACTGGCATGATGGACATCCCGAGGAGGGAAGGCTACTTGCAAAAATGCATCCGGACTACCAACCGAATTGTGATTTTTCATGCCGTGCAAACTTCTATTATTTTAGCTTAGCATCAAAGTATATACAGGAAAATCCTTATAAAAACAATTTATACTCTACCAAATTCTTCCCTATTACTAACAAGTCTTTTGATCACCACACAAAAGAGCTGCCTAATAGACAGCTCTCTACACGTTACTTTCACCCTCAAACGAGACTGATTCCAATATAGCTCGGAAAACTTCCTTATCTTGTTCGTACGTCTCATCCAGTGTATTAAAAGAAAAAATATATGCAGTTCCGTCATGGATGATCGTATTTTGCTGTAACGTGAAGCCATCCATCTTGCTGATAAGTTCATTTGTTTCCATGCCTTTAATCTCATACGTTACATCACTTGTATAGTCATAGCCTGTTTGCTGCTTTGCAAGTGCAATATATGTTTCCAGTGTAAGATCGGGAAATGTAGAAATGTCTTCCGCTACGACACTGAGCGTGGTGGATCCATATTGATACCCCACCATAGGTATGCCCATTTCTTCCATTTCACCTAAAGAGATATACTCAGACGGCAGCTCGAAGGTCACACCTTCAAATGTTACTTTTCCATCTACAGGTTCAGCAGATGAAGTTTCCGATTCCAGGGTGTCAGCTTCCAATGTGTCTGTTGCTTCCTCTTGGACAGGAGGATCACTTTTAGGCATTGCTGTACTGTCCTCTTCTGCTGCAAAAAATTCATCTGGTTCCGCTGCTTCTTTGTCTTCACTAGCAATTGTATCTGAATTAGATGATTCTTGATTCTCATTAGCAGATGATTCCGTTTCTGCTGCTTCGCTTTTTGTATTTTCGTCACTTGCAGTCTCATCGGTTGCGCTTGCCCCACAGCCACACAGGAATAGGAGTAATGCAGCAAATGGCGCAATCAGAAATCTTTTATCCATCTCATCACCTCGATAAGCTATACCACCGAAACAGAAGGAATAAGCAGATATTGTAATCATTTGTAAAATAAAGGTACTTTACTCATAAAAAGGCTTTTACTTCTGATTCAGTTATACTAAGTGTTTTTCCTATGGAATACCTGCCGATAGTCTGATTGATTCATCCGCATATCCCAAAAAGAAAAGAGCGCACAATATGCGCTCTTATACCAATTTCTTTGCCAGCTCACGATTACGCTGCTTGAACAATACATTATGAGAGGAAACCATACCCCAGCCGTCTGCAGCTGGCTCGATATACTGTTTCGCTTTATTGACAGCATTCGCTGCATCCTGGAAGCAGCCGGCAATCAAAGTGACCTTGCCATCATGCTTCAAAATATCTCCTGCTGCAAACAGACCAGGTACAGAGGATTCCCCGCTCGGCGTTCCAGCGATATAGTAATTATCCACAAGCTCAATATCCACTTCGCTATTTTGAATCAAATCCATATCCCGTTCGTAGCCGTGATTGACAATTACCTCATCAATTGGCAAGAAAGTAGTTTCGTTCGTTTCATGATTCGTCAATTCCACACGTTCAATATGCTGCTGGTTCGGACACGCCACGAGCTTTGTGATCGATGTACAAAGGAAACACTTAGCACCGCTGCACATTAAGCGTTCCACTGATGCTTCATGTCCCTTCAGCGCCTCATTGCGATATGTAACATATACCCTTTTCGCAATGGGCTCCAGCTCGTTTGCCCAATCGACAGCAGAGTTTCCGCCGCCAGAGATGATGACAGTCTTATCCTTGAAACGCTGCATGTCTTTCACTGTATAGTTGAGATTTGCTACCTCAAATCTCTCACAGCCTTCAATGGACAGTTTTTGCGGATTAAGTATTCCGCCGCCGACCGCTGCAATAATTGTCTTCGAATAGTGGACTGTACCACTTGCCGCATGGAGCTCAAAGATTCCATCATCGTTTCGCTTGATGCTTGTTACCTTCTCGTTCAATACCACTTCCGGATCGAAGGTAAGCGCCTGCTCTGTCAGCTGGTCAATCAGTTTGCCTGCCGGAAGCGGCGGTAATCCGCCTACGTCCCAAATCATCTTTTCCGGATAAACATGGAGCTTGCCGCCCAAATAAGGCTGAAACTCGATGATTTTCGTCTTCATTTGCCGTAACCCACTATAGAAAGCGGAATATAATCCCGCTGGACCTCCACCAATGATGGTAACATCATACAGCAATTCTTCCTGCACACTGACTCCTCCTTTAATCCGATAGTGATAATCATTCTCATTCAAATATAACGGAAAATTTTCTCGAAATCAATGTTGACATCTAAATTTTCTGCCTTTATGATGTAATCAAGCGAGATTGATAATCATTCTCATTCTCATCGTATAACCCTGGTGCCCTGTCCCCCTAACAGGGCACTCCCCCCTATAAAATGAGGAGTGATATACATAATGAAAAAGCTATTCCCGGTCTTATTAATTTTAGTGATTGTATTAGCTGCTTGCGGCAGCAATAATTCTTCTGGTTCTGAAGAAAAGGCGCGTTCAACCGGCGATGGGAACGACACATTCACTTACGAATCCGAAAATGGCCCAGTTGAGGTGCCCGCTGACCCGGAACGCGTGGTAGTGCTTTCCTCTTACGTTGGTGATTTAATCGATTTAGATGTGCCAATTGTCGGAGCTGATGCCTGGTCAATGCAGAATCCACGCTTTGAAGATGCGTTAAAGGATGCCGAAGAAGTGACAGAGGATGATTTGGAGAAAATCATCGAACTCAAACCGGACTTGATCATTGGGTTTACCAGTTTAAAAAATCTAGATAAGCTAAAAGAAATCGCCCCTACAGTGACTTTTACTTACGGTAAATTGAATTATCTTGATCAGCATGTGGAAATCGGCAAACTGGTCAATAAAGAAGAAGAAGCACAGGCTTGGGTCGATGACTTTACAAAACGCGCAGCGGAAACTGGTGAACAGATTAAGGAGAAAATTGGTCCTGATGCAACAGTCTCTGTTGTCGAGAACTTTGATAAACAGCTCTACGTATATGGTGATAACTGGGGACGCGGAACAGAAGTACTTTACCAGGCAATGGGCTTGAATATGCCAGAGAAAGTAAAAGCGGATGCACTGGAGGCCGGCTACTTCGCTTTATCAACGGAAGTATTACCAGAGTACATGGGCGACTACGTGATCTTCAGTAAATTCGATGATACGGATACATCTGTCGAGGATTCCGAGTCCTTCCAGAATACGACTGCTGCAAAGAACAATCATGTATACGAAGTCGATGGAAATGCCTTCTACTTTAACGATTCCAATACACTGGATTACCAGTTAGACTTTATTAAAGAGAGCTTCCTAGGGAAATAGGAGGCTCTTTCCCTTATCTTACATAGAAAGATGCGTGCCTGATGAAGAACATACCATTTACTCTGAAACTTGTAGTTGGAATCATGCTTTCCCTTACAGCATTCACTGTGGCTTTATCATTCGGGGCTGCTGATATATCCTTTCGGGATGTGTGGGGTGCAATATTCACCAGTCAACATAATGCAGACATATTAATAATCCGTGAAAATCGTCTGCCGCGGGAAGTCGGGGCTTTCTTTGTCGGAGCGGCTTTAGCTGTGGCGGGTGCCATCATGCAGGGCATGACACGCAATCCGCTGGCGGATCCGGGACTGCTCGGTTTAACAGCCGGAGCCAATGCCGCGCTGGCAGCTGCTATGGCGTTCATCCCCCAAGCAAATTATATTGTTATTATTATTGCCTGCTTCATCGGAGCAGCTGTCGGTGCAGGACTAGTATTCGGGATTGGATCGCTTCGTCTTGGCGGTCTTTCCCCAGTGAAGGTCGTCTTGGCTGGGGCTGCTGTATCCGCCTTGTTATATGCGATATCCGAAGCAATCGGTTTAAGCTTCAAGCTGTCCAAGCAAGTTTCTGCTTGGACAGCCGGCGGTCTAGTCGGTGTTAACTGGACGCAGCTACAGCTCGTTATTCCAATCATACTGGCTGGAATCATCTTGTCATTATTTCTTTCGCATCAGCTAACACTGCTCAGCTTAAGTGATGAAGTAGCTGTTGGCCTTGGTCAGAAAACTTTTGCAATCAAAGCATTATTATTCCTTGTAACTATCCTTTTGGCAGGAGCATCAGTTGCATTGGTCGGTAACATGACATTCATCGGTCTGATGATTCCTCATATTGTCCGTTTTTTTGCGGGTACGGATTATCGTTATATACTGCCGTTATCCTTTTTTGCCGGAGGAACTTTCATGCTGCTCGCTGATACAGCTGCCCGGACGATCAATGCACCATATGAAACACCGCTTGTGGCCATCGTGGCTGCGCTCGGTTTGCCATTCTTCTTATTCATCGTCCACCGGGGAGGTCGCGCTTACTCATGAAAACAGCAAAGAAAAGCAAACAGGCTATCCTGATGATTTCTCTGGCTGCGTTGATCCTTGTTACAATCGTCATCGGAATGGGGCTTGGTCCTGCCTCGTTATCTTATAATCGGTTACTGCCGACACTATTTGGCAATGGGACTTTTCCTGAATCATTTGTTCTGTTCGATATTCGGCTTCCTCGTATTACAGTTACACTATTAGCTGGAATGGCATTGGCCCTGTCTGGTACAATCCTCCAAGGAATCACGAGAAATGATCTGACAGATCCCGGAATCATCGGTATTAATTCCGGTGCCGGATTGGGTATCGCGGTATTTTTCCTATTCATGCCGATCGATGCAGGAAGCTTTGCATATGCCTTGCCGCTTGTAGGATTTGGTAGTGCACTTGTGACAGCCATGCTGATTTATCTTTTTTCCTACAGCAAACAGCACGGTCTCCAGCCGGTCCGGCTTGTATTAGTCGGTGTCGGTTTTTCCATGGCTTTATCCGGTATGATGATCGTCCTGATATCCTCTGCTGACAGGGAAAAAGTGGATTTCATCGCAAAATGGCTCGCGGGAAATATCTGGGGCACGGACTGGCCATTCGTCCTTGCCCTGCTGCCTTGGATCCTTATCATTCTGCCGCTTACGCTTTACATGGCGAATCGGCTCAATGTGCTGGCGCTGAGTGAAGAAGTCGGAGTTGGGATAGGTGTTCAGCTGAATCGCGATCGTATCATTCTTATGATTGCAGCGGTAGCAATTGCTGCGGCAGCTGTGTCGGTTGCTGGCGGCATAAGCTTTGTTGGTTTGATGGCACCGCATATCGCACGAGCGCTTGTTGGTGCCAGGCATCAGTACGTACTCCCTGTCGCTTCCTTGATCGGCGGCTGGCTCTTGCTGCTGGCAGACACGATTGGACGGAATATAGCGACGGTGGATGGGCTGCCCGCTGGTATTGTTGTCGCCTTTATAGGCGCTCCTTATTTCCTTTATCTTCTGCTGAAAAAATAAGAGGTACTGCATTTGCAGTACCTCTTTTCTTATTGGACTGAAGCCTCTTTCTCTTTTGATTCCTTATGCTGTGTGTTCAATAACACCAAGCCGACAATCACTAATGCCAAGCCGATAAACTTCATCCAGGAAGCGGATTCTCCAAATACTGTGATACCGATCATAGCTGTAAGAGCCGTTCCAGCTCCAGACCAAGTCGCGTAAGCAGTAGACAGTGACATGGACTTCAGTGTGAAGGATAAGAATAGAAATGCACCTAGATATCCGATTACAACGATAATCGACGGAAGCAAGACAGAAAACCCATCCGATACTTTCAGCATGGATGAAGCGATTGTTTCCAATATAATTGCTGCAGCAAGAAATAGACCTGCTTTCATTTAGCATCTTCCTTTACTTGGATAAATTCATCAATACAAGACCAACTAGCAGTATGGCGATGCCTAGTGCACCTTTTTTGTTAACCTTCTCTTTGAAAAGCAATACACCGATCACAACAGTCAAAATGGTACCAACACCACTCCATGTCGCATAGACAACCCCCAGCGGTAGGGACTGCAATGTGATGGATAGAGCGTAGAAGCTGATCCCATATCCCACGACAATACCAATCACTGGCAGCAGACGTTTGAATCCATCTGAGAATTTCAGCATTGTAGAACTGAAAACTTCAAATAGGATGGAAGCAGCCAAAAATAAATAAGACATGTTAATCCTCCTTTTCTTTATCTATACGTGCCAGCAATTTGTGTAATAAATCAGCAGCAAAAGAGGATGTGCTTGTTGTGCCTGCCATCTCATTGAACCAAAGCCCATCACTAACATAACGGATTACAGCAGCTTCTTCCCAATCCAATCCATCTTGATCAAATTGCTGCTGCCATCTCGAATAGCCCTCTTTCCAGATTTCCATGATTTCCGGATGGTCACTGAAAATAGATATAAGTGCACTGCTTCGATGTGTGCCGCCTTTTTGGATATCCTCTATAGTTGCTAACGCATATGCCCTTGCATATGCACCTCTTCCATTTGGTTGTTCATTTAAATAACGGACAATTGCCTCATCAAATTCTCTGATAGCAGCTACATTCAACTCCTGAAACAATGCTTCCTTTGTGCGGTAATGGTACAGCAACCCACCCTTGCTTATTTCTGCGCGATTGGCTATTTTCTCAAGTGTGACATTGCTGATGCCCTCTTCCAGGATGAGCTCCGCTGCAGCATTCAGGATTTTATCTTGTGTTTTCATCCCATCACTCCTAACCGTCCAGACGGTACAGTAATAAAATAACATCTCAATTGGCTCTTTGCAAATCAAACAGCACAAAGAAATCGTTACGCTCTCTTTTCTTTTCTGTCTAGAACGACATGAAACCTATCAACGGCACATGTCCATTTTCTCTTTAAACAAGGCATTAATCTAGCTGAAACAGGGACATCTATTCTACCTTTCAAAAAAATAGGTTTTTCACAACCGTAATTTACCCACTACAAAATAGCCTTTCTACATAATCTACACTATACGAAAAACATAACAAAAAGGAGGTCTGCTACTAATGGATGAAAATTTCAAAAAGAAATTCACTGAGATTGCTAGAAGCAATCCTCAAGGATCCGTTATGGATCTAATGCTATCAAATGTTCTAGCTAAACATGGGGTATCCGATGATGCTTTACGGAACCTTTCTCCAGAAAGACGTCAGAAAATCAAAAAGATTACCGACGAGCTTCAGGTAGAACTAAAACGAATACTAGATTAAGGAGGTGATATAGATGAGTGAGGTTTGGCAACCAAATAGAAACCAAAAATGGAGTGCACTTGATCCAAGAACAGCAGGTAACTTTTCAGATCCAGAAGTGAATCAATCAGCTAGACAAAAATCCGATACAGAACAACTTTCAAAGGAAAGTATCTATGTTATCGATTCTGTAGATGTAGAGGTAACAACAACTGACACACAAGCAGCTCTTACAATACAAGCAGCTCTTCAGGCGGCTATCGGTGTTGTATTGCAACTCTCTATTGCTGATAGCAGCAAAGCTGATCAGATCGCTCAAGAACTCTTCCAAAGAGCTACTATCAAACAAAAGAATGTTCAGAAGACCTTTGTCAAAAACTCCCGAAATGTCAGAGTAACTACAACAGATACTGATTTAGCTGTAAATGTTCAATTGCTCCTTCAGGTTCTATTGGCTCTATTGGTGAGAATAGAAATCCTATAAAATTATAGGAGCCGGGCTTTCGTGCTCGGCTTCTTTCTATTACATAAGCAATTGATTTTGACATAATTTATTCGGATAATTCGGATTGTAATCGTTATCAATTTCCTATACTATAGACCTAGATAGTTTATCCTTTCTAAGGAATAGGTGGTCCTGATGCAGATCAAGCAAGTGTTGAATAATAACGTCATCACCGTCTTGGACGAGCAGGAACATGAGCTTGTCATCATGGGACGGGGTATTGCCTTTGGTCGTAAGGCAGGCGATACAGTGGATAAATCCAAAATAGAAAAGACTTTCAAGCTCGATGATAAGGAAATGAATAAAAGGCTGATGGAACTCTTAAGTGAGATTCCCCTTACCTTCGTCGAAGTATCCGAGGAAATCATCCGATATGCCAAGCAAAACACCAGTAAAAAAATACATGACAATATCTATGTTAGTCTGACTGATCATATCTACTATGCAGTAGAAAGGTTCCAGCAAGGTATCGATATAAAGAATGCGCTCCTTTGGGAAACAAAACGGTTTTATCCCGATGAATACCGAATAGGACAGCACGCCCTTTCGATCATTGCGGAGAAAGTCGGTATTATTCTGCCGGAGGATGAAGCAGGCTTTATCGCCTTGCATATCGTCAATGCGCAAATGAACGAAAATATGCCCGTGATGATTAACATTACAAAGTTCATCCAGGATGTCCTTCATATTGTAAAATTTCATTTTGGCATAGAATATGACGAAGAATCCCTGGCTTACTATCGATTCGTTACCCATCTTAAATTCTTCGCTCAGCGGATTTTGAACCATCGTAAACAAAAAGAAGAAGACAATAGTCTTTTTGATATGGTAAAGACAAATTACAGCAAAGCTTTTGCATGTGCGCAGAAGGTGCAGTCCTATATCCAGAAGATGTACCAGGAGCAGCTTACGAATGAAGATTTGCTTTACCTGACAATCCATATTCACCGGATTGTACAGAAAAAAGAGGAATACAGCTAGAGCCAGCCGTTACCCGGCTGGCTCTTTTGCTGTTCTTATAGATCATCGAAACCGTTCAGATCACTCGTTTTCGTGTACTGACGGGATTTTTGTTCGAAGAAGTCAGATTTTGTTCCATTGAAGTTATCCGTGTAAGCACGGATCCATTTCATCGGGTTCTTTTCGTAGCCTTCGTAAATTTCGCTTAGTCCAAGCATACGAAGCATTTTATTAGCACGATATTTTACGTAGCCTTCCATATCATCCAAGTTGATACCATCGATACCATCCAATACATAACGGCTCCATCGTGTTTCTTGCTCAACAGAATGGCGGAATTGATCATATACCCATTCAATGAACTCATCATTATTGTATTCTGGATTCTCCGCTAATGTAGCGCGGAACAACTCACTGATAAAACGACCATGATGCAGTTCATCACGGTTGATATAGGAAATCATCGTGGATGTTCCGACCATTTTCTGGTTACGCGCTAAGTTATAGAAGAAGGCAAATCCGCTGTAGAAGAATAACCCTTCCAAAAGCGTAGAGTACACCATTGCTTTAAGCACTGTCTCAATCGTTGGGTTTTGTGCGAATTCGTTGTAAACAGCAGCTATTCTTTCGTTCCGTTCGAGCAAAACTTTGTCCGTACGCCCTTCGTTAAAGGAAGCAATTTGGTTATCATAATTTGTTACAGACGCAAGTACATACGTATAGCTATGGTTATGCTCACTTTCCTGGTCAGCAATTGTCGCTAAAATCGATTTGACGCTTGGGTCTGTCGAATAAGCAGCTATTTTGGAGGCGATATCTGTTTGAGGACCATCCAATGTCGCCAGCAAACCGATAATTTTCAGGAATGCTGTACGCTCCTGATCTGATAGATTTGCAAATTGCTTCGTATCTGCCACCATATTCACTTCATTGGCAGTCCAGAACAAACCGCGGATTGTTTTGCGCAGTTCATAAAAATGCGGGTATGCAACGTTATCCCAATGCAGGATTCCGCTTGCATCTCCGTTAAATAATGCAGTAGATTTATTTGGATTCGTCGGCTCCAGAACGGTAGCCTTCATCAATTTAGACATTCCAATACTCCTCTCGTCCATTCCAATACTTCTTCTTCCTGAGATCCCCTTGGCGATTGCTCTATTTTGAGCGGGGCAAGCGGAGAATGATAGAATTTCGCCAGCTTGTCAGCTGCCATGCAAAACATATCATCACCGCCGAACTGCGTATCACCAGTGCCGAACACAAACACATTCTCCGGCTTATATCCGACATCTGCCACAAAATCCTTCACATCGAATGGGGTATCACCTGATCCCCATGTATACGTACCAATAAGCATCGCATCATAATCCGGCACATGCGGAAACGGCTCATTGCCAGTCACGCAATAAAGCGTCACGTCCTGCTGCTTATGTGTCAGCTCTTGTGCGATCAGTTCGGCAACTTCCTTTGTATTTCCGCTGACGGAAGCATATGCGATGAGCAAGGTTTTTGTTTGGAGGGATTTGGGCATCGTTGCTGAACCTCTTTCAGAAAGTCCCATCGTATCAGTCCAATCTGTCCATAATTCTATCATATTCCGGGTCGCTTCGATACAGTAAGCTATTCCCTTAGCCATAGAAAGAAAAACTATATATAGATTTTATCATTTAATATTAACATACATATAGTGCCTATCTAATATAATTTGTGAACATATTACAGGCAAATCTAGTATTGGTTCAAAAGTAGCTCTAATCGTTATCCCAAGCAAAAAAAAACCGACTGGCAGGTGCCAGTCGGTTTTCACTATAATTTCAAGCGGCTATTACTAAAAGCAGACTTTATTTAAGTTTGAATTCAGCTTTCTTTCCTTTGGAAATGTCCTCTGAGTTTTCATCATACAAAGGTCCAAGCTCGATATCGAATGCTTTATCTTTCCATATCTTGTCGTACTGCTCCTTATCAAGTACATATACCTGCAGCAATTCACCGGATTCACCCGCTGCAATGCTTTGCTGGTACTCATAAGGGGATAGCATACGTTCACTCATTTGGTACTGTGACCCATCGTTCACATAAAGATTGGATGCGATGTTATCCAACCCGATATTATCTGATCCTTTGTTATCAACATTGAATTTAACAGTCAACAGGACAACACCATTTTTAAAATTCTCAAAGCGAGGTGCTTCGTATTCATTTGGTGTAAAATCAGTGAATTGGTAGCCATCCAATGTAATGGTAGAATCACCAAGCTCCTGACTCTGCCCGATGCCTTCCTTCTCCTCGATCATTATTTTTTCACCCATGTTATCCACCGAAATTCCATCCTGATAAAAAGCTGCATTTGCTTCTGTTTGTTTTGCGCCTTCTTCACTCAAATTAACAGTGAATTGACCTTTGGTTCCAAGAGCTGTACTTAAATCATCCGGATCAGTCGTTGGTGCAGGAACTTCTATAGTAGCAGCTCCGGATTCCACTGCTGCTTTAAGTTCCGTTTCACCCATCGGATAAGCATAAGTACCGGTTATGGTTTCTCCTGCTTTAATCTCGTATTTGTTATCAGGATTTAGCTTTGTCGCTAGTTGACCTTCTTCCGGGATAATATCTTTGTAGTTATTATAATCTTTAACGGCACCTGTAAAACTCATATACATAAATGGTGTATAGTGGAGATCTTTATCTGTTTCATTCTTAACTGTAAATTGAGCAAGAATGACGCCTCCATTTGTTTCATCGTTGAAAGGAATACTGTAGTCTGTGTGGAAGTCCTTCAAACCGACCAGGGAGTAGGAATCCAAGGAGACTGTCACACCTTCCATTTCATGTGTTTGTGGCTCGGTAGCTTCAAAAAAGACAGTTGTTTCCTCTGCATCTGTAGTCGTTTTCATATAATCAATTAGTTCGGTGAAATCGGCAGAACCGGAATCAGCTTCTCCTTTATCTGCAGCCGTTTCCTCTGCTTTTACTTCTTCATCTTTTTGACCAGCTGTTTCAGATGCAGCCGGTTTTTCTTCCGTACTCGCCTCTTTTTTACTGTCACTTCCGCAACCACTAATAATAACCACAGAAAGAATTGCGCCGAAGAACAGCATTAATTTCTTATTCAATTTTTCATCCTCCATTCAAAACGTATGTTAATAAGCGTAACATGTTCTATAATCTGACAATATCGGCATTTAGTAGTAAATTTCAGCCCGTAATCCCCTCCTTTTCCAGGACTCCTTGTATATTGCAGTATAAAGGGCCCAAATCGCTCTACACAGCTTTAAATCAATGTTTTTTACGTACATCCCCCACTTCGATAAACTTCATTATCTGAAAAAAAGGAGATCGCGAACGCGATCTCCTTTGCCATCCATATTCTTTAGAAAGATAAATAAATCTCTATGAACTAGATGATCCATCAATTGGGTATCATTTCTGCCATCCACTTACAGGTTCTTCCTTTCCCTGTAATTATTCCTCGACAGGAGCAATGATGCCTTCATCTACGTAAGGCACACCGACACCAAGCAAACTCTCAATTCCACCTGGATGATAGGTCATTACTTCATCGACTTCGGCATACGACTTCCATTCAACTTCGGCTATTTTCTTCATATCCTGGATCTGAATTTCTCCACTAATATGCTCCGCTTTAAACGTCACAAAGGTAGCATGTTCATTGATAGCTTGGAGTTTGGCCTCGTTTACAGCAAGGATTGTCGTTACTTCTACTTCCAAACCTGTTTCTTCTTTCGCTTCCCGTACTGCAGCATCAGCTAGAGATTCACCTGGTTCAACCAAGCCGCCTGGCAGTGTCCAGCTGCCGTTCTTTTTGTTATGTACCATAAGGACTTGCTGTGTTTCTTCATTGTGAATCAATGCGTAGGCTACTCGCACTTCTTTCATTTTCATACCCCCCCTCTTTATCTCCAGTATATACCATTTAGGTATTTTACCGTTGACAACAAACAAAGAAACTCATATAGTTTAGTTTAGTTAACTTAATTTATGAGGTGCTTACGATGAAGGCTTTATTTAAAAACAAACAATTCAGCTGTCTTCTTACTTCTGAACTCTTCACGGTTTTGAGTTTCTCCATGTATATGATTACTGTGTCCTGGTATGTTGTTGATGTACTGCATCATCCTCAGTACCTCGGCCTTGTAATGGCGGCCGCTTCAATACCGCGTATGATCACGATGATAATTGGCGGTGTGCTTGCCGACCGCGTTCAGAAATCAAAAATTTTATTCAGTACTCAATTGCTAAAGGGAGTTTTACTAGGTATCCTGCTTTGGAGTGTAATAAATGATTCCTTAACATTAGCTCTACTCCTGATTGTGTCCTTTTTCATCGGCTGTTTGGATGGTTTTTTCTTCCCTGCTCTCTCGTCTTTAATCCCGAGCACTGTTTCCCAGAAAGAACTGCAGCCGGCCAATACACTTATTCATAGTTCCCAAGAACTGCTTTATTTAATTGGTCCAGTTGCTGCTGGCGCTATATTGCATTATTACAATTTCAGTGCTACCTTTGCTGTCAGTATTGCAGCTACTGTAATGGGTGCATGTTTTGTCTATCCGTCCTTTATTAAGGATACAAAGCCGGATAAAAACAAAGAGAAAACTTCGTTTATTACAGAATTTAAAGAAGGTTATCATTACCTGCGATCCTCTTCTATCTATGTATCTGCAATCAGCATCATAATCATTGTGAATTTCTTTGTTTTTGGCCCAATGTTTCTCAGCTTGCCTATCCTGGCTGAAGAACTCGGCGGCAGTGCTTTGGATCTTAGCTTTTTAGAGGCTGGTTTCTCTGTCGGCTCTCTTGCAGCGACCATCTTCCTGCTTATCTTCACACTAAAAAAGAATCGCGGAAGACAGATTCTTTTATTCCTGATTGCCAGTGTTTTAGCTCTTGGCGTCTTCAGTCAAATCCCAAGCTTATATTGGCTGATTCCAGTTGCAGCAATGATTGGATTTTTCGGTTTTATCACATACATTCCGACTGATGTCATCATTCAGGAGAAAACGGATCCTGCCATGATGGGAAGGGTCATGAGTATCGTGTTCTTGGCTTCCACAGCTTTCGATCCTATATCTCAAACCCTGTTCAGTTCTTTAATGAGCGTTGGTTTCTCTGCACGTATTTTGCTGGCCGCTTTCGCAGGTACTGGATTACTAATGGCAGCCCTGGTATTTGCAAAAGCTAAAAAATGGCGTAATATGCAATAAAGAAGCTGTTTTGGAAGGAACGATGCACATGAGCCGTTCATATAAGGAAATCATCCGAAGAATGAATGAAGCGTATGAGGAGTTTGGCATTCTTATCTCCCAAGAAACAAAGAAACTTGATGAGCTGGATTTAACTGTTCAGCAGGAATATATGCTGTCTTATATCCAAAGGAATAAACAAACTACAGCCAACGATATTGCAGCAGATTTCGGCATCTCCAAAAGTGCTGTCAGCCAAGTACTGTCCAAACTGGAGAAAAGAGAGATGATTACGAAGCAAGCCAATCCTACTAACAAGCGTGAGTACTTTTTAGCTCTTGGTAATAACGGCAGAGAGTATATGGATAGTCTCAAGCAATTGGATGAAATACTCATCGATAAATACTATTCCAAAATCGACCTTGAGGAATTGCATCAGATGACAGAAACCATGGTGCGTATCAATAACGTCATACGAGAACAGAAGAAATAGAGGTGACACCAATCGGTGACACCTCCTTTTTATCATAAGCAATGCTCCGCTATGCTTATGATAACTAACGAACAGACTCCTGATCAGCAACAATATGAATATCAATGTTGCATGTCTGCCGCATGATTGTATTTACAATAGATCCCTTCCATATTTCCTCCCAGCGGGTTCGGGCAGACTGCCCCAATAGGATTTGGGTGATGAAATGTTTCTTCGCTTCCGAGACTATCGCATTTGCTGCACGCTTATTGGATGTATGCAGGAGAAAATGTGCATCGAATGTTGAACAAAGCTGCCTGATGTAATCAATCTTCTCTTTTTCAGCCATCCCATCACGCGTTACGTGAAGAATGAAAAGTTCCGCATTCAAACGATTTGCCATTCGATATCCACGTCGTATAAGCCTCTCAGCAGTATCGACATGCTGTACACAAATAAGTATCTTTTCGTGGACCCCCAAAGGTCCGCGATAATCCGTTCCATTTTGTCGTTCCAGCTTTTCGTCCACCTCATCCGCAATTTCCCGAAGTGCAAGTTCACGCAGTGCAGCGAGATTGGTCAGCTGAAAATAATTCTGCAAGCTTTTTTGAATACGATGCGAGGGGTAGATTTTCCCTTCCCGCAATCTCTTCTGCAAGGTTTCAGGAGTAGCATCAATGAGCTGGATTTCGTCTGCCTGCTGCACGAATAAGTCCGGTACACGTTCATTGACTCGAACTCCGGTAATCGTCTGCACAATATCATGTACACTTTCCAAATGCTGAATATTGACGGCAGCGTGCACATCAATGCCTGCATCCAGTAATTCCATAATATCTTGGTAACGTTTCGCATGTTTCGAACCTGGAATATTCGTATGCGCCAACTCATCGACTAAAACCACTTTTGGCGCACGCTGCAATATTCCATCTACATTAAGCTCAAGAAATGGACGGTCCTTATACTGAATATCGAGCAATGGAACATGTTCGAGATCGCCTAGCTGCGCGTAGGTTTCCGGCCTTCCATGTGTTTCAATCACACCGATAACAACATCTATATCTTCCTTTTTCATCTGCAGTGCATCCGTCAGCATCTTATAGGTTTTACCGACACCGGGAGCAGCGCCGATATATAGCTTCAGACGCCCTCTCCCTTGTGCCGATGCAGCTGCCAAAAACGCAGCAGCTTTTTCATTTGTTTCCATCATTTCATTGCCTGCAAATCCATATTCAACTGCAGTACATTTACAGCGGGTGCACCGAGCAGCTCTTCTGCTTGTGATGTGCGGTGCTGGTCAATCAACTTGTATAGCTCCTCTTCATGAATACCGCTCGCTTCAGCTATTCTCGGCACCTGAAATTCTGCTGCTTCCACCGAGATATGCGGATCAAGCCCAGAACCGGAATTCGTCACTAAATCCAGCGGTACAGGCCCGCCGTCTGGATTAGCCGTTTGCTGATCCTTTATCGCTTCTTCTGTCCGCAAAATCAAATCCGGATTTGATGGTGCGTAGTTTGGTGTTCCAGATCCCGAAGCATCATTATCTATACTCGACACCCTTCCCTGGAATAGTGCAGGGTCAGTAAACGTTTGTCCAATCAGCTCCGAACCAATCACTGTGCCGTTCTCATCTTTTACCAAGCTGCCATCAGCATGATAAGGAAAGAATAGCTGTCCGATTCCCGTCACAGCCAAAGGATAAAGTACACTGCACAAAACCAGGCATACTAATGCAAGCCGCAGTACAGGAACGATATTGGATACATGTTTATTCATATTCATTTGCCTCCTATAGAAACAGACTTAACAGCATATCAATAGCTTTTATTCCTATAAACGGGACGACAACACCGCCAAGTCCGTATACGAACATATTTTTTCTCAGCAGCTTATCCGCAGAAACAGGCTTATACGCCACACCTTTTACCGCCAGCGGTACTAGCGCAGGGATGATCAAACCATTGAATAAAAGTGCAGATAGAATTGCTGTTGTCGGTGACTCCAGCTGCATGATATTCAAGACATTCATCTCCGGTATGCCGAGCATGAACAGAGCCGGAATGATTGCAAAGTACTTAGCTACATCATTGGCAATACTGAAAGTAGTAAGTGCCCCTCTCGTCATCAGCAGCTGTTTTCCGATAGCAACAACCTCAATTATTTTTGTCGGATCAGAATCCAGATCGATCATATTCGCCGCTTCCTTCGCAGCTGTCGTTCCGCTATTCATCGCAAGCCCGACATCAGCTTGAGCTAGTGCAGGTGCGTCATTCGTACCATCTCCGGTCATTGCAACAAGTTTACCTTGTGCCTGCTCTCGTTTGATTACCTCGATCTTATCCTCCGGTGTGCTTTCTGCGATAAAATCATCGACTCCAGCTTCTTTCGCAATGGTCGCTGCGGTAAGCGGATTGTCTCCGGTACACATAATTGTCTTTATTCCCATCTTCCGCAGCTCATCGAAGCGTTCCCTCATTCCCGGTTTGACGGTATCCTTTAGATAAATCAATCCGAGAAGCTCCGTATCCACCGCCACCGCTAAAGGGGTTCCTCCCATTTTCGCGATATGATCAGATTTTTCCTGTAAACCCACCGGAACCTTACCGCCACGTTTCAGCACCCAATCTTTGACTGCCCCTACCGCACCTTTTCGATAGCTGCCGCCGTCAGCCAAGTCCATGCCGCTCATTCTTGTTTGTGCTTGGAAAGGCACGAATACTGCTTCTTCCCATTTCTTTTGATCCATAGCTATACCCTGTTCTTCGGCCAAACTGAGCACTGATCGGCCTTCCGGTGTTTCATCTTTCCAGGATGTGATGACTGCAGCTTGCATCAAAGCATTTCTTGATACAGATTCTACAGGTATGAAATCAGCTGCCATGCGATTTCCGAAAGTTATCGTACCGGTCTTATCCAAAATGATTGTATCAATATCACCTGCTGCTTCCACAGCTCGGCCAGACATCGCCAAAACATTGAATCGTGTCACCCTGTCCATACCCGCAATTCCTATTGCACTCAGTAAACCGCCAATCGTAGTCGGAATGAGGCAGACAAGCAGCGCAACAAGCATGCCTGTATCAATCGAGAAGCCAATATAGTTTGTAAAAAAAGGCAATGTGATGACGACGAGCATGAAAATAATCGTTAAGCTAATCAACACCGTGTTTAAAGCAATTTCATTAGGTGTCTTCTTACGGTCTGCTCCTTCTACTAGCGCAATCATCCGATCCAGGAAGCTTTCTCCTGGCTGACTGGTGATTTCAATCGTAAGCTCATCACTGACGACAGTTGTGCCGCCTGTGACGGAGCTGAAATCTCCTCCCGCTTCTTTTAGAACCGGAGCTGACTCCCCGGTAATTGCCGATTCATCAACACTTGCCATACCAGCAATAATCGTGCCGTCTCCAGGGATGACCTCTCCTTCCTTAACGAGTACGACATCGCCCTTTCGAAGATCAGCCGATGAGATGATTTCCTCTTTTCCTCGGAGGATACGCCTGGCAGCCGTATCCTGTTTTGTTTGTTTCAGCGTATTCGCTTGCGCCTTCCCTCTTCCTTCGGCCACCGCCTCCGCTATATTCGCGAACAGCACTGTCATCAGCAGAATCACTGAAACGCTCCAGTAAAAACCGCTGCCCATTGTCTGGGAATGGGCGCCAGGAAAAAACGCGAGTAATAACGTAACTAGAAATCCAAGTTCAACAATGAAAAGGATAGGATTCCGAACCATATAAGCCGGATGCAGCTTCACTACAGCATCCACACAAGCTTCCTTCAAGATTTTCTTTGAAACTAAACGATTGGAGGGAATCTCTTCTTTCCCTGCAGTATGTGCTAGCATAACAAGTCACTCTCCTATAAAGTTACGTATTCTGCAATCGGACCAAGAACCAGTACAGGCAGGAAGGTCAATGCACCTACTAAGAAAAAGGTGGCGACTAATAAACTTGCAAATAAAGGACTGCCGATCCGCAAACTGCCCTTGCTCTCTTGAACAGCAGTTTTCCTCGCCAGTGATGCTGCGACAGCAATCAGCGTGATGATGGAAATATAGCGTCCCAGGAACATTATGATGCCTGTAAGGACATTCCAGAATGTAGTTGCATCCCCCAGTCCTTCAAATCCTGAACCATTATTAGCAGCTGATGATGCAATCTCGTACAGTACTTGCGTCAAACCATGATACCCGGGGTTTGATATTGCTCCGTTACCTGCTGGAAAATACATTGCAATCGCTGTACCAACAAGGATAAGTATCGGCTGGACCAGCAGCGTGATCGCCAGCAGCTTCATTTCAGCTCCCTCAAGCTTTTTACCAAGGAAGGCAGGTGTACGCCCTACCATCAGGCCAGCAATGAAGACGGCAATCATCACATAAAGAATGACATTCATGAAGCCAGTACCTACACCGCCAAAAACTGTATTCAAAAGCATATTTCCGAGCGCAAGCATCCCTGTGAGAGGGCTGAGTGTATCATGCATCGTGTTGACTGCACCGGTTTCTGCAGCGGTTGTGACAATGGCATAAAATACACTTCCGATAACCCCAAAGCGGGTTTCCTTCCCTTCCATCATCGCTCCTTGAAGCATTGGACTACCTTCCATCTCGAAAGCGATGCCTGCCGCAAGCATGACAAGGAATACAGTTGCCATTGCACCGAAAAGCATTACTCCTTGTTTCGGCTTTCCTGCCAGCTTTCCGTATGTAAAAGGCAAGGAAGCAGGCAGCAAAAGCATTAGCCAGCATTGCAGCACGTTCGTATACGCATTTGGATTCTCAAATGGATGAGCAGAGTTTACCCCGAAGAATCCACCGCCATTATTCCCGAGCTCCTTAATGGATAGGAATGCACCGATCGGTCCGCGCAGAATGGTTTGTTCCGCACCTGTCATCGTAGTCGCATGCACAGCTCCTGAAAATGTCTGCGGCATTCCGAGTGCAATGAATACAATTGCTGTGATAAAGGAAATCGGCAAAAGTACGCGTACCAACGCTCTGACGAAATCCTCGAAGAAATTCCCGATTGGCTTACTGCCAAGCAATCGGATGAACCCAATTGCTACCGCAAGCGCTGTAGCAGGGGCTGCGAACATCATGAACAAGATGGATGTGACCTGTGAAAATAGCGATAGACCTGATTCTCCGCTATAATGCTGCAAGTTTGTGTTTGTGATAAAACTTACTGCAGTATTAAAAGCTAAAGCTGGATCCATTCCTGAAATATCGAGCGGATTCAGCGGTAAAACGCCCTGAAGGCGGAACACTGTATAGACAAACAGCAGCAATACCATATTTAGCAAGAGCATAGATAGCACGTATTGCTTCCACGTCTGCTTGTGGTTTTTTATGCCTGAAATGCGGAATAAGATGTTTTCCAGCGGCAGGAAAAACCGGTCAATCCTTGATTCTGAGAATGCAGCAGCCAAATATAAGCCCATAGGCTTTAAAGAGAACCCAATTAAAACGAGTACAATGGCCAAGACTATTACCGAAACGATCATCATGTGAACCTTCCTTCGTTAAAATTTTTCCGGATAAAACAAGGCATAGATCAGATAACCGATGATTCCTATACCTAATACAAGCAAGCCAATTTGAACCATTAACGTGTCCCTTCTTTCTCGGCAATCTGAGCAGCAGCTGCCAGTAACACAGCCATGCCTCCGAAAAGCAATAAACTCAATCCAATGTAAAGTAAATCCATGCTGATCCTCCTCGGTTCTTTCATATTTACACCCTAAAAAAGTGCATAAAAAAGAAGCCGCAGAAGAGGGCCCTCTTCTGCGACTTCTGGGCATAACGAAATAAACGTGTGCCTATCACAATTTTTGGCTTCCTCTCGAACGCTTACGAAGTTAGCTGACGGATTCGGGCCAGAGAGTAGCCCTACTCTTTTCAGAGATTCACCCCATGTAACAATTGTTACGGTTGGTTCCCCCGCTTCCTGGATTCAGGAATTAAGCGATTACGAATGCTATGCAATTTTGTTTGGTTACACTTGGAAGATGAACCTTATTCTACGCCCGTTATAAGGGTTAGTAAAACGATGAAAAATTTGAATACGCTCTGTTTTTAATAAGAAAACAGTCAAATAAGCTAAAGAATACGACGATTTTTCATATTCTCTTTTAAAATCGTCATTTATCTAATGATTACGATGTTTCTCGGAAATTAAAATAAATTTATATGATTAAAATCTTGACACAACAAAAGCTACCCTGTAATACTATATACCAGTAGTAAGTAATACCGAATACCAGCAACACAGAATACATTGCTATATGGTGCGAAAAGTAAAAATATAAATAACTCAAACGGAGGGGCAATATTGGAAAACATCACAGAAATGTTGAAAGGGGTGCTTGAGGGTTGTGTGCTTGAAATCATCAGTCGCGGTGAAACTTATGGTTATGAAATTACGCAACAACTGCGAGAGCTAGGCTTTACTGATGTAGTGGAAGGCACAGTTTATACGATCACCATGCGTCTAGAGAAAAACAAATTAGTGGATACAGAGAAAAAACCATCTACTATCGGACCGCCGAGAAAGTTTTACAAGCTCAATACATCAGGTCAAGAGCAACTTGAGCGTTTTTGGGAAAAGTGGGAATTCGTTTCAAGCAAAATTAACGAGCTTAAAACAAATCAAAAGGAGAAATGATATGAGTATTATAAAAAAAATTATCGGTGATTTGGATGACAAGCGAGAATGGAAGGCAATGGAGAAGCGTGCAAGTGCACTTCCAAGCGAATACCGGAATGCTTACAATGCTATCAAAAAATATATGTGGACCTCTAGTGGTCAATCCGACTGGAAGGACATCAGCCGTATCTTCGGAGGCATTCTCGACCTCTTTGAGGACGGTGCAATGGAAGGCAAAAAAGTGACCGATCTCACTGGTGAAGACGTGGCCGATTTCTGTGATGAACTAGTGAGGGACGTGACAACATGGCAAGACAAGTATCGCGCAAAGTTGAACGAAACGATTAAACGTGGCTAACGGAATCTTTGGGAATTTAGGAGACTAGCTGAACTGCTGTTACCTGAAACAAAGCTCAACACCACTCTGTTCCCACTGCACTATGAAACTTCCTGTAGAAATCAGCTAATTATATCCCTTAGTCAAAAAGCCAACAGCGTCATCGACTCTCTGCTCTCTTTTCCAATCGCTGACTTAGTAATAAAGAGGCTGGGAGAAAAGTGTTTTAGCCAGATAAAAAACCGAACTCATGTAAATTTTCCTAAGAGAATTTACATGAGTTCGGTCGTTTTGATTAGTTATCCATCCTATCGTAGGCAGAATACGGAGACTCCTACAGGAACAGCACAAGCTTAAGACCCCGCAGTGGTAAACTTTCCACGTGGAGGCTGAGGCCGTGCTCGTGGAAAGCGGAGTGTTCTGCCGAAGCGGCGCCCAAGAATATCATTCGGTTTAAAGCAATGGGAATTTGTTATATCCCAGCCACCTAGTACCGTGGCAATCATCCGCCGATTGGACACAACTTACCACCAAAAATAAGGGGCCTAATCGGGTCCCTTTTACAAAGAAATAAACTCTCTTTCATAAACGGTTCGTACTTGGAAAAGAACTTGGGAAGCATGCTGTTTAAACTTGTACTCGGTTGGCTGGCCTTTCGAAAAATATAACCCAGCCTCGTCCGGGGATCTTTCTAATCCTGCGAACAATCTCCCTGCTCCTACGCTAGGATGAGGGCCTAAGAAGCGGATGAATGGCTGAATAAGCAGCGGTAAGCCTCCGTTTCGGCCTTTTCGCATTGTGTTGTTATTCCCTGGATCAACACTGATAATCGTAACGCCTTCTTCCTTCAGTTCTGGAGCTAGAGCGTGTGTCCATAGGGTAATGGCTAGCTTCGTTGATGTATATGGGCCGGTAAGCTTCTGAAACTTCTTCGGTCTTGCCAATTCCTCAGGTTCAAATGTTTTCCTGAATCTGAATGCATCTGAACTCGTCTGTATAACCATACCTGGCGAACCTTTTTTCAATAGCTCTAATAGCTCCATTGTGATAATGTATGGGACTACGGTCTGCACTTCGTAATGAAGCTCACGCCCTTGCGGTGAAAATAGCAGCTCCGGAAAACTGCCCCCAGCATTATTGAAAAGCGCATCGAGCTTCGGCTCCTTTTCCTTTATTTGTTCCAAAGCAGACTTGAGCTTCGTGAAATCTGATAAATCAGTGCGATAAATCCTAATTATCCTCTGACGGATCTTCTGCTGCAGCTTAAGTTCTTCTTCCGGGAATCCGGAACGAATTAATGCGACAACCTCCCAATCGTTTTCAATCAGTTTCTTTGTCAGCTCCAAACCTATACCGCTGTTTGCTCCTGTAACAAGTGCTATTTTTTTCTTTCCTTCTGTCATTTCTTTCTCCTCCATTCGTGAATGGCTGTAGTATATAAAATGGAGTTCACTCCAGGTCAATTCGGAATTATTTTCTTGACCTGGAGTGAACTCCAGGTTTTACAATAAAGTTATAAAAGAAGGAGGCGGACGTATGTATACGATTAAACAAGCAAGTGCGCTTTCCGGTTTAAGTATTGATACAATTCGTTTTTATGAGAAAGCTGGATTACTACCTGCAATTAACCGGCTGCCAAATGGACATCGCTCTTTTTTACCGACAGATATTGAACGGATGAAAATTATCATCTGTATGAAAAAAGCAGGGTTTACCTTAGAAGAATTGAAGTCTTACCTTGATATTGCCGAAACAGGCAATATGCATGAACATCCTGATGTAATGGCAAGCATGCTGCAACACAAGGAAAAACTTAAAAATCAAATGGTACAAATACAGACTGTTTTGGACTTTATCGATCAAAAAATATCGGAGGGATCATGGCTTGAGAAGAAAGCATAACCACAGTTAGGCTTCTGTTATGCAAGACTATAATGCTTGGTATGTTTGATGCTTCTTTCGTCTATACTGCTTGCTAGTGAGGTGGTTAGGATGGATACAAGACCAAATCTATTATATTCGATGCTGGATGGCTATAAGCCCATTCGCAATTTGCTAGGATTAGGTGATCCCAGCGTGCAGAAGATAGATGACCAGTGGTGGATGTTTTTTGGCGGACTCCAGCGCAACTTCAAAAACAACCTGTTCAGCGCCAGTCTTCCAAAAGGAGCACCATTGACGACAGCTAATGCCTGGAGGATTTCGACTTATCCAGGAAAGCCCAACAAAGCGAAGCCTTTGCTGCCTCAGCCGAAGGAAGCAGCCTGGGATCGGTACGGACTCCACGAGCCCTGTTATGTTGAAGGAGAAGTGAATGGTGCGCCTGTCAGGCGTATTTACTATACCGGCCGAAGTGCCAGTAATGTTCTTGGAAATGAATCTCCCTATTCGATCGGCTGTCTGGAAATGAGGCATGGAAGATGGTTTCGGCACCCAAAACCAGTAATGGTCGGCACTGTAAGGAATGATAGTGTGCTTGCACCCAAGGTAATTTTTGATGAAGGTAAATGGAAGATGTGGTTTGCGGCTACACCACACGAGCCTGGTAAAGGAGATATCCCAATGCACGAGGTGTATGCCGCCGAAAGTGAAAACGGTCTTGATACTTGGACAAAGCCACGTCTGTTTTTCACTCGGGAGGAAGCATTTACGCATGCGAGACCGAAGCGAATTCATAATATGTACTACTTACTTGTCAGCCGCTGCGGCAATGCCTTCGGAGAAGACACTTATAAACCACAGGATCTCTGGTTACTCAAAAGTAAGACAGCAAGCTTCACAAGAGCTGATTGGTCGGAGGAGCCGAAGCTGCTCATTAAAGCGGACATCGGTGATCCCTGGTACCAGAATGGCATATTCGGGTCCTGTCTTTGTGTTGGTGATGATGGGGAGCTGGTCGTCTTCTTCTCCGCTATCAATAAATCCATTTATTGGCTCAATGAAGCGGGTGACCGGCTTAAAAGAGGAAAGAAACCTCCATTTCCTGCACCATTTTATTTTACGGTCGGTAATATGCGGGTCAACGAAACAATAGCAAAATAAGAAGGAATGCATTTTCTGCATTCCTTCTTATTTCATTTTCCCCTACAAAATCTATCTCCGGTATCAATAGAACCAGGGCTGGCGTAAGGATAATATGCAGTCACATTTCCTGTCGACCTTGTCATATCAATTGCTATGTTTTCCTTTCTCTGCTTGTCAAATTACGAACCAATCCAGGGCTCCTTTTCAAACTTTCCACACCCGCCATACTGCAGATTGAAGCAATAATCACACCTGCATCGAATAGCTTTGCAGTCATATAAAATCCTGTACCTGCAGCAATATCAATCACGACAAATGAGTAAATAGCCGTAGCTTTCACAACAATGATTACGATTTCCCGCTTTTTTGCTGACATGAAGCAAGCCCCCTTCCTCCGTGTTCAGTTTATGAGGGGAGCAGCTTGACCCATGTTCAAATATTCACACGATCTGATTGTGCTTCCTTTACCTTTTGGATATACTGCTGTGCAATAAGTGTGATCTTCTCATAGTCTCCGGTACTGGCAGGAGCAACAAGATTGCCGCCGACCCCAACAGCTGCTGCCCCATTCTTCAGCCAATCACCTACATTCTCCAAGTCTACTCCTCCTGTTGGCATGATATTTGCCTGCGGAAGAGGCGCTTTGATAGCTTTGATAAAACTTGGACCGAAAACACTTCCCGGGAAGAGCTTGATAATATCAGCTCCTGCTTCCATCGCCTGCTTTATCTCCCCGATCGTCATACACCCTGGCAAGTAGGGAATTTGATAAAGATTACATAGCTTGGCAGTTTCAGCATCAAAAGTTGGACTCACTATGAAACTGGCGCCTGCAAGTATGGCTAGACGGGCTGTCGTTCTATCCAGTACCGTGCCTGCCCCTATAATCACATCTGTGTTTTCCGTATATTGAGCAGAAAGCTGTTTAATCACTTGATCAGCGTCCTTGACAGTAAATGTCACTTCGATTGCTGTCAATCCACCCTCTATACAAGCATCGGAAATTTGGATTGCCTGCTCTGGCGAATCGGCACGGACTACAGCAACAATAGCTTGTTCGTTAATCTTAGCTAATACTTCTGCTTTTCTCATTTAACTATCCCTCCATATGTGTACTGAATTTACAAACTCCAACCGTTCCCGTATCATAGAAGTAAGCAATGAATGCAATAGAAACGGAGTAATATCTATGTCTAATGTGCAATCACTCGAACGTGCCTTGACTCTTTTGAATACGCTTTCCGATTATCCCGACGGACTATCGATTGCGAAGCTGACCAGGCTGGTAGACTTATCGAAGAGTACGACGCATCGGCTTCTGGCAACGCTTGTGGATATGAATTATGTTGCTAAGGACCCGGAATCAGACAAGTATAAGGTCGGTTTACAAACACTTTATGTTGCTCGCAGTGTCTTGAATAATAACAACATCGCCAATGTGGCCAAACCTTATTTGAAGCAGCTGTGTGCGGATGTCAATGAGACTGTCCACCTTTGCATCGAGGATAAAGGTGAGATTGTCTACATCGATAAACTCGAAAGCAACCAGACGATACGCATGTATTCGCGTATCGGCAACAGAGCGCCCATGTACTGTACGGCTGTAGGAAAAATACTTTTATCAGGTATGGCGGCAGATCGTACAGAAGAAATAGCTGATTCCACGACTTTCACGCCGCGCACGCCACGTACGATCACGTCGCCGGAAGAGCTGCGCACCGAAGTGGACAAAGTCCGACAACAGGGGTATGCGCTTGACAATATCGAAAATGAAGAAGGCATTCGGTGTATCGCTGCTCCGATTTACAGCCATGAACATCGGATCGTGGCGAGCTTCAGCATCTCAGGACCAAGCAATCGCGTAACGATGGATAGAGTAAACAACGAATTGATAACTAAAATGAAGGCCTGCAGCTTGGAGATATCTCATGCACTAGGCTATTCCGGATAGAGGAGAAGACCTTCCAAGCGGAAGGTCTTCCTTTTTACCCAATCGGCTCTCGTTTCATGAAAAGTGAAAGCTCTTCACGGTTCGGCAAGCCATCATTATCTCCAGGTGACATGACGGCAAGCGCACCGATGGCCGCTCCCCTTGCGATGCTGTCAGGCAGCTCCAGCCCTTCCAGCAATCCACTCACGACACCGACCGCAAAGCCGTCTCCTGCACCAACTGTATCGACCACTTCTTTAACCGGGAATCCTTCTGTATAAAATTGCGTACCATCCATGCGACTTGTAAATGCTCCTTCTGCTCCCAGCTTCAGGACAACAATCGGTACACCAGCCTCATGATAATATGCAGCAATATCGAGCACATTTGTTTTGCCAGTCAGTTGTCTTCCTTCAGCTACACCGGGGAAGATAATATCCGCTTGGCTGGCAAGCTCATTGATAACCTGCGCCATCTCCTGCTTATCAGGCCACAGCCCCGGCCGGAGGTTCGGATCGAATGATACCTGAAGTCCATTTTCCTTGGCTTCCTTCATCATCTGAAAAACCAATTCCCGGCAGCTTTCAGACAAAGCGGGAGGAATGCCTGTCAAATGGAGATGATCATAATCCGCCCATTTGATTTTCTTGATCAGCTTTTTATCCATATGGGATGCTGCGGAGTTCTTCCGTGCCGAAAATACTTCCGGATCTCCGCTTTTCACTTTCTGTTTCCATTGCATTCCTGTCACGAATGCAGGTTCATAGCTGACAAACGTTGTATCTATCTTATTTTTTTGTAAAAATTTATGGATGTTTCGACCGAATGGATCCAAACCCAGCTGCGTGACATACGTCACTTGATGGCCAAGTCGCGCCATTCCGATAGAGAAATTCACTTCTGCTCCTGCAATAAAACGGGAAAAGCGTTCGGCATCATCCAGCAGTCCTTCTTGTTCCGCAACAAACAGTGCCATCGGTTCCCCAATTGTTAAAATCCTGCTCATCTGTCAACGTCTCCTTTATGCAAAGAGAGACATACTGTATATGCCTCTCCGGTGGTTTTATACAGTATTTGAGTTGATACTGTTCGGGTCGATATTTGTGTCGTCTGTATTCTGCTTTTCCTTCTTCTTCATATGCTGTGCCCAAAAAGCTGTCAGAATCGGGACGAGAATCGACGTAACAACAACAGATGCTGCAACAAGTGCAGTAGCTGCTTCTGCAATCGGCATGAATTCCGGAATCATTGTGGCAATGATCATTGGGTTGGCAACTGCCGCACCAGCAGTACTGGATGCTGCGATACCAGCAGTTCCATTTCCGCCTCCGATATATTTATCCGCAATCATGAGCGGTATACCAGTAACGACGATAACAAGCACCCCAAGGATGATACCTGCAAGACCTGTCTCCAAGATGACACCTAAATCAATGGAGTTACCCAGCGCGAAACCGAAGAACGGAATCATAGTTTGTGTTGCTCTGCTGAAGAAGGCACGAAGATCGCCATCCAAGTTACCTAGCAGGAATCCAACTAGAAACGGTAGTACTGCTCCAACGAATACTTGTGGTTCAAACGCTGCAAGACCAGTAGAACCAAGTATGATCATCGTCATGAGCGGGCCGGATTCCAAGGACATAAGGACAAATGCCCCAGCTTCCTCTTTTGATCCGTATTGCTGCATGATCGATGCATACAATCCGCCATTCGTCATATCCATGGCTGCAACGAGTGTCAGAACGGAAAAGCCGGCAAAAAGACCAGTCTGTATGCCGCCTTCAGGCAGGAACTGCGCTGCAATAATAGCTACAACCCATGCAACAGCAATCTTCGTGATAACGAGTGTGCCGGATTTGCGCAAAATAGTACCCGTGGATTTCAGCTGGATGCCTGCTCCCATACAGAAGAACCAAACTGCCAGAATCGGAATAGTGCCTGTCATGAGTCCGCCAGTGAAGGATCCGAAGTACTCCGCCGAACTCGGCGCGAAGGTATTGATGATTGCCCCTAAAAATAACGGTACGAGCATGAGCCCGCCAGGAATTCTCTCCATCGTTTTCATTATTTTCATTTTGCATTCCTTACCTTTCCTTATAGGTAATCGAGCAAAAGAAATTGAGATGTTTGAATCACTTTACGTGATATGCTATTTTTATAGTGATCGCCCAGATCTTTGGAATGAGAGGGTGGCACACACAAAGATTCTCCAGATCTTTGGTCACCTTCCCAGTCCTCTCAATATCTCTTTCCCGTCAAACAACTCCGACGCAATTCTTCCAACCTGCTTATCTTGCGAGCCAGCCTCCGTCAACAGCCAGAACATGGCCATTCATATAGTCAGATGCACGACTTGCCAGGAATACAACTACACCCATCAAATCAGACGGATCTGCCCAGCGGCCGCTCGGAATCCGGGACAAAATCTCTGCGTTACGTTTTTCATCGGCACGGATCGGTGCAGTATTGGCAGTCGCCACATACCCCGGTGCTATCGCATTCGTTTGGATATTATAAGCGCCCAGCTCGTTGGCAAAGGCTTTCGTCAATCCTGCAACAGCATGCTTGCTTGCCGTATAGGACGGTACGAATTTGCCGCCTTGGAACGACAGCATCGATGCGACATTGATGATTTTCCCGCCGCCTTGTTCTGCCATCACCTTAGCCGCTTCCTGCCCTAACAAATAGACAGCATGCAGATTAACGTCCATGACCTTATCCCAGTCTTCTTCCTTGTACTCAAGCAAAGGTGTCCGGATGATTGTACCAGCGTTGTTTACGAGAATATCAACCTTTCCGAAGACCTCCACACAACTCGTCACAACCTGCTTCACTTTTTCTCTATCTGTCAGATCAGCCTGATGAAAATGTGCCCTGCCACCAGCTTCTTCGACCAATGCTTTCGTTTCCTCCCAATCATCCCGGTGTGTCACGACGAAGACATCAGCCCCTGCCTTTGCCAGAGCGACTGCATAGCCCTGACCCAGTCCCTTGCTGCCGCCTGTCACGATTGCAACCTTGCCAGTCAAATCGAAATAACTCATGGAAAAGTCCGTTAAACTCATCTTTATCCCCCTTTAGCGAAGCTCATCCATCGACACTTGATCCATGTCGGTGTACGTCTTATTTTCTCCAGCCATTGCCCAAATGAATGCATAGTTGCTTGTTGCACTTCCGCAATGGATGGACCAAGGCGGAGAAATGACTGCTTGTTCATTTTTCATGACAAGATGACGTGTTTCTTGCGGTTCCCCCATCAAATGGAACATACGTGCATCTTCATCCAAATCGATATACAGGTACGCTTCCATCCGGCGGTTATGAGTATGTGTCGGCATGCTATTCCAGACACTGCCGCTTTCCAGAATCGTGATACCCATCGCGATTTGACAGCTTTGGATACCTTCCAAATGAATAATGCGGCGGATCACGCGTTCATTCGCACTTTCCTTAGCACCCATCGCATCTCCCGGAACATCTTGGAATGACACGTGCTTGGTCGGATAAGTGGTATGTGCAGGTGCAGAAAACAAATAATACTTAGCTGGATCTGTTTCATCATTGCTGGTAAACAGTAATTCCTGATTGCCTTTGCCGATATAAATGCAATCCTTGTTCGCCATTTCGTATGATTCTCCATCAACTGATATTTTTCCATTTCCGCCGATATTGAAAATCCCGACTTCCCGTCGTTCCAGGAAGTAATCCGCTTTGATCTCGTCATAGCCTTCCAAGGCGATTGAGCTGCCAGCTGGCTGAATACCTCCGATGATCGTCCGGTCCTCCATGCTGTATACAAGCTTGATTTCTCCAGGTACAAAAAGTTGCTCAACTAAGTAATGATTGCGTAATTCCTCGGTTGTGAATGTTTTTGCATGGTCTGGGTGCGTCGCGTATCGCAGTTCCATTTCTATCATCTCCTTACTTTTTTTCAGTAGCTCCCGCTTCCGTTGAAACCCCTTACATTTATATTCAGAAGTAAAGACATCAGAATCTGATGTCTTTAATATCATTCCACATTGTGGAACGGTGTTTCATTATATTAATTATAGCGCTTTCATTTTAATAAATCCAGCCTAATTATACAATATGACATATTATTTCCATTCTGTCAGTTTAATCAAATGAATCTATCATTTGACAACCTAATCATTACAGCATCCATTCCCTTCCAGTCTAATTTTCTGATAAACTGGTAGTAATACAGATGAAAGGGATTACAACTATGCATTCAACCTTGGAAATGATCATATCGATATTCGAGCGTGCTGCCTTGCTGCTGATTATCCTTTTTTTCCTGACGAAAATTAAAGGGTTTAAGGAAATACTCCAAAAAGAAAATCACTCGGTCCGGGAACTCAGTGTGCTGACTGTCGTCTTTTGCAGTTTTGCTATATTCGGGACATATTCAGGAATTGAAGTGGAAGGCAGTCTCGTTAATATAAGGACAGTGGCTATCTTTTCTGGCGGTATTTTATTCGGACCATGGGTCGGCATCATTACAGGGGTCGTATCAGGATTGCACCGTTATTTGATCGATATTGATGGTATCACTTCCTTACCTTGCTTGATCACTAGTGTGACTGCAGGTTTTGCCTCCGGTTTTATCAATAAAAAAGTCAAGAAGCATCGTTGGTGGTATGTCGGTATCGGTGCAGGTATTCTGAGCCAGGTATTGACCATGCTGCTGATCATTGCACTCGGGGAGCCAAGGTCTCAAGGTATCTCTATCGTAGAACAAATAGCAGTTCCGATGATGATTGGGGAAATCAGCATCGGTTTACTCATCCTGCTCGTCCATAATATCGAGGGAGAAAAGAAACAAATCGCCGCCGCTCAGGCGAAGCTTGCATTGGATATTGCCAACAAGACACTACCGTATTTCCGGTCCATCACACCCGCTTCCTTGCAGCGTATCTGCCAAATCATCAAAGAAGAGATTGATGCGGATGCTGTGGCTATAACGGATACCAAAACAGTGGTTGCCTATTACGGACTCGGAGCGGAGCGCTATCAGGATACAACGTCGATTGTAAGCGAAATGACGAAGCAGGCAATCAACAGCGGCGAAATTGTCATCCGGAATGAAGTGGATGATCATCATCTGCCGCAGATGCACTGTTTGCTCATCGTTCCTTTCCAGGAAGGCGACGAAGTGACAGGTGCTTTAAAGATATATTATGAAAAGGAAAACCGGATAACAGACTCTTTACAGACGCTTGGAATTGGGTTGGCACAGATCATTTCAAATCTGATGGAGATTTCCCGAATTGAGCAGATAAAAGAAACAGCTAATAAGGCTGAGCTCAAGGCTCTGCAATCAAAGATCAATCCGCATTTCCTCTTTAACTCGCTGAATGCGATCGCATCAACAACGAGACGCGATCCGAACCGGGCTCGTGAGCTGATCCATAATCTATCTGGCTACTTGCGCTATAACCTGGAGCTTCATGATGAAATGATAGCTATAGAAGAGGAACTGAAGCAGGTGCGCGATTATGTGGAAATCGAGAAATCCCGCTTCGGTGACAAGCTCCAGATTGTGTATGAGATTGATCCGGTACAGATAAAGGTTCCTAGTCTGCTGCTTCAGCCTTTGGTAGAGAATGCTATCCATCATGGCGTTCGCAAACGAAAATGGCAAGGTGCGGTCTATCTCTCTGTCAAAGCACGGGAGAATGATATCCGCATCAGTATACGAGACACAGGAGTTGGGATCGACCCAGAGATTATTGAAAAACTATATAAGGATGAAGCAAGTGTGAAAAATATCGGACTAGCCAACGTGCATCAGCGTGTCCGTTTGATCTATGGAAAAGGGCTGACTATCAATCGGCTTGATCCCGGTACGGAGATATATTTTGATATACCAGTGAAGGAAGGGAAATGAACATGCCATTACGGGCAATCATTGCGGAAGATGAATTACCGGCACAAGAGGAGCTGCAGTATTTGATTGAGACTTATAGCTCTATTGAAGTAACAAACTGCTTCGATGATGGATTGGATGTACTGAAATATTTTCAGGATCACACCACAGATGTATTGTTCCTCGATATTAATCTGCCGTCATTAGATGGCATGATGCTGGCGGGGAGCCTGGCTCAGTTCAAGCATAAACCGACCATCGTATTTACAACTGCCTATAAAGAACATGCAGCTAAGGCATTTGAGCTTGAAGCATTCGACTATATATTAAAGCCATACAGCGAGGAACGTGTTGCGGCCATGCTTAAGAAACTAGAATCCCATAAAGCATCGGCAGATACAGAGCGAATAGAATCAGCAGAGACACCAGCGCGGCTGAATGTTTGGAAGGGCGAGAAGATCTATGTAATCAATTTAAAGGAAATTGCCTTCGCCGAGGCCGACGAGAAGCAGACGACTGTGCACACAAAGGATGCGGTATATACTTACCCTGGTTCTATCACTACTTTCGAGCAGCAGCTTCCAACAGATATGTTCTTCCGCTGCCATCGTTCTTATATCGTAAATACAGAAAAAATACATGAGATTCTGCCTTGGTTCCATAATACGTATCTTGTGAAAATGAAAGGACTTAATGAGCAGATTCCAGTCAGCCGCAGTAAAGCAAAAGAGTTCAGACAGATTATGCGCCTTTAAGGACCATTCATTCCTCAAATAGAGCAACTCATGAGAAAACGCTTTCAGATACATCTATTGCGGATATGATAAAACTATCAAAACAACGTAGATGAAATGAGGGACTTCTCATGAAAACAGGAACGAATCGCTGGCTGATTGTACTTGGTACGATCATTACCCAAATTGGTCTAGGTACTATTTATACGTGGAGTTTATTTAACCAGCCATTGGCTGATGCATATGGGTGGAGCACATCTTCTGTAGCTATCACCTTCTCGATTACGAGCTTTGCACTGGCAGTAGCCACTCTTTTCGGCGGAAAGCTGCAGGATAAACTCGGCATCAAGAAACTAGTCATCTTTGCCGGAATCCTGCTCGGTGCCGGGCTGATATTAAGCTCTCTAGCTACATCACTATGGCTCATCTATCTATTAGCAGGCGTTGTTGTCGGCTTTGCCAACGGTATTGCTTATATCACTACACTATCGAACGTCATCAAATGGTTCCCGGAAAAGAAAGGCCTCATATCTGGTATATCAGTAGGGGCATTCGGAACAGGAAGCTTAGTCTTCAAATATATTAACCAAGCATTGCTTTCATCAGCTGGTGTACAAGGTACATTCTTAATCTGGGGAATAGCAGCACTTATCTTAATCAGCGGAGGAGCCTTCTTCCTTAAGGATGCTATCCTTCCACAGGAAACAACTACTGGGGCAGCAACCAAGAACTTCAGTATCAAGGAAATGCTTCATACGAAGCAAGCATATATTCTGTTCATCATCTTCCTGACAGCCTGCATGAGCGGCTTGTATTTAATCGGGATCGTTAAAGATGCCGGCATGGAACTCGCGGGTCTTTCTGCTGCAACAGCAGCGAACGCCGTAGCTGTCGTTGCTATCTGTAATACGACTGGCAGAGTCGTACTAGGTGCCCTGTCCGATAAGGTGGAACGGTTGTACTTGGTTGCTGCAGGACTTCTTGTCACAGCGGGAGCTGTAGCAGTACTAAGCATGGTAGAAGTATCAACAACATTGTTCTTCATCTGTGTGGCGGCAATTGCTTTCTTCTTCGGCGGTAACATTACTGTCTTCCCAACTATCGTCGCAGATTATTTTGGATTGAAAAACCAAAGCAAAAACTATGGTGTCATTTATCAGGGGTTTGGTATCGGGGCTTTAGGAGGCTCATTCATCGCGTCACTGCTTGGCGGATTCCAGCCGACATTCGTAGCTATTGCAGTACTTTGTGTCATTTCATTCTTCCTTGCGGTAACGGTCCGCAGTCCGCAGCAGCCAGCTGCTGCTAAGAAGAATAATGAACGCCGGCATTCACGCCCAGTTCCATCCCAGCAGCATTAAATGATTAACCCAGGAGCAGACATAGCTCCTGGGTTTTAGTTTGTGCGCGGATCAGTTGCCAGTATAGAATATTTATAATGATCCTCGAACTTGCCATCAATACGAAGCAGGTCGCGTTCCAAGCCTTCTCGTTGGAACCCGCATTTCTCCAGTACCGCAACCGACCCTAGATTTCGCGGCATTACCCCGGCTTCAATCCTGTGGAATTTTGCATCTCCGAAAGCAAAATCCAATACTAGCTGTACAGCTTCTGTCATATAGCCTTTTCCATTATGTGCTTCATCCAGCGAATAACCGATCATGCATTTTTCTGCTGTAGTCCGCTCAATAAAGAATAAAGAAGCAGTGCCAATCAAAACATTATCCTGTTTCAGGAATATTCCGAATTCATAGCGTTTATCATCCTGCCAATCCTTCTTTGCCGCTTCAATATTCTTTTTGTATTTCTCCAGTGTATAGTCCGAATCACTGCGTTCTACCGGTGAGATAGACTCAAAAAGTTCTCTGTTGCGCAGGTTCAAATCAAGAAGCTCACTGGCATGCTTTTTCTCTAATGGTTTGATCTGCAATCTTTCACTTTCATACATACAAATCCGCTCCCTTCCTTTTCATTATAACAATAAGAAAGAGGATCTGCGCAAAGCGCTACAGATCCTCTCCACGGTAGGCCGCTATCAGGAAGCTTGCACTAATCGGATGATAATCTGTTTTCGGGGAAGGGCTTTTAACCTCGTCCTCCACTTTATTATCAGCTGTGAGCCATTGATACCAAGCACCATGTACTGGATCAATGAAATGTTCCTGTACATATCGGAACAGCTCCTCATAATGCTCGCTATATACATCATTTCCTGTCTGGCCATGCAGCAATGCTGAGGCCGCAAGCGTTTCTGCTAACACCCAATAAGATTTCCCTTTATCGATCAACTCTTTTTCTGGGTTCATTACAAAGAATATACCGCCTTTTTCTTGATCATGGTAATGATTCCAGCCAGTTTGATAAAGCTCTTCTGCACGTTCAAGCAACCAGCTGTCCTGCTTGTGGATATACAGCCAAGCAAGGAGCTTGCTCCATTCAAATTGGTGACCTCCAACGAATCCATAGGCGCGAAATTCATCTCTTGTCTCGCCGTGATTGAATTGTTCATCCTTCATCCAAGCCTCATCGTAGTTTTCCCATATAAAGCCGTTACTTTGAGCAGCAAGTTTATTAGTTATTTGGTCTGCAATACTTAGAGCCTGATCCAGGTATCTTTGCTGACCCGTTGTTTCATATGCAGTAATTGCTGACTCACATATGTGCATATTGCAATTTTGTCCGCGGTATTCCAAAAAGCTGGACCAATCTCGTGACGCTTCATCCTTATACAGTTTTACGGTTGGTTCATAGAACCTTTCTTCCAGCACTTGATACACATCAGCAAGCAGTTCCTCTGCTCCCTCTATATCTGCTTCCACCGCAGCAACCGCGGCCCGAAAGATAAATGCATGTCCATATGTCAGCTTCTTATCATCTGTCACACTTCCATCCTGCATCGCTGTAAAATAACCGCCATACTCTTTATCCCTTAGTTTCTCCTGAAAAAAGGCTATACCATGCTCTGCTGCCTCTTTGTATTCTGTTTGTCCCGTAAGTTTGAAGCCGACGCTGAAATTATACAAGTGACGCGCCTGACCGACGATATGTTTGGTTGTATCTTCTGTGAGTGTTCCATCCTTATAATAGCCTTCGTTATATCCTCCGTAAGTGCTATCTATTGCTGCAGGATAATAGAATGCAAGTGTCTCTTCAATATGCTGATAGAGTCCTTTTTTTGTATGAAAATCAAATGTGTTTTTCACGTCTGACACTCCTTTACATAGGTTACGTCACCTGTTTTCCCTTTTCTGCCAGCTACAAACAGTTGAAAAATGGTTGTTTTGGTTCAATAACTACTCTATAATGAGTAACTATAAATCAATTACATATGCATTTTCCGGAGGAGCCTGCCACCCCAGGCCCCTCTGTGTCCTTTTAGGCATATCCACAGTGAAAACTGGCGGATATGCCTTTTTTGTGGCCGGAATTGCATAAATACTTTACAAAGGAGTAAGATATGGAATTCATTTTGCACTTAGCTTTAATTTTGTTGTTTACGAAAATTGCTGGTCAGCTAGCCTTAAAAATTGGGCAGCCATCTGTTTTGGGGGAGCTGCTTGCCGGTGTCATTCTTGGTCCTGCCGTACTCGGCTGGATACAGCAAACTTCCTTCATCCATGAATTCTCCGAAATCGGAGTACTTGTCCTCATGTTCATTGCCGGACTGGAAACAGATCTGCAACAGCTGAAAGAAAACTGGAAATCCGCTTTTGCAGTTGCTGTTCTGGGTGTTCTTTTCCCCTTCATCGGTGGTTACAGCCTTGCCCTTGCATTTGGGATGAGTCAGGGACACGCGCTATTTTTGGCTCTACTCTTCTGCGCAACAAGCGTCAGCATTTCTGTCCAGGCATTGAAGGAAATGAACAAGCTGAATTCAAGGGAAGGTACGACAATCCTTGGAGCAGCTGTTGTTGACGATATTCTCGTTGTCGTCTTGCTTGCCGTGCTGATGAGTGTGCTCGGCACAGGGGAATCCGTTAGTCTTGGTGCTTTGATCGGGAAGAAAGTACTCTTCTTCGGGGTTATCATCGTCGCTTGCATTTGGCTGATTCCGCTAGTCATGAAACTGTTTGCCCGTCTCCAAGTAAGTGAAGCAATCGTATCAGGCGGCATCATCCTAGCACTTGTGTTCAGCTACTTTGCTGAGTACATGGGTGTCGCAGGCATTATCGGGGCATTTGCAGCTGGGATTGCCATTTCCCAAACCAAGCATAAAGAAGTCATTGAGCATAAATTAGAGCCAATCGCTTACGGTGTGTTTGTTCCGGTCTTCTTTGTCAGCATAGGCTTGAACATCAGTTTCGAAGGAGTTGGATCACAGCTTCTTTTCATTGTGCTTATCAGCATTATGGCTATTGTGACGAAGCTTCTAGGCGGTGCGCTGGGCGCAAGGCTGACAGGCTTCAATGTAAGATCCTCCTTGGCAGTCGGAACTGGTATGGTTTCAAGAGGCGAAGTTGCCTTGATCATTGCCGGTACTGGCTTAAGCTCCGGTTTACTTGATCCGGAATATTACACAAGTATTATCATAATGGTTATTGTGACAACACTTGTAACGCCGTCCATGCTGAAATTTATCTTCTCCAAAACAGGAGATACCTCACAGCAGCGGTCTGTATCTTAAAACAAACGAAAGAGACTGTCAGTCAACGACAGTCTCTTTCTATTCGCTCAAAATATAGATGATAATGCAGCTGACAACCAGGGTTGAATGCTGCATCACATGCCGGACAATGGTCTGTATCCATATACTGATCGATACGGAGCGTAGCTTTACACACACCGCATAGTATTGCTTTCTCATCGAATTGATCTTTCGGCCAGACTATGGCCTCATGACCGGCAGTTTCTTCATGGCATTGGTGACAAGGGTAAAATTGATTACAGCAAGCAAACTTAATTGCTATGACATCCAATGGAGAGTGATAATGAACGCACCTTGTCTCCGCATCTACTGTCTTTCCATGTACATGACACATATTAATTTCCTATGTGGAAATCAGAAAATGGATAGAAGGTCATCTTCACTTCTCCGATTACTTCTTCCTCTGAAATGAAACCGAACATACGGCTGTCTTTACTATTTGTACGGTTATCACCCATGACAAATACTTTACCTTCAGGTACCTTTTCCTCGCCGGTCAATTCCTTCAGTTTGAAATCACCAGTAACCATATCATCCGGCAAATAAGATTGATCCTGCGCTTCACCATTCACATACAGCACATTATCTATAACCTCAATTGTATCCCCAGGCAGACCGATAACCCGCTTGATATAGTGGGCATCCGCATCGGGTGCGTTGAATACCACAATATCATTTCGCTCTATTTTCGAAACCTTGCTGACAATGACATGATCGCTATCCTGGTATGTCGGAAGCATTGACTCTCCATGCACCGTTGACGGTGTAAACAGGAAATATCGGCAGCCAAAAGCAATAATGACAGCAATCCCGATTGCTCGCAACCAAGAAAATATCTCATTTTTTGTATTATTTTCTGACATAATTCTTTCTCCTAACCTATCTTTTTGTGAAGTATAGGGTACATGCTAAGTTTAGCAGTGTCAGAGATAGAAGCAAAGCGGAACCCCTTGTAAGCAACAGCCATTACTTTCGTTAGCTATTTTCAGCCCAGCCCTTGCAAACATCTACCCATTCTTTTCCCTTGCCGTATTCGGCAAGTTCTTCACAAGTCAGCTCTATTGCCGAGTTACTGCTGCCACAGGCCGGAAAAACCGTAGTAAAACGTTTTAACGAGATGTCCATATAAACAGGCAAATCATTTATCAATCCAAACGGGCAAACCCCTCCGACAGCATGTCCTGTTTGTTCTAACGCTTCATCAGCAGAAAGCATCCGCGCCTTTACCCCGAATAGTTCTTTAAACTTTTTATTATCGATTTTTGCATCACCTGCAGCAACAATCAGCACAGATTCCCCATCTTCCCTGCCTCTGAAAGCTAACGTCTTCGCGATGCGTGCAGGCTCCACTTCGAGTGCAGCAGCAGCTAGATCTACAGTGGCACTAGATAAATCGAGCTCTATGATATCTTTGCTTCGATTGTAATTCGCTAAATAATCTTTTACGTTTTCGATACTCATTTTATGCACCACCTTTTTTGAGGCATTATCGTATATTCATAGTTAGTCGCATATCTTTTAGGACAGCCACAAACTCTATCTCCACCTTGAGGTTAATCGTGGCCAATATGCCTTCCACCAGGAACGGTGATCCTTTTGCAGATGAAGACCTGTTTGTCTGCCGATTGCTTCGACTACCTCGGCTATCGACATATTATCTGTAACCAGCTTATTTTCAAAAATTGGGTTTGAGAGACCTTGTACGCACCGTGGTATCTGCTGAACAGCCCAGGAAATCTGCTTGTTGCCCCGTTTGGCAAGGCGTAAAAGTAAGGTATCCTCAGAAGCAGTTAGTACGAGATGATAGGTTTGGTGTCCTTCCATTCGCAAATTCCCAATGATCTCTTTGTAGTAAGTCGGGTCTGTGATTGTCATTGGAACAATAATGACATCTTCCGTATTTGCAGCTATATAAGCCAGATGCTCATATACGATGGAACGCCAGAGCTCATGCTCCTGGAAATCCAGTTTCTGCATCGATTTCGGTATAAGCTTCCTTATGTAAAAACCTGCTTCTTCAGGGTCATAGATGAATGCATTCGGCAGCCGATGTCGTAAAGCTATCGCAGTTTGTGTCTTTCCAGCACCGAATGCTCCATTAATCCAAATAATCATGTACGCCGTTCACACACCATGACGATATTGCCATCAGGATCCTGGAAATTGAAGAAAGCGACTGCTTCATCTTTCTCTAGTTCCCGGACAATCTTGCCCCCTTGTTCTCTGACCTTTTTATATGCGAGTCCAACATCTGTCGTCTCAAGCATGAAGGCAGGACGGATACCCGATGCATTATTCCGGTTATCATCGATAACAAGTCCTCTTCCATCAGCTGTTTCCATAAACTGCACCGGTCCCGATGTTGGTTGCGGTTGGGGCTTACCTAAAAGATTTGCATACCAATTTGCCGTCTTATTCACATCTTTAACATGCACAAACACACTGCCAATCTGGAAATCTGACACACCGCAACACTTCCCTTTTTTCGAATATTTTACCATAAGGAGTGAGCTGGTAATATAGGCAATAGGTTAGAAGAGAACATAAAAAGGACAAGCATATTAGGTATGCTGCCCTTTTAGACGGTACGTTGCTTGTTCATCTGTGTAATCCAAGTTAGGTATGACTACTGTCAGCACAAAGAACAGCAGGCTTATTCCGATGCTTATTAAGATTGGTAACTCTATCTCCGCTTTCCACAGGTCTACACCCAACTGCAGAAGCATATGATAAAGGATGCTGAAAATAAAAATATAGCAGTATCTTAGAATTCGCCCCTCAATTCTAATCCAAAAGACAGCCAAAGGAAGCAGGAACGCAGCAAGTCCAAGTGATACGCTGGCTAGTTGAACAGATACCTCTAATGACAATTCGTTTGATTGAATATGATACTGCCTTGCTACGTGCAGCAAGCCGGGAAATAAAGCCAGCCATGCTACGCTCAACAAAATACAATTACACAGGAGTCTCATGTAAGCTGCTATTCCTTGTACCGGCCGATGAATAACCTTGCGTGTAAACATTTCTGAAATCACGAGTAACAATGGAATAGGAATCCATATGAAAAGCACCTCATCAGGCACACCTTGCCTCCAATACAAAACGAAAAGCTGAATGATATTTAAAAGTATTTCAAGCATATCAACTCAGTTCCTCCTCAAATGCCAGATTGACTGGCTCATCCTGCAGAGTATATGTCATATCTATATTCGTAGTCGGAACAGACTCATCCACTTCCTCAAAACGAAACCCATCTGCCCAAACCTTTCCTTTTCCGGATAAGATAACTCCAAATGAAATGACGGCACTATTCTCCGGTACATCAAGCACAATGCGATACCGAGTCCAATTTGTCGTTCCCAGGATTGGGCGGTTGCTCATGTTATCGAATTGGACAATATCATCAGATGTATTGTCTACTCGCATCCACATGCTGGCAAAGCTTTGTACATCTTCTGTCTTGATGAAGCAAGTCAGCTGCAGCCTTTTTTTTATATAATTTGCTGCTTTGAATTGCTGCATCATCGTGGCAAATTCCTCCGCTCCCATGACCGTTTTCGATTTCAGATAACCTGATGCTTTCCCTTGATGTACATGTTTATAGTCAATCCCCATTTCATAATTGTGAGGATCGGAACCGCTTAGTATCCACCCTCGTACTTGTTTATCCTCCATTTTTTCCTCCTTCTGATGCAGAGCAGCTCGCATCATACGTCTGTATTTTCCTGGCGGAAGGCCGTAATGCTTTTTGAAAGCCCTGGTAAATGACTCTTGGGATTCAAAGTGAAACATGAACGCGATATCGAGTATTCCTAATTCAGTATGCAGCAGCGCAGCTGACGCTCCAGCCAGCCTCCTTCGGCGGATATAATCTGTGAACGACAATCCAACGGAAGACTGGAATAATCGATGAAAATGGAATTTGGAGAATCCGGCTTCACGCGCAACTCGGTCGGCCGTAAGAGGTTCATGTAAATTGTTTTCGATAAAAGAAATAGCTCTTTGTACAGTCGTTTCATTCCCCTGCACTTGCTCACCTCCTTAGTTACAGCTTAACTTAAAAATATATTGCGCTTTTGATAATTTTTGCTGAGTTGTAAAAATATCCCGATATACTGGACAGCAAGCACTGGGAACGCGATGTCCAAGTAGCTGTGACACACGAAGGAGAAGAAGTGAGAGGTATATATATCTTAATGGGAACTGCCGTCTCAATGGACTTATGCTTAATCCGAGGAAGATTTCGGTAAATAAAAGAGCAGACGCTATCACGTCTGCTCTGGTCGCCTGATATAGGCTTTTACTTCCGGTGCCTCATATTGACGGAACTTCTCCAGAAGACTTTCAGGCTCAGTATCTGTTAGTGTCATCGACCGGTACTTTTCATGCATAAACAGCTCATCTGCCATATGGTCAAATAGGCTTACCAGCCTATCATAATAGCCTTCCACATTCAAAATACCGAGTGGCTTTTTATGCAATCCAAGTTGTGCCCATGTGAAGATCTCGAAAAACTCTTCCAGCGTACCTGGTCCTCCAGGAAGTGCGATGAAGCCATCTGCTAACTCTGCCATTTTCGCTTTTCGTTCATGCATGGAAGAAACGACGATCAGTTCCGATACATGGGAATGGACGATTTCCCGCTTCTCCAGGAATTCAGGCATCACACCGATCACATGACCGCCTGCTTGCATGGCTCCATTTGCTACTGCCCCCATCAATCCTACACTCGCACCACCATATACAAGTGTCAGACCTTGGGCTGCCAGTGTCTTTCCTAACTCTTTAGCCGCGGCGATGTATACTGGCGAAGCGCCAATGCTAGAGCCGCAGAATACTGCAATGCGTTTCATCTTCCCACTCCTTTACTTAATCAGTTCCAGATCTGTATGAGCTACTTCCACCCCATTGGCAAGCAGTACAATACGGTGTATACCCGGATAATGAACCCTGGTGGTCAAGTCTTTCCAATTGTGGACTCGTTCTTTCGCGATACTCTCTCCCGCCGTAAATATCCGATCCGACAGGAGAAATTTTTTTCGGGAAATCCCGCGCTTTTTTATGAAGTCTATTGCATACTCTATACGCAGCTTAGCCTGCTTCTTCACATTAAAAGAATATGTCATCGTCACTGCCCCACCGATGTTTACGCTATGACGATCCGTAACTATTCTGGCGTCAGCTAGCATTTCAGCCGCTTCCTCATAACCGAATAAAGCCATTATCTCTGGTTCCCCGCTTCGCAGCAGTGTACGACAGCCATGCCGGATGATCCAGTCCGTCTCTGATGAAAAACCGCTCCAGCGTTTCGCCGTCAAAATAACTTTGTTTGGATTATCCTTGGCAATATCATTCAAATTATTGGCAACACTTTTCCGTACATACAAAGAGGCGTCTGCTTTCAATAATTCCAGCACTTCAAATATAGGACTTGGATCTTCTTTGAACTGACGAATTGCCTGCCCCCATGGCAGCCTCGGACGACAGCCTTCACTTGCCAGACGCCGCACATGATGATCATCAGATTGCGCCCATTCCACCATTCGTTTCATAATCCGATCAGGGGCCCTGATAAGAAACGGCCTGATGGCAAATTCTGCAGTCGAACGCTTAGTGAATTGCTCCAATGCCTGCAGCGATATTTCTTCATGCTCTGGTTCCACCCCGAAAACCTCGACAAAATCGGGGAAAAACAAATAAGGAAACCCCTCACACTGGTCCTGAATAGCCAGCAGAATCCCTAATGCTTCTGGATAATTCTCCGGAAGAAAGGAACCGAGTACCATGCTGATCCGGCGTATTCGACCCTTTAATTCGAGTTCTTCCCATTCAGCATCCATCACTGTATCAACGAATTTTCTTTCATCAAAATCATGATGAGCTTGTTTCACCTTGAAAGCGAAACCTTTCAGGAAATCCTCCGTATATATTGCTTTCAAGGGTTCTGCCACAACTACCGCCTCCAGGAAATTATATCTATATTCTACAGGAAAAAAGCGGTAAACTACAAATAGCCTTTGTCAGAGGATACTTTTTAAAAATTGGGTGAAGAAAAGGACAGCAAAATAACTTAGAACTAATCCCGCTCCAATGGAGACCCATTTGACAAATGTTTCGTTTACGACCCTTCTTGTACCTGCGACGATACTCATCAGACCGATATCATGCACTTGGATACCGGCCAGAATACCGAGTCCAGCGACAATGAAGGAAAGCTCGTTTCCTTCTGAAAAGCTGCTTGATAAAAAGGTACCAAAAACGCTTATCCAAAACACGAGGTTACTAGGTGAAATTGCTACAAGCAGTCCGTTTTTGTAAGAGGATAGCAGTTTTTTTGTCGATTTCTCACCGTTTATCATAATCTGCTTGTCCGCATTTTTGATACTGTCATAGGCAATATACAACAAGAAGAGAGCACCAAGCAGCCACATGCCCGTCTGAATTGCAGGGGTTGCCAAAATCGGGGCAAGACCAAGAAAAAGAGCGACCATCAACAGAAAGTCAACCGTCATACCGCCTATTCCCACCATCCAGCCGTGTACAAAACCATTCTTTAAGCCTTGTTTGGTCATCTCAATCGTAACTGTACCAACTGGGAGAGCGATAGACAGTCCTAAAAGCACATTTGTCAGAAACAAAGATAACAAGAGTATCACCGCCTATCATAATATACTAAATATACATAATTCTGTTTAATCATACAATGAGAGGAGCATATAGATTGTCCAAACAAAAACAAATTCATCTGCGTCCCATATCCGTTTCCGATGCGCCTGCCTTATTTCAATTCTGGTCCGATCCGGATGTGACTGCATTCATGAATATCAACCCAATGCAGTCTGTAGAACAGGCAGAAGAAATGATTTTATACCTGACGCAGCTGGAACATGCTGGTCGCTATACAATTGTTCTGGAAGATGACACAATCGTTGGTACTTGCGGATTCAACTACATTGATGCCGAGAATCAACGCGGAGAAATTGGCTATGAAATAGGAAAGGAATATTGGAGAAAGGGTTATATGAGCCAAGCATTGCAAGCTTTAATCGAGGAAGGCTTCCATACGTTAAAGTTGAACCGAATAGAAGCAAAGGTGGAGCCGGGTAATGCACCTTCGCGTCGTCTGCTCAAAAAAGCTGGCTTTCATGAAGAAGGTATTCTACGTGGATATGAAAAATTGAATGGTGTCTTCCTGGATATGGTCATGTATAGCCTGCTTCACTCTGACTAATCATCTATATGAAACTTTTAAATAGATTATTCGTATGAAGTGTCAGAGAGAATGCATGAGGTGATAGCAGTGACAATGTGGCAGCGCAAAGGTAAAAGAAACAGAGAATCCAAGATTTCGGTAACAATAATCTTAACCATACTAGTTGGATTTTCCCTCGCTTTTGTAGCCGCCCTCTACTATTTTGGTTTTCTTGGTGCCTTCAGCATCCTTGGTGTTGCTTATGAATCACCCAAGCATTTGGCCGTATTCGTCGGTGTATATCTTGTTCTAAGTATTTTCGGTGAGTTATTTGCAAAAGCTCTCTATTATATTCTTACTAAGAAGCATAAGACACAGACCTTATATGAGTTTATGATAGCTTTTTCTTTGAACTTTTTAATGAATTGGATTGCAATCTCCATTGTGAATGGCTTATACGAACCTGTACATTTAGTATGGTATACGGAAATTGTTGTTACAGCTTTCATTGCCCTGACAGAGGTAACCTTGGATCATGAAAAGAAAAAAAGAAGAAGAAACCGCGGTACATAACCGCGGTTTCTTTTCCTATTGATTAGTAACCGTAGCCGCCTCCAACGTAAGAAGCACCGATGATGATCAACAAAATGAAAAGTACTACTAGAAGCGCGAAGCCGCTGCCGTATCCTTTTCCGCCGCCGTAACTTTCAGACATGATATCCCTCCTTTTTGACTCAAGTCATTCTATGTATGTTCCCTTGGATGCGTACCGGTTATCATGGAATAAACAGCCCAATAAACAATAAAAAAATCGCTCCCGAATCAATGACTTCGGAAGCGATCACTTTTGTCTTTTCATTTGTTCACACTGCTTTCTTAATTACTGCTGTTTTTATTGGAATTTCCGCCCTTAGAGCCGATCTCCTGAAAATGCTTCTTATCATGGGCGTCTGCGTTAGCATTACCGCCTTTAGTACCAATCTCTCTATAGAAGTCTTTATCATGGTTATTGGATGTTGCTTGTCCGCCTTTTCTGCCCGCTTCTTCATTACTCATTTTGTTATTGTTCTGTGTCATGATAGTCTCCTCCTCCAGATATGCGTCTCTTTCACATTACTTTAACGAAGCGCAGCCACGCTTAATAAATGTATTCCCGATAAACGGTTACTTAAACAAAATCAGATTCAGAGTCAGAAGGAGGCGTTCAGGGTTTTATCATGCCTTAGATTGTGATTAACAAACAGCCAAAACAGGAGGTTATGAAGAGCAATGAAAAAGGAAGCAGGGATGACTCCCCTGCTTCTCCATATTTTTATGCAGCACATTTCCAGCTTTTATCGTGACCTTTGCCTTTCCCATTTCCTTTGTCTGCACCTTTATGTTTTCCATTATCGGTTTTACATGGAACCGGCTCTTCCGCTTGAGCTAACTTGACGATATTATCCGTTGCAACAGGTTTTAGCTGATACGTATCATTGAAGATAGATGAAATACCTGTAATGTCAACTTTTTCTCCTTCTTGGAACTGTGAAGTGAAGGCGTCATGATTCAATCCAATTCGATTGTCTACTCGCACACGCGTCACGTTTCCATCTGCTGCTTCTGCATCAAACTCAAACGTCCCATATGTGCCGACCGCTTCGATATTCTGGATTGTCACTTCACTAAGTTTAACAAGCTGCCCTTGGTTCGTGTCATCAACCACAGAAACGGACTTAGGTGCTGGTACCTCTGCTTGGCCAATAATTTCGGACTTGATGATATCCATTACTTCCACTTCTCCGTTATAGGTAGTTTTTACAGCGCTGATTTGGACAAGATCCCCTGCTTTAAAACTGTCACTGTCTTGAAAAACATAAATACCGGCAGTGTCGTCTTGTACATAGAAACCTTTCCCGCCAAAGCTGCCCGGAGTTGACGTTACAACGCCCTCTATCGTAACGACCTCTCCGTCCTGTACGTTGCGCGCTTCCTCAATAGCTACCTGCTGCGGAAGCTCCACCTCGTCTTCCGGCAGGGGTTCTGTTTCAACGTTTCCGACCCGTACAGACTTAGTCAGAAGATTGCTGCCATCCTTGCGAAGTCGCAAGCTTGCAGTACCATCCGCAGTCGACGGATTCAATTGGGCAGGTACATCTGCTACAGCTCTTCCTGTCGCATCTGCAGTGACGGAAAAACTGCTGCTATATCCATAGCTGCTCGGCCAAGACCCGGTCGTATTGAACTTCCCGATTTGCTGTCCACCCGGTAAGTAAGCACCTAGCTGCAAACCAGTCAGTGTTTCACCCGGCTCCAGATCTTCCACCACAACTCGCACGGTGAATTCCTGCTGAGTTGGTAATGTAGCAGGCGTCACAACGTCGTATGTTGGATTGGATGCTACCTCATCAGATCCGTAGGAACCAGCAGCAAACGTGCTCGGATCATACCAGCGATATCCGGCTGGCGGATTAGACCATGGTTCTGCTTGTGTTTCAGTAGTTTGCTCTGGATTTTCATTGATTGTAGCTGTTTCAAGCAGGGGAGTCTCCTCACTCAAAGAAATAGATGTTTCCTCAAAGCTTGAATAGCTTTCCTTTTCACTCAACCACTCCATAACATTAAGCAGATACTGCCCGTTATTGCCTTCTCCTGTAAAGCCATCATACGTACGTTTCGTTCTGCCGCTGTCCTCGCGAAGATACTTAGGTGTAGCATCTTCTACAGGCGATGAGTCGCCAATGAATGCAGCTTTACCTTGCTCGACTTTGGATATTGCCGCAAAAGCACCTTCATCAATTCCACCGCCAGCGTAAACTCCCTGGTCGACAGCATTCGGCCAAGCTGGAATATTTTCCGGGAAATAAATTAAGCCTTTGGATTTCGTCGGGTCGAGAATTGTCAATGTAGCTCCCGCGTGTGATTCAACGACTTCAATACCTTCTGTAATCCCAAAGGAATCAGATGGATCGACCACAGTCTGTCCAGATTCAATATCTCCTACAGCATTGAATCGGAAGCGGATGCCGAAATTATCTCCTAACCAGTCGGAGCTCTCTACACCTTGCATTCGATCAGAATTTGCTTCATCAGCCGACATACCTTTAGCTGGATCTTCAAAAGCTCCTCGGCGATAACCATTAAAGATTTCTCCAGAGTCCCAACGGTTGTAGTTGCGATCGGCATTATAATGATCTCCGATGAAGAAGATACTGCCGCCCTCCTGCGTGTAGCGCAGCATCGCATCCTGCTCTGATGTCTTGAAAGGGATGTTCGGTTCCGGAATGACGAAAACATCGTACGCACTAATATCCTCATACGTGATAGCGGATGTTTTTCGTAATTCCTTCACATAGTAGCCTTCCTCAGCCAAGGCATCACCAAAATCAGAAAAAGCACCATCAATAACCCAGTCTGCCGCACCAGCAGTCTGTCCATGTGTATTATCAAATAAGACCTTTTTTCCGTTCGCCTCCCCCTTTGGCTGTATTTCCGGTGCAGGGTCAGCTGCAGTTTCAGCTTGGCTTTGTACTGCATAACCGAAGACTGTAAAAGGAATAAGCAAAACAGCCAATACGAAGAACTTCCAATCCATCGCTCTTTTCACGAGCAGATTCCTCCCTTAATTTAATAGATAAAGCATAGCAAATACTCGTCTACATTTGTATTCGTTTACACAAATGCTACAAAGATAAGAGAATATTTACGCAGCTGTAATCCTATTATGTAAAAGGAAGATTTATTATCATCCCACAACCTTCATACAAAAAAACCTGCATGCTGAGCATGCAGGTTTTTTCAGTCTATGACTGCTTGTGCTGTGGTTCCTTCTTTCAGGGTGAAATCCTTACTGGAGGCGTCCATGTAATGCACTTCTATATAAGCCGAATCCTCTTCTTGTCCGGTTGCTTCCTTAAAACTGGCAAAATCGCTATATTCTTGCTGTCTCCACACCCAGCTGTTTTCTTTGTCTTTATCGTATACATTTCTAGTCATGGAAGTATTGCTGTTTGTTTGGAAGTCATTTGCGATAAATAGACCATTCTTGCCCGCTGTGAACACATTATATGAGATCTCATTGCCGCTAATATCATGCTGCAGAAGCAGCTGACCGCCATAAAGGTCTTTTGTGTCATTTCTGAAAAGCACATTATAGGTGATAGACGAATTTTTAGTTCCGCCTCGCTCCTCGTCATAGCCTCCAATTGAAATGCCTGTATAGTTATTTTCATATACTTCGTTTTCAGTAATTTCAATGTTATCAGCGTACTGTCCTTTATGCTCAGAAGTTGCTTCAATACCTAGATCATTTCGGAAAACTGTATTCGCTTTTATTTTGATATTCTTAGCACCATCTACATAAATGCCGCCTGCAGAGTAATCTTCTCCATATGCCGGATTGCCATAAGAAGAGTTATCATGAACTACATTGCCCTGGACTGTTCCGTTCCGTACATAATCTGCATCAGGGTCTTCCGATGTACCCTCATATCCAATCAGATCAATTCCGATATTATTGTTATGGCGAACGGTATTGCCTGTTACAGCAAATCCATCGATATTACCGTTCAGCACAACTGCTTCACTAAGACCAAGGGTTAATTCCTCTACAATATTATCCATAACCCGTATTTGTTCCATTTTGCCGGTTCCATATACTGCAATGCCGTGGGCATTACCTTCATCCGAATCGTTCCCTATATGGTGGATATGATTTTGAATGATAGTAATATGAGAGCTATTGCCCGTTACGAGGATACCCATCACAGCAAAATCTGGAGAATCCACATTCAAATCCTGAATGGTTAGTCCTTGTATTGTGATGTATTCGTTGTCATCAACATTCACAAGTGCTGTATCTTCTTCCATTACCTTTTCTTTTCCGCTGATGACCACTTCTTCATCTTCAAAATTCCGAATGATAACTGGTGCCTCTTCCGCTCCGCTATGGACAGATTCAAATCCATCCGTATAAGTTCCTCCACGAATATAAACGGTTGTACCTGCGGTGGCTTGATCCACAGCTGCCTGTATCGTACGAAGGGGCTTTTCTTTCGTTCCTTCATTCTCATCGTTGCCATCAGTAGCAACGAATAGCTGTTTGGGAGCTGTCACTGCTTCCACTTCCTTCTTGTTGTTCGACGCAATCGAATAGATGCCCGCGCCAATCAAGCACAGTACGATTGCGGCCAGAATCGTTATTCTCATTAGCTGACTCTTTTCTATGCAAAATTTGCCGTTCTTGGCTACTGCTAGTATGATACCGTTCATTAGGCAATTTGTATAGGAGCCCTGCTCAATCTTCACAATATCTTTATTCTCACAAAAATCGCTCTTTTAATTCGGGTGATGGCAGCATGCATTGATCTTGTTTGCCGAACCAGCGGTAACGATTTTTAGCCACATATCGGTAAACCATATCTCGAATTGGCCGCGGAATGATAAGAGCTGCAGCAGCCAATTTCCATACACCATCCAGATTTCGAGCGATACGCAAAATCGCACTGGATTGCATATACACCTTGCCATTTTCCATAAGTATGATGCTGTCTGCGTTATCCGGAATTTGCTTAGTCTCTTTCAGCTGTCCGCCAAGATCGCTTTGGAGGGAGGCGAAATTGAAGTAAGCAGCTTTGTCATGTTTGATGATAAATTGGACACTGCTATTACATAAGTTGCAAACACCATCAAAAAGAATGATTGCCTTGCTATCCATTCTATCCCTCCTTCTGTTATTCACTCACTCTATTATGAAGCATCAATTCATTCTCCCTAGTTAGATAGGTCGTCTTATAGACTTCCTGCCGATCCAAGTTCTTTTCCATCAATGTTACATAATATGTTTCCTTTTCCCCCGGAACGTTTTCAATAACCGTTTCTCTCGTGAAACGCTCTCCGAATAGCTCCCACCTTTCTACTTTTCCTGTTTCCGCAGGGAATCCTCCGTTTTCTTCCTGACCATGCCGCTGTGTAACGAATATAACTGCTTCTCTGGCAGAATAACCTGGATCGATGTCTCCTATCTCATCAATTGGAGGTGGTGCCGATTGCACCTGACCAATAAGGAAAACCATCAAGTAAGCTAGGATTGGCACATACAGCACCAGCCATCCGATACGCGCCTTTTTCGTTATATATAATAGACCGAGTTCAATCAAAGCGAACAGTATCGCCAAAAATGCACCTAGACCAGCAGCAAACAGAAAAGCAGCAGAACTTTGAGAAGAAAGACTCAAGACTGCAAACGGCAGTCCCCCTAATCCATGCAGTGCCATATAAAGTCCTATCTTCCCCGGATTAACTGGTTTTACTTTCCTGCTGATCAGCCAGGAAATGCAGATGCCATAAATAAAAATAAAAGGACTCATATACATAGCGAAGATAAGTGCTCCTCCAATACCTATGTCCTGATCCATCTGTAAAAAGCCGTTTAAACCGACACATAAAGAAAACATACTAACAAGTAAAAAGCCTGCCCCAAATTTATGCCCGATGTTCATTGCATATCCTCTAAACCAAAATGCTGAATGATCACCTCTGCTGTCTCAGTAGCCGAAAGATCATCGGTTTGAAGCCGTACATAATTTGTTTCCTTGATTTCTCCCTCTCTTGATTGAAGGCGGCTTGTTTCCATCGTGCGGAGAAGATCCGCTTCCGAAAAGGCAATATTCCTTTTTGTCGGCTTATGCTCCAAACGGTTCTCGGTTACGTTGCGTTTCAATCTGATACCGACATCTGCTTGCAATTCGACGAAATAGACTGTTATACGCTGCTGTTTAAAGATTGCACACATTCTATCAACCGTTTCCCAATCTTCCTGACTTGAAAAATCCCAAACAAAAGTGAATATGAAACCCGGAAGATTTGTCTTAGCTACCGATTGGAATATTTCTTCTCTAAAAAGCGTGGATAGACGCCACATTTCCTCACTAAATCCGAAAAAAGGTACTAGCAAATCGATTGTCATATGATTGTGCAGCAATCGATATCCCATCCGTTTCTCAAGCTCTTGCCCGACTGTCATTTTTCCGACAGCCTGCGGTCCAAATAGTAAGATGACTTTCACAAAACCACCCCTTTTCCTAAGTGTATCAATAATAAAGTAATATTTGTAAATTTTTGTATAGATGAAAGATGCATGGAAAAAACCGCAGAGCACGCAGCCCTGCGGTTTCGCCTTAGAAGAATAGTTTGATAAATTTATGTGCAGCATCCAGTAGTTGATTGCAAGCTGTAGGGATGACAGTGAAGAGTGCGAGCAGAAGAGCCAGATTATCTTTTGGCTGTTTTGGATTGGTTGGGGAATCCTTCATGGCAGACATTCCTCCCTTCAAAAACTCATCGGGCAGGTCTGTTGCTGGGAAGTAAAGTCCGATAATTGTTACGATACAGTTAGTATCCCTCATGTGCTGATAATTATGTATGTTGTTGACAAAATGTCAACAACAGCGTACCTTTTAATGGTTAGGGGGATACGCAAATGGAAAAACAACGGCATACAAGACGTAAGAAGAAGCGACGAATAGGCAGGTATATCCTACTCATCCTCCTTGTGCTCCTAATTGGGGCTGGTTCCTTCCTTTTCCTTACTGCAAAAGATGTAAAGCAGACGGTGGACGGTATACAGAAGGAATCTGCAGCTATTGATGATGGCGTAACATCGGAAAAAGTGAAGAACAAAGAGCGCATCAATATCCTGCTGCTTGGTGTTGATGAACGTGATGGTGATGCAGGACGCTCTGATGCGCTTTTGATGATGTCCTTGGATCCTGCTTCGGAATCAATGGATTTAATCAGTATCCCACGGGATACGCGTACAGAAATTGTCGGTCACGGTACAGTGGATAAGATCAATCATGCCTACGCATTTGGCGGAGTGGATATGTCCATTAATACGGTTGAAAACCTTTTTGATACGGATATTGATTATTTCGTAGAGATAAATATGGAAGGATTATCCGATCTGGTCGATGCTGTTGGCGGAATAACTGTACAGAATGAATTAGACTGGTATGATGAAGGATTTTATAAGAAGGACTATCATTATAAAAAAGGCGAAATCACGCTGGATGGTCCTCAGGCTCTTGGTTATGCAAGGATGAGACATTTGGATCCGGAAGGTGATTTCGGGAGGAACGCCCGTCAGCGCCAAGTGATCGAAGCTGTGATCAATAAAGGAGCAAGCATTAAATCGGTTAACAAGATTGACGATCTACTTAAAGTAATGGGCAATAATGTACAGACGAATCTTAATCTTTCTTCCATGCAGCACTTGTTTACAGATTACCGAAATGTCCGGCAGTCTGTCCAAGAGCATGAGATGAAAGGACAAGGTACAACCATTGATGGTATCTACTATCTGCTCATCCCTGATGAAGAGATTCAAACCATACATGATAGCATCAGCAAATAAAGCGATCCACAACGGATCGCTTTTTTCTATTAGTCACGCAATGGATTTTTCCTTCTGTAATAAAAACGCGGCAAATAACAAAATGACTGCAACCCATAAACTGTGAAGACCAATCATTCGTTCACTAAAGCTGCCGAGTGCGGCACCAAGCAGATAGAGGAGAATTGCTGCTCCTCTAAGATAAGAATCAATCATGGATTGTGACCTACGAGTAACCCAGTCTGCGATTCCTTCAACAAAGGCAGCCAGTGTGCTAGTCAGCACCGTGGAGGAAACCCCAGCGACCTTCATATTCCTGCCAGCAATGGTCTGCATCCCCATAGCTGCACTTAATGACACCAATAACACAATAGACCAGATAGAGGAAGCCGGTACGAAGAGTACGCACAATGCAATGATTGTCAGCCATACAAACTCGGCAAACACGATTCTTCTTGGCTCTCCTTTTTCTTTTCCAACTATTTTAGTTGCTAAGATTCCTATGACAAATCCAAGTAAAGCAAATAATGCATTGCTTATTACGACCTGCCTGGCATCTCCCAAACCAATTCCAAGGAGAACGATATTCCCTGTCATATTCGCAGTAAACACATGGGCTAATCCGATATATCCCAATACATCGACAAGTCCTGAAACGACACATAGAATCAAAACTGCCGCTTGAAAATTCCAATGCTGCACTTCCATCCCTTCTTTCTCTTTCATTTCTACCTCATTGATTGACAAATTGTCAACACTCTTGTACCTTTAACAGGTGATTGAACAAAGGAGGCATCTTTTCATGCAAATGAATGACAAACTAATCACATTATTGAAGCATAAAACCAAAGAAAAAGGTTTATCGATGCGTGCTTTAAGCAGGCAAACTGGCATCGATCCAGCAATTGTTTCCAAGATCATGAATGGAAAACGCAATGCAACGGTAAATCATTTACATAAATTGAGCGAATCATTGGATGTGCCCCTTGAAGAATTAATGACTGCAGCCGGCTTTATTGAATCCGCACCGATTGATGGGCAGCAGCATCTACTAGCTCTTTGTCAGCAAGCTGATCCAGATTTCAGTCAGGGACGCGTCGAAAAACAGCTTGCTTCATACGAGGAAGTCGCACTGACTGATGGCGGAAAACAAATTATTGACGAGAAATTCGAAGAGAAGCTTAATGCCGTTGGAAGTGTCGGCAAGCTTGTCCAAGACTTGAAGCAGATGTACGTCAAATTTCAGACCGGTGCGGGATCTAAACGTGAATTGATCATTCTAGGAGCAGCATTGTTATATTTCATCAATCCAATTGATGCGCTTCCTGATTATATTTTCCCTTTTGGATATCTGGATGATACCTTGGCAGTGCATTCCGCTATGCAGGCTACCAATAAATAAAAGGAGAAACGCTTGTGGAATCTTGGATGACTGACCTAATGGAAACCTACGGATACCCTGCCATTCTTTTTTTGATGGCTTTTGAGAATGTCTTTCCGCCAATTCCTTCCGAAATCATTCTTCTATTCGGGGGCTTTCTCGCTGCCAGTACCAGCTTAAGTCCCGTAGGTGTAATCTTGTCCGCAACTGTTGGGGCTATGCTCGGAAGCGTTATATTGTATTGGGTCGGAAAGCTTTTCGATCTGGAACGGCTCGAGGCTTGGGTGGAACGCTGGGGTCGATATTTGAAATTAAAAAGTTCCCATTTACATAAAGCAGATAGCTGGTTTGATAAATATGGCGTATGGACAGTATTCCTATGCCGATTCATCCCTGTCGTACGAAGTCTCATATCGATTCCGGCAGGTATGGCGAATATGCATTTCGGCATGTTTCTTCTCTATTCTACTTTTGGCACGTTAATTTGGAACGCTGTCATGGTCATGCTTGGTGTATGGCTTGGCGCATCGTGGGAAAGTGTAGAAACATACCTGGGTTATTATCAATACGGCGTTCTTGCTTTAGCACTACTTGTTTTAGCAGGTGCTGGAATCTGGTTCCTGCGAAAGCTCCGGAAGAAGAATACAATTCAAACAGTAAGGAAGAAAACAAATGTATGAAATTATTGTAGGGCTCATCATGGGCTTAGTGGAAGGGTTGACGGAGTTTGCTCCTGTCTCCTCCACCGGGCATATGATTATCGTAGACGATTTATGGCTGAATATTGATCAGCTTTTCAATAAGGAAGTTAGCATCACATTCATGGTCGTGATTCAGCTAGGTTCCATACTGGCTGCCGTGATTGTGTTCAAGGACCGATTCATGGACATACTCGGAATAAGAAAACTGCAGGGAAAGACGGAACAGCTTCCAGGCAAGCAAGGTAAATTCAGCCTGGGAATTGTCATTACAGGTCTTATCCCGGCAGCAGTGCTCGGTTTCTTAGTACAGGATATGGTGGACAACTATCTGTTTTCAATTATCACAGTGATTGCAGCACTCATTGCAGGTGCTATCCTCATGTTAGTTGCAGACCGCCATACAAAAAAGCATCCGCCAACAGTGGAATCGTTGGATGAACTGACATATAAGAAAGCATTTATGATCGGACTCTTCCAATGTATCGCTCTTTGGCCCGGGTTTTCTCGTTCAGGCTCAACTATTTCCGGCGGTGTCCTCCTAGGATTGAATCACCGTGTAGCATCTGACTTCACGTTTATCATGGCTGTTCCTGTTATGGCAGGCGCAAGTGCACTTACGCTTATAAAGCACTTGGATGCTTTCACTCCTGATGTCATTCCGTTCTTTGTTGCTGGATTTATCAGTGCGTTTGTTTTTGCACTGCTTGCAATACGAACGTTCCTAAAAATCATATCCAAGTACAAGCTTGTTCCATTTGCTATTTACCGCATTGTACTTGCTGCTGTTTTGCTGGTTGTCGTACTTGCAGCAAGCTGAAGAATTCATTGAAAAAGGCGATCTGATTAAAACCAGATCGCCTTTTCCCTTTTTAGCGGAATCCTAGTTCATCCTGCTGTTCTTCCCACCATTTCCCAGACTTGCTTTTCTTGTATTCCCGCTTCATATTCTTAATGATGTCTTTAGCGGAAACCTCATCTCCTTGATGTTTAGCTGCTGCCAGGAAAACAAAGAGTTCCTTGAGCTGTGCAAACGAGAAACCTTCTGTCTTATCAACCACTTTATCCACTTCTTCTTGATTCAATAGATTCAGGAAGCCAACTTTCTCAACATACTGGCTGCGCAAGGATGCATCCGGCAAAGTGATTTCATAGCCGCGATCAAATCTTCCTGCACGATTAATCAAGCCAGGATCGATTTCTTCTGGATAGTTGGTTGTTCCAATCAAGAAGATGCCTTCCTTGGACGTTGCCCCATCCAATGTATTCAAGAAGTAGGAACGCACTTCATCCGGCATAGAGTCGATATCCTCGATGACCAGTACCATTGGTGCCAGTCTTGTAGCAGAACTGAATACTTCCTCTATCGATTCACTGGATGTATGCTCCGTAATCTGCCAGTAAGCCACAGGTGCTGCAACCGTATTGGCAATCGACTTTACTAGTGTTGTCTTTCCGTTTCCTGGCGGTCCATATAATAGGATCCCGCGACGGTACGGAATGTCATAGGTAGTGAAAAAGGATCGATCTTCTGTAAAAAATTGATCGAGCATGCCATAAATCTCTTTTTTTATAGATTCATTGAGCACGACATCCTCGCGCTTTACCGTATTTGTGACTTGCTGCTGTTCCTGTGTGACACCCTCGCCATTATCCTTGAAGACAAGAACTTCATCTCTGCTTTTCTTCCAGACTCTATCTCGAAGCGTTTGCAGGAAGGAGGAGATATTTTCTTTTCCTGTAGCCAGCACACATTGCAAATACACGATGCTGGCATCACTGAAATACGGGATTCTCGCAAAAGCAACACCAGCAGCAGGATATGCATACAACTGGTTATTTAACGCGCGGTATACCTTATAAACTGGCTCCTGTGCTTCTTCATCGTATTCAAATGTATAGCTTTCCAGCCGCTCAAAAAGCTGCGCAACATGCTCGATTTCCGGATTTTCTTTTCGGATATCTTCTTCTACGATAGTCCATAATTCAAAATGAACATCGTCTGTATTATACACAGCGTAAAATTCACCATACTTTTCCTGGAGTTCCTCTTGCATGCTTTTCATTAATCCCGCAAATGCAGGGTATCCAGGCATCTCTTTTCCTGTTTCCTTAACTGTTTCTTCATACAAGTAACGCAATCAGTTTCCCCCTCGTACTTACTTCCCTTTCATCTTAACTGATAGCATGAACCATTAATAGATTTATTTTCCATAAATGTCATCTACGAAGGAAACCGCCTTCTGAATGAAGCTCCTGTCCCGTCACCCAGTAGCCATCTTCTCCGACTAGGAAACTGATAAGTCTCGCTGCATCATCCGGCTCTCCGATTCTCCCCATTGGAAATTGAGGAAGCAGGTGCTGTCTTATATCGTCTGTCATCCATGTACTGTCTGTCGGACCTGGATTGACTGCATTGACATTGATTCCAAGCGCCGCCAAGTCAGCTGCGAGAGATTGAGAGAATGCCGTAATGGCACCCTTGGTAGCGATGTATGCCAGTTCGTCAGGCATAGGCCCTTGGCTCTGACCAGAAGTGAGGTTTACGATACTTCCCTTGTCGGCTGGCCGATGCTCTTTAAAAAGTTTTGCGAATTCTGCGCAAAGCAGGAAGACACTTCTCATATTCACAGCATAATGACGATCAAGCTGAACCCTATCAAGTTCCTCATAGCTGCCATTCTCTGAAAAAGCAGCACAATTGATTAATATAGCCGGGACTCCTAGCTGCTGCTGTACTTCTTGCAGAATAGTTTCGGCTGTCTCCGGTTGTTCTAGATCTGCTTCCATACCAATGCTTTTGACACCGGCTTCTTTCAACTCGCTCCTAAGCTGATCAGGCCAGGTCTCACCTGCCCGCCAATATGTAAAAAAGATATCCACTCCTTGTTCTGCTAGCCGGCGGCATACTGCCGTACCAATGGAGCGGGGATACGAAACTCCAGTTACTATTGCTATCTTAGTCATCTATAAGAAACCTCCTGTTATTACTTTCTCTTAACATCATTCGTGTACACTGAAAGGAAATCCTACTTACAAGGATATATCACTTTGAAAATGCTTTTTTTTTTACCGTTAACAGTGTAGTCATTACGATATTTATTTACAGTTGGCTTCTTTATAAAGCTATTTCCGTATCTGCCTTTAATCATAGCGATATATGGGTATCAATTATTTTTCCTCTTTTTGTGATCGGCTGGATTAACACCAGAGAAAGAATTTTTCAGCGTACGATTTCTTTATCCTGACAGCCTCGATCTGTACAGCTTTGGATATTTACTTCCATACATACCAAAGTATCTTTATTTGATCAGCAAAAAAGCAGGAGTGATCCTCCTGCTCTATACTTATTCTCCTTAAATTTATCTGCATTCAATAAACAATTTATTTCATTACACAAAAAAAACTTCTCCCCCATTTTCACAGGGAAGAAGTTTCTCTTACTTCACTAAGCTTTCAACTGCATCGTCCACAATTTGCTCGTTCGCAATCGGGCCAGTGTACAGCCAGCTTGTTTCTTTATCATATTTATAGACATTGCCTTCTTTGATAGCTGGTACATTTGCAAGCAATGGATCATCCAGGATTTCAGATCCGTCGCCTTCATCGCTATTGACCAAGAAGAGGTGGTCAACATCCATCTCAGCCAGTTGCTCAAGAGAAACTGGGTTCCAGTTTGCTGTTGCACCTTCGGAAATTTCCTTAACGCCTTCTGGAACTGTAAGACCTAGGTCACCGTAAAGGACCGCACCGCTGGATAGGTTCTCACTTACGATGTAAAGCTGTCCGCCGACAAGCCAGATAGCAGCTGCGGATTCATCGCCAATTGCACCTTGGATTTGTTCTTTTGCATCTGCTGCTTTTGCATCATAATCATCAAGCACCTTTTGTGCTTCATCCTCTTTACCGAAGATTTCACCGACTGTTTGCAATTCTTTGCGCCAGTCGCCGTTTTCTTCTGTGCCCATTACATATGTAGGGGCAATTTTATTGTACTGCTCGTACTTATCGCCTTCTACCATGGAAGCAGAATCCATGATGATCAAGTCTGGTTTAAAGCTTGCCACCGCCTCAAAGGGAAGTGTGGAATCAATTGTTGGCACGTCTTTCAAGCTATCCTGTAAGTAACCTTGTGGATCGCCATTATTTACAGACCATTGCGCTACTGGTGTGATATCAAGTGCTACAAGGTTGTCCTCCAAATAGGAAGCAAGTACATTTTCAGGGTTTGCAGGGATTTCTATTTCATGGCCCATTGCATCCGTAACTGTACGTGTTTCACTTCTCTTTTGATCGGAGGAGTTATTTTCAGCATTATCACTTGAATCGTTGTTGCCGCAACCTGTTATAATGAATACAACACTGGCGAAGACTGCCAGCAGTAAAAACATACTCTTTCTTTTGAACAAGGGACTCACCTCTTGGTTTATGTTATCATATTAGATGATAACAATTCTCATTATCAATTACAAGCATCATTTCATTCATTTGGTATACATAGAGTGCAGAAAGCGGGATAACGATGCAAGCACGCAGACTAATTGGCACAATCATACTTATCGCAGGTATCGCCCTGCTGATTCTTTCTATAGGACTATCCATCGTATTCGGTGTTGCGGATATCTCACTGGGCACTGTCTGGAATAGTATTTTCCATTACGATGCGGCAAATACATCCCATCAAATCATTCATCGGCTTCGCATGCCTCGTACTGTAGCGGCAGTTCTGATCGGCGCTATGCTTGCTGCATCCGGAGCTATCATGCAAGGGATGACTCGCAATCCACTTGCTTCTCCGCAAATCATGGGCGTAACATCCGGTGCGACTTTCATGATTGCGATTGCGCTTGTCTTCCTTCCTGGTATCTCCAATGTGAACCTGCTTTTATTCTCATTCCTAGGTGCAGGACTTGGCCTTGGACTTGTTTTCGGAATCGGCCTGCTGGCAAGAACCGGATTGACACCAGTGAAGCTGGCATTGGCAGGAACTGCTATCACTGCTTTGCTTGGAGCCTTCTCTAATGCAATGGCAATTCATTTTGATGTAGCGAGGGACTTGAGCTTCTGGTACGCGGGCGGCGTTGCGAATGTGCAATGGGATACAGTGAAGCTGTTATTCCCAGCTGCTGCTATCGGATTGGTGCTGGCATTGTTCATCAGCGGTTCGGTTACGACACTCAGTCTCGGAGAAGATGTGGCGACCGGACTTGGTTTGAAAACCGGCCTGGTGAAAGCAGCCGGGGTGCTGGTTGTGCTGATTTTAACAGGAGCTGCCGTTTCAGTCGGCGGTACCATCGGATTTGTCGGATTGGTCATTCCGCATATCACGCGGTTCCTCGTCGGACCAGATTATCGCTGGATCATTCCATGTTCGGCAGTATTGGGCGGTCTTTTGCTTAACTTTGCGGATATTGCATCCCGGATGATCAACCCGCCCTTTGAAACACCTGTTGGTGCCCTCACAGCTTTGATCGGCGTACCATTCTTCATTTATCTAGCTCGCCGGGAGGGTAAGAACATATGATACACTCTGCGAAAAAGACAAGCCTGGTGGCAATTGGAATCATTGCTGCTATTCTCATTGTATTTTTCATCAGCTTGAATTCAGGAACAATCCCTATCGGACCGGCAGATGTTGTAAAGACGTTGCTTGGTACGGGCGATGGCTCATTTGATGTGATCTTATTCGATTTCCGTCTGCCGCGTATGGTAATTGCGCTATTGATAGGAATCGGAATGGGTATTGCCGGTGCGATCCTGCAGGGTGTATCCCAGAATGGACTTGCTGACCCAGGTATCTTAGGAATCAATGCAGGGGCAGGTTTTGCTGTCGTCCTTTATATTTTCTTCCTGCAGGATAAGCTGGCTGGTACCGGCAGCCTGCAAGTATTCATCATGCCACTATTCGCATTCGCTGGGGCGCTCCTCGCAGCAAGCCTTATTTACGCATTAGCTTGGAAAAAAGGTGTTACGCCAGTCCGTCTAATTCTTGTCGGTATTGGGATAAACGCTGCCTTCGGCGGTCTGATCATCGTCTTCCAGCTTATGATGGAACCGAAGGATTTCACGCAGGCGACAATCTGGCTGAACGGCAGCATCTGGCAGACGAGCTGGAATTATGTCCTTGCACTCTTGCCTTGGATTATACTGCTCGTCCCATATGCAATTTATAAAGCAAAAGCATTAAACGTTTTGACACTAGGCGACCAAATCGCTGTCGGTGTCGGGGCTCCGGTGCAAAAAGAGCGCACAATCCTTCTGCTCCTTGCTGTTGCACTGGCGGGAGCTTGCGTAGCAGCTGGAGGAGCAATTACATTCCTCGGACTTGTCGCACCGCACTTGGCAAGACGTATCGTTGGACCGAACCACAAGCATCTGCTCCCGATTTGTGCACTGATCGGCGCGCTGATCATGCTTGTAGCGGACACTTTATCGCGAACGATTCTAGCACCCTCGGAGATTCCGATCGGATTGGTTGTTTCTGCAATTGGTGCACCTTATTTTATTTATTTGTTGATCAAAGAATGAACCCTCGCTAATGTGAGGGTTCATTTGCTTACTATACTACACATCAGTTCGTAGGATCTCCAGGTTAGATCGTACCATCCAATTCAAAAATGTAATTCATTTGCTCTCTTCCAAAATCAAAGCCATATGTATCTCTGAAATATATGTATCTCCTATTTTCAATGCATGCTCTTCTACGCCAAATTGCTTGAACCCAGCTTGTTCGTAAACATGCTTGGCAACCGGATTTGTCGCAGCTACGACCAGATTTACCTTCTCTATGCCCCCACGTTCTTTAGCCACTTTGAGCATATGCTCTATCAGCTTTTTTCCGTACCCTTTTCCCCTTGCTTCCGGAGCTAGATAAACTGCTACTAAATCTGCACGGTGGCGGAGCTTTGCAGGCATCTCATATCTTAATGTTGCGTTGCCGGCGAGCTTATCATGCATAAATATCCCATATGTCTCTGCGTGCGAGCTCACTAAATTTCCCTTTACTCTTTCTATCGGGTTTTCTTGTTTTATTGCATCCTCATAGGAAGTACCGAATGCATCTGGATGTGCCTGCAAGGCTTCCAGTCTAAGTTCCCAGTATGCTTCTGCATCAGAGGCTGTCAACTTTCGGATTTCCATGTTTCTCTCCCCCTTACCCAACATAATATCCCTCGAATAGTCGACCGCCGTATGGATCCAGACAGTCATCTGCCAGCTCCACGATAGCTTGTTTATCATGCTGCTGATAAAACGCAGCTAAACTTTGCTCGAATCGATTCGCCAGCGCTGCGTCCATACTCTTCAGCTCCCTGAACATCCATTTACCAGAACCAATCCAATGCTGTCTGGTACGGAGTGTGAATATGGCCAGATCATTGATGATTGCATTTGCCAGAAAATATGCTTCTCCTCCAACTTCTTTATCCAGGAAATCATCCATTAGATTGGTAATCATGTACCGGTTATGATCGATCTTCTGTTTGCTCCAGGGGGAAGGTCCAGCAGAAAATATGCTGTTTGCTTCGGATTTCATCTTGGTAACGGCCGGCGACTCCTTCAGCACAATCGCTTCACTCACCATCCTTGGCATGGACGGGATTCCGCGCTCTGCATCACTGGCAAAGAATTTGAGGTAAGCTTCTCCGGTGTATACAAATGCCTCTACCGGCCATCCTTCAAAAAGCAATGATTCCCTATATGCCTGATTTTCTCCTGCGTACAGAATAATAATATCCAAATCAGAGGTCTGTGTTGCTTCCCCTCTGGCACAGCTTCCTGCCAGCAATGCTCCTGCGCATTCGGGGTGATTGATTTCGATGAATCTTTTGGCAGTATCCTTTGGGTTTCTCAAAAAAATCCCTCATTTCCATTTGACGCCTATATCCAGTATCTGTATAATGAGCATACAACAAAACAGAAGCGTTGATAAGGACATGATGCACAAGCCTCTATCTCTCAGAGAGCGAAGGAATTGCTGGAACCTTCGCAGATAAGCATATGTATTACCACCTTGGAGCTATTACGGGGAAACAAAAGTATCCGTAATCGGGAAGACCGTTATCGTATTTTGAAGCATCAGCTATATGCTGATGGAATTAGGGTGGAACCACGACCGCAATCGTCCCTTCAGGGAGATGAGTGCGGTCTTTTTGTTTACAATTTTATATCGAGAAAAGCAATGCGAAGGACATGATTCAGATCATCCTTCTCCTGACAGAAAGCAGGGTCACCGGCTGAGAGCCCTGCAGGAGAACGATTTGGATTACCACCTTCAAGCTATAGCGGGGAACTTGCAGTATCCGCTATCGGTAGGAACCGTTAAAACATATGAGCGCCATTTTTCTGGCGGAAATCTGGGTGGAACCACGACCACAATCGTCCCGATCACGGGAGGATTGTGGTCTTTTTTTATATTTAAAAGGAGGAATTATCATGAACAAACAAGCAGAAGCAGAAAAAAGGAATCACCGCAAACTAGGACAGCAGCTCGAACTTTTCCTAAGCATGGAGGAAGCACCTGGCATGCCTTTCTTCTTGCCAAAAGGAATGGTTTTGCGCAATAAACTGGAGGAGCTGTGGAAAGAAAAACATGCCCAAGCTGGATATGATGAAATCAAAACTCCAATCATGATGAAGCAGCAGCTCTGGGAGCAGTCCGGCCATTGGGATCATTATCACGAAAACATGTATTTTTCTGAGGTAGATGATCAGCGCTATGCTATTAAACCAATGAGCTGCCCGGGAGCAGTCCTCATCTACAACAGCAAGCTCCGCAGCTATCGCGATCTTCCAATGCGTTATGCAGAATTAGGTCTGGTGCACCGGCACGAACTGTCTGGCTCCCTGAATGGATTGCTGCGTGTTCGGTCATTCACACAGGATGATGCGCATCTGTTCGTCCGTGAAGATCAGATTGAACAAGAAGTGGAAAAAGTACTGCAGCTGATTGATGAATTTTACAGTCTATTTGGCTTTTCTTATGAAGTAGAGCTATCCACTCGCCCAGAGGACTTCATGGGTTCACCAGCTGTTTGGGATAAAGCGGAAGCATCCTTAGAAAATGTCCTGAAACGACAAGGCATCGCGTATAAAGTAAATGCTGGCGACGGTGCTTTCTACGGACCTAAAATCGACTTTCATATTCTCGACAGCCTTGGACGCAGCTGGCAATGCGGGACTGTTCAGCTCGATTTCCAAATGCCGGAGAAATTCGATTGCAGCTATGTGAATCAAGAAAACAGCCGCAGACAGCCGATTATGATTCACCGGGCTATCTACGGTTCAATCGAACGGTTCATGGCTATCCTCATCGAGCACTATGCAGGAGACTTTCCATTCTGGTTAGCACCTGTTCAAGCAAGTATCCTTCCAATCAGCGATGCGCATGCTGATTATGCCAAGGCAGTTTGTGAGGAATTACGTAAGGCAGGTTATCGTGTGTCAGTTGATGATCGTTCGGAGAAGATTGGTCTTAAAATTAGGGAGGGGTCACAACAGAAAGTCCCTTATCTGCTCATTGTCGGGGACAACGAACTGCAGAATAAAACAGTTGCTGTCCGGAAGCGGCCGGAAGGAAATATTGGGGAGCTGTCTTTGAAGGATCTAATCGAGCAGTTCAAGTCATAAAGAAAAAGCGGGTGCTCTTGGAGCATCCGCTCAAAATATACTAATCAATTCTTTCGTGTAAGCATGACGGCTATTATCGTAAATTTCTTCCTTCTGAAAGATATCCATCAGTTCCCCATCTTTCATGACAGCGATGCGCTGACACAGCTGATAAACTGCGGCTAAATCATGTGAAATGAACAGATAGGACATGCCTAATGTCTTTTGCAGAGAAGCAAGCAGCTCGAGAATGGCTCCTTGGGAAATCACATCAAGACTTGCTGTCGGTTCATCCAGGACAATGAGTTTTGGCTCGATACTGATGGCGCGTGCAATGGTTACACGCTGTTTTTGTCCGCCGCTCAGCTCATGCGGATAACGGTCGCCAAGTTCTTTCGGCAGTTCAACTGCTTCAAGCAGCTGCTCCACAAAACCTTTTTTTGAAGTAAATGTAAAATGCTCCAGTTCAAGCTCCTGCTGAAACTGTAAGTAAGGATCGAGCAAGGAGTCCTTGATTTTCAGCTTCGGATTTAATGCAGCAGTTGGATTTTGAAAGACTGTCTGAACGTTCCGGCGATAGTCTCGAAGCCCCTTACGATTTGCCTTGGCCAGCGGTTTCCCATCAAAACTGATGGACCCGCCATCAATCTTTTCCACACCAAGCAGACAGCGCGCCAGCGTACTTTTGCCGCATCCGCTTTCACCTGCTAATCCCAGGCTTTCCCCTTGATGAATGGAAAGGGACACATCATTCACAGCGAGCATTCCAGGATTATAGCTCTTTTTCAAATGACTAATCTCCATAACAGTCATGATTTGCTTGCCTCCTTGATACGCATTGGAAGCGTAGGTGCAGCCTGGATCAGCTGTTTGGTATACGCATGTTCCGGCTGGTTGATGAGCTTTTGTTTTGAACCAGCTTCAATGATTTTCCCATCTTTCATGACAGCAATTTTATCTGCATAACGAGCAACATGCCGCCAATCATGTGTGATGAAAAGAATGGCACAGCCTGTTTTTTGCTGGAGCTCTTGAAGCAGAGAAAGAATCTTATGCGCTGATACACTATCAAGTGCCGTTGTTGCTTCATCTGCAATCAAAATATCAGGTTCTAAAAGCAGTGCAAGTGCTATAGATGCACGCTGCAGCTGGCCTCCGCTCAGCTGAAATGGGTATCTCCTAATAAAAGCTGCATCCAGACCAACCGATTCAAATGCTTCATTTATCATACTTTTACGCTTTTTCTTTTCTTGCACTCCATGTGTTAGTAAATACTCTTCCATATGCTGCTGAATCGTCAGAAACGGCGTGAACGAACCGTGATAGTCTTGGAAAATGTAACTGATCGCCTTTCCTCGCAATTGGTTCATTTCTGTTCTTGGACGTTCAAGGATATTGCTGTCTTGGTAAATTATACTGCCAGAGGCGCTTAGATTAGGTCCGAGCAGCTGGCCGATTGCTTGTGACAGCATCGTTTTGCCGCTGCCGCTTTGACCTACGAGGGCAAACCATTCTCCTTTATCGATAGTTAGACTGGCATGATCCACAATCGTTTTCTCACCATGTGATACGGTTAGATCTTTAATCGATAAAATCATGGCTGCACCTCCTTTTTCACATCGAATTTATCTCGTAAATAGTCACCAAGGATATTTGCCACCAACACAACCGCCACTATTGCCAGTCCAGGATATATCATCATTTCCGGGTTCGCTTGGAAATAAGGTCTGGACTCGTTCAGCATAGCGCCCCACTCTGGCGTCGGAGGCTGTGCTCCGAGTCCGATATAGGAAAGCGAGGAGATCAGCAAGATGATCTTACCAAAATCCAAACTGGCCAGGACGAGTACATTTCCGATGATATGCGGCATCAGATGTTTGCGCATAATTGTAAATGTGGAAAGACCATTGATTCGGGCAATGGTGATGTAGTCTTTTTGCACTTCTGTCAGCACTGTACTGCGCACCATCCTGGCATAGTTGACCCACTTCACGAGAACAATTGCAAAAAGCAGATTTCCAATACCGGGCCCCAGCAAACCGCTAAGAACAATGGCTATCACTGTATCCGGAAAGGCAAGGAAGCCATCGGCAATTCGCATGAATAGGCGATCAACCCAACCTCCCTTTAATCCAGCAAGCAATCCGAATGGAACACCGATGATGACTGCTGCTGCCAAAGCAATCACACTGTAGCCGACAGTCAGGCGGAAGCCGAGCAAGAGCCTCGTCAGTACATCTCGTCCTAAATGATCCGTTCCCATGGGATGCTCCCATGACGGAGATGCCAACCGGTTCCCGACATCTGTCATCGTGGCATCATGCTTCAAGTAAAGGAAGGTATATGACACTACTGCTATTAATAAAAGCAAAAGCGCACTGATTAGCCAGACCTTGGTTTTCTTTATTTTTTTTGGAGAAAGAGCCATAACACTCATCTAGCTGAGCTTCCTTTCTTTTAATCGAAGTTCAGGATTTACATAACGATAAGATAAGTCCACTAATGTATTCACAACGAATACGATAGCTGCCATCAGAACTATGTAACCTTGAATCAGCGGATAATCGCGCTGCCGGATAGAGTCAACGACAAGTTTACCTACGCCAGGGTAAGCAAATAATACTTCCACAACGACTACGCCGCCAATCAAGCTGCCAAGACTGACACCGAATACTGTGATGACAGGCGGTAAACTGTATCGGAAAGCATGTGAAAAGAAAATGCGTCTTTCTGAGATGCCACGTGCTCTCGCCGCGCGAACAAATTCCTGCCCTAGAGAGTCCAATAGACTGGAACGGAGCAGCCGTACGTAAACACCTGCAATAGCAAGTCCCAATGTCACTGATGGCAGGATAAGGGATAACAAACTGTCACGTCCCATTGTTGGGAACCAGCTAAGCCTCACAGCGAACATATCTATCAAGATAAGTCCGAGCCAGAAACTAGGAACAGCTGCTCCAATAATGGAAAAATATCTGCTGATATGGTCAATCCAGCTATCCTTATATAGAGCTGACAGCGATCCTAACGGAATAGCAACCAAGAGCATAACGATCAAGGAACCGATCGTCAGCTCCAGTGTGGCTGGCAGACCCGTCAGCAGCATCTCTGAAACCGGCTGACTAGTTATATATGAATTTCCAAAATCAAGTTGAATAAAATCCAACAGCCACTTTCCATATTGAACAAGCAAAGGATCGTTGAAGCCCATATCTTCCCTAAGCGCTTCTACTTGCTCTTGGCTTACATTCAGCTCGTCCACATTCAGGATTGAGAGCGCTGGATCCCCTGGCGCAAGACGAAGAAAAAGGAAACTGAAGAAGGTGACGAATAAGATGAATAGCACAACCTCCAGCAGCCGTCTCCCGATAATACGAAACATCACTTCACATCCAATTGGTTTGTAATCATGTAATACTCACTTCTTGTCGTAACCCAGTTCTTTACTTTCGTTTCATCGAAAGCTACGAGTGTGTCAGGATAAATCACAAACGAATTGATCTGATTTTCATCCACATAGTTAGCAGCCGCTTCGGCTAGTTCTGCACGCTTGTCTGTATCTACTGTTACATTTAATTCATCGATGATCTTAGTCAGCTCTGGTTCATCTGCCCCACTGAAATTCAAAGCTCCATCTGGATGATACGTCGCATTCAAGTAATACCCTGCATCACCACGGGGTGCTGTCAAATTACTGTATGTTGCCAGATCCCAATCGCGATTTGCCGCCATATATTCTTCCGGGATCTCGATTTGGCGCAGCTCTACCTCAATACCAAGCTTTTTAGCATCAGATTGGAATATCTGTGCAATCAATGGAAGATCAGCTCTGGAGGAGTATGTCAGCATCGTAAGCTCAAGAGGTTCTCCGTCTTTTTGCATTTTACCGTCTATTAGAGAGTAACCTGCTTTTTCAAGATATTCTTTTGCAACCTCTTCTCCCGTTTCACGAGCACTATAACTTGGCGCAAACGGCAAGGAGTCAGGGAACGGGCCTTTTGCCGGCTGTGCATATCCAAGCAATACAGAATTTGCAATTTCCTCCCGATTAATCAAGGCATCTACTGCCTTACGGACATTCACATCTTTCAGAGCTTCCCGCTGCATATTCATCGTCAGCTGGTGCACACGGAAGGTCTCAGTCGATTCAACCTTCACACCATCCTTAGCTTCCAAGCTCTCAATGCTTTCCGTTTCCGGACGGAATACAACATCCGCATCACCAGATTCCAATGCTAAGGAGCGTGCATTTGCATCTTCATTAAAAGAGAATGTCACAGAATCAAGCTTTGCTTTCTCATCCCAATAGTCCTCGTTCCGAACAAGCTCCAATTTGCTGCCTGGTGTAAAGGATTCCAGCTTGAAAGGGCCTATCCCAATTGGGTTGTTTACAAAGTCGCCTGCTTCAACATCAATAATCGATACATTTGGATTTACAAGTTCTGAAACGAATTCCGGAAACGCCTGTGTATTTGTGATATGCAATGTTCTATCATCTGTTGCTTCGATAGAATCTATTTTCAATGCATTTTGGATGGCTACGTTATCCTTCAAAGATCTCTCCAATGATGCTTTCACTGCGACTGCATCCATCGGTTCGCCATTTTGGAAGCTGATACCTTCACGAAGCTTGATAGTCCATTCTCTCCCTTCGTTTTTACCTTCCCAGCTCTCAGCCAGCCACGGTTCGATTGTTAATGTTTCTTCATTCAATCGTACTAGCGTTTCTGTAATACCTGCACGCAAAGGTACGTAGCTGGAGTCTACATTCGGATCCAAGGAATTAGTCGCGAAATTATAAACGAAGGTCAGATGCTTTTTATCACCCTCCGAATCTGCGTTATTCGTACAAGCTGCAAGCAGCATCAGCAACCCTGCTATCCCTAAAACCTTCATCCATAATTTCTTCATCCCTCTTCCTCCTCTAAATCTATATGTATGCTATGATTTCGTAATCATTACGTTTTGTATATTATCGTAATGATTACTATTTGTAAAGATAAATTTCCATAAAAAATAGCCCCGCTATGGAGCTATTCTTTTAACGGTGCCAACTCTTCTGCCGTCAGCCACTTATGATTTTTCACTTCTTCACTTGTGAGTGTCGAAGCATAGTCGACCATATATACTGTTGTATCCTCTACTTTTTCCACAATCGCAGTTGCACCCTTCATGCCTTCCATATGGTCTGCCTCAAGCGTAGCCTCTATTCCCGGTTCTAAGGGATGGTCACCCGGTTCCTTCAGCTCTTCCTGAATCACCCAGCGATGGTGATCAACGTGCTTGCCGCCATTCGTTGGCGTATACGTCACTTCATAAGCATATGTATCAAATGCACCCACGATTGTCGCTTCTGCACCTTTCATACCTTCCATATGGTCAGCTTGTATAATGGCTTTGCTGCCAGGCGGAAATTCAGGATCATCTGCTTGCTCCAGTCCCTCCGACAATTTTCCGGATTCATCATGCTGCATATGTTCCGTATCATTGGCACCCTGGCTATCTTGCGTTTGTGATTCATTATTACCACACGCACTGAGTACGAAAACTGTCGCAAGCAGAATCATCAGTATCCTCATTCGATTCTCCTCCTTTTCTAGCACTAGTATGTATCATACTCTTCTTCTCCTATACCCTTTGGAAACCACAGAAAACTTATGGATCCTGACACGAAAAAAGGACAGTCTGTTGACTGCCCTAGAGGGATTTTGCAATAATCTGCTTGTAATACATAACAGAAAGAGCACCAAAAATGGCATATAAGAATGTGTAAACAACCATTACAACCAGCATCGGGATCCATAGAGACGAACCGAACCAAAACCAGCCGGACTTCACAGCAAAATAGCTATGAGACAAGCCAATCAGTAATGGAATACCGAAGTTGAAAAGCTGTTTATGCACGATGCCTTTCCTAAGATCATTTTTTGTATAGCCTATCTTACGTAGAATGGTGTAAGTTTGTTGTTCGCTATCACCTTCATCCATCTGCTTGATATACAAAATGCTGCCGGATGTGATGAGAAATGCCAGACCAAGGAACCCGACGATGAATAAATACAGACCCATCTGCATCTTCTGCTGCTCCGCCGCCAGCACTTTTGAAACAGCGTTGTCATCAAATTGCTGCTCCCGAAATAATTGAGCTGCATCCTCTTTGTCCTCATAATCCTGTACAATCACTTTGAAAAAGGATTGTGATATCACAGAAGAAATCTCTTGCAGCTGCCTATAATCTCCTTCATTTAAAACGCCTATCGGAGCACCAAAGGAAAGAAAAGAAGGGACTTGATAAGTGTCGTGGATGTCTACCAGCTGCAAGGTACGTTCAGCTTCTCCTAAAATCTGCATCTCTCCAGACTTGAATTTCATCGAGCGCTTTAACCGATCACTTTGACCTGTCAATACCATCTGCCCTCTCGATACATCCATGCCTGCTTGACTATCTGGTATAACCAAGAATTGCTGCTCTGCTGTAATTCCTGCACCCTTCGCAAGTATATCAGTTAAATCAACGCTAAGCTCCAACGTTGACGTTTCCTTCACCTGCCCCTGAATGCCTGATTCCATAAGCAAGTGTTCAAAACTATTCGCATCCTCTTTTGCTATAAAGACAAAGTCTGCTCCCGCGGTCAGCGCATCTCCATCTTTGCCTACAGAATAATACGTAATATAAGCCAGAGACAGAAATCCAATTGCCAGTGCTGATACTGTTGTGATGACTGTAAGCAAGAAAGCATTTGTCTGCATCCGGAACATTATACTCCCTAAAGATAGAACCTGCTTGATAGAAAGATACCCACCCTTACGTTTACGAAATAGCATCAGCAGGAACGTAACAGATCCTTTAAAGAAAAGATATGTACCAGCAATACAGAATGTCAGAATGATCAGCATTAGCATCATCAACTCATTCGTTGCATCAAAATCACCGCCGAACAGCCTTGTAGACAAATAATAACCGAATAGGATAAAGAGTATTCCAGCTATGCCGATCACCATCTGGCACCAAGTAATGCGTTTCCCAGCTGTTTCAGACGTATCACGCACAAGGAAAAGAGAAAGCAAGGTTTGCCTTTTTATTTGGAAAGTCGTCATGGTCATCAAAAGCAAGTAGAGTAAACTGAAAACGAGAATAGTCCATTTTAGCGCCGAAGCTGAAAGATTCAGTTCCGCTATATTTTCAAGCCCTGTCAGTTTATAGAGAATCATAGTGAGTAATTTAGATCCCAAATACCCTGCAAAGACCCCTAAGATTAAACTTCCCAAATATAAAATCGCATTTTCTACGCCAAGCAAAAAAGCTATCCGATGCTTTGTCATTCCAACCAACTCGTACAAACCGATTTCCTTTGATCTGCGTTTGATTAAAAGCCTATTGGCATAGATAAGAAAAACAGCTACAATCCACAACAGCATCATGGAGGCTACCTGTATTGCTGCACTGACTTTTATAGAATCTTCAATCGAGCCCATAGAAGCATCAAACTGCATTGTCAAAAATGCGAAATACAATCCGACGCTGAATACAAGTGCGAAAAAATAAAGTCCATAGTGGCGTATATTCCGTTTGGTATTGCGATAGATCAATTGGTAGATCGTCATATTACTTGCCTCCAAGTAATAAGGGCTGCCCGGCAGCCCCATAGTTTAAAGCGATTGTTTGATTACCTTGTTATAATGAACAACCGAAAGAATACCAAAGATGGAATACAACAGTGTATAAATCACCATCACGACTATCATCGGTGTCAGCATGACTGAACCAAACAGGAACCAGCCAGATTGGACAGCAAAGTAGCTGTGCAAAAGTCCGATGACGAGCGGAATTCCGAAGTTGAATAGCTGCTTGTGCTGGATACCGCGGCGAAGATCGGTTGTTGTGAATCCAAGCTTGCGGAGGATCGTGTAATTCGGTTTCTCGCTTTCTGCTTCATCCATCTGCTTGAAGTAGAGGATACAGCCGGACGTAATCAGGAAAGTCAGACCAAGGAAGCCGACGATGAATAACGTTAAACCAATTGTTGATTTCTGGTCTTCGAGTATATCGATTCTAGATTCACTGTTATCCTTTGCTTCTAGATCCAAACCGTTGAATATATCATTTGCCTTTTGCAGCTGATCATTATTTTCGATTGTATAGCCGAAATACCAATGATAGCCTTGATTCAAATCTGGATTAATATCCTGCTTCAATTCCTGGAACAAGGCATCATCGACAATCATTGTCGGCAGACCGCCCATGGTGTAATAGTTGGAGATTGGATATTCGTCCTCAAGCCCTGTGTAGTGGAGTGTCGTTTCGGACTCTTTCCCATGGACAACAACATCGCCTTCATCTTTTAGAGACATAAAACGCTGCAGCAGCTCATTATATCCGGTTAGTTTCAATTCATCTGGAGCTACATCCAAACCCGCTGCCTTCTCGCTTATAACAGCTGTATCCATCATAGACGCGTTAAAGTTCAGCTCCAGCTCTGTTTGTAGAATGTCGTCTATATTGAGTTGTACTGTGTACACTTCGGCTTTATGTTCCGTATAAGCAATCTTGTTGTCTTCCATAGCCTGACGAAAGGCTTCAGCATCGCTCTCTGTCAGCAAGGAGAAATCTTCTCCCCCTGTATAGTTATAAGCTGTTTCTTCCGCTGAATAGAACGTGATATAACTCAAGGACAGTAAGCCAATTGCTAACGCAGATACAGTAGTAATGATGGTAAGCAGCATCGCATTGGACTTCATACGGAACATGATGGATGAAAGAGACAGTACCTGCTTAATATTCAGATAGCCGCCTTTTTGCTTCCTAATAAGACTTACCAGGAACGCAACAGATCCTTTATAGAACAAGTAAGTACCAAGAATGACACAGAACAAGATAAAGAACATAGCTCCGAACAATTCCACCATGGAGGTGAAATCACCATCAAACAGCTTGCCCGAGACAGCGTATCCCACCGCAATCAGTGCAATCCCTAAAATTCCGATGATGACTTGGAAAGCAGACAGCTTCCGCGCAGTCATTTCTGTTTTTGATTTCACGTGAAACAATGAAAGAATGGTCTGGCGTTTGATAAAGAGTATGTTCATCAGCATGATAAGTACGTAAATACAAAGGAATACTAACAGCGTTTGAAGTAATGCTCTTGATGAAAAGGACAGTGATGCTATTCCTTCCACACCTGTAACTTTAAACAAGATCATGATTAAAAGCTTTGAACCGGCAAATCCCAATAGGATACCAATTAAGAGACTGCCAAAATAAAGGATGGCATTTTCTGCGCTTAATAATCTAAAAATCTTATTTTTCGTCATACCAATCAGCTGAAACAGACCGATTTCCTTGCTGCGCTGCTTGATAAAAATCGTATTTGCGTACAGCAAGAATACTGCAACGATAAAGATGAGAAGCACCGAAGCGGTAGCTATCCCTGCTCCGCCTTTTACCGAACCTTCTACAGGATCCATCGACTTGTCATACTGTAGCGTAACAAATGCAAAATATAGACCAGCACTGAAAATCAAAGCAAATACATAAAGATAATAGTTACGCAGGTTTTTCTTCAGATTGCGGAGTATCAGACTATTAATGCTCATTTTGCACCCCGCTGAGGACACCTTGTGTAGACATGATGTCTCTGAAGAAAGCTTGGCGCTCCTGCTGACCCTTGTTCAGCTGTGTATAAATCTGACCATCCTTGATGAAAATGACGCGGCTGCAATAGCTGGCTGCTGCCGGATCATGCGTGACCATAACAATGGTTGCCTTTCGATTTGCATTCAAGGAGCTAAGCTTGTTCAACAAATCAGATGCAGATTTCGAATCAAGTGCACCTGTCGGTTCATCTGCGAAGATGATGCTTGGCTCATGGATGAATGCACGCGCAGCAGAAGTCCGCTGTTTTTGCCCCCCGGAGATCTCGCTTGGATATTTATTTTGCAGCTCCAAGATACCGAGCTGATTAGCTACTTCCTCAAATTTGCGATCAGCCTCTTTTTTGGGTACTTTTTTGATAGATAAAGGAAGCAGTATGTTCTCCTTCACTGTCAGCGTATCAAGCAAGTTATAGTCCTGGAATACAAATCCAAGATGGTTCTTGCGAAATTCAGCCAGCTGCTTCTCTTTCATGTTTGTAATCTCGTTGTTTTGGATCAGGATAGTTCCGCCGCTTGCACGGTCGATGGAAGAAAGCACGTTCAGCAGCGTCGTCTTACCAGATCCGGAAGAACCCATGATGCCGACGAACTCTCCCTCCTCGATACTTAGGTCGACACCTCGCAGTACTTCCTGTTTATTGAATTTATTTCCGTAATTCTTCTGGACTCTTGTGGCTTCTAGAATTCCCATTGTTTCGCACCTCTTTGTCTGATTTGTTACCTCAAGTATACGGATGCTTTACCATATGCTCCTGCTTTTCAGCTAACAAACGAACAAAAGCGTGTGACAATCCTGTCACACGCCAGTCATGCCGACCATATCGTTTCGTTTCGGGAAAGTAAGTGTAACACATGTACCCTTCCCGAGTTCAGAAGCTACATCCACTTTGATTTTCAGCGGTATTGCCGCTTTCTTGGTCAAATAAAGCCCCATGCCGGTGGCAGCCTTATTGTGCTGGATAGTGGATGTGAACCCTTGATCAAATATACGCGGCAAGTCTTTTGCATCAATCCCTATACCATGATCCTGAATACGAATCTGCACATGATCATCGATTTTCTCACTAGAAATATGAATGTCGCTGTTTTCACTGTACTTTACCGCATTGGATAGCAGCTGGCGCAGAATGAACGTGAGCCATTTTGTATCACTCAGCACTACTTCTGTCTGCAAATCAAGGTCGAATCCGATACCCTTCTGCATACACCACGAACGCAAGGAACGGATTTCCTGACTGATGACAGTGGGCAATTCGATTTCTTCTATATATAAGTCATTCTCGATGAATGAGATACGCTTCTGATGGATTTGTGTATCGAGCAGCATGTGCACGCGCAGCCATTCATATGTCAGCTGCTGCTTCAGTGCATCATCTTCCATACGATCAATGATCAGCTGCATAGCAGTCAGCGGTGTCTTTACTTCATGAATCCAGGATAGCAGTTCATCCTTCTCCCGCTCTAACATCTCCCGTCGATCAGAAGAAGTTCGATTCAGGAAATTCACTTGCTCTTGGAGACTTTCGTGAACGATATATTCGTATGGCCGATCTGGATCTGGCAGCGTCGAAACATCCAGACTCTTCTCCCAATCATTCAAGCTGCGATAAAAGCGTGTTTCCCGGTGATAACGGAAGAAGAGGAATACCGTAAGAAGCAGCCAAAACAGCAGAAGTACATAAAAAATAGAATCAAAAGGAATCGTCGTATCCACATACGCCACTAACAGCAGCAATCCGGAAAGCAGGACGAACATGCCTATCCAGCTGGCTTTATCCCGAAGATATTTTCGAATCATTGACCTGTCTCCAATGCACAGTAGCCTTGTCCTACTTTGGTTTCAATCTGCTGTCCCAGTCCGATGTCATCCAGCTTCTTCCGCAGTCTATTCACGTTAACAGTCAATGTATTATCACTGATAAAACGCTCGTCATCCCATAGACTTGTAATAAGCTTTTCCCGGGAGACAATCTTGTTTTTCTGTTCTACCAAAAGCTTCAGGATGTACATTTCATTCTTCGTCAATTCTACTTTGCCAGTCTCATTCTCTACTTCATTTTTCTCATAATCAACCGTTGCGCCATTCCACGTTTTCAATGTCACGCTATCGGTATTATAGTTGTAAACACGCCGAAGAATAGCCTGGATTTTTGCGATTAGCACTTCAAAATGGAACGGCTTTTGGACAAAATCATCTCCGCCCAGCTGCATCGCCATGACCATATCCATTGGATGATCCCGGGACGACAGGAAGATGATCGGAACATTGGAATGCGCCCTTATCATACGGCACCAATGGAAACCATCATAGCTTGGGAGCTGGATATCAATCAGTACTAATTCCGGCTGCACACTGGAGAACTCCTTCATTACCTGTCCAAAGTCTTCTATCCCATGCACCTCATAAGACCATTGCGTCAATCGCGTTTTTATTTCTTCGAACAGACTTTTGTCATCCTCGATCAATAGTATCTTAAACACGTTCTTCACCTCATTTGTCTTCCATAAAATTGTAACGAATGCGGACAGTTTTTACTAGCACCCCTGGGTAAAGATTGTTTCTATATCGGGCTTATGCTAGAGTTTTCTCATATAGATAAAGCGAGGTCCTGCACGATGTTCGATCCTACTGTATTTGATAACTTGAAAGTCGCTTTCGAGAATCAGCTTTATGATTTGGATAACTTAGATAAGGAAATAACCATTGTATCCCGTCATGACCGCATGGAAATGGCTACAATGTCGCGGGAATTCCGTCTCGGGTTCACATTGCAGGAAAATGCGGAAGTGACAGCTGAAATCTGTCTGGAGGCTTCTTTACGTGATTTGGCAGATGAGATTCTGGAAGAGCCAGAAAAGAATCCTGGCTGTACCTTACGATTATTCTTCTATATGACAGTAGAAGAGCCTGATACAGAATGTCCTGAAATCGAGTCTATCCTGACTCAGATTTGGACGCCGCCAAGCCGGCCGGAACAAACGCTGCAATATACGTACGATAAACAGCAAAAGCATTATCAAAATACTGCTGAAGTGCGCTTTGACAGGAAAGTCAACGAGAATCAGATGGAGGATCTGCCGAATCTGATTGATCATATTCTGGACTCTCTTGAAGCACTGACAACAGAATAAGAACAGCCCGCAGTATTAGCTGCGGGCTGTTCTTTATTTTTTCTGGAGCTTTATGTGATCGACATTCAGCCAAGCGTTCGCTTGAGCTTTGTTGTAGATGCCAATCTCTAATTTACCGTCTGTGACTTTGACATTATCAAGCGTTACTTTTGTCCAATCTGCAGCAGCGCCGGGTATTGTCTGTTTCAGCTGTAAACTGCCATTCTTCGTATAGATCTCAGAAGTTGTATGTGTACCGCCAGACTTTACCCAAGCAGATAGTTTATACGTGCCATTCGGCAAACCAGTCAGCTGCTGGTAGACAGAAGCTTCATATGCTTTTGCATCCCAGAACGATAACTTGTAATTCCCATCAAGTGCATCAGCTTCTGTTTTGACAGCTGTGCCTGTTGTTCCAGAAGCAGTCCATTTTGTCCAATCAGCAGGAGTTCCAGTGGAACCGCCTGATTCAAAGCTGGGATTCTTCGCATAATTAGTTTGAGCAGCTGCATTCGGTGTACCAAAAATCTTCACAGCATCCAATGCATTTCCATTGAAATCAAAGATTGCTTGGTTATCCCACTCATTACCCGGATCATCTGTAACGCCGAGATAATTCATACCAGCGGTCGTAGCCCAGGATACTTTTCCGTTATTCCATAGTGGCTCCCAGTAGAAGAATCCGGTTCCCTTCTTATTCGGCACTTGCTGGATAGATGTTACCAGATCCTGCATGAAGTTATGTTGTCCTTTCGGGGTTGCTGCATAACCAGCTGTTGCAGCTTCTTCCTGACCAAATGCATTTTCCTTTGCATCGGCGTTACCCGTCGTATGGCCATATGCTGTTTCGACAACAATGACATCTTTTCCATAACGCTTGGATATATTGTTCATATTTGTTTCCAAGTCATCAAGCGTACCGTGCCAATAAGGATAATAGGAAATTCCAATTGTATCGTATTCCACATTGCGGGCAGTAATTTCGTCGAACCACCATTTAAAGGTCTCATAATTACCGCCCTCCGCCAAATGCAGCATCAAAGTGGTATCTTTCGGCTCTGTATCCCTCACCGCTTTAATACCGGACTTGAGGAAAGCTGCCAGTCTGTCGAATTCACCGCCGCCTTCTCCCCAGCTCTTGCCATGAGGCCACAGCATGCCGCTATTTAATTCATTTCCTATCTGAACCATATCCGGGTAGACATTTTGTTTCTTCATTTCGGCAAGCACGCTATACGTATAATCATATACCTTCGTGTTAAGCTGTTCGAAGGATAATCCCTGCCAGCTTTTCGGCAGGTTTTGCTTACCAGGATCAACCCAGAAATCGCTGTAATGGAAATCAAGCAATACCTTCATACCTTTTGCTTTAGCTCGCTTGGCCAAATCGATTGTCGTTTTCAAATCATTTGTACCCGCACCATACGTATTGCCTGCAGCATCTTTCGGATCATTCCAAATGCGCAGTCGGACATAGTTAGCTCCGTTATCCTTTAAGATTTGCAAGGGATCCTTCTGCATTCCGTTCTCATAATACTTCGCTCCAGCCTTCTCCATATCCGCCAGCGTGGATATATCTGCACCTCGGATGAAGGAGCTGTCATAGCCAGCTGCCTCAGCCGGCTGAACTCCTGCAAATGCACCCGCGAAACTTAACAATAAAACAAACAGCAATATGAAATTTTTTTTCAAAGGTTTCTCCTCCTGTTTATTTAAGCTGATCGATGATATAATCCACTGCTTTCTTTGGATCACGTGTCAAACTGATATATTCTGCGCCTTTTGTTGCAGCTAATTTAATACCGAGACGATCAGTATCTTCTTTTATATCTTCAAAATACGATCCTACTTGCGGTGCCAGGATGACCATATCGTAATCTTGCATGATTTCATAATGCGAGCCGTATGCTCCAGCAGACGCAGAGATCGGTACGCTGAATTGTTCGGCTCCTTCTGTTAAAGCATTGGCTAGCATGGCACTTGTACCAGCACCTGCACAAAGGACGAGGACGTTTGTAGGTTTTACTTCATTTGAAACAGATTCTGTTTCTTCCAATTCTACTGCTGCTTGCGTTGCTGCAATGCCGCTTACTGCGGAAGCCATCGCTGGCTGCGTTCTTGCCGCCGCTGCTTCCAGCTGCGCGTTGCGCGCTTCCTCCATGACGAGCTCTTTGTCGTATACCTTACAGAATGGCAGATAAATCAAGAAGTCTACGACAATCAAGGTCAACACTAGCACGAACGACCATAGTCCCATTCCGGTTCCGAGCACAAGACCTATTGGTGCCGGCGTGGCCCAGGGCAGGACATACATGAAACTATTCATGCCGATGACATCAACGAAGAATTTAAAGATACATACGTTGATCATCGGTGTCAGCAAGAATGGAATGAAGAAATACGGATTCAGGATGATCGGCGCCGAGAATAATAATGGCTCGTTCACCGCAAAGCTAACTGGTATGAAGGACGCCTTACCAACTGCCTTCAGCTGCTTGGATTTTGCCAAGAGCATGAAGATGAACGGTACTACAAGCGTGGCACCTGTTCCGCCCATCGTACCTACAAAGTTACCAAGGCCTACTGTCAAGACATTGGATGCCTGCTCTCCTGCATTATATAGTTGCAGATTAGCCTCTACATTGACATAGATGATGGCAGCAATCGCTGGTTCAACGATAGACGGACCGTGCACACCGACAAACCAGAAGAATGCCATCATACCCCAGATGATCATGATACCAAGGTAGCCGTCGGCCGCAGTGAATAATGGGGAAAGCAATTTGACTAGTGCTTCTGCGAATGGCACATTCAATGTAGTACGAACAATCAAGTCGATAATGACCATACCAAGGACAGAGAATGCGAACGGGAAAATATCCTTGAATGTCTGGGAGATCGTTCCTGGTACTTCCTTTGGCATTTTGATCGTGATATTTTTCAATACACAGAAACGATAGACATTAACCGTTATGAAAGCGGATACAAATGATGCCAGTAAACCTTTGGTTCCCATGTATTCGGCAGAGAATCCGCCGTCGATCTGCGAAACGCTCAATAGCATGAACCCAACAATGGATGCAAGCATTGCTGATGTCGAGTTGATAACTTTATTCTTTGGCATTTTCCGGTTCACTGATTCACTTAGACTTCTGGCTGTAGTAGCGGAAACCAGCAAGCCTACCACACCCATGGAATAGTTATATACTTTCCACAGCCATGTCGAAACACTTTCCGGCCAGGCAAATCCCAGTACTTCAGGCAAAGCTGCCAGAAGGATGAAAATACTTGCGAACAGAATTGCAGGCATTGCGGTCAGGAAACCATCACGAACTGCCCCAAGATAGATATTTCGGGAAACCTTCTCGAAGAACGGTTTCCCTTTTTCAATTTGTCCAATAATCCCTTTCATCCTACTTCCTCCTCTTTAACTCGTTTTGCGGTAGAGCTCGACGAAGTCCTGTACAAGCTCCCGAAGAAGCAATGTTGTCATCAAATGATCCTGACCATGGATGAAGATGAAGCCAATATCCATATCCTTGCCAGCTGCCTCATCTGCCAGTATCTGTGTTTGTGCATTGTGAGCCAATTTAAGGTTTTCATCCGCATTTTTCAACTCTTCTTCTACATTCTCGAAGTTACCTGTCCGCACTTCCCGCAGCAATTTCATGAGCGAGCTGCGCGCATCCCCGGCATATGCTACAATCTCAAAACCTAGCATTTGTAATGATTCTTTTGTCATAATAATCCTCCTAGAATGCTTGCTTTATATTAATTTCGGAAAAGCACGGCGAGCAGGAACCACCGTGCAGAAGATCAACTGATTGTCTTTGTCTCACTAAGCCGCTTGTACCAGTAAGCAGAAGCCTTCGGATAACGCTTTTGCGTTTCGAAATCGACATAGAATAATCCGTAGCGTTTGTTATAACCATTTGTCCAAGAAAACAGATCCATCAAAGACCAGAGGAAGTAACCTTTTACATTTACTCCATCCTCAATCGCCTTGCCGATCGCTTCCATATAGACTTTCAAATAGTCAATCCGCGCCTCATCCATAATGACGCCATCCTCGAACTCATCTTTGTAGCCCATACCATTTTCCGTGATATAAATTTTTTTGTAATGAGGATAATCCTCTTTTATACGCACAAGGATGTCATACATACCTTCCGGATAAATCAGCCAATCCCAATCTGTACGCTTCAAACCTTCTTTGTAAATCCGTTCTCCAATACCTTTCACTTTGTAAACAGAAGTCCCTTTGTCTCCTGTTCCATTGTGATGAATCTGCGTTTCGCCATCATACGCTTTTACGAAGTGGCACTGGTAATGGTTGATACCAAGATAATCATTTCGGCGGGATGCCTTCTTCATAATCTCAAAATCTTCTTCCAGGAATTCATATGTTGCTCCATTCGCTTCAGCAATTTCTTCGAGCGCCTGCATCGTCTTATCTGAATAGTATCCGAGATATGTAGCATCCAAGAGGAAGCGGATGGAAAGTGCATCATCCAAGAAAGCCGCATGCTGATCTTCCGGTGAGTCTGTTGCTGGATATTTTGTTTCTAAAGAATGCACGACCCCAATCTCACCAGGGTAATTATTGTCCTTGAACAAGTTAACCGTCCGTGCATGGGCAACCATCATATTATGCAAGCATTGGATAATCATTGAGAAATCACTTTTTACCGACGGAGGGAATGTCCCTAGCAAGTACTGATTTGTCGCAACTGGATAAATTTCATTGAAAGTGCTCCAGTAGTGAACTTCATGGAATTCCTTGAAACAGAACGCCGCATAGTCGACGAAGGCGTCCAAGTTGTCCCGATTCAAGAAATCTCCTTTATCGAACAGTGTCTTCGGTGTGTCGAAGTGATGTAAGGTGACGAAGGCTGTGATATTCCGATTTTGACACTCTGCGAAAAGATTATGGTAGAAATCAACGCCTTCTTGATTCACTTCTCCAGTTCCATCCGGGAAGATTCTTGTCCAAGCAATGGAAATACGGATACCATTCACACCGAATTTCTCACAAAGTCTGATGTCCTCTGGGTATTGATGATAAAAGTCACTGGCAGGATCGGGACTGAATCGACCTTGCTTCTCCAGGAACTCATCCCAGGCTACCGGCCCCTTACCGCCTTCCTTCGTCGCGCCCTCTGCTTGATAGGCTGCTGTTGCTCCTCCAAATATGAAATCCTCAGGCAACTTATACATAATCGGATTCCTCCTTCAAAATGTTTGTTTAAGTAGTGAATTATTGTTTGTTTTTGTTATCTTTCGTTTATTGTAAACGGATACAATTAACCTGTCAACGATATATTTTCTAAAATTAGGCAAATTAGTGCGTAACACGAACATTTCTCTGTTTGTATTTGTTTATTTTTATTGACTGCTTAAACTTGCATATGATAAGTTATGTTTAAAGTTTTGAGGTGAAAATATGTTGAAAAGAGAGCGTTTATTGAAAATAGTGGACATCGTCAACAAACAAGGAATCATAACAGTCAACGATATCATCCACGAATTGAACGTTTCAGATATGACAATCCGCAGAGATTTGGATGAATTAGATAAGGCAGGTAAGCTCGTAAGGATACATGGCGGGGCACAAAGTATCACCCATGCAATGGATCAGGAGTTGTCCCACGTGGAAAAGCTAGATGTCCAGGTAGAGGAAAAAACACAGATTGCTGCACTAGCTGCTTCGGTCATAAGCGATCGAGATACGGTTTTTCTTGGGCCAGGAACGACGATTGAACTGCTTGCCCGCCACTTACTTCATAAGAAAATCAGAATTATCACGAATAGCTATCCTGTGTTTGAGATCTTGACCCAGAGTGATACAGCGGAGATTATGCTGATAGGTGGTGACTTCCGCAAGAATACCGGTACGTTTGTTGGGCCACTTGTAAATAGCAGCTTGCAAAAGCTCAATTTTACGAAGGCTTTTATCAGCGCGAACGGTGTCCATAATGAAGAGATTTCTACCTACAGTATTGAAGAAGGTGAAGCGCATCAGATTGCGCTGAACAATTCTCGCAGTAAGTACTTGCTTGTCGATCATACGAAATTCAATCGGGAAGATTTCTATGTATTTTACAACTTGCATGATATGGATTACTTAATAACGGATGATAAGCTGCGCGCAGACGTTCAGGCGCATTATGAGCAGTATGTTGAGGTGCAATTACCACAAAAGGCATAAGGGGGAATAAAATTGAAGGGCGTCATTTTTGATTTCAACGGTACCATGTTCCTGGATTCCCATTTACATGAGCAAGCTTGGTTCCATATGATCCGCAAGTATGCTGCAGCAACCATAACAGATGAAGAAATCTTTACAAATATCCACGGTCGAACAAATAGTGAAATTTTACGGCACTTCATCAATAAGGACCTCACAAGTGAAGATATCCGGAAGCTATCGGATGAAAAAGAAGGTCTTTACCGGGAGCTATGTCTGCAAAATGAAAAGGATCTGGTGCTGACAAAAGGTTTGGCCGAGATTTTAGATCACCTGAAAGCACAGGGCATGCCTCGTACGATCGCCACAGCAACAGTGAAAGAAAATGTAGCCTTTTACTTTGACGTATTCAAGCTGGACAGGTGGTTCGATTTTGAAACTGTTACATTCGATGATGGCAGTTTCCCGGGAAAACCCGCTCCTGATATCTTCCTAATAGCAGCGAAAAAGCTAGGTCTCCAGCCAAACGAGTGCCTTGTAATCGAGGACGCCTTTTCAGGTCTTACTGCCGCGAAAAAAGCTGGAATCGGTACAGTTATTGCAATCGATCCTTTTGGTAAAAATCGTGAAACCTTTGAACAGAACAAGCTTGGTTCTGGTGGCATTATTCAGGATTTTACAAATTTCCAAGAACTATTACTCGTTAAATAAAAGAACCCCCTCATCTATTCGACGAGGGGGTTCTTCCATCATGCTCGTGCTGTCTTGCCTAATTCTTCCCCAAGGCCAAAGTAATGACGGAAGTTGTAAATGAGCGGACTCCACTTACTCGGATCTATATGCTTACCCTCTTTTATAATGCCTTCCTGTGCATGGATGGCTGCAGCTTCCAGCTCTATAATCGCTATACTTTCCATATAATCTGGTTCTCTAATATGTCGTACTTCTGCTTCAATCTGCAGCGGGCATTCCGCAATAGCCTCTGCACTCACAACCGAGGTGGATTTTCTCGTCAAACCAGCAGTGTGGAATTTATCTTTTACGTAGACGTATCCATACGCCGCTTTATCTGAAGGAACGGTCTCTTTACCGGTGCAAGCAGCAAGCCTTTCAACGTGCTGCCATAAATCAGGACTAGGAATATTCAGCACACATTCTCTTTTTCGCTGCAGATTCTCATATGCCTTTCCCGTTGTACCAAGGCCGATAACAAGAAAATGATCCAATGCCCAGGAAGAGGAAATTGGACTGATATTCGTCGTTCCATCCTCATTCACTGTCGTTAGCAGGACAACAGGGTTGCCATAATATAAAATTTTAGGATTAATTGTTTTGGTTTCCATCATCTTGCTTCTCTCCTTTCCATCTTTAGCTTAAAATAAAGATATTACGAGCGTCATCGAAATGTGGATGTCAGGAAAGGAGAATGACTTTGCATCCTCAACATGTCGCAGCTGCTGCTAGCCTGCTTAGTGAACCGTCCCGGAGTATCATGCTCACTTACATGCTAGACGGCCGATTCCATACTTCAGGTGAACTGGCCCGTGCTGCCGGTATCACGCCGCAAACAGCCAGTTTTCACCTGAAAAAGCTAGAAGAAGCCGGTTTCCTTGGTCAGACCAAGCAGGGCCGCCACCGTTATTACGGATTAAAAGATCCTGCCATTGCAAAAGTAATCGAATCTCTGCTGACGATCACCCCGACAGCTCGAGTTTCCTCCTTAAAGCAGGCAACAGAAGACCAAGCTATCCGCTACGCAAGGACTTGCTATGACCATTTAGCTGGCTCACTTGGCATACTGGTTGCGAACGCTCTAGTTGATAGCGGCTATGTAATTCAAGATCGCGATCAATTCAACCTGACGGCTAACGGAGAAATCTTCTTTTCAAGCTTTGGTATCGACGTGGAAACAGCCCGAAGAAAAAGACGTTCATTCAGTCATTGCTGCTTGGACTGGAGCGAGCGCAAGCATCACGTCGCTGGCGCATTAGGAAGTGCCATGCTGGAACGCTTTCTGGAATTGGACTGGCTAAGAAGAAAGCCTGAATCGCGAGCACTCCTGCTTACCGAGACAGGGAGAACTGGGTTTGCTGAGGTATTCGGTTTGGACATTTCAAGCATACATAAAACACATGACAACAAGGTTTATTTACGATAGAATGTGCATAAGATAATAACGAAAAAAAGACCATCTGGTGCTGGTAACACCAAACGGTCAAGCAATAGCAAGGATTCCTCAAAGGAATCGACCCACAGAAGAGCGAAAAAATAACCTACCCATCATGAGCTGTCACTCAAGGGTGGTTATTTTTTTTGGTTATTATCAGACATAATCGCAACAACCAGCGTACCGAAAGAAATCATCAGCGTCAGCGTCTCGAATACTGTCAGAGGCATCACCTCCCTCCCTGGAGGGATAAGTGAGCCGACCACCCTTGAGTCCTCTATGCTATTGTCTGTCCATTATATCAAAGTAGGTATCAGGCTACATCTGTCTTTGGGTGCATAAGTATATTCGCTCAATCACTCAATAGGCAGTATTAATTATTTTTGGAAATATTAACCTTGACATCTCCATATCGAATTTCTAAATGATATGATAATACATGTTTTTCCAATATGGAGTTAAAAATGTGGAGGTTTTGTAGATGACAAGCAATCAAGACTTGAAGAAAAAAGCATTGGATGGACTGGCAAATAACTGGGGAAAAGGTGTTGGGTCTGGAATACTATTATACGTAATCATTATTTTCATAGCCTTGGTGTTACATGTATTCATTCTCCTTCTAACTTATCCTAGAGAAGAAGATTTAGCTCTGCTAATTACTATGGGTATAGTATACATAATTTGTTATACATTCTTTATGCCGTTGTTTGTCGGAACGAGCTGGATGTACCTTCATCTTGTTCGCAAGGAACATGCACCGTTCTCTTTGATGTTCACGACCTTTAGGTACTTCCCTAAGCTATTTACAACTGGATTACTGAAAATGATTTTGGTAACTCTTTGGTCTCTTCTGCTTATCATTCCTGGTATTTTAAGATATTACAGCTATTCTCAAACTATTTATATCTTAAAAGACGAACCTGATCTCAGTGCGATGGAAGCCATAAATGAAAGTAAGCGCCGCATGGAAGGTAAAAGAGGGGAATTATTCCTGATGCAGTTAAGCTTCATCGGCTGGTATCTGTTAGGCAGTTTTACAACAATTAGTCACCTTTGGTCATATCCATATTATAAAACGACTCGCGCTGGCTTTTACGAATCGCATATTAAACGACAAAACCTAATCAAAGCAGAGGTTCAAAGCCGCTGAGATACAATTTGGAGGATGCTTATGAAACTTTTGACTGTTCCTTATATCAAACAGCGACCTGAACTGCCTTCCGGGTGCGAAGTAACGGCGCTGGCAATGGCTCTGTCTTATTATGGAGAAGCTGTCGATAAACTTTCATTAGCCCGGGAAATGCCCATGGATAACACATCTGTAGAGCGGAATGAGGATGGGACAATCCGCATATGGGGCGATCCGGAGGATGGTTTTGTCGGCGACCCATTCGATAATGGTATTACGATAAATCCTAATCCGCTGAAACAAGCAGCAGATACGTACCGGTCCGGCAGTTTGGCACTGTATGGAGAGGCATTCGAGGTAATTGAAACCCATGTGTCAAATGAATGCCCTGTATTAGTCTGGTTTACCATTCATCATGACATGCCCACTCCCCGCATCTGGCACACTCCGGCTGGGAAGGTTGTTCAAGCACCCCGACCGCTGCATTGCATCGTTGTCACCGGTACGGATGAAAACTACGTTTATTTCCATGACTGTGAATCAACAGAAAAAAGCGGCGAACATATAAGAGTAGAGAAAGCCCACTTTATACGTGTATATGATGCAATGGGTAGACGGGCTCTCGTTATCACATGAAAAGACACGGTCTATGACCGTGTCTTATTCCATCGCCTCATATATTGCCTGGACTACTGGTCCATAATCGCCTGTAGCATATTCGTCACCAGCAAACAGATTACTATTTGCTGCCGGATCAAGCACAGGCGTGTGCTTCTTATTCGTCAGCAGCACAATCCCTAGGTCATATTCCGGGTCGAGGATCGTTACTGTACCAGTCCAGCCCGTATGACCATAAGCTGCATCACTTGCCAACGAACCGAACATCCAATCCATGGTCCCCTCATCCCCGTTCCTGCGCCAGCCAAGTCCATACGTTTCATTTGTAGGAGAAGCCGCCGTAAACGCCTCGATCACATCTTCATCAAAAAATTCCTGTTTGCCATACCCTCCGCCGTTCAGCATGACTTGCAGCAAAACAGCCATATCGTTCGTCGTCGAGAAGAGTCCCGCGTGACCGGATATACCATCCATTGCATAATAGCTCTTCTCATCATGCACTTCTCCGATTATCGTTTCCGTCCTGATATTCGGGAAAGAGAAATACCCATCTCTTGTGTTACCGAGCCGTTCTGTCGCAGCCACATCTTTTACCTTCACACCATTTTCCAATGGATTGAACATTGTTTTTTTCAAACGAAGCGGCTCATAAAAGGTTTCTTCTACATACTTATCCAGCCGTTCTCCTGTCACGCGTTCCACTATGGCACCAAGGAGCATATAATCAATGTCGCTGTACAGATGGTTTGTTCTTGGTTCATATTGGAGCGGAACTTTAGGCAGAAGTCCGATTGTTCGCTCTCGATCCTGTGAATAAAGAGCTCCTGCTCTATCTGGATTATGAAACTCGATACTCGCCGGGAAACCTGCCTGATGCTGCAGCAGATCTTGTATTAGGATTGTATCCTTTCCTTTTATCGCTGCATTAGCCTCATCCTTGAATTCCGGAATGTAATCACTGACCTTATCCGTCAACCTGATTTCTCCCTCACTGACCAGATGCTGCAGTGCAAAGTTGGTGGCGTACATTTTCGTATTGGAAGCCAGATCGTATAACGTATCCTTTTTGACTTTCTTTGGATGCGTAAGCTCTTCCAGTCCGTCGTACACTTGGCGGTAGCCGTAACGAGAATCCTTTACTATCTTTCCGTCTTTTATAATGATCAATGATGCACCCGGGAACCCATTTTGAATATCAGTTTCAATTAATTCATCCACTTTCGCCAAACCTTCCTTAGAGAATCCCGCTTCTTCAGCTCTCTTCACCTTTTCCAAAGTTGGGTACTCATTGATGTTTGCCAATGCTTCCGCAGGGACAAATAATAGCAAGAACATAAGTGAGAAAATAGTCAACTGCTGGCCAATACGTATCATCCGCGCTCCTCCTTCGTCTTGTCTACTGTTTCCCTTAAGTAAAAACAAATTCCTTCCTCTGTTAAAAAAACACGAAAAAAGCACTGCGGGATGCAGTGCTTAGACAGGTAAATGATCTGGTTATTCAATCAGCTCTTTGTTTTTCTGGTAGGACCTTCTTAGTGATACATAATTAGTTATGAATAGCAGTAATGCTGCAATGAAGGGTACCATCAGACCTTCTATAAAAGGAACTGACATCATGCCAAAGATATAAAGAAACAAAATACCCGCACACATAACAAGGAGAAATGACGTTGATTTAATTACGATTACTTTCCTCTCTCGTCGATAAGCTTTTTCAGTCATGATTTCAGCGAACTCCATACCAGACAGTATATAACGAATCCAGATGTAAGCTATTGTCCCGAACAGCATCCATAGTAATACAAGAACACTATTTATAGGGAATGGATCAAAGCGGGATATGACAAGTAAGACAATCATCACCACTAGCTGCAGAATAGCAGCTTCCGCAAAATAAACGAGCATGTTCCTTCGCTTATATTCATCATCCGGCAGCAAAAACCGAATCCAAGTTTTCTCCATTTCACCTTACCTCCCAAAATAGATCATCCAGAGTCTTACCTAACGCTTTTGCAATCGCAACACAAAGCTGTAGTGTTGGATTATACTCTCCTTTTTCGATTAAACCGATTGTCTGTCTGGTGACACGTACTTGCCTGGCCAGCTGCTCCTGTGTCATTTTCAGTTCCATTCTTGTTATCTTTACGTTGTTTTTCATAGATACGACTCTCCTATGTAATATATACATTACATTTGCAAGATATATATTACATGTAAATCAATTTCCAGTCAATATAAAAACGCATGCCGCAGCATGCGTCAATTGTCTTTCTTGTACTGAATAAGTTGCCAGATTATTAATGAAAGGGAGAAAACAATAATAATCGCGAGTATAACGATTAACTTGGTTTCCTCAGCTATATCAATGTAACGTAAAATTACCTGTGGAATATAGAGAACCGCTGGAACGATGACGGAAATCCAGGCTTTCCAATATAGTGCCGCAGCAATGAAAATGATGCAAGCGGCAATAATCACTGCTATATTCATGGCAGGACTGATTGTAAGCACTGGTGTCTCAATGAAGAAATCTCCCACCAGTATCCCTAAGAACATGACAAAAGGAGCTATTCCCATCAATAGATATAATATGACGGTTACCTTTTTAGATAGTTTATTTGCTGCTAGAAAGCGATACATTCCAAACAGCAAGAGTAAGGTAACAATAAATACTAAGGGATTTCCAATGAGCGCCAGCATGGAATAATCTCTTTCGTCCGCTATCGCCTTATTCATGATGAGATACGCAAAGGCATTCAACAGGATAAGCGGGACATATATAAGCCAAAACCTCCCATCCGTTTCCACCACTGCTTCTATTTCCTTCATATATGCTTTTGGAGACTTTCCGATAATATGCTCGACACTCTTGCCATTCTGCTCTGCTTCATACAAGTGATCTTCCAGCTCTTCCATTAATTCATTCACTTCGTCTTCTTTTTTGTTGCTGGCGAATAGATAAATCCGCAAGTTTTCGAGAAATGTCTGGCTTTCCTTAGATAATGTCACGATTGATCCCCCTTCAAAATGTTATCCACGCTCGTAGAGATGTCTGCCCATCTCCCTTTGAAATTTTCCAGTTCAGCATGACCTTCTGAGGTTAACTGATAATACTTCCGCTTTGGTCCGCCTGATGGTAATGTCTTACTGGTTGTCGTAACGAGGCCTTCTTTTTTCATGCGCAGCAGCAATGGATAGATACTGCCCTCGCTTACCATGGTAAAACCATAGGAAGCCAGCTTCTCCACCATTTCATAGCCATACGTTTCACGCTCAGCAATGATCGCAAGCAGACACCCCTCCAGGATGCCTTTTAATAATTGACTGGATGACAATATCCGCTTCCTCCTCAACTATATTGTTTTACAAGATAGTTGGACTAAAAAAAAGAACCCACTACTTTGTTTTGCAAGATAGTTAAATATTAACATGACTTCACTGCCAAATCAACCATACTTCCCCATAAATGTGTGGTATGCTCAATAAAAATATAACGTATATATATTAAAAAGGCCGGGGGACGACTTATATGATTACTAATCAATCTCTGAAGCAGGATGCTTTGGACAGCCTAAGAGGCAACTGGGGGAAAAGTGTACTTGCAGTCTTCCTCTTCTCCGTGATTTCATTTACGATAAAGTTAATATCAAACTCTTGGTTTGGCTTTTCTATTGTGGTTGAAGAAGAGATTACCATTAAGGAAGAGACGCTCCGTTTTGTAAGAGATACTCTTTTTAATTATGTGTTGCTTATGCCACTTTTCACGGGAACAACTTGGCTATTCCAAAGCTTCGTCCAAGGAGATCGGCCTACCTTCGGCTTCATCTTTACACCTTTCAAACGTTTCTGGCGGTATATGCTGACAGGACTGATTCTAACTGCCCTGCTGACTTTTTGGACCCTATTGTTGGTTGTACCGAGCATCATCAAATATCTAAGTTATTCCCAGACACTATATATTTTACGGGAGAATCCACATTATTCTATTTTTGAGGCTATTCGGGAAAGTAAAGAAAAGATGCGCGGCAATAAGGGCAGGTTATTTTTGTTACAGCTCAGCTTTATCGGTTGGGCACTATTGACAATACTAACCTTAGGCATCGGTGCGTTCTGGCTGGAACCATACTTTCGGACCACCATGGCAAGCTTCTATGAATTAAAAATAAAGCAGGCATCCTGAGGATCCCTGCTTTTTATCTATCACTCAAAATCAAATTCTATTTCCCACTGTTTCCGAAGCTGATCCATAATCTTCATGACATCCCTCGTATACGGTAATGTTACATGTGGAACATCCTTCTCGATAAGTTCCTTCATTGCTCTTACTTCATACTGCAGCGCCTTCTCCGTCTCCCCTGCTTCTATTGTTTCTGTTTTGCCTTGCTCTATATAACAAACGGTAGCCTGTTGGGCTCGGGAGAATTTCTCCATATCAATGAATCCCTTTGTACCCATGACTGTAGCACGTTCTGGTGATTCCACCATAAAGGATAAAGTAATTGTAGCAAGCTGCCCTTTTTTATTCTTCAGTATAATTCCAGCCTGCTGGTCCACACCTGTCTCATGCTTCGTAACCGTGCTGATGACTTCAGTTGGCTCATCCTGGATAAACATGCGAACAAATGACAAGGCATAGACTCCGATATCGAGGAGTGCTCCGCCTGCTAAATCGGGGTTGAAGAAACGATTTTTGGGATTATTTTCCTTTATACTATTGAAGTTCACACTCAGCGTCTGAATATCCCCAATTTTACCAGCATCGATCAATTGATGTAGTTCTTTATAAATCGGCATATGATAAATTGTCATTGCTTCTGCCACAATCAGTTGCTTCTCTGCTGCCAGCGTAGTGATTTCATCAAGCTGCTTGCCGTTCACTGTAATCGCTTTCTCAGCCAGCACATGTTTTCCATGCTTTAAGGCTTCTATGATTGTTTCATAATGAAAGGCGTGCGGCGTCGCTATGTATACAACATCTACTTCAGAATCATCAAGCACACCCTGGAATCCTTCATAAACTCTAGGTATATCGAATTTCTCTGCAAATGCCTTCCCCTTTTCTTTGTTTCTTGCACCAACAGCCAGGATGGATTCCCCTTCTTTCTGTAATGCTTCCGCAAAATGATGTGCAATCGAACCTGGTCCTAGAATTCCCCACTTCATTATTTGTTCTCCCCATTTCTCTATTTTATTAGTGTAGGTATACCCGAAAAAGCCATGGATGCAGCATACTTCCATGGCTTCTTTCTTAGCTGTATATTTTCTTAGGTATTTTGATAACTTGATTACCGGAGACATATGGTGCAATATCGTATTGCTGGAAGACAAGGGCTATTCCTTCATCTGTAAAAAAGAACGCTGTTTTTTCATTTAGGTGGATGTCCTCTTTTTTCAAATCCGGATAGAATATCTCTGGTCTCGCCTTAGCGTAGGTGAAGACATAGTGCTGAACTTTCTTTAGCTGACTTGGCGTCTGCAGTATATCCGTCAAATAGACGCGTTTCTTTTCTTTCAAGTCGTAATTAAACGATTCTACCGCAGTAGAGCCGTGCGCTCCTCCAGTAAAGATATAACTGCTCATCAAGATACTGAGCTTACGATCCGTATTATATTTGACTTCAAAATCAGTCTGAAAATCCGGGTCATATTTATACTTTTTGCCAGCCTCTATATTTTCCTTACGAGCTAATGCTGCTTTTTCAATATATGCCTGGAAGTCCTTGTTGATCATTCTTGTAAGCTTCGGTGTTCCCGCATGTTTTACTTGCGGGTATTTCAATTCTTCGATGTCATCGTAATACTCTGTTTCCACAATTACATTCTTTGTCGGTTGTGCTTGCGATGGGTGTGTAAAAGCAGAAAAAGCAAGCAGAAACACAAATACAACTATCGCTTTTTTCATCAGGTTCCCTCCACTGTTTCTTCTTGTTTACAGTGTGTGCAGGGTGCCAATTATTTATGAGCAATAGAAATAGCGATATTATATTTTTACATTAAGCGTAATTGATATCAACGCAGTTTAAAAATGGATAGAAGTAATTCACAAGTTATATTATCCCTTCTTAATAAGGCTAAAAGCTTATATTGAGTAGATTTATAACGATGCTATATTATTTCCGCAGGACTACATTGTGTTTTCAACCTTTAGATTGGTACCAGGCTGCATTTAAAGTCATCCTTTTAAAAGGAAAACCCTACTCACTATTACTCACCAAATTAACCAACTGTCCTAAACTCCCCTACTTATTTCTTTGGGCTTATATGAGTCCTGATTATAAGTAAAACTTAACCTCTTAAGAAGACATTCTACATATGATTAAGATTTCCCCCTACAATGTTCCAAGCATTATTCATATAAAAGTCCATTGTCTGCTAAGTAGACAATGGACTTTTTTTTCATCTTACATTCGGTTAGAAAAGATTTCACAGCCTTCAAGCAATGAACCTCACTGCAAATTCTTCGCAAACTACAAGCATTTCTGGTGAGAACCTCCGTCCGATCTCTTCCATTTCCTTTGTAAAGAAAGGCTCATGGACTGAACGCCAATAAGCAAGTGAACGATCACCTTCTCCTTCCTTATAGGCAAATGCTGCATCAACATCCTTATACGATTTCACTTCTACCTGAACAATTTCGATCACGGCATGAGGGTTTCCTGCACTATCAAGAATGACACTATGGAGACCCGGCTCAGGAATTGGCTCATTCTCTAATTCATATAGCAGATGATTAGAGGAGGTTGCCGTTTTGACTCCTTGAACGACCAATTCGGCCAGTTCGTCAGCTAAAGCATTATTTCCGCCGAAGCTCCAGGCCGTATAAGTTAGCGGTGCATCAGGATTTCCTTTCGTATAAGCTTCGTAATATGCTTTCACTTTCTCGTTATGGTCTGTCACTTCCGATTGATTCTCCTCTACACTTGCAGATTATATTGATATTACTCTGATTTCTAGTTTTAATTATCGTATTCGCATGGAAATAATTTTGACTGCTAGATTTCAAGTTGAGCTGAAGAAGCTCTGGCTATCTCTAAATCATGTGTAACCATGATAATTGTCTTACCGGCTTTGTTCATATCCAACAGCAGCTGAAAGATAGCATCCCTGTTTTTAATATCGAGGTTTCCTGTTGGTTCATCAGCAAATATATACTTGCAGTCCCTCGCAATGACTCGTGCAAGTGCAACTCGTTGCTGCTGACCTCCGCTTAACGTATAGACACGCTTCTTTTCATAACCGGAAAGGCCGACTTTCGCTAGGATTTCCTGTATCATTCTTTTTTTATTGTTAATCTTTTTATAAGCAATGGCCAAAAGGATATTCTTCTCTACCGTTTCGTTGTTAATCAAGGAGTAATTCTGAAATAAATAACCAAACTCATTCCTGCGCAGCAGCATTGTCTGTTTCGCATTGGGATTCTTAATCCCGTCGTACTCTATATCACCGCTATCCGGCTTTTCCAGAAGACTCAATAGATTAATTAAAGTTGTTTTTCCCCTGCCGCTCTCCCCTGTAATGGATAGGAACTCGCCGCTTTTCACTGTTAAAGAAAAATCATCAAATATGGTTTTCTCTTTAAATTTTTTCTTTAGATGAGTAGCTTTGATCATCTCTATGCCTCTCTTCTAAGTTTAGTATGCATATTAGCGGTATAATATTTGCTTAAGCCGATCACTAGCAGAGCATCAATCAATATCCCTCCGAACACAATAATGATTAGGGACGGTAATGATACAAACAATATCCCTATTAAAAGAATGCAATAACTCAAAAATTGCAATAGCAACAGCGTTCTGTTCGTTCTGAAATACGAATAGCCGTGAATATTCTTCAATAATACTTCCATCTTATAGTTATAGAAATGACATATTGTGAAGTAAACACTAGTGGTGAATGTAGCGATATATAATAGAATGATCGCCAATAATAATAAATAATTGTCTGTTTTCAACTCTTGTATCTTCTGCCCGTACTCGTCAAAGACCGAGATAACGGAATTAATTTGTGACGTAACATCATGTTCGCCAGCGATCTCTTCTAATTTCTGAGTAGGTTCCGATTGATCCGAATAAAAGAAATATGCCCGGGACAAGTAGCTCATGTAATAGGAAGCATCGAACTGCCCAGTATCTAATATGGCAATCGGATCTTTAATAAAGTAATCTCCTTCTCCTTTGTTAGCGGGATTATACGTAAAGTATTCCTGGTTATCTCGTACATAGATAATATTTATACTTAAATCGTTCTTAGGGCTGTCGTCCAGTTCCTGACCTTTTGCTTCTCTATAAATGTTTCCAACTTCAACCTTCTGGAAATAGAAGTAGTCCAGGAAGTTCTTTTTAATTTCATCCTCTTTGTCTTTGAGAGCTGCAGGAACCAGCAAATTCGTGACAGAAGGGTCGGATACGATAGATCCTTCAATTTCTCCCGTCTCTGCACGTATCTTATTGAATTCCAAGTAGTTCTCATTTATAGTTATAGCTTTTCCATAAGGAGAAGTCGACGCATTCTGGTCATCTGTGTTCATCTCATATAAATAGCTTCCATTAGAGCTTATTTCATAGTTGCCTGCATCAATCAGAAAACCATTCAGTTCATTATTTAATTGATTATATACCTGCTTTAAGTTGTTATTCTGCCCACTTTCTATCGCTAGATCAACTTGTCCTGTGGAATACAATACCGTTTGGTACAAATTCTCTGTTTGATTCCATGTTTCGAGATTATTTTGGTACTCTTCCAGCGATTTCTTTGTTTGATCCAATTGCGACAGGGCCCCAACAGCAGCAATAAGGAATAAAATCTTCATTACATAACTGAGTGCCATCAACGTTTTATAAAGCCTCTTACCTTTCAAAGCCTCATATTCTTTCCCAAAGAAAAAGATTAAGCCTATAAGCAGGAACGTATAAAGAACTATTCCAACAAAGAGTACTACTGCCAATCCTGCGTACAGAAGCGTAAAGTCCACCAAATTCAGAATCTCTTTCTTCGTAACAATACGGAAGATCAGATATAGGATATAACTTGTTAAAACTGCCGCGCCCAAAGGTGAAATAAGCTTTTTTACTAAGATAAAAGATATTCTGATATAAGAGTAACCCATCACTTTATAAAGCATGATATGATCACTTCGGTTTATCAGGTAAAAGGAAATAACGCCAATCATAGAAAGAAGAATGATAAGCGGTGATATGAGAAAGGTCAGCGGCTGACTGATCACTACTGGGTCAATGCGTGCCTCTATCAGCTCAGATGAAACGCCATCTTTTTGCAGCTGATCCAGCATGACAGATACGGAACCATCTTTATCATCTATGTAATAAATACCGCTTGCACTAGCCTGTTTCTGGTTATCTAAATTCCAAATGGATATAGCTATCGTACTTTCTCCGGAATGAAAAGATCCACTTTTATCATTGCTGGAATTATTAAGTCGATTCGTTATAAATTGTGCGGTGCCCTTATTGGGAAAATCACCGTCTATCCTATCAATACGGGACCCTAGTGAAGGATCAGTAGTGAATATTCTGATGGTATCCTGATTCACGAATACATATTTGGATATTTCCAAATCATATCGTTCTGCATATGATTCAAGTAAATCGTTAGGATTGCCCTCGTAATTAGTGAAATTCAATGCTGCCGCTGTTCTATCTTTATACAGTAAGTGATTGAACTTGTATTGCTCGAGTAAGTCATTCGTAACGTACAGGCTTATCAACAGGAATAGAGAAGCTAAGAACCCTAAAATCGCTCTCACAATTTCACCTCATAAAATAATGCAAGAGTGATAACACCCTTGCATTATTTCCTTGTATTTTTTACTTATAATCGTAGTAAGCCTTGTTTGTTCCCCAGAAACTCCAGTCCAAGTCAGCCTTGCTCCAAACATCTTGTGCTTTCCATCCTCCGTCATCGTGGTAGCCGGCACCATTAGTCACAGAGGCACGTCCTTCTTTTGTATAGTGCTTAAACTCAGAAACGACTCTGCCATCCCTTTTACCACGGATCCAATACCCGCCAGATATTGCACCGGATTCTGCATTGATAGTGAATCCAGTTTGGGTGTCTTTCACATAGCCCTCTGTTACCCCTTGATCTGCTTTAATGACTTCCGAGTTGCCATTCTCAGTGATTCCATTACTTGATGCTGAAACCCCACCAGAAATTCCACCTACAATCACACCTGCCAGCAGCACGCCTGTCAAACCTTTCTTGAACTTTGACACTCTCATCACCCCTCCATAAAATTGTTAAATTATGTAATTACTAGGTGTGGTTTCATTATATAAGCATCTCGGTACAAAACAAGGTTTATCTCCTAAATTTTTCAAAACGTTACTATTGTCTTTCTTTATATAACAGTTTTTTATCATTTCCCTTAAGAATTCAGCATTATATAACTAGTACCATTTGACCGGTTATTTCTATATCAAACCCGCCCTGTTAGTTTTGCTTAGACTTCCTTTATGTCCGACTCACCGCCAAAAGGAGCACCCGGCCAATCATAAACCTCCACCGGTCCCCAGTACCTTTCAGGAGTTCCAGCGTATCTGGGAATGATATGCATGTGAGCATGAGGCACAGAATTTCCGGAGACAAGTTTGTACACATGCTCTGCATGAAGCGTTTCCTGTAATGCCTTGGCCGCTCGTTTCATTGCGATACCGAATGCTGCAGCCTCTTCCTCCGCCATATCCCCGACTTGTGGAACATGGCGTTTCAAATCGAGCATGATATGACTGAGATAAGTTGGTTGTCCTTTTTTATCAATATGACTGATATAAATATAATCATCTTCAAAGATACAATCGCCGCTCAGTTGAAAACGACCTGCATGCTTGTCACAGATAAAACAATTCTCCATAGTACACTCCTCCTTATAAAAAAATGCCCATTATCTCGTAAAGAGACAATGGACATTGTGGTACCACTCTTTTTCGGCGAGAAAGCAGCTCACCCTCAAAAGCTGATAACGGCTGCCAGCCGACCAGGCATTTCCTCCCGGGCACTCCCAGACGAGTTCGGATGCTTCCCTGACTGCCTTGCACCAACCAGCAGCTCTCTATGACAGTTCTCCATCCTACTGCTTCTGTTCCTTGCGTCTATCTATTCCAACAATTGCTTGCGATTGAACGTATTCCGGAACAAGAGATCCCGCTGATGATTGTTAACGAACATTCTGACGATATCACTTACACCCTTGAGATGGATCAGGCGATGACTGGTTACATATTTTATATCTCCATTGTTTAAATGGATAGACAATTCGCCTTCCCCGGTACCTTCTGTATAAAGGATATAATCGATGCTGTCATAGCTGGTCGTATCCAGATAAGCTGGTTTTATCAACGGTTTGTGCGTAAACAGGATTCGGTTCTGCGTGACGCCAAGGATGCCATTCCTCTCGTCGAGCTTACTTTGTACGTAGAGAAAAATCCGTTCGTCTTCTTCTAGGTACATGGACAATTCCTTCAGATCTCTTTTTTGCCCCATTTTCCGCGTTCTCCTCACTTAATGTACTTGCTTCCAATCCTGATTCATACTTTCTAAATATATATCGCACTTCGGAATTTATGCAATAAAAAAATGCGGCAAATGCAACTCTTTTCTGTTTGTTATAAATCACCTATACTCTCCTACATTTTACCAGCCATTAGGGAGAAATGATACCTCTCATCTCCAATTTTTCCAGCCCTTCCTAGACTTTCTTCTAGGAGTTTAGGCTCTTTTCATTTCATTCCATATAGGGTTACGGTATGATATTTATGTCTTTATTTACTTATTTCTAGAAGACGATCTTGTTAAAAGAGAGGATGAAAGAAGTATATGAAACTGTTCCGTATTCCAGCTGCGGTATTGCTGATCGTGATCGCATTGACTTTATCCGCCTGCAGCAAGGATGAAAAAGCAGCAGATGAGCCAAAAACACCGGCAGCACAGGCAGCAGTTACAGAAGGAAACGAAGATACAGATGCATTGTCTGCCGATTTGACGGACACTGTGACAGCAGAAAACCCCTACTTCCCGGACCGCCTGACGAAAGATTCGGTTGCAGAGAAGGAAATGCTGGCTGAGCAGAACTTTGATCAGTCCGAAACTAATGACAATCTGGAAGTGACCCTGAAAGGGATTCAATATACGAAACTGAAACCGGCAGATTCCTATGAGGAATCCTTCACCGGTTTCGAGGATCCGGAGAAAATCGTTGCGGCAACAGCGAAGCTGGAAGTGAAGAATGATGGAGAAAGTGCGGTTCCTTTGAAGGAAATGGGTGCTTTTCTTGAAACTCCAACATACCGGATCCTGAACCATAATGTTTTGGAAGCAGATTCTGGTGAGATCCAACCTGGCCAGACTTCGACGAAATATGTTGTTTTCCTCATGGATCAGGCAGATTACAAAGAAGAAGATTCCTTCTCCCTGCGTATCTCCAGTATCACTGACAAGGAAGAAGACTTGCTGGCTGCTGATTTGACATTTGATTTGCCCGAAGAATAAAAGAAGGAGCACACGCCTCAAGGCATGTGCTCCTTCTTTTGTTTATGATGCATGCAAATTAGCGATGAAGCTGTAGAACCGGTTGATATCTGTCAGGTTTCGATTGCACTTGGAGCTATCCCTGCAAACATAGTTCCCGCGTTTCACATACGTTCCTTGGCCGCGGCCAATAGGCTCTGCCATGAATAACCCTACACTCTCAAGCTTATTGCATATGGTGCAAATCCCCGGCTGAGAGGAGGGCGTGATCGTGCCGCGAGCGGCTATCATCCCACCCTCATGCGGAGCGACCATGTATTTTGCCTGCTGTCCCGAATCGTTCCACCCCAGATAGGATGTTTTCTCCCAATCAACTTCATCAAGTTTAGGTACATGCAAGTGCTTCACTTTCGGGAACAGCTTCCGAAGCTGCTGTTCTGTAACGACAGGAAATGGCTTGATGGACGGACGAAGCTGAGCCAAAAAGAGCTCTGCATCAATTTCATCCTGCACACCATGGATTCTTCCAAGCATTTCCGCCTCTTCCTCCGAGAGCTTCTCGAACCGGTTCATGATTTTCTCTTCAGCTAATGAGCGGAGTCCAAAAATAATGTCTATATCTTTGACAGCAGCTGAACTATTCACAAGCTGCTGCACCTGTTCTTTAATATTGTTGTACTGGTCATTCCGGATAAAGGCTTGCATGTGGACATCCCTCCGTTTTAATCGCTTCCTATCATTTTAGCAGATATCGAGCTGGAAACAAAAAAACCGGTTCAGGTGAAGAAATAGCGAAATGCACGACTCAGCGTAGCAGGAACGACTGACGCATGATTTTCATCATCTGCGACGTAGTATGCAGTCTTTCCATCCATCACGCTCGGTAAACGATGATAGAGCGCCATTACATCTTCCACCATGAAGCCTTCCTTCTCCCCTACACCGATGAAGAGCTTGGAATCTTTAGCTTCGTTCAAAAAGGAATAAATATGCTTTTCATTCCACCAGATGGAAGGACTGATAGCCAGATAGCATTGGAAAGCTTCCGGTCGCTTGAACATACTGTACAGCGCAAACAATCCACCCAAAGAATGGCCGTACAGACATTGCTTATCCTGCTGAACATGATAATTTTCCATGATCTTCGGCTGAAGCTCATCTATTAGCCAGTCCAGGAAAATTTCTGCCCCTCCATGCTTCCCAGTCGTTTTCCATTTCATCCTATCTGGAAATTTATAATCTGATGCTGGCGGTGTGAAATCGTAGAAACGTCTTTCTCTGATAACCGACTCCTCTGCATCTAGTGATATCCCTACAACTATTGCTGGATCCACTTCTGTTTTAAGCAAGTTATGCGATTGATTACGTATGACATCTTTACCCAATCCAAAATAAGCATTTCCATCCAGCATATAGATAACCGGATAGCCTTCTTCTGATTGCGGGGGCTGATCTGGTATATATATTTGAACACGATAATTCACTCCCGGCTCTTTCCCCGAAAGAATCCATTCCTCTGACATATGTCAACCTCCTCTATTTGCTTTTACCAGTAAGTACAAGAAATAAGGTACACCTATTATTGATACAACAATACCTACCGCCAGTTCTGCCGGAGCAAAAACAGTTTTAGCAATATAATCTGAAAAGACGAGCAGTACCATGCCGGTTAATGCACTGATTGGCATGTTATAGCGGTAATCATTTCCGACAAGACGCCTGCTAATATGTGGTGCAATCAAGCCTACAAACGCAATCCCTCCAGAAACAGACACGCAGGCACTCACTAGACCAATACTTGCCAGCAGCAGTATCGCCTTTTCGCGTTCATTTCGGATACCTAAGCTCCGAATGGAGTCATCGCTTAACTGAAAATAATTGAGCAGATAAGATTTCCGGTAAAGCAAGGCACCAAGGATGATGATCCATGGTAGCATCGCATAGATATAAATCCAATTCGCATTGTAAATGCTGCCTGTCGTCCATACAGTGGCCATTTCAAAATCATTTGCATTCATTTTCAACGATATGTACAGTGACAACGCTCCAAAACCTGTTCCAAGGGCAATACCCGTCAGGATTAGCCGTTGCATATCAAGTGTACCCTGCCGCCAGGAGAAAGCAAAAATGAGCAACGCCACCAGCAGACCACCAATGAAGCCGAATATCGGCATCATCAAGACAGCCAGCCAACCGCCAATCGACTCGGATTGAATCATTCCCTGGAAAAAGAAGATATATATAACAATGGCTGTACCAGCACCAGCATTGATGCCGAGTATTCCTGGATCGGCTAGTCCATTGCGCGTGACTCCCTGCATAACTGCTCCAGCTATGCCCAAGCCTGCACCTACCAATGCTCCGATTACAATCCGAGGCAGGCGAAACTGAAAGATGACCAGTTCAAGCTTGCGATCATCATTTAATCCAAATAATGTTCGGGCAATGTCTCCCACAGTCATGGTATAGCTGCCATTCGTTAAATGCAGGTAGATAGAAAGCAACAGCAGCAAGCTAATAATCAATCCACTTAGAATTAATTTGGAACCGATTCTAAGCCGCATATTGCTTTCCTCCCTTTCTCCAAATGAGATACAGGAAGAATGGAACACCAATAAAAGCTGTCACAACGCCAATTGGTGTTTCGAACGGTGTGTTGATAAAGCGGCTGACCACATCTGATAAGCAAAGGAAGATTCCGCCAATCACTGCAGAGCAAGGAATGAGCAGACGGTAATCAACCCCGATTAGAAACCGGGTGATATGCGGGATAACAAGTCCGACAAAAGCTATCTTTCCGACAAGGGCGACAGCCGTACCAGTCAGACAGACAACACTGAGCATACTGATTAGTTTAATATAAACTGTCTTTTGCCCAAGACCCGCAGCAACTTCCTCACCTAGCGCCATGACTGTAACTGACTTAGAAACGGACATAGCCAGAATTAAACCAATCAGGCCAATCGGCACAGCCAATTTCAGCATATGGACATCCACACTGTCCATTCTCGCGTTATACCAAATGCTTACGTGCTGTGACACCTGATAATAGGAGGCGAAAGCCGCTGCACAACCGCTGAGGAAGGTTCCGATGACTGTCCCGATAATAGCCAATTGAACAGGCGCCATCCCATTTTTCAACAGTGACGCGAAGCCGAACACAATACCGGCACCGACTGCAGAACCTGCCATGGAGTAAAGAATCATCATATTACCAGATAGACCGGGAGCAAGCACCATGCACAATGTAATTACTAGTGCAGAACCATCATTGACCCCCATGATAGATGGAGAGGCGAGATAATTACGTGTGATTCCCTGCATAATTGACCCAGCTATAGCTAGGAACGCACCTACCAGCAAGGCCGCCAAAGCTCTTGGCAGTCTCGCAGTCAGCAAGATGGTATGGTCTACATTGGCAGAGTCATAATGAAAAATCGCATCCCAAATCGTACTGACTGGCATATCCTTCACGCCATTCAAGACTGAAATCAATACAACAATCACTCCTGTCAAAGGAGCAGTAAGCAGCACTATCCAAGCAATTCTATTCCTCGTGCCATACATTGTTATTCAGCCAGCTTTTCAGTTGCTGCTTTCAGGAATTCTGTCTTACTCCATGCCGTTCCGCCCTGTGCCAATGGATCAATAGCATTCACGAATACATGATCTTCCTTAGCTGCATTAGTAGACTTGAATATGTCGTTATTTTGCAGGTCTTCCAAAGCACTAGCATTTTCAGGATTTTCAGTTGTTTCAAATTGAAGGAACAGGTAATCTGGATTTACTTCCGCCAGCTTCTCCAAGGAAATTTCTGCCTGTGCTTCTGCTTCGTTGATAACGTCAGGTACCTGCAAGCCTAGATCTCCGTATAATACCGGATTCAAATATACATTTTGTGGATACACGTACAAACTGCCTGCCCGGATTCTGACTACTAACACCTGCTTGTCCTCAAGCTTTTCACCAAGTTCCGTTTTAGCTTCCTCCGAATCCTGTTCATAATCTGAAATGATTTGTTCTGCTTCGTCCTCTTTACCTGTCAAAGAACCGAGCAGCTCCAAATTCGCTTCCCAGTTCTCTGAAATATGGGAGTATGGAATAGTCGTAGCTATGTCATTCAGTGATTTGCTTACATCCTCAGGAAACTTAGAGGATCCTAGAATCACATCTGGTTCCAGCGAGAGAATTGTTTCATAATTCGGCTGCATTTTCTCGCCGATCAATTCCACCCCTGATAAATCCTCTTCTAAATATGCAGGAGTTTCACCACCAACAGATAATGCCCCCGCAGGCTTCACTCCCAATGCAGTTGCATCCTCCATTGACTCAAGACTTGCTGCCACGATTGTATCCGTCTCTTTTGGAAGTGTGTATTCCTTATCCAAATATGTAATCTGCTGTTCCTTCTTATCCGAAGATTCACCAGATGCTGTATCCTCGCTATTTCCGCAAGCTGCCAAAGAAAAGCTTAAGGCTGCTGCAAGACCAATACCACTTACTGTTTTCCACTTCATTTTGCTCTTCTCCTTTTCGTACTTTAGCGTGATCAGGACTAAAGCAACCCTCTAATTGATAATGATTATCATAATCAACTATAACAAAATAGGGATTTTATGCAATAAAAAAATGGAAATTAGCTGTATAGAAAAACTGAATAGGCTGCAGAAAACTCAAGCTACAACCTTGATAAATACGAATATATTCTGTCTCATATTAGTAACAAAAAAAGCCCATCCATTAGGATGAGCTTTCTATTATCTTGTTTGGCCGTTGCCTTTCATAACGTACTTATACGTCGTTAACGCAGGCAACCCCATCGGTCCGCGAGCATGAAGCTTCTGTGTTGAAATACCAATCTCAGCTCCAAATCCAAGAGCATGACCATCTGTAAAACGTGTCGATGCATTATGGTAAATTGCAGCTGCATCTACCGCCTTCATGAATTTGTTTACTGCTTCGTCATCTTCAGAAATGATTGCCTCCGAATGCTTTGTACCATAACGATCGATGTGGTCAATTGCTTCTTCTACGGATTCAACTACGCGTACTGCGACGTCCAGGCTTAGATATTCATTAGCCCAGTCCGCTTCTACAGCAGGTTTACAATCAGGTAAAAGCTTAACCGCTATATCATCTCCATGTGTTTGAATACCATTTTCACGTAATGCTTGTACTAGTGCATCTTTATTTGTCTCCAGCCATTCCCGCTGAACAATCAATGTCTCCAATGCATTACAAACTGCCGGACGATCTGTCTTGGCGTTCAAAAATGTCGAGATCGCCATATCAACTTGTGCAGTATTATCCACATACATATGGCAGTTTCCTACACCGGTTTCCAAAACAGGAACCGTTGCAGAATCAATCACGGCTTGGATGAGTGATGCACCGCCGCGAGGGATAAGAACGTCGATGTGCTCCTTCATTGTAAAGAGCTTCGCCGTCTCCTTCCTATCAGTCGATTGGATAAGCTGCACAGCATCCGCTGGAACTTTTGTCTGCTGAAGGGCTTTTTTGATAACCTCTACGATTGCTGTATTTGTATGAATAGCAGATGATCCGCCTTTCAGAACGATTGCATTGCCCGACTTAAGTGCCAAACCAGTCGCATCTGCTGTTACGTTAGGACGAGCTTCATAAATCATACCGATGACGCCTAATGGCACCGTGATACGGCTAACGTGCAAGCCGTTTTCCAGTGTCCATTCGCTGACCACATGATCAGTTGGATCATCAAGTTCAACTACTTCCTTCAAACCATTTGCAAAATCCTCAATACGTTCGCGAGTGAGCTTCAAACGATCAAGAAAAGCAGCATCAAAGCCTTTTTCTTCTCCCGCTTGCATATCTTTATCGTTCGCAGTCAGAATAACTTCATATTCCTTTTCTAAATACGCTGCGACTGCAAGCAGTGCCTCATTTTTTTCCGCTGTTGTCAGGAGTGCAAGCTTCTTAGCCGCTGCTTTTGCTGCAATGGCTTGCTCTTCTACTGTTACTACTTCTTTTATATGCTCCATGATGTTCCTCCTTCTGTCATTGAATAGGTACGGTGTGCTCCAGTTCGCAAACAAATGCTTCCTGATCGACTATCGTCTCTTCTATATTCCTTACCGGACTCGCCAAAGCCTGCCAAAGGTCGGACGCAGCTTGATTCACGATGCCTAAACCGATCCGAGCGCCTTTTTCATCCAGAATGCGCACAACGTCGCCTTTTTTGAAATTGCCCTTGATGGTGCTGATATTCTGGAATTCAACGGAATCTGGTGTCTGTTCAGCTCTCTTCAAGATGATTTCACCTACAGGTCCTGAATTGAACGCAATCCACTGCTTCTTGCGATTCAAATAATCCATATCTTGATCCGCTTCGAAATAAGTTCCTTCTGCTTCACCCAACACAGAATGATAGATAATATCCTCTGCTGTTGCATTGCCTAGAAAACCTTTAATACCAGATGCCATCGCAATCTTGAATGCATCCAGCTTGGACTTCATACCGCCGGTTCCGACTGCACTTCCTGCATCGCCTGCAGCTGCCTCTATTTCTGGTGTGATGGCTTTTACCAGCTCGATGCGTGTTGCTTCCGGATTTTCGACTGGATTATCAGTATACAAACCATCAATATCAGAAAGGACTGCCAGAAAATCCGCACCGACCAATCCGGCAACCTTTGCTGAAAGTGTGTCATTATCTCCAAAGCGCAGTCTGTCGACTGTCACTGTATCGTTTTCGTTTATGATCGGAATGATGCCGCGATCAACTAATACATTTATTGTATTTCTAACATTATTATAGCGGGTTTCGTCCGAGAAGTCGCCACGTGTAATTAAAATCTGTGATGCTACATAGCCATGCGACAGGAATAAGTCCGAATAGGCTTCCATCAGCAGACCCTGCCCAATAGATGCAGCGGCTTGTTTTTCCGGCAGCGACTTCGGTCTTTCCAGGAAACCGAGCTTGCGATAGCCGGCTGCCACAGCTCCCGATGATACAAGCAATACCTCATAGCCATTGTCTTTCAGCTTCACGAGCTGCTCCACTAGTTTCTCCAGCTTCTTACGGCTGATTTCTCCATGCAGGCTGGTCAATGAACTGCTTCCGATCTTGACGACAATACGTTTCGGTTTTGTTGCTTGAATAGAAATAATAACGTCCTCCAGTTTTCATTTTTTCACTATCATGCATTAGCGTGTCAAAAGCTGTTTTTTAAGCTCTTCACTGATTTCATTGGATCGTTCCGCTGCAGAAAGAATCGCTTTTGTCATCGCTTCTCCCGCTCCAGCATCATTAAGTGCATCAAGTCCGGCTGCAGTTGTTCCATTCGGAGAGGTTACATTCTTCCGCAGAATAGCCGGCTCTTCTTCTGTTTCCTCTAGCATTCTGGCTGCTCCAAGCATAGTTTGCGTTCCGATCTTTCTTGCTGTATCTCGGTCAAAGCCTGCAGCTACACCTGTTTCCTCGAAATGCTCCATCAGCTTATAGAAATAGGCAGGTCCGCTTCCAGCCATTCCTGTAAAGACATCCATCTGTTCCTCCGCAATGACAAAAGCCTCGCCAAATGTCTTTACCAGCTCTGTGACAAGTGTAAGCTGTTCGACGGATACATGTGTTCCAGGTGCAATAGCCGTAGCCGATTCACCTATGGTACTGGAAGTGTTAGGCATAATACGAACAACGGGTTGGTTCTCTGGCAGATAATGCTCGATTTGTTCATTCTGGATGCCTGCAGCTACCGATATAATTAGCTGTCCTTCTTGAACCTTATCTTGCAGATCGATTAATGAAGCAGTTAGATCCTTCGGTTTCATCGCGAGTATGATAATATCCATACTGCTCCAATCCACCTCAGCCTGAGGAATTCCGGTAATAGCATAGCGCTCCTGCAGCTCACAGAGACGCTCCGAATTTGTTCGATTCGTCACATATATCTGCTCGTGATGCATGCTATCTGACCCATTCATTCCTGCAATCATTCCTTCTGCCATCGATCCTGCTCCGACATACAAAATCCGTTTGTTAGTTAAGATACCTAATCGCTCCTTTTGAGAAAATTTTTCGTTCCCTGTTAACAGTTATCTATGCTAACACTATAGGACTCCATGTCAAGGAATGCCACATCACAAAAGCCTGTCCTATCAGCGTTTCAGCCCCATGCACAACAGAATGGAAACGCTTTACAAATTTATCAATGTTATGTTCAAGGAATGGTCATAATAACCTGCATTTCCCTACTTGTATGGGCGTGAAAATTGTCCTAAGCTTAGGCTTGTACTACTTTGCCTATTATTACATTTAAATATAGAAGAAAAGGAGTTGTCCTATATGGAGGCACAAAAGGAGCCGTCGGTGTCGAAGCAGAAACAACAGAAACGTCGGTCACTTTACCAGTCTGTCTGGCGCTGGCATTTCTATGCAGGTCTTATAATTATGCCATTCCTCATCATTCTGGCTATCACAGGCGGTGTTTATCTATTTAAACCTCAAATCGAAGCAGCCCTTTACAAGGACTATTATGAAGTCACTCCGCAAACTACTGTCACAACGCCATCCGAGCAAATCAATACAGTGGAAGCTGTGAATCCGAATGCAGCAGTGACGTCGTATCGTCCAAGTGACAGTCCAGACCGTTCTGCTGAGGTAGGTATTACAGAAGACGGGAAAGCTTATACCGTTTACGTCGACCCTTATGAAAATGTCATACTCGGTAAATTAGAAGACTCTTTCAAGCTCGTTAACGTATTTGAAAAAATTCATGGCGAGCTGCTGATGGGTACTTTCGGGGATCGTATTGTCGAGTGGGCAGCTTGCTGGGCGCTGATTTTGATCATTACTGGCGTTTACCTGGGCTCGCCTAAAATGAAAGGGAAATCAAAAATCTTTGGTGTTCTCATTCCGCGCTTGAACAAAGGGAAAAAACTACGGGCACGTGACTTGCACGTAGTGCCTGCATTCTGGATTTCGTTAGGTCTGCTATTTCTGATTCTTACAGGACTGCCTTGGTCAGGATTATGGGGAAACAATTTCCAAACGATTACCACTAATGCAGGTGTCGGCTATCCACCTTCTGTGTGGGTTGGTGATGCTCCTGCTTCTGATGTGAAAACAAAAGAAATCGCTGATGTGCCTTGGTCAGCTGAGAACTTGCCAGTCCCAATTTCTACAAATCAGCAATACACACAGCTTTCTGTTGATGATGTTGTGTCGATAGCCGAAGATGAAGGTGTAAAACCTGGCTATAATATCATGATTCCGCAAACGCAGGATGGTGTATTCACTTTATCTGCTTTCCCGCCGCATGCCCGTGATGAAGTGACGATGCACATTGATCAGTATACTGGTGCTGTTTTGGCAGATTACCGCTATGATAATTACCATACACTTGGAAAAGTAATTGCCTATGGTATTACCATTCATAAAGGAACGGAATTCGGTATCTGGAATCAGATTATCGGGTTGCTTGTTTTGATTGGCATTGTAGGTATTGCTGTGAGCGGCTTCATCCTATGGCTCTCCCGGAAACCGGAAGGTAAGCTTGGCTCACCGAAAGCACCGTCTGACAAAGTCATGAAAGGCGTTATCGTACTGATTATCATTCTTGGCATCATCTTCCCGCTTGTCGGAATCTCGATTATCGTCGTCTGGCTGTTTGATCGGTTTGTCATTCCGAGGGTGCCTGCACTGAAGAGGTTCTTTAATGCGTAAGAAAGGAGAAAAGCAGATGCGACTATTTAAAATTACGCCGTTGTTACTGACATTCTTTCTCCTTGCTGCATGCTCTGCCGATCCTGAAGCAGCTGACCACTATGCGAAACGGGAAGAAGTGAACGTGATCATTGAAGCTCCTGAATCCATCGAAGCAGATTCTGCTCCGAAAATAGGTGTAAAGCTGTCACATGATGGGAAAGCACTTGAACAGGAAGCAACCGTCAACTTCCTTGTATGGAAAGATGAGAACAAAGCAGATGCAGAAACAATTCCTGCCTCATTGGATACAGACGGAACCTATCATCTGGAATATAACTTCCCATCTGATGGCGTATATTTTGTTAAAGCAGATGTAAAGGTCGATAATATCCATTTGATGCCGACGAAGCAGATTCGCGTTGGAGAATTGACACAAGAAGAGATAGAAAAGATACAACAGGAACAAGAACAGAAAAAACAGGATGATAGCGGAAGCCACCATCATCATTAATAGGAAAAAGCCGTATTTCTTCCAGAATACGGCTTTTTAAATTGGAAATTTCTGTTACGATAGAACTGTAGATTATCCTTATGATGAAATGGTGACATGCATGCAAAAACTGCGAATATATCTGGAAAAATTTGATTATCTCTATTTCTCGCTTATCATACTGCTCGGACTTGCAAGCCTAGTCAGTTTATATCAAGTACAACTCTTGCAAGGAGAATATTTTGTTCTGCAGCAGGTTGTCTGGTATGTAATTGGTTTAGGCGGCTGTTTTGTCGTGTCTTATTTTCTTGATCTCGATATACTGAAGCGTTTATCACTTTTTGTTTATCTTTTTTTCCTGCTGTTATTAGTAGGTATCTTGATTGCACCCTCCAGCATCTCCAAAGAAATCAATGAAGCATACGGCTGGTATACAATCGGCGGCTTTTCATTCCAGCCTGCTGAATCGATGAAAATCGGATTGATTCTTTATCTGGCACAAGTGATCAGTAAAGGGACGGATAGCTCTCCTGCATTAAAGGAGGAAATACTGCTTGTCGGCAAACTGACAGTTATCACATTAATCCCTGTTGCTGTCGTCATGCAATTTCCGGACTTCGGTAATGCAATGGTTTATCTTGCTATTTACGGGGCGATGCTGCTTGTTTCCCGCGTCCGGATAAAAACGATACTGCTTATCTTCTCTGTTCCATTAACGATTGTACTTGCCTTAACCATTACATACTTCTTTGCGACTGATTTCTTCCTCGATCGGATACTCGGCATGCTGCCAAGCTATCAGGCAAGCCGTTTCTATGGCTGGCTGCAGCCAGAAAAATATACGATTTCCGGCTATCAGCTGAATCAATCGATCATGGCGATTGGATCTGGTAATATGAGTGGCTACGAACATCTGCCACATGTGCCATACGCCTATTCAGATTTGATTTTCGCAGTCATAGGCGGCGTTTTCGGCTTTGTCGGGACAAGTCTTGTACTGCTGCTTTACTTTATGCTCATTTATAAAATCGTCATGATTTCCCAGCGCTATCATGATTCATTCGGAACCTTGATTGGCGCAGGAATCGCTGGGTTCCTGACATTTCAGATATTCCAAAATGTCGGTATGAGTATCGGACTGATGCCCGTTACGGGACTTGGTTTGCCGCTTATCAGCTATGGAGGAAGTGCCCTCGTCATTACACTCGCATCTCTTGGATTGATCCTCAATATGCGTGTGAATACGATGACGTTTATGTTTGGAAACAAATAGCGTTTACTTCTGCAAACATGTGCGGTATATTATATCGTAATTACTACTATTAAGGTGAGTGCATGCAGCATAAAAACTACTTAGCGCTGGCCCTGCCGCTGACCCTGTCAACGATTACGACGCCATTGCTGGGTGTTGTTGATACAGCCGTTGTCGGCCAGCTTTCCAATGCTTCTTATATTGGCGGGGTCGCCATCGGTACGATCATATTCAATACGATGTACTGGCTTTTCGGATTCCTGCGGGTAAGCACATCCGGGTTTGCCGCTCAGGCATCTGCCAGTCTCGATAAAGAAGAACATGTAATGGCGTTAATGCGTCCTTTCCTGGTCGCTTTTATTGTCGGCCTGCTATTCGTTCTTATACAGCAGCCGATCCTGCACTATTCCTTCTCCTTCCTAGGAGCGAGTGATGCCGTGAATAGCAGCGCTTCGGCTTACTTCTCTATCCGGATTTGGGGTGCGCCATTTGCGCTTGCCAACTATGTCATCCTTGGCTGGCTGATCGGCATGTCCTATATCAAAGCAACACTTGTTCTGCAGATAAGCACGAATATGCTGAATATCATTCTTTGTATTCTTTCTGTTCATGTGTGGGATTTGGGAGTGGCAGGTGTAGGTGCTTCTACGCTGATTGCCGAGATTTTCTCTTGTGTATTCGGCATTGTCCTGCTGCGCAAATATGCCGGCAGCATCCATTCATACAGGTCTTGCGACGCGCAGTCGATCCTAAACCGATGTGGCGAATGATGAAGGTCAACCGAGATTTATTCATTCGGACGATATGTTTACTAATTGTTTTTAACCTGTTTACAGCAAAAGGTGCTGCGTTTGGGGAAGATATGCTGGCAGCCAATGCCATCCTGATTCAGATTCACTATATGATGGCGTATTTCTTTGATGGCTTTGCTAATGCGTCCAGCATTGTGGCCGGTCGGGCTCTTGGGGAACGCAATGAAAAACTCTTTTCGCAGTCTCTGCGTCTATCTTTGCAATGGGGGCTTGGTATCGGGGTGACGCTTGCGCTTCTGTTTTTTGCTGGCCAGAAGTGGATCTATCCTTTGTTCTCCGATCAGCAGCACATTATCGAGCTGACTGGATCCTATGCCAACTGGCTTGTTCTATTTCCGATCGCCGCCAGCCTTGGCCTTGTCTATTATGGCGTTTTCACTGGCGTAACGGAAGTACGCTTTGTCCGCAACTCCATGATTCTTGCTGTCCTGCTTTACTTAGCGGCTCTTTATGCCCTGCAGCCACTCGGCAATCACGGACTATGGATCGCCTTCCTGCTCTTCAGTCTCGGTCGGTCCGTCTTCCTTATCATGTATGTACCAAAGCTGCGCCGGCTGTTTCAGCAGACGGCAGCAGCTTGACTCAGGCTTGATGGCCCCCGATTTTCGCACTGCGTTCAATTGTCATTCCGGCAGCTGTATGGCTGCTGGCACGCAGAATGGCGGTCGTACCGAAACGTGCCCGAATCTGATCCATCGTCCGACTCAGATCCTTCTGCTTGCTCTTGTCCTCGAACAAGCTGAGCTGGGTCGCTTCTTCATCGTATAAATTGGTCAGGGAGACAGACACTCGTCTGACTTCGTGGCCTTTTTGGTAGTGCTCATGAAATAGTTCGAGGCAGAGCTTATACATATCCGTCGTCAGATTCGAAGGGCTCGTAAAGGAACGGGACCGACTGAAGCCGCCGCCATGCTGACTGGCATATCCAACGGCCAGATGGACTGTATTGCCTTCCTTCCTGTCCCGTCTTGCCCGTCTGCAGGCCTCCTCGCACAGCTCCAAGATGATGGTCGGAATCTCTTCGCCACGGTAATTACGCAGCAGTGTAATGCCGTGTCCGTAGCTTTTCTGCTCCTGTTTGACGAAATCACCGAGCACCTCGCTCTCATCGATTCCCCATGCATGCCAGTATAATTGCTCACCCATCACACCATACCGTTTCTTGAGATGCTCCAAAGAAGTGTGAGCAAGATGCCCAAGCGTGACAATACCCATCCGATTCAAATTCCGCTGCATTCGTCGTCCAATCCCCCAAACATCCTGTATCGGGACCGGCCACAATAAGCGCGGCACATCCTGATAATGGCAAACGGCAATACCAGAGGTCTGTTTCTTTGCATGAATATCCATCACGACCTTGGCCAGGAACTTGTTATCTCCGATTCCAATGGCCGCCGTAACACCGAATTGCTCCAGGATATCCGCCTGCAGCTTGGCCGCTGTCTCCTCTGCAGTTCCATGCAGCTTCTCCGTGCCATCAAGTGTCACCCAGAATTCGTCGACAGAATAAACATGGATTGCTTCCATTGGCACATACTCATGCACTAGCTCGGTAATTGCCACCGAAACCTCCAAGTAATCCTTCATATGTGCTTCCGCAATGACGAGTTCCGGATCTTCCGGCAGCTCGAAATAACGGCTCACATTGCTGACGCCATGCTTCTTCTTCAGCGCAGGACTGGCAGCTAGCACGATACTACCCGGCCGCTTCGTATCCCCGACCACTGCAAGCAGTGTCGTCATCGGATCAAGGCCGCGTTTCACGCATTCCACACTCGCATAGAAGCTCCGCATATCCACACACAATACCTCATGCTGCTGAAATCCGCTATAATCCATCTTTACCACCTCCAAAGGGAACAAATGTTCTCACTTTAGATTACCCGATTCGAGGCAGTTATAGTAGCTGTAATTTTTGGATAGGGAGGAAAAATGAAAAAAGACTGCTCTAAACAAACAATTTTATTCTTCTATTTGGTAATACAGTTATATAAAGGATACCAATTAGTTGTCAGAGGAGTTCATTATCAGGATTTGGTTGATTTTCAATATATAGTAGGAATCTTAATACAGCACAGCTTCCTTATGATTTGGTTCTAGAGAGACATATTAAATGGTTTTCCTAGCTATATTTATTAGTCAGCTGGGTGCTATATATTCAATGAAAGAGGATCAAAAAGACCAAGCAGCGCATTAACGGTTCTGCTAATAAATGAACTGCGTCCCAAGTAACCCTCAACTTTTGGGACGCAAAGAAGAAACCGGTATTTTTCTAGGTTCAACAATTCCACACTACTCTTATCAAATAAAGAAATGTTGCAGCGTCGTACGGATACCGGCTGCGTAAGGTGTTCCGCATACCTGACTATGCTTCTGTTTCGCCTCCTCTGTTGCATTAGCAACAAGGAAACCATTTCCTGCATATCGCAGCATTTCAAGGTCATTTCCACTGTCTCCAAAAGCATAGATCTGCGATGGTTCCACCATGCAATGGTTTGCCAAGAACTGAACGGCCGCTCGTTTTCCAGTCCTTAACGGAATGAAATCCACATCATATGCCCCGTCTGGATCTCCTGCCAGTGGATTGCATGCGTTCACATTCAAACCTACCTTAGCTGCAGCGGCTGCCTGCCTTATACGATGCATTACCTCGGCCAAATCATCTTCATTAGGAAAGTAATAATAGTTCTTTTTGTACGAGCTCTGCCCATGCATCGTCTGTGGCTGTAATGCTATCCCATCCAAAGAGAGCATATGAATCAAATCCTCTACAAGCTGATTGAATTCTTCTTGAACAGGTAAATGCTTTTTCCAATCGTATATCTCCTTTAGTTCTCCACCAGCTGTTAGTTGGTACAGTTCGGTTCCCAGATTAGCTGCAATGAAATGGGGCATATAAGTCAGACGTGCACGCTCCATTTTAGCCGCCAGGGAATTACAATCACTTCCGGTAACCCATGCAATCTTCACATGATACTGTCTGGAAATCCCATTTAGATAAAGCTCCATCGCATGCAAATCCTCCAGCTGCCCTTTCTCACAAGCATGAGGAAAATAAGTCTCATCAAAATCAAAACAAATAAGTGCCTTTGTGCTGTCGGTACTAGCAAAGCATTTTTTCACACTCATTATTCAACCACCTCCCTTCCTACCATAAGAGATGGGAACGTTCCCAGGTCAACAAGAAAACAGGTATGCTATGATAAAGCTACATTCAATGTCCAAGGAGCTGGTTGAATGCCTACTATAAACGACATCGCAAAGAAATGCGGTGTTTCCAAAAGTACTGTCTCTCGCGTATTAAATGGGCATCCATATGTATCTGAACAGAAGCGGCAAGAGATCCTTTCTGCTATCGAGGAATCCGGATTTACCCCGAATAGCTTGGCTGTTCAATTTCGTAAGCGAAAAACCTCTGCCATAGGTATTCTCACACCTCAAGTCGATCATCCTTATTTCGCAGCACTGGTGCAATCATTATCGAATGCCTGTACAGCAAAAGGATGGAAACCCGTTATCTTTCAGACATTCGGTGATAAGAAACGTGAACTGGATGTATTCGCCAAGCTGAAACAGCGTGAACTGGACGCTATAATCGCAACTTCATCCGCACTGGAAGCTCACCTTTTAGCCCGTTGCTTAGAAAACGGTCCAATACTTATTTGTAATGAGAAATATGAAATTGACACAACTGTATGCAGTCTAGATGAAGAGAGTGCCGCCTATAAATTGACCATGCATATGCTGCAAACAGGTAAGAAGCGACTCTTATTCTGCCTTGACCACACTTCCCCATCCCAAGAAGCTAGATATAAAGGTTTTCTAAATGCCTTAGGTGCGAGAAATCTAAAGGAAGGCGGGAAACGCATAGAAGGAATGGTATCAATTGAGGATGGTATTCGTTTGGGTACTGATTTATTTCATGATAAACAATTGCTCATAGATGGCATATTTGCAGGAAGTGACTTCGTTGCCGCTGGGATTCTGCATGCTGCCAAGCAGCATCAAATCGCTGTGCCAGAAAATTGCGCAGTTACCGGGTTTGATAACCATCCTATCTCTCAGATTACCGATCCTCCGCTGACCACCTATGATAATGAGATAGAGGCCATGGCACGAAAGACTGCAGAACAATTAGATATGCAGCTATCTGGTAACATTAATGTACCCAAGCTATTTCAATGGCAAGGATATCTTGTACCGAGGCATTCCACGTAAAAAAGACCCGTGCTCTCTGCACGGGTCATCTTTTTATGCTTCTATCTTTTTAAAGAACTGTGGCAAATGCTCTTTGTGAGCCTCCAACATTTCATCCATTATCTTCTTCGCTATCTCATCAGAAGGTACAAGCGGGTTGATTGTCATCGCAAGCAAAGCAGTGTTGTAATCACCTGTTACAGCTGCCTCAGCTCCAACACGCTCGAATGACTTGATTTGCTGAACAAGTCCGCGCACTGGTACTGGAAGGTCACCAATGCCAATCGGTTTTGGACCATCTTTGGTAATGACACAGTTGATTTCGATAGCGGAATCGTTCGGAATGCTCTGGATAGCACCATTATTGATTGTGTTCACTGTCTGAATATCACGTTTGTCATTGTAGATGGAGTTGATCAGACTGCAAGCAGCATCACTGTAGTATGCACCGCCGCGTTTGGACAGCTGCTCAGGTTTCTCTGCAAGATTCGGATCTTTGTAAAGCTCGAACAAATCACGCTCAACGCCTTGCACGACCTCGGCACGCGTACCTTCGTTATCTGCTTCTTCAAGCTCCGCTTCAAGCATTTGCGAAGTCTTGTAGTAGTAACGGTGGTATGGACACGGGATAGCTTTCAGACCTTTGATGAAGCTAGGTTCCCAGTCAAGGTTTTTGATGTTTCTCATCGTCATCTCTTTTTTATCGGCGCTTGTCATTTTATCCAGCACGGTATCCGTAACATTTTCTCCGTCCAAGTATACATTCAAGCCAAATACCATGTGATTCAGACCAGCAAAGTCGATGTGCACACGATCTCCATCGGCACCAAGCAGCTCTGCTACTTGCATCTTCATCATGATCGGCACGTTACATAAGCCGACGACATTTTTGATATTAGAGTAGCGAAGCACTGCCTCCGTTACCATACCAGCTGGGTTTGTGAAGTTCACAAGCCATGCATTCGGGCAAAGCTCCTCCATGTCTTTACAAATATCAAGGATGACAGGAATAGTACGCAGACCTTTGAACAATCCGCCTGGTCCGTTCGTTTCCTGTCCGATTACATTATATTTCAATGGGATTCTTTCGTCTTTTGCCCGTGCGTCCAATAGTCCAACACGGAATTGTGTTGTAACAAAGTCTGCATCCTTCAAAGCTTCCCGGCGATCCAATGTCAAATGCACATCGATCGGCAAGCCTGCTTTTTCCACCATGCGCTTTGCCATATTTCCTACAATCTCAAGCTTTTCCTTCCCTGCTTCTACGTCCACGAGCCAAAGCTCTGTAATTGGCAATTCATCATAGCGTTTAATGAACCCTTCCACGATTTCCGGTGTGTAACTTGAACCTCCGCCGATTGTAACGATCTTCAATTTTCCCATGATCAGTGCCTCCTATATGGTTACATTTTTGATCTACAACCACAGCTTAAATGCTGGAATGCATCCCAGGTCAAGAACAAATTCGTAAGGAATTTGTAAACCGGTCGACCAAAGCTTACAAAACGTTCATTTTCCGCTAAAATAAAGGTAAGAAAGCGATTTCTAATGAGGTGAAGCACATGAGTAATATCAAACAGATTGCACAGATGGCTGGCGTTTCCCGCAGCACTGTTTCACGTGTCCTCAATCACCATCCCCATGTCCATGAAGATACTCGGCGCAAAGTCCAGCAAGTCATTGATGAACTAGACTATATTCAAAATAGCAATGCAGTACAGCTGAAAAAAGGCAGGACCAATACTATTGGTGTCGTATCGCCTTCCATCAGTCATTATTTTATGCAAATTGTTCAAGGTATCGCCGAAGCTGGCACCTCCTGCCAATATCAAACCTTACTTTACCAAACGAATGAAAAAGCCGATCAGGAATTGCAGGCATTGGAAATGCTGCGTCAAAAGCGCTTGGACGGGCTGATTATCCTGCGCTGCGGATTAGATTGGGAGAAAGTTGCCACTTATACAAAGTACGGACCGATTATGACATGTGAGCCTCTGCAGCATCCACAGATCCAATCCATCTATATGAATCATTACGAAGGGTTCCAGCTTGGGCTTGAGCATTTGATCGAAAAAGGCTATAACCGCATTGCCTGTACAATAGGAAGAGCCGAAAGCCGAAACAGCCTGGAACGGAAGAAGGCTTTTGAGGATATATTGCAAACACATAACCTTCCCGTCCATCCCGAATGGATCTTAGATGAGACATTCACCGTCGATGACGGACGCAGAGCCCTGCAGGAGCTTTTAAACGGTAGGAATATGCCTGATGCGGTCATCCACGCCAGTGATTACGTTGCAGCCGGCATGGCTGCCGAAGCACGGACGCAGGGAATCAGCATTCCTGATGAGCTGGGCTTGGTAGGTTTCGAATCCGACCAAAGCGATGTTGCTGGACTGATGGAGCTGACTCATGTCCGCAATCCGCTCAAGCAGATGGGAGCAGAAGCGTTTCGTCGCATGCACGCGGTATTAACGGAAACACCATACACACCAGCCGAACTTGCCTTCTCTCTGACAGAGCGTCAGTCTACTGCCAGAGGTGTTAAGCAAGTCCAGGTATGAGGCTATCAAAAAGTTTTATATAAGTAGAATCGTTCCGCGTGCTAGGATAGTGCAATAGAGGTGATGATAATGTTGATCTTAAGGCGAACAGCCAATTATTCATTATGTGCTATTCATCTAGGTATACTCGCTTTTTGGCTGGCTGCATGGGAGCTGCTTTTCACTAAGTTGGGTTTGATGATTTGGGGAAGTTCTGCTTTACTAGGGGCTTTATTTTTCATTTTCCAAAGACGGCAACGAAAAAATATGCTCGATAACAGTGATTGGATTTTAGGTATATCCACCGTATTTATGATCGTTCTTGCCCTTGTCTCTTTGCTAATTGAATATGCTGTATCATCCATGCCATGACTAGTTAAAATAACAGCTATCACAAGGCAGAAAAGGAGTAGCTGATAAGCTACCCCTTTTCACTGAATTCCTTTATAAATCGGCGATGGCTCCTGACCATCTTTTCCGGCAGTTCATCAAGCGGGAAAAAGCCCAGCTGCATAGATTCTGCTTCATCCAGCATTAATTCTCCGTGAAACTTACTAGTCTGGTACACGATTGTCACATTGTAAAATTCATCACCATTCGCAGCTACGGCAAAATTATCTTTTCCGGAATACACATCAACCAGCTTCAATTCCTCCACTGTCAGTCCTGTTTCTTCCAGCACTTCCCTGGCAGCTGTCTGTTCAGCTGATTCACCAAGTTCCATCAATCCTCCAGGCAAGCCCCATGTTTCGGGCGGGTGGATTCGTTTCTGTAAAAGGACATGCTGCTTTTCATCAAAAAGAAGGCATAATGCCCCAACTAATATGACAGGCTGATGCCCGACGTACTTCCGAAGATTCTCTACATAGTTCACAAGCACATCCCCTTTCACTCAACAAGTTTACCAAATCTTACATATAGCTGATAGAATTCTTTAATCTTAATATGATACAGTAACTATATCAGAACAATCTAGGAGTGATCATATGGAAAAAATCATGTCCATACAAACCGGCTTCGGTGTCGATGTACACGGTCAAGACGTTACAAAAGCAGCGGTACGTGCAGTAGTCAATGCTATACATACAAATTCCATGCCTGGTATTACGAGCGTCCTGCCAGACAACGATTTGCATAATATGAAGGTAAATATCCGCTTGGCTGTCCCTGCTGATAAGGACAAGCTGGATATCGAGCAGGTCAAGGCCCGGATTCCATATGGTACTGTAACAGTAGAAGTAATCGATGGTGGTATGCTGACTACAAGCGCTATCTACTTAGAGGAGAAACAGGATAAAAACGATATGATGTATATCGTGAACGCTTCCGTCGAGACGGGATACTGAAATGATCGAGCACAAGATCTATAATATGGTGATGATACATAATGAGGATCAGGTGCTTCTGCTGGATCGTCAGCATGATGACTTCCGCGGATTTATCCCGCCTGGCGGAAAGGTGGACTTTCCTGAGAGTCTCACTGCAAGCGCAATGCGCGAGGTGAAGGAAGAGACAGGACTGGACGTATGGAATCTGGAGTATAAAGGCGTACAGCATTACGTGAACGATGAACAAAATGTCCGTTATCTGATCTTCTATTATATAACTGATTCTTTTTCCGGCACACTGCTGTCAGATTCCAGAGAAGGCAATCCATCATGGTTCCAGAAGTCTGAAGCGATGGAACTGCCAATGCAGGATGTAGTCCGCACTGTCTTTCCGTTATTCTTCCAAGAAGGTACATTTGCGCATGCTGAATCTGAAGCTTCTGATTACACGGAAGAAATACTGCATACATAAATACGGGAGGGGAGATATCAGCTTCCTCCCCCTTCTATTATTAAAAATACATACTGATATTCCATATATTGCAACTTCAATTCTATTGAATAAGATAAATAGATAGGTCTATTATCTCATTTTTCTAGTAAAAGTAATATTTTCTGATTGCTTGTACTTTCCCAACTTTCCTCATCCTTCTACAAGTTTCCATATGTTTACGTTATTTTCCACTCTCTTGTTTCCCAACTTTATTGCCAACCCTGTCGGATTATGTGATGACATCTCACGAAAACCGCATTATTTCAATGTATATACCACTTCTCTTCCTTCCAAAGTACCATTGTAAATCTAGCAGACTAGTCGCTATACTACCCTTTAAGGAAAACTTTACCTACATATCGAATCTGTTTTCCGACTATTTAAACTATTAGCACAGGGAGAGTGACTTGCTTGAAGAAGAATAAATGGATGGCTTCTGCGATGGCAGCCGTTATCGGATTTAGCACTTTTACATTATCATTTGTGCCAGCGCAGGAAGCCCATGCCGAAGCAACTGTTGAAAAAACACCAGCTGTGACGTACTCGCCGAAAACTGCCCAAAGCGGCGGACCTTTCGACAGTGCAATTGCAAATGAGGATAAATTGATTGAATTGCTTAAAGAAGAAGGAAAGATCAGTAAGGATGCTACGGAAGCGGAAGCCCAGGAAGTATTGAATGCTTATCTAAAGGAACGGGAAGAAAAGAGCGCAGAAGCTGCTAAGCAGCCTTTGCCGGATGAGCTGAAAGAAGCTGCAATCGATGAAACAGTGGTTAGTGACACTGATAAGCAGAATGGCAATGCCGACAATGCTGCAAGTGCATCCAAAGAGAAAGGCAAAGACAAAGGAAAAGGTAAAGATAAAGGAAAAAATAAGAAAGTAGATAACGTGAAGGAAGAAGAGTATGACGGTGAAGTGCGGGAAGACAAAGTACTCGTCCTCGCAATTGACTTCCCTGATTACCAGAACAGCTCTATCACACCGGAAGAAACGGATATGTGGTACGAAGATTATACACATGATCACTTCCAAAACATGATCTTTGGTGATGATGGCTATACTGGTCCGGATGGCCAGGAGTTCGCTTCTATGAAGCAGTATTATGAGGCACAATCCGGCGGCAGCTATACTGTCGACGGAGAAATTGCCGGATGGTACACAGCAGATCATCCTGCAGCTTACTATGGTGCCAACGATCCTGCTCCAGATGGCAGTGATACTGCTGCGCGGGAATTGGTCTACGAAGCACTAACGAAGGCTGGACAAGATCCGAACGTCGACTTGAGCGAGTACGATCAGTGGGATCGCGATGACTATGATGGCGATGGCGTTTACCATGAGCCAGACGGTATCATCGACCACTTGATGGTCATTCACGCAGGTGTCGGTGAAGAAGCGGGCGGCGGAAGCCTTGGCGGCGATGCAATCTGGTCTCACCGCTGGAATCTTGGCGGACTTGTTGCAGTCCCTGGCGGAAGCTCCACTAGTGACCGCTTTGACGGACAGCTTGCTGCTTACGACTATACAATCGAACCGGAAGACGGAGCTATGGGGGTATTCGCGCATGAATACGGCCATGACCTAGGCTTGCCGGATGAGTATGATACGAACTATACCGGCCAAGGGGAAGCGGTTGCTTATTGGTCCATCATGGCAAGCGGAAGCTGGGCTGGTGATGTACCTGGAACAGAGCCTTCAGGTTTCAGTGCCTATGCAAAGGAATATTTGCAAAACGCACATGGTGGTAACTGGCTGAGCGGTACAACGATCGAAGCAGAAGATTTGGATGACGATGGTATTGAACTGCTATTGGATGAAGCTGTGACAAAAGGTACGAATAATGACGTGATTCGCGTTAACTTGCCAGATAAAGAAACCGAAGTCACACAACCTGCAAGCGGCACATTCGCCTATTTCAGCGGAAAAGGTAATAATGTTGATAATAACATGACGGCAACTGTTGATTTGACCAATGCCTCTTCAGCTGAGCTGACATTTAAAACTTGGTATGATATTGAACAAGATTGGGATTATGCCTCTGTCAAAGTGAATGGGGAAACTGTCCCTGGCAGCATCACGACAACAGAAAATCCGAACGAACAGAACCCAGGTGATGGTATCACCGGTACATCTGATGGCTGGGTGGATGCTACTTTCGATTTGAGTGCCTATGCAGGCCAGGAAATAGAGCTTTCCTTGAACTATTGGACGGATGTAGCTGTAAACAACGCTGGATTCTATGTGGACGATATTCAAGTGACAGCTGATGGCAGCACTGTCCTGACAGACGATGCAGAAGCTGACAGTAGTTTTGAGCTAAATGGATTTGCTCAAGATAAAGGCGTTTCCCTTTCCGAGCATTACTACTTGCTAGAATGGCGTACGCATAACGGCGTTGATATCGGACTTGATCGTATCCGTCGTGGTGACAGCTTGATGAGCTACAACACTGGCCTTCTAGTATGGTACGTCGATAATTCTTATGACAACAACTGGACTGGTACTCATCCAGGCGAAGGCTTCCTTGGGGTAGTGGATGCTGATCAGAAGGCACTTTACTGGAGCGACAAATCAGTAGCTTCCACTCGTTATCAAATTCACGATGCCGCATTCAGCAAGGATAAATCCGAGAAGATGTTCCTTGATTATCGCGCAACGAATGGTTTGACACTGAAGGACAACCATACGAAGAGCTATGATGAGTTCGAGGATGATAATAATTACTTGAACAAAGCACTTCCTGATGCTGGACGTAAAGTACCAGAGTATGGAATCGAATTTGAAGTAAAAGATGACAGCAAGGATGGTTCAGTCGGTAAGATTGAAATCTCCCGCGAAGATTAATAGCAAAGAAGGAACCCGTTCATCTACGGGTTCCTTCTTTTTTTCGGTATTGACACTCGGAATATAGTGCCCTTGCCTTCTTCACTCTCCACCTCTATCGTCCCGTTATGCGCCTTGACGATAGAATGGCTGATGGAAAGACCAAGACCCGCACCGCCCTGCTGACGCGCGCGTGAACTGTCACTTCGATAGAATCGGTCAAAGACATGCGGAAGATGTGCTTCTGGGATACCGGATCCATTATCTTTTACGGCAATTTCAGCTGCATGATCTGTTTTACCAAGGATTATATCAATCTCTCCATGTTCAGGATCCGTATGTTGGACTGCATTATAAAATAGATTCAACAGCACTTGTTTCAATTTATCTTTATCAGCAGCTACTAATAGATGCTCATTTACTGAAAACTGTACTTTCCTGCTGCCAGCAAGCATATCAAAATGCGGCATCATTTCCTCCAGTACAGTACTCACCTCCAGATCCTGCAGCTGCATATCCTCAGACTGATCCAGCTTGGTGAGTAAAAGCAAATCCTCTACCAGCTTCTTGATCCGCTTCGATTCCTTGAGCATGCTTTCAAGGGCTGGATAGAGCTGGGCTGGGTTATCTGCTGCTCCTCGAAGCAGGACCTCCAAAAACCCGTGAATGGAAGTAAGCGGCGTTCGCAGTTCATGGGATGCATCCGCAATGAACTGCTGCATTTGTTCTTTTGCTTCCCGTTCCGACTGGAACGAGCAGTCGATTCTCTCTACCATTTGATTGAAGGCGACTGTAAGTCGTTTGATTTCGATTTGCTCAGAGTCCTCTTCCATCCGCTCGGACAAATTCTCCGCATTCGTCCTCTCTACCCTCCTGATTATCCGATGCAACGGATCGAGCGCCTTTTTGATCACTCGTGTGTAAAGCAGGATGCCTGCAGCCAATGCCACGATAGCCAGCAGGAAAAATACCTGCAGCTGCCCATTGATGACATCGTTGATTGAAGCGGTCTCCGTCCCTGCTTGTAAATAACCGCTAATATCACCGAACCGTCTGTCAGCGACAATGACCACGAGCTGCTCATTGCCGTCTTCATCTTCCGTCACGATGTATCTGGCGGACTTATCATCCCTGCTGTTCATATACTTGCGAAGCTCTTCCTGCTCCAAGCGCGGACTCGATAAGCCGTTCTCCTCTGATACATCTGTGTAGTTACCATTTGTATCGATCCTGGCTAAAGAACGATCGAATAGAAATGGCTGATGCATATCATCATTTTGTTCAAGCAATGCTGGCGGAAGCGAATGCAGCTGTGACTGCATGGCATCTGCCTCATTCTGATATAGGAAATCTTTCATCAAGAAGTATTGTAAGATACCGATGACTGTCAGGATAATGGCAAGAATAAGACAGGATAACGCAACAATCTGCTTATTCAAGGTTCTTGGCTTCAATCTGGGTATTCGCTTCATCTGACATCCAGGCGATAGCCTGCCCCCCGGATTGTGCGAATCAGCTGCCGATCTTTATCGTGGAGCTTTTCCCGCAGAGAACGGATATACACTTCTACAATATTTTCTTCTCCGCCGAATGCATATCCCCATACTTTATCGAGGATAAGTGCCTTGCTGAGGACAATCCCCTGGTTCATAGCAAGGTATTTTAACAGCTCATACTCTGTCGGAGAAAGCTGCAGCAGCTCTTCCTCCAAGTATATTTCCTTGCGGCGGTCATCTATTCGTACAGGTCCCGCTACAAGGGAATCGCCCAGTTCCGGAAATTGATTGCGGAGCCGTGCCTGCATTCTGGCTAGCAGTTCTTCAAAACTGAACGGTTTGACCAAGTAGTCATCCGCACCGCCATTCAATCCTTTCACACGATCGTCCACTTGATCCCTTGCTGTCAGCATAATGATAGAAAGCTTCCGTCCTTTCTTTTTCAGCATCCGGCACACCTCAAAGCCATCCATCCCCGGCATCATGACATCTAATATGACGATATGCGGCTCGAACTGATCTGCTTTGGCAATAGCTTGCATACCATCAGCTGCACTCTCAACAATATAGCCTTCATTTTGCAATCCAAGCATCAGGAACTGTGTGATTGTCTGTTCATCATCGACGACTAATACTTTTATGTTCTCCATTCTGTCATCCATTCTTCTTTTTTTCTTTATTATGGAACAACTAGCTGAAAAACAGCTGAAGATTCCAGATTTTTTCACTTTCAGCAAATCTTCAGCTAGCTTTCAAGTACACTTCAGCACGTGCCCCCATACTAGCAATTAGCAGGTCGGGCGTGGCTCAGAAGCATTATAGCATGCCCGGAAAAAGTAAAGGAGATGGCAAAATGAATTTCTTGAAACGTGCTTTCTGGAGCATGAAAGCAAAAAAAGGAAAGACCTTATTACAACTGGTGATTTTCACCGTCATATGTGTATTCGTACTATCTGGGCTTACAATTCAATCAGCAGCCAAGGCATCCAGTGAATTGGCAAGACAGGAGCTGGGTGGCTCTGTCACACTGCAAGTCGACCGGGAAGCAGCGATGGAGAAGCAGCAGAGTGAGCAAAGCGAGTCAGACGGCCCGCCGCAGTTCACCAGCACACCAATCAGCCTGGATGATGCAGAGTCAATCGCAGCTTTAGATCATGTGAAGAGCTACAACTATTCTGTTTCAGCTTCTGCTAATGCGGAAAACTTCGATATTATCGAAAGCAGCACATCCACAGACAGCAGTGACACAGAAAGCGAACAGGCCCCTGGCGGTGACCAAGGCCGCGGCGGTATAGTTCAAGCCGATCTTACCGTAAACGGTACGCTGACCAGTGATGAAGCAGATAGCTTCAGTGATGGCGAAGCAGAAATCGTAGACGGACGAGGAATTGAAGAATCAGACGCTGGCAGCAACGTTGCTGTCATCGAGCAGACACTTGCCGAGGAAAATGATCTAGCCGTTGGGGATACAATCAATATCAGCTCTGCTAGTGATGAAGATACAACACAAGAGCTTGAAATTGTCGGTATTTACGAAACAAGTTCAGCAGGAAGCGACCAAGCAATGAACTTCTCCTTCCTGAATCCGTATAACACGATTTATGTTCCATATACAGCAGCAAATACGCTAAAAGGTGAAGACTATACGGATACAGTAGAATCTGTAACGTATCAAATGGACGATGCTGAAAACATCGATGCATTCATTGCCGCAGCAGAGAAAACGGATGTCGACTTCGACGTGTATCAACTCGATGCAAACGATGACCTGTACCAGCAAATGGTAGGACCAATCGAAAATGTTGCTAGTTTTGCGAAAAACATCGTCTATCTTGTAACGATTGCAGGTGCGATTATCCTTGCATTGATCGTTATGCTATCCATCCGGGAGCGTAAATATGAAATGGGTGTGCTTATGGCGATCGGTGAGAAGAAATGGAAGCTGGCAGGACAGTTCATTACAGAAATCGTTGTGATTGCCATTGTTGCAGTCGGATTGTCTTCCATATTCGGAAATCCGATTGCGAACGTACTAGGTAACCAGCTGTTAGATCAGCAAACAACGGCATCTGCCGAGACTGCATCTACGTCCATGCAGCAAGGACCTGGCGGCGGTATGATGGGCGGTGGTGGCCCAGGACAAGCTGTCTCTGATGCATTTAGTCAGCCTAGTGAAGCAATCAGCAGCCTGAATATTAATGTGACATGGGAAAATATCTTGATTCTTGGCGGTATCGGATTGGCTGTAGCCATCATTGCAGCACTTATCCCATCCATTTCGATCCTTCGACTTCAGCCGAAAAACATTTTGACGAAACAAGAATAGAAAGCAGGGGTAAACATGACAGCACCATTATTGGCATTCAAAAACGTTGGTTACTGGTACACGGATAAACAAAATCCGTTGTTCCAATCTGTGAATATCGACTTTTATAAAAACACCTTCTATACGATCACTGGTACATCTGGATCCGGCAAGACCACCTTCCTGTCTTTGGCAGGAGGGCTGGACAAAGCCAAAGAAGGAGACATCGAATATGACGGGAAATCAATCCGCAAAATGGGGCTCGGCAAATTCCGCCACGATTATGTCTCGATCATTTTCCAGTCTTATAATCTGATTCCTTACATGACAGCTTATCAAAATATTGCTTCGGCTATGGCTATCACCGGAAAAAAAGTGGAGAACCAAGAAGACTATATCTTAAAAATGCTGACAAAGGTCGGCATCTCCGAGGAGCAAGCGAAGCAGCGTGTTCTGACGCTAAGCGGCGGGCAGCAGCAGCGTGTGGCCATCACACGGGCTTTCTGCTGTGACACCGATTTGATAGTAGCAGATGAGCCTACTGGGAACCTGGACGATAAGACTTCCAAGGAAATTGTAAAGCTCTTTACCGACCTCGCTCACCAGGAGAACAAATGCGTCATCATGGTTACACATGATCCGCAAATCGCAGCCCAATCTGATGTGACGATTCAGCTATCCAATGGCAGTTTCCGTATGCTGCAGCATGTATAAAAACAACACAAAAAAACGCGTATCCATTAGAGGATACGCATTTTTTTATTTTCGTTTCAGCTTGTAGCCAACCGAGAGAATGATCACCCAAATCGGCAGTATAAACAGCGCCAGACGGTAATCCGGTATAAAGCCCATTATCACAATTACTGCTACTAAGAATACCAGAACCATATAGTTGGCAATCGGATATAATGGCATTTTGAAAGATAGCTTACTTACTGCAGTCTTTCCTATCCGCTTCCGAAAAGCTAAATGGATGATGACAATCATGATCCAGTTGATAATTACAGCGATTGTCGCAATCGCCATCAGATAACTGAACACTTTTTCAGGGAACAGGTAGTTTACGATGACTGCTATCGCTGCAACCCCTGATGATACAAAGATCGCCGCTACCGGGGCTCCTGTCCGTTTACCGACTTTACCCAAGAACTTTGGTGCATTCCCTTGCTTTGCCAAGGAGTGCAGCATACGTCCGTTGCTGTAAAGACTGCTGTTATGTGCAGATACCGCAGCAGTAAGAACGACCAAATTCAGAATACCTGCAGCAGCCGGAATTCCGACGCCATCAAATATCTGTACGAACGGACTGCTTTGACCATCGATTTGATTCCAAGGAAAGACAGACATGATAACAAGCAATGCACCTACATAGAAAATCAATATCCGATAAACAACTTGATTAATTGCTTTCGGTATCGTCTTCTTTGGAGTATCCACTTCACCTGCTGTAATTCCCACCAATTCAACCCCGCCGAAACTGAACATGACAAGGACAAGGGATAAGATTACACCAGTCCATCCATTCGGCATGAAGCCGCCCTCATCAAACAAGTTAGAGAAGCCAGTCGGTACGCCGCCGTTCCCAATACCAGTGAAGATGATAAGCAAGCCAAGAACTATCATCCCGATAATTGCGATAACTTTGATGATGGCAAAGTAAAATTCGAACTCACCATACAATTTGACACTCAAAAGGTTGATAAATGTAATCAAGACCAGAAAACCGAATGCCGTGACCCAAGTAGGGATACTCGGGAACCAATACTGTACATAGATACCGACGACTGTCAGCTCCGCCATGCTCACTGCCACATAATTGAACCAATAATTCCAGCCGGAAACAAATCCGAAGAAATCGCCTAAATTCTGATAAGCGTAGTAACTGATGGAACCAGAGTTTGGAGAATCTACAGAAAGCTCACCTAGTGCCCGCATGATGAAGAAAATCATGATACCGCCGACTAAGTACGCAAGTGCAATTGCAGGCCCAGCCAGTCCGATCGATGAAGCAGAACCATAAAACAAACCTGTTCCGATTGCTCCGCCAAGCGCGATCATCTGCACATGACGATTTTTCAAACCTTTGTGTAAATCATTTGATGCTCGATCACTTCTTGCCATGTCTATGCCCCTTGCTAACTATTTTTCCATTAGTCTGCTTTTGTGAAAACACCGAATGCTTTGCCGATCGGAAGGACTGTATGTCCATAATGACCGTTCAGCACTGCAGCAGCAGAACCATAGAAAGATAATAGTGAAATAATCAATTCCGCAACGCCCGCAAGCGTATGTGTTATTCCATATGCTATATCAAAAGAACTTAAAGATAAACCGATAAATAGAAAATCAATTGCTACAAATATAAAAAATAGTACTTTATGTGTCCCCATAGCACCAACTGTCATAAAGAGACTGAATATAAGATATCCAATAAAAGCTACACCTAATTGGCGGCTGTCTGCGGCGGTTTGCAGGTTTTCCCCAAAAGCACCAAGCTGAATGAGCCAGCTCATGCCAACACCGAACCAAAACAAACCGAAAGCACCAAATGCTGTTGCCCCAAAGATATTATTATGTTTAAAGTCCTGAGCGGAAGCAATCAGCTGTGCAATGCCTCCTAAGAAGAATGCCCATGGCAGAACCATAGAAAGTCCTTCCGTCAAACCAAGTTTTTGCGAAGATGCTACTAATGTGACCATTGCTAGTCCGAATAATCCTAATGCGCTAGGATCGGCAGTCAGCACCTTGACTGTCTTTGTTGTTTCCAAATCTTTTTCCCCTTTCTGGATGCTTCTGTATAAATGATAAAATCGGGGTCCCCTAGAAGTTTATTGCAAGAAAATTTAGTATAATTAATAAGTCCGACTTATCTAAATACAGAAGATTTTCTAATCATACACATTTTACAGGGGAGAATCCAGTCTATGAATATTTTTACAATTAAAGAAATGACAATTACATCCTTACAAACTGATTTAGCAGCTGGAAACATTACATCAGTTCAGTTAGTCCAGACTTATCTGGAGCGTATTGCAACGGCAGATTCCTGCGAAGAAGGCACAAATAGTGTATTGGAAATCAATCCGGATGCCTTATTCATTGCCGAACAGATGGATATGGAAAGAAAAGAAGCAAAACTGCGCGGACCGCTTCATGGTATTCCTGTACTTATTAAAGACAATATAGATACAGCGGACGGTATGCACACAAGTGCCGGCACGTTAGTTCTTGCTGATAACTTTGCTAAGCAGGATGCTTTTATCGTCAGAAAGCTGCGGGAAGCAGGCGCTATTATTATAGGGAAGGTCAACATGACAGAATGGGCTAATTTTATGTCAGAGCCGATGCCGAATGGTTTCAGCGGACGCGGAGGCCAAGTGCGAAACCCTTATGGCAGCTTTGATGTCGGTGGTTCCAGTTCCGGGACTGGTGCAGCTATTGCGAACAATCTAGCTGTGGTTGGCATAGGAACAGAAACGAGCGGCTCTATTCTCAGCCCTTCAAGCAGTAATTCATTAGCCGGGATCAAACCTACGGTCGGGCTAGTATCACGCAATGGAATCATTCCGATTGCTCACAGTCAAGATACTGCTGGACCAATGACAAGGACAGTTCAGGATGCAGCCCTCCTGCTGCAAGTGATTGCCGGCAGGGATGAAGCAGATCCGGCCACTCTCTTTGCTCCATCTCTTCCGGATTACACTGCGTATATTCGAACGGAAGGATTGAACGGAAAACGCCTTGGTATAGACGGACAAACGCTGGATAATCTTGCCCCCGAGAAACGCGAGCTAATGGAGAAAGCTTTTACTGCATTGCGTGAGCAAGGGGCAGAACTTATCAACGTAAAAGTCCCGGAGATAACGAGGGAATCCAGTGTTCTGTATCATGAATTCAAGCATGGTGTGAATCGATACTTACGAACAGTCTCATCCCATTTGCCCGCTCATACATTAAAAGAAGTGATTGAATGGAACCGCATCAACACCGAGACTGCACTCCAGCACGGTCAAGATATTCTTGAAGCTTCTGAGAAAACAGATGGCACATTAAAACAAGCAGACTATCTGCAAGATCGGTTAGCTGACATACGGCAATCCCGCACAGAAGGTCTCGATCGCGTTATGGCTGATGGGAAGCTCGATGCGATCATCTTCCCTAGCTATTATGGATGCGATATTGCTGCCAAAGCAGGATATCCTTCTATTACTGTACCTGCTGGATACACAGAGGCTGGTGAACCATTCGGAATTACGTTTACTGCCGGTGCTTTTGAGGAATCTACCTTAATAGAAATCGGCTATAGCTACGAGTGCGCTACACAGCACCGGAAAGCACCAAAATAATCCATTCTAGAATACAGTTGAAATCTGTCCCCTTGTATAGTAAAGTTAGGAAGGTTTCAATTGCATAAGAACTCATTGATTTGCATAGGCACTCATTAATCAATGAAAATAGTACGTAGCTTTTACAAAAATGCTGCATCTGGACCGAATAGGGACAGAATAACCACGTGAGCTAATATACACGTGCTGCGCTATCTTATTATTTTAGAATGATGCTGTTTTGTATAATAAGCCGTTCAGATAGAGCAAGTCTATCTGATACGGCTTTTTTTAGTAAGTACACAGTAACATGCCATACTATAGACGAGGTGAAAGAAGTGAGCAACAAACATAACAACACAGCACCTGGACTGCAAAGAAAACTCAAAGCCCGTCATTTAGGGATGATCTCCCTTGGAGGTACAATTGGTACCGGCCTGTTCCTTGCCAGTGGCGGTGCGATCAGTGAAGCTGGTCCTGGCGGCGCACTGCTGGCATATGCCCTCATCGGCTGTATGGTCTTTTTCCTGATGACCAGCCTAGCAGAGATGGCAGCCTTCATGCCCGTATCAGGCAGCTTCAGCACATATGCAACTAAATTTGTCGATGAATCACTTGGCTTTGCATTAGGATGGAACTATTGGTTCAGCTGGGCATCGACTATCGCAGCTGAGTTAGTTGCTGTAACCCTGATCATGGACTTCTGGTTCCCGGATACACCATCATGGATTTGGAGTGCGATCAGTCTGATCATCATGTTCTTACTGAATTATATTTCTGTTAAAGGCTTCGGGGAATCTGAATATTGGTTCGCCTTAATCAAAGTAATCACTGTAATTATCTTCATCATCGTCGGACTGCTGATGATTATCGGTATATTAGGCGGGGAGTCTCCAGGCTTTTCGAATTTTACGACAGGTGACGCTCCATTCAATGGTGGCTTTCTTGCTTTAATCGGTGTGTTCATGGCTGCCGGCTTTTCCTTCCAAGGAACGGAATTGCTTGGGGCTGCCGCCGGAGAAGCTGACAACCCGAGAGAATCCATTCCAAAAGCGATTCGGTCAGTTTTCTGGCGTATCCTGTTATTCTATATTCTCGCCATCTTCGTCATCGGAATGCTCATTCCGTATACAACGGAAAGCTTGGCAAGTGAGGATGTACAGCTTAGTCCGTTCACACTCGTCTTCGAAAAAGCCGGTATCGCGTTTGCTGCATCCGTTATGAATGCTGTCATCCTGACAGCTGTCTTATCTGCCGGAAACTCCGGTATGTATGCGAGCACTCGTATGCTATGGAACCTTGCCAAAGAAGGCAAAGCTCCTCGTTTCCTTGGAAAATTGAACAAAAATGGCGTTCCTGTCAACGCCTTGATCGGTACAGCAGTCGTAGGATGTGCGGCATTCCTTACTTCCTTCTTCGGTAACGGAATCGTTTATACATGGCTATTGAATGTTGCCGGTATGACTGGTTTCATTATCTGGATAGGAATCGCAATCAGTCATTATCGCTTCCGTAAAGCGTATGTAGCACAAGGCAATGATATCAAGGACCTGCCGTACACAGCGAAGTTCTACCCATTCGCTCCAATATTCGCGCTTGCACTAAGTATCATTGTTGTAGTCGGTCAAAGCGTATCATCCTTTACAGAAGACGGTTTCGATCTTGGAGGATTCATCGCTTCCTATATTGGTATCCCGATCTTCCTGCTTTGCTGGCTTATCTATAAAGTGAAATACAAAACGAAAATGCATAAACTGGAAGATGTTGATTTGACAACTCCTGAACATGAAACAGCCCCGGACTGAGTCCGAGGCTGTTTTTTTAATAATACCCTGGCATTGTCAAAATCATAGTGATTATGATAATGAAGTAAATCATGATGAATGCTTGATAGCACAATCCAATGATACCGCATACTCTTCCTGCCAAATACAATGCCTTTGCAGTTTCTGTATCTTCTGTCACCTTGATACTTTTATTCGCAAATATAAGTGCAATGATACCTGTGATTATTCCGATCACTGGGAGTGTCATCGATAGAATACCAAGTGCCAGCGTGCCTGATGGTGAATAGCGTTTTTCCCCCATATATCCCCCTCCTTCCTTTAATTCCCATTTATATTCCCTGTCAACATGTTATTATAGCTTATATTCTTGATATAGAAAAAGCGTGCGGAACCCGCACGCTTCTCTTTATTTGAAGACATTCTTCACTTTCTCAACAGTATAATGGCTGCCGCCTTTATCCTGGACACCCTCTACCATCATGCTGATCAGCATGTCCTGCTTATCGTAATCATAAGCAACGAACCAGCCATTTTCCGTACCGTTCTTGTCATCTTGGCTTTGCTTCAATTCAGCAGTACCAGTTTTACCAGCGAGCGTCAGACCATCCACAACAGGCTGATGTGCTGAGCCGCGTTCATCTTCCACAACACCGCGAAGACCTTCTGTGATAGCATCTGCTCCTTCTTTCGGCAAAACACCTTCATGCCATACGACAGCTTCCTCCGCTTCCGACTTCAGCAACGTCGGCTTGATCAAGTTGCCATCATTGATAAAAGGCGTATAAGATGCTGCTAAATGAAGCGGAGACATAAGCACTTGCCCTTGGCCATAGCCCGAATCTGCAAGAAGGGTCTCATTATCAAGACCTTCATTGGAAATAGACGATGCTGCCGTTGGGAATGCATAATCCAATTCTTCATCGAAGCCGAAGGATTTCAAACCTTTTTCGAAGTTTTTCGCTCCGGTATCCACCGCTGTCATCGCAAAGTAGATATTATCCGATGTAATCAGCGCATTCTCTAGATTCACATCCGAAAGGGCTTCTGAAACACGCGTCACACTGTAATTTCCGAACTTGCCATCATTATCCCATTTCAGCCCTTCAATATGCTTCTTCTCATCTGGTGTAATGACTCCATTTTCCAATCCAATAGCTGCTGTAAGCGGCTTGATAGTGGATCCTGGTGCATAAGCTTTATTGAATTTAGCTGAAAACGGACTATTCTCATCATTGGACAGCTTCTCGTATTCCTCATCATCCCATCCAAAAATGAAATTATTCGGATCATAAGATGGTGCACTCACCAATGCCAGGGTAGCTCCTGTTTTCGGATCCAAGGCAACAGAAGCACCGCTGTCATCCTTTAGCTGTTCATATATCTTCTCTTGCGTATTAATATCAATGGTCAGCTCGACATCTTCACCATTTTTCACAGCTGTCTCAGCAATCACTTCTTGCTCATCGCTGTCTTCTGAAACTGTGTAGATTTTCCATCCTAATGTCCCGCGAAGCTGATCCTCATAGACTGATTCCAACCCTGTTGAGCCAACAGAGGAGTTAGCATCGTAGTTAGAGGCATTGTCGTCCTTCTCAAGGAACTCAGCATCTACTTTCTTCACATACCCAGTCAAATGTGCTGCCGCTTCTCCGTACGGATAATACCTTGAAGTTGTATCTGTACTCTGCACACCTGGAAGTGACGTTACTTCCGCAGCTAGATCACGCTGATCTGGGCGCAATGTTTTAATTGGTACATCTACTTCATCCGTCACCCAGCTCTGGTCAAGTAAGCTGTCAATCTCTTCCCGGTCCATCTCAAGAAGTTCAGCCACTTGATCCAGCGTCTCATCCCGTGTCATCCCTTCCCCTTCAAGCTGACCTGGGATGATGCCGATAGAAGGAACAGTTGCATTGAATGCAAGCTCCTCTCCATTCGTATCCAGAATGCGGCCGCGTTCTGGTTCAACAGAAGTGATGCGCACGCTCTCGTTATCATTAAGCTGTGCAAATATATAAGAAGGGTCCCAATTCACTTTCCATGTTGCACCGTCTTCTCCATCAACTTTGACAAGCTCTGCGTCTTTATCGAATTTCACTTCACCAGCAACTGTCTGCATGGATACAGACAAAGGCAGCTGCTGTGTGTCAGCGTCGGATTTCTCTTCATCCTCTGAAACATCTCCTGCAGTGACTTTCAAATCGGCTACACCAGATTGATCATAGATATCTGTATAGCGTTTGACGAAATCTTCCTTGGAAATCTCTTTCTGCGATTCTTCTGTCAGCTGCTCGTACATCTTATCGAAATCCTGAGCGTTCCAATTGTCGACAAACTGATCAAGACCATCCTTTGCTGTCTGATCATCCGAACAAGCAGAAAGCAGGAATATCATACTAAGCCCAAATAACAATGCTGCTAATCGTTTCATAGCTCACCTTTCCTGTCTCTTTAAACTGTTCCCCAATTATAGCATAGGGAAGGAAATACTTTGCAGAAAAAACCCAACTATTTCCCAGGAAATAGACGAAAGCTGTCGAATAATGAGGCTGGGATATAACCAAAATACTAGTACTTAAAAATAACCATCCTTCTGAGTACCACTTCGGCAAAAGAAATTTCGCCTTACAAAAACCCGAACTTATGTAAATCTTTGCTGGAAGATTCACGTCCTTGTTCGGGTTCCCGTTTATCTGATACATCTTTTCCCCAGTCTCTTACACATGAGAAACTATCGCTTCGAGTTGCCCTTTCAACGTATAATTGCCGATGTGAACAGGCAGTACGAAATGATCGCCTTTTTTCAATTGATAAGATTGACCATCCAATATGATCTCTCCGTTCCCTTCGATAATGCTGACTTGCAGAAACGAATCTGGAGCTTTCAGTTCAATCTGACCTGCTAGCTGCCAATGATAGACTGTAAAGTACTCACTTTGCACGAGCTGCTGCTCTGTTAGTGCACCATTCGTCACAGCTGATTTTCTTGTTTCATTTGTTACATGTGGAACAGTCGACACAGCTTTGGCAGAATCCAAATGCAGCTCTCGTTCATTCCCTTGGTCATCTTTCCGGTCATAGTCATACACACGATAAGTGATGTCAGAGCTTTGCTGCGTTTCTAGAATGACAATACCCGCTCCGATAGCGTGGATCGCCCCACTTGGGACATACACGAAATCGCCCTTTTTAACAGGGATCCTTTGCAACAGCTGATTCCATTCACCTTGATCAATCATCTGTTCCAGCTGTTCCTTCGTTTGTGCATGATGACCGAAAACAATCTCGGCTCCAGGCTCGGCATCGATTACATACCAGCATTCGGTCTTTCCATAAGGTTCGTTCTCCACTTCCTGGGCATAGTCATCAGCGGGATGCACCTGTACAGACAAGTCCGTCTTCGCATCGAGGATTTTTACAAGCAATGGATAATCTTCATTGTCATGCTCTCCAAATAAATCACGATGATTCTGCCATGCATCCAATAACGTCTGACCTGCTAATTCACCATTCCGTATCTTGCTTGGTCCGTTCGGATGTGCAGAAATAACCCAAGCTTCACCAGTTTGTTCGGAAGGCAGCTGATAACCGAATACATCTGCAAGCTTCGTCCCTCCCCAGATCCGCTCTTGCAAAGCGGGTTCCAGAAAAATAGGCTCCTGTTTATACATAAAGAATCTCCTCACTTTTTGACACTAGCTTCTCTCCGTTATTTTACCAATAGTTCCCTTCTGCGACTATATATTTGTTGTATGAACCTGCGAGTTTCTATATGATGAACGTAACTAGCTAGGAGTCTGCAGCGCTTGAACGACGTTTAGAAATCACCAGATGAGGAAGTTATAAGAATACATTCTTATTCAGGAAGGATAGACAATCATGGAAAAAGAGATCCACTATTCGACCAAAATAAACGATGCCTTCTTTCGCCAAGTCATCGATTATGTAGGAGCCGGCGTTGTTATCACTGATCCTTCACTGCCAGATAATCCGATCATCTATACGAATAAAGCATTTGAGCAGGTCACAGGCTACACGACAAAAGAAATAATCGGCCAAAATTGCCGATTCCTCCAAGGAGAAAAGACTTCTCGAGAAGAAGTAGCAAAAGTACGAAAAGCGATAGAAGAGGAACAATCTGTCATTGTAGAATTGCTGAATTATCGAAAAGACGGAAAATCTTTCTGGAATGAACTTTCCATGTATCCAATTTTTGTTCCTAGCGAAGATAAGTTATATTTTGTTGGTGTTCAACAGGATATCTCAGATCGTAAGAACAAAGAAAGGCAAGCAGACGACTATAAACAGGAGGCCTCTCTGCTGTCTACTCCATTCGTTCCAATCTCAGAAAAGGTATGTATACTTCCTCTGGTAGGCAATATTAATTCGGAGCGCTGGGAAGAAATCTACCAGCGTATCTCCGTCCATGTCCATGATCATGATGAAGAAACATTTATTATGGATCTGCAAGGTGTGTTGGAATTGAATGAAGACGTGCATAGAGGAATTGTGCGACTCCATCAATTGCTGCAAGTGATGGGAGCTCGGCTGATCGTTACAGGGCTTGAACCGAGAACTGCTAAAGCCAGCGTCAAGCTGGCAGACTTCCGTAAAAAAGAAATTTCATTTTACGCAAATGTTCAGCAAGCCTTAGAAGCTACCCGTGCCAACCATTAAAAAACCGCTGCATAATAGCAGCGGTTTTTTCAATGAATTTGAGCTCTAATGACTTCTGAGATTGTTTCCTTTGGCAGCGGGTCATGCTGCCGCTCCCAATCGGAAATGAGCGCAATATACGTTTTATAAACTAGAAATGCAAGCAGCTCAGGATCATGTTTGGTAACAATACCTTTCGCCTTTTCTTTCAGGATAACTGACTTGATATAATCTAGGATCTGTCTCTCTACTTGGGTAAGAATCTCTAATACTTCTGCTGTACCCAATTCCTTCGCTTCCTGTCCCATCTTGATCAGCAGCTGGTGATTTTCCCGGAACCCGAGAATTGCATCCAGCATTGCTTGGATATTTTCATGAAAAGCTGCTTCTTCCTGTATCGCTGTATCAGCTGCTTGTCGCAACTGCTTCATTGTCCGTTCCAGGATAGTGGAGAACAATGACTCTTTGCTATCAAAGAACGTATAGATTGTGCCCTTTGCTACTTTGGCTATTTTCGCAACAGAAGCCATCGTCGTTGCTTTGAAACCAAATTGACTAAAAGACAATGCTGCTGCTTCGATGACTCGTTCTTTTTTATCTGTAATCATTGTTCTCTACCCCTTTTTCATTTACATAGAAACTGCAGACTCTTCATCATTAATCTTTTTGAATTTACGATTCTGCAATATATATACGAGAATTGTCAAAGCTAAGAATATCACAGAAAAGATGCTCAGGTAACCTGCTTGTCGCCATAGATAGCCCCAGTCATCCCCAATAGAAATAATCTCCCGGAATCCATTGATTGCATATGTCATCGGCACGAACTTATGAACAACTTGGAAGAATTCCGGAAGCAATGCTACCGGATAAGTTCCTGCGCCTGCACCTATTTGAATCAGCAATACAATGATACCTAAGAAGCGACCCACATTATCTAATGCAACTGTGAGCAGCTGAATAAGCAGGAAGCTTGTGATGCTGAATAGGATGGCGAATAGAAGCAGCCGCCATTCACTATGCACCTGCAGGTGAACCACATGGACAAGCATAATCACTGCGAATATAGATTGAAGCACACTGACAAACAGTACAATACTGAATTTGCTCAGGAACCAAGCAAAACCAGATGTCGGTTTACTTGCCGGATCACGGAGCGGGAAGATATTCGTGAATACAAGTGCTCCAACAAATAATCCTAAGGAAAGGATGTATGGCGCGAGCCCTTCTCCATAGGTATGCACATTACTCAATTTTTCATCCTTCACTTCCGTCGGACTAGCAAACATCGTATCCGTTTTATCAGTTGTACTGATATTTGCGTCTTCTGCACCTTTAGCCAGCTCACCATACAGTTCATTACTTCCATTTGTCACGCTTTGTGTACCATCGGATAGAGTTTGAGAACCTTCTGTCAGCTGCTGCGCTCCATCAGACAACTGCGGACCATTCGCGTTCAATTGATCCAGTCCTGCGGTTAGCTGCGTGCTGCCTGATTGCAGCTGATTCAATCCATCGTTAACAGATTGAGAACCTGAAACCAGTGCAGGAGATCCATCAGCCAACTGACTGACTCCATCCGTATATGCATTGATTCCATCATTCAAATCTGTTTGGCCAGATTGAATAGCCGTTGCACCAGCTAATAGTTTACCAGTTGCATCATTGATACCGTTCAATGCTGTTTGTGTCTGCTGTGCACCTTCAGCCAGTTCGTTGATTCTATCTAGCTGCGTAGTCACTTCTGCCAGCTGCTGCTTGATCGCTTCAGGATCGATATCCGGCAGCTGAATATCAGGTGAAGATCCGCCAATCTGTTGAATCTGGTTTTGGAGTTCTTCTTTCTGCTCATCCGACAGACTGCTGCTGCTTGCTATTGTATCCTCAATCTTCTGCAGCTGGTCAGCTTGCTGACTTTCCACTTGCTGCTGAGATTCTTGCAGCTGCTCTGCCAATACCATCAAATCAGACAATCTCGACTGAGCATTTTCCAAGTCACCTTTGACTGCTTGTGCTTGCTCATTCGCTGAGGCAATTCCGTTATTCAGTTCCGGGAACTTACCAGCCAACTGATCTGTTGCTTGCTGCAGTTTTTCAAGACCGCTTGTTAAATCATCTGTAGCAGAGACCAATTTATCCGAACCACTGGACAGTTCTCCGCTCTTGCCATTCAAAGTCTGCAAGCCCTCATTGACTTGGGTGATTCCTTCATCAAGGTCAGGATACTGTGATGCTAGACTTTGAATACCTTGATCCAATTTCTGCATTCCTTGGTCTGCTTCACCGACCTTTTCTGTATACGTCGCTGTGCTTGCCGACAGGCTAGCCAAGTTTTTGCTTAAATTTTTCGCACCTTCATTCACTTCATTCGAACCGTCTGCAAGTTCCTTGGAACCATCGCTAGCCTTCTTAAGTCCATCTGCTACATCAGAAAGACTGGCAAAGACGGAATGAGCGTACTCCTCTGTTACTTGTTCAGCCACTTCTTTCTCCAGCTGCTGCATGGCAGTGTCTGTTATTTTGGAGGCTGGATAGTTCTTTCCTGGGTTGGAATAGTAATCAATATTCATCTGTTTCGGTTCTTCATCCAGCAACGTAGCCGCATTGGCGGAAAAATTCTCTGGAATTTTCACAACCATATAGTAGTCCTCTGCCTTCAGCCCATCCATCGCTTTTGCTTCATCAACGAACTGCCAGTCGAACTTATCATTGTCTTTCAGATTATCCACAAAATCATCTCCAACATGGAGATCTTTGCCTTCAAATGTGGAGCCCTTATCTTTATTCACGACAGCAACTGCTAAGTTATCAGTTTTGTTATATGGATCCCAGTTAGCTGCCAGAAAAATTGTACTGTAAAGCAGCGGAACAACTAAAATACCGCAAATGGCTAGGAGCATTTTCCGGTCTTTCCATATGCGAAGCCATTCTTTTTTCAACATGTTCATAACTTTTCCTCCCAAATTGTACTTCACGAGTTGTCCACATAGACCAAATGACCAAATTGGAATTATGGTCAATTTACTAGCTAATAATAGCAGAAAAAGCCTATAGCCACAATGGTTAAGCTCAATAAAAATTATGTAGTCGCTTACACTGGTTTATCCACTTTAGTTGTGCATAACTTGTGCATAACCCTTTTATACACAGCATTCCACAGTCTATGAACAACTTATCAACAAACTTATCCACATATACACATGATGAATTCTTTATTTAGTAATAAGAATATTTGTTCGCTACAAAATAGAGTATGTTATCCTCATGTGCATCCACAGGATGTGCATAACTAAAAAGGCAGCCATATTGGCTGCCTCATTGCTGTTCACTTAATGTGACGGTCGTTTCGTTTTTCTCGCCATCTCGATAATACGTTACTTTCATTTGATCTCCGATTTTTTTATCCTCATAAAGATGCTTGCGTAAAGATGTCATATCATCAATTGGCTGACCATCAAGCTCTGTGATGACATCCAGCTCCTGTAATCCTGCTTTTCCCGCAGGAGATAGGGCTTCAAGACTCCAAATGTAGACACCATTTTCCATGTCATCCGGCAACCCGAGATGTTCTGTCCGTTCCGATGCCGGTATTTCATTCAATGAATATGCTTCTACTCCTAAGTAGGGGCGCTCCACTTGCCCATTCTGTTCAAGCTGTTCCATGATAGGTACTGCACTATCGACTGGAATAGCAAATCCGATTCCCTCCACAGAGGATTCAGCGATTTTCATCGAATTGATACCAATCAGTTGCCCCGCCATATTGATAAGGGCGCCACCGCTGTTACCAGGGTTGATTGCTGCATCTGTCTGCATAACATCTGCCTGCCAATCTGCTCTGCCATCCCCATTAAAATCCTGGGGAACGGTGCGATTGACTCCGCTGATGATACCTTGTGTAACTGATCCCGAGAAGCCTAGCGGATCTCCGATTGCAATTACAGGCTCACCTGTTTTGACAGTAGAAGAAGTACCAATCTCAATCACCTGCTCCACTCGGGAAGCATCCATTTCCAAGACTGCCAAATCCGTGAAAACGTCACTGCCTAGCAGCTTTGCGGAAACTTCCACCCCGTTATGGAGAATAACATCTACATCCGTCGCACCTTCGACAACATGATGATTGGTCACCACATAGGCTTTATCGCCTTCTTTTTTATAAATGACGCCAGAGCCGCTTCCTGCAGTGCTCTCCTCCTGTGAAAAAAGCGCATCACCCTGCTGCAGATTCACGACACCGACGACTGCTGGTGCTGTTTTATCGACAATATCTGTAATACCTGATTGCACATCCACGCTGACATTTTGTAAATTGGGATTCTGATTCGAATCTGATGCGAGCTGCGTAGCCTCTCCTTGCTGTGACTGTGATTGATCGTTCGGCGTCAGACTGTCTCGATCAAGGCCATAAGCAACAAGCAATACGATACCAGCTCCGATGATACCGCCCAATATAGCCGGCAGCAGCCAGCTTGTGCGCTTCGGTTTTTCCGGTTCCTTCTGGTGATCATCAAAGTAGTCCATATTAGCCTCCGTTCCAATTCTTTTCGATATAGCTATCTTTCCACGATTTCGGAAATTTAAACTATCTGGAAAATCGGTGTCGGTGTTTTTGGATCAGTATCATGCAACTCAATGTGTTTATTCAAATCAAAGCCTCGCTCCTGCAGGATATTTCCAACTGCAAGCCGTGCAAGGTCCTTCATATTGTTATCGCGGCTCAGATGTGCAAGATAAATGCGTTTCGTATTGTTATCAATCAAGTCTGTAAGAGCAAGCGCACTGTCTTCATTGGATACGTGACCAAGGTCACCAAGTATCCTTCGTTTTACATTCCACGGATAGGCGCCCATTTGCAGCATACTTACATCATGGTTTGCTTCAAAAATATAAGCATCTGCTTTCTCGACGATTTTCTTCACTCGATCGGATACATAACCAGTATCTGTCACTAACGCTACCTTTTTACCTTCGTGATGGAAAGCATAAAACATCGGCTCTGCCGCATCATGGGATACACCGAAGGACTGCACATCCAGATCTCCAAATGTTTTCGTCTCTTCCATGTCAAAAATGAATTTATGATCCAAAGGTATTTTCCCGATGCTGTTCTCCATCGCTTTCCATGTCTTTTCGTTTGCATAGATCGGCAGATCGAATTTCCTTGCCGCCACACCTAATCCCTTTATATGGTCACTATGCTCATGTGTGACTAGGATTTTCGTCAGTGTCGCCGGATCGATTCCTGCCTCCTCCAATAAACGCTGCAGCTCCTTGCCTGTCAGACCAGCATCGACCAGGATGCGCTCTTTTTCCGTTCCGATAAAGAACGCATTCCCAGAACTGCCTGAAGCAAGTACGCTAAAGCTTAACGTCATGCTGTTTCACCTCTTATTGTGTTTCTTCTGTCTCTGGCTGTAAACTGCTTAGAAAACCTGACTCGGTCGGTGCGTACACATATGGATAATCCGGCAGCAGCAAATAAAAGTAATGCTTCGTATTGTTCACTGTTATTTTGTACGCAGGTGCATAGTTCGGCTTTGAAGAAAGCTCAATAGTCGGATAGAAGCCTTTTTCCACTTCAATTGTGTCATTGGCCTCAATATACTGCTGACTTTGCAGTGCTTTAACCGCCTGCTTCTCTGAATACTGCTTTAGATCCCCGTTATGCTCGCTCTTTTTAAAATCCTCGATATATGTTTGTGTATATTCGGTTACATCGTACTCGTCATTGATAGTGACAAGTAGCATGCTATCCGGACTAAAATAAGTTTGTCCTTCACTTGTCTTCTGGAAAAATAGCAGTTTATTCCCTTGCCTGCCCCAATAGGTATAATCATTTCCGTGCAGGACATAATCATCGACAAAGGTGCTTAATTTTTCAGCTGTCTGCTCTTTATCTTCATCGATCGGAACCTCGATCGGCAATTCTTGTGGTTCCTTAAATTTCGCAACAAGCTGATTACGCGAGCTGATATCAAGGTCCATTTGATCCTTTGATGGGATCTTTTCTAATTCTTCTTCTGTAAAAAGAAGCTTTTTAGCTTCATATTGCTGATTTGGTTCCGTTTCTTCATCAGAAAGCTCATTATACCCTGTCACAGTGGACAGAACTTTATCCTGGCTTTCTGTCTCCAGTACTAGCTGTTCCGTTTCTTCCTGCGGAAACAGCTGAAAGATGAGATAAATGTTTAAGACAAGGAAGGCGAGAATGAACATGAGCTTTATTTTATTCCACTGCATCAGCTCTCTCCCCCTGTCTCACTGTCTCCTACCTCATACCATTCTCCCTGGTATTTCACATACCAGCTTGGTTTCAGATGATATTTGTAAATAGCAGAATCATCGTTATCTTCCAAGCGATACCCAATGATAGCATCCTGGATATCACGCGGACTATACTTGTTTTCATTGATCCAGTCTATCACTTGCTGTGCTGTTAGCTGATATTCATTCTGTGAACCACCGGCAACACCAATGTTAAGGAGCGTCCTCTCATAGCTTACTGGTTCGGGAAGATTATCCTGCATGCGGATAGAAATCAAGGAAAGATCATTTGTCTGAAAAACAGGATAGCCGTTACTTATCATCCGAAACTGAAATGTAAAGTTGTTTTCTCCGCTTATAGCATACAAATTATAATCATCCGTCCATCCCTTATGCGTATTGATGGCATTGATTGCAGATTGCAGCTGATCCGTCCTGCTCGTTGTCCCTACGCTGGAAGAGGTTGAATTATATTGATAAGAAGCGAATTGACCATTGTTTCTGAACTTGATCATTTCTAATAAGTTGCTATCCGTATATTGATCTGTACCTTGTACAGATTTTTCCTCCATATAAACATCCGCGAAATCATTCCTGGTAATCGTCTCGCCGCGGACAATACTATCGTTAACATCAGCCGTTTCCGGCAGATAAATTCTATTCCATTCATTTGTATCTGATAAGGAAACTGCAGCATTGAGTTTATCCTCATCGTGAATGAAATCATAGACACTATTTGTGGCAGTAGCAGTTACGACACTCTCCAATGGGTTTTCCTGCCGTTCGTTGACAAAAGTCAATTTTGTCGTCCTGCCATCTTTGCTCGGTTCCAAATACAGTCTTGTAAAGCCACCGTTACCAAGTCTGTTTGTTACGTTCTCTGCTCCTTCAACCTGGAAGAGAGCATTCAGCTGGGAATAGGCAACAGTCACCGGATAAACAAGTTCTATACTCGTCTGGGGCAGTTCCGTTACGCTTCCTGATTTGGTATTCGTAAGTGTCCAGTCAGCCAATCCATTCACGAAGACCTGCTCTTCATCCTTAGAAGTAAAAACAAAGTGACTGCCACCGTTATGCACATACGTATGCGTGGGCCGAACCACATCAGCCAGCTGTTTTTCTGTCCCGTCCAATGTTTTAGGTTCTTCAGTGCCGATTGAATCTGATTTCAAACTGTTAGGCTGAAATGTCCATACATAGGCTGTCAGGACCAAACTTAATGCCACAAGTATGATTAGAAGAATCGTATTGAAAGTTTCCATCTTCATCGCACCTCACCCCTTTTCCGGTTTATCGGAATGGTGAAGAGCACGGTCGTGCCTCTTCCTTCCTTGCTCTCTGCCCAAATGACACCATGATGCGCTTCGACAAGGTCTTTCGCAATTGCAAGGCCAAGACCCGTTCCACCCAGTTTACGTGTACGAGCTTTGTCCGTCCGGTAAAATCGTTCGAATATCTTATCTAGTTTTTCATATGCGATACCCATACCCTCATCGGAAATGCTGACTAATAGCTTCTGGCTGTCTTTACGAAGGCGGAAACGGATGGTACCGCCATCGGGAGAATATTTGATTGCATTACTAATCACGTTATCCAAAACTTGCATAACTTTATCTTTATCAATCGTGACGAGCGCTTCTTCCTTCGGCAAATAGCGTTCGAAATGGATATCATCGCGCTTGTTCATTTCAAAACGGTCAATTACGTGATGGAAGAAGTCAACAAAATTAATTCGATCCCACTCCATCGTGTAGTTGCTGCTATCCATACGGGAGAGCTGCAGCAGATCATTGACAAGCCGGATCATCCGATCCGTTTCCTGCTGGGTTACGTCAAGGAAATGCGGTGCGATTGATTCATCCTTCCATGCACCATCTGTCAGTGCCTCCAAATAACTCCTCATGGTTGTCAGCGGAGTCCGGAGCTCGTGAGATACGTTTGATACAAACTCCCGGCGTTCTTGATCAATTTGTTCCTGTTCGGTAACATCACTGATTACAGTGATGAACCCGCTGATTTGCTCGTATTCATCCTGCACGATCGAGAAATTGCATCGCAGCAGCAAATACTGGTCATCATCACTCATATCAATGATGATCGATCCTGTTTCCTGAATCTCTGTTATATCGACTATCTTTTCATTCAGATTCAATACTTCAATTAGGAATTGACCGCGTACTTCGTCAGCACTTCGTCCAATCAGACTCTCTGCTGGAGCATTCATTAGCGTGATAGCTCCATTCCTGTCGGTCGCGATGACACCATCTGACATATGAGAAAGGACAGAACTAAGCTTGCGGCGTTCTCCCTCAGTCCGCATATGTGCTTGCCGGAGTTCATCATTCATGTGATTGAAAGTACGGGCTAGCTGCCCAATTTCATCCTCTCCATAGACATTCACTCGTTTGGAGAAGTCCCCAGTTGCCATAACACGGGCCTGCTTTTGCATTTCCTTGATTGGTTTCGTTATTGCCCGGGCAATGAGTACCCCTAGGATAGCTGCAAAGATAAGTGCGATAAATGTGGCGCGCAAGAAGATAAGGTTCGTGCTTTTCAGCTGACTATAGACATCTTCAATCGACGTACGAACATAAATCAAGCCGAGCAGTTCACTCTCGCCATTACTATCTGTTCCTTCGATGTTGTAATACGATTTCAGCGTGCGATCGCCTGTGGCTTTATCTATAACGATGTTAAGCTTTGTCTCCGATGCAGGTGCAAAACCATTATTCGTGATCGCTTGAACGATATTATTGTCTGTCACCCTGGAACCGATTGAAGTCTGATCACCAAGCTCACTTGTCCCGACAAGCTGCCTCTGTATATCAATTACCTGTATTTTTGTCTCTCCGCCCTCTGAATAAGTCTTCAGTAAATCCGCGATGTCTTCCTCTAATGTAGGATCGGTCGGGGAACGCTCTTCTTCAAATTCCTGAGCTAATGATTGCTCCAGCCATTGCATATTGGAATCAAGAGAATCACGCGTATTTCTTATCAGCTGGTTTTCCAAGCTGTTGGTAAAAAAGACGCCGATCAACAAAAGGGCGATGATCAGCAGCAAAATGTAAACGACAACCAGTTTTAGGCTCACAGAACGGAAAAAGCCTATTTTATTCATAGATGTTACTCCTGTTCAGGGCTGCGAAGATAATAACCTACACCCCTGCGTGTAATGATCCAGAGCGGACTGCTCGGATTGTCTTCGATTTTCTCCCGGAGACGGCGGACAGTTACGTCAACTGTGCGTACATCGCCGAAATAGTCATATCCCCATACTGTCTCCAGCAAATGTTCACGTGTCATGACTTGTCCGCTGTGACGGGCAAGGTAATGAAGCAATTCAAATTCACGATGCGTCAGTTCTACCTGTACGCCATCATTTGTAACGGTATAGGCTTCCGGATGAATGACAAGCTTACCGATTTCGATATCTTTGTTTTCTTTGCTGTCATCCTCTGGAATTTGAGCCTGTCTGCGTAAATTCGCTTTAACACGGGCAATCACTTCCCGGTTGCTGAAAGGTTTTGTGACATAGTCATCAGCACCAAGCTCAAGACCGAGTACCTTATCAATCTCTGCATCTTTTGCAGTCAGCATGATGATCGGCATATTATGTGTCTTCCGCACTTCACGGCAAACTTCATTGCCATCTTTGTTCGGCAGCATAATATCCAAAAGGATCAAATCCGGGTTCTCTTGCTGCACTAATTCGACAGCTTCATCACCGTCATATGCACAGATCACCTCGTATCCTTCCTTCTCTAAGTTGAATTTCAATATATCAGCGATTGGTTTTTCGTCGTCCACCACTAAGATCTTATGGTTCATCGTATTCCCACGCTTTCCAGTGTTTTTTATCTGAATTGTATTATCTTTTATTACTAGTTCAGTGTTTGCATACCCTTCCTATTTTACAGCAATTTCGGTCAAATGTCTTTGCAAGGGGTCGATTCGGCAGTTTTTGGAAGAAAAAAGAAAAAATCGCCCCTATGGACGATTTTTCAACTTATTGGCTGTATACACTTCTTACTTCGTTTGTTTGTGTACGGTCTGGACCTACAGAGAAGATGCTTAGTGGAATACCTGTAAGCTGGGAAATACGCTCAAGATAGTGGCGCGCATTCGCTGGAAGCTCGCTCAAGTTGCGAACACCTGTAATATCTTCTGTCCAGCCTGGCAGCTCTTCATAAACTGGCTCACATTGCGCCAATTCTTTCAGGCTTGCTGGGAAATGCTCCATGACTTCGCCTTTGTAACGATAAGCAACACAGATTTTCAAGGTTTCGATCCCTGTCAGTACATCGATCGAGTTCAAAGAAAGATCTGTAATACCGCTCACGCGCTGCGCATGACGGACAACTACGCTATCGAACCAGCCCACACGGCGCGGACGGCCTGTTGTTGTACCGTATTCACGACCGACTTCACGGATCTGATCACCGATCTCATCATGCAATTCTGTTGGAAACGGACCATCACCGACACGAGTTGTGTATGCCTTGGAAACACCAACAACGTGATTGATTTTAGTCGGACCTACACCAGAACCGATCGTAACTCCCCCAGCAATCGGGTTGGAGCTTGTAACGAACGGATAAGTACCTTGGTCGATATCAAGCATGACACCCTGTGCACCTTCAAACAGTACGCGGCGGCCTTGATCCAGTGCATTGTTCAGCTCAACGGATGTATCTGTTACATACTTCGCGATTTGCTGTCCATATTCATAGTACTCATCAAGGATTTCTTCTACTGTGAAGGCTTTGCTTTCATAAACTTTCTCGAACAGGCGGTTCTTTTCGTCCAAGTTCTGTTCCAGCTTTTCACGGAAAGCATCTTTGTCCAGCAAATCTGCAATTCGGATACCCATGCGGGCTGCTTTATCCATGTAAGCAGGACCGATACCTTTTTTAGTTGTACCGATTTTATTAACACCTTTTGCTTCTTCCTGAAGCTCATCCAATTTCAGATGATACGGAAGAATGACATGTGCACGGTTGGAAATAACAAGATTATCTGTGCTGACATTGCGCTCGTGCAAATATTTCAATTCTTCTAGCAGCGCCTTTGGATCAATTACCATACCGTTGCCTAATACGCATTTCTTTTCCGGGAAGAAAATTCCCGATGGAATCAAGTGAAGCTTATATGTGACATTATCGAATTTAATTGTGTGGCCAGCATTGTTCCCGCCTTGATAACGAGCAACAACTTCGGCATTTTGTGAAAGGAAGTCAGTGATCTTCCCTTTCCCTTCATCTCCCCATTGGGTTCCTACTACTACTACTGAGGACATCTGTGTGGCACCTCCGCCAAATAAACTATTTTTAACACCTCTAAAGTGTATCAATCCCCAAAACACATGTCAATGATACAACCGAACATTTACTGACTAAGACCTATATTTGTTCGTTAAAAAACACCCTATCGATTGATAGGGTGCAGTAATCATGCCGGTGGAACATCGCTTTCCGAATATCTATGATCCAAATCTACGAATTTATTATACTCTTTCACAAACGCCAGCTCGACTGTTCCTACCGGGCCGTTACGCTGCTTAGCCAGAATGATCTCAATGATATTCTGTTTCTCCGATTCTTTGTCGTAATAATCATCACGATACAAGAAGCCGACGATATCGGCATCCTGCTCGATACTTCCTGATTCACGCAAGTCGGACATCATCGGACGTTTGTCCTGTCGCTGCTCTACTCCACGAGAAAGCTGTGATAGAGCGATTACTGGCACTTCCAGCTCACGGGCTAGAGCTTTTAAGGAACGGGAGATTTCCGATACTTCCTGCTGACGGTTTTCTCCTTTTCCAGAGCTTGAACCCATGATGAGCTGCAAGTAATCAATCAGGATCATCCCCAATCCGCCTTCCTGCTTCAGACGACGGCATTTGGACCTGATATCACTTACACGGATACCAGGCGTATCATCGATATAAACCCCTGCATTAGACAGGCTCCCCATTGCCATCGTGAGTTTGGCCCAGTCTTCCGCTTGCAGACTTCCTGTCCGCAGACGCTGTGCATCGATATTCCCCTCTGCACAGAGCATACGTGATACAAGCTGTGATGCACCCATCTCCAAGCTGAAGATAGCTACATTTTCCCCTGCATGTATCGATACATTTTGTGCAATGTTCAAGGCAAATGCTGTCTTACCTACAGAAGGACGGGCAGCAATGATGATCAAATCATTACGCTGGAATCCGGAGGTCATTTTATCTAAGTCACGGTAACCAGTCGGAATACCTGTAATAGAAGCGTTTTGATGATGTAATTTCTCGATATTATCGTATACTTCGATCAAAACGTCCTTTATGTTCTGAAAAGCTCCGGAATTTTTACGGCCGGATACTTCCATAATCGATTTCTCTGCTTCGTTGAGAACATCCTCGACAGCATCTTCTTTAGCGAAGCTGGATGTGACAATATCCGTGGCAGAACGTATAAGTCGGCGCAGCAGCGCCTTTTCAGCTACGATTTTGCTGTAATATTCAATATTTGCTGCAGTTGGAACGGCGTTAGCAAGATCGCTCAAATACGAAACGCCACCGACCTCCTCCAACAATTTTGCATTAGCAAGTGCAGTGGTGACGGTTACCAGGTCAACTGGTTCTCCCCTATCGGATAGGCGCATCATCGCATCAAAGATACGCTGGTGGCTTGCTCGGTAGAAATCGTCCGCTACAACCTGTTCCGATGCTCTCGATAAAGCTTCCGGTTCCAGGAAAATAGCACCAATTACAGCTTGCTCTGCTTCTATATTATGTGGAGGGGTCCGATCATTCCAGACTTCTTCCATCATGATTCCCCCATTTCTGGCATACTGCTACCATTGTACCGAAATATCCCCCTTTTGTGTAAAAAGGGGGATGGAAAACTGCTAGTATTTTGTTGGAAAAAATATTATTGCTCGCTGATATGGACTTTCACTTTACCTGTTACTTCCGGATGCAGCTTCACATCCAAGTCACGATAACCAAGAGCCCGGATCGGTTCGTTCAGTTCGATCTTCCGTTTGTCCAATTTAATTTTATGAGCTTTTTTCAGCTCATCAGCGATTTGTTTGCTTGTGATAGATCCGAATAGACGGCCGCCTTCTCCGGATTTCGCTTTTACTTCTACTGTTAGGTTAGCAAGCGTTTCACGCAATTTTTTCGCATCCTCCACTTCCTGGAGTTCAAGCTGATGCTGTTTATTGTCTTTTGCTTCCTGTACTTTCACATTGCCTTTTGTAGCTGGTACAGCCAAGTTATTTTTAAGCAAGTAATTGCGTGCATAACCATCTGGCACTTCTTTTACTTGTCCTTTTTTCCCTTTACCTTTTACGTCTTCTGTAAAGATTACTTTCATTCTTCTTTTCTCCCTTCAACATATTCATCAATGATCAGCTGCAACTCTTCCTTCGCTGCTTCTACTGTTGTGTCAGCGATCTGTGTAGCAGCATTTGTCAAATGTCCGCCGCCATTCATCCTCTCCATGATCACTTGAACATTCACTTGTCCAAGTGATCTGGCGCTGATACCAATACGGCCATCTTCCCGCTCGGAAATGACAAAGCTGGCACTCACACCATCCATCGTCAGCAATGTATCTGCTGCCTGAGCAATGACAACCGGCCCGAATACCTGCCCTTTTTCACCTGCAGAAATTGCGATGCCTTCCCGGTAGAGCTCCGTATTCTCAATTAAGTGCGCCCGTTTGACATACGTATCCAAGTCCTCTTTCATGAAACGCTGGACAAGGACGGTATCAGCGCCTTTGGAGCGTAAATAGGATGCCGCATCGAATGTTCTTGACCCGGTACGAAGCGTGAAGCTTTTCGTATCGACAATAATTCCCGCGAGCAAGGCACTTGCTTCCAAGGTGGACAATCGCAGCTTCTTAGGCTGATAGTCCAATAGCTCTGTCACAAGCTCTGCTGTCGAGGATGCATATGGCTCCATATAGACGAGCGTCGGCTTTTCAATGAATTCCTCTGCCCGGCGATGGTGGTCGATCACCACAACATGTTCCGTTTTGCTGAGCAGTCTATCATCAGCTACCATTACAGGCTTGTGCGTATCAACAACGACAACAAGTGTGTTCTTCGTTACACGATCGAGCGCTTCTTCTGGACTGATGAATTGTTCCCAAAGCTCTTCATCCTTTTGAATGGCCGACATCAGCTTAGAAACGCCTGTAATATCCTGCTTGTCAAGGACAATATGCCCGACAATATCATTTGCTTCTGCAATTTTCAAGATTCCGATGGCAGCTCCGATTGAATCCATATCCGGCGCTTTATGCCCCATGATGAGCACCTGCTCACTCTGCTTGACCAATTCCTTCAGCGCATGAGATATAACACGTGCCCGAACCCTGGTCCGTTTTTCCATCGGATTCGTTTTGCCGCCATAGAAGCGCACCTTGCCGGCTTCTCCTTTGATGGCAACCTGGTCTCCGCCACGTCCCAACGCCAAATCCAAGCTTGATTGTGCAAGTTCCCCAAGCTCAGGTAATGTCTGCCCGCCGGCTCCGACACCTATACTAAGGGTGATCGGTATATTCTGATCTGTTATCAAGCCGCGAATTTCATCGAGAATCTCAAATTTCGTCTTTTCCAGTTCCCTCAAAATGCGCTGATTGAGTACTGCCAAGAATCGTTCCTGAGATGTACGCTTTAAGTAAAGACCTTTTTGGCGTGACCACTCATTCAATTGAGCTGTCACACGGGAATTGATCTGACTTTTCGCTGTGTCATCCAGATTCTGGGTCATCTCTTCATAGTTATCAAGAAAAATGATAGCTAGAACGGTCTGTTCTTCATTATATAAGTTCTGGATTTCCAACTGCTTCGTCCGATCGAATAAATACAGAAGCCGCTCTTCCTTTTTGATCACTGTCAGGAAATCATAATCATCAAGCGTAATCCAAACCTCGTTTTTTTCGTCCTTGATTGCTGGTATCAGCGCATCAGATAAATCATCCAGCGGGGCACCCACAAGTGTATCCTCCGCAAACCTATTCATATAAGGCGTCGTCCATTCAATCTGGTAATTCTCGCTGTACAGTACGATCCCGATCGGCATCTCCAAAAGTGCTTCCTCGCCGACCTTCTTGACACGGTGGGACATTGTCGAAATGTACTCCTCCGTCTGGTCCTGCATTCGCTGTTCCGTCAGTATACTGTAGAAAAAAGACAGAGCCAGGAGCACTGTCAGCGGCAGCCCAAGCTTCCATTCATAAAACCATACACAAACAAGCAGGATGACAGCAAGTACATATGTCACGATCAAATGCTTACTCAATGCTGGTTTCTTAAATATCTCTGGCATATATGTCAGCTCCTAAACCTAAATTCCGCGACCATGCTACTTTTTGCTGCTCATCCGCTCCCGCAGCCTGAATCCTACATCAATTATACCCAAAATACGCACAAGATACAGCAGTACTGTCCCGAAAAGGACCGATAGTACGACCGCAAGAATCGGCAGGACTTTTGGCAGATTCCGGTGGTGGGCAAAATAGAAGAAGAACGAGAATCCTTGCAGCACGAGAAGGATTCCGGCAAGCTCCGTGACATTGGCGACAATCGGATAGAGCCATCCATTTGGATCCATATCGAACCAGCGGGCGAATGAACCGATGAAATAGATGAATAATACGATGACCGGCAGGTTGAATCGGCGGAATGGCGGATAAAGGATCCGATCTTTGCTCTGACGATTATGGATCTTTTGAGCCAGCCATTGCGTGATGAAAGCATACAGCAGGGAGCCGGCAGCAATCATTGTCGGAATCAGCACCATGATATAATCAAACATAGCATTGACCTGTTCCCACTGGGCATCTGTTACTGTCACCCCGACCGTATCCATCTCAGATTGAACCGATTGGATCGTAGCCTGATAGCTTGTTTGAACTTCGTCAATGATGTTTATTCCTGATACAAATTGCGTACCTGCCAGGAATATAGTGAATCCTAGTGCATACCCTGCAGTTCCTTTTAATAAAGCTTCATAAGTCGATTGCTTGTGATGAAGGGAATAACCCGTCGCTGCCGCTCCAATCACAACTGAAATCGTAATGAAAAACCCGGCAAGTGTCCCTATGAAGGAAAGAAGCAGAATGGCGATAGCAAAGTAGATACCTGGCTTGAAACCATGGCGGATCCAATAGAGGATGATCGGTACTGGCATGGCGAACGTCGCCAGGATACTGATCACTGGTGCAAAAGTTGCGATAAGCAGCAGCACCAGATAAATCCCCGCAAGCATAGCTCCTTCCGTCAATTGTCGAGTATTGTTCATGAATCGTGACACCCCATTTAAATATGTAATCTTGCACTTGTAGAAAAAGCACAGCTGCATAGGCTGTGCTTACGTTCGTTTGTAATGGACGAAGGCATGAGAAAAAAGCTGTTCATCCGAAAAAATGCTACCCCACGATTATACCCGAAAGAAAGTCTTCAAACAAATGATTCGCCGTGAAGATAGTCCCACCAGCTGCTAAGTTTGTGAATATCTTAATTTACCTGTTTATTTTTCTGAAATGAGCCTTTATAATAGTGAGACAACCTTACAACGGGTTAGCACTACATACTACATACCTCATTAGCCACTAATGAGACGAACCTCAAAATCGGCTGCATCGCGACAAGCATGCAGTCGATTTTTCTTTTCCACACTTTTTACACAATTTTTCTACCGAAACAGGAAGAAGTACAAGATTCCTGCGTGCTATGATTATTCCAAGATCAGATCAGGTTATAAACACAACGAAACGGGTAAACAAAAACCAATTCAATCTACGGAAAGGACCGGAATACCATGAAAAATAGTCACTTCAATGCGATTCTCGCAGCAACACTTTTAATCAGCAGCATCGGCGGTTACTTGCACTCTATCTTCTAATCCTATATCCCTGGAAAGCTCTTCCTTATAAAGGCGGAGCTTTTTTTATTATTTCAGAAGTTCAGCTTTCGGGCAGGTTGTGAAATCTCCTCTTGGAACATCCTGCAGAATATGTCACACTATTTTTAACTTAACCGTTAGGAGTTGGACGTTTTGTTGACCGATTATCATGTACATATGGCAGAAACTGGCTCGTTTACTTTGGACTATATCCGCCAATATCTCAGTGCGGCGAAAGAAAAAGGGATTGAAGAATTCGGGATTTCGGAGCATGCATACTTCTTTCAAGAAACAAACAAAATCCTATCCAACCCGTGGGTAGAAAACCGCCGGACACTTCATTTTCAGGATTATCTCGCTTTTTTCAAAGAGATCAAACAAGCTGAACTTCCTGTCAAAATGGGAATCGAGATGGATTACACACCTGGTAAGGAAGCCGAAATGGCAGAATTCCTCGATCAGCATCCTTTCGACTACGTCATCGGGTCCGTCCACTGGATTCGTGAGTGGGGAATCGATCTGGATATTTATAAAGAAGAATATGAAAAACGGGATCTGAAGCAGGCGTACCGTGATTATTATGACCAAATCATCACACTTGCCCAGTCCAAGTTATTCAGCTTTGTCGGCCATATTGATCTGATTAAGATTTTCGGCTATAAACCAGACGATCAAGCCTTTGTCGAAGGAGAATATGATCGAGTTGTCAAAGCGCTCTCAGAAAATGACACATGCATTGAAATCAGCACAGCTGGTCTGCGGAAGCCAGTCGGGGAAATATATCCCGATCCCGTACTATTGCAGAAATGCTATGATGCTGGTGTCGGCATCGTGATAAACTCCGATGCACACGCACCAAAGCATGTAGGTTATGCATACCAACAGGCAATAGAGCTTGCCAAACAGGTCGGCTATACTGAGATTCAAACATTCGAAAAGCGCCAGCGCAAAGCAATGCCGCTAGGCTGAACAAACACATAACTACTCTTTATTTGGAGACACTATCCAGAGGAGCTGCAGATTGCTGCAAGCTCCTTTCTTTTATGATAAAACCCTTACATGTCAGAATACTTTTTCTAGTTTCTATTTGCAGGCACATTTCCTATAATGAACTACATATCTTCATTACTACACTAAAGGAATGCAGTATGCTGCGTCGATAAGGAGTGACATCATGAATCAACCAGAGAACACAGCATTAAAGAAGGAAATCGGACTATTTCTAGGTTTATCCATCGTAGTAGGAACCATCATCGGCTCTGGAGTATTTATGAAGCCAGGCCCTGTGCTGAGTCATGCTGGCAGTTCTGAAATTGCTATGCTCGCTTGGTTAATCGGCGGACTGCTGACACTCGCTGGCGGTCTGACCATTGCTGAAGTCGGTGTACAAATTCCAAAGACTGGCGGTTTGTACGCGTACTTAGAAGAAACGTATGGAGAACTATGGGGCTTCTTATGCGGCTGGGTGCAAACGATTCTTTATGGACCAGCCATCATCGGGGCTCTCGGACTATACTTCGGAACTCTCATGGTCAATTTGTTCGGCTGGAATACAAAATGGACAGCGGCTGTTGGTATCGCAAGCGTCGTGTTCCTTTGTATCATTAACATATTAGGCACAAAACTCGGCGGTGCTGTACAGCTTGTTACGACAATCGGCAAGCTGCTCCCAATCCTGCTTATTGTTATCTTCGGTTTTTGGAAAGGCGATGCGGACTTTTTCAGCGCAGTACCGGAAGCCATTTCCGATATAAACTTCGGCGCGGCCGTATTAGCCACACTGTTCGCTTATGATGGCTGGATCATGCTTGCTTCCATGGGCGGCGAAATGAAGAATCCGGAAAAGACATTACCAAGAGCGATGATCGGCGGTATTCTGATCGTGACAGCTTGTTACCTGTTTATCAACGCTGCCATGCTTTATATCCTGCCTGCAGCAGAAATTGTAAGTCTGAACACAAATGCAGCTAGCACAGCAGCTAAGCTTGTGCTAGGTGATGCCGGTGAGATTATCGTTAGTTTGGGTATCATCGTCAGCATTTTCGGCTGTCTAAATGGTAAGATCCTCACATTCCCGCGTATTCCATTCGCAATGGCTGAACGCGGTCAGCTGCCGTTTTCCAACCTGCTCAAAAAGGTGCATCCTACCTTGCATACACCTTGGGTCGCAGTCATTTTGCAGCTTGTGCTTTCTATCATCTTCATGCTTGTCAGCAATCCTGATAAGCTGTCTGAAATCAGCATTTTCACGATCTATATGTTTTATGTTCTCGCTTTTTATGCTGTTTTCATCTTGCGGAGGCGTAATAAAGGAAAAGAACGTGCTTATAGTGTGCCGCTCTATCCGTTCATCCCGATTGCAGCAATTGCAGGCTCTTTGTTTGTCTTGATCAGTACATTATTCACAGACTTCCTTAGCTGCCTTCTCTCAATCGGAATAGCAGTCATCGGCCTTCCGATATTTTATATGTTAAAAGCCAAAAAGCGCTAAAAAAGCGAGCAGACATAGTCTGCTCGCTTTTTTTATATCGTGATAGCTGTCACATCAAAAATGTCATCCAGCTGTTTTAATCCTTCCACTTCTTCTTTCTGCGGCTCTTTATCGACCGTCAGCATCATGATTGCGTCGCCGCCCTCATTTGAGCGCCCTACCTGCATCGTTGCGATATTGACTGCGTATTTAGCAAGTAATGTACCTACACGGCCAATTGCTCCTGGCTGGTCTTTATGTCGGACGAGCAACATATGGCCGGCTGGCGTGACATCGACATAATAGTCATCCACCTTCACAATACGTGCTCCTAAACCATTAACCAATGTTCCTGCTACTTGATGCGTCACGGTTGCCGATTTTGCCTCGACTGTTACCAGACTAGTGAAACCTCTTGTTGTAGATGTTTTTTGCTCATTGATTGTGATACCGCGTTTCTTGGCTAGGTGAGTCGCGTTTACGTCATTTACATTTCCTAGATAACGCTGCAGCAACCCTTTGACTGTATTTCGTGTCAATGGAGCAACCTCTTGGTCTGCCAGATCTCCCGCATAATAGACGGTCACTTCCTCTATTGCATCAGGCATTGTGCGCGCCAGGAAGGCTCCGAGCTTTTCAGCAAGATCAAAGTAAGGCTGGATTTTCCGCATCACTTCAGGAGAAATGGAAGAGAAGTTGACCGGATGGATCGCCTGACCTCCTTGCAGAATCTGCATCACATCTTTGCTGACGTCAATCGCAACGTTTTCCTGCGCTTCCACTGTGCTTGCACCTAGATGCGGTGTGGCAATAACCTGCGGCAGCTCCAGCAGTTTATGATGAACTGCCGGCTCCTCTTCGAACACATCCAATGCAGCGCCAGCTACCTTCCCGCTGATGATTGCTTCATACAAAGCATCCTCATCAATAATCCCGCCTCTTGCACAGTTCATGATCTGCACACCATCTTTCATCTGTGCGAAAGCTTCAGTGGAAATCATATGATGTGTTTCTTTCAGCAATGGGGTATGAACTGTCAGGAAGTCACTCGCAGCAAAGACCTCTTCCAGTGTTCCATAGCCAATCCCCATCTTATCCGCACGGTCTTTTGTCAGGAATGGATCATAGGCGATTACATCCATACGCTGTCCCTTTGCACGGTATGCAACTTCTGCCCCGATTCGTCCCATGCCGACAATACCAAGTGTCTTACCTTTCAATTCCACGCCGATATGCTGCTTACGTTCCCAGCGTTCTTCCTTCAAAGCAAGGAAAGCCTGCGGGATGTTGCGCGCAAGTGACATCATCATCGCAACTGTATGCTCAGCAGCGGAGTTAGTATTCCCATCCGGTGCGTTGACAACGACTATGCCAAGCTCTGTTGCAGCTTCCAGATCGATATTATCCACCCCAACACCAGCACGCCCGATCACTTTAAGATTAGGAGCTGCTTCCATGATTGCACGTGTAACAGTCGTCTGGCTGCGGACAAGCAGCGCATGATATTTACTGATCTTTTGGATGATTTCTGCTTCCGTCAGGCCAGTGTCCACTGTAACAGCAAAGTCATCTGCTTGTGTTAATGGGGCCATGCCTTCTTCACTTAACGGATCACTGATTAGTACGTGGTAAGTCATGTTCAATTCGCTCCTTGTTCCAAGTAGATTTGCTGTGCTGCTGCTGTGCCTGCGCCTAATGTGATCTGTTTGCCAATTTTCACAAGACCGATTTCCACTGCTCCGATAATCTGCAGTACATCTGCCGGAGAGCAATATCCCATATGACCAATCCGGAAAATTTCTCCCTTCATATGCTGCTGTCCGCCTGCAAACGCCAGGTTGAACTCCTGCTTCACTTGCTTACGCAGCTGCTCGGCGTCGAAGTCTGCCGGTTTAATGGCCGTAACTGTCGGAGAAGCATTAGCATCCTCTACTAGCAACGGTATATCTAACGCACGGAAAGCAGCTCTTGTCATATCCCGCATCAGCCGATGTCTAGCATACACCTGCTCCAGCCCTTCTTCCTCAAGCAATGAGAGCACTTGCTCCAGTCCGAACAATATGGATAAAGCCGGTGTGAATGGTGTGCTGTCCTTTTCGAGTCCATCCCGATATTTTGTCAGATCCAGATAGAACCGGGGTTGAGTATTTGCTTCAATCACACGCCATGCCCGGTCACTTACTACAGCGAAGAACATGCCTCCAGGCAGCATAAATGCCTTTTGCGTTCCTGTCACCAAAATGTCGATGCCCCATTTATCAAATTCCGTCTCTACACCTGCCACACAGGATACGCCATCAACGATGACCAAAGCCTCCGATACATCATGGACTGCTTCTGCGATTTCCTTGATTGGGTTCAGCACTCCTGTGGACGTTTCACAATATGTGACGAAAACAGAGCTGATTTCCGGATGTTTATGCAAGAATGTCTTGATATCCTCCGGATTTACCGCTTCTCCCCATGTAACGTCCAAACGATGTACTTGAAGCTGATATGCTTGGGCTATTTTTACAAATCGATCACCAAAAGCACCTACGACTACAATCAACACGTCATCTCCTGGCTTGGAAGTATTGGCTACTGCCGCTTCCAAGCCGGCTGTACCGCTGCCTGTCACAAGCAGTACATCGTGTTCTGTTCCGAATACGGGCTTCAATTTCGGCTTGATCCGCTGCAGCAAAGCTGTTGTCTCTGCACCGCGATGGCCGATCATCGGCTGGCTCATTGCGCGCTGTACACTAGGCGGAATTGGTGATGGTCCTGGAATCCGTAGTAAAAGTTGATCTGGTAACATAATTTCTTTTCCTCCTTGGATTGTAAGATATCTTCACAGGTAAAAGAGCCCATAAGAAAAGCCTTCCGCTCCCTTACCTGATAAGTAAGGGGCGAAAAGCTTGGATCTACTCACGCGGTGCCACCCTTTTTCACTGTCTGCTTCCACACGACAGCCTTCATTGAAGCTATGCATAACGGGCATATACCGGACAAACCTACTAAATTCAGCCTGCCTATTCAGAAGTGCTGCCCTTTGACGAATTATGCTAGTTCACACCAGCCACTAGCTCTCTTGGATAATCACGAACAAAGGTATGATCTTCATCAACATAGTTATGTTTTGGTTCAATTTTTTATTTATCATAGCAGACTTACAGTCATTGTCAATATGTTTTCTAATAATTATAGCAAATCCGATTGTTCGGATTTTGCTGTTATCTGCTTCCTTCTGCCTTTTTTGCTATACTGGAAAAAATAATAAATGCACTGGAGGTATGAAACATGCAATTGGAAACAGCAGCTAAAATGATCGCAGGTGCTTCATCAGTCGCAGTCTTGACTGGAGCTGGCGTATCCACTGCCAGCGGTATTCCTGATTTCCGCTCCACCACTGGCCTTTGGACTGCTGATGAATCCCGGGAATACTATATCTCCAATCACTATTTTTATAAGAATCCAGTAGATTTCTGGCAGAAATACAAGGATATTTTCCGCGTGAAGCTGCTAAAGGATTACGGTCCGAACCATGTACATCGCTATCTCAGAGACTTAGAAGTGAACGGAAAACAAATCGCTGTCATCACCCAGAATGTTGATGGTCTTCATACCCTTGCAGGTAATGAGCATGTCATTGAATACCATGGTACTTTGAATAGTGCCACATGCCCGAACTGCGGCAGGAGCTATGGCTTGCCTTATCTATTGGCAGCTGAAACCCCTGTTTGCGAAAGTTGTGAGCATGTGCTGAAGCCGGATGTTGTTTTGTTTGGTGATCCGATTACCGAGCATGACAGAGCAGAACGGGCGATACAGCAGAGCGAACTGGTACTTGTATTAGGAACATCCCTGCTCGTCAGTCCATTCAACATGCTTCCTGAATACGCCAGCTCACTTGGAAAGCCATCCATCCTGATCAATCGGGAACCAACAGTCATGGATGAGCTATTTGATATTATCATTCATGATGATCTTTCCAAAATTGTGCAGCAGCTACAAAAATAGCGAGCCCCCTCAGGGAACTCGCTATTTTTCATTCGTATTGATAATGGTGAACTGGTTTGGATTGTTTGACTAACAGAACGAATACTACGGCGGCAACAGCAAAGGCCCCTGCAATAGTAAACGCAAACTGTAAGCCAGCTGTCATCGCCTGATCAGCACTCTGGGAAGCTACAGCTTGGCTCCCGCCGCTCATCAAGGTGATGAACAGTGCCGGACCAATTGCCCCAGAGATTTGATTAAAGGCATTCAGAGAAGCACTGCCATGAGAATAGAGCTCTTCCGTCAATTGGTTCAGACCCAATGTCGTCATCGGTGTCAGAATCAGCCCAATTGCGAAAGTAAAGCCAACATACAGCAACGTAAACTGCAGCATTGTCGTTTCAGTTGAAATTGTCGTCATCAACCCGATCATTGCTACTAGAAGTACTGTTCCTGTGATAGCAAATGGCTTAGGACCGAATCTATCGGAAAGACGGCCAGTAAGCAATGCCATGATTGCAATCATGATACCGCCTGGGAACAGGACTATACCAGAATCAAAAGCACTGATTCCTAAAGCATCCTGCATGAACACAGGCAAGAGAATCATCGCTGCAAAGAAGCACATCATGACTGTAATGGTCACTAAAATTGCCATTAAGAAATTTTTATTTTTGTATGGGCGCAAATCCAGCATCGGCGTCTCCAAATTGAATTGACGATAAGCGAAATATGCAATCGCAGCTAGGCCAATCATTAAAGCGCCCAATACTAACGGACTTGTCCATCCTTCTGCTCCAGCACTGCTGAATCCGATGACGATGGAACCAAAACCGATCACTGCCAGCACGACAGATAGGATATCGATCTTTGTACGCTTCGTCTCCAGCACATTCCGAACATAATAAGCAGCAAAGCCAAGCAAAACAAGTGTCACAGGCAATACGCTGATGAACACAAATCGCCAGGAAGCTTGTTCCACAACAAGACCGGAAAATACAGGACCGATAGCAGGTGCAAACAGTATCACTACCATGAGCAACCCAAGCATGGAACCGCGCTTGGCGAGCGGTGTGATCGTAATGATCACTGTCGTTACAAGCGGGATGATAATCCCTGAACCAGAAGCTTGAATCACACGTCCGAGCAACAGAATTGAAAAGTTAGGAGCAATACCGGCAATCAGCGTTCCTATAAAGAAAAACGATAGTGCAGTCAGCAATAATTGCCGCGTGGTAAAACGCTGCATCAGATAAGCACTGATCGGAATAAGAATACCGATTGTCAGCATATAACCGGTTGAAAGCCAATGAGCAGTCGTCGTTTGGATTCCAAGGGTCTCTTCTATATTGGGCAAAGCGACATTCATCACAGTTTCATTTATCAATGCAATGAAATTCCCCACCATTAAGACAATGATCAACGGAATACGATTTTCCACTTGCACATGCTTGTCAATTGTTTGTGTAGTAGCAGCCATATAGATGCTCCTTTCCATCTGTCAGATTAAGAATCAACTTTTCCCATTATAAGGGTTCTGCTATGAGATTCAAGCATCTTGTTCGTAATAGGCGCTTATTATCAAATTAATTAAATTCTGAAAACTAGATGCAAAAAGAGACCCTCCATATAGAGCCTCTTGTCGTATACTCAGCTATTAAAATATATAAAAAAAGCATCATCCATCAGGATGATGCTTTTCTCATTACTCGCTCACGTATGGCAATAGAGCCATTTGACGAGAACGTTTGATAGCGATTGTCAATTTACGCTGGTATTTTGCAGAAGTTCCAGTCACACGGCGAGGAAGAATTTTTCCACGCTCGGAGATGAAACGTCTAAGCAAATCAACGTCTTTGTAATCGATGTAAGTGATGCCATTTGCTGTGAAATAACATACTTTTCTGCGCTTAGCGCGACCACGACGTGCTGCCATATCAGATTGCCTCCCTTAAATTAGAATGGTAGATCATCATCGGAAATATCGATCGGTTCACCTTTATCACGGAAAGGATCTTGGTCGTTATTTCGATTATAGTTATTATTATTGTTATTGTTGCTATTGAAATTGTTATTATTGTTGTTGAAGTTCGAGTTCTGATTTTGGTATCCAGAAGAACCTTGTCCGCCTCCTTGAGAGCCACCTTTGGTCTCGAGGAATTGCACGCTATCCGCAACAATTTCTGTTACATATACACGATTACCCTCTTGATTATCGAAGCTTCTCGTTTGGACACGGCCATCTACGCCAACCAGACTTCCTTTGCTCATGAAGTTCGCCAGATTTTCAGCTGGACGTCTCCATACAACACAGTTTATGAAATCTGCCTCACGTTCGCCTGACTGATTAGAGAAAGGACGGTTTACTGCTAAGGTAAAGTTGGCAACTGCCACTCCATTTGGTGTATAACGCAGGTCCGGATCCTTGGTTAATCTGCCGACAAGTACGACACGATTTAACATCAGAACCCCTCCTTATTTCTCGTCTAGACGAATAGCCATCTGACGAATAATATCATCAGAGAACTTCGCTTGACGGTCGAATTCATTAATAGCGGCTTCGTTGCCGTTTAGATTAATGACGTAGTAGTAGCCATCACGGTAATCGTTGATTTCGTAAGCAAGACGTTTCTTGCCTTTCTCGTCAACTTTCACGATTTCCGCACCGTTATCAGTTAGGATTCCGTTGAAACGCTCAACTAGAGCAGTTTTAGCTTCTTCCTCGATATCTGGGCGGACGATGTACATGATTTCGTATTCTCTCATCCGTTTGCACCTCCTTTTGGACTTAACGGCTCTTATCTTTCATAAGAGCAAGGAGTAATCTTAATTACTCACAATGATGAATTATAGCAAATTATCTGCCGTTAAGCAAGCTGTTTCCACATATTTGCAAGATGAGGATCCGACCTTACACGTTGAAACGGAAATGCATGACATCCCCGTCTTTCACCAAATACTCTTTTCCTTCCAAGCGAACCTTACCGCGTTCTTTCGCAACACTCATAGAACCCGCATCAACTAGATCCTCGTAGGAAACTGTTTCCGCACGAATGAATCCTTTTTCAAAGTCACTATGGATGATACCAGCTGCCTGAGGAGCTTTGATGCCCATAGGGAACGTCCAAGCACGAACTTCTTGTTCACCAGCCGTGAAGTAAGTTGCAAGCCCAAGAAGGCTGTAAGACGCCTTGATCAGCTGATCCAAACCGGACTCCGGAATACCTAGCTCTTCTAGGAACATTTCTTTTTCCTCTCCTTCGAGCTCTGCAATTTCCGATTCAATCTTCGCACATACAACAATCACCTGCGCACCTTCGTTTGCAGCGAACTCCTGCACTTTTACAAGATTCTGATTGGCAGAAGGATCTGCTACTTCTTCTTCGCTCACGTTAGCAGCATACAAGACTGGTTTGCTTGTCAATAGGTGCAAGCCTTTCACAATCTTACTTTGCTCCTCAGTAAATTCCAGCGCACGTGCTGGCTGTTCGTTCTCTAATCCATCCTTGATTTTGGACAGGATCTCTTGTTCTACAACAGCTTCTTTGTCTTTTTGACGTGCAAGTTTTTCCACACGCTGCAGACGTTTGTTGACAGAATCAAGATCCGCAAAGATCAATTCCAAGTTAATCGTCTCGATATCATCGATAGGATCTACTTTACCGGATACATGCGTAATATTTTCATCATCAAAGCAGCGCACGACGTGAACGATTGCATCCACTTGTCTGATGTGTGATAGGAACTGGTTTCCTAGTCCCTCCCCTTTACTTGCACCTTTTACGATACCAGCGATATCGGTGAACTCAAATGCAGTCGGGATGGTTTTTTTCGGTTTGACCAGTTCAGTCAATTTATTTAAACGTGAATCAGGGACTTCTACGATGCCGACATTCGGATCGATCGTACAGAACGGATAGTTTGCAGATTCCGCTCCCGCCTGTGTGATCGCATTGAACAATGTGGATTTACCGACGTTTGGTAATCCGACAATACCTGCTGTTAAAGCCATGTAATCTTCCACTCCTTAAGTGTCCTGGCCGCTTTTACGTACAGCCGGCCAAAATAGATCTGCTTACTGAACACTCCGCCCAAAGGCAGGGAAGATGGGGCAGTACCGGTAACTGACTTACGATATATCATGTCAGCTTGCCCTTACTTTGTCCAAGTAAACATACGTACTTCTAGAGTACACTATTCTCTATAAAACAGCAAAATTATGTGTGGATTTCTGCCATTTGGATACGTAATTCTTTCTATAATTGATTTTTGTATATAAAAAAAGAAGTCCCTCCGATGACAAAATCGGACAGACTTCTATGTTTCACGTGAAACGCGTATTTTAATTTGTCGGTTCTTCTGCATGCTCCAAAACTTTTTTCATTTTTGTCTCGAATTTTTTTCGAGGAATGAGCACGCTATGACCACAGCCTTCACATTTAATCCGGATATCCATTCCCAACCGGATAATCTTCCACCGGTTTTCGCCACACGGATGGGCTTTTTTCATTTGTACCACATCATTAAGCTGATAGACTTTGTCACTCACGAGCATTCCCCCTTACGGCACTTTCCTGCATGAGCTCTTCTGCTTCTTGTTTATTATACATGACCAGCCTTGGAGCTGGAATACTGATATTGCGTTCCAATAGTTTTGTTTTAATACGGTTTCTAGCTTCCCTTGCTACACCAAAATGTTGCATTGGCAAAGTTTCAATGATTGCCCGCAAAACGATGTGAGACGTTGACAAGGTCTCCACACCTAACAGCTGCGGGGTTGCTTGTATCTCAGGATATTCAGCAGGCATTTCCAGCAGCACCTGCATGATGACCTCTTCTGCTACTTGCAGATTCGCTTCATACGGTACATTGATGTCCAATACTCCCAAGCTGTTGTGGACAGAGAAATTGGTCACTTGTGTAATATTGCCATTTGGTATGATATGCAGTTCGCCTGTCCAGTTACGAATCTTACATGTCCGCAATCCGATCTCCTCTACATCTCCCCGCACGCCAGCTGTCTGAATATTATCTCCTACAGAAAATTGGTTTTCGAAAATAATGAAGAAGCCGCTGATAACATCCTTCACTAAGTTTTGTGCCCCGAAGCCTATTGCTAAACCGGCAACTCCGGCACTTGCAATCAATGCGCCAATGTTTAATCCAAGCTGTGATAACACCATCACAACAGCGGTGAAATACACGACATACGTAATTACATTTTGGATTAGTTTTTTCAGCGTATTTTCGCGGCGTTCTGATACGAGAGGAGCTTTTAATTTCGCCTTTTCCCTAAAGGAATTATGAAAAGTCCTCTCCACTATATTATTGGCTACACGAGCGACAACCATAGATAATATAATGATCATAACAATCTTTAACACTGCTAATCCAATGGTTGTCCAAAGCTCGGCACTCGTCAAATAATCGTAAATACTGGTCCACTGCTCCTCTACATTCATGAAGTACGTATCTCCTCGTCCAGTTGTTTTCTTTATATATTATCAAATTTCTATTTCATTTTGTATCGATTTAGTATTGGGTATACAAGAATGGCGGAGAGGATGTAAAGATTAGCAAAGCCAAAAATCGGGTACATCAAAGCTATCAAGTCTGTAAAACCAAGCTGTGTGAGCGGCAGCATAAGCAAAACCAGCACTGCTGCTTGCAGCCAGAGCGGTCCCTTCCATTTTGTTTGAAATCGTGAAACAATACCCAGTATTCCCGAGACAGCCGAGGTATAGATAGCAAGCCATAACACAATGCTGATGCCAATAAGGACAATAGAGGGATAGTTTTTCAAAATATAGAACAATGGGATATCATAGTGTGGAATTGCATGACTGATATGCATCAAATCATTGTTGTATAAGTACGTAAGCGCACCGATGATTAGCCCGCTGCCGATACTCGCAATCCATAACTCCCCCTTCCCTTTCATTTGCTTACCGATTGCACCAATTACAGCTACAACAGGAAGGATATTCAGCGCTGTGAATGGGAATGCCGCTTGCCAATTTGCCTGTTCATGCCAATCCTGCAGCAGATTGATTTGTTCATGTCTTGTATAGATGATAAGAACAAGAACAAGGCCGCCGACTAGGATAGGGAGGATATAACTATTCATCGAAACGACACCCTCTACATTGGATGTGAAAATAAGGACAATCATTAACGCAATGAAGAGGATGCCCAGCCAATTCGGAATCTGATACATCGTTCCAGTAGCACCGCCAGCAGCAATCATAACAACTGTCACTGTAAAAAGATAGAAAACAATCAACACATCATAAAATGCAGCCAACCTTCTGCCGACAAGCCGCTCCAGTACCGGAAAGTAATGCGTGCTTCTTTCGGTGAAGCTTATATGCAGAATCACATGACTGCATATCGTAAACAGAACGGTGAAAATGATGATAGCCAGTCCACTTTCATAGCCAAAAAATTGCCAGATCTCTCTTCCTGAAGCGTATCCAGCCCCTATTAATGTTGCCAATATCAAAAACATCCATTTCAGCCCTGCAGCCCACATCACAGTCCCTCCAATTTCATATGAACACGTATAGAAAAAGTAGAAAAGCTATATACTATTACCAATATGTGTATGGAGGATAAGCTATGAGCCTGAAGAGAATATTTACGAAAAAAAAGGAGTTCCGCTGCGACTATCAAGACCCCCTTCTTATGAGTAAAGCCTATGAAACAATCAGCTCATGGATTCCTGATGATCGGGAGATAGTTGTCCTTTGCATCGGTACAGATCGTTCAACCGGTGATGCACTAGGACCCATTATTGGTTCATTTCTGACGGAAAAACCATTGAACAGACTTCAGGTTTACGGGACTCTGGAATCTCCTGTGCATGCTGTCAATCTGGTTGAACGTCTGCAAATGATAGAGGAAAAGCATCCAAATGCTTATATAATTGCAATTGATGCCTGCTTAGGCAGAACCAGTTCCATCGGTTCTATTATCGTTTCTCCTACACCTCTTCGTCCGGGTGCCGCATTAAAGAAAAATCTCCCAGCAGTTGGGGATGCCCAAATAACTGGAATTGTTAACGCCAGCGGTGATATGGAGTATTTTGTGTTACAAAATACTCGTTTGCATCTTGTCATGCAGCTAGCATACAAAATCAGTACCCTCTTACTTGCTGTCGATCGCAAACAAGTTCCTATACTATCACCCGACATAACAGCAGCCGAAAATTGATATGTTTCACGTGAAACAAACAAAAAAAGCCAAGAGAAGCGTAAGCTCCTATTGGCTTTTATCTATTCAATACATTTAAAATTCTTTCCAAATCTTCATCGGAGAAGAACTGAATCTCTATCTTCCCTTTTCGCTTACCACGATGGATTGTTACATCCGTTCCGAATTGATTCCGTAGCTGGGATTCAGTCTGAACAAGAAATATATCCTTTACAGCTTTCTTTTTCTCTGGTTCTGGAAGATTATTGTTCATCTTGATGATGAGCTGCTCTACTTGCCGTACATTCAGCGATTCGTTGCGTATTTTCTCAACTAGCGGCTGCAATCTCTTTTTATCCTTTAACCCCAATAGAGCGCGCCCGTGACCCATTGATAATTCACCATGATTGATTAAGTCACTAATCTCGGGGGGCAGCGTCAATAAACGAACAAGGTTCGCTATATGAGATCGGCTCTTACCTAAGCGTTTAGCTAAAATCTCCTGCGTGATATCCAATTCCTTCATCAAATTGGAATACGCTTGTGCTTCTTCAATTGGCGTGAGATCTTCCCTCTGAAGGTTTTCCAGCAGGGCTAGCTCCATCATCTTCTCATCATCCAGTGACTTGATGATGACAGGCACTTTTTTCAAACCAGCTGCTTTTGCTGCGCGGAATCTTCTTTCTCCCGCTACAATTTCATAGCCTTTTATACTCTTACGGACAATGAGTGGCTGCAGGATGCCATATTCCTGAATCGATTGCGACAATTCCTCAATTGCATCTGCAGAAAAGACTTTGCGCGGTTGATATGGATTCGCCCGGCATTCCTTGATTGCAATTTCTTGAATCTGATCTTCTTCTTTCATTTCCAATTCTGGAAAGAAAGCATTAAGACCTTTCCCCAACCCTTTGGCCATGCGCCATCACTTCCTTTGCTAAGTCTAAATAAACTTCTGCACCACGCGACTTCGGATCGTAAATAATGATTGGCTGACCATAACTAGGTGCTTCTCCCAACCGGACATTTCTTGGAATGATCGACTGGTACACTTTATCTTGAAAATATTTCTTTACTTCTTCAATAACTTGAATACCAAGATTCGTACGGGCATCCAGCATTGTCAGCAATACTCCTTCAATCATTAGATGCTTATTCAAATGTTTTTGTACAAGCCGAATCGTATTCAATAGCTGACTTAGCCCTTCTAATGCATAATACTCACATTGAACTGGGATAAGGACCGTATCTGCCGCTGTCAGCGAATTCAAAGTCAACAATCCTAAAGAAGGCGGACAATCGATGATGACATAATCATAATTGTCTTTCACACTATCAATAGCCTTTTTCAGACGGACTTCCCTTGAGATCGTAGGCACTAGCTCGATCTCGGCTCCTGCAAGCTGAATAGTAGCCGGAATGACATCCAAATTATCAACAGCTGTTGATACAAGGACGTTTTCGGCTTCCATATCTTCGACTAGGACGTTATATACACAATTTTCGACATCTGCTTTGTTTACACCAACACCGCTTGTAGCATTTCCTTGCGGATCAATGTCTACTAGCAAAACTTTATTTCCTAAAAAAGCCAGGCAAGCACTCAAATTGACGCTCGAAGTTGTCTTCCCTACTCCGCCCTTTTGATTTGCTATTGCGATTACTTTGCCCATGGTGTCACCTACCTCAAACTCAATACATTTATTCTATCATTTTTTCATAGAAACCGACGGATAAATTCAAGATTTTGAAAAGTTAGCTCCCTTTTCCTATATAAAAACCCATCTTTCAGCAAGATGGGGATATTATTGGAGCTTTATTCAGGATTTTTTCGGGATTTTAATCGTAATTTGATAATAATCGTCCTTATCTTCTTCCTCTGTTTCCAAGTTGATACCGGTATCGGAAACCATGGAAAGTGATTGACGGATTGTATTCATGGCAATGCGCATATCCTTATTGATACCCTTCAGCTTCGGACGCTTCTTTTTCGGCTGGGCATTTAAAATACGTGCAATGCGTGCTTCTGTCTCTTTTACATTCAATTCTTTATCTATAATTTCCTGCAAAATCAACTCTTGTTTGTCTGCATCTTTAAGAGCTATGAGCGCACGAGCATGCCGTTCTGTGATTTTCTTTGCCAATAACGCTTGCTGTACAGATTCTGGCAGCTTTAACAAGCGCATCTTATTAGCAATGGTAGATTGGCTTTTTCCGAGACGCTGCGCCAGTGCTTCCTGAGTCAAAGAATGCAGCTCCAACAAACGCTCATACGCAAGAGCTTCTTCGATAACAGTCAACTCTTCACGCTGCAGGTTTTCTATCAGTGCTACAGAGGCCGTCTCTGTATCCGACATTTCACGGATGATGGCAGGCACTGTTTCCCATTCCAAGGACTGCACTGCACGCCAGCGACGCTCTCCTGCAATCAATTCATAGCTGCCTTCAGAATTTTTCCGTACAACTATTGGCTGGATGATGCCATGTGTGCGGATCGTCTGTGCAAGCTCTTTGATTTTATCCTCTTGGAAAACAGTTCTTGGTTGGTATTGGTTCGGGACTATATCCTGTACCCGAAGGTTTACTACTTCATCCTGATGCGCATCATTTTCCGTTTCTGCTGAATCCGATTTATCACCTAGCCCAAAAATACGGCTGAACGGGTGTAACATCCTCAGACACCACCTTTTTTTACAATCCTAATCTAGCAAGCAGGTACATAAGGAATAGTAAATGTTTCACGTGAAACATGTATAAAAAGGCGCAGCAGTTCTACAGTAGAAGCTGCTGCGCTTACATAAGCCGAGCCAGTTCCTTATCTACTATTTTATCATAGATTGGTTGAGAATGGTAAGCTTGTATGGTACTTCATTCACTATTTTTCTCTTGTATTAAACGATCGGCTCGCGGTTTGGAACTCCAGCTTTACGAGGGTATTTCTTCGGTGTCTTCCGACGTTTGGCGATGATGGCGATATTCCTTTCTCCACCCTCTTCCGGCAAGTCGAAAGTGAAGCTTTCCACCAATTCGCCGCCCAGCAATTGAATTGCCGGTTCTGCCTCCCGAAGTTCCGTTTCCAAATTAGGTCCTTTCATGGCAATAAAATGACCCTTAGTCCGGCAAAGCGGCAGACACAACTCTGACAGTACGGACATCCGAGCCACTGCTCTCGCCGTGACCAAATCATAGGATTCACGGAAGGATTCATTTTTCCCGAAGTTCTCTGCTCGGTCATGATAAAAAGCGACATTGGATAAGCCAAGCTTCGTTGCAAGCTCGTTAAGGAATGTAATTCTCTTCTTCAAGGAGTCAACAATTGTCACTTTCAGCTCTGGAAAAACAATTTTCAGCGGGATAGATGGAAACCCAGCTCCTGCTCCAACATCACAGATACTTTCATCTCCTTTAAAATCAAAGAAGAAAGCAGCAGAAATCGAATCGTAGAAGTGCTTTAAATACACTTCCCCTTTTTCTGTAATTGCTGTTAAGTTCATCTTTTCATTCCACTCCACCAATAGATGGAAATAATCCTCCAGCTGCTTTAGCTGCTTCTCGGATAATGTGATTCCTTGCTCATCCAATTGTTGTAGAAAATCTGCTTGGTTCATCCTGTACCTCTTTTCGACAGATTATTGATTTGCTGCTTTCACGTGTCCACCTTGTTCGATAAATACGAGCAGGATGGAAACATCGGCTGGGTTTACACCGGAAATACGGGATGCCTGGCCAACAGATAGCGGACGGACTTTTTTCAGTTTTTCGCGTGCTTCTGTTGCGAGCCCGCTGACATCATCGTAATTGATTGTATCTGGTATTTTTTTATCTTCCATACGCTTCATCCGTTCCACTTGCTGCATGGATTTCGCGATATAGCCTTCATACTTCGTTTGAATCTCAACTTGCTCTTTTACGTCAGCAGGCAGCTCTTTGTCTGCAGGAACGATTTTCTCCAGCAAGCTGTATTTGATTTCAGGACGCTTCAAAAGATCAGATGCACGCTGTGCTTCTTTCATGACAGATCCGACTTCGTCCATCAGCTCAACCACATGCGGTTCTGTTTTGATGATGATTCCTGCTAAACGATTTCGTTCTTCTTCAATCAGGCGTTTTTTTTCCAGGAAGCGCGCATAGCGTTCTTCGCTGATCATACCGATTTGATGTCCGATTTCGGTCAAACGCATATCTGCATTATCATGACGAAGCAGCAAACGGTATTCTGCACGGGATGTTAGAAGTCGGTAAGGTTCATTCGTACCTTTTGTAACCAAGTCATCGATCATAACACCGATGTAAGCTTGGGAACGATCAAGAATCACAGGATCTTTGCCAAGTGCTTTTGCAGCAGCATTGATACCAGCCATGATTCCTTGACCGGATGCTTCTTCATAACCGGATGTTCCATTGATTTGACCCGCTGTGTAAAGACCAGGAATTTTTTTCGTTTCCAAAGTCGGCCATAGCTGTGTCGGAACCATTGCATCATATTCGATTGCATAGCCGGCACGCATGATTTCAGCGTTTTCCAAACCAGGGATCGTTTGAAGCATTTCTTTTTGGACGTATTCCGGCAAGGAAGTAGACAGTCCTTGTACATATACTTCCTCTGTGTTGCGTCCTTCTGGCTCCAAGAAGATTTGGTGGCGCGGTTTATCGTTGAAACGGACAACTTTATCTTCAATAGAAGGACAGTAACGCGGTCCTGTTCCTTTGATCATACCGGAATACATAGCAGATAGACCTAGGTTTTCATTGATGATATTATGTGTGAATTCATTAGTGTACGTCAGCCAGCAAGGGATCTGATCGGTAATGAATTCAGTTGTTTCGTAAGAGAACGCAAGCGGTTCTTCGTCTCCTGGCTGAATTTCTGTTTTGGAATAATCGATGGAACGGCTGTTTACACGTGGCGGTGTGCCAGTTTTGAACCGTACCATTTCCAAGCCAAGTTCTTCAAGATGCTCTGACAACGTGACGGATGCACGTTGGTTGTTCGGGCCGCTTTCATAAGAAACATCTCCGATGATGACGCGTCCGCGCATGAATGTTCCAGTCGTGATAACGACTGTCTTTGCGTAATACGCCGCTTTCGTTTCTGTGATGACACCTTTGCAGACACCATCTTCCATGATCAAACGGTCAACCATTGCTTGACGCATCGTCAGGTTTTCTTGGCTTTCCAAAGTTTTCTTCATTTCAGTGATATATAGCGGTTTATCCGCTTGAGCTCGCAAAGCACGAACGGCAGGACCTTTTCCTGTGTTGAGCATACGCATTTGAATATACGTTTTATCAATAACTTTACCCATCACGCCGCCAAGTGCATCGATTTCGCGCACTACCACACCTTTTGCAGGTCCGCCGACGGATGGATTACATGGCATGAATCCTGTCATGTCAAGGTTCATGGACAGCATTAGAGTATTAGCACCCATTTTTGCTGCTGCCACACCAGCTTCACAGCCGGCATGTCCTGCACCTATGACGATGACATCATAATGCCCAGCATCGTATGTCATGTTCATTCTCTCCTTTTTTTATTTTCCTAAGCAAAACTGTGAAAACAGTTGGTCGATTAAGCTTTCATGCACGGTATCTCCGATGATTTCACCGAGCAATTCCCATGTTCTTGTCACATCTATTTGGACGATATCCATCGGCATTTGCATTTCGATGCCATTCATCGCTTCCCGAAGCGATGACAATGCCTGCTTCAAAAGCTGGATATGTCGTACATTCGATATATAACTCAAGTCGCCGCCATCGATTTCCCCTGCAAAGAAGGTATCCTTGATAGCAAGCTCCAATTCGTCGATTCCTTTTTCTTCAATCAATGCAGTCGTAATGACTGGACGGTCTCCTGCCAGCTGACGAACTTCTTCCAGATCGATTTGCTGGGAGAGATCCGTTTTGTTGACGATGACAATCACATCTAGACCGGCAACAGCTTCGAATAAGTTACGATCCTCGTCAGACAAAGCTTCTCCATAGTTCAGCACAAGCAAAATAAGGTCACTTTGCTTTAGAACCTGACGTGAGCGCTCTACACCGATTCGTTCCACGATATCCTCCGTTTCACGGATTCCTGCTGTATCAACCAGCTTCAATGGAACGCCGCGTACATTGACGTATTCTTCAATGATATCTCGTGTCGTACCGGCGATTTCTGTAACAATGGCTTTATTTTCATGCACTAGTGCATTCATCAGAGAAGATTTCCCCACGTTCGGACGGCCGATAATTGCTGTAGCCAACCCCTCCCGCAGGATCTTTCCTTGCTTCGCCATTTCGAGCAGCTTCTCTATCTCTTCATACACATATTGTGTTTTCTCGATCATCATATTGTGGGACATCTCTTCCACATCATCATACTCGGGATAATCAATGTTCACTTCAACATGCGCTACTGTTTCCAATAATTCCTGGCGCAGCTTCTGGATCAAACGGGATAGTCTGCCCTCCATCTGATTGAGAGCAACGTTCATTGCCCGATCAGTTTTCGCTCGGATCAAATCCATGACAGCTTCTGCTTGAGAAAGGTCGATGCGTCCATTAAGAAAGGCTCTCTTAGTGAACTCCCCTGGCTCTGCCAGACGTGCACCTTCCTGCAATGCTAGTTCCAGGACACGATTCACGGATACTAGACCACCGTGGCAATTTATTTCAACGACATCTTCCCGTGTGAATGTTTTCGGTGCCTTCATAACAGACACCATCACTTCCTCTGCAACCTCGCCGGTTTCCGGGTCGATGAGTTTACCATAATGAATTGTATGACTTGGTACATCAGTCAGTTTTTTTCCATCAAAAAGTTTAGCAGCAATCTCCACTGCTTCAGCACCACTAAGACGAACAATGGCTATCGCTCCTTCTCCAACAGGAGTCGATATCGCAGCTATTGTATCATTCTGCATTTCTTCACCTCTTTCTATCTTTTTTTATCTATTTATCCACAGCATATAGCTATGATTAAGTTTATACTCACTAACTTATAAGAATAGCACAGGTGTCTATCAAAAAGAAAGATATCCACATGAAAATTTAGTGGCGGATGCTAGCTTCGGCTTATCCACATGTGAATAGAGAGCATAAAAAAAGTCTTGGCATCATTGCCAAGACTTTTCCTTAACTGGTTGGATGACGATATACCTGTTCGGTTCCTTACCTTTCGAAACGGTTTCGACACCCTTTTGCTTTTGAGCTGTCGCATGGATGATTTTCCGTTCGCTAGCCGGCATTGGATCAAGAGGAATTGCTTTTTGCAGCGCCAATGCCTTACTGGCAGCCTGGACAGCTAGCATTTCAAGCGTTTCCCGTCTTCTTGACCGATATCCTTCCGCATCGACGGTAACAGTATAATGATATGCTTTTTGCTGATGCAGAAATTGTTCGACAAGCTGTTCCAGCGCATTGAGCGTTTGTCCCCTTTTTCCAATCAACATGCCGAGATTTTCTCCGCTAAGTGTAAACATCACATGCTTTTTCTTCCGGGCCGTGATCTCCACCTCTGCACCTGGGCGCAGATGCTGGATGACACTTTCCAAATATTCTTTTGCTGCTTGTACGTTATCAGTCTTCACGACCACTTTAATTACTGCCGGTTTGGCACCAAACAGATTGAGGAAGCCTTTGCTTCCTTCATCTATTATAGTGACTTCGACTTCTTCCTTAGAAACACGTAACTGCTGTAAAGCTGATTGAATCGCATCATCTACTGTTTTGCCGCGAGCAGTCAGCTGTTTCATTATTTCTTGCTGTCTGCTTGTGCTTTGTTTTTCGACATCATCGGTTTATTGATAAGCAATGTCTGTGCCACCATGAAGATGTTACCGACTACCCAATACAATGCCAAAGCTGATGGAAGGAATAGCGCAAATACAGTAATCATGACTGGCATGATATAAAGCATCATCGTCATTTGCGGATTAGCTGCCATTGCTGTATTTCCTGCCATCATCAATTTCTGCTGCAGGAATGTTGCAAGACCTGCTACGATTGGCAGAATGAAGTATGGATCCGGGGATCCAAGCTGTACCCAAAGGAAGTTATGTTCCTTGATTGCTTCTGTACGGCTGATCGCTTGATAGAAAGCAAGCAAAATTGGCATCTGTACGATGATCGGCAGACATCCTGCCAAAGGATTTACACCGTGACGCTGGAAGAGCTGCATCGTTTCCTGCTGTAGTTTCTGTTGCGTGTTTGCATCTTTGGAGCTGTATTTCTTCTGAAGTTCCTTTAATTCAGGTTGAATTTCCTGCATTGCCCGAGAACTCCGCAGCTGCTTGATGTTCAATGGCAGCAATACCAATCGGATGATCACTGTTACGATGATGATCCCAAGACCAAAGTTCTCACCTGTAAGATCTGCGAAATATGCAATCAACCAAGATAGCGGGTAGATGAAATACTGATTCCAGAATCCGGTACTTTCCGAAGTGATTGGATCGGTGTTCGGCGCACAGCCTGCTAAGGCCGCGACGAGCAGCACGAGTGCCAATACTAATAAAACTTTTTTACGCACCATGTTTCCTCCTTAACTTCCTTGCATAAGACTTTCCCTATTGCTTCTCTTTATTATTTTTTCTGTTTGGCTGTTTCAGCAGATGTGATTTCCAAAGCACGTGGATCAAGCTCTTTTTCAATTCCTGGTAAGCCATATCCTTCGCTGGCTGCCTGGCAATGACAATGAAATCATAGCCCGGGGCAACCTGCTCGTCCAGTTCATGAAAGGCTTGTCTCAAGTAGCGCTTAATCTTGTTCCGCATAACAGCGTTTCCAAGTTTCTTGCTGACAGACAGTCCGATACGGAAATGCGCATCCGATGTTTCCTGCTTCTTATAATATAGAACGAGCTGACGGTTCGCAAAGGAGCTTCCCTTTTGGAATACTTCCTGGAATGCCTCATTCTTTTTAATTCGATATTCTTTCTTCATAGAGGGTCCCCTCAAGCATGCCTATTTGCGAGAATAGTCTTTAATTTGAAAGAAGGAGAATAAACGCGGCATTTAAGCTTGTAGTTTATTCTCCTTCTCTACTCATGTAAAAGCACAGCTTTTTGCTGTGTCAGTACACCGTTCAAGTATATAAAGTCAAAAAGACCACTACTTCAAGTGGTCTTATGCAGACAATACTTTTCTTCCTTTACGACGACGACGAGCTAGAACTTTACGTCCGTTTTTTGTGCTCATACGCTCACGGAAGCCGTGTACTTTTTTTCTTTTACGGTTATTAGGTTGAAATGTACGTTTCATATATAAAACACCTCCCTCGAGGATATATAAAAATAATGCGAAAGGTCATAGACAGTCTTGAACATTATACGTAAAGAATGGCAGACATGTCAACCTATCATTTTTTGCGGAATCCTCTCTTTCTTTTATCCACAGCCCATGTTAACCTAGTAACCCTGTGCATAACTTTTTCCACACAAGTTTTCGACAACTTACACACATAACCGCATGCTGTGGATATATTTTGTCTACAATCGCCGGCATTTGTGGATAAGTGTCGATTAAGCATTGCAAGACAAGGATTATTCTGGTATCATATCTGTGTTTTACTGATTGGATAACCACATCACCAAAATCTATTATCCACAGATTGTGGATAAGCTGTGGACATCTATTCACAGGGCTGTAGATGCAGTTATCAACAGCGGCGTGGACAACTGAAGAAGTGGCTTCATTGCCCTTTATTATGCGGATCTTCTATCCACATCCATATATGTATGTGCACGGCCTTTTTGCATGCGTGAACCTTTTTTCGCATGTCTCGAAAAGGCCTTTTAATACCTATCATGTTGCAGTTCTTAAGGGAAAGTGACTGCTTCTTTCATTTTTTTTCAGAAAGGGGGATGCCTGTTGGAGAATATTCAGGATTTATGGAAAAAGACATTACAAGCAATAGAAAAACGAATCAGTAAGCCCAGTTTTGATACTTGGCTGAAAAATACACAAGCCTATGCTCTTGAAGAAGATACACTTGTGATTGAAGCCCCCAACGAATTCGCCAGAGACTGGCTGGAAAGCAGCTACTCCTCTTTGATCGGAGATACACTTTATGAAGTGACAGGCAATCGGCTGCAGACGAAATTCATCATTCCGGAATTTCAGCAGGAAGAAGAAGTCATCCGCCAGCCGATGCCCAAAAAAGCTGCCGTAAAGGATACGTTGGCAGAATCACCAAAAAGTATGCTGAATAGCAAGTACACATTTGATACATTCGTTATCGGCTCTGGGAATCGGTTTGCCCATGCTGCTTCGCTTGCCGTTGCAGAAGCACCCGCAAAAGCTTATAACCCGCTATTCATATATGGTGGTGTCGGGCTCGGTAAGACCCATTTAATGCATGGAATCGGCCATTATGTCTTGGATCATAATCCGAATGCAAAGGTTGTTTACTTATCCTCCGAGAAGTTCACGAATGAATTCATCAATGCCATCAGGGATAATAAGACCGCGGAATTTCGGGCTAAATACCGCAATATCGACGTCCTTCTCATAGATGATATTCAATTCCTGGCTGGAAAAGAACAGACGCAGGAAGAGTTCTTCCATACATTCAATGCGTTACATGAAGAAAATAAACAAATCATCATTTCCAGTGACCGGCCGCCAAAGGAAATTCCAACATTGGAGGACCGGCTCAGGTCCCGCTTTGAATGGGGATTGATCACGGATATCACACCTCCGGATCTGGAGACACGGATTGCCATCCTTCGCAAGAAAGCAAAAGCAGAAGGCTTGGACATCCCGAATGAAGTCATGCTGTACATTGCCAATCAAATAGACACCAATATCCGGGAGCTGGAAGGTGCTCTTATACGTGTTGTTGCTTATTCATCCCTTATCAACTCGGATATTGATGCTTCGTTAGCAGCAGATGCACTGAAAAATATCATTCCCAGCTCTAAGCCGAAGGTCATTACGATCCATGCGATCCAGGAACAAGTCGGCGAGCGCTACAATGTCCGCTTGGAAGAATTCACTGCGAAGAAACGTACGAAGGCCATCGCTTTCCCTCGCCAAATCGCTATGTTCCTATCACGGGAACTGACTGATTTCTCTTTACCGAAAATTGGAGAAGAATTCGGCGGCAGAGACCATACAACCGTTATTCACGCGCATGAGAAAATCTCTAAACTACTAAGTGTAGATCAGGATTTACAGCGCGACATCGATGAAATAAAAGAAAGACTCAAATCTTTCTGACGATTGGACCCTGTTGATAAACGTGCATAAAGCCATTTTTTATTCACATATTATCCACAGGGTATTTTTATTGATATTACTGGGCTTTTCTATACTTATCCACATAATCACAGGCCCTATTACTACTACTGTATTTTTATAAATAATAATTAATAAGAAGAACCCCCCATAGGAGGAACGCAATTATCATGAAATTTGTCATACAACGTGATCGGCTCTTAGCAAGTATTCAGGATGTTGTGAAAGCAATCTCATCCAGAACAGCAATTCCGATCCTTACCGGAATGAAAATCGAAGCAAAAGAAGATGGAATTACGTTAACAGGAAGTGATTCTGATATTTCCATCGAATCTTTCATCCCAAAAGAAGAAGACGGCATTGTCTATGTTGAACACATCGAACCTGGCAGCATCGTACTGCAAGCAAAATACTTCCCAGAAATCGTTCGAAAAGTACCAATGAATGCTGTTGAAATTGAATCTGACGCACAATTGAACGTAACGATCCGATCCGGAAGTGCTGAATTTAAATTAAATGGCCAGGATGCAGAGGAATATCCACAGCTGCCAAAACTGCATAGTGAAGATAGCTTTGAACTGCCTGCCGATTTACTGAAAAATGTCATCAAAGAAACTGTATTTGCTGTTTCAACCCAGGAAACTCGACCACTGCTTACTGGTGTGAATGTTCGCGTTCAGGAAGATCAGCTGCATTTTGTTGCGACAGATAGTCACCGTTTGGCATCCCGTCAGATCCCTGTTTCAACAAATGAAGCAGCGTTAGGTTTCCAAAATGTTGTCATTCCAGGGAAAAGTTTGACCGAATTGAACAAAATCCTCGATGAGAACCAGGATCCTGTCGAAATTCGGATCACAAATAATCAAATTCTGTTCCGGACGAAACATCTGTATTTCCTATCCCGTCTTTTGGAAGGAAACTATCCAGATACATCCCGTCTCATTCCATCAGAAAGCAAGACAGCATTACTTATCGACACGAAGGAATTGCTCCGCTCTATCGACCGGGCATCCTTACTGGCGAAAGAAAATAGAAATAATGTCGTGAAGCTGGTAACCCAGGATTCCGGACAGCTTGAAATTAGCAGTAATTCCCCGGAAGTTGGACGTGTCGTAGAGGAAGTGACCGTTCAGGAAATTTCAGGTGAAGAATTGCGGATCAGTTTCAGTGCGAAATATATGATGGATGCATTGAAGGTTATCGAAAGTGAGCAAGTGAAGATCGAATTCACGGGAGCAATGCGCCCATTCCTTATCCGTCCAACTGACGACGAGGACCTGCTGCAGCTGATTACCCCAGTCCGTACTTACTGAGTTATTCACATGTGGATAAAGGCACTGCCCTGGCGGCGGTGCTTTTTTTCTGTGCATAACATGACGTCCAGCAGGATTGGGCATAATGAAAATAACTTTCAAAGTTGTGGATACTTTAGTAAAATAATAAGAAGGCAACATAAAGTAAGGAGAGCGGAAATGAACGAAGAAATTCAGATCAATACCGAATATATCCAGCTTGGGAAATTCCTGAAGCTAGTGAATGCTGTCGAAAGCGGTGGAATGGTCAAGCTGTATTTAGCTGATTATCCGGTGCTGGTCAATGGCGAGGAAGAAAACAGACGCGGCAGGAAGCTGTATCCGGAGGATCGTGTAGAGCTGCCGGCGACATCCGAGGTATTCATTGTCAAAAAGGCATAGCAGTCTGCCGGATACAGAAAGGACCTAAGCATGCATATCCAAGAGCTAACGCTTACGCATTATCGGAATTACGATAAGCTGCAGCTTCAATTTGACGATAAGGTGAATGTGATCATCGGCGAGAATGCACAGGGCAAGACGAATCTGATGGAGGCCATCTACGTGCTTGCCTTCTCCAAATCGCATCGAACCCCTAAAGATAAAGAACTTATCCAATGGGATCAAGATTATGCTAAAATAGAAGGGAACATCCTCAAGCGGAAACAGCGGTTTCCGCTTGAGATCGTCCTATCGTCCAAGGGAAAGAAAGCAAAACTGAATCATCTGGAACAAAAACGCCTAAGTGATTATATCGGGGCGCTCAATGTCGTCATGTTCGCCCCTGAGGATCTGAACTTGGTGAAAGGCAGTCCGCAAATTCGCAGGCGTTTTATTGATATGGAGATCGGGCAGATTCAGCCGGTCTATATCTACCACCTTGGACAATACCAAAAAGTATTGAAGCAGCGGAATCATCTGCTGAAGCTTCTGCAGCGGCGCCAAGCTGACACGACAATGCTTGATGTGCTGACGGAGCAGCTGATCGAGCATGCTGCCATCATATTAGAGAAACGCTTCCTCTTCCTCGGAATGCTCCGAAAATGGGCACAGCCCATCCACCAGAGCATCACGACGAAGCTTGAGACGCTTGATATAGAATATCTTTCCAACTTGCACGTATCAGAAGAATCCGATAAGGAAACGCTGAGAGTAGCATATGAGGAGAAATTCTCTGAATTACGGACACGTGAAGTGGAAAGAGGGACAACTTTAGCAGGCCCCCATCGTGATGACCTGTCTTTTTATGTGAATGGGAAAGATGTACAGGCTTTCGGTTCACAGGGTCAGCAGCGTACGACTGCTCTGTCGCTGAAGCTGGCTGAGATAGAACTGATTTATAACGAGGTCGGAGATTATCCGATTCTTTTGCTGGATGATGTCTTAAGCGAGCTCGATGACAGCAGGCAATCGCATTTGCTAGAAACAATACAGGGGAAGGTCCAAACCTTTGTCTCGACGACGAATGTATCGGGAATCCAGCATGAAACTCTGAAACAGGCAGAACTGTTCACGATAAAATCAGGGAAGCTTGTCAGTGAGTCAGGAGGGTCCTGATGTTTATCTCGATCGGTTGGAATAATGTCGTCAGAGCTGAGGAAGTGGTAGCCATCCTGGAATACAGCCAAGCAGCTAAAACAGTTGATCCCACTTTGGCAGAAAACGATGAAGCGGATCATATATCAGCCAAATCTATCATTGTCACCACTGATCGGATTTATTCCAGTCCTTTATCCGTGCAGACATTGAAGAAACGGGCTGATACAACGGTTCCGAGAATGATAGAAGAAGATAACCTTTAAAGAAATGCAGGTGATTTAAATGGCAATGGAAGATAAAATGCCTGAAGAACAGTTGTATGATGCAGATCAGATACAAGTACTAGAAGGATTGGAAGCAGTCCGCAAACGACCGGGAATGTACATCGGCTCTACGAGTGAACGCGGTCTGCACCATCTTGTATGGGAGATTGTCGATAATAGTATCGATGAGGCGCTTGCTGGCTACTGTGACCATATCCAAGTAATCATCGAAGAAGATAACAGTATCACTGTTGAAGATAATGGCCGTGGAATCCCGGTAGGTACACATGAGAAGACTGGCCGCCCAGCGGTTGAAGTTATCATGACAGTACTTCATGCCGGCGGTAAATTCGGCGGCGGGGGCTATAAGGTATCCGGAGGTCTGCACGGGGTAGGTGCGTCAGTTGTAAATGCTTTGTCCACGCAGCTTGATGTCCAGGTACACCGCGATGGCAAAATCCATGAACAAAGCTTCCAGCGTGGAATTCCGACAGGAGACCTTCAAGTTACTGGTGAATCCGATAGAACTGGTACAATTACACATTTCAAACCAGATCCTGAGATTTTCACAGAAACGACTGAATATAACAAAGAGACATTGCTAGTTCGTATCCGGGAGCTTGCGTTCCTGAACAAAGGACTTGCAATCAGCCTGGAAGATAAACGCGAAGAGAATCCAGAGCGCATCACCTTCCATTACGAAGGCGGTATCCGTTCATATGTGGAGCATCTCAACCGTTCCAAGGAAGTACTGCACGAGCCATTCTATGCAGAGAATACAGATTCCGAAATCACTGTAGAGATTGCTTTGCAATACAATGACGGCTATACAAGCAGTATCTACTCATTTGCGAATAATATCCACACGTATGAAGGCGGAACGCATGAAGCTGGTTTCAAATCCGGCCTGACGCGTGTTATTAATGACTATGCCCGTAAAAACAACATGTTCAAAGAGGCAGATCCAAACCTTTCTGGTGATGATGTGCGCGAAGGATTGACTGCAATCATTTCCATCAAGCATCCGGATCCGCAGTTCGAAGGGCAGACGAAAACGAAGCTCGGAAACAGTGAAGCACGTCAAGTGACGGATGCAGCGTTCACAGAGCTATTTTCCAAGTTCTTATTTGAGAACCCTGATACAGCGCGAATTGTTGTTGAAAAAGGTTTGATGGCATCCCGTGCCCGTATCGCAGCTAAGCGTGCTCGCGAACTAACACGCCGTAAGGGTGCACTGGAAGTGAGCAGCTTACCAGGTAAACTTGCTGACTGTTCTTCCAAGGATGCTTCCATCAGTGAATTGTACGTCGTAGAGGGAGACTCTGCCGGCGGTTCTGCAAAACAGGGACGCGACCGGCACTTCCAAGCAATCTTGCCTTTGCGTGGTAAGATCATCAACGTTGAAAAAGCGAGATTGGATAAAATTTTGGCCAATAATGAAATCCGTGCCATGATTACAGCGCTTGGTACCGGTATTGGTGAAGACTTTGATATTTCCAAAGCACGCTATCATAAACTGGTCATCATGACTGATGCGGATGTCGATGGTGCCCATATCCGGACACTGCTGTTGACGTTCTTCTATCGTTACATGCGACCACTGATCGAAAATGGCTATGTTTATATCGCACAGCCGCCACTCTACAAAGTACAGCAAGGAAAAGCAGCTTATTACGCTTATAATGACCGGGAACTTGAGAAGGTAATGAGTGAGATTCCGAAAGTACCAAAACCAGGATTGCAGCGATATAAAGGTCTTGGAGAAATGAATGCAGCACAGCTGTGGGAAACGACAATGGATCCGGAAAACCGTACATTGCTTCAAGTCAGCTTGGCTGATGCAATCGATGCGGATCAAATCTTTGACGTCCTGATGGGCGACAAAGTTGAGCCGAGACGGAATTTCATCCAAGATAACGCACAGAATGTACAGAATTTAGATATCTGACCAATAGAGTATTGTTTCCGGCAATTTGACAGGAGGTTTTCGCATGGCGGATGAATTACGTCCAAGTGTGCAAGAAAGAGATATAAGTCAGGAAATGCGTACCTCATTTCTTGATTATGCAATGAGCGTTATCGTAGCGCGTGCATTGCCTGATGCAAGAGACGGCTTGAAGCCGGTGCATCGCAGAATCCTTTATGCATTGCATGATCTGGGTATGCATGCTGATAAGGCATATAAGAAATCAGCCCGTATCGTCGGGGAAGTAATCGGTAAATATCATCCGCATGGCGACACAGCTGTATACGAAGCGATGGTCCGGATGGCACAGGATTTCAGCTATCGCTATATGCTCGTAGACGGACATGGAAACTTCGGTTCTGTGGACGGTGACTCCGCTGCTGCAATGCGGTATACAGAAGCGCGTATGTCCAAGATATCCATGGAGCTATTGCGTGATATCAACAAGGATACGATCGATTATGGCGATAACTACGACGGCTCTGAAAAACAGCCGCTCGTAATGCCAGCTCGATTCCCTAACTTGCTCGTGAATGGAGCTTCTGGTATTGCGGTTGGTATGGCAACAAATATTCCACCGCATAACCTGAATGAAACAATCAACGCGGTTTTGGCACTCAGTAAAAACCCGGATATCACTATCGAGGAATTGATGGATGATTATATATTCGGTCCGGATTTCCCTACTGCAGCTCAGATTTTGGGCCGCAGCGGTATTCGGAAAGCATATGAAACGGGCCGTGGTTCGATAACAATTCGTGCCAAGACAGAAATTATCGAGCATGATAACGGCAAATCAACGATTCTTGTACATGAATTGCCATATCAGGTGAATAAAGCACGTCTTGTCGAGAAAATTGCTGAACTTGTTCGTGATAAGCGCATTGAAGGAATTACAGACCTTCGGGATGAATCCGACCGAAACGGTATGCGCGTTGTGGTCGAGGTTCGCCGTGATGCGAACCCGAATGTCATTCTGAACAACTTGTACAAGCATACAGCCCTGCAGACATCCTTTGGGATCAATATGCTTGCTCTTGTAGATGACAAACCGCAGATTCTGAACTTGAAGCAGGCTTTGACACATTATCTTGATCACCAGCAAGTTGTCATTCGCCGCAGAACAGAATTCGAATTGCGCAAAGCAGAAGCAAGAGCACATATCCTGGAAGGTTTACGGATTGCACTGGATAATCTTGATGAGATCATCAGCTTGATCCGTGGATCCCAGACAACAGATATCGCACGTGATGCATTGATAGAGCGTTTCGAGCTTTCTGACAAGCAAGCACAAGCCATCCTTGATATGCGTCTGCAGCGCCTGACAGGCTTGGAGCGTGACAAGATCGAAGATGAGTACCAGGAGCTGGTTAGCTTAATCGCGGAGCTTAAAGCAATTCTTGCAGATGAAGAGAAGGTGCTTGAGATCATTCGGGAAGAATTGACTGAGATCAAGGAACGTTTCGGTGATGATCGCCGTACAGAAATCGTCATTGGCGGTACTGACTTTATTGAGGATGAAGCACTTATCCCTGTCGAGAACGTCGTTATCACATTGACGCATCAAGGCTACATCAAACGTCTGCCTTCAAACACTTACCGCAGCCAAGGACGCGGCGGCCGTGGAATCCAAGGTATGGGAACGAATGAAGATGATTTCGTCGAACATCTAATATCCACAAGCACGCATGATACGATTCTGTTCTTCACGAACAAAGGAAAAGTATATCGTGCGAAAGGTTATGAAGTGCCGGAATTCAGCCGTACAGCAAAAGGAATTCCGATCATCAATATGCTGGAAATCGAAAAAGGCGAATGGATCAATGCTTTGATTCCAGTCAAAGAGTTCGCCGATGACTGGTATTTGATCTTCACAACCAAACAAGGTATCTCCAAACGGACGACTCTATCTCAATTTGCCAATATCCGTAAGGGCGGTCTAATCGCATTGAACTTGCGTGAGGATGATGAATTGATTTCTGTTCGAATGACAGATGGCCATAAACATATCATGATCGCGACGAAGAATGGATATCTGATCCGATTCCCTGAGGAGCAAATCCGACCAATGGGCCGTACTGCTGCTGGGGTTAAAGGAATAACCTTGCGCGGAGAAGATGATTCGGTTGTGTCCATGGATATAATCGATGAAGGTGTCGATATCTTGAATGTAACAGAAAAAGGCTTCGGTAAACGGACACCTGAGTCAGAGTATCGCATCACAAACCGTGGCGGTAAAGGGATCCTTACATCCAAAATCACGGATAAAACGGGACAGATGGTATCAGCTAAGCCGGTTACCGGCGAGGAAGATATCATGATCATTACAGTTTCCGGTGTATTGATTCGGATGCCTGTTTCCAGTATTTCGACTACCGGCCGTAATACACAGGGTGTGATTCTGATTCGTATTCAGGAGAATGAAGCAGTAGCAACTGTTGCTCGGATTGATAAAGAGCAAGAGGAAGAAATAGAAGCAGTTTCAGATGATATGCTGGAGGAACCAGTAGTATCAGAGACTGATGATACAGAAGAAGTATGATATTGAGCATTCCCGCTCCCATAGTGGGAATGCTTTTTTTTACATAACCTTTGGATGAAAGGATGCAGAATATGATCGTCTCAGCCAATCAGCTCGTTTCCGGCTGTATCGTAACAGCCGATGTTTTAGGTAAAAGCGGTATGCCGCTAGTAAAAAGTAAGACAGTCCTGACAGATACAGAAATCTTTTATTTGCAAAAAATGCTCGTAAAAGAAGTAACAGTTGCAGCTCGCTTAGAGGATGGCAGCAGTTTCGTTCCCGAAAAGGAGACTGTAAGCGTTCAGCCAGCCAATATACAAGTGCATTTCCTGGATGCCTATGCAGCAGCAGTTGAAAGCTATCAAAAGCAGTTCAACGCATGGCAGCATGGCTCTGCTGTCGATATAGCTGCACTTCGCAAACACATTCTTCCTGTATTGGAGAAGGTCAGTGAATGGGAAGGAAATGTGTTCAATCTGCCTGCATACAAAACGCATAGTGATTATTTGCCGGAACACGCGACTGGTACCGCTGCACTTGTGGCTGCTGTTTTACAAAAAGCAGGTTTTCCTGAAGCGGACATCAAGCAAATCGGCTTAGCTGCTTATCTGGCAGATTGCGGTATGGCTAAACTTAAGCAGCCGTATCACATCCAGAAACGACGTTTGCAGGATACTGATTGGGAAGACATCCAAAAGCATCCAACCTTCTCCTATCGGATGGTCGAGAAAGCTTCTCTCCTTTCGTCGAAAGCGAAGCTTGCCATTCTCCAGCATCACGAACGGGCTGATGGAGCTGGTTACCCATTGCGATTACCAAAGGAAAAGATTCATTCCTTTGCAAGTCTCCTTTCCATCTGTGACACATATCATGCTTTGATAACCGAACGTGCTTATCAGGCTGCTGTATCACCGTATAAAGCGCTGGATATTATCCTGGAGGAGCAGTTCAGACGCTTTGATCCAGCAATGATCCAGAACTTTACCCAGGCATTTGTCGATGCCCAGCAAAACACGACTGTCAAATTATCATCCGGGGAGTTTGCGGAGGTTGTCTATACCGATCATAACCATCCGACGAGGCCGATGGTACGTGAACAAGAGACTGGTCAAGTAAAGGCATTGACTGATATGCCGCATATAAGAATCGAACAAATCATCTCATGAAGCACGCTGATCAGCGTGCTTTTTTAATATCCTGAAAATGCTTCAGCATATAGGATCCAATCAATAAAGGGAATTTTTCTGCAGTAATCTCCAGAAACCGGACAATGAGCGGATATTCATTGCGGCGGTTGACATGAAGCAGATCTGTCCACCACTCTGCTTCATAGCGGCAAATCATGCTTAGGTTGTACAGCAGTGCATAATGCGCCATGCACTCATGAAAGCTGCTCCAACAGCTTTGCCGGACAAAGTAGTATTGGCCCTTTACTGGATTTGAATAAAGCGGCCCAGCAGCTTGCCATAGCGAATCAGGCTGCTGCATTGTCAGCTGTTCCTGCCCTGTGATATTAAAAGAGAAAGATTCCAGGAACTCCAAGAAACGGCGTTTTGTATATTGAAACTCGTCTAATAAGCAATCCGGCAGAATAAGTACATCCTTTTCCAGTCTAGCTTCTGTCAAATTGCGCTTTCCCTCCTGCAGCGAAAGAAGATCATACAGTTCCGGAACTAATCCGAACATATCCCCCATGGAAACCTTTTTGATGCTATGAAATTCTCTCTTGCACACATGACGTGAAAAATACGGGAATAAGCCGCGCTGCTGCAATAGAACTTCATCTAAGCTGAATTGATAGTCGCGCTTCTTTCGCTTTCTAGTCGATAACCCATGGGAAAGATCCGCTGTGGATTCTGGGTAGGCTGGACGCGTCAGCAGTAAACTCGCCTTCATAAAATGGGTCATTCCGTAAAATAATAAGACAGGTTTCATTAGCAGCGGGGCGTTCTTTCCATGGGAATAATAAGATTTACCGTGTTCCAGATAGGCAAGGAAGGCAGAAATGTTCTGATAGCTCCGTGCTTCGGCGTCTGGAATTCCAAGATACTGGTAGCTTTTTTGCAGGAAGGAAAGAGCTGCATCCTCTGCCTCGAGGAAGGAAAGAAAGGTGGATACGTTTTCATCATGCATACAGAATCCTCCAGTGATTTTTACGTGCTCATATAGTTGAAAAACCGCGCATCTTGGCGTATTGTAAGTAACAATAGGTTTTAATAGCAGTATTTTAACCATATATAAACATTTCATGATAAAAAGGAGGATGAACATGCGGGAAGATAAGTTTACAAAAGAGGGTTTAACTTTTGATGATGTCTTGCTTGTACCGGCGAAATCAGAGGTTCTGCCACGTGATGTGAAGTTCCAGACAGCATTGACGAAAAATATCACTTTGAACATTCCATTGATCAGTGCAGGAATGGACACAGTAACAGAGGCAAGCATGGCGATTGCAATGGCTAGACAGGGTGGACTTGGTATCATTCACAAAAATATGTCCATTGAAGAGCAAGCAGAGCAGGTGGATCGCGTTAAACGTTCTGAAAGCGGCGTTATCACAGACCCATTCTTCTTATGCCCGGAAAACCAAGTATTCGATGCAGAGCATCTGATGGGTAAATTCCGCATTTCAGGTGTACCTATCGTTAACAACAGAGAAGAGCAGAAACTGATTGGTATACTGACAAATCGCGATCTTCGTTTCGTACAGGATTATTCCATCGCGATCTCCGATGTCATGACAAAAGAAAATTTGGTGACAGCACCTGTTGGAACTACATTGGATGATGCAGAGAAAATCCTTCAGAAGCATAAAATCGAAAAGCTGCCGCTTGTCGATGAAAATGGTGTGCTGAAAGGCTTGATCACGATCAAAGATATCGAGAAAGTGATTGAGTTCCCGAATTCTGCTAAAGATAAACATGGACGTTTGTTAGTAGGAGCTGCTGTTGGGGTTACTGGTGATGCAATGACCCGCATCAGTAAACTGGTAGACGCAGGGGTAGACGTACTTGTTGTTGATACAGCGCATGGTCACTCCAAAGGTGTTTTGGAGCAGGTGAAAGCGATCAAGGACAAGTTCCCTGAAGTAGATTTGATTGCTGGTAACGTTGCGACTGCTGAAGGTACGCGAGCGCTGATTGAAGCTGGTGCTGACGTCGTAAAAGTCGGTATTGGACCAGGCTCCATTTGTACAACACGTGTTGTAGCTGGTGTAGGTGTACCGCAAATCACTGCTGTGTACGATTGTGCAGCGGAAGCTGAAAAGCATGGTGTCGCTATCATTGCTGACGGCGGAATCAAGTATTCCGGTGATATCGCTAAAGCGATCGCAGCAGGCGGACATGCTGTCATGCTCGGCAGTATGTTTGCAGGTACAACAGAAAGCCCTGGTGAGACTGAAATCTTCCAAGGCCGTCAATATAAAGTGTATCGCGGTATGGGTTCTGTCGGTGCAATGAAATCCGGCTCCAAAGACCGTTACTTCCAGGGTGAAACAGAAGAAGCGAAGAAATTGGTACCAGAAGGTATCGAAGGCCGTGTAGCATACAAAGGATCACTTTCCGATACAGTCCATCAGCTGCTTGGCGGCTTGCGCGCCAGCATGGGCTACTGCGGTGCTCCTGATCTTGATTACTTCCGTGAAAATGCACAGTTCATCCGTATGACTGGTGCAGGATTGCGCGAAAGCCATCCGCACGATATCCAAATCACAAAAGAAGCACCGAACTATTCCGTAAACTAATCATATTTTGAAACGACGCCAAAATCGGTGTCGTTTCTTTTTTATAGTACATAATCTAACAAATAAACAGATTTTTTGCAATATAAATAATATTGTAAAAGTAGGGAGGGTTTGCTAACGTTATGGAGAATTAATAATCTCAAGGGGGAGATGAACGAATGAAAATGAAGAAATCACTTTCAGCAGTAGTACTTATGACGTTGTTAGCACTTATACTCAGCGCTTGTGGAGGGGGAACAGCAGGGGGTTCAGGGAATTCCGGTGAGGAAGAAGGCGGACAGCAGTTCATCACGCTGCTCACAGGCGGAACAGAAGGTACATATTATCCGCTTGGCGGAAGTATCGCGGAGATTCTAAATTCCAATGTGGATGATGTAAAAGCGACAGCTACCTCTACTGGTGCCTCAGTGGAGAATATGAATAAATTGAGTGAAGGAAATGATGATATCGTCGCGTTCAGCCAGACTGATATTGCTGCGTATGCATCGGAAGGAACGTTGATGTTTGATGGTGAAGGAATCGATAGCATCCAGGCCATTGGTTCTTTGTATCCGGAAACGATCCAGATTGTCGCTACGGAAGATAGCGGCATACAGACAGTGGAAGATTTAAAAGGCAAAACAGTATCAATTGGTGCCCCGGGATCAGGAACGAATGCAAGTGCAGAAGATATCCTTGGAATTTACGACATGACAGTGGAGGATATCGAAGTCCAGAATCTTGATTTCGGTGAATCAACAGCTGGTATGCAGGATGGTACCATTGATGCTGCTTTCATTACAGCTGGTACGCCGACAGGGGCGGTAGAAAGTCTTTCAGCAACGACTCCAGTCACGATTGTAGGGCTGGATCAAGATAAAGTGGATCAATTGATCGAAGAGAAGCCTTATTACGCTCCTTACACGATCGAAGCAGGAACATACAGCTTGGAGGAGCCTGTAGAAACCGTTTCTGTAAATGCAATGCTTGTAACCACTGAAGGTATGGATGAGGAGCTCGTTTATAACATGACAAAGGCATTGTATGAAAATACAGGAGATATCGGCCATCAAAAGGCAGAATTCATCAAAGCAGAAACAGCTGCTGATGGTGTAAGCATTCCATTCCATCCAGGTGCCCAGCGCTATTTGGAGGAAGCAGGAGTGGAACTGCCTTCTTCCTGATTGAATACGGAAAACGCCGGTAGCTCGTTTACCGGCGTTTTTTTTACAAAAGCAGGTGTAATTGAATTGCGATTTCGCATCATTTTTTTGATCAGTCTACTGATCATAACACTGGTTGCATTGTACATATTTGTCCCCTTCCGGCATATAATCGCCTGTAAAGATTTGCAAAGTGAGCGTCTCCTGGCTTATTTACCGGTCGAGGATGAAGCGCATGTGAGTATCCGATACACCCATTCCATCCATCGTTCAGATGTGACGGAAGAGTACACCATCAAGCAAACAAGATTATATCCTTTTCAGCTTGTCTACGAAGATACTGCAGTCGGCATGCCAGCAAATGCCAAGTCCGGTGAAGCATTCGAGATGAAAGATGGAAAATATTATATACGGAATATGAAGGGCTATCAGGATGCTCTTAACCTGACAATCGGAGAAGTGGTGGCAAATCACCAGCTGGTCTATCAGAAGCACAGCTATTCTCTCCAAGACAATATCGGACCAGGTGTCTCCATTAAAATCCAAGCAGAATACACAAATCTATGGGAGCTATGGAAAGGAGAACTGCTTGAATGAACGATAAAGCTACGAACATTGACGTATTATCGGAACAAGAACAACAGCAGCTGATTGAGAAATATGATACTGAATCAAATTTCAGAAAGCTCACAGGCATCATGGCTACTGTCGTCTTTTTCTTATTGCTCGCGTTTTCCTTGTACCAATTATATACCGCTACATATGGAAATGTACCGACTCAGATTCATCGATCCGTCCACTTAGGATTCGGGCTTGTGTTGATTTATCTGTTATTCCCGGCAAAGCGTAAAAGCAAGGATAAACGGATTGCCTGGTATGATTATCTGTTAGCTGCACTTGGATTTTATGTAGGTGCTTATTGGCCGGTCATGTATGACAACATCATTGCACAAGGCGGGCAGATGACTACATTGGATTTCATTACAGGAGGAATAGCGGTCCTGCTCGTTCTGGAAGCGACAAGACGTACTGTCGGGCTGCCTATCGTCATCATCGCCATCCTCTTCATGGCATATGCTTACTGGGGCAGGCAGCTTCCTGATTTCATCGTCCACCCAGGAGTGGATATAGATACACTCGTCAACTCCCTATTCTTCACAACAGAGGGCATGCTCGGTACGCCGATCGGTGTATCGGCAACGTATATTTTCCTCTTTCTTTTATTCGGTGCATTCCTGGTAAAGACTGGCGTAGGGCAGTATTTCAATGATCTTGCATTACTTGTAGCCGGAAGGAGAATTGGAGGACCGGCGAAGGTTGCGATATTCTCCAGTGCTCTGCAAGGTACGGTAAGCGGGAGCTCGGTAGCGAACGTTGTAACATCGGGATCTTTTACCATTCCAATGATGAAGAGACTTGGTTATTCCAAGAACTTCGCAGGTGCCGTCGAAGCATCTTCTTCCACAGGAGGTCAAATCATGCCGCCTGTAATGGGGGCCGCAGCCTTCTTGATGGTCGAATTCATCGGTGTGAGCTATTGGACGATTGCCAAAGCGGCAATCATACCGGCTATCCTTTATTTTGCCGGCATTTGGATCATGACGCATTTCGAGGCGAAGCGAACTGGATTGAGAGGCCTCAAAAAAGAAGAACTTCCAAACAAAAAGGAAGTTCTAAGCAAGCTATATTTGCTGCTTCCCATAATCGCTATGGTGTTTTATCTGAGCTCGGGTCTCAGCATCATGCGAGCCGCACTGTATGGGATCGTTACATGTGTGCTTGTCGCGTTAATCAGAAAGGAAGTCTACCGTCATCTGTACCCGATCGTATTCGGGGTTGTACTAGTTGCTTATTTGATTTACAGCGGTATAACCGGTAGCATGTCCATTCAAAATGGGTTGATCATCGCAGCCATTGCAACTATCGCTGTCAGCTATTTCTTCGACCGTAACTTCATGGAGACAATTGAAGCATTAGTGGACGGTGCAAGAACTGCCCTCGGTGTAATTGCAGCAACTGCAGCAGCTGGGATCATCGTTGCAGTCGTTACAAAAACAGGACTTGGTCTGAGCCTTGCGAACAGCTTGGTCGGTCTCGCAAATGAACAGCTATTTTGGACGTTGTTCTTTACGATGATCGCGTCCCTCATTCTTGGTATGGGTGCGCCGACGACAGCCAACTACATCATTACATCGACGATTGCTGCACCAGCAATCATCCTGCTTGGAGTCAGTGATCTGCAAGCGCATATGTTTGTTTTCTATTTCGGTATCATGGCTGATATTACACCACCGGTTGCTTTGGCAGCATTCGCGGCCGCAGGTATGTCTGGAGGACGGCCGATTGCCACCGGGGTCATATCGACGAAGCTGGCCATTGCTGCTTTCGTCATTCCATATATGTTCGTCTTTGCGCCGGAACTGCTGCTGGTTGGCACAAGCAATTATCTAGAGGTTGCTTGGATATTCCTGACTGCTTTTCTTGGCATGATAGTCATTGGTGCCGGAATGATCGGTTATTGGTTCCGAAGATTGTATTGGCCAGAGCGTCTAGTAGCATTGGCTGCCGGCCTAGCCTTGATCTACCCGGGAGTCTGGACCAGTATTGCTGGTTTAGTTGTTTTCGCTGCTCTAATCGCATTCCAGTACATGTATAAAAGATCTGAAATGAATCAGCCGGTTGCAAGCTGATTTAGAAGCTGCCCTTTCATGAGGGTGGCTTTTTTTCGTTATTCATAACGGGTATAGGTCTGATACAATGTCCTGGAGGTGGAGTGACATGGTTAAAGAACTAATTGATAATGACTGGCAAGATATTCTGCAGGGTGAATTTGAGAAAGACTATTATAAGGAGCTGCGAAGCTTTTTAAAAAAAGCATATGAGGAACGGACGATTTATCCGGATATGCATCATATTTACGAAGCATTGCAAGTAACTTCATTTGCCGATACAAAGGTTGTCATCTTAGGACAGGATCCCTATCATGGCCCTAATCAGGCACATGGACTAAGTTTTTCGGTACAGCCCGAGGTAGCTATACCAAGATCGCTAATCAATATCTACAAAGAGCTGGCAGATGATATCGGCTGTCCGATTCCGACACATGGTTACTTGAAGCGTTGGGCGGAACAAGGTGTGCTGCTTTTAAATACAGCTTTGACAGTAGAAGCTCACCAGGCAGCATCGCACCGCGGTAAAGGGTGGGAGCACTTCACAGACCGAGTCATTGAGTCGTTGAATGAGAAGCAGGATCCTGTTGTCTTCATTCTTTGGGGGAAACATGCCCAAGAAAAGCAGAAGCTGATTGATACGGAGAAGCACTATACACTTACATCGGTTCATCCAAGTCCGCTATCAGCAAGACGCGGTTTCTTTGGCAGCAAGCCATTTTCCAAGACAAACGAGATATTAGAAAATAATGGGTTGAAGCCAATTGACTGGTGTATTCCAGACCTGTGAACAAAATGTAGAATCGGTATAAAGTACGTTCCCCTCTGCCTATTGTCTATGGTAAAATAGCGGGGATGCACAGTATCGATTCTATATTTTTGTGGAGGTAGGAAGACTTTGAAACATCTTTTGAAAGCATCGATGATCGGTTTGCTCGCGATGCTGATTACGTTTAACACTTTTCTAGCGAAGCCACTAGACACTCAAGCTGCGGAAGGCTTGGATATTAAAGCGGAATCCGCAATTCTAATAGACGCCAACTCTGGTGAAATATTATATGCGAAGCAGGCAGATCTCACTTTACCTCCAGCAAGTATGACGAAGATGATGTCGGAATATCTCATCTTGGATGCTATTGCAGCAGGGGATATTTCTTGGGATACGACAACACAAGTGAGCGATTATGCGTACAGTATTTCCTCTAATACAGACTTTTCTGGCACAGGACTTACGCAGAACAAGGATTATACAGTTCGCGACCTTTATAACGCGATGGCTATCAACTCCGATAATGCCGCAACAATAGTACTTGCAGAGCTTGTCGGCGGCAGTGAGACGGAATTCGTCAAGATGATGAATGAAAAAGCGAAAGACATTGGTATGAAAGACTATAAATTCGTTAACTCATCCGGTCTCTCTAACTCAGACTTAGGTGATAACCGACCACAGGGAACAAATGTGAACGATGAAAACCTGATGACTGCAAAGTCCACTGGTATCCTGGCATATAACTTGATCAAGGATCACCCAGAAGCACTTGAGGTTTCCAGCGTTACCCAAACAGATTTCGACGGTAAACAAATCACGAACTGGAACTGGATGCTGCCAAACATGCCTGGCTACTTGGAAGCTTACGGCTATGAAGGCATGGATGGTTTGAAAACAGGTCATACAGACGTAGCAGGCTACTGCTTTACAGGTACGGCTGAACGTGATGGTCAGCGATATATAACTGTTATCATGAAGTCTGCCAGTGAGGAAGCACGCTTCCAGGAAACTGCAAAGCTGCTTGATTACGGCTTCAATCAATTCGAGCAGGCTGAACTTTACAAAGCAGGAACAGAAATCAAAGATCATGATTCTGTACCAGTTGCAAAAGGAAAAGAAGATAGTGTAGCCATCTCAACAAAAGATGCAGTTACCACTTCTGTAAAGAATGGCGAAGAAGATAAATATTATTTGGAATATAAAGTCGATAAGGACAAGCTGAATGCAGATGGCGAATTGGTCGCTCCAGTGAAAAAAGGCGACAAAGTCGGAACTGCGACACTTGTCTATGACGGCGATGACCAAGGCAACATCAACGGCGGCTCCTATACTGTTGACGTTGTAGCATCTGAAGATGTAGAGAAATCAAACTGGTTCATGCTCTCCCTAGGCGCAATCGGTGATTTCTTCGCAGGAATCTTCACTAGCGTTGCTGACACAGTTAAAGGCTGGTTTTAATTAAGAAAAGCGGAAAAGAACGCTTAGAAACGGAGGAATAGGTGAGAAAGCCCGTAATGAGGTGCATTTCCTCATGCAGGGATTAATCGCCTATACCGCAGTTTCTGTTCTTTGCAGCTAGACAATTAAGAAAAGCGGAGAAAGCCGTTTAGGAACGTAAGGATAAGTAAGGGAGCACGGAGTGGGAGGTTTTTCCCCACGCAGGGATTCATTGCTTATACTCTAGTTCCTGGCTTTCGCAGCTAGACATAGCTGAAAAGCGGAAGAAGAAAAAGCGGAAAAGACTCAGTCTTTTCCGCTTTTCTCGTATAAAATCCTATTAGGATGTAGAAGCTAGAGCTGGAATTGCATATCATACTTGCATAATTACCTGGAATTAGCTATTCTGTAGGAAGAATAACAACAACGTGATGATAGGAACTAGTAACTTACAGCATGCTTTAAGAGAGTCGATGGCTGGTGAAAATCGATGCAGAGCTGTGAGTGAATCCATCCTGGAATGGTATGGAAACATACCCGGTACAAACCGTTACCTTGTCGAGCCGGAAGACTTATTTGTCTTCAACCAGGGTGGTATCGCGGGTGAAACATCTCGTCCCTTCTTTATAGGGATGAGATGTTTTTTTTGTTTAAGAAAAAAGGAGGAAGCACATATGTTGGATTTGAAATTTTTACGTTCAAACTTTGAAGAAGTAAAACAGAAGCTGAAAAATATGGGTGAAGATCTGACTGTCTTAGATAAATTCGGAGATTTGGATGATCGCCGCCGGAAGCTGATCAATGACACAGAGGAACTGAAAGCAAAACGCAATGAGGTATCCAAGCAGATTGCTGTTCTTAAAAAAGAAAAGCAGGATGCCGATGTCCAAATCAAAGAGATGCGCGACGTAGGTGATCAAATCAAATCATTTGATGAGGAGCTCCGGAGCGTGGAGGGTGAGCTGGATATGTTATTGCTGTCCATCCCTAATCTTGCTCATGAGAGCGTGCCTGTAGGTGACTCTGAGGACGATAATGTAGAAGCACGTAAATGGGGAGAAGTGCAGCAGAAGGACTTTGAGGAAAAAGCGCACTGGGATCTTGCGGCTGATTTAGGAATTCTGGATTTTGAACGTGCTGCGAAGGTAACAGGAAGCCGTTTTGTATTCTACACAGGTTTAGGTGCCCGTCTGGAGCGAGCTTTGATCAATTTTATGATGGACCTTCACGCTGATGAACATGGTTATCAGGAAATGCTGCCTCCTTATATGGTGAACAGAGCAAGCATGACAGGAACAGGTCAGCTGCCGAAGTTTGAAGAGGATGCTTTCAAGGTAGAAGGCTGGGATTACTTCCTCGTTCCCACAGCTGAGGTACCTGTAACGAACTATTATCGTGAAGAAATATTGAAAGGGGAACAGCTCCCGCAGAAATTCACTGCATTCAGCGCTTCCTTCCGTTCTGAAGCAGGATCTGCCGGCCGTGATACACGCGGTTTGATCCGTCAGCATCAATTTAACAAAGTTGAGCTTGTTCAATTTGTGAAGCCAGAAGAATCTTATAATGTGCTGGAAGAAATCACAGGCCATGCAGAGAAAGTGTTGCAGCTTCTTGGTCTTCCGCACCGAGTGGTTACATTATGTACGGGAGATCTTGGTTTCTCTTCTGCAAAAACGTATGATATCGAGGTGTGGCTGCCTAGCGGTGGTACGTATCGCGAGATTTCCTCTGTATCAAACTTCGAGGACTTCCAAGCGCGTCGTGCTGGCATCCGTTTCAAACGAGATGACAAGAGCAAGCCAGAATTCGTTCATACATTGAATGGATCAGGTTTGGCATTAGGCCGAACGGTTGCTGCTATCTTGGAAAATTACCAGCAGGCTGATGGATCCGTGAAGATTCCAGAAGTGTTGGTACCTTATATGGGTGGTAAAACAGAAATCCGCTAAAAGCGGCAGCCTTGACATCAAACTTAAAAATATGGTGAGATAGCTTTTGGAGACAAAAGCATGGAGGGGTACCCAAGTCCGGCTGAAGGGATCGGTCTCGAAAACCGACAGGAGCCCGTTTAAGGCTCGCGGGGGTTCGAATCCCCCCTCCTCCGCCATTTTTTCTTATCTTGTTGACATATTGGTATCCTATATGATATATTAGTCTTTGTCTTACGGAGGAATACCCAAGTTTGGCTGAAGGGATCGGTCTTGAAAACCGACAGGGGCTTAACGGCTCGCGGGGGTTCGAATCCCTCTTCCTCCGCCATATATTTTACAAATGCATAAAATTGGAGATATATAAAATCGTTACGTTCATCGTAACGATTTTTTTTATATATTGACTTCTATTATGAAGCATCGGATAATACTACAAACTTGTTTCACGTGGAACGGAGGCATTTATGAAGAAAATAGCATTTATAGGCGCAGGAGCAATGGCCGAAGCGCTTGTTAAAGGATTGATCACAGCAGAGCTGCTCCCAGCGGAAGATATATGGCTGACGAATCATGCGAATGAGGAGAGATTGCACGAATTGCACACAGCGTACGGTGTAACTGTTACGCGTGATCAGACAGATCTCTTGAAAGATGCTGATGTCATTATACTATCAATGAAACCTAAAGATGCGGAGGCAGCATTATCGTCTTTAAAAGCAGCGAAGCTTGAGCCAGGACAAGTTATTGTATCTATATTGGCAGGAATTCACACATCTTTCTTGGAAAGCTATCTTCCGTTCAATCAGCCGGTAGTTCGCGCTATGCCTAATACCTCTGCTACAATCCTCGAGGCTGCTACAGCTATCGCTGCTGGAGTTCATGCAGGTAGTGAGGAAATGAAGATTGTAAGCAGGCTGTTCAAGACTGTTGGAGAAGCTGTAGAGGTAGCAGAAGAGGATATGGATGCTGTCACTGCCATTTCTGGCAGCGGTCCGGCTTATCTATATTACATGATGGAGGCTTTGGAGGAAGCAAGCTCTCAAGTAGGTCTTGATGAGAATGTTAGCAAACGACTATTGATCCAGACCTTCAAAGGGGCTGCAAAGATGCTTGAGCAGTCTGATTTAACCCCAGCTCAGCTGCGTGCGAACATTACTAGTGCTGGCGGTACGACCGCAGCAGGTATCAGCGTGTTAGAAGAGCAAGACGTCAAAATCGCCATTCAAGCATGCGTAAAAGCAGCAGCCGATCGATCCAAGGAAATGGGACAAGCATTCAATAAATAAAAAATCCGCCTATGAAGGCGGATTTTTTATTTGGAAGGCTGATGGGATGTCCATTTACGGGAGTGCTGGATGAAGTGTCCGACTTTCTCCAGAATCGGTTCAATGGACGTATTTGGATTCAGTAAATCATAGTCTGCTATATTCACTCGCAATACCGGACAAGCATTGAAATCATTAATCCATTTATCGTAGCGATGGAACATCTCTTCCCAATAGCTGATCGGTGTTTGCTGTTCCATTTCCCGACCGCGCTGCTTGATACGGCTGATGATATGATCGAAGGATCCCTCCAAGTAAATCAGCAAGTCTGGATGAGGGAAGTAGGGTGTCATCACCATCGCATCAAAGAGGGAACGATATGTTTCATAGTCGACCTTGGACATATTTCCTTCTTCATACGCCATCCGAGCAAAAATACCAGTATCTTCATAGATGGAACGATCTTGTATAAAGCCGCCGCCGTATTCGAAAATTCTTTTTTGCTCTTTGAAGCGTTCAGCTAGAAAGTAGACTTGAAGGTGGAAGCTCCAGCGTTCAAAGTCAGCATAATATTTATCCAAGTAGGGATTTCCATCCACTTTCTCAAAGCTCGTCCGAAACTGTAACGCATCTGCCAAGGCTTGTGTCATTGTCGATTTTCCGACACCTACAGTACCTGCAATGGTGATCACACTGTCTGCGGGTATATGGTATTTCTCTCTAAGGTTCATGATGATGTTACTCCTTTATCCAAGTGAGAGGAGATCCTGTCACAAATATACTTCCAATCCTGCTCGTTCTTCACAAAATCCAACTCATCTCCGCTTAATCGAAGCACAGGTATGTCTGGGTTTTCTTGCTCAAAACGATCCATGAAGGTTTGGTAATCAGCAGATAGCTGCTTTAAGTAGTCCGGCTGGATATGCTGTTCTTCTTTTCGGTCACGCATTTCGATCCGTTCAAGCAATGTTTCCAAGCTGGCATCCAAATAGATGACCATATTAGGCAGCGCGATATCCTCTGTAAGAATGGAGAAAATCTTGCTGTATTTATCAAACTCCGGTGAAGCAAGTGTACGCTGGGCAAAAATCATATTCTTTGCTATATGATAATCTGCGACCACCGGTTGATTCTGTGACAGATAGTCCTTTCGAATATCATTCAGCTGTTTGTAACGGTTCGTCAAAAAGAACATTTCCAGCTGAAAGCTCCATTCCTCGATATTCTCATAAAATTTGCCTAGGAACGGGTTTTCTTCTACAATCTCCTTCAGCAGTTCATACTGAAAGTGATCAGCAATTCTTTTAGCCAATGATGTCTTTCCGACACCGATTGGTCCTTCCACTGCAATAAATGGCAGCTCGTGCATGATGTATCCTCCAAACTCAAACGTTGTATGGCAAATAAATATAGTTTACCATAGAAGGGCTATTGCTTCGATACAGTGAAGGAAGAAACTAGTGGAAAAAGCGACAGACTTTGCAAGCTTTCCCGATTCAGTTATAATATAGTATGTCGTGGCTCCGTAGCTCAGGGGATAGAGCATCGGTTTCCTAAACCGTGTGTCGCAAGTTCGAATCTTGCCGGGGCCGTATATATGTAAAGCAAGCCACAGCCTGTGAAGGGCTGTGGCTGTTTTAAAATTTATAAAGCAGAAAGGGACTTACGATAACTATAATGATTAGGCAGATTACAGCTATCATTCCTTTTTTATTATTGGACTTATAAAGCGAGTAGCAAAACAAACAAGTATAGCCAGTGACAAAGAGTACCATGAGCGTCATATAGAAAATCTGCATCAATCCCGCACCTTTCTTAAATCCGATTCCCGCAAGATTTTACCAAACTCCAGGCTTCTAACCTTAACATGCAACCTCACATTGGCATTCGGATAAATCTTGTTCGACCAGTCTGCCTTTTCATAGTCCTTGATCGTAAGGAACTTGCTTCTGATGTGCAGGGACCAATAGAAGGGTTCCAGCTTATATTTCTCCTGTGTTTTCTTGATGAATTTTTCTCCTTCTTCTTGCAATTGTTTTTCCAGCGAAGCATGCAGGATGTTCCTGTTTTTTGAATTGATCATATAATTTTGAGTGCTTGGTACTGCAAAGATATTCATATGCATACTTACATACACATCGATATTTGTCTTGCCTGTAGGTTTATAGTCAATTTTCACTTTTACTTTGTCCGCTTGTACACGAGCTGCCAAATCGAAACCAGGTCTTAATGGATCTGTGTAATTCGCTATGATATCTTGCTGGGGCAGCGTTGTATCCAACATCAAGGAGAAGCGCGTCTCTTCTCCTGTCAATATATCAATCATCTGACCCTCCTTAAACACTGCTGATCCAATGAATTGGGTCGAGTTTCCGCCTTTTATATTTACTTCACCAGCTTTGTAATTGTCCTCTGCACCGTACTCTTCTTTAGGATTTTTTTTCGTAGTAGCAAACGGTGCAATAAAGAGATCTGCATCGCCTTCGGTAATTTGGAAGTACCGAACCAATGGTGCTTCTGGGATAACGCCTGTTTCTTTGGCTCGATCAAGCACATATTGAAAATACTTGTGCGGGCGGGACTCCAGTTTTGGTTTATTAGTTCTTATAAATTCCTCAGCCTTCTCCTTACTGATAACCAACTGTGCATTAAGTTTCAAATCGATAATGCTTGGTGCAGTTTGCATCAAATGGATAAACTTCTTGGAGCGAGCCAGTTTTTCGGAAACAATTACAACACGTACTTGATCCAGTGAAATTTCCTTTGCAACCGATACATTGGCAGCATTTGTAGCAGAAAGAAAGTCGGTACCTAAGACACTGACTACCTCTTGGGGTGGCTCTGGGGTAGAAGGACCTGAAACAGTACTGCCTACTTCAGGGTTGGCAATTTCAAATGTGAAACGGAATACATCTTCACTCTCTGTCTTATCAACCCCAATACTGATGACGTATGCCTGTTCTTCTAATTCTTTACGGTCAAAGCAGCCACTCAAAAGGACAGCCGTTTGTAAAAGCAGCATAACAATGAGTAAGTTCTTCATGTTTTTCTATCCTTCCAGTAAGATGCTGCCCATAACAGAAAAGGAAAAAGGAAGAAGAGGGGCGTCATAATTTGCAGACTTTTTTCTCTGAAAAACATCTCATTTACAACAAAACTAGGCGGAATGAGTGAAAGTATCATGGCAATGAATCCGATAGGTAGCAGCAATCCTTCAAACCGTTTAATTTCAAAGATTGCTCCAAAAATCCAGCATATCAAATAAAGGAAGATTATAAATCGCAAGAAGTTTGAGAACATCCAGCCGACCATAAAAAGCGTGCTGATATTCGTGAAGAAATGTCCAAGAGTTACGATTTCCGTCGCTTCTTGATAGAGAAAAGCAATGTTATTGATTGAGTTATAATCAAACAGCATCGTATATACGGCATAAAAGGAGACGATAAGCATAAAAGAAAGACTTCCTCCTAAATAAATACCGCTGTGAAAGTATTTTGTTTGGTGAAAGGACTGATACGCAATCGTTATTAAAAATATCTCTAAAAAGGCAGCTGATTTGGAGATACCCTCGAAAATAACAGTACCTACTCCTCCTCCGAATAGAGGGAAAATGCGTACCGGTACAGCTTCTTTCAAGTCCACGAATATCACTGCAATGATTGTGACAATAATTATCGGAAGCAGTGCCCAAGCCAAGCTGCCTATCGTTTCCAACCCTTTGTTAGCAACTAGTATACATACAGTGAGGAAGATAACGTAAATGACGAGTGTTGGGGAATTCGGGAAATAAAGATAGTTGATTTCTTCCATGACATTACGCATGTCAGTAAACATGGCGATGAAACCACAGATGAATAGCAATAAGGCAAGCAAGGTTCCTGCCTTCTTTCCAATCAGATGGAAGATGAGCTCAATCAAATTATATTTTTTATATTTTTTAAGAAGGTGCATGAGAATCAGGAACGGACCTAATAGAAAAAGGAAGGAGATGATCGGAACTATCCATATGGCATTCTGAGCTTGATCAGCGAAGAGAGCTGGCGTGGTATCACCGCCTTTTAGACCAATTATCATGAAAATCATCGCTGTAAGCTCACGAATCCGTAATGGTTTTTTATTGAGCTCCATCATGGTATCCTCCTTTCATTGTTTATCCCAGTCTTTCGGATTCAGGAATCCAGGTCTCCATTTTTCTTTTTTTAGTATCATGCGGAAGAACGTGTCCCTTGGTGATCGGTTTGATGGGGTAGCAGGTGAGAAATAGCTGACACCAAAGGAATTGATTGAAACGACATACGCTACCCAAAGCAATATTGCTCCTAAAAGGCTAAGCAGTCCATACATACTGGCAGCAACAATGAAAAGAAAGCGGGAAATTCGCAATGTATGATTGATACTGTAGTTAGCGGCGGCAAACGAGGACAATCCGCTTAAAGCCACGATTATAACAACTATAGGACTTACAATATTTGCTTCTACTGCCGCTTGACCGAGAATCAATGCTCCAACAATTCCGATAGTTGGTCCGAGCGGGGAAGGGATGCGAATCCCTGCTTCCCTGATCAATTCAAACGCTACTTCCATCAACAGGATTTCGAATACAATTGGCAGCGGAACTCGTTCTCTGCTTGCTGCTATGGCTAGCAGCAGATCAATCGGGATAAGCTGGCTGTGATAATTCGTAATAGCTACATAACTTGCAGAAACAAATAATGTAATGAAATATGCGATAGCGCGTACTAGTCGGCTAAAGTTTCCAAAAGCCCATCTCAAATACCTATCCTCTGGTGAATGGAAGAAAGACCAGATAGTGATAGGGGCGATCAGACAAGAGGAAGAATTCTCCATAATAATTGCCACATAGCCTTCCATAATATAGTTACCTGCATTGTCTGGACGTTCTGTATATAGCATCGTAGGAAACAGGGAGGCGGGTCTTTCCTCGAGAAACTGCTCTAATATCTCAATATTTCGGATATTGCCGGCTGTAATCTTCTTGATACGCTGTTTGACATTTTCAAGTATTTCCTCGTTGACTAGATCACGTGCATAAACTAAAGATACAGGCATTTCGGGTCTTGTACCGACGCTGATATTTTCGATAATCAGATCTTTGGAAGGTATCTGCTTTCGAAAGATAGATATGTTCACTGGCAAAGACTCCGTAAAGGATTCTTTTGGTCCCTTAATGGTCTTCTCATTCTCAGGCTTTTCCACGGCGCGGTGTTTAAAGTCATCGATTTTTGCTTTGAATGCTTCGCTCATTCCTTCTTTGAAAATGATGACGCAGCCCGAGCTAAGGCCTTTCTCCACTTCATCCATATTCTTCACAGAACTTAGACTGGATAATGTAACGATCCGCGGCACCGGAATATCCCTTTTTGTTTCAAGCAAAGGTGTCACGATATGCTCGTTTAACTGTTTCGTATCAATAATTGTGGAATAGTAGAATAGGTGGTATATCCCAGTTGATCCTCGAAGTTCCTTAGAGTTGAAATCAAAGTTAGTCCCATATAAATATTGTTCTTCAAGATAGGTCACATTCTCTTTCAAGCTTCTGGATATCTTAGTGGTTTTCCGCTTTTCCACTGCTTCTGTCTTCTTTTTCTGCCAAGGAAACATCACCTATCACCTCTCTCTCGTTCTGTTAGTGTGTCTAGTTAGCGATGATTTTATGAACAGATAACACTATTTGAACCTACCTTTCGATAATAGATACAGAATGGGTTGTGAAATTGTGACACCAACCGCTTTTATCTAGTACAAGGCTGCATAAAGTAACATATAGCAGTCAAAAAAAGAAAGGGAGATGGTCGAATGGTGAAAATCTATGTAGATCCAGGTCATGGAGGGTCAGATCCGGGTGCAACAGCAAATGGAATCCAGGAGAAAAATATCGTGTTGGCAATTGGGACATCAATTCGTAATATCCTGGAGCTGGAGTATGAAAATGCAGAGGTTCGTATGTCTCGCACCGGGGATACGTTCCCGTCCCTTACGCAGCGTACGAATGATGCAAATGCATGGGGAGCTGATTTCTTCCTCAGTATTCATGTCAATGCTGGTGGTGGGACTGGTTATGAGGATTTTATTTACTCCACATTATCGGATAGCTCCGAGACAGGCGTAATGCGGGCACGAATTCATGAGGAAGTAATGAAGCTGAATGGAATGGCGGATCGCGGCAGAAAAAAGGCGAACTTCCATGTACTTCGGGAAACAAATATGCCTGCTGTCCTGACAGAAAATGGCTTTATTGATAATAGTGCTGATGCAGCGAAGATGAAATCCAACTCATGGATTCAGAATGTGGCGCGAGGTCATGTCAATGGCTTGGAGAAAGCACTTGGCCTAACGAAGAAGTCAGGTTCGGGTTCTACTTTCTTGATTCGAGTGAAGGCGGCATCTCTATACTATTATGATGCACCAGATTGGAATGCACGGGCAGGTACAGTGAGCCAAGGGGAAGTGTTCACCGTGGTAGAAACACTGACTGTAGATGGTTCCACGATGTATAGGCTAAAGAGCGGGAACTATATTACAGCAAATCCGCAATATGTAGAACTTGTCTAAAACAAAAATGGCTGCCGATTTGGCAGCCATTTTGCGTTAGAAATTTAGGGGAAATCATGAATTAAGTGTAGCACGAAATTTGCCGAAATTGGGTGCTGTTCTCACTTTCCCAAGTACCCCGTGATTTCTGTCAGTTTATCTGACAAACAGTCTTTCTCTTTCTTAACGACGGTCATAATCTTCTTTTAGTTTACCAGCAGTATCCTGAAGATTTCCTTTTGCTTTGTCTTTCTTGCCGTCTGCTTGCATGCCTTTATCATTTTTTGCGTTACCGATTTGATCTTTTGCTTCACCTTTTGTTTTTGATACGGCACCTTTTACTTTGTCGCTCAGACTTTGTTTATTTTCAGCCATTTATAATCCACTCCTTTATGAAAATTGCTATATTATGCTCTTCCCGCTATAAAAACTTATAAACTTTTTCAATTTGATGTTTATATATTGCACAGATGGGTATAGTGATATCAGGTATCCCCCATACCACTAATCTGCTAAGTGTAAGTAAAAGGTCCGCTCTTTGTAAGAGCGGACCTTTTTATATTGTCATTCTTTATGATGGAGATAACAGCAGCAATGTGAAATTGTCTCTATCTATATAGAGGATCTTAACGAAGCGGGTGCTCGCTTTTATGATTTCGCTTTGACTGGTAAGGAAAACAATGTACAATGGAAATAACCTACTTGATTTGCTGATGCAGACAGAGGCTTTTTTATTCGTGTTAATTGTAAACGCTTACAAATTATAGGGAAGGATGTCGAATCATGAAAATGTTAGCACCTCTCAGTGGAAAGCACAATGTAACGGATTTTGAAGCACTACGTCAGTCGTTTGAATGGAGTCAGATGGAGCAGGATTTCTCCTGGTTCCATACGGGCAAATTAAATGCTGCTTATGAGGCAGTTGACCGTCATGCAGAAAATCCTACTAAAGCGGATCAGCTTGCTTTAATTTATCAGAATGGAGAGACAGAGGAGAAGTGGACGTTCACACAACTGAAGGAACGCAGCAATAAGGCCGCCAATATGCTGAAATCTCTCGGTGCAGCAAAAGGAGACCGTGTCTTTTTGTTTATGCCTCGCTGTCCTGATTTTTACGCAAGCTTTTTTGGTATTCTTAAAATTGGCGCTGTAGCCGGACCATTATTCGAAGCATTCATGGAACAGGCAGTAGAAGATCGGCTGAAGGATAGCGGCGCTAGCATCTTGATTACAACGGCAGAACTGCTGCCGCGCGTTAACAGGGATAATTTGCCCGAATTGAAAGAAGTCATTGTACTTAACTGTGAAACAGAAGGACTACATGACTACACAGAACTGATGGATCAGGCATCAACCGAATTCGAGCCTGTGTGGCTGGATAAGGAGGATGGTATGCTGCTGCATTATACCTCTGGATCCACTGGGAAGCCGAAAGGTGTTTATCATGCACATCGTGCGATGGTGCAGCATTATGCTACTGGCAAATGGATCTTGGATTTGCAGGAAGATGATGTGTACTGGTGCACGGCTGATCCTGGCTGGGTGACAGGTACAAGTTACGGCATATTCGGACCTTGGCTGAACGGGGCGACAAATGTTATTGCCGGGGGCCGTTTTACACCGGAAGCTTGGTATAAGGTCATTGAGAAGCATAAGGTAACGGTCTGGTATACAGCCCCGACTGCTTTGCGGAAGCTGGCCGCTGCAGGAGATGAGGTTGCTCATTCCTATGATTTGTCCTCGCTTCGTCATGTCCTCAGTGTCGGGGAACCTCTGAACCCGGAGATCATTTATTGGGCAGAAGAAGTATACGGCAAACGCATTCATGATACATGGTGGATGACAGAAACAGGTGCCATGCTTATCGTCAATCACCCTACACTGCCAATCAAGCCAGGGGCGATGGGCAAACCGATACCAGGTGTAGAAGCAGCGATCATTGATGATGCCGGGAATATACTGCCGCCTCATACGAGCGGAAATCTTGCGGTAAAGGCAGGCTGGCCATCGATGATGAAAACGATTTGGGGCAATCAAGAGAAGTTTGACAGCTATTTCATCAATGGCTGGTATGTATCAGGGGATAGCGCCAAGATGGATGAAGAAGGCTATTTCTGGTTTGAAGGACGTTTGGATGACGTGATCAACACGTCTGGAAAACTGGTCGGACCTTTTGAAGTGGAAAGCAAGCTTATCGAGCACTATGCTGTTACTGAAGCAGCGGTAATCGGGAAACCGGATGAAGAGCGCGGAGAGATCATCAAAGCTTTCATCACATTGGATAAGGGGTATAAAGATTCCATGGAGCTGCGCGAAGAAATCCGGCAGTTCATCAAAAAAGGACTGAGTGCGCATGCAGCACCAAGGGAAATTGAGATAGTCACCTCCATTCCAAAGACAAGAAGCGGCAAAATCATGCGCCGTCTGCTTCGTGCCAAAGAGCTCGGACTGCCGCTGGGTGATACATCTACTTTAGAGGAATAACAGGTTTAATCGGCAGCCTGCGTGGAACTATACATTGTGTAATACTTTATAAAGGAGTGTTAGACAATGGCTAAAATTGCAACTGTCATTACCGATACGTTTGAAGATGTAGAATATACGGATCCGGCGAAAGCATTTAAAGAAGCTGGTCATGAAGTAACAACAATTGAATTTGAATCAGGTAAAAGTGTAACAGGTAAACAAGGAGAAGCGACAGTGTCCATCGATAAAGGCATCGATGATGTAAACCCATCAGATTTTGATGCACTGTTCATTCCTGGCGGGAACTCACCTGATAGCTTACGTGCAGATGATCGATTTGTTAATTTCGCGAAGCATTTCATGGATGAAAAGAAACCTGTTTTCGCAATTTGTCACGGTCCGCAGCTGCTGATCACCGCTAAGACACTTGAAGGACGAAAAGCGACAGGATATAAATCCATTCAAGTAGATATGGAATATGCTGGTGCAACAGTCGAAGACAAGGAAGTTGTCGTATGTCAGGATCAGCTGGTTACGAGCAGACAGCCGGATGATATTCCAGCTTTCATCGAGGAATCCTTGAAGCTATTGAAATAAGCAATGATTATTACTCCCGGCTATGAGCCGGGAGTTTTTCATAGGAGGGATAGTATGATCGTTCGTGAGAATAATGCAGGTAAAACGGTATTGATACGGCAGCATGACCATGCGGCTATTTCCGGGGAAATAGCCAGGCATTGGCGAAAGGATGATTCACATTCACCTGTTCAGCGTCCTGAGACTATCATGGCCATCGACCAGCACGACCGAGCTTGGATTCCGTTGGATGAAGTACCAAAGCAAAAGCCTGATGTGGAAGGTTTTTATAGCTTTATCGATTATCCTTTAACGGACAAGCTGCGTGCATATCAGCAGGGCATCATGGAAGTACGGGAACAATCCCGCTATGCAGCTATATTGTGCAGCCGGCATTATTGCTCGTTCTTTTCCAACAACACAGAAGATGAGCAGATAAAAGCATTCTTGGATAGGGAGCATGGATTGCAGCAAGCTGACATACAAACACTTACTTCAGCCGAAAGTGCTACGTTGGATATTGATCAAAAGATGCTTTCTTTCTGTGATGATGTTTCTTTGTACCTGTGTATGAATCAGCCGGGAGTATCAAAGCAGAATGAAGTGAAATGGTTCCGGGATGGTTTCGGAGAAAAGTTTTCTTTTGCCGATAAAATTATCGGAGAATGGGTATCGTCTGTGGAAGTAAAACTGACACCTTCACCGCTCGAAAGTCCTGTCCGTGTTGCCATTCCACAAGTGGTAGTGGACGGAGATGAGTTCCGTGAAGAGAAGCTCTGGGTGACGGTGACATGAAAAAAGAGCAGTAGATTTACTGCTCTCATAGCTTTCGGATTGTGAAATTATCGGTAAGTAACAGCCAGTTCTGCGGAAAGGAAAGACCAAGCTTCCAATAACTGATTCCACGCAAGTTCAACTCCTTGATCAAATCGAACTTTGCCTGGATGGAGCGGGCATCTTCAAACCACACCTCATGCTGTGCGCCAGCAGCTGTATATCTGAAGAAAGGTGCTTGCGCAGTAGTGTCGTATTGAATCGAAGCATTATTTTCACGGGCAATCGCAATAGCTCGCTGCGGACTGACGGCTCTGGCAAATTCTCCGCCGGGTTCGTATGGTAGTGTCCAATCATAGCCATACAAGTTCTGTCCCAGCATAATTTTATTGGCAGGCATTTCGGTCAAAGCGTATTCCACAACTTCACGAACATTCGGTAATGGAGAAACAGCCATTGGCGGTCCGCCGCTATAGCCCCATTCATAGGTCATTAACACGACAAAGTCGACAATCTCCCCATGAGCGGCATAATCATGTGCTTCATACCATTGCCCTTGCTGTGTCGCACTCGTCTTGGGAGCGACCGCTGTCGATACACGCAGTCCCTCAGGTCGAAGTCTGGCGACAGCACGCCTGAGAAAATTGTTATAATCCTCCCGATTTTCCGCTGGCAGAAATTCGATATCAAAGTGCACCTCTCCAAAACCGACTTCGTTGGCGGTATTGATAATGTTTGTAAACAAGCGATCCTGAACAGCAGTATTGGTGACAATACGAGTTCCTAATTCAGCGCTGAATGCGCCGCTTTCGAGCGTGGAAACGGCAAGACTTAATGTTGTGTTGTTTTCGCGTGCAATTGTTGGAAATTCATTTAATGGCGGAGCAGTTAAATTTCCTTGCCGATCTACTCTGTAACTGAACGGCATCAGATAGGTAAGGTATGGTGCACGCTGTCTTGCTGCCGTCTCCAATGTCTGAGAAACAGTATTTCCGGAAGGCTCGATATATGCATTCGATTCGATTTGCCTCTTTGGTTTAGCCGGCAGGTAAAGACGCTGTCCCGGCTGCAGGACAGCCGATGCTGAAATGTTATTGATTCGTGCGAGCTCTGCAACGGATAAGTTATTTCTTCTGGCAATGGTGTAAAGACTGTCACCGGCTTGGACATAATAGAATGAGCCAATGATTGGAATCACCAGCGCCTGTCCGACGACAAGGTCATTTGGTGCTGCCAGTTCGTTTGCGGTAATCAATTCCTGACTTGTCGTACCGTAGCGGCTTGCAATGCTATTCAGTGAATCCCCAGTCTGTACTACATATATTTGCAAAACGACTCCTCCTTTATTAAGCCTCTGTAGAAAAGCTATGCTCGGAGGAGCCGTTCTATGTCAAATTGGATCTGTATTGGCACTGAGAGTCGTTTCAATGACACGCAATGCGTCTTCGTTTTGTTCTTTTGTATTGGATGCTACACAGTTTCTTGGCACATCCAGTTTGAACTCCCGCATATGGGCATCATTTGCGGAGAATATAACACAAATATTACCCGCAACACCTGCTAGAATAACTCGATCGCATTCTAAATCCTTTAACAAGGATGGCAGTGATGTCTGGAAGAAAGCAGAATGCTTCGGTTTCAAAAGAAAATAATCATCTTCGTGCGGCATCATACTATCGATGATCTCCTTGTTATTTTCATTCCGGCAATAATCAGCTATTTTTTTGAAGTTATCCTGCCAGATGCCGTAGTGGTCATTCACAAAGATGACTGGCCAATCATTTTCTTTTGCCTTTTTGCGTAGTTTCTCCCAGTTAGGAAGTATTTCTTTTGTATTCTCCAGCAGTTTTTCGCCGCCGGGGAAATCAAATGTGTTGAATACATCTATAAATAAAACGGCTTTTTTGTCACTCATGATAATTCTCCTTTACTTCGTAGTAGGAAGCTTCTTATACTTATACATTATCAACTTTACGTAATTTGAAACCTTTGGATAGAAATGTGGGAGATAGATATGACGAACGATGCTTACTGGATGGAGCAAGCGATCAAGGAAGCAAAGCGAGCGGAGCATCTTGGAGAAGTTCCGATTGGAGCTATTATCGTGAAGGATGGAGAGATCATCGCTTCCGGCTTCAATCTTAGAGAAACAACACAGCAGGCACACTCACATGCAGAGATGCATGCAATCCAAGCGGCCAATGAAAAGGTAGGCAGCTGGCGATTGGAGGATTGTGATTTGTACGTGACCCTTGAGCCTTGCCCAATGTGTGCAGGTGCCATCATCCAATCACGGATCCGACGTGTCGTATTTGGTGCGTATGATCCGAAGGCTGGCTGTGCAGGCACTTTATATAATTTATTGGAAGATGATCGGTTCAATCATCAGACAGAAGTGACAGGCGGTGTGCTGCAGGAGGAATGCGGCGGATTGTTGACCTCATTTTTCCGGGAACTCCGGAAGAAAAAAGCAGCGAAAAACAGCCGGGATTGATTTTTTTCCGCAAACAAGCTATACTATGAAGTGCGCTATCGAAGCGCCTAACATTATTCACAACTTAGCCGTGCTAAGCGGGGAGGTAGCGGTGCCCTGTACTCGCAATCCGCTATAGCGAGGCCGAATTCCCGCCCGAGGTAATGCGGCTTTAAGGTCTGCCATAAGGAATTGGTGTTGACACCCGGGTCCTGCGCAACAGGAACCCGTGAACCCTGTCAGGTCCGGAAGGAAGCAGCAGTAAGCGGTCTTTCTTGTGTGCCGCGGGGAAGCCTGGGTCGAGCCATGAACTTATGTAACGCTTAGATCCGTATTATCGACGGTGGGTGCACGGCGCTTAATTAATACACAATCAGAGTCCTTGCCATTTGGTAAGGGCTCTTTTTATACATGTAGTATCAGTAACCTAATTCCGTTATAATGAGGGAAGAATGAAAAAAGGAGCGCGGCGCAATGAGTTATCAAGCGTTATACCGTGTCTGGAGGCCAAGGACATTTGCTGATGTAGTAGGCCAGGAGCCGATTATCCGTACATTGAAAAATGCCATCATGCAGGATAAGTTCTCGCATGCCTACTTGTTTTCCGGTCCGCGTGGTACAGGGAAGACAAGTGCGGCGAAGATTTTTGCAAAGACGATCAACTGTGAGCATGCACCAGTAGAGGAAGCATGCAACGAGTGTGCGGCTTGCAGAGGTATCCAAGATGGTTCGATTGCAGATGTTATAGAAATCGATGCGGCGTCCAATAACGGTGTTGAACAAATACGGGACATCCGGGACAAAGTGAAATATGCTCCTAGTGCGGTTAAATATAAAGTGTATATCATCGATGAAGTTCATATGCTTTCGATTGGGGCATTCAATGCTCTTCTCAAGACATTGGAAGAGCCACCCAAACATGTGGTTTTCATCTTAGCCACAACAGAACCGCATAAGATTCCGCTGACAATCATTTCACGCTGTCAGCGTTTCGATTTCAAACGTATCAACCAGCAGGCAATGGTGAACAGGATGCAGGAGATACTGGAGAAAGAACAGATTACAGTATCTGTCGATGCAGTTGAGTCAGTTGCACTAGCTGCAGAAGGCGGTATGCGGGATGCACTCAGCTTGCTCGACCAGGCTATTTCCTATAGTGAAGATGTTGTGGAGCTTGCGGATGTGCTTGCTGTTACCGGTGCCGTTTCACAGGATAGACTTACAGAGGTAATCCGCGCTTGTGCCAGACAAGATGTACAAGCAGCACTTGAACAAGTGGATCTGCTGATACAGGATGGAAAGGATCCAGGGCGTTTCGTTTTTGATCTTATCTATTACTTACGGGATTTGCTTATGTTCCAAAGTGCACCTGGCATGGAAAACATCCTTGAACGCGTACTGGTAGACGATAGTTTCAAACAACTGGCAGAGGAAGTGGATGCTTCTTGGATCCAAGCGGCGATTGTAGAACTTAATCGCTGCCAGCAGGAGATCAAATGGGCAAACAGTCCGAAGGTATTTGTTGAAATAGCGATTTTGCATATTGCGGATAAAAGTGCTCCGACAGCGAGTGTGGAAGCCGAAGCTGTGCAGCAGCTGACGCGCAAGATTTCTCAGCTGGAACAGGAATTGAAACAACTGAAATTGCAGCCGCAATCAGCTACAGCTCCTGCCGAACAGCCGAAGCGTCCGGTAAGAACAGGCAGCAAGAATAGCTATCGTGTTCCGTTTGAACGCATACGCCAAGTATTATCAGAAGCAACAAAGGATGAACTGAAGCTGGTTGCTGAGCACTGGGCAAGCTTTATGGATGCCCTTAAGCGGCAGAGCGCCCCTGCGCATGCGACGATTTTGAATAGTAAGCCAAGAGCAGCCTCCCAGAATGCACTTATAATCGGTTTCAAATATGAGATTCACTGTTCACTTGCCTTGGAACACAAAGACACGATAGAATCATTACTAGCAGAACGGATCGGACACCAAGTTACGGTCATACCAATTCCGGAGGCGAATTGGACAGAACTGCGTGAAGACTTCCTGAAGAATCAGAAGCAGGATGACTCTTCAGGGGATGGAAAGCAAGAGGAAGACCCAATTATCGCAGAGGCCAGGAAGCTGGTCGGAGATGATTTACTCGAAATAAAAGACTAATAACCAATTCAAGGAGGGATTTTTCCATGCGTGGTGGTGGGAATATGAACAATATGATGAAGCAGATGCAGAAAATGCAGAAGAAAATGATGCAGGCTCAGGAAGAGCTTTTCGAAATGACTTTCGAAGCAACTGCAGGCGGCGGTGCTGTAAAGGTTGTTGCCAATGGTAAAAAGGAAATCACTGATGTAGTCATCCAGGAAGAGGTAGTAGATCCGGATGATGTGGAAATGCTCCAAGATCTTATCATTTCTGCAACAAATGAAGTATTGAAGCAAGTCGACGAAAAATCCAACCAAACAATGGGACAGTTCACGAAAGGGTTACCTGGAGGAATGTTCTAGGAGGCAACTAAATAGATGTATTATCCCGAACCGATTTCGAAGCTGATAGACAGCTTTACTAAATTGCCTGGAATCGGACCAAAGACTGCCGTGCGTCTTGCCTTCCATGTACTTAGCATGAAGGAAGATGACGTCATGGATTTTGCGAAGGCATTAATCAATGCCAAACGTGAATTGACCCACTGCAGCATCTGCGGTCATATCACCGATCAGGATCCTTGTAGTATTTGTCAGGATGAAGCAAGAGATAGCTCTCTTATTTGTGTCGTGCAAGATCCGAAAGATGTCATCGCTATGGAGAAGATGCGTGAATTCAATGGGAAATACCATGTATTGCATGGAGCTATTTCTCCGATGGACGGTATCGGACCTGAAGATATCAATGTTCCATCTCTATTGAACCGCCTGAAGGATGAGGAAGTGAAGGAATTGATCCTAGCTACCAATCCGAACATAGAAGGCGAAGCAACAGCGATGTATATATCCAAACTAGTCAAACCATCTGGTATACGAACAACAAGGATTGCACACGGCCTGCCAATGGGTGGAGATCTGGAGTATGCGGATGAAGTCACCCTTTCCAAAGCGATGGAAGGCAGAAGAGAACTGTAAAGCAGGTGAGATTAATGGCTGGCAGAAGATTGAAGAGATCTGACGTGGACAAAGAGTTGTTAGCTGATATATTCAAAATGAAAAATGATTGGGTGAGCATCCAATCTATAATAGAGAGAAGTGTCGATGCAAGTGAAATGGGGCAGTACGATTTACAGGTGGCGCAAGCCAAGTATCTGTTCATGCTTCGTGAGGCAAGACACCGAAACCTAAGCGCATTGCGTACTTAACGCAATGCGTGTTCTTTTTTCTTGTCCCTGCTCATAGTGTAGAAAGCAGGACAAGTTAAAGGAGAGATGAAATATGTCATATGCAATAATCGGTATACTGTTAGCAGCAGTATTAGTCTTACTCATTTCAGGTACGTCAGGAAAGCTGTTTAGTCTAATACTTAAAGGTTCAGTCAGGCTCATTATTGGTGTCTTTCTATTATTTTTATTTAATGTAGTAGGAGCACTTGCTGGGCTGCACATTCCGATAAATGCTGCTACAACTGTAATGGTGGGCTTATTAGGTATTCCAGGGTTAGCTTCTTTGGCAGCAATTCAATATTTTTTATTATAAAGTGTTGCAGTATGCCCAAGATCATGATATATTATTCAAGTCGCTTCGGAACGGAGCTGACACAAACAAATAACATGTTGACAACGCAAGTTAAAACATGATACAATGTTCTAGTCGCCAAACGAGCGGCAGAATGAAATTGATCTTTGAAAACTGAACAAAACAACCAATTATGAACTAAACGACATGATCGCAAGATCAACGTCAGCTCTAACGAGCAATGCATCAAAACTTTCATGGAGAGTTTGATC
>NZ_JBISEQ010000013.1:0-2781 GCF_044383785.1 Terribacillus sp. JSM ZJ617 | reverse complement strand
TTAGTTAAGTCCTCGATCGATTAGTATTCGTCAGCTGCACGTGTCACCACGCTTCCACCTCGAACCTATCTACCTCATCGTCTCTGAGGGATCTTACTCATTTAAAATGATGAGAAGTCTCATCTTGAGGGGGGCTTCATGCTTAGATGCTTTCAGCACTTATCCCTTCCGCACGTAGCTACCCAGCTATGCTCCTGGCGGAACAACTGGTGCACCAGCGGTGCGTCCATCCCGGTCCTCTCGTACTAAGGACAGCTCCTCTCAAACTTCTAACGCCCACGACGGATAGGGACCGAACTGTCTCACGACGTTCTGAACCCAGCTCGCGTACCGCTTTAATGGGCGAACAGCCCAACCCTTGGGACCGACTACAGCCCCAGGATGCGATGAGCCGACATCGAGGTGCCAAACCTCCCCGTCGATGTGGACTCTTGGGGGAGATAAGCCTGTTATCCCCGGGGTAGCTTTTATCCGTTGAGCGACGGCCCTTCCATACGGCACCGCCGGATCACTAAGCCCGACTTTCGTCCCTGCTCGACTTGTAGGTCTCGCAGTCAAGCTCCCTTCTGCCTTTGCACGCTACGAATGATTTCCAACCATTCTGAGGGAACCTTTGGGCGCCTCCGTTACTCTTTGGGAGGCGACCGCCCCAGTCAAACTGCCCACCTGACACTGTCTCCGAACCGGATAACGGTTCTGGGTTAGAATGTCAATACAGCCAGGGTGGTATCCCACGGATGCCTCCACCGAAGCTGGCGCTCCGGCTTCTAAGGCTCCCACCTATCCTGTACAAGCTGTACCAACATTCCATATCAGGCTACAGTAAAGCTCCACGGGGTCTTTCCGTCCTGTCGCGGGTAATGCGCATCTTCACGCATAGTATAATTTCACCGGGTCTCTCGTTGAGACAGTGCCCAAGTCGTTGCACCTTTCGTGCGGGTCGGAACTTACCCGACAAGGAATTTCGCTACCTTAGGACCGTTATAGTTACGGCCGCCGTTTACTGGGGCTTCGGTTCACAGCTTCGGGACGAAGTCCCTAACCATTCCCCTTAACCTTCCAGCACCGGGCAGGTGTCAGCCCCTATACTTCGCCTTACGGCTTTGCAGAGACCTGTGTTTTTGCTAAACAGTCGCTTGGGCCTTTTCACTGCGGCTTCTCCTTAAAAGAAGCACCCCTTCTCCCGAAGTTACGGGGTCATTTTGCCGAGTTCCTTAACGAGAGTTCTCCCGATCATCTTCGGTTACTCACCGTGCCTACCTGTGTCGGTTTGCGGTACGGGCACCTATTTCCTCACTAGAGGCTTTTCTTGGCAGTGTGAAATCAGGAACTTCGGTACTAAATTTCCCTCCCCATAACCGCCTGGAATTAGTGTTGAGTGGATTTGCCTGCTCAACTTCCTCACGGCTTGGACGCGCATAACCAGCAGCGCGCTTTCCCTATCCTCCTGCGTCCCCCCATCGTTCAAGCGGATTTAGGTGGTACAGGAATATCAACCTGTTGTCCATCGCCTACGCCTTTCGGCCTCGGCTTAGGCCCCGACTAACCCTGAGCGGACGAGCCTTCCTCAGGAAACCTTGGGCTTTCGATGAAAGAGATTCTCACTCTTTTTTCGCTACTCATACCGGCATTCTCACTTCTAAGCGCTCCAGCCGTCCTCACGATCGACCTTCACTGCCCTTAGAACGCTCTCCTACCACTGACATCGTAGATGTCAATCCGCAGCTTCGGTGGTGTGTTTAGCCCCGGTATATTTTCGGCGCAGCGTCACTCGACCAGTGAGCTATTACGCACTCTTTCAATGATGGCTGCTTCTAAGCCAACATCCTGGTTGTCTAAGCAACGCCACATCCTTTTCCACTTAACACACACTTTGGGACCTTAGCTGGCGGTCTGGGCTGTTTCCCTTTCGACCATGAACCTTATCACCCATAGTCTGACTCCCAAAGTAGATTGATTGGCATTCGGAGTTTGACTGAATTCGGTAACCCGATGAGGGCCCCTAGTCCAATCAGTGCTCTACCTCCAACCATCATCCTTTGAGGCTAGCCCTAAAGCTATTTCGGAGAGAACCAGCTATCTCCGTGTTCGATTGGCATTTCACCCCTACCCACACCTCATCCCCGCACTTTTCAACGTGCGTGGGTTCGGGCCTCCAGTCAGTGTTACCTGACCTTCACCCTGGACATGGGTAGATCACACGGTTTCGGGTCTACGACCACCTACTATATCGCCCTATTCAGACTCGCTTTCGCTGCGGCTCCGTCTATACAACTTAACCTTGCAGGGGATCGTAACTCGCCGGTCCATTCTACAAAAGGTACGCCGTCACCCATTAACGGGCTTCGACTACTTGTAGGCACACGGTTTCAGGATCTATTTCACTCCCCTTCCGGGGTGCTTTTCACCTTTCCCTCACGGTACTGGTTCACTATCGGTCACTAGGGAGTATTTAGCCTTGGGAGATGGTCCTCCCGGATTCCGACGGAATTTCACGTGTTCCGCCGTACTCAGGATACACTCCGGAGGAAACCACATTTCAAGTACAGGGCTCTTACCTTCTATGGCGGGCCATTCCAAGCCGCTTCGTCTATATGGTTTCTTTGTAACTCCAAAGGAGTGTCCTACAACCCCAGAAGGCAAGCCTTCTGGTTTGGGCTAATTCCGTTTCGCTCGCCGCTACTCAGGAAATCGCATTTGCTTTCTCTTCCTCCGGGTAATGAGATGTTTCAGTTCCCCGGGTCTGCCTCGTATCACCTATGTATTCAGTGATACGTACTA
>NZ_JBISEQ010000012.1:0-3122 GCF_044383785.1 Terribacillus sp. JSM ZJ617 | reverse complement strand
TAATCCTCTTGATCCACATACGGGTTTTCAGGATATGGATGATCACCATAAAAAAACAAAGGGTTCAAAAAAAAAAATCAGTAATTCAATATAGAACGTGAAAAGCGTTATATTAGGAATAGTAGGAGATATAATGATGTATAGTTAAAGCTTGCCATATTGACCAAGTTATAGTAATATGTTATGTGCTCAAAATAGGCTCGGAGATGAAAAATGGGTTCTCTCGAGTAATCGAGAGAACCCATAAGGTTCGTTTCAGATTCTATTGGGCGTTACACTATTCCACATTGAGTTGCCGCTCAATGTGTTCATATAAACGCTTTAAATTAAATTCGGATCGGAGTTGGTCTTTGATAACGACACTAAAAATTAAATACTACCCTTTAAGCTTGGTCAGCTGGTATTGGGCAGACCAGGAGGTGAATTGTTTTGAAGAAGATAAACCTCCATAGCTTAGCAATTATGGGATTATCACCACTAGTAGAAATGCTACTCACAATAGCACTAGCACCATTCGGTATAATCCTTCCACCATTGGTAAGTAAATTCCTAGCCAAAGGAATTACTATGATGTTACTGATGGCAATAAGATTTGTATGGAACAAGTGGGTTGCCGCCCATGTATACAAACTCTTATTGAAACTCTACATCACATTCTGTTTTAAATTTAGAAAGTAAATTTTTGCGTCCTGTATAGGGCGCTCTTTTTTTGTTTCTCTAAAAACTTCACTTCAAAATACATAGAAGTTCCTTTTTCTCTTCACTCATTTTATCACCCGAACACGATAAAACGCAAGAAACAAAAGGGTTTTCATACTTAAACAGGATAAAAAATAGACTAAATACAACCCCGATCTTATATCTATTCTGACGTTTTAAAAAATATTTAGTCACTAAATTTTGAGTCCTTCACTTTTACATTACTCAAATCAAGGATTCTCAAACCATCCTCCAATGCAAATTCCTCTTTTCGAAAATAGCAGTGATCTCATCAGCTATCTCTCCCATCTCCTCGTAAGAAATGGTTTTTTTCTGATCACTTGGATACCAAATTTCATAACCATAAACCAGTTTTTCAAATTCAAAATTGTTTTTATCAGCCATAGTTACTCCTCCAATCGGTACTTTAAAAATCATCACTGAAAAGAACAGTGCTCACTTATGCACCTTACAATGTGCACGTGGTTTTTCACTCCGTTCAAAATAAAATAATGCTTCGCATTGAACCTGCAGGGGCAAAAAAAGAGATGCCAATTTCAATATCAGCATCTCTTTTTAAGCTTTGGACGGCTTAAGGTATCTATGGTCTTATTTTAATTTTGAATCACATAATTTCGCAAGCCAATATGCCATTTAGCAATGACATCAAAAGTACCATTAGCTATCTCATCATCTTCCGAGATTTTAATCAAATCTCCATCTTCCGGATCTCCGAGATTTAATTCCTTATGAATTTCCTTCAAAATCCCTCCGTAACCAATTAGCCTTTTATAAGAGAGCGCATTATCCAGTGCCAAGACCGTTTCTACATTTTCTTCGGTAACTTTATTACCTTGAATCACGTCCGAGTGTTTAATTGGGTACTTTGAGACTTCGAGAATAGCGTTCTGCTCTTTCATGCTATTTTTAAAATCTTCTTCGTACCTCTCGACACCTTCAAGACTTTGTTTTGGCTTTACCTTCTGTACATGAACAATAGGTTCATAGTCTAGCTTCATGGCTCTTTTCCAAAGGCTTGTCCACTCGGATTGTTTTATGTATAACTCTTTTTTCTTAAAATAACTGGACGGTACACACAGCAGCACATGAAAATGTGGATGGTAAGTTCCGTATGATTTATTTCCTTGCTCACGATTCTTTGTCACTTCCAAAGCCCTAAAATAACCTCTTACAGACGTTTTAAAGGCCTTATAGTTAGTTAACCTCTGAAAACCTTTAAACATGCCTGAAATCGTCTCTGTGAGCTTCTCAGACGATTCATTCTTTATCGTTAAGGTCAGAAACAGCCATTGAACTTTTTCACGCTCATTCACAGTCTCTACGATCCGTTTATTGTGATAAGCAATTTTTAGCGACCGCCGCCAGTTGCACATTGGACATAACCTCACTTTACAAAACCATGCTTGATATAGCTTTAACGATTCAGGCGTGCGTTTAAACACAAGAGTATCAGCACAATCTTTCATCCGTTCGGCTTTACTATGTAGTCCTGCAACATCAAAATGCTCGGCTGTAAGTTCACTTCGTTTCTTCTTTCCTTGCCAATCAGTTTGCTTACCTGATTTCTTCTTGTCTACTAGAATTTCAGTTGAATCAGATGGTGTTATCATGCTATTATTAGGGCACATATAAATAGAGTCCTTCCTTGTGAGGGATCTCGAAAAAAAACCCCCGGATTTTTGGTTGTTGCTCGACACTCCAACCATATCACGAGGGTTTTTTTATGTCCACCCTTAAAAAACGAGCTCAACCCTTGAACCACAAGGGATTGAGGCACTTTTTCAAAAAGTAGTTGTTTCTATATGTATCAAGATAAGAAAAAACATAAAAAAAGCCCCCCTAAAAACAGGGGGCTTTTTTTAATATCAGTACCAATATCAGTACCAATATCAGTACCAATATCAGTACCAATATCAGTACCAATATCAGTACTGACTTCAATATTAGTATCGATATTGATATTGGTAGATATAAAATCGCTTTTTATTTCACGGTTCTGTTGACGACGAGCCTCTGTCCCCTAAGAACCCATAAGCCTTGTTGGGGGAACTTCGCCCCCACCACCCTTCGGGACAGCTTATCTTAGGGGACCTCTCCTCATCAACAGACTTTCGCGACATAAACGCTAGCTAGAGCAAAAGCTCGAAAACTGCTTGTCCGAAATTGGCATTATGCAGTTCAACGTGCAGATATAACATACCGTTTAATAAACTTTGTCTTTTTTTCCCGGCTCATATGAAATCGACATTGTCGAATAGTGCTGCCAATAAACATACGAGGGTTAGTAAAAATACAAACTTACTCTATTAGTAAATTTACTAATCTTAATCCTCTTGATCCACATACGGGTTTTCAGGATATGGATGATCACCATAAAAAAACAAAGGGTTCAAAAAAAAAAA
>NZ_JBISEQ010000011.1:0-6572 GCF_044383785.1 Terribacillus sp. JSM ZJ617 | reverse complement strand
GGGCGAACCCAACTACCATCGGCGCTGAAGAGCTTAACTGCTGTGTTCGGCATGGGAACAGGTGTGACCTCTTCGCTATTACCACCAGACCTCTTATGTATGCTGCCCTTTTCTTAAGGACAAGTTAGATTATATATGTTACCGTAAGAAAATGCAATACATTTTTTAAAAATAAACTAGAATTATTTATGATCTGTTAAATAAGGATTAATCTATTTCATGTAGAATCAAAAATAAGCATCTCTTATTTTACCCGAACATGAAATCATTTGGCAACTAGAAAGATATGAACTTTGTCTCTTTTACCGCTATTTATATAAACTCTTTAGATTGATTTCCAATAGAAACGAAAGCTGCTGAATGGAATGATTCAGCAGCTTTCTTCTTCTATGTGACAATTGTTCGAAGGCTATTTTCGGGAAAAACTCTGTGATTTTTAATATCATAAGCGAAACCCATTACACTCTGTCATTTAAATTAGTTGATCTGAACACTCAAGTAGAAGACTTCATCTCAAAATATCATTCTTATAACCTGTTTCACATAGACAAATCGAACAACTAGGAAGTAAACAATCTGAATGATTGCAAAGCTTCCTAAGACGAGTGTCGACTCAACTAGCAGATTGTAATCAAACAAGCGCGATAAAGCAGTTAGCGCAACTGCACCATGAAGCAATGCAATAACAATCGGGGAGAAAAATAGTATTGCAATTTGCCGGCTGACTACCTTCTTCAGCTCAGATTGTGTTAATCCGATTTTGGCAATCGAACGGAACTTGCGTTTTTCTTCATCAATATCAATAAATAATCGGAAATACAGAAAGCTTCCTGCGGAAACGAAGAACACAATTCCTATAAACAAGCCGATAAATAACATTGGCCCAAACACCTTATTAATTTCATAGATTGTATAATCTACGGAATTTACTTTAAACGGCAATTGCTCTGCTAACTTTTCTCCCGCTTCGATTACTTGATTCTCTTGTCTAACCTCTGCTTTCCATACAACACTCCTATCTGTGTTAACAGCTGGTCCAAGCTGGTCATACGTCTTGTCATTCACAACGTAATATCCCATCATATCTGCCAAGACTTGAGATTTCACCACTTGACTTGGCTGCACTTTTTGACCATCAATCCGCTGGACACTGGATGCCATTAGCACTTCACTAACTTTCGATCCTTGTGCAAGTGCATCATTTTGTTCAATTATTATTGCTTCATTTTCTCCAGGATGGAGCTCTTTTTCCTCGATAAGTGCTGCCAAACGATTATAGTCAGACGCTCTTGCTATAAACACTTCACTATCTTCTGTTCTATTAAAATAAGTCAAATCTATCGCTTCCATCTTCGCATTTATCTTTTCCTCGTCCAAGATAGCGTTGATTCTATTGATATCTTTTTCTATCATTTGTTCGCTGTCATCCCGGAATGGAGCATACTTATAGGTATATGGATTTAACTGTTTTACTCCTTTTGTAGAATAAGATTGAAATCCATATAAAGCCCCAATGGCACTAAAAGCAACAGTTGAGATAATCGCCACCATGAAAAATGTCCTTGCGTTATCCTTCATACGAAACGATAGGTCAGCGAAAAGCAGCATATTCGTTTTCCGCCAAAAGATAGATCTCTTATTTTTTAATCGGCGGATAATATACACACTCAATTGGGTGAACAGAATATAGGTTCCAAGTGTTATGACGATAAGAACAGGAATCATCACAAAGATAACCGTCTCACCCTTTGCATAAAGTGCTGTACCATATCCTCCAATAAGCAGTAATGCTGCAAAAAGTGATAAAATCACAGAAGATTTCGGCTCTCCTTTGGACTTTTTATCTCCCTTAATCAAATCAGTCAGTTTATTCGTACGCAGAATAATCGAAACAAAAACCGATATACAGAGAAAAAGAAAGATAAAGCTGCCAAACGTCACAATAATCGCAAATGCAGGAAAATAAAAATGTAGCGATTCATTGATGATCAATACATTTTCAGCAATCAACAGAATGAATTTCGCGAATACCAAGCCTGCAAGGATCCCGCCAATTGTTGCAAAAAATCCTATCAAGCTATTTTCCAGGAATACCATCAGACGTATTTGCTTGCTGGACGCTCCTAGACTTATTAACAAACCAAACTCTTTCTTTCTCGATTGTAAGAAAGAACTCATCGAATACAAGATAAAGAAGAAAGAAAATACATAGATGATTCCACCAGCGACAGCCATTCCGAATGGTGCATACTTATTAACGGATTCCTCTGAAAAAGCTGGATGGAATGCAAAGATTGCAAATGTGAAAAATACCATTACCGTGAACATACTGCTAAGGAAGTACGCAATATACAACCGTTTATTGCGTACTACGTTATTAAACGCGAACTGCCGAAAGGTCATTATCATCGCCTCCCATCAAGGAAAGCATATCAATTATTTTCTGGAAAAATGCTTGTCTGCTCTCCCCCCGATGAATCTCGGAATGCAGCTTCCCGTCCCGAATAAACACAACACGATCAGAATAACTGGCAGCTTGCGGATCATGCGTTACCATCAACAAGCTTGTTTTATTTCTCTCATTGATGGATACCAGCATCTTCATGACATCCTTAGCCGCTTTTGAATCAAGGTTTCCTGTTGGCTCATCCGCTAGCAGTAATTTCGGCTCATGGATCATCGCCCTGGCAATGGCTACCCGTTGCGCCTGTCCGCCGGAAATCTCATACGTGCGTTTATTCATAATTGGTTGGATGCCAAGACTCTTCGCTATCTGCTGTGCCTTCTGTTGCATCTCTCCTGCTCGGACACCATCTAATGTAAGAGGCAGAATGATATTTTCCTGAACCGTAAGAGTGTGCAGTAAGTTGAAATCCTGAAAGATGAATCCAAGTTCGTTACGGCGGAATTTAGCCAATGCATTTTTCTTTAGCTGATGCGGCTGCTGCCCATCGATTTCTACTTGCCCCGTTGTCGGTGCATCGTTTGTGGAAATGATATTCAAAAGGGTTGTTTTCCCGCTGCCCGATGGGCCCATAATGGCCACGAATTCACCCTTTTCTATTTCTAAATCGATATCTGTAAGAGCTCGATAAGCTACCTTACCTTCATAAATTTTACTGACTTTTTTAAGCTTGAGCATAATCCATTCTCCTCTCCAATGCTTAATCTAAGCATAGCCTGAGCAGTATACGTCCTACTATCGATTATGCTTTCACGAATCTTACATTGATGTAAGGTTTTGAGTCTTGGAGAAGATGATTCGAAATGTTGCTCCTTTACCTACGGTTGATTCCATTTCTAGACGGTGATCCAGTTTTTCAGTGACCTCTTTTACTAAATACAGCCCCATTCCTGTAGACTCGCGGTATTTCCTGCCATTTTCACCGGTATAAAACTTATTGAAAATACGTTTCTGATCCACTACAGGAATACCTATTCCAAAGTCCTTCACTTCAAGCACCAATTCTCCTAACCTTTCATAGACAGAAAGAATAAGCTGATTCGATCTTCCTGCAGAGTATTTGACGGCATTATGTATCAGCTGTGCCAACAGGAAGAATAGCCATTTTTCATCCGTCTCCACCATAGCCCCTGCTTTCTCTTCCTTCAGTACCGGATATACTTCATTGCGAATGTAAAATCGCTTGTTTTCTTGATTGACTTCCTGGATCAGCTTGGAAAGGACGACAGGCTTGATATGAAAATCTTCTGTAATAGTACGAAGCCTCGCTAAATAGAGAACTGTATTCAATCCTTCCCGCATACGTTCCGTTTCCTCCCGAAGACTGGACGATTCTGGTTCGTCCAGCGTTTGAGCTGTTAATTCGATGATAGAGAGCGGTGTCTTCATTTGATGGACCCAACGATCCATAAACATCAAATGCTCGTCCTGTCTATCTTCCCCTTTCAGCAGTTCTTCCTGATATAAGCGGTATTGGTCAGTAAGCAATTGATCGAGCGCTTCTGAAACAGGTGCGCGTTCGGTTGTCTCTAAAGATTGATCGAGCGCTGTGAAAGAATGCTGTAGTCGCTGATAAAAATTCCTACGGCTGAAGTATCGATAACAGAGAACTACGGTTATTAGAAGCAACGATAGGAAAAATGCATATAGACTAACACCAACATCCCGGTAGCCATCCAGCCAAAATAGTATCGGAATCATTACAGCTTGGAAAAGCTGTACCGAAATGAGCATCACATGCTCGCGAAAGAATAATCTCATGCTTTCTCCTCTTTCCATGTAATGCGCAATCGATATCCAGTCCCTCTGATTGTTTCTACTGCATCTTCAATTCCTACCTCCTGGAACTTATTACGGACACGAGTTATATTCACATTCAAGGTATTTTCGTCCACATAAACTTGATCATCCCACAACTTCTCCAGCAAGTCTTGCCGCCCAGCAACCCGAGGATAACGCTCCAGCAAGCTTTCGATAATGTCTGTTTCTTTTTTAGTCAATTGAGTTGATTTATTCTCAAATCGCAGCTCCAATCTTTCCGGATAAAAGTGCAAACCTTCCTGGATCAGCACTCTTTCCTCTAACTTTGCTGCATATTCACCATAAGCACGACGCATTTGGCTTCTGATTTTCGCCATGACAATATCGGGGTTGAATGGTTTTGTGATAAAGTCATCGCCGCCATTCTCGATCGCCATCACTTGATCCATTTCTCCAGTTCGAGCGGAAATAAAAATCACCGGGCAAATAGATACTTTCCTTATTTGCCTGCACCAATAATAGCCATCAAAACTAGGCAGGTTGATATCCAGTAAGATAAGCTTAGGCTGTACATCTAGGAATGTATCTATTACTTTTTCGAAATCTTTAGCTATAGTCACGTCATACCTGTACTTTTCTATGTGTGAACTCAAATATTCAGCAATTTTCATGTCATCTTCCACAATCATGATTCGATCCATAAGTTATTTCTCCCTAGCTATTTATTTAGCTTAATTTTACCATCTGAATCTGCACGAATGTTATACCTAATAACCCGATCCATCTTTTAAGGGGAACTTTTGTTGGAATCCTTGATTTTTTTTAAAAAAATATGTGATCGGCTAAGCACTATTCCCCTTCACTGCGTTGGCTAAATGCAAAAAAGCCATCATCTTATAACATTAGAAGATGATGGCTTTTTTAATTGCTACTTGCGCGCTTATTTAACTTTTATCACAATCTTACCTTTTGCATGGTGTGTTTCACTTAATTCATGTGCTTCTTGTAAAGCTTCCGCTGAAAAATCGAATACATGGCCTACTTGAGGCTTAATAATTCCTTTCTCAAGTAATTCTCCTAATTCACCTAATTGCTTACCATTTGGCGTTAACCAATATGAGCTTGCCGTTACTTGATGCTTCTCTGCCAATGCCTCATCAGGTTGTCCGGCAATTGTTACTAGTCTGCCGCCGCGCTTTAGAACTTGGAAGCTCTTGTTTAAGATCTCGCCGCCCATTGTATCGATGACTGCATCATAATCACTTAATTCGTCTACAAATTGCTGCGTTCGGTAATTAATGCATTCATCAGCACCTAACTCTTTTACATATGCTTCATTTTTTTCACTTGCAGTTGTCGCAACATAGGCACCCAAATGTTTTGCCATTTGAATTGCCATACTCCCTACACCACCAGCTCCAGCTTGGATCAATACTTTATCACCTTTCTTGACCTTTGTATTGTCCACTAGACACTGCCAAGCGGTTAACCCAGCTAACGGAATAGAGGCAGCTTCTTCAAATGTGAGGTTGCTGGGCTTTTTCGCAAGCAATTCATCATCCACAGCCGTAAATTCCGCATAAGTACCCGCAGCGGTAGTATCAGGTCGCGCGAATACTTCATCCCCAACCTGATAATTCTTCACTTCACTTCCAATTTCAACTATCTTACCTGCAACATCCCAGCCAAGGATAATCGGGAAAGACCAATCGAGCATCTGCTTTAAGTAACCCGCACGAAGCTTCCAATCAATCGGATTAACAGAAGTGGCATACACCTCAACAAGCACTTGATTTGGTTTTATTTCAGGTTTCGGCAATTCTTTCTCTACTAATACATTTTTATCGCCGTATTCATTAATTATAACTGCACGCATGAATAACACTCCCTTTTATCAACTATATTTTTAAGCTCTATTCTTCTTTCTTACCTAAAAAGTCATACCTTCTTATCAGAGCTAAACGTTTTCTATATCATGGGTAATACAAGATATATTTTAACTTCTATTATCTTTAAATCAAACTGAACTGCTTATAGATGAAATTTCTAAAGTTATATTATAGAAAACAACTCGCTATTTAGCCTCTTTGATGACTTTATATATTTAAGTCCAACTATTTTGCTTATGCTTATTCTCTTAAACATACCATAGCTATTGTTACTAAAATTTAGTCACCATTATGTAAGCCCTAAGTATTCATAAAGAAAACATACAAAAAAGACCCTAACTTTACGTTAGGGTCTTGATTTGACAGCTTTGGCATACTGTCTGTGATACCGGTGGCCGGGGTCGAACCGGCACTCCTTACGGAACACGATTTTGAGTCGTGCGCGTCTGCCAATTCCG
>NZ_JBISEQ010000010.1:0-50740 GCF_044383785.1 Terribacillus sp. JSM ZJ617 | reverse complement strand
TGCCCAGTCTAGAGTGCGGGATTCGGGGGTATTCGCAGACGTTCATCTTTTATTGATTTTCGTCTGCTTTTTTTATCCACAGCTTATCTACATAACGCACGCATTCACATTCAAACGAACAACTTGTGGTCAAAAATGTGGTCAGTGGTCATTTTTGCATATCTGTTTCTACTATCTATTAAACTGCTTCACCAACCTGGTACAAAATTGATTGTATGATTGGAAACATCTGAATTACTACATATGTGATAGCTCCCTTTGAAATCTTCTCCAGCGCTTTCTGTGAACTGGACAAAAAGTAGAAGCAAGCAGCCAGGATGTATAGACTGCAAATTGGAAGTGACATTGCCACGACTAAATCAATAACCGGATCCAACATGTGCATTAACATTTTCATTGTTTCTTCAGATATTTTCTCAACCGCCGCGTTCGCTGGTACTGCTGTAACTGCAGGCGCAGCATAACTATGTGATACGAACGTAAATGGTGCTGCTACTGGTACAGCTACTTTAGCTACCTTCTTAAATGACTCTTTTTTACTTTCTGGCTCCCGCTGCATAAACTCCCTTATGCTCATGCTGTGCGTCTTCATGCTGTCCTACCCCCTAGGAGATGTCTTGTTGAGTAAATACTTTACACGGAAGCTCTTTGCTCGCTTCTATCAACTGCTTCCGCCTTAATTCAGTTGTCGTCAGCCAAGCTATATTAGGAACCTGACCATCTTTCTGTAGTCCGCGATCATAAAGCCCTTTATATGAAGCGATCTTTTTTCTGTTGTTCGCCATACTTTGCTTCAAATCTACTTCAAGGAAGTACCACTTGCCTTGTTGCTTGAACATCGTGTCGCATATGACGGATCCCTTACCATCAGATATCTTAATTTCGTTCTTCCATTCAATGGGTCTGCCAGCGAATATATAGAAATCATTCCTAACAACACAATGATTAGAGTAAATACCCTTTTTCCTAACTTTCTCACTCCCGACAGCATCCCTTCCAGCTGCATTTAGATAGTAAACTGTTTGGTAGCCGTCGCGGTATGAACTAAGATACTCTTTCATGCCTCCGAGTATCCTATTGGCATTCCGTATACTTCCTAACCCGAACAAGCGAATAAGCTGATCACGGTTAAGAAAGTCGAGTTTCTTCAAAAGTAACAGTATGTTCTCTTCTCTCTGGCTCAAATTCTTCATTGTCCTTCTCCTTTTTTGCTACGATATGAAGCTTTAGAACTGCATCAATATCGGTGGGTGTAATAACTGGAGTCTGGACGATGACGCTGGAATCTGCTGTCTGATAAATTGCTCTCCCCTTTATTTGCGGCAGCTTCTCAGCCCCTTCATTATCTAAAACCACACGGCTTGCTGTGCCGTTCTGGACCCGAAAACAGATCTTTGTATCGCTGTTCTGTTTGCATTGGCGAGGAATAACATCACCAGTTGGATATTGAGTAGCAAGAATTTGACGGAACCCCAAGCCAGCCCCTAGCCGCGCTATCTGACTCATATACTTCTGACATTCTTCCTTAATTGTCTTTTCGCTCTTGTGAACGATAATCCCGTTTTCTCGAATGTCCTTCTTATCCACTGCTTCCTCTGGGTTCAATTCTCCAGCCTCATCAATGATTACAAAATAACGATCGGGTATGCCTGCTTCCTGAACATTCTTTTTGCCTTTCTTTCTAATGGTCTCCTGCATGCTGCGCATCTTTTCGTATGCAGCTTTTAACGTTTCTAGCGCTTCCTCTGGTTCATATGCAATGGATTCAGTCTGCTTGATGTTCTCGTAATCACATAACTCTACGCCGCCTTTGAGATCGATTAGATACAAGTGGGTATGTTCTGGTTTAGTGGTCAACAGACTAGTTAAAATGACATTGATCAAATTGGATTTCCCGTAACGTGTAGCGCCGCCTTCTACGATGTGCGGGACCTTTTCAAAATCATGATACAAGTACTGGTTCTTCTCTCTAGTGACTCCTACGGGAACCTTCCATCCATCGCCGGCATCATACGGGACCTTGATTGGCAGTGGTTCATCATACACTCTGATGATTAATACACCATCAAAATCCAATTCGATTTCCTTTCGGTTGCTCAGTTTCTTCTTAAATAGATCCTGCACATTACGAATGAGGTTCTTATCCAGCTTGATATGCTTTAACTCTGCAAGGTCCTGGATGTTAAGCTTCACCCGTTGTCGGTTCAACCCATCCTCTAGTACAGATTTCTTCGTGACATAGTCCTGGTATGATCGTCCGAGCGGTATACGGTACCGGTATTCCATACCCCAGTCATACTTCTTCTTTTTAAGCAGCTGTGTTGTATAATGCTGTTTACCATGTTGCACATTAAGATTGGCCAGTGTGAATATCTTCTGGATCTTTTCGGAATCATTCTTCATACCGGTCTGTTTGTATTTAGCCCAGATAGCAATACCGCCAAAGCATAACGTAGTGATTCCTTCCAACAGCATTCCCTCACTCCTTTCAATGCGCCACCCTGTTATCTTATGGAATAAGAGTTGTAGTGATCGAGTATTCTTGAAAAGGCTGTACATCAATTGCTGTTACGGCATCTGGAACATTCCAGAACAGGCTGGTAGGGTGGAATTTCATCAGGTCATACAACAGGATACGAATCTGGAACACGTCCTATTACCTAATTCCAGAAAATAAAGGTTGGATTTATTTTGAATTGGGTATAAAATAAGAACAAACGTTCTTATTTAGGAGTGATGAAAGTGGTAGAAGTAAACGAGCGAGGAACCAAAAAGTGGACATCTTTGATGATGCCCGAACATCATGGAATGTTGCAGAAAATGTGGTCGGGTTTACTTGATAAAGAGATGCCAATCATAGCCGAGGATAAGCAGGAAGATATGCAGGTGGATATTGAATACGCAATCCGGTTTGATAAGCCGATTCGTATTACTTACCATGACGGAAAGTACATGGATACTGTTGTAGGTAGGGTCTCATCAGTTAACCATCTGCAGCGTAGATTGGACATGCTGGTGCCAGAGGAATATGGATTAGTTTTTATTTCTTATGACAAATTAGTGGATACAGAATTAATGTAATGGAAAAGATTATAAAGCAAGACATTCTCCGCAAACATAGAAAAAGCCCCTCCAATTAAGGAGGGGGTTTTTAATTAGAACATTTTATTCCAAGTATCTTTGCCAACGATGCCATCAACACTAAGTCCATGGCGCTTCTGATAAGCGATTACTGCGTTTCTGGTATTAGTCCCGAAGATGCCGTCTGGCGCTACACCTACCGCGCGTTGTATACGCTCTACATCTTTGCCTCGGGAACCTGTCCGAATCAACTTTCCTGGATAGGGTACAACAGCTGATCCAGATGATTTTTTCGCAGCTGGCTTCTTATAAGAATCAAGAGCCTTGGCAGATGCAGGTCCATATATACCATCTACAGTGATTCCAGCTGCTTTCTGCAATTGTTTAACTGCTGATACTGTCTCGTCACCGTAGTCTCCGTCTGCTCCGTATTTAAGAAGCGAGAATCCTTTGGAGATAAGTTTTTCTTGTAAATCCTCAACTGCTTCTCCTTTGCTACCTTTACGCAATACTTTTTCCGGATTGGATACTACTGCAGACGCTGTTTTAGTTGGCTGCTTGATTTTGACTTTTGCATCGCCTTCCCATGCGTCATAATACTTTTTAACATCAGCAAGGAACTCTTTCCATGTAACTCCGTTAGGATTCAGCCAGCTGTCCGGGTCACTGCGTCGTTCAGGATCCAATGATTTATGATTGGCAATATGAGTAGTTGGGTTGATTCCGAACTTCTTGCATAGATAGGCATGATACCAAACAAAACGATCATACGCTTTAGCGAAGTTGCCCGTCCGGCACAATTCAGTTCCGATTGCATCGTCATTGGCATCATCACCGAATCGCTGGTTGTCATAAGGTTTTTGGTACTGAACATGGTAAGCAACCTCATCAAGAGGGATGATTTCAAGGATAACCTCGTCATCAATGAATGTGTGAGCAGACGCTGCAAGCTTTGTATTCTGAAAATAGCTGTAATGATCGTGGGCATCAGCGCTGTTATTTGCAGTCTCGTGCGATACAAGAAAACTTGGTTTGCTGCCGGTAAGTTTTTTACGAGGACGAGCGACTTTGTTTGTAATATACTTTTGCTCAATAGCGTATTTGTCTTTTATAGCCATGGATAATTCCCCCTTATTTAGATGTTCCAGAACGTTTTACCAGTAACTCATATAGGCCTGTACCAGCAAGACCGGCTAGTCCACCTGCCCATAGCCTTAGAATCAAATCAAGGTCTGTGAATGGCTCGAAAACAACACCTACAACTAAGCCGACTACCACTGTCACCAACGGAATAAGATTGTTCGGCAAGTTGACTGTCCGTTTAACTAATTCCATTAATGCTGCCGCGATCGGAGCGATAAGTGTTGCCAGAATAAGTACCTGTGTCATTGCATCTTCCATGTGAACCTCTCCTTTTTTGTGCATAATAAAAGCCTTACAGCTTGTCCTGTAAGGCTTTATCCTCCGAATATTGCAGCAGCTAACCTCTCACCGAATAATCCAATAAGACCGCCTGCTGCGCCCAATGCAGTGATGCTAGCGACAATTATTGCTGTCTTACCTTTAATCCGTTCTCCCTTAAGCGTTGTAGCTCCCTCTAACTTTTCAATTCTGAGATTTTGATTGTGGTAATTGGCAAGAATCTGATCCTGCTTCTCGTTGGTCTTCTCGTAGTTGTCTGCAGTTCTCCTGGTGTTTTCCTCTATTCCTTTCAATGTTTGTGTCCATGGCAAGATAATTTCTTCCAGCCTGTCCACCTTACCGTTAACAGTGTCCAGCTTTCCATTGTAATCTTCTTTGAGTTTTATCTCTCTCTCTAATAACTCTGCCCTAGTTACAATTTCTGCCGCGTTTTCAGCCATGCGTATACCCCCAAACCAACTATGACCAAATGTAATAAACTGAAGAACAGATATCGGATCGTATGAATCTGATACGTTGATGCATCGTAGGTTGCCAGAGTGTACAGTAATTGCATTATTGCCCCGATGACACCAGCTACAGCAAATATAATGAAATGTCCTCTTGGAATTTCGATAATAATTGCCATGAGGTATAAAACAGCTACAACCACAAAAATAATGCCCCACAGTTGTAGAGGCATTAGATTGGTCATCACTTCATAAGTTGGCGTGCTATATTGCTTGTCACCTCCCAACCATATGAACCCTATCCCGTTTATAACTGATATCCCCGCAAGCACAGCACCAAAACAATCCATCGCTACATCCAATGATCGGTTTTCCATGAGCATTCTCCTCACAATTTGATCACCCCTTTCAAAATTTATGAATCCTTTCTGTAAAGTCAGCGTAAATAAAAAACCACCAGCTATCCCTTTCAGGCTGGTGGTAGCCAGGAGCTTGTCCTCCTGGCTTTTTTATTCGATTGTTTGAATGTGGAACCTAGTAACATTTGCTAGATGGACGAAATTTTCATCTTTCCCAAACCATCCATCGTGACTTTCGCATATAGAATGAAGCAGCGCATTATAAGATGGCTTTTCAAACTCTTTAAACTTGTATGAGGTTCCATCATTGAAAACAAAAGTAACATTAAATTTCATATAAAATTCCTCCTTTTTCGTCTTATTTCGACAGATCAGGAGGATATTCCTGCATAAAAAAAACACCTTATCCGTTTTGATTGGTGGATGTTTCTACCTCTGGCACTAACTCTTCATTATTAGGATTAGAGGCAGGTTCTTCTTCGGCTAACGCTTCTTCTGTCTCTTCCGGTTCCTGGTACGGATTATCATTTATATCTTCAGCAGGATCATGTTCAGGTTCCTCTGGAGTTGTCTCATCCTCAATCGGCACTTCTGGTTCCTCAGGTGTTTCTTCTTCTGCCAAAGCATCACCAGGACTTGGTTGTACAAGCGGCCCTTCCCAATCAGTAACCGGCGGTGCTGGCTCAGGAACTGGCCGCGGCTGAACTGGCTCAGGTCCTGTATATTCTTTGCCTGTAATATAAGCATATTCATCTTTTTCCAGGAATGTATAATGCACTCCGTCAATCATTTCCTGATCTGTGAAGAGTCCGAATTCATAAAACAAGCGCATATCTTCAATTGAAGGGAAATTATCCCTTTTGTACCAACATACATAAGCATTTACGCGGCCGACATAAAACTCCCATTCTTCATACTGTGCCAATTTTCATCGCTCCTTATTGTATTTTTGTAGCTTGTGCTAGAACCATCGATTGCACACTTTTAGAAAGCGTGGCGACTTGCTGTATGAGGGTAAGGTTTTGCTTTTGAACTGCTGCAAGTTGTTGTCTCAATAAATCAATATCATCGACTGGCTCTGGTGAAGGTAGAGGAGCGACTCCTCCTTCTTCCCACGCCTGCTCCGCTGGATTCCACCGAGCGTGAATAAAGAATTCATCTTCACCTTTCTTCGGTTCAATCCAAGTAGCATTATCAGGAAGTGCAAAATTCCCTTTTTCATCAGCGGTCACAACTACATAATCATAACTATGAAGCAATGTTTCCGGATCAATAAAGTAAGCCGTTTTTGTATCTGCCATCATCCATATCCTCCTTATGATGAAGTAACGGTGAACCACATACCATCTAGGCTCCACCATGTAGCATCAAAACTATTATCACTTGTATATAGCATAGTTATATCGCCGTTCGGTGCAATGTTCCAACGCGCGTACCTCGCCACGAAGTTTGCACCGATAGAAATATTAGTTTGTGCTGCCGTGTCCTTTTGGGGTCTAGCGTGACCAGGAAGCGTAAGGGCCAGAAAGCTGCGTCCGGTGATTCCTTTAAGCGCTCCGCGTAACATGACCAGATCACCCAAACGCAATACCTGTGGCGGGTTCGCTGTGTCATAAACAGCTGAACCACCGCGCGGCGTTAAGGTTTCCCAATTCGCATTTGCCGCCGAACCTGCTGTTTGTAGCCACGGTGTCCATTCTTGATTAATCAATTTAGTTCGCATCCATTGAACGCGCATACTAACCGAATAAGCTATTTGTGCATGGCTATTCGCGTCATACGCTATATGCTGCACCACGCCCGCGCCGGTTGTGGTAGAAGGTATGTTGAGGCTTGAAGTCGTGTAAGAATACCAACCCGATTTATTGATATTGTTTAAATCAGAAGAGCCTTTTGACCTTACGTCACCGATACCAATATCCTTCAAAGCTTGAATATCGCTTTGTTTCGCGATAGCTTCCCATGCTGACCATACGCCATTCTCATTCGTTCGGAAATACTGATTTCCATTTCTTCCGGAAATCTGATAAGCGTAAGCTGAACCATGCTGAACGTGCATTCCGATATAAACAGAACTCGAAGGACCATTAATTGAACCCGCATAGAAACCAGTTTTAGTTAACGTGTTCCAATCGACACCAGAAGCAGCCGCGACACCCAAACCAAAATTTTGTATATCATTTGTTACGGAAGCTAGTCTCCACCATTCATTCCATTTTCCGCTATTTGCGTTCAAAGGATTTCCAGAACGAACCCACACATCCTGCCCATAATACCTAACTATAATTTGTGTAACTGTATCACCACCGCCCCGCATTACAAGCATCTGACAAAAGGCTACATTTGTAGGCTGGTTTAAGAATGTTTCACCGTTCAGTCTATAGAATCCGCTGTCGGTAAGTGTATTTAGATCTGTTCCATTCGTTACGGTGTTAGTAGGGTTAGAACCCAATCCATACGACTTCACCTGGTCATCTAGCATTTGCTGCACGTCTTTCCTATATGCCGTGTCGTCCCATGAATTGAATACCCCTAGATTATTGCTGTATCGAATGTAACGCTTTTTAGTGCCAAAGTTAGTTGCGATTTGCAAACATTCTTTTTCACCTTGTCGGATGATTTCGTAAAAATACCAACCGGAAGTAGGAGCATTTACAGCATTGTTGCTTTTATAAAAACCACCCTCGAAAAAGTTGTTCAAGTCCGTTCCTGTAGGAATAGAAATTGCATATCCTAGATCGTTTGTAACTTTAAACATTTGCGCCTGGTTCTTTTTAGCGATAAGCTCCCACTCAGCAAGGAACCTGGCTTGTGGCGATGCATACTCTTTATTGTCATAACCAAACTTCAGTTGCAATGATGCAGGGCCATCTGTTGCTTTACCGACTATTGCGTTAAATTGTGACTTTATCCAGTTAGCAGTGGCTTCTGCTGATTCTGAAGTTTCGATGGCAGTACCTGAGTTATCCAACGCCTGATTTGCTAGCTTGTTAGATTCGTCAGCAAGTTCCATAACCCTTTTGTGTAGTAAATCTAAACTAATCTTCCCATCCTGCCATAGTTTAAGATAAGCATTTAGCAGCTCTCTGTAGTCCCGGTTAAACTCACTTGGTAAAGGGGTTCCTTGTAGAGCTTGTTGGGTGTAATCAGCCATCTATTCCACCTCTTTTTCTTCCAAAGGTCCGTTTGTTTGCTCGCGAAGCTTTTTTAATTCGTCATCCTGTTCCTTGATGTAATCCTTCAAATCACTAATTTCTTGCTTTGCCTCATCTGCTTCCTGTTTTGCCAAAACATAATCAGCACCAACAGATGCTAGCCGGCCGGAATAATCATTAATTTGCGCTCTTAAATTTTGAATGATTAAATCTTGTCTATTAGTTTCCATTATGAAGCCTCCCTTTTACCTTCTAACGTAGCAATACGCTCGTTAAGTTCTTGGTTAGATTTCCACAACAATGAAGCCATAGCATATATGTCAATCGATTCTCCATCGTTCATGTTGATGATCTCAAGAGGTGACTCCTGTACTATCAAGCCAATTCGCTTCATATCGACTTCATCAATATCGTCTAACATGTGATATTCCCTTACTGGTGTGGACCTTATCAGATCTGTGGCATCTAGTTGAACGTCTTCGATATTCTTTTTAAAGAACTTGCTAGAGGCTGTATTGAACTCACTAGCAGTTATCGGTTTATATGTGATATTTCCGTTGTTATAGCCCCTCGTGTCGGTCACACGAAAGCTGCCATTGACCATGGCATAGGAATTATCTGCGCTGGCTATCAATGAACCAACCACATCACCATAGAATCTTCCATGAGCTGTTATGTCCTTAGCGTGTAAATCGCCTGTGAAAAAATCACCGTTACCGTTTGTTATATAAATGACCGGATCGGAAGGGTCTTTAGACATTCGAATAGCTGAGGCATATCCATTAGATTCAGAACCATACTGAATCACTCCATCCTGATCCCATTTGTCAGGGTTCTCTTTAACGTTAAAGGAGAACTCATTATCTCCAGATCTGTTAGAGTCTCTTGGGCGCATGATTATTCGCCCGATTTGAGCCTTCATGATAACGTCACGATAGGAATCCGAAACAATGTCCCGAGATTCTGTTTTAAAACCTACCGTTCCTAGGTTTGAATACAATGTAAGGCCACGTCTATCGCTTTCGAACATATATGACCAGAATTCAATTACTCCCGACCCAAAACCATCATCTTCACTAGCCCCTCCAATAAATGTCGCTAAGCCGTTATTAGTAAGGTATAAATTTCGCCTTCCTCGCTCATCATTCAGTTTACTGAGCCTTAGATATCCTCGCCCCATAGTAATCTCTGATTCAATCTTTTCCGTGCTTCCAAACCAGGTTCGGTCATAAGTACCTTTGGTCTCGATAATTTCGCCGTAAATAGAAGCATATGTTTCAGAATCACCGCCAAAAATGGTGATGTTGTTCGTAAGTATTGCTCCAGCTGTTAACAATGCTGTATTTATTCCATCGGGCGTAATAGCCTGTTCATAGGTGTTACCCCCATCGCGAGTTATTCCCAACCCCGAGGAATTAAAGATGGTGTAACGGTTCGCATCTTTCGGATCCCGCGCAATTATTCCTAGATTAGGAGGATACTCCAATTGAGTTAAACTGTTATTAAGAGCTTCAGCGGCACGCTTAGCTGCAGGAGGCAAAACCGAGTAAGGGATTTGCCCGCGCCCTTCCGCAATGTCTTTCAATTGTTTAACCGTGTTGTTTAATTGTGAACGGAAAGCTTCTTTTATGCTCTGATTGGATAGTGTGACAGTTACAGAAACAGGCTTTAATTGTTCGTTGTATTTCGTGTTTATATCAATAATCCTAGTCTCGATGTTTACTTTTACCACTTCGTCATAAACAAAGATACGATCACCAATATATGGCGCTTTGTTATAACCCTGTGCCCTTAAATCCACCATGTCCACTGTCATGGATACAGATATTGATTCATCAACTTGTTTTTTAACAGCAGCAAGTAGATTTTCTTTTATCGTATACTTTTCATCATCAACAGGAGGGATGTGAATCACCCCAAAGCCAGGTATGTCTGCCAAAGGGGATTGATACTCTACTTCTAATCTTTCTCCTGTTTCCTCATTGAGAATCTCTCCGAATCCCTTAGCGTAAGTACCAAAACCTGAACCATCCTCTTCAATAGAGATATCCTTTAAATTAAGCCTTCTTCTTATCTGGAAATCACTATCTGAACCTGTTTGAGCCCTGAAATATCCGCGGTTACCGCTCACTTCTATCTCAGCATCGTGAGCATCCAATGTCTTTGAAAGAAGATCGAGACTGCTACTGTTCCCAAACCCATCAATGCTGGCAGCATAAAAACCGTCTATCACGCTATAACTAAGTGAAGTCCCCTTGAATAAGAATTTCAATCGGTTTTCAAAAGTCATAGAACCATCATGGGTTTCATAAATCCAATTATTTGCAAGAGATACAAAAAAGTGATGAATAGCTTTTATGCTACGCATCACTTTTTTTCCTCTTGGCTTCTTGCCGGCTAAGACAACCACATACTCTTTGTTGTCAAATATTACTCGCCAGTAATTGCTTATATCTTGAATCCACTTCTCATTAAGTGTGGTTTGAGCAAAGTTCAGTGTAATTTCTTCTTGTCCATTCAATGACTGAGTGACATCCACTGTACCTTGCGCAAAATGTTCATTGCCATATAAGTCCCTTACCGTTATTCGTTTCATATAATCACCTACAAATAATAAAAACGGAACAGGAATTTTATTTCATCGATAGAAGATGTTCCTGTAACGGTGAAAGTGTTCCATCCAGGAGCCAGTTGAATTAACTCTCTGTTAGTACTGCGAATTATGTTGGCTGTGTTAAGCTCATACTCACTTCTATTTAATATTAAGACATCACCAGCACTTAGTTTCCCTTCATAGCGAAAAACGTCTCCTGTAGTTTCGTTTTGCATCTGAAAATAAGTACCTGCAACAGCTTTGATGGTAATTGCAAGCTCATGCTCCAACGGATCAACTATTACATTGCTTGGATTGTAAAGTTTGAAACTCGTACTTTTAAAGCTATAATCCTTACTTCCCTCTTCACTTGATAACCCCATTCCAATCTGCCAGTTTGGAACATCAAAACTTTGTAAATCTTCAGTTGTATTAATAGATTCGCAGAATGGTGATGGGCTTATAAATGTCAGGGAAAAGTCTCCCCGCAGCACTAGTTCCTCCATACTGTATTCCGAATCCACTTTCACTAACCAACGCTTACCTGGTTCCCGATCACGTATTAAGTAAAATGGTTCCCTGCTATCGAACATAAAAAAGATCTCATTCTGAAGCAATGCGTAATCAGGAAGGTCAGACGGGAACATACTCAGTTCAGATTCTATTACTCTTCCACCATAGGTTGTTCCCATATCCCAAAACCCATTTCTACCTTCAGCTTCTTCTCTTACGTGATTGGGTGCGGGTGATCTAAGCGAAAGCTTATTCACCAGCAAACCAATCTCGTACATATCATAGGTTTTCCCATCCTTCCTAGCTATTTTGAAGTTATGGGAAGTTCTTGGTGGTACAAACATCGTCACTTAGATCACCTCACAATTTGAATTTGGATACAGCATAATTTTCACCATTGGCTTGATCTATTGTATCTTTCACAAATTCACCAAGCTTTTCGTCATTAAGCAATATAGCGCGCTCTCCCTCTGTTGCATTGGCGATACGCAACAACAAATCAATAATTTCTTGGTTATTCTGACCACCTTGGAAGAATCCAAGTTCACGACCTGTCTGCTCCCAAATGGCGCGCTGGCTGGGTCGTTTAGCAGGATCATGACTTATGATACTCTCTGCCCATCCGCCTTCAGCAATCCACGCTAGCTGGGCTGTATCGACTATGCCGCCATCAGCATAACCGACATACTTACGACCTTCACGCAGCGCCTTGATTCCAGGTACGTTGTACACGTTACCGTATCTCGACTTGATGTAGTTAATGGCAGCGGCAGCATTGTGAATTGGATTCATGATGTTGTTCCAACCATCTACCTTAAAAGCATCAAACGTCGGACGGATAGTCTGCATTAGACCCATGGACGGTGTGCCGCGCTTAGCGTTAATATCCCAATTGTTTATTGTGCTAGGTCCAGTGCGCCCTCCAGATTCTTTCATAGCAATTGTAGTCAATGGACCAAGCCATGATGTTGGAACGCCAGTACGAGAAATAGCAGCAGATATCCAGCCCTTAACATTACCTGGAGCACTGCTATCGAACGAACCAAAGTCATCGAACTTACCCTTGATGAAGCTACTAGCTCCACTCTTAATCTTGTTCCAGAAACCAGAAACCATATTGCCGAGTATGCCATCAAAGGATGGTTTCTTAACGCCAAGTAAGTCGAGTGCTTTATCCAGTAGTTTGGAAGGGTTAGATGCATAATCCCACACATCGAGCGCAATATCTTTCGCCTTGCCAGCCACTTGCTTGGTTTTATCCCACACCCAGCTAGCCCCTCTTTTAGCTGCGCTAGTTGCACTGCCAACTTTATCTCCAACCCAATCTTTAGCTGAACGAAGCTTGTCACCGAATTTATAAGCTGGGAACATACCCATAATGTCCTCGGTTACGTTTCCGGAATATACTTTAGTGCCTTTTGGCATGTTAACCAACGTATCTGTATCAGGAGACAGGAAAGATCGTCCGTCAGGTGTTTCGATAAGCTCTTGCTTACCACCGTCCCCAACTATTGCAGGACCTCCTGGGTGTCCTCCGGGCTTAGTGCCTCGCTTGTACTGTGGAACTTCCCATTCTGGTACCTTGCTATCGACACCGATTTTGCCGAGCACCCAGTTTACGCCGCCAATTACACCATTTATACCTTTACCGAGAATACTAGCCATCGTATTAATCACGGATGTTATACCGCTCTTAACTTTGCTGGCCATATTCTTAATTCCATCACCAATCTTACCTGGTAACTCTTTAGCACGATCAACTATTTTGTTAAACCAATCTTTCACGGTATTGTAGACATTCTTGAAGATACTCTTAGTCCTGTTATATATGTTGTCCCAGGCACCTTTTACACTATTATAGATACTGCTCACTCGACCTGATATGAAATCTCGAACAGTATTGAATATCCCTTTTAAGAAGTTCCATACACTTTGGAACACGCTTTTCGTTACTGACCAAATACGATTCCAGATAGTATTCACTAATCTGAAATACGTGTTAAAGGCAGTGGTGAATGTAGTCTTTAAGAAATTAAAGATACCTTTTAAGAAGTTCCAAATTCCATTAAAGACAGTCTTTGTTGTATTCCAGATTCTTGTCCAAATGGTTGTAACTAATCGGAAGTAAGCGTTAAATGCTGTGTTAAAAGTGTTTCTAAGGAAATTGAAAATGCCCTTCAAAAAATTCCAGATACCGTTAAAAACTGTCTTTGTTGTGTTCCAAATAGCATTCCAACTAGTTGTTAGAACGGTTTTGAAGAAGTTAAATGTTCCAGTAAATAATGCTTTCAGCGTGTTGAAGGTAGCTTTTAGGAAGTTCCATATGCTTGTAAATGCTGTTTTCGTTGCATTCCAAGCTGTCGTCCAAGCTGTTCTTAAATTTCCTATTATAGCGCCCAGGTTACCAGAGAACAGGTTTTTGATAGCTGCCCAACCTGCCAGTGCTGCAGTCTTAAAACCAGTGAATAATAACTTGACACCCTTCAGTATCCGTCCGATGAATGTAAGGTTTATCCAACCCCAGATAAGCTCTATGGCACCGAAGAAGATATTCTTGATACCTTCCCACATCTTCTTAAAGTCACCAGTAAATATTCCCGTAAATACTTGAATGATCCCTTTAATTACATTTACTGCACCTTGTATGATGTTCTTAATAGAACCCCAAACAGTATTAATAATCGCCATCACCAGAGGCATGGCGAACTTAATGACTCCTACTATAAAGTCAAATGCATTCTTAACAGCATCCATAATCTGTTGTCCATCAGACTGCCAGAATGAGACTATTTGTCCAACAATATTTCCGATGAATGTAACAACGTCGTTTAGCAAAGGCTGAATGTACGGATAAACAACATCAAACACTCGCATAAATCCGTTGATATAGCCTTTTGCTGCATCGACCATGAAGCTGAAAGCTTCCGGAATCCTCTTGACAGCTGACCGAATAAGATCAGCCATGTACAAGATGGAGTTTATTGCTGTTTCATTAAATCCAAGTTGTTGCAGTAGATCCTTTGCCGCTCCCTTATCATCAGAGAACATGGAAGCGATGGCCGTTCGAATACGGTTAATATTTATTTCGATTAGCTGAGCAGCTCGAATGAACATTTGGATCGTCTTATCATCGAATCCCATTTGAGCAAGGATACTTGCTCCCTCTGCCTTGTTATCCGATAGCAATGAAGCCAACACATTCTTCACGTTGTTTGCAAATTCTGTTAGCTTAGATATACCGGCAGTCGCATAGTTAAGTACAATCAGCATTCCTTGTCCTACGGGAGCTAGCAATTTAGAAACGTTGACCAAGATATCCCATAAGTTAGAAAAGAGTCCTAAAACAAGTGGCGCTGTAGTCGCCGAATAATCAAGGAACTCCTGGAAACCTTTCGTGTATTGCAGGTTACTCGTCCACTCAGAAAATCGCTTAGACAGATTAAGTAACCCTTGCTCCATCGACTGCCCCTGCTGGGAAAATGCCGTCATCAGATTAAAAATACCGCGTAACACGTAACCAAACGACTGACCAAATGCCTCTATCGATGGTCCGGCACGGCTTGAAAGGAATCCGAAGAAAGACTCAATGTCTTTTGTCTGCAAGGAACGATCGAACCCAGACATCAGATTGTTAATGCCTTCAATCGTGCTGTCAATGACTGGACTGAACATCTGCAACAGGTTCATCACGGTCTCTAGGCTTTTCGCAAAGATATTGGCTACAGGATCATCATATTGCTTCCGAAAGTCAGCGAAATTATCTTTGAACTCCTGTAGTGCCTTCACAGCCTTCAGCTGTCCTTCGGTTAACCCGGCATAGATTTGATTCAGTTCTTCCAGTGCCTTATCGCGCTCTTCATCAGTGGCAGCTTCGTTATACTTTTCTTGCGCTTTCTGAAGCTCATCAGTGGCTTCAAAAACTGTTGTTAGCGTTGGTATAGCAACTGCTGCAAATCCACCAAGTCCAGCTACGCCTGCTCCTAATGAAGAGACAAATCCCATAGCACTTGTAGTTAGAGTAGCGAAAACTGGAACCGCCGCTGGAACGAGCGCCACCAAAGACATCCGAAGAGCTCGCACAACGATATTTGTATCCAAAACAACGCCGCGCAGCTTATCCATGCCACTTTCTGTGCCTTCTAGCTCTTGGTTTGTGTCCTTCAAGCGAACTTTTGTGTCGCCCAATTCACCATTTAAATCAGCAACATCATCTGTAAGATCACCGAAACCATTGTTATTACCTATGTCGTCAATCTCATCAGCCGCATCATTTGCCGCAGCGCCTAAGACTTTCATACTGATAACGCCTTCGGCTGCGAGTGTGTTTAACTCGCGCTTGGTTTCGTTGATAGCAGCTTCTACATCACGGAAGTTCTCCCGCTGGCTGTCTCCCATTCTGTCAAAGCGCGCTTCGCTGGCAGCAATATTCTTCTGTAATGATTTTAGTGTAGTCTCACTGATCTTCCCGTATTTCTGAACTTCATTTCTAGCGTTCTTAATGGATGACTGCAGCCGCTTAAAGCCGTCCATCTTGTCCAGCTTTTTAAGCGATGTATCAACTTTGTTGATGTTCTTCTCGAATTCATCGAAGCTACGATTCGCTTTCTTTGTTGCCTTCTCAGATTCAGTACCGATAGAGCTTAAATCCTTACGCACGCCTTGGATTGTAGATTTGAGTCCTTTTGCGGTTCCTTCAAACTTCGTCCGTAATTCCCTGATAGTCGCCATTGGTTACCTCCTTTCTATTGGTTGTCTTGTTGAGCTTTCAGTCGCTTCATAAGCTCCTCGTCCCACTGATACACTTTGGCAGGTCCCTTGCTTTCAAGTTTTGGTGTAATCGATTCTATAAACTTTTTCTTGTTGTTCTCGAACTGTTGATCTGTTTTACCGAAGCTAGGCTGCGTGTACATAGCAATTAGGTAATTGATGAAGTGCTCAGCTTTCTTCTTCTCCGCTTCATCCTCATCCCGCTTAAGCGCCATATCCATGTACATGAACATCGAGGAGGCACTTCCATGCATGACTTCCTTAGCACCGCCTAAGTCCTTGCCCAGCTTAAATACAAACGCTTCGCTTAATGTTGGCCTGCTTTTAGGGCTCCCGTCACTTTGCCGACGCCAATCCTCCATGCTAGCTTGGCTTTGCTTTTTGCCAAAGACTTTTTTCCTCGCTCCACCAAAGCTTCAATGTCGTTCTCCTCAAGTACGGCATCATAGATGTCGAATACTGCCATGACCTTCTGTTTTTTAAGGAGATCCAATTTTATATTGCTTAGCGTAGATAGCAGCTTAAATGCTTGCTCCGGCAGGTGAGTAAGGAACAAATCGAATGATCCCACTATGTTTTGAATAAATTGCGCATCTAGCTGAAGTTGATCTTCTTCTCCTTCACTTGCAAACAGACTTTGCACAAGTGCTTTAAGTTCCGGTTTTTTCTGTACTTCAACCACAATGTCCTGAATGATTTGCATTGTATTTTGGAATTGCACCAAGTCTATATCCTCGATTTCATGATGAATCTTTTTGATTTCATCCTCATTCTTTTGTACGAGCGTTACTGTAGTAGACATGTATTAGTCCTCCTGATTATTGGAATATAAAAAGAGGAGAACCCTATGTGGATTCTCCTTGTGTGATTAGGCAGCAGGCGTTTCGCCAGCGTTTGGATCAGTACCGCCGATGTAGAAATAGTTACCTGGTTTGTTAGCATCAGCATTGTCTCGCACAAACATGTTAAGCGTGATCGTAACGTTTCCTTGCTCATTACCGAATGTACGAGCCATTTCACCATTGGAAGCCATCTTGTAGATTGTGATGTCCATATCTTTAAAGCTGGCATCATATTGGCGTGGGTGGATTGTAACTTTCTTTCCTTTCGTCCGAATAGAAGTACCAAGCTTTGAATCCATAAGACCAATCATCTGTCCGGATTCTGCATCAGTGATTTCTTCTGTTACTGCGAGGGCTGCCTGCAGCATTTTGATGCTTTGATGGGATGCAACGATTGTTACTGTTCCTTCCCATCCTACAAGACGCTGATCGTATGCTCCTGTGCCGAAATCTTGTACCACGATGTCCTCAAACTGGGGTGTAAGATTCAGCTCGCCGGAATCCGCCTGATAATTACTTTTTCCATCGAAATTAATTGCATCTGCCCCTTCGCCAATGTAAAAATTCGCAAGGCCGAAAGGGATGTGAATCGGATCAACTGTTGCCATTCAAAATTCCTCCTTTGATTTTCGTAAGTGTTACATCAAAATTGAGCGAGTACTCCATCACGTTATCCTGCACTCCAATCTGGTTTGGATCACCTGCAGCCTCAATGAGATAAACGTGATATTGTTCCTCGCCAATCTGCTCTTCTTGAGCATTAAAAATAGGAACGGTGACATCAAAGTCGCCCTTCCTATGTAATTCTTCTTGTATTTGGCTTCCTAGGCTCTCGACATAAGACCACGCAGACGACCGCAGCCATATCATATAGCGAGGATACCTTGTACCATCTTCGTAGGTGCTAGGCTTGCCTCCGCCTTCGTAATAGACTGTTCCGGTATTGTCATCGTTAGAGTAAAAGCCATATGTCCAGGTGAGCTCGGGAAACTTCTCTCCCAGCAATTCTGCCAGATAACGCTGTATCATTTGTCATCACCCAATGTTATGTCTATGATCTGTTGCAGCATATCGTTGTAATTCGTTTCAGTGGCAGCAATAGCGCGTTCCATGAACTTACGACCTGGCTTCTCACCCATCCAAGGACCTTTCCCATAGGTGCCACGCCCGCGGCCGTTAAGATAGTAGTCCTCAAACTTAGCGCCGTTATCATACTTGTCATAGACACCCATTCGGTATGGTTCCTCGTGCCTTCTAAGTGCATAAGGGGAATTTGAACCACCCTCGACTATGACCGTATCCCCTTCCATACGAGCCTTATCGAAGATGATTGTTTCCTCCATATCTCCAGTATCACGCTGCGCCAATGCCCTGCTACCTTCTTCTACAAGCATGCCGTATTCGGTATAACCTTGAATAAGAGCCTTCTCGAATTCCTTGTCCATCTTCTCGAACTGTTCTTCCAGATCGGCTAATCCATCCCACTCAATGCTCAGGAGTCCCTTTTTCCTTGCCATAGGTCACCCTCCCGACTTATTGACGATGAGTTTCCGGTAATATACCTTCTTGCCGGAATAGTTGAGCACTTCGGTGATGCCGTCGACTTGACCGATTATCTTTTCGCCGAACCTGTCTATCCATTCAATCGACTGCCCTTCTTCCACCACAGTGGTGTTAGGGACTGCAATCTCCAGAATGTTGTCAGTGGTTTGGCTATCAGAAGCGATATTCGTCTTGGCTTCGTTTTTAACGCGAGCTTTAGACGTGACCGTTTTAGCTGGAATAGGGCGACCATAACCATCCTTCTTTGGCTGCCCGTTATCATCCAACTGCTGAGTCATTATAAAAATAGTGTCATTCATCGGTGGTTTCGGCATTAAATCAGCCTCCCGATACCTGCCCGCTTATTCTTCGCTTGCTCTGCTGCCTCTTCTGCAGCTCGCTCGGCAAGTGTTTTTGAGACAGCAGCCTGCACATCAGGAGCAATGTTGTTTAGGTCAAAAGTGAAGTTCATGCCATCAAGACCCATGGACTTAACGCCCTGCCGTTTAAACATTGCAAACTCCTCACCTTCACCTTCCGCCATATACAAAGCCTGTCTTGCTATGAGCTTATCGGTAAGCAGAGACTCATCATAGAAGTTCAGCAGCAGTTCGTTAGCAGTAAAGACCAGCTTCTGCCGCTCTTCCGCTGATTCAATGCTCGTGTATGGATCAGAGTAGAAAAGGTTATGAAGGTACGTATCAATTACAGTGAAATCCATTTGGATCACCTGCTTACTTTTGATTTTCTAAGATAAAGGCAATTCGCTTTTCTTCGTTAGTGATTTCCTCTAAGTTGCCGCCTGCTTGTTCAACGATCGCTTTTTGAGCCTCAGATCCAAGCTTTTTCAAGGATGCTTCGGTGAACTTTTCTTCACCATTGCCGCCTTTGTCGCTTTCTTTTCCTGGGGCGTTTTTCAGCTTATCACCCAAGCGAATTGCTTGTTCTTCTGTCAGTTCAACTTCCTGCCCTGGTTCGATTGTTTTTCCACCTTTAACTAGATAAGCATTCGCTTCATATGTTGGCATTTATATGCCCTCCTTTTAATTTGATAAAGAAAAAAGCAAAGCCTCGTGAGAAGCCTTGCTTATGCATCAAGCCAAACAACACCAGAAGGGCGTTGTAGCGCTGGAAATGCAGTTTCACCAACAAATACTTGTTGACTTGGTGGGTTAGTTTCCTTGATTTCTGGAATCGCATAGATACCTGGCTCCCAGTTCTTTTCAGCTGTAGGACCGATACCAGTGAATCCAAGGTTTGCCCCGATTAGAACAATACGACGTTCCGGAAGAAGTGGCTGCATGCCGTTTCCATCATCAATGTCGACCATGTCATCTTGCACTTGGTAAGGTGGAAGGCTAAGTGCAGCAAATACATTTTGCAAGTCGGCCGTAGTGATAAGGCGATTGTCGCTTGTACCACGTACCTGCAGTTTAATTTGTTGATTGGACAACAGATCTGCTTCCATAGCTTCTGAAATGTGCATCACTGTAGGGCGCTGATTGTTGTTAGTTTTACGAAACTGTTTTACAGCCGCTTGTAATTCTTTCAATGGAGTAGATGTTGGATCACTAAAAGCGACAGCTGCAGTCATTTTGTTGGCTGCCGGAATATCATAAGGGAAATCGATTTCCACACCGTCTTTGCTGTAATCAAACCCTCCTTGATAGATTGCCTGCGCGCGCATCCACTCTTCTGTATCATATACAGAGTTTACAAGATCATCAGTTTCGTTGTAGACATACTCGATAATTTCCGCTGTTTCAGCATCATTACGAGGGTTGTTAAAACGGAACATCTCTTTCTCGTCCAACCGGAAGGAGTTTTGAATCTTCGCAAGCTGTCCGAATGCACGTTCAAGCCCACGTTTGTCCGCCAATGGCGCACCAGCGTTGAGTGCTGTAATCTTTGCTGCCTTACCGTATTTACCTTGGTAAATGTTAAAAGCGAAGTCCATGTCGATCACATTACGGTTTGGTAAAACATTTCGTAGCAAATAAGCTTTTGTGGGTGGTACATTCTCCACGTATGATACTAGGGCTGGTCTTTGGAATTCATCCTGATGCAATGGCATATATTATTCTTCCTCTCTTATCGAAGTTTGTAGCGTCCACCAGCAGCAGTAATGAATGCGTCTGATAGTTCTACTTTGTTTTTGTCAAAATAAGCTTCTTCAAAAGCACCAACAATCGTGTCTGCACCAGTTTCCACCTTCACGTCATGTGTAGTGACATAAGGAATACCAGCAAGTGCAGCACCATCAGCAGGCGCTTCGAATGGAACGGCTTTCGCTCCATCAGCAACAGTGACCGGCGTACCAGCAGGAACGATACCAGCATCGAACTGAGTACCATCCAATGTGATACCACCAACTTTAAACACAAGTCCTTGCGTTGTTTTCAGGATCTCTTTCTGAGTCGTGATAGATTCTTTTCGTGGTCGTAGAATCATAGTTTATGCCTCCTTCTTTTTGTGACGCTCTGCAGCCTTGGCAGCACCAAGAGCGCTTAAGTCTACTTTCTTCGTCTTCTTGTTGTTCTTCTGCTTCCGACCAGGCTTGTACGCTTTCTTCTTTGGCGAAGGTTCGTCTTCTTCCTCATCGTCATCATCTTCATCACGACGACCGCCGAGCACATGACCGAATTCTTCCTCCAAGCCATCAATGAGCTCGTCCAGATTGTCGGATTCTCCGTCTTCGTCGAGATCTACTTCATTCAAGTCGATAAGACGGGCAACCAACTTGGGATCATAGCCACGATTCAGCGCTTCTTCTTTTACCAGCGCTCGCTTTTCTCTGCGTTCCGCCCGCAGGAGGCGTTGCTCTTGCTCTTTGTTTAGGGATTCGTCGCCTTCATCATCGCCAGCGTCTTTCCCCTTGCCTTTCTCTGCCTGTTGTTTGAGTCGGCGATACTCTTCTGGATCTACATCCTTGTACCTCTTCATTCTCTGGGCGAGTTGTTTTTTCATCAGCAGGGTATGCTGCTTTTTGAGCTTCGGATCGTTCTTAATCATTTCTTGCAGATCAAGTTCTTCATCTTCGCCCTCGTCATCATCCTGATCATCGTCGTCTTCTCCGTCATCCTCATCGCCGCCCTCGTCATCGTCTCCATCTGCAAAGAACTGCAAATCTAGCTTGTAAGGCATACGACGTTCAACAGCAGGCGCGACTGCCGGAGTAAATAGACTGATAATCCATAGATAAATAACGGTGAATAGCTTCATAGTGTTGCTCCTTTCCTCTGCTTTATGGTGCAGGAACCAATACTCATGCAGTTTTACGCCGCCGGCATGGTTATGGGCATAAAAAATAAGCCTTATCGGCTCATAAATTTAATTCCTTGTTCAGTTAAAACTACATTTAGCTTCGATACATCGATCTCTTGACCATCTGGATGTAAATACACCCTTTCCCAGCGACCGCCAGCATGCTTCACAGCGCTTCCCCAAGGGAATTTGTGCACTCTCCATGGTCTTAGCTTAGTAACATCACCCATAAATGCCTCTTTCGCTGTACCTGCCTTTGATATACGCGATAGCAAGCAGCGCATCATACAGTGGCTTACGCTTCATCAATACCACCACCTCTCAGCAGCTACATAACGCAGTAGCTAAGCGAGATGTGTGATCACTTCCTTTCAGTCACCGTCATAAAAGATAGCTGTTTCGATGCGGTTAGTTTCTTCTTCTGGAGGTTCGAACGAAAGCCACTCGTATTTTTCTCCGCCATCGTATTGACCAGATTCTTCATATGGTTTTTCGTCATAAAAATCTTGTATCTTTTTACCGATTTCTAACGCTTCTTCTTTGCTCTTAGCAGCATGGAAGTTAATCGAAATATCAGCACCATTCTCCAAAGCTACCTTCACCAACTCAAGATTCTTTTCGATTGACATAAACATTCTCCCCCGCTTTACTATTCCTACTGAACAACTTTGACATACAAAAAAGCCACCTCTTCAAATGTGCGAGAGATGACTTTTTAGATTTTTTTCACAGCTGATATTTGGTTTTCCTCTAATTCAACTAACATGCCAGCTGAATATGACCCATAATTTTCATATGTCTCCACCAAAAAGGACTCATAATCCTCTTCTAAATACTGTTGTGGTTTACAACGTAGCTTTTCTCCATTCTTCAGATGGACTTCTACTTTTTTATCGATATTCTCTGCTAATTTAACTAACATTTTCGCGGCCATCAATATTCATCCTCCTTCTTCGGATATAAATGGACCCCATTACTTGAATAAACAATCATAAATGATCTTGTATCTACATATTCCATGGATCCAGGATCAAAATACTGACCAATAACTTTCCCCGCAGTTATCGCCTCTTTAGGTGGAGTCCTCAAGCTGCTAGCAATAATACGACCAGTTCCACTATATTGATTCACTAACTTTTCAGGATCTGCGGTTAGGATTGACGGCTTAAATCCCTTTTCTCCTAATTTTAACATATGCATCTTATATTCGTTAGTGCCTTCAATATGCTTGTTTTGCTTACCCTTACTGATAGATTTAGGATAATATCCACTATTGATTCTTTCTCGTTGAGAAGAGAGTATGTTCTCTTTCTTAAATCTTTTTTCAAGCTGCTGGTAATTAGTAGAGTTCGCTCTCTTCATGCGCCGAAATGATCCAATGGTTTTAGGCGCTTCATCACCAAACATCGCTTTCCATTGAGCGTACTCTTTCTTCTCTGCATTAGCCTGCCTGCGCTTCTCCTGATCACGTTCATATTGTTTCTTGGCTGTCTTCGACCTCGGGTCATCCGTGGGCTTCCAGTCTGTCCACTTATCCTTCTCAAGCTGTATCTGTTCCTCTGTACGAAAAGACAGCGGGAATGGTCGAACTGTACCGCGGCAATGCGGGTGATATGGAGGTAGCTTGATTCCAACATCTTTTATTGATTTAAATCCGTCGTGTTCACCAGTAAGGCTGACCACCATGCCCCGGAACTTTGCGCATATGCTGCAGGTATCAGCACGCTCATTCACCTGTACAAGTGTCACACCATTCTCAATATAGCGATTAACACTACCGGTAACCGTTGCGTCTCGAAGTTTCGTTGCCGCCACTACGCCAGCATAGAAATCCAGCGGCAGCCGCTTATTATCCTTCGTCACAAATGATGTGAGCCCATGCTTCTCAAATGCCTTTGCTACTCGTTGCTTTGCAACTCTCCGGTTATCTCCGACTAAAAGACCGCGTGTAATCTCGACTTGCACCTCGCTGAGCGCTTCTTCGATGGTTCCTTGAGCATTTACCTTCGCAGTGCGAATAGCTGCTGTGAGGTCGCTCAGCGTATCACTAACAGCCTTTTGAACAGCCTCAAGATGAATCTTCGTCTGAAATGGCTTAGAGACTGCGCCTGCTGCAGTTAATGCAGCTGCTTCGGCTATTGGCATGCCTTCTTCAATAAGCGCCTGTGTCGCCTCGTCTACGCCAGCATAATAAGCACGCAGAACCGTTTCAGGGATAACTTCTTCTATAGCAACTCCTAGTTGGTTAAGGACCTGGATAATAGCAGCTATCAGCCGCTGTGTTTCCTTGCCGTCCAGTAGGTCGCCGGCATCTTGTATCAGTTGATGGATCCTAGCAATCTGTTCATCAATGAATCTGAGCAGTTGTTCTTCATTCATCAAAAACAACTACTGATAGCGTTTCTTTTATCCTTTGTTCAGCCATTTCTTCAGAGATAAGACCATTGTTGCAAAGTTCAATCCATGATTGTGAAATATCTATCACAGCTTTTGCTCTTTGTATCTTCCGTTCAACAGCAGGAGGCAACGATACATGGATAGATTGAATAGATTCAGCCACCTTTTTACCATCTATATACAATTCTCCTGGGCCATTATGAATTGCCGGCATCTTCCGCATCCTCCTCTTCTAGTAGAATGCTCTCGATTTCGTTGGTTACTTTCTCAATGCGCTGCCACTTATCATCCATGTTATATTCTTCATCTTTCAAACTTTCAAGATACTCCAGCAGAAAATGGACTTTAGCAACTGGACTAAGATTGATTTGTACTTTTGGCATTCCTGAGTCTCGTTGGAACGTTATTTGTGGTTCCATTGCTTTCTTTAACAGAGCTTCATTTACCACTCCACCATTACGAAACGGATTCTTCATCTTCTGTTTCCTCCTCTTCTTCCTCAGTGGTATCTTGTCCTCGTGAACTAGGATTGTCCATGTAGTTATCCAGTGTCATTCGACCAGCTGCTAAAGTCGTACTGTCATCACCCTGCTGTTCCTCCTCTATCCTCGTAAGCTCTTCTTGTATCCATTCTTCGGATGCGTGAGGATTAATACGGCGGACAGTTGTTTCGAGCGACTGCGCTTGCTTGCTGCCATTGAACGGAATCATGTTCTCCTCAATAAGCTCCTTACGGCTAACCGGCACCATGGATTGGATTGTGATCTCCGGTTCCTCAATAATGACCGCCGGATCATCTTGATTAGCTAACCACAATGCACTTTCAAACAGCTGCTGTAGGAAGTAAATGTACTCCTTTTGCAACTGGTCAGCTTTGGAGATGGATGTAAACAGGTCATAGAACTTAGCAACGCCAGACTGCGCCGCGCTGCCGCCTTCGTCCATGTAGAAATCCACTGCTTTCTCAGATGTCCTGGTCTCGACGAACATAAGCTTCATCAAGTCTTTAACCCACTGAATGTCACCGATCTTTGTGATGTCGATTTGGATGACTTCTAATGCCTTACCTTGTTCATCGAACGTCGTAACTTCTAACCATTCGCTCGGAATCTTGTTTTCATCACCATACAATTCAAGAGCTTTAGCTTGTAGTTCTTGCATGATTTCCTTAGATACAGCAATTCTTGGCTTACCGTTTCTCTGGAATGTGATTCCACTGCGTGTCAGTGTCCAGTTGATCTCATCCTGCTTGCCAAACTGTCCGTTTAAAGCAGATCTGCCATATGGATTAGAGAAAGTCTTTTCATTCGCCCAATATTGGATGAATGGACGGTTACGGCCGGGATAGAATACTTCCAGCTTATCTGTATCCTTCATACCAAGGATCTCTTTCGCTTCTTCCTCATCGACTTGCTCAGCCTTGGAATCACTACCAACAGAAAAAAGCATGTTCGTGGTTCGCAATCCGTCCTCCTCAACACGCTCTCTGTAAATATGCAGGTATTTTTCATTGTCTCTCTCGAATTCATAGGCAAGATCACAGCCTAGATCATCCTCATGCGGGAAGTAGACATCTCTTTGCTTGAATTCAATACGTAAGCCGCGCTCATCCTTCCATACACAGCCAACAAGGCCACCATCTACCTGATGCGCAACGATATTCGCCCAATGCTCGAATTGCAGCTTGCTGTTCTTATCGATTTGCTTGATCAGTTCATTCTGCACATCTATGACAGTCCCATTGAACGAATTATCATTGGGTCCATCGATTAAATCCTCTGTTCCTTCGTCCAGGCTCTCATTCTGCTCATCCGTGGACTTCACAGACGACTGTATCTTGCCGATAGACCGTGATACGAGGGTTGCGGGTATCTCAGGTATTAGCTTAGATACATTGGCTATGATATAAGGCGGACGGACGTTCTTCGCCTGCCGCTTGCCTTCTGTTATGCTATCGACGATTTCACCCTTCTCGACCAAGTCTTTCGCTCGACCGAACAGGTCAATGTGTTCACCGTCGTATAATTTGCGGTAGTCCGCGATGGGTCCGTGGTATTGTTCAATCACCCCACTATCCCATTTCGTCCATTCGATTGGACCATTTGGCATTGTCTCACCTTCTTTCGTGCAAAATAAAAAAGCCTATTCGGCTTTTGCGTTCATATATGAGAAGTCGTTATCTTTAAGCACTTGATATAAGACATTGCTGACACGCCTCACCATCTCTTCGTCTTGCTCATCGTAACCAGCTTCAAACATTACAGCATGGAACATCTCATGTACGAAGACAGCTTCTTTTCGTTCGTCTGCCATATACTCATCTATGGAAATCTTGTTATTGTGATAAGTCACCTGACCATATATGTCGTTATCAGCTGTAAGATCCTCTACTTCTTTTACTGTATAGTTCATGCCGCCGATGATTACATTCGTAGGTATCATATCCATTCCCCTTTACCATACATTCGCACTGCTTATACCCGCTTGCGGAGCGAATACAATCGTATTTATAAAATACCTGTCAGCATCCATCGTGTGGTCAAATTGCTTCACTGGCTTGTCCTCGCCTCGATTGGCTGCCTTCTCGTCCCAGATGTAAGAAGAGAACTCTTTGAATGTCTCTTTGCAGCAGTCATTGAAGTAAATCAAGTAATCACTTAAAGCTGACTGTACATTCCGGATACCTTCCAGCACATCGTTCTTGGCTTTGATCACATGGAACCTATCCTTCTTCAACTGTGCAATAAAGCTAGATGCGGATGGATCCACGATAACACCCTTGACCCGAATACCTTTGGTGAACTCCTGCAAGTCTTTGCTGTATTCAATGTCTGTCTTCTGCTTGGACTTCTCGCGGCCGTTGTAGTAATACTCCTTGACCTTGTACCACTTCTTCTCGAATTTGCCCCATAGCCCGAAGGTCGTAGGGTTTTGAGTACCATAGTCAATACTGACGTAGTAATCGGTATAACGGCGCTGTATTGTCTCTACGACGTGACCACCCTTGTCATTGTTGAACATATCGTAGATAACACCCTCAGCAAGCACCCATAATCCTAGGATGAACCGTTTGTAGAAGACACCGGTAAACATGCGCTTATAACGAGCTTTAACGCGCTCTGATAGCGAGGGATTGTCGTCCATCGTAAAGTGTAGGCGAATCAAGTTCTTCTCCTGCAGCTTGTCGATGTATTCTGTCTTGAACCAATGATAAGGACTGCCAGGGTTGCAGTTGTACCAGTATTTCGAGCCATCAACAGAGCAACGCGCTTCGGCCTGGCTCACGAATGACTGTGGCATCAGTGCTGCTTCATCAAAGAACATGCCAGCCAGCGTGATACCCTGAATAAGATCCTGCGAGCTTTCATCCTTACCACCGAAGATGTAGAAGTAATTGCTTACCCCATTCTTCGATATTGTCAGATAGTTGTCTGCTCGATGGTCCTTGACCTTGTATCCTCTGGATTTAAGCATCCGTTTAAGCGGAGTGATTACGTTACGCCGCAACGCTCCGATAGTTTTACCAGCCATACCAAAGTTCTCTTCGTTGAATGTCTGCATGCCCCACATAACGTAAGAAAGGCTCATCACGACTGTTTTACCAGCACGAACCGATCCATCACAAATGATTCCATCTTTATCATGAACAGGAGTCTTCTTGTTCCACCATGTCAGCACCTTCATCTGCTTTCTGGAGAACGGCTGAAACTTAAACAGCGCCGGCTTAAGCTTCTTCGGCTTCGGTATTGCTTCCATCGTCACTGTCATCGTCCCACGCTCCTTCAGCAGCCTTATCCAATGCATCCATGAATCCATCATCCTCGTACTCGTCATCATCAAGGTTAGCTTTAGCTTTATCGAATGCGAATCTATCTTTCTCAAGCTGCATCTTCTCTTCTGCCAATCTACGTTTATAGCTATCTGGCAACAGCTCGAAGTATTTATCCAGCTTGTCCAAAGCTCGCATCTTGTCAGCCATTTTAATAGCCACGCCATCTTTACCTTGCTTCACTTCGGTAATGATCGTGCCATCAATCATGCTTGATTCCTTAAAGTCCACGTAATTGACTTCCTTCATGATTGGGTTGCCTTCATCATCTTCCATGGGACCGAACATCCCCATGACTTCGACTTCTTTCTTACCGAAGGTCGTAAAGTCGGTTATATCAGCAAAGGCGATAGCAGCGTACTTGGCTAGCACATCCTGTGCATCGATAAACAGGCTATCAGTTAAGTCCTGCTTTATGCGGCGAATTTCAGCTGCAATCTTATCATTCTTTAACAGCCTGCTTCCCTGCACATGAGCTGTGTCTGGACTATATCCTGCTTTGATTGCTGACTGTGTTGCATTGAATGACTTAACATAGTAAATGCAGAATAATTGCTGTTTCTCAGTTAAATCCTCTTCTTGAATCTCTGGAACAATCTCTCGTTGCTGTTCTTTCTTCTTGGTTGCATCCTTCTTCTTTTGGGTTGCAACCTTTTTAGCAGGAGTTGCATCCCTCGACCAACCATCCCTACTCTTTCTGCTTTTCAAAGTTCCAAGCTTTATATCATGCTTTTCAGCTAATGCTTTCAGTGTAATATCAGACGTCTCGTATTCTTCTCTTATCTCATCCCAGTTCATCTACATCACCACCAGCACCTTCCGCGCTTTATTTGTTTACCACCACCGATACCGGAATCCTTGAAACCCCTTAGCAGCAATATGACCTTCTTCTTTTAGATCATCCATGACAATCTGACATTTACCAACCCATCTTCGTCCGGTTGTTTTACATATCATTTCTGATTCGGCTTTAATGTCAATCACTCTCATGGAGGATTCAATCACCTGGTTCTTAACGAAAAATATCCTTTCACCTATTTTCAGCTTCTTCGGCATTCTCGCTAGAGTCCAGAATTGAACATAATCATTTTCCATCATGTCTTTTGTTTCGAAATCATCATTCGCATATTCGCTTTTAGGGATTGTCACAACGATATCCATGTTTTCACCCCATTAAAAAAGCACCCTTAACGGATGCTGCCCTTAATTATTAATAGTTCCTTCTCTTCCTCTAGACTTTCTTGGTGTAACTCTAGTGAAGTTTTCATGACAATTTTGAAATCCTCTTTATCTTCATCGATAACATATTTTTCAGCAATGTTCCAGGCATTCTTTTCAGCTTTCATGCTCGCAGTGTAATATTCATTAAAATACCTTTCTGAATAGCCTTTGATATTAAATAACCTTTTATTTTTTGTAATTTGTTTGTCGATAACATTCAACTCAGGATCTATTGCATGTCCTAATTCATGGAGGAAAATAAACCGTCCATATTTAAGTTTATCCATGCCGAGATCAGCTGCAGATTCAGCCACATTTTTTTCGCTAATAAATATAGTTCTTTCCCTGCCAACATACAATCCGTTCTCATACATGTCGTTGTTCTCTTTAATGTTCATATTGGCAGAACTTAACGATTTTCCAAATACATCTTTCAAATGATTAATAACTGTCGCCATAAATCACCCTCCGCTCTTTTATCCATTTTATCGGATTTTAGGAAGGATTTGTTAACTAAAAAAGCGCCACTATGGACGCTTTCCTTTATTTTCAGTCACTGCTTCGCGCAATGATCCTCATTTTCGGCTTCTCGTCGCCGATATCCTTGCTATTTACTTGTGTATTCAGCACCACGTGATCTCTCCCTTTCGAAATCACCTGTGCTGATAGAGTGAGCTTCATAGATTCACCGCCTCCCTACAAGGTTAGCAGCCAATCTAGAGCATGAATGGTAGAAAACATATCCAATTCTATCTCGAATGAGAGTAGGTTTAGAGGAACGAAGTTCCTTGACTAACCACTATATACAGCTTATTTTCTAACCCCTTCACCCTTAGGGGGGTTCGTATGACAATCGTATGACAAGAAATTTTTAATTTATTTTTTCTTTTATCTTCTCTTTTGCTCTATTGATGTACTTTTGCACCGTCGGCTTGCTGATATGAAGCTCTCTCGCAATCTCCGACATAGACCAGCCTTGTGCTTTATGCAGAAGGAAACATTCCCTTTCACGATGTGACAGCAGGATAAGAACATCTCGTATAGCATGCTTCTCATCCTCTGTCAGCTCTCTTTGCTTGGGTTCTATATCCAAGGAAGGCATCAAGTCCATATTCACCAGTGAGCGCTTCTGATAAGCTGACTTCTTTTCAATCCCTCTTGCTCCTGGATGATGGCCGACCTTCATCCATTCAATGGCTTCGGACATATCTTTTACCATTTCGCTAAGCTTCGATTTATCATTCTGATCATGAATATCCTCGGGATCCAGAGCGTTTTTCATCTGGCTCAATCCACGACGACCCTTTTCATACTCAATAATCATCCTGTCCGCCCAGTTATCGTGTACAGCAAGCTCCCTATTTGCCGTCAGCATAATACATTTCCTCCTCGTCTTCGAAGTAAGAGAATGTGCCGCCAGATACTTGTTCCAGCTTTTTGAGCTGCTTTCTTTGAATCCGCTTGTTCTTAGTCCTGTTTAAGATATAAAAGGGCTTAGCTACTTTCAAAGACAACTCAATCAGTTCTTTTGAGCTCATTTCCACCCTGCACCTACCTCCCACAAAGACTGAGCATATCTACTACGCTGAATCGGCTGCTGTACTGGTTTGTCGCGGTCTTTACGATAAGGACTCTTCCTCATTAAAATTCTGTATGTCATGTTCATATCCATTGCTCCCTTTTTGGATAAATAAAAAAGGACACAAACCGAATCCTCCCTTTAGGATTTGGTTCATGTCCTGCGTTTTTCGCTCAGACTTATTTAATTTTGGCTTTCTTATAACGGACACGCTCTGATTTTACAACGTCAATTACTTGTCCTTCTTGATAGCAGAAGTTGTAATTTCCATGACCGCTTGTTGGTGGTTCGATTACTTGCAGCTTACCATCAACAACTGTGTAAATCATGCCGTCTACAAGTGGTACTTCCGCGATCATTCGCTGCTTATCAATCGATACATTTTGCATCATATCAACGTTTCTAGCTGTATTCATTATACCACTTCTCCCTTTGTATGGCACGTAATATATGGCAAATATGGACTATTTTTCAATATAGTTAATTGTTACTTTAACAGTTTCGCCGTTTATGGCCATGCTGTCCTTTATGAACTCCTCATATTGCCGTATAGGACTTTGCAAGAAACTTTGCAGTTCAGTTTCCGATAAAGAACCAACGATCTTTTCAACCACCGGATCAAGTTCTTTTTCGAGGGTTATCGTTGTTTTCACTATTTTTGGCATCAGGTGCACCCCTCGCATGTGTAATACCTACCCATCGAGAAATCACCCTTAGCAATAAGTGTCAGTTCAATCTGATCCTGCGGAATATCCTCAAACATTGAGATTTCGTTGATAGCAAATTCCTTCGCCTGTTCTTCACTTCCCTTTTTGTAAACTGTTTTCTCCCCACCGTCACCGTCCGGCAACTTGTATGCGAATTTGTAATCCATTAGCTTGAAGTCCATGTTATTTCCTCCCCGATTTAATTACTTCTTCTATTTGAACTAATCCCGACATCGGAACGGTTTTTATGTTTTGCAGTATCCACTCAACCTTCTCTCGCTTTTCCTTGGCTGATTTCACCTGATCCCAATACTCTTCAGCAGTTTCATAAGCTATATAGTCGAAACCAAACCCATCGTCGGCTGTCATTGTCCGCTTATTAAATCTTGTTTCTGTCTCGCGTGTTTTGTCAGCCCGTACTGCATAAACACTTGCAGTATTTACTTTGGTAACCCGGTATTCTGTTAAATTAGGCTCATTTCTTGTGAACCATTGCGTGTTTACATATATTATTTGCCCTACTTCAGGAACGAATTTCTTCGGCACATTACTTCCTCCTTCTTCTTTTTATCGGCGGGAACCATGGCTCTACAGGCTTAGGTCGTTTCTCCATAGCCCGCATTAAGAAGTCCCTTTCTGCTGTGTCCTTGGCCTTCAGATTGCGATATTCGTCTTTCAAAGATTCTGGGAATGGTTCGCCAAGTTTCTTACAGGTTCGGTAAAAGTAGTTGAGTTGCTGGTATCGGTCGCGTTCGGCTTGCTTCACCCTACTTCCTCCCCTTCTGACCTGCTGGCTTTTTCACGAATTCCACTCCATCAATCAGCACAACTGTCGGTTCACCCTTCTTTGTTTTCAATATTTCGATAAATGCAGCTACACGCGTGTTTTTGCTTAGCATAAGTGGATCGTTATTCCGCATGTAAAACCCTCCTCGGGATAGTTTCCATAGCTTCCAAATTTTCCTTCCAGCCACGACCAAGCTTTGCATAAAGAAGATTACTTATTTCTTGATAACGTCTGCGATACTCGCTGCGTTCATCCTCTAAGCTGCGTATTCTTTTATTGGTGTTTTCAATGAACTTTGGGTTTTCACTCTTTCGAAGCTTTCCGGACTCCCTGCATAGCGATCTAATCATTGAATCCTTTAAAACTTCTTCCTCAACGGTTAATTCCTGTCTTTTTGCGCGTTTTACAGATGTTCCACCGATGTAAACTCCGATATGTGCCGGTATTTCGTCTTTTACTTTCTCGTACAACTCTCTGGTGAGCACGTAATAGTTGAAATGACCACAGAATGTTTTCTTTGCTTTGCTACGGAAATCGGCTACTGATACCTTTATTTCATAGCAGCGCCATACCCCTTTAGTGTCATAGGTCATGTAATCAACTCGTTCTCTTCCAAACCAGCCGATCGTTACCTCAAAGCATCCGAATATACCTTGCTTGCAGGTAGCAGCATATATTTGATTCTCAAGCTTTTCAGTGAGTTCTGTCTTCGCCATCAATATTCACCCCTCACACGCTCATTTGGATATCCTTAAGAAATTCCCCGTCTCTTGTGTAGAAAAAAGCTCCTGTCAAATCATTGCTTTTATCCTCCATTACTCCAAAAGCGTAGTGCAAAGCTTTCATAATCCCTTTGATGTAATGGATTTCTTTCTTGAACGGTCTATCATCATACGGCTCAATCGGCCTGTACAAAATAACTTGTATATCACTGTTAAATAACGTTTTACCCACACATTACGCTCCATTCTTCTTCCGTTTTGGTTTCGCCTTCCTTTCCAGCTTCTTAAGCTCGTCCAACTCAATCCAGCCGCCAAGTTCATGCTTGTAAGTCATCAGTGATAGCTTCAAATCCTGGTACCGCTTGTAGAATAGTTTCTTTTTGATCTTAAAAGCCTCTGTCTCCACACCTTTTACATCGACTACCTCCTGGCTGCCATCATTGTGCGTAATCAGGAAGTCCGCAACATATTCCATCTTCTGAATTGACTTACCCTGGTGCTTGAACGCTTCTTGTAGTAAGTATCTTGGTTGTAGTTCGTATGATTGTATGTCTCCGGCTTTTAACCGTAGTTTCGTATATTGATAGAAATGTGCTTCGGCTTTGGAATCGAATGTATGGCCATCAAGCTTAACCTTCTTGGATCCGTATTTACTTCTTGGCATTGGTTACCTCCCCGCGGTATCCTTACTCAAGTGATAGATTGCCAACGAATTTATCTGTTCGGGTATCTACAAGCTTTATGTTTACATCGTGCTTGCCTGCTTCTTTTAATTCTTTAGCCTTAGCAATAGCTTCCTCAGGAACAACAAACTCGGATCGTATGAAACTTTTGTCTTCTGCTTCTTTCCAACGTACGGCGTGTAATATCATTTTGCATTCTCCTTTTTATTTATTTTTCTAACTTTAGCCTCTCGCTCTTTCACACATCACTTTGATATGCATATCCTCCAGCTGCACCAAACCTGCTTGCTCGATCGGCTTCCCTTTGTATTCCTTCACGCCAAATCGTTTCAGCTTGTCTATCAGGTACCAGCGTCGAACTATGACTGCTTGCCTCTGCCTGCCGGCGTATTCTTTTAGTAATGGCATTTGATCACCTCCTAGTGCTTCCGAGCGCTCTCTTCTTCGAATATCCAATTAGTGTCAACGTCTTCGATTGGCGGTCTTTCTCCTAACTTATCGAAAGCAATTTGTTTAACTTTTTTTAGCTCTACATCAAATTTAGGTCTCTTCTTTATGATCCTTTCCAACGATGCGCCAACTTCTAATAAATAGTTCAATGCATCCTCTTTGGTGCTTGTTTGAGCCATCACTGACATACTCATTGGAATATCGAACAATTTGCAACCGGATTCCACTTCAGAGATTCTTATTGCTGTACTTCCTGGGATGGCGAAGAATTTATACTTACCAACCTTTATTTCATGGCCGACCATCGGAACCCATTCATTAGCAGCCAAGTAGAATCTCTGTGTTTTTTCATTAACCGAAATTTTCATGTTGATCTCTCCCTTATTTGGAATGCTGTGTAACATCTATCCCTTTAGCTTTTAACATCTCGATTATTTGGCTTTGTTGCGAAGTATCTGCCAAGCAGTCATTCGTTGACCAAGCTAAGTCAAGCACCTCCGTATTTTGCTCGTCTTCCGGTAATGACCTCTGGTGTCTAGTGGTATCAAACATTATTTTGTTTACGAATTTGATCAAGTTATACTGCTTTGAAGCTAGCTCGACAAGAAGCGCTTTTTCTTCCCGTAAGTCCTCGACCATTAACCGACGTTTCTTAAGCTCTTTACAAGCATGATCGTAATCAGCTTTAAGCAGTTGGTGTTGTGTCATCACTTTCATCAGTATCCGCTCTCCTGGCGTTTCAGGTTGATTTTATTCTTTTCGAAATAAGCAGTCTCTACCTGCTCCCAAGTGAATCCAAATGTGATTCCTAGTAGCAAGAACGCTTTAAAGGTGTAATCAAACCAATAGTGAGTGCTTTTGTCCGCCAGTATGTCGCCATTCCAAATTACAGAAGCGTTAAATTCACTTATCCCCGTGTAACACTCTGAAAATAGATCCACAATAGTCGTTAAACCGAAATCAATATCTTTTACACCATCCGAAATATCATCTAACCCAATATCCAACCCAATACTCAAAATGAAATGCAAGCAGTCAACGTATTCTTCGAGTAGTGGGTTTTTAGGTTTCATTCCAGTCAGATAATTTCCGTCATAATCACACTGAAAATCAAATTCTTTAGCTTTATCTGGCGTAATCTTCTTTTTGCACATGCCACATAAAAAGTAATGCGCTTCTTTGTCCGAGCAGGAACTGTACATGTCCTTTGTAGGAGATTGTCTGTTACTCCAAAACTTAAACCCGCGCCATTCGTTCGCGCATTCACCTAGCTCCACTTGCAACGCCAGTATCTTTTTACTGAGTCTGTCCTCACCATCCTGCACTGGATGTTTCACCAAAATATCTGCATCCAACTTTGCTTGTGTTTCAAAAAGTGCTTTTAGATCCATCTCTTCATCTCCCGTCCATAAAATCAAATATTGTGGTCTGTTCCATTTCGACTTTCATCACGTAGTTTTTCTGTATCCAGGAAGCCGGTGGATGGTACTCTGTCGTTCCTTCGATCAAATAACCGATCGGTACCGCATCCCCCGCTTTTCTGTTCGGTTTCTTTTGTTGGGTCAGCTCGGTCCATACCCAGAGGTTTTGTTTCATTCCTCCACTCCCCTGTCGTAAGCCATAAGATAATAAACAATGCTACTGGTATCACGATGACAATCACATAATCCATGGTGTTCATTTCACATAAGCGATCTCCCGCTCCAATTTCCCTTCCAAAGCAAGATGAACTAGCGCAATTATGACTTCAGGATAGAACCTCTTTACACATTTGCTGATCTGCATTGGTCTGTATCCTTCGTTATGCAGCCTTGCTATTTCATTGAGCTTTTCCGTTTCAATCATGAATTCGAGGTCCTCAAGCATGTTCGTCCAATAACCCGGTCCCTTTAGTGGCAGCATCGGCTTGTCACTAGCTTTCTCTCGATTGAATTTTTCAGCTGAAGCTGGCATCTTCAGAATCCTCTTTTTGAATGCTATAAATCTTGTATCCGTTCTGTTCCATGATTTTTCTTACACTTTCGATTGTGCCTTCCTGGAATCCGTAATCCACGGGTACTCCCTCTGGATGTAAACCGATAACACGAATCATACCGCTTGCGCCTCCCTCATAGCAGCCAGCAACTGCTGCATCTGTCTTTCAATCCTGGCATCCAACTCTTCCGGCGTTGCTTTCTGGCAGCCATTAGGGCAAGGACTTATTTGCGTTACAGCCCCGACCCTGTAATGGAATACTCCCTTATGGCAGATGTTACACATTGGCTGGTTCGCCTTTCAGAGCTTTGGCGATTTCCCCATTAATCCAAGACAACTGTCCCAATAGTTCAAACATGTTGCTGGCATCACCACTGCGAATCTCACGATCAGGAATGCTTGCCAGTGCTTTTTCTGTGGAACCGTAGTGCTTCGGATTAATCCAAGACACTTTTACTTCTTTGGTTTCCTCGTCAGTACGCTCTGACTTCTCTGTTACCGTTACTGAGAGGTGGTCTCCGTCCAGTTTGTACTTGTTTGCAATGATTAGGTCTTTCATCAGAATGCATCCTCCCTTTTTCTGCGATCCTTGCCTTCCATTCGTATCCCTTTTGCGTTCTGCAGCATCCGGGAAGTAATTCGATTGCCGTGCATCCCGTATTTGGTTGCTAGCTCCCGCTCTGTATAGTTAGTTGTACAAATAACTGGCTTATCGAGTCTTAGATCGAACACTTTACACAGAACATCTGACACCCATGTTTCATAGCCATTATCGTTCATTTTCACGTACTCAGCGCCTACATCGTCCATCACGAGCAAGTCAAGTCCTGATATCATGTCGAATATCTGCGTTTCAGTAAGCTCCGATTTCGGCGAAAAGGTACCTCTGACGTATTCCAGTAAATCCGAAGCTTTTATATAAAGGACCTTGTAGTTCTGATTCTTCAGTGCTTTAGCTGCAGCATACGCAAGATGACTTTTGCCAAGACCGGGGGAACCGCTCAATACGAGCGACGCCCCTTCATTGTTGGCAAACCCTTGAATGAATCGAGTAACTAAATTTCTAGCTTCTCCTTGCGAAGCATAATCGGAATCCGGTTTGAATGAATTTACAGTAGCTTCTTGAAGATCCCACGGCACCCGCTCAAACTTCTCGATGAAGTTCCGTTCACGTCTTTCTTGAAGGTCTTCGATAAATGGGAGACCCTTTTTCAGCTCGTTATCAGAGCAAGTCTTGCATGCACCCTGCACACCAAAAGGAGTTTCATAGACTTTGTATTCATTACCGCAGGTTTCGCAGTTACGGCTTCCAGCTGGTTTGATCTTTTGAGCAAAACTGCTACTTTTGAACGCGTCTTTGAATGATTTCATAGTCTACCTCCTCAAAATGCGTCAGACGCAGGATCATATTCGTGCTGTTGTCGTCTAGGCTTGAACTGTCGTATATTACTGTTTTTGTTGTGCAAGTCATCATCACGCTCAACATCTTTCATATTTCGGATACCTTTTGCATACCATTGTCTTAAGATACCCAGAGCATAGGACAACTTCTTTTCAGCAATACGAGTTCGTGTCATAGCTTCGATGCACAACTCATCCCCGAGATCATCGACAAAGCTGAACAAGGATTCTTTTTCTTTTAAGGATGCATTGAAAAAGTTTTCGGACAGGTAGGAGGTAGCGTTCTCGACCTTGCTTTCCTGTCCTTTACTTTCGTTTCCTTTACTTTTATTTTCTTTCCTTTCCTTTACTTTGCTATTTTTTGCTATATCATCGCTATGATTTTGTGATGGCTTTGCCATAGCATTGCCATCTTCTTCGTTATCTCCCCACCGCTTAGCAGCACCTTTTTTACCAGCTTCAGACCGCTTATTCTTTATGTCACGAAATTTCTCTTTACGTCTTATTAAACTATCACTCCAGAAGAGATCATCTTTTGTTTGAAATAGATTCTCCTCTATGCACGTGTTAATGATTTGCTTTAGCAGTGCCATGTCGATGTTATAGCTAACAGCAATTCCCTTAACTTTGCTGTGATGTAATGCGCTTTCTGTGCTTTCGAACATCATTTCGATTAAGGCCCAATAGATACCGTAGCCTTCCCAACCATGTTCTGCTCGCAGCATAAGGATCTTTTCGTCTTGTCTCGCATTTGAGTCGTGCGAAAAGTAATATGCTTCTTTCATACTCCCTTTCACCTCTCCCTTTAGGTGTTATTGCATAAATCCTCTTACGTAATCTTGGATCTGTTTAAATGGTTCTGCTATTTCCGGTATATCCATCAATGTCCAATCGACTACTAATAACATCAAGCCGATTAGATAGAACATCACCGCTAGTGCCGGAATCCTAATAGTCCACTTCACGACCCTCCCTCCTTTCGAGAATCAGTGCTAGCTGCAGCTCCCGATACAGCTAGGCATTAAAATGGCAAATCATCATCAGAAATTTCGATTGGTTCACCTTTATCTTTGAATGGATCTCGGTCATTTTGATTGCTGTTATTACTGCTGGACTGTCCGCCGCTATTGTTGTAATTAGAGTTATTACTTTGGTTGGTACCGCCGCTACCACCCTTTGATTCGAGGAACTGTACGCTATCAGCAACAATCTCAGTTACATAGACCCGGTTACCTTCTTGGTTATCGAAGCTGCGTGTCTGTACTCTTCCATCAACTCCAACCAAACTACCCTTGCTCATGTAGTTAGCTAGGTTCTCGGCCGGCTTTCTCCACACTACGCAGTTGATGAAGTCTGCTTCACTTTCCCCTGATTGGTTTTTGAATGGCCGGTTTACTGCCAGTGTAAAGTTGGCTACTGCTACTCCATTTGGTGTATATCGTAAATCTGGATCTTTCGTCAGGCGCCCTACAAGGACCACTCTGTTCAACAATTGAATTCCTCCCTATGCCACATGCACAATAGTGCCAGTGATCTTCTGTACTTCTTCTTTGAATAATGCTTCGTCGCTGTTAGAGTCACTCAGATGGAGCAAATGCACGCTCTGCAGCTTGCTGAGATCATTTGCATGCAGGAACTCCTTCATGTTTTCTAAGCTAAAGTGTGATCTGATAAGCCTGTTCTTCATTGCCTTATGCACTTGGCCGCTCTCAATGTTTTGATTGAGAATGTCCATAGAGTAGTTGCACTCGACCATAAGGTGCGTGAGCCCTTTGAACTTGTACTTGATGTAATAGGTGTCTGTAGCGAATAGCAGCTTCTCTCCAGCTTGATTCATTAGCAGGAACCCCATTGGCTCTGAAACATCATGCTGTACGTCAAACGGTAGGATAGTCCATGTACCGATCGTGAATTGTTCTTTCGCTCGTACAATCCTCGGATGATAGATATCGGTATCTATCGCTTCTGCTGTTCCTTGCGACATGTAAACCGGTATGCCGCGCTTCATCACTTCCGTAACGCCAGCACAGTGATCCTTGTGCTCATGTGTGACTAAGCATCCCTTTATCTCCGAAACTTTGAAATTGAGTGCCTGTTGGATGGATTTATACCGTATGCCACATTCCAGAAGGAGAGGCGTGCTGCCATCGGTCACCCGATAGCAGTTACCGGTACTTCCGGTTGCCAGCACCTTTATATCAATCAAAACCCTGGACCGCCTGATGTTTCTGGTTGTTTCTCGTCCTGCTGCTGGTAATCTTCTGGTTCGGTTTCTTTTGCTGCTGCAGTGTTGAAACTAGGTGAATCTGTTGGATCAATGTCGATGATTTCTGTATTTGCATTTCTTTTAATATCTTGCTGAGCAGTCGTTTCCGCATCCGGTTTAACATCAGCATCATCTTCTGTATACATAGCTCCCAAAGTCTCTGGGAAAGCTTCACGCAAAGCATTTACAATAGCTGACTTACGAATCATTGTTAGTGGCATCTGCTTCCAAGTTGCTTGGCCTTTTGAAAATTCCTCTAGTGAAATCCTTGATGTTACTGCTGCAGAGCGATCTTCTCGATAAACTTTGCACCAGCCTCCAACCAAGATGTCATTTTTGAGTTTGATTGCACCTTCCACATCAACTAGTTCTCCATTCCGCTCAACCACAATACCGGCTTCAAAACCTTTATATTTTGCATGGGCTTCGGCACGTTTCATAAAGGCTTCTTTCGATACGATGATCGATGCTGGCTGAGTACCGAACTTAACGAGATATGCTTCATTCAAAAACGGATTGAGCTTTTGGAATTTACACAGGTTAGTGAACATCACTACTTCTTGTTCAGAAACTTGACCATTACCACGAACTAGATACTTCATCACTGTGTTTCCAGACAACTTAACTTCTTCACCATTCACGGTGAATCCGACTTGCTTATTCCAGACCGTTACTTTCTCTTCTTGCTGTTGCGCCACTTGATTTGACATATTAGATAGCCTCCTATTTTTTAGTCGCAGTACGTTCGGTTGCAATGTGGGCAACCAGTAATTAATTCACTAGCTGCTTTTTCTACCGTGATTCCAGTCATGTAAGAAACATTTTCACCGCTCAGAAAATCTTTGCGTGTTTTTTGCTTTTCTTCGTAGATATTGGTCCTGCAGTTATAACAAGTTCCGAATCTAGGAGCGAAATGGGGCAAACCCTTTTCATCACATAACTTTTTTTGTGCCTCTACAGCTTTTTCAACATCAAACGTCATATCAGATAGCCTCCTGCAATTTGTCTGTTTCAACTCGTAGCTGTTTGTCCTGCTCTGAAACAATCAAGCTGATAACCTGTGAATCTATCTCTGCCAGCTTCGTGACAGCCTCGCTATTGTCAATGAAGATCGGTGCTGAGATACCGTAATGCTTGGAAAGAGTGTTGATGATATCCAAACCGACATTGATCTTAGCAGCGTTGTTAAGTCCCTTGCTGTAAGGCACGCCTTTGTACAATGTCTCGCACACTTCTTGTAAGCCGCCGTTAATCTGTGGCTCGAATAGTTTGAATCGGGCATGCTCGAACTTGGAGTTGATTTTGCTTTCCAGAAGGTTCACTTTAGCTTTAATGAACTCGTTAGCAAGGTACTCTTCACCTTCCAGCGTTTCGAATTCAGCAGATAGTTCCTGTTGCTGCTGTTCTAGTTCTTCTATCCGGGCAGCAGTCTGTTCAGACTGTTTAAACTTAGCCAGATCAGCCTGCAAGACTTCAATTTCACCAGCTAGCTTCTTGCCTTCCTCTGTTACTTTATCCAGAGCCGATTGAGAAGACTGTTTAAGTTCCTGTATCTCTTCCTCCAGACGTTTTTTCTGGTCTTGAAGCTCTTGGTATTCGGATGTGCTTTGAACGTTTGTGAACGTGCTCTCAGTGTTCGAAATCTTTTCCTGTAGGGAATCGATGTCTTTTTGTTCGAGCGATACTGCTTCTGTGAGTCCAGTTAGTTCCTCTTGCTTAGTTTTAAGCTTGGCTTCGATCGCTTCTTTCTCGGCTTTCAACTTCTGCCCTTGGCTTTGAATGAATTCAAGCTTGTCTGACTTCTCTATATTGAATGCCGCCTGTGCATCTTCTTTCTGACTCGCAAGCTTCTCTTCTGGTAATGCTTGGCCGCACAGGGAGCATACCGTGTCTTCTTCAAAGTTGAATGTTTTGGCGTTAACTTCGCCCCATTCGGTACGCAACTGACTCATTTTCTCGGCTTTTCGGTTAATATCATGTTGCATTTCCTCGATGTCGCCTTTTGCAGTACGCTGCTTACGTTTGAAATCATCCAAGTTATCTTGATGAGCGTTTAGTTGTCTGCGAAGCTCCAACACGCCTTGCTGTTCTTTCGCCTTATGCTGATTCTCCAGGTCCAACTGGTTGCCTTGTAGTTCAACAAGTTCGCGTTGCTTCTTGCTGACCTCAGAACCGTTCTTGATTCGGTTGTATTCATCTGCCTTGGCTTCTTTCTCGCTTTGAATGCGTTTCACTTCCGTTGATATTTCTTCTTTATTCAAACCAGAAGTGTCCGGCAAGGAACGGCGCGCTTCATCAATCCGAACTGGGATACGTTCGAGCTCTTTATTAATCTCTTTTTTCTTAGAAGCAATAACTTTTTTATGATCTTCGATGCTCCGTCCGTTTAGGATTGCTGGCAGCCCTCCAAGCTCTTCTTTGCTGGAGATTACATCGTCGTCAGATACGTCACCAGCTACTTCCAAAAGAAGCTCCCTTCTGTCTTGCCATTTCAGCTGTTCATTGTAATAGGAAGGATTGGTTAGTAATTTAAAGATGTCCTCGTCCACAATCGATGCAACCTTGTCCGTGTAATCTTTCTTCCTAACTGGTACTCCGTCCAAATAGTAGTCCGTCTTATGACCTTTGAATTCTGCAGTTACAGATCCACGCTTTTTGGTGTACTCCTCTTTGAACACCTTTTTCAGCGTCAGTGGCTTATTGTCGATCACAAGCGTTACTTCGACTTCATGATTTAGGTAATGCTGCTCCTTGCCGTCCTGATCCACTGTCTTGATACCAAACTCCTTTTTGTTCTGGCTGTCCTTATCGAACAAAGCCCATAAGAAGCCGTCATAAGTAGTTGTCTTGCCTGTTTCGTTGTCGCCGAATACTTTGGCATCACGGCCGTTTACACTAAGAGTGAATTCCTTCACCCCTTTGAAATGATTAAGAACCAACTGCTGCAGTTTGATAATCTTGGACATTGCGCTTCGTCTCCCATTCTTTAAATTGGTTTAGTTGATAAGCATCATGAGCATCAATCAGCTGCCGAATGTCATTCATGGTCCCGTATGAACCAGCTATAACTCTAGTGACAACCGCCAGCGCTTCCCTTGGGTTCATGCCGCCTTGAACGTGCATGTAGTAGATTCGAATGTAACGATCTCCATGTTGTGGAGCCTTCATAAAGCTCACTCCCTTGCGAATTTCCAGCCAATCAGCTATTCTAAAGGTGCGAACATTAGAAAAGTAATTGACTGCCACCCTTTGGGGTGGTTTTTATTTGCCTAATGCTTCCTCAGCTTTTTGCATGCCTGCATAAAATGAACCAGCCGGGATTACAGAGCCTCTTGCAATCTCAACTTGCTCATATAAAACCGTAAGTGCTTTTTCTAAGGTCTTAATTCTTTCATCCTGCCAGTAAATAAGTTGCGCTTGGCGTTTCTCATTCTCAGTCATAAAACCCCTCCTATTTCGATGAAATAAAAATGGTCCAACCACTACCCTCCTTTGCAAATGCATGAACAGCCAGTATCGTGGGACGCAGTTTCCGCTACCTCCCTCAGTAAGCACACCAGCTGCTATGCTCACTGAGGAAGACCGGATGGTCATTCCTTATTCTCTTCAAGTGATAAAGCTTTCCTTGCATAATTACCGCTATCTCTTTGGATTGGTGATCCCCACTTATCGAAGCAGTATGTGCCTTCCGCTGCGTAAAAGATGAGTGCATTTCTATATACATTGAGTAAGTCCACTATTTCGATAATTTCTTCTGCATCAACATATCTGCCAAGGTATTTATTGTGTGAACCATCCTCTTGGTAAGCCACGAGACTAGCTCTTATTTCGTTTAGTTTTTGGATATCCAATTGATTCCTCCATCCCGTCACCAGTGACGATTCATATTTTTGTAATGATCGAACAAACCTTGTTTCTTAAGCTTTGATACCTGCTGCGCCAAGCTTACGCCTGTTCTCCCTAACGCTAGTCCAAGATCATCCATGTGATCGGCATGCCAATACTTGCAAATGTATTCAAGTTCCTCCTGTGTAAAAGGAGTGCGATTGTAGCTGTTGTGGTGGTACAGTGGATGTCTTTTCATCCTGCCAAATTGGTCGTATTCAACCTCTATTACGTCAAAGGCTTCCATACCTCTGCCCTCCCTTGGCAGCTAATAGGCTTTTTTATTTTTGCCAGTCTGGTTTGTAGATTTCTCCAGTCTCTAGATTTTGCAAATTGCGATGCTTTCCATCATCGATAACTTGTATTCCGTATTTTTTTAGTCGGTCGTTGTTACCTTCGTTGTCATCGTTTCCTGAGAATATGAGGTCTTCCGTTTCTCTTTCATACACGTCAAATTCGTAATTCCATGCGATATTTATTGCTTCAGCTATTTCGTTAGAAGGTAATAATTGAAATTTTCCATAGTCCCAGTTCCAAGCCATGAATTTTGCATCTTTTTTATCCATGAAAGAACCTCCTGTATATTAGAATCAATTCGTGTTATAATCGGTTTGTTGAGATAACCAAGGACGCTAGTGGTGCCCGCCGCTACGCGTCTTTTCTTATGCAAAAAATCGAATGCAGCAGTATAAGAATGCAAGTGTCAGACCAAAAGCTACTGGGAAGAAAACTTTAGGACTCATATCGCTTCCTTACCTTTAAAGCGTCTGTACATTTCATTGACTCGTCCCTGCTCTTCTATCTCCTGGACTAACTGCAAGATTTCATCAGATTGCTTCTTTTCTTCTTGCATCTTCATCAGTTGCTTAGCAGATCGTGTGGCGTTCTCCAATCGGAGGATTAAACCTTCATAAAAGCCTGCATCCACATCCATATTTGCTTCGAGTAACAAGTCTTTAATACATACAATCTCTTTTTCAGCAGCGACAATGTCCGACGGTTTGAATTGTTCAACTAAGATCTTATTCATGACATCACATATCCTCTCGATTTAAGTTTCATATCGTGTTCCTCCCAAATGTCGCTCCAGCTAAGACCGTAATCCTCGCAACAGACAGCGATGAAGGTAAGTATTGCTTTGACAGCATCCACTGACTGATCCATGCCATGTTCTATGTTGTCGTGTTCAAATGCCGATAGTGTGCTTGGTCTTTTGTAAGTCGCCATTTTGGCTAATGCAGACACCATTTCTTGAGCTTCTTCGATGACCTTCTCTTTTACCGCGCTTCGGTGAAGGTCTGCTGCAGGTCCGTCCAGCTTTTTTAATCCCCAACCAAGATACTCGTTGGAGGCTTCCAAGCCTGGCCACGGATTACCATTCTCAATAAAGTAGCGAGCCATGTGAGGTTGTACCTTGTAGTCTCCTCGTTCTTGCTGACCAATTGCTTCCCGTGTGTAGCCAGTATCCAGTGAGGCTTGCAGTTGCGTTTTATCAAGTAATTTCCTCCCTTGTCTAATTGCTTGTCCAGCTCTTCCTTTTGACATGAATTCCAGCTTCCTTTCTGCCATTGTTTGGTAGATTAGTAGATATAATGAATGTATAAGCAATTGAGTGACATGCTCCCAATGTTGCTAAATGTTGCTTGTATATGTTCATGTTGATTCGCGATAAAATGGAATTAGATAACACTTAGTTTTGGATGTTCGAGAGCATTCTCTCTTATCCACTCAACATTGCGATCTTCCCAAGCTTCCAGATGCCGCAGCATTACTTTTGCTGGTCCTATACCAGGCATGCGAGGAAAATCCTTGCGATTTAAAAGCTCAGCAGCTTTGGTATCCTTTATCTGATAACGATCCTTTAAATCCTGTTTAGTAAGAACTTTATCTTGCTGGCCGCTGACTTTTGCTCGAAGCTCCCTTACTTCTTTTTGCAAAGGTTCGACGGTCTCATGTAGTAGCTTCTTAAGTAGCAACATTTCTTCGGCTGTCATATTCTCACTCTCCCTTGTGAGTATTAGTGGAAGTCGATGATCCAGTAAGTATCTGAATCATGTTTTGAACTAAACACCACTGCACCGTTCGAAAGATTGGTGTGGTGATTTTTTTCGTACCAGGTGAACGATAAGCTTTTGTAGTTCAGAACAATAATTGTTCCGTCTTCATCGTCGTGATCAATTTCTATAGAACTGGGCCTGTCATTTATGTGGATGTGAGGTTCGGAATCCCTGTTGTGATGATAAAGACTTACTTCAAAGTTCTTTCTTTCACCGAACTTCTTCCAAAGTTCATTAGATGAAGTATCAAAACTGTTAAACTCGACTACATTGCTCATTCACATGACCTCTTCCATTTGGAAGTCATTAATATCAACTCTGAACTCTAATGCCATTTCCTTTACTACTTGGATGTAAATTTCGACTAAGCGTTTCTCTTCCTGTATGACATCAAGTCGGTTGATTTTGTTTACATATGATTTAGGCATTCCTTGAGCAGCAGCCCGTTCCTTACGATTGTTTAATCGGATATTAAGATTGCAGCCTGCTCGCTTTTCAAATCGATCGTAGCTAAGGCTTCTAACGCTTCTGTATGGCTCGATGCCCGTCCACTTTTGAGCGATTTTCTTAAGTATCACTTCTACTTTGTTTCTCCAACCAACACTCGTGATAGAAACGATGTTTGAGATATTGGAAACAGAGTTTTCTAGTTGAGTTACACGCTTGTCCTGCTCGACAAGTTGATTAATCGTTCCTTGCAAGATTTCTAACTGAGATTGAGGTTTTGTAATCTGTCTTGATTTCTTCTCGACTTCGATGAAGTATTTTCGAATAGCCCGACCTTGTTCGTTGTTCTCGACCATGGCTATCTCTTTTGCTGTATCCATAAGCAACAGATATTCTTGCTTTGGCCTACCGTTATGGGTTTGTCCCAAAATTGGGAAAAAGTCGTCTCCCTTGATAAATCCATATTTATTGATTCGATCTTGAATCCATGTAGCGAATTTCTTGCCAACCATTAACTGTTCATGCAGCTCCCGAGCATTAACAACTTTGTTACCTTTGTTTGTTTCATAGACTGGAAGTATTTCATCAGCGACAACTTTCAAATCATTCATTGTTATCCTCCTGTCGTTTTCTTCACACACTGCAGAGAACGTCCGGTCTAGGCAATGGCCTGCATGTATTTTGGCGGGGCTATTTATAAGGTGACGACTAATCACCACATCTGTCATGGCTCCCTCTCGCTACAGGCGCTCTGTGCAGTGTGCGAAGTTGCTATTTAGCAGACTTCTTGATTTATTGCATTTTCTGCAACACTACTCGTAAAAAAAACCTCCATTGGTTGCTTAAAATGATTAGCAATTGTCTGGAGCTCCAAAGCAGTAAAGTCTTGTTTTCCAATTTCTTTTCGATGGTACGGAAATTTTGTATTAAAACCGAGTAAATTTGCCATGTCATCTTGAGACATCTTGTTTTTAATACGTAAAGATTTTATCTTTGTTAAATCAACAGTCGTCATATTACCACCCCCTAGTTGCATAAATTGCAATAACCATACTTGTATATTACATTGCGTTTTATGCAACGTCAAGAGAAAATATAAAAAAAATTGTGTTTTTAGCAACTTATGATTGCTAAATATGCAATAGTGATATATTTGAAGGGAGGATTTCTTTTGGAGGTAGCGTTAATTGTGGAAAATATACTAGGTGAAAGAATTGCCGCATTAAGAGAGAAGAAAGATATAAAACAGTATGACTTAGCAGATAGAATCGGATTAACCAAGTATCAATTAAATAGATATGAAAAAGGTCATTCAAATCCTGACCCAGATATTATTGTAAAACTGGCCGATTTTTTCGATGTGACTACTGACTATCTCCTTGGTAAATCAAATAGCCCTAAAAAGACCGAAGAAGATGAACTCGAAAGTTTCATTAGTGATCCCGAATTAGAGCGTTGGTACAAAGAGTTACCGAAGACTTCTGAAGAAAACCTTCGGCAATTAAAACGTATCTTCGAGATAAATAGGGAATTAGATAGAAAAGATGATGAGGGTAATAATTAGCCATTTTGCTTAAACAAATCTATTGCAATGGGGGTCATTAGTGTATATGAAAAAAGTGTCTGCTTTGATGTTAATGACGTTGCTTGCCTTTTTCTTAGCTGCTTGTGGAAACGAAAGCGCATCCGAAGATAAATCTTCCACAGATGAACCTAAGAATGCTGCAACTACTGAAGAAGAAAAAACCAAAGATGCCGAAACTGAGGAAAACGCTTCAGAGACTGAAGATACAGGATCTGCTGAATCTCAAGCTGAATTTATGGAAGGTGTAGAAGATGTATCTGATGTTGAACTAACATTAGGCGTTGAGAAAACTTACCTTTGGGAAGATGATGCCTCTGGCATTAAATACCTCAGTTACTATGCTGGTGTAGAAAACGAAAGTGATAAAGCTGTAGACATTGGGGCCGCTTCAGTTACCTTTAAGAATGAAGATGATGGTAGTATTGCAACTGTATCGAATACAGTTAGCGTGGCACCGAATGTCATTGGTCCAGGGGAAATAGCTTATGTTACTGTTAATGAACCAGCTGGAGATCTTGAAATTGATACAAATGTTTCTGCTGAATTAGGTATAGACTTGATACCTGCTACGGCTGAGGTTCAATGGCTCGACTTCACAAACGTAAATGGTAAAGTGAAGGGAACAGGATTAAACGTTACAGCAGAAGTTGAAAACACTACAGGTGAGAAGCAAGAAGAAGTAAGCACGGTTGTAGGCGTCTATAGCGGTGACGAATTCCTTGGCGTTTTGGAAGGCGGAGTTGAAACAAGTTTAGATGCTGACGCTAAGTCAGGTGTAGAAATGTTCTATCCGCCATTCCCTACCGAAGCAGCCGCGAAAGCCGATTCTTTCGAAGGCGCAGCATACTCTATAAAATATCAAGAATAGCCTTTTACGGCTTTTCTTTTTATAATAAAAAAGAACATATGTTCCTACACTTGGAATCTATATCCCATATACACCATATTTTACTGCTGAAAATACTGCATAATCTTTCCTATAATGTAAATGTGATGCCTTTAGCGCATTAGGGAGGGAGAGCAACAAGATGAGAAATGAAGCAACCTATAGCTACAGTTACATGGAAAGTAATGTGCAGAGAATCTACGAAGAGATGGGGATATCCTCACCCGACATGATTGATCGTTATTTAATCGCAAAGAAGCTAGGCATCCATTTGCTAGAATGGGAGTTTGCTAGTCAAGCTGTAAAGACTAGGAAGCGAAAACTAATACTCTTGGACGAAGAGCTATCAGAGATTCAAAAGCAGGCGGATTTCTTTCATGAATTGGCTCATCTACTGCATCACGCTGGCACTCAACAAAACCTAAGCAAAAGCATGTACCAGTATCAGGAGAACAAGGCAGAATTATTCGCTTTACATTGTCTTATGCCGACGTTTATTCTTATTCGGGACAAACTGCCACCTGACGAGAATTCCGCAGCCTTTTACATATGTGAGAATTATCGTGTTTGCGATGCTCATGCCCGAAAAAGATATCGAATGTTTCTCGAAAAGATAAGGAGTTGATATTATGGCCTATTATCGTAAGGTACCGGCTAAGAAGAGTAGTAAAGGATATACGTGGTCTGTTACTGTTGACATCGGTCGCGATGATAAGGGAAAACGTAAACAGACCACTAAAAGGGGCTTTGCTACGAAGAAAGATGCAGAAAAATATGCAGCCCAGGTGCAACACGAAATTAACATGGATACGTTCATTGTTGATTCAGGTATGAAATTGAAAGAGTATCTTGAGAAGTGGGTTGAATTATACTGCAAGCGCAAATTAAGAGATACAACGATAAAAAGTTACCAGCGAGCAATTGACTTTCGCATTCTGCCAGTAATAGGCGAGAAGCAGCTTTCACAGCTTACTCCTCCTTATTTGCAAGTCTTTGTTAATGGTCTGGTCGATGAGGGGTTGTCCCCTCGATACGTCGAGTATATATCCGGTATTCTTTATGGCGCTTTAGACAAAGCAGTAGAATGGGATCTTATGCGAAAGAATCCAATGAGTCGTGTAGATGTCCCTAGAGCAAGACGCAGCCAGAAAGTTACTTGGTCTGTAGAAGAAGTGAATACTTTCCTGACTGTGGGTAAGTTTGTTGATATCGACTATGCAACAGCAATCGAAATCTGTCTTGATACTGGCGTTCGTCGTGGTGAGCTGTTAGCAATTAAGTGGGATGATATTGATTGGGAGAACCAGACAATCCGTATAGATGAAAGTTTAGTATATGATGATGAAGGTTTTAGATTTGGAACTACCAAGAATGAATCATCAAAACGCAGCATAAAATGTACAAGTACCGCATTCGAGAGCTTGCGCAAGCACCGGGTACGCCAAAATGAAATGAAAATATATTTCGGAAATCAGTACAAAGATCATAATCTAGTATTCTGTCGAGAAGACGGTCAACCGATTTATCCAAGAACATTGACCACAATCTTTAATCGTATGATTAAAAAGGCAAATGTGCCTAAAATACGTATACACGATATACGCCATACGCATGCAACTCTTTTCCTTGAATCTGGAGGAACTATGAAAGAGTTACAGCAAAGGCTTGGACATGCAAGTATGGGAACAACCAGTGATGTTTATGCTCATGTAACTGAAAAAATGAAGAAGAGATCCACTGAAAATTACGAAGAATATATGAAAAAAAGGAGCTGACCACGACCGATGTGGTCAAAATGTGGTCAATTCCTTTTATAGTACCTCTAAAACCCCTCTATCTCAAGGTTATTTCAGCCACGCACTCAATATGCCCAGTCT